>NZ_LR134275.1:0-1950305 GCF_900636445.1 Streptococcus vestibularis | reverse complement strand
TCTATCAATTCTCCTTCTTTATTCTTGTCCTCTGATTCTATCATAAAACAAAAAAGTTTTCCACAGGTCAGAAAGAGAAAAGTTTGTGAGGTTATCCACAGGCATAAAAAATAATTCACACTGGGAATAAAAGTTATCCACAGTCTGTTGATAAAAAAAGAATCCCTCTAAAATAAAGGGAGGGCATCATTTTCACGATGTGGATAAGTCTGATTCACCTTTTTCCACAATTAACAGCCTAGATAAGCTTGTTGATAATTCTGTTAAAATCTTCTTCCGTCGAAAAGTGTATTTGAATCGTTCCCGAGTGAGTTTTGTGATAACGTAGAGTTACGGGAAGACCTAGTGATTTTTCAAGTTCTTTTTCTTTATCTTTTATATGGATATCTTTTTTAGATTTTTGTTTTCTAGGAAGTTCTTGAAGTTTTTTTTCTAGAGTACGAACAGACCATCTTTCAGCCAAAACCTGCTGAAAGATGGTTAACTGCTTTCGAGAATCCTCAACAGCTAAGAGTGCTCTAGCATGTCCCTGACTCAGACTTCCGTTTTCAATACTAGTTTGTATCTCTCGCGGAAGTTGTAGTAGTCTAAGAGTGTTACTAATATATGGTCTAGATTTCCCCATAGCTTTAGCGAGTTCCTCGTGACTGTAAGCTAACTCATCAATTAAATTACGATAGGCCTTTGCTTCTTCGATAGGATTGAGATTTGATCGTTGTAAATTTTCAATAATAGCTTGTTTACGACTCTCTTGATCTGTAACTTTCTTTACAACTGCAGGGATTTCTGTCATCCCTAAACGTTTACAGGCACGTAAACGTCTTTCTCCAGCAATTAGTTCATAACCAATAATGTCAGATTTTCGTACAATAATTGGTTGTATTAAACCATTTTCTGATATTGACTGACTTAGTTCTACTAACTCTTCATCGGAGAATTCTAGACGAGGTTGAAAAGGATTGGGGTAAATTTCACTAATAGGTAAAGTTTTGAGTTGTTCTGACATGGTGTTCCTTTCCCAAAAAAGACCTTTACATTATTGTAAAGGTCTTTTGACAGATTTGTCAATGATTAATCAGATAAGTCTTCTGTAGATTTTGTTAATTTAAGATCTTCAGTTCTCTTATCTTTACCACGATAGAAGGTTACCTTGATAGTATCTCCAATACTATGGCTGTAAAGATTGGTTTGAATATCAGTTTTTGAGCTGATTTCCTTACCATCAATCTCAGTGATAACATCATTTTCTTGAAGTTTACCGTCAGCTGGCATACCTTTCTGAACACTACCGACAACAACTCCAGATTTCACCTTATCTGGTAAATCTAATTTAGAAGTTGTACTGCTAGAAAGGCTATTAAGATCGGCCATTGAGATTCCTAGGGCTGGTCGTGTAACTTTACCGTCTTTTTCCAATTGATTGATGATTTCGACAACATCGTTTGATGGAATGGCAAATCCCATACCTTCAACGGCGCTACCAGCGACTGCTGACGTTGATGAAATTTTACTTGAGTTAATACCGATAACTTGTCCTTCGATATTGACTAAGGCACCACCTGAGTTACCAGGGTTAATAGCAGCATCTGTTTGGATAGCATTTGTTGAAACAGTTTCACCATTGTCGTTTTGCATAGTTACAGTACGGCTAAGGCTAGAAACGATTCCCTCTGTTACTGAGTTGGCATATTCAGTACCAAGTGGGCTACCGATAGCAATTGCCTTCTCACCTACTGTTAGAGAGTTTGAGTCTGCAAATTCCGCTACGGTTTTAATTTTATCTGAAGAAACTTTGACAACTGCTAGGTCAGAGTAAGTATCTTTACCAACGAGTTCACCAGTAATTTTTGATCCATCTGAAAGCATGATTTCGAGTTTTTTAGCGCCATCGACAACGTGGTTGTTGGTTACGATATAAGCTTCTTTACCATCTTTTTTATAGATGACCCCAGAACCTTCACCAGCGACTTGCAACCCATCAGAATCTTTTGATTTGTCTTGGCTAGAGTCAGAATTATCATCTCCACCAAAGATACGGCCATAAAGGTCATTTAGAGAATCTGAAGATGAACCTTCTTGATAATTGATGACAGAAACAACAGCATTTTGTACTTTCTTAACAGCCTTAGTTGTATCTGTTGTATTGCTGTAGACGGTCTTAGCCGTTTTGATTCCTGTATCTGTTGTATTGGTAAAAGATACCCCAGCTGCTGTTAGTAGGATAAAGGCACCAAGTAAACCACCAAGTAAGCCAATAACTAGCATTGCAATTGGCGTTACTATTTTTTTCCAGTTAAATTTTTTCACGTTTATTCCTCCTTTTTGATAAACATATCAAAGTAAGCTTAATTATATCATAAAGTGATTTTTTTGAAAGTTATCCACAATCTGTGGAAAAGTAGATGATAGGCTATTCTAGATGGAATAAATAGGGGATATGAAATATGAAAAGGTGTGGATAAGGTGTTAAAAGATTGTGGATATGTGCTATAATGAAGCTATGAAAGTTAAATTGATTACCGTTGGAAAATTGAAAGAAAAATATTTGAAAGATGGCATTTCAGAGTATATCAAACGGCTAGGACGCTTCACAAAATTTGAGTCTATAGAGTTGATTGATGAGAAGACGCCTGATAATGCAAGCGAAGCTGAAAATAAAGCTATCCTAGACAAAGAAGGACAGCGTATTTTGGCTAAGGTTGGTGACCGTGATTACGTCATTGCCTTAGCAATTGAGGGAAAGCAATTTCCCTCAGAAAAGTTTGCCAAAGAGTTAGAGCAAGCGACCCTTAGAGGCTATTCAGATATTACTTTTATTATAGGGGGGAGTCTGGGGCTATCCCCTAAAGTGAAAAAGAGGGCTAATCAATTGATGAGTTTTGGTCTCTTGACTTTTCCTCATCAGCTTATGCGCCTTGTATTAGTGGAACAAATTTATCGCGCATTCATGATTCAGCAAGGAAGTCCTTATCATAAGTAGAAAAAGGAAATCAACATGTTCAAAATGAAAAAACGCTCCTATCGTGTTTTTGAAGGTTTACGAGTAGCAACTCTAGTTAGTTATATAGGAGGCTTTATTGATGCCTACACATACAATACTCAAGACGGACGATTTGCAAGTATCCAGACAGGGAATCTCCTCTATTTAGTCATTCACCTTGTTGAAGGGCATATTGCAAGAGCTTTTAGTTATGTAATACCTATTTTTTTCTTTGTTTTAGGTCAGTTTTTTGTTTTTTTTGTTAAGAAGTGGCTTATTAACCATAAATGGGGATGGCATTTGCAAGCGATTAGACTTGCCTTTCTCTTGATGACTATTCTCGCCATTATTACACCTTACGTTGATTCTACTATTACGATTGCAGGCTTGGCCTTCTTTGCCTCTCTTCAGGTAGGGATTTTTAAGCGGGTCAGAGGAGTAAATTATGCCTCCTTCATGATGACTGGTAATATCACTAATACTTCCCTAACAGTTGCAAGAGCTATTGGTGAGAGTGATCCTAAAGTACTAAAACAAGCTTCTTACACTACTATTATCATCTTTACCTTTATGGTGGGAGTCGCAGCATCAACTTGGTTTGCCCAATATTTATATGAATACAGTCTATATACAACTTTGCTCCCCTTGTTTATTTTAAATTATTTTCTATTTATCGAAGCAAAAGAAAAACGCAACTAGAAATTCTAGATTGCGTTTTTTCATCTGATCCCAGCAGGATTCGAACCTGCGACCGTTCGCTTAGAAGGCGAATGCTCTATCCAGCTGAGCTATGGGACCAATAACTTTAGTTTACAAAATATATAGCAACATGTCAATACTTTGTAAAAGCTAGATAAAAACTAACGTAAAATTCGAATAAATTCAGCAAAAATTAATTTTTTTTTTGAAAAAAAGTATAGACAAAATCGAATACTCTGATATAATAATAAGAGTGTCAGCGAGATAAAAATCTCAAAACTTGGTCCGTTGGTCAAGGGGTTAAGACACCGCCTTTTCACGGCGGTAACACGGGTTCGAATCCCGTACGGACTATTTTGCTACTTAGCAGTTTTATCCGCCATAGCTCAGTTGGTAGTAGCGCATGACTGTTAATCATGATGTCGTAGGTTCGAGTCCTACTGGCGGAGTGATAAGACACCTCGAGTTGTATAGCTTGAGTTTTTTTGGCTCTTTGTCAACTGTAGTGGGTGACGAAAAGCTAACATCTAGAGAGGACCTGATAGGTCTTCTCTTTTTTATGTTCAGAGTGATGAAGACACGTTTCTTAAAGTTGATGAAGTTTCTAAAACCGAAGCCCAACCGTTTGATGTCTTTAATCAACTTGTTGGTAGCTTCCAGTTTTGCGTTTGAATAGTCTGTTTCTAGTGCATTTTGGATGTATTGTTTGTGTCTAAGAAAAGTTCTAAAGACCGTTTGAAAATAGTGATTGACTTTGCTTCTATTTTCCTCTATCAGCTCAAAGAACTCATCTACTCTCTTCTCCTGAAAGTGAAAAAGCAAAAGCTGATAAAGTGTATAGTAGTCAGTAAGCTCTTTTGAAAAGCCTAGTGTCTTCTCAACGACTTCATGTGGTGCTAAAGTTTGGCGGAAAGTCTTTGAATAAAAAGAGTTGAAAGAGAGTTTACGGCTGTCCTTTTGGAAGAGTCTCCAGTGATTTTTCAAGGTTCGATAGGGTAGTGACTTCTTATCAAATTGGTTCATAATGGCAATTCTTGTCTTTAAAAAGGCTCGACCAAGGTGCTGGATGATGTGGAAACGATCAATAATGATTTCGGCATTTGGGAAAAGCCTTCGAGCTAGTGGGGCATATAGGCTCCTGACATATCCATCGTGATAAACCGTACCTTTTGGCGTGCTTTCAAAGGATACTTCAAAAAGTAGTTTCGTATAGTGGTTTGACGGCGATTATCAAGGATAGTTATGAGTTTGTTTGTCTCATAGTTCTGAGCAACAAAAGATAATTCCCCTTTCTTGAAACCAAACTCATCCCAGGACATACCCCTTGGGAGTTTATCAAAATGTTCCTTGAAAGAAAACTGATCAAGCTTACGATAGACAGTGGATGTTGATACACGAAGTCTTCTGGCAATATCCGTTAGTGACATCTTCTCAGTTAGGAGTTGTGAGACCTTTTGACGGACTAGATTTGAGATTTGGCAGTTTTTCTCAACGATTGATGTCTTAGCCACCGTGATTCTCCTACAACTTTTACACTGAAACCGACGTTTCTTCAGACGTAGCAGTGTCGGCGTTCCCGCTTGTTCGAGAAGAGGAATTTTAGAAGGTCTTTGAAAGTCATATTTGATTATCTTTCCTTGGCAGTGAGGACATGATGGTGCAGGGTAATCAAGTTTTGCTTGAATCTCGATATGAGTGTCAGTTTCAAAAACAAGTGAAATAATGATATTTTGGTCTTTAATTCAGATTAGTTCTGTGGTATTCTTAATAAGTCTCATAAGTTCTTCCTAATGATGGTTTGGTTGCTTTTCATTATAGTTCTTATGGGACTTTTTGTGTACACTTAAAAAGCTCTATAATCTCTACAGTGGTTTTACCCACTACAGAAATTATAGAGCCGTTTTTTTTGTACCCAAAGATAAATAGGTCTGGAACAATTGTCCCAGACCTATTTAATTTAAGATAATCAGCTGTTTCGAATAATAGTTATTTTTCTGATGAAATAAGCGTAGCAACAAAATATGATACTTGCCAATAGACTAATCAATAAACCTGTCTTAAGACCATAGGGAATGAAGGTTAGAACAACTTTACCTTTCCCACTAGGGACATCAACTTTCATGAACCCCTTTTGGGCGCGTTGAATCTTAACTTTTTTATGATTTATGGTCGCTGTCCACCCCTTATCGTATGGAATGGTAAAGAATAGTGAGGCATTCGTTTTACTACTATAATCAACGAACACTTTATTATTTGACGTCGTAACCTTACTATCACGGTCATTAATAGTATCCATAGCTATCTGATAGTTTTTAGTATCAAGGGCATAAAAACTAGGATTATCAAAGGATATTGCTTTATTGCCAGGAAAACTAAGTTTGATGGTAACCATTGCTTCTGTTTCAAAGTAACCAAGATCGAAGAAATCAAAGGTATTGTCAGTAACTTGATTTCTTGTCACACCATTTACAGTAATTGACAGAGAGTGGTTATTGTCATCGGACCAAGAAATATTAGGAACACTAACATAGAGTTGACTATGTGGTGGAGCGATGACTCGATAGGTTATTGTAACAAAATCTTTATTCGAGTTGCTAACGTTTTTAGCCACGCGCTGATTCAAAGACTTAGCATCTTGATCAAAGAGTTGAGATGGAACTCGTTTAAAATAGTTTAAGTTGAGTCCAGATAGGGCATTTAGCAAGCTAGTTTGATTGTCAAGCGTATTGACAGTGAGGTCAATATTGTTGTAAATGCCATCAGTTAAGATAGCAAGCTGGCTTGCATTATTATTTTGATAAAGCCCCATTGTTTTCTCAGAAGTTACGTGATTAAAACCATACTTATTAATGTCAAAGTTCGATAAATTATATTTTATTCCGAAGAGACTATCAGAGATAATGGTGTTATTTTGGTAACGTAGGTTTAAATTAGTCCCTTCAGATTTGAAGCCTAACCTATCGAGTGTTGAGCTTGAAGCAGTATTTCGAATGGATGAAAATTGAGAAATACCATAATAATTGAATTTCATACTGTCGTTACCAGTTTGAGCTTCTAACCTTTCAGTACGGTAAAAAGTCTTATTCGCTTGCTTAGTATCTGAAACTAGTTTTGTAATGGAAGACATATTTCGTAGGTAGCCTTCACGAGTTGGGAATACCCACTCATTTCCCAGAGCTCCAACAACATAGTAAGTACTTAATGCAAGCTCAAAAATGCAGAATAAGAAGGTGAAACAGCGAAAAACACTACCAGGAATTTGCTGTCTAAAATAGCTAATAAATAGAATGGCATAGGCTAGAAGAAATGCTAGGCTTAATAGCCAGGAGACTGATTCAATAAAGCTATAGTGAGATTGGAAAATCCAAGTTAGTAAGTAAGAGGTACTCAATACTAAGAAAGATAGGAGGAGTCTTTTAAAAGAAAAGTTTTTTATTCGGTTGAGTGTTTCTCCTGCCAAAAGAACAATTAGGAGAGATAGTAGCCAAGAATAGCGATGGAGAAACATATTGGGGGCATGCATTCCTTGCCAAAACAAATCAAGAGGCTGTAAGTAGAAGCTAGCGATAAAGAAAGCTACTAATAGGAGATAACCTAGACGTAATGATATCTTGACTTCCCTACTAATAAAGAAAAGTAGAAAAAGAATCAAAGGTAAGATTCCCACATAGATCATAGGGATTGATCCAAATTTAGTAGTATCGTAAACTCCAACGAGATTTTTCGCAAAGAAGTCAAAATAATAGGTGGACTCTGTCAACAAACTTGACGCACCTGTAAATTTTTCACCATGTGTGGTCAAGTCAAGTAGCGTTGGTAGTAGCATGACAGCACTACTTAAACCAGCAAGTATAGAAATAATTCCAAAGTCTATGAAATGAAGAATCTTACTCTTCCATCCCTTGATAGTTATCAATTGTACTATGGTGTAAAGGGTTAGGAAAATAGCCATCATATATCCAAAATAGTAGTTTTGGATAAAAAGGCAGGTTAGACTAAAAAAGTATAAGCCCCGTCTATTGAATCTTAGTAAGAGGTGTAAACCTAATATGATTAGAGGGGCTAGAATAAAGGCATCTAGCCAGGTATTAATTTCTAACTGACTAGTAGCAAAACTCATCAAAGAAAATCCTGTAGAAAGACATAGGATGAAACTTCTTGACACTTTTGTAAAGAGACGCTTAAAGCTAAAAGCTCCTGATAGCCCAATAAGACCGAACTTAAGCAGTGTTATATAATAAAAAGCATCGGCCATTTGGTTGACCGTAAAGAAATAGTAAAGTGGAGACAAGAAGGAACCTAAGTAATAGCTTGTTAGAGCATAGAAATTAAGACCTAGCCCACTTGTAAAGGTGTAAAAGAGGCTTCCATCTCCATGAAGTATATTCCTAAGTCCAGTTGCAAAAATCACATACTGATGAAAACCATCACTTGTTAAAATAGTCCGCTCACTACCAGGATAGATTTTTTGGCAATACAGCACCCCTATCATGATTAGTACTGGCAAGAAAAAAGCAGCCAGATAAAATAATAAAGTCGTATGGTATTTTTTATTTGTCATAATGATACTAAGACAGGTTGGGATATCCCAACCTGCATCTTTTTATAGTTTAATCAGCCCATAGTGCTTTGACTTTAGCTTGCACTTCTTCATTTTCAAGGAACTCATCATAAGTTTCATCAATACGGTCAATTACCCCATTTTTAGAAACAACTACGATGTGGTTCGCTATTGTTTGAATAAATTCATGGTCATGACTGGCAAAGATAACAGACTCTTTGAAGTCACGGACGCCATCATTCAGACTTGAGATTGATTCCAAATCCAAGTGATTAGTAGGATCATCTAGAAGAAGGACGTTAGATTTCAAAAGCATGAGTTTAGAAAGCATGACACGTACCTTTTCTCCCCCTGAGAGAACACTGACAGATTTATTAACCTCATCTCCTGAGAAGAGCATACGCCCAAGGAATCCACGTAAGAAGGTATCATCATCTTCACCTTTTTCGGCAAATTGACGGAGCCATTCGAGAATTGATTCACCAGATGCAAAGTCTTTAGAATTGTCTTTTGGAAGGTAAGAGCGGCTAGTAGTAACACCCCATTTGATTGTACCTTCGTAGTCAATATCATCGGCAAGGGCACGAATCAATGCAGTTGTTTGAATATCGTTTTGACCGATGATGGCAGTCTTATCTCCTGGTCGCAAGATGAAACTAATGTTGTCAAGAATAGTCTCACCATCCATCTTAACAGTGAGATTTTCAACTGTTAGAAGGTCATTACCGATTTCACGCTCTGCTTTGAAATTGATAAATGGGTATTTACGACTTGATGGGACGATTTCTTCTAGCTCAATTTTATCAAGCATCTTTTTACGAGAAGTCGCTTGTTTAGATTTTGAAGCGTTGGCAGAGAAACGTGCAACGAATTCTTGAAGTTCCTTAATTTTTTCTTCTGCTTTGGCATTACGGTCAGCCTGCAAGCGTGCAGCCAATTCTGAAGATTGTTTCCAGAAGTCATAGTTACCGACATAGAGTTTGATTTTACCAAAGTCAAGGTCGGCCATATGCGTACACACTTTATTCAAGAAGTGACGGTCATGGGATACGACAATGACCGTATTTTCAAAATCAATCAAGAAATCTTCAAGCCAAGATATTGACTGGATATCAAGACCATTGGTAGGTTCGTCAAGAAGAAGTACATCTGGTTTACCAAATAGTGCTTTTGCAAGGAGCACCTTCACCTTGTCACCATTAGCCAATTCACTCATGTTTTGATAGTGAAGGTCTTCTGAGATATTTAGGTTCTGAAGCAATTGTGAGGCTTCGCTTTCAGCTTCCCAACCACCCAATTCAGCAAAGAGTCCTTCTAATTCAGCAGCACGGACACCATCTTCATCTGAAAAATCTTCTTTCATGTAGATAGCATCTTTTTCTTTCATGATATCGTAGAGGCGTTCATTACCCATAATAACAACATCGATAACGCGTTCTTCTTCATAGTCAAAGTGGTTCTGACGAAGGACAGAAAGACGTTCATCAGGACCAAGCGAGATATGTCCTGTTGTTGGTTCAATATCACCAGCTAAAATTTTCAAAAAAGTGGATTTACCAGCACCATTAGCACCGATAAGACCGTAAGTATTACCTGGCGTGAAGGCAATGTTAACATCATCAAAAAGTTTACGATCGCTAAAACGAAGCGATACATCTGATACAGTAAGCATATAATATCCTTTATTTTTATTCTTAACTACTATTTTACGAGAAATTAGACTTTATTTCAATTGATTTTACAAGGGATTAATAAAGTCATTTGGAACTCTTTGGTAATCTTTTTGGAGGCTAAATCCACGTCCCATAACTGTAGAAGCAGGAACAATGACGATAAAGGCAGTTTCATCTATTTTTTGGATTTCTCCTTGAACTTTTGGAACCTCACGAGTTGACAAGGTAGTCATAATCATGTTCTGTGCATGTCCGGTATGTCCACCAAGAATTGGGATTTTTGTTGCTCCTCGATCAGCGACTCTAGTGATGTAGTTTAGGATTTGTTCACTATTTTGCGAAATGATTAGAAGATTTCGTGATGAATTGAGTCCGACCATCATTTTATCAATTGTAAGAGAAACAACTCCAAGTGAGAGAATGGAATACATAACAGTATCAGGAGGAAAGGCAATGGTACTGATTGCGACAATGATTCCATCGACAATAAGTAGTACCATTCCTAGCGGGAGTGGTGTATACTTGTTGAGAATTTGCGTGATAATTCCAGTTCCTCCAGTTGAGGAATTTCCATAAAAGACTATTCCTAGTCCTAACCCTAATACAATCCCACCAAAAATAGCAGCCAACAAAGGTTGTTTGGTGAGTGTAGGTAAGCCCTCAGTTAATTTGATAAAAGTTGGGAAGACAAGAGACCCATAGAAGGTTTTTAGGAGAACTTCGCGGCCAAGAAAGCACCAACATAAAATTAACAAAGGGATGGTTGTTGCTAAGACGAAGTTAGCATTATTCCAACCAAAAAGGGCATTTAAACTAATGGCTAGCCCTCCGACACCACCTGAAGCAATATTATTCTTAACTAAAAGTGAGTTATAGCCAACCGCAGCAATAAAAGAACCGAGTGTAACTAAAAATATGTCTATTATTCGACGTTTCATATATTATCTCCTAGAAATGATATTCTTATTATCAAGTCTTTTTAAGTTTCCGTCAAGTAATGACTATTTTGGTTGTATCTGAGGTTGTGTTTCACGTGAAACTATAGACATAATCTTGACAAAAATAGATAAAACAATGTAGAATAATAGTCATCAGAAGAGTAATTCTTCCTTTCTTTTTTAGAGAGCTGGTGGTAGGTGTAAACCAGTATGAAGGTGGAATGAATGGGCTGAGGAAAATTGACGAGTAACGTGAACACATAAACGTTAGGTTTGGCACCCCTTACCGTGCAACTTCTTTGTTGAGAAGTTTTGAGATGATAGCTTTACAAAGAGTTATCAACTGAGGTGGTACCGCGTATCAAAAGTGATTAACGCCCTCACGCATATTTTTGCGTGGGGATTTTTTGTATTAGAGAGGTAATTACATGGCGAAACCTATTATTTTGACGGGAGACCGTCCAACAGGGAAACTTCATCTAGGACACTATGTTGGTAGTTTAAAAAATCGTGTCCTTTTACAAAACGAAGATAAATATAACATGTTTGTCTTCTTGGCTGATCAGCAAGCTCTTACGGATCACGCAAAAGAGTCAGAAATCATCAAAGAATCGATTGGAAATGTTGCTTTAGATTATCTTTCTGTAGGATTGGATCCAGCGAAGTCAACCATTTTCATTCAAAGTCAGATTCCTGAGTTGGCTGAGTTGACTATGTATTACATGAACCTAGTTTCATTGGCACGTTTAGAGCGTAACCCAACGGTTAAGACGGAAATTGCTCAAAAAGGCTTTGGAGAATCGATTCCAACAGGCTTTCTAGTTTATCCAATTTCTCAGGCAGCTGATATCACAGCCTTTAAAGCAAATTATGTTCCTGTCGGTAATGACCAAAAGCCAATGATTGAGCAGACACGTGAAATTGCACGTAGCTTCAATCATACTTATAATTGTGATATTTTGGTTGAGCCAGAGGGAATCTACCCTGAAAATGAAGCTGCAGGACGCCTCCCAGGTCTAGATGGTAATGCTAAGATGTCTAAATCCTTAGGGAATGGAATCTTCCTTTCAGATGATGAGGATACTGTTCGTAAAAAAGTAATGAGCATGTATACTGATCCAAATCATATTCGTGTGGAAGATCCAGGCCAAATCGAAGGTAATATGGTTTTCCATTATCTTGATATCTTTGGTCGCGAAGAGGATGCTGTTACAATTGCTGAAATGAAGGAACATTATCAGCGCGGTGGTTTGGGAGATGTGAAAACAAAACGTTATCTTCTAGAAATTTTAGAACGTGAGTTGACTCCAATTCGTGAACGTCGTTTAGAGTATGCCAAGGATATGGGGGAAGTTTTCCGTATGCTTGAAAACGGAAGTCAAGCTGCGCGCGAGGTTGCTGGACAAACATTAGCAGAAGTAAAAGAAGCGATGGGAATTAAATATTTCTAAGAAATAAAAATAGGGACTCCAGATTATCTGGACCCCTATTTTTATTATGTGACTTTAAGTCCGTTTCGCTCCGAAGGTGCGAAACAGATAAACCACCCGCTATGCGGGTGCGCATCGAAGGTTATACCGTCATAACAAAAAAACTCCAAACGAGTTACATTATAGGTGTTCAAGCCAATTGTAAAGCGGAAGGAGTTAAGACTATGGCGCAAAAAGCTCACAGTTTATCACATACAAAATGGATGTGTAAGTCCCACATTGTATTTACACCTAAGTATAGACGAAAAATAATCTATAATCAATATAGGAGTAGTCTGGGAGAGATTTTTCATAGACTATGCCAATATAAAGGCGTTGAAATAATAGAAGGCCACTTAATGCCAGATCATGTCCATATGTTAGTAAGTATTCCACCACGAATGAGTGTAGCTAGTTTTATGGGATATTTAAAAGGTAAAAGTGCATTAATGATGTTTGATAAACACGCCAATTTAAAATATAAATTTGGGAACAGACATTTTGGGGCAGAAGGTTATTATGTAAGTACGGTAGGACTTAATGAAGCCACAATTAAGAAATATATTCAGGAACAAGAGAAGCATGATATCGCTTTAGATAAATTAAGCGTGAAAGAATATGAAAATCCCTTTAGGGATAACGGTAAGTAATGCGAATGCCTCTTTGAGAGGCTTGTGACGAGTCAAAAGCAATAAGGCTTGAACAAAGTGAAAGCCAGCGTCTTTAGGCGCTGGCTGGTATTATGGGCTTATAGCCCTTGGTCAAACCACCCGTTAGACGGGTGGTTATGATTTGGAAAAAGGTTTTCTTATAATCTGGTGCGAAATCTGTTGACAAATCTGTTTAGCATGATATGATATTATCAATTAAAAAATAGACTGGGGTTTTTGTACCTCAAAACTTTGAGAAAAGAGGACGATTATAATGTCAAATTGGGACACTAAATTCTTGAAAAAAGGTTACACTTTTGATGACGTATTGCTTATTCCTGCGGAAAGTCATGTTCTACCAAACAACGTCAACTTGAAGACGAAATTAGCTAAAAATTTGACATTAAATATTCCAATTATCACTGCAGCCATGGATACAGTGACAGATAGTAAGATGGCTATCTCAATTGCTCGTGCAGGTGGCTTGGGTGTTATTCACAAAAACATGTCTATTGCGGAACAAGCTGAAGAAGTTCGCAAAGTAAAACGCTCTGAAAATGGTGTCATCATTGATCCATTCTTCTTAACACCAGAACATAAAGTTGCTGAAGCTGAAGAGTTGATGCAACGTTACCGTATTTCAGGAGTTCCAATTGTTGAGACACTTGAAAATCGTAAATTGGTTGGTATTATCACAAACCGTGATATGCGTTTTATTTCTAATTACGATACAAAAATTTCAGAACATATGACTTCTGAGAAATTAGTCACTGCTCCAGTTGGAACAGATCTTGAGACAGCTGAAAGTATTCTTCATGAGCACCGCATTGAAAAGTTGCCTTTAGTTGATGAAGAAGGTCGTTTGTCAGGACTCATTACTATTAAGGATATCGAAAAAGTTATTGAGTTTCCTAATGCAGCTAAGGATGAATTTGGTCGTCTTTTGGTAGCGGGTGCTGTTGGGGTTACTTCTGATACTTTTGAACGTGCAGAAGCTCTCTTTGAAGCAGGGGCAGATGCTATTGTTATTGATACTGCACATGGTCATTCAGCAGGAGTTCTTCGTAAAATTGCTGAAATTCGTGCCCACTTCCCAGACCGTACTTTGATTGCAGGAAATATTGCAACAGCTGAAGGTGCGCGTGCACTTTATGAAGCAGGTGTCGATGTCGTTAAAGTAGGTATCGGACCAGGTTCTATTTGTACAACACGTGTAGTTGCTGGTGTAGGTGTTCCTCAAGTCACTGCTATTTACGATGCTGCAAGCGTTGCGCGTGAATACGGAAAAACAATCATTGCTGATGGCGGTATCAAATACTCAGGTGATATTGTAAAAGCTCTCGCAGCAGGTGGTAATGCTGTAATGCTTGGTTCTATGTTTGCTGGTACTGATGAAGCACCAGGTGAAACTGAGATCTTCCAAGGACGTAAATACAAATCTTACCGTGGTATGGGATCAATTGCAGCGATGAAGAAGGGATCAAGCGATCGTTACTTCCAAGGTGCAGTTAATGAAGCGAATAAACTTGTTCCAGAAGGAATTGAAGGCCGTGTAGCTTATAAAGGTTCTGCTGCTGATATCGTATTCCAATTGATTGGTGGTATACGTGCAGGTATGGGTTATACAGGAGCAGAAGATATCCAAGCTTTACATGACAAAGCTCAGTTTGTTGAAATGTCAGGTGCAGGACTTATTGAAAGTCACCCTCACGATGTTCAAATTACCAACGAGGCACCTAACTACTCAGCTCATTAATAAACATAAAAGTACTTATCTCAGATAAGTACTTTTTGTGTACAGGAACCTTTACAATAAGTTTACAACATATTTACGTGAGTATAGTTTTTGATAAAAGGGTTCAGGCGAAAATAATTTACAACTTGTTGGGTGATGCTTGTCACATGTGTTAATTACCAAAAAATAGAAAAACAAGTCGTTTAATCGACTTGTTTTTCATAAATATTACCGTTCTTAACTAAGAAGGTCTTTAAATCAGGTGGTAGGTTACTCAGATGATCAAGTGAAGTTGTCGTCATGAAGGTTTGAACCTCTTCGCCAATACTTTCTAACAGTTTAAGTTGACGGTGGTTGTCAAGCTCACTCATGACATCATCGAGGAGAAGAATAGGAAATTCACCTGTTACTTTTTTTATCAGAGCAATCTCAGCCATTTTTAAAGAAAGTATGAGACTACGTTGCTGCCCCTGACTACCGAAAGATGCGTTCATGTCATTAATGTAAAATGTTAAATCATCCCTATGCGGACCAACACCAGTGTTCTTTTTGAAGATATCTCTTTTGTGATTTTGCTTTAACGTGGTTAAAAATGATTCGCGAATAACGTTGTTATTTTCCAGTGGGATATTAGATTCGTAGGAAATTTTAAGGCGCTCTATCTGATTTGAGAGGTTACTATGATGTCTATCGGCCTCCTCCTCTAATTGCTTGATAAATTCTAGTCTATGTTCGATAACTCGTGTTCCAAAATCGGAAAGCTGTTCATCTAACACTGAGAGGAAATTAATGTCTACATTGTCAGTAGATTTGAGATAGGCATTACGTTGTTTGAGTACATGATTATAACTTGATAGGTCTGAGAGATAAACAGGCTTAATCTGTCCTAAATCAATATCTATAAATTTACGCCTTAGGCTTGGAGATCCTTTTACAAGTTGTAAATTCTCAGGAGCAAAGAGAATCACTGTCATGTGACCGATATAATCGGATAATTTAGCTTGTTTGAGGTGGTTAACCTTTGTTATGCGTCCTTTATTAGATAAACTGATTTCCAGAGGTAGCTTACCACTATGACGATGCACGATGCCGTTCAGTTTTAGAGTATTTTGCTGAAATTGAATTAGTTCTTTATCTGAGCGGGTCCGATGACTACGTGTCAATGCTAGAAAATAGATAGCCTCAAGAATATTTGTTTTTCCTTGAGCATTGCGACCAAGAAAAATATTGAGATGAGGTGAGAAGCTCACAGAGGCTTCAGTATAATTTCTAAAGTGTTGAATATCAATTTTTTCGAGCCACATAGTTAGGTTCCTGGGAAACGAACGGGGTTTCGTTTAGTTTTATTGCTTTCTTTTGACGGATGTGCTTTTTGTTTCTTTTTATTATCCTGATTCATTTTTTTAACAATGGCAGCAACACGTGCTTTTTCAGCGACTGCTTTTTGATGTTTTTCAATTTCATTTGTAGTAGGAGCTACAATCGTTATTTCAAGTTCCTCAGACGGAATGGTAATAACATCTCCATAACGAAGTTTTTTTCCACGACGTTTTTCATCCTCACCATTGAATAAAACGGTATTCTTAGCCAAGAAACCTTTAATAGCTCCGCCACTATGAATGATACTTAATTCTTTTAAAAGTGCTTGTAGTGTGATGTATTCATCAAATAATTTATATTCCATAGTACCTCAACTTTCTCTTGAGATAAGATAGCATAAAAATGGTATAATTGGAAGCATAAACTTTTTAGAGGTTATCAATGAAAATTGCTGATGGTGTCTATGTACACTTCATTCCAACACAAAAATATAAAACTAATCGTATTGTTTTTCGAATGACAGGTTCTTTGAATAAACAAACAATTGCTAAACGAGCCCTAGTTTCACAAATGTTGGCTACAGCCAATCAGACGTATCCAACAGTACAGTCTTTTAAAGAGAGACTAGCTTCTCTTTATGGAACACAGTTGTCAACTAGAGTGTCAACTAAAGGATTGACACATAGTGTTGACATCGAGTTGACATATCTGAAAGATGCCTTTATCCCTACGAATGATGGATTATTTTGGGAAGTGCTAGGTTTTTTGAAAGAGTGTCTTTACAAGCCACTGTCAAGGGTAGCTCAATACCAAAATAAAGTATTTGATATAGAAAAACAAAATTTAATGACCTACCTGGATGTTGACACAGAAAATAATTACTATTACAGTGAAGTTAAAGGAAGAGAGCTTTATTTTGTAAACGAGGGCTTGAAAGTTCCAAAATATGGTCAAGCAGAACTTGTTGAAGCAGAGACCTCGTTTACAGCTTATCAAGAATTTCAAAGTATGTTGACAAGAGATCGTATTGATATCTTTATGGTTGGAGAATTTGATGATTATCAAGTACTCCAAGCTTTACATCGTTTTCCTTTGGAAGGACGTCAAGTTGATTTACAGTTTAGCTATAGTCAACCTTATGTCAATGTTGTGAAAGAAAAGATAGAACCTAGACAGAGTAGTCAATCTATTTTACATCTAGGGTACCAATTTCCGTGTCAATATGGAGATAAACATTACTTTGCTTTAATTGTATTAAATGCCATGTTCGGTGAATTTGCCCATTCAGTCTTGTTTACAACACTTCGAGAAAAGGAAGGATTGGCTTATTCAATTAGTAGTCAATTTGATATCTTTACAGGTTTACTGGAAGTTTACGCTGGAATTGAAAAATCTAATAGAAATCAGGCTATGCGAGGAATTAGTAGAGAATTGAATTACATTAAATTAGGACGTTTTTCAAGTTCTCTACTGAATCAAACCAAAAAAATCATACGAATGAATGCCCTACTCTCTGAAGATCATTCCTTAACATTAGTGGAACAACGTTTTAATAAGGTGATTTTTGGTGATAAAAGTCTTTCATTGGAGAATTGGCTAGATGAGATTGAGAAGGTTACTAAAAAAGATGTTTGCCGTGTAGCACGTCAAGTTAAGCTACAGAGTTTGTTCTTTTTAGAAGGAGTGTCTTAGAATGCCTGCTTTGAAGAAACGTTATTATCAAAAAATTGATGAAGAAGTTTATTCAGCAATTTTAGATAATGGTATGTCTTTATCAATTATTAAGAAAAAAGGATTTTTAGAAAAAGCCGCCTTTCTGTCAACGAATTTTGGGGCGCTAGATAATCACTTTTATATTGATGGTGAGTTACAATCTTATCCTGCAGGTATTGCTCATTTTCTTGAACACAAGCTATTTGAGGATGAGCAGGGAAGGGATGTGACATTGGATTTTGTCAAGCTTGGAGCTGATGTCAATGCTTTTACAACCTTGGATAAGACAACATATTATTTCTCTACCCTTGATCACTTTGAGGAGTCTTTAGAACTTTTATTAAAGTTTACATCGAAGTTTACAAGTTCCGAAGATGCTGTCAACCATGAAAAAAGAATTATTGAACAAGAAATAAATATGTATCAGGATGATCCTGATTATAGAGTATATTTGGGTTGTTTACAAAGTTTGTATCCTAATACTATATTAGGGCGAGACATTGCTGGAAGTGTTGATAGCATTGAAAAAATTACTGTAAATGACTTGGAAGATAATTTTGACTGCTTTTACAGACCAGCAAACTGTCATCTCGTCTTGGTAGGTGATTTTGATGTTGAAGATATTTACACTTTTGTCAATGAAAAACAAAGCGAGTTTACACTACCTGAGAGAATAGTTGAAAAAGAAAAGAACCCCATTGAGTCAGATGTCCAAAAATTAGATAGTCTTCAAATGGAGATTTTCATCTCAAAGCTAGCCATTGGTTTTAAGAGTGTTCCTTTTACTGATAATCGTATGAGAGAAAACATACTGGTACAGTTATTGTTTAATTTACTGTTTGGCTGGACATCTCCTTATTACCAAAAATGGTATGCTGAAGGAAAAATAGATGAGTCTGTGTCAATTGAATATGAGGTATCTAGTAGATATTCATTTGTCATTATGACTATGGGCACTGCAGAACCTATCCGTATGTCAAGCTTAATTCGTCAAGTGATGACGTCGGCAGATAAAAAAAGACTGTTGACGGATGAGGCATTGGATTTGCAAAAGAAAGCTTTGTATGGTGAATTTTTACGTAGTCTAGACAATATCCAGAATTTAGGAAGCCAATATCTAGCTTATTTTGAGAATGATAAAACATACTTTGATTTTGGTCAGGAACTGATGGGCATTACTTCCAAGGAGTTGAAGGATTTTTTGAATCACTATCTCTCAAATATGGAGATTACCGATTTTGTTGTCTTCCCTAAATAAGTGATTATTTGCTATAATAGAGACACGAAAACAAAGAAGAATATTAGAAAGGGGAAAAATGAAGTTACACTCTCTAGGTGAGCAACTACGTGCAGCGCGTATAAAGAAAGAGTTAAGTTTATATGATGTAGAAAAAATTTCTGGAGTCGAAGCTCAGTTTCTTCTGGCTATGGAAATGGATCAACTTAAAGCTTTGCCAGAGGACATTCAGCAAGAGGCGCTTGAAAAGTATGCCACTTCGGTTGGTTTAGATGGAAAACGTCTGTTTGAGGAGCAGAGACAGAATGAGCAAAAACTAAAAAAAGAGAAGAAACCAGTTGAACGTAAGGAAGATACCTTAGCTGCTAAAGCTCCCATGTCACGCTTTTTAAAGCATAAACGTGAAGAAAAAAGAAAGTCTAACTATCTACCTTTACTAATTCTGAGTGCGGTTTCATTACTTATCATCTGTTCAGTTGGATATATTATTATTAGACACCTCTCTAATCAACCTCAGGTGATTAAACTCAATACGATCTCTACAGTTAATCACTTATCAATTGTAGGTGGAGCTAAGTCGTCTCGAAGCATTTCTGAGGTTACAGTATCGGGGGCCAATGTTACAACGACAACTTAAGGAAATCAATTAATGGTTGATTTCTCCAATGTAAAATCTTCAGTAGTTTTAGAAGTGGAGTTATCAGAAAATAGTAACGATACATGGTTTTCTGTAGACAACTCAGATACTTCAGAGAGTTATTATCTTTCAAAAACGAATGAATCAAAATACTCTCTAGATTTTTCTGATAAAATCAAAACAACTCAAATTATTATCGCTCAATCTTAAAAAGTTAATCTAAAGGTAAATGGGGAGTCACTTGATTTATTTCAACTAGATCAAAATACACCTAGCTACCTAACATTAAGAATCCAATAGAATCGAGAAGAAATGTTTAAAAAAGAAAATTTACCTAACTTATTGACACTTGCTAGAATTGTCTTAATTCCCATCTTTTTATTGATGACATCACTTGCGTCGAGCAATGTGATGCATATTGCTGCAGCAGTTGTCTTTGCTATTGCCAGTATTACAGATTATTTAGATGGCTATTTGGCACGAAAATGGCATGTTGTTACTAATTTTGGGAAATTTGCAGATCCTTTAGCGGATAAAATGTTGGTAATGTCAGCTTTTATTATGCTAGTAGGTATTAATCAAGCTCCTGCTTGGGTTGTTTCAGTTATCATCTGTCGGGAGTTGGCAGTTACAGGACTTCGTCTTTTGTTAGTCGAAAACGGTGGTACAGTTCTCGCTGCAGCTATGCCTGGTAAGATTAAGACAGTGACTCAGATGTTATCTATCATTTTATTATTGTGTCACGTACATTTTGTAGGGACAATCATGCTGTATGTAGCTTTATTCTTTACGATTTACTCAGGCTATGATTATTTCAAGGGTGCAGGTTTCTTGTTTAAGGACACATTTAAGTAGTACGATAAACAAATGATTGAAATAAAAAATTTAAAATTTAAATATAATCAAGATCAAACCTCCTATACCCTGAATGATGTATCGTTTCACGTGAAACGTGGGGAATGGTTATCCATTGTAGGCCATAACGGATCTGGAAAATCCACGACAGCACGTCTTATTGACGGACTATTAGTGGCAGAGTCTGGGCAGATTATCGTTGATGGTCAAGAATTAACAGAAGAGAACGTCTGGGATATACGTGATAAGATTGGTATGGTCTTTCAAAATCCAGACAATCAATTTGTTGGGGCAACTGTTGAAGACGATGTTGCTTTTGGTCTTGAAAATAAAGGTGTTCCCTATGAAGAAATGGCTTCAAGAGTTCAAGAGGCTCTGGAATTTGTAGGAATGTCAGAATTTAAGGATAGAGAGCCAGCTAGATTATCTGGAGGTCAAAAACAACGTGTGGCTATCGCAGGTATTGTAGCTATGAGACCATCTATTTTGATTTTGGATGAGGCAACTAGCATGCTTGATCCAGAGGGTCGCCAGGAATTGATTCAATCTATTAAAGCTATTCGTAAAGAATACGGAATGACTGTTTTATCAATTACTCATGATCTCGATGAGGTCGCTTTGAGTGACCGTGTTTTGGTTTTGAAAAAAGGTAAAGTGGAGTCTGTTTCAAGTCCTCGTGAACTATTTAGTAGAGGCTCAGAGTTAGTTGACTTAGGTTTGGATATCCCTTTTAGTGCATTATTAACTAAAAAGCTAAGAAATAAAGGTCTGATAGATTGTGAAGACTATCTGACAGAAAAGGAATTGGTAGAACAATTATGGGAATCTCTCTCGAAAATGTAAGTTATATCTATCAAGCGGGTACTCCTTTTGAGGGGCGTGCCCTTTTTGATATGACGACGACGATAAAAGATGGTTCATATACAGCCTTTATTGGACATACAGGAAGTGGTAAATCTACTATTATGCAGCTCTTGAATGGTCTTTATTTACCCACTAGTGGTCAGGTTCACGTTGATGATACGATCATAACCAGTCAATCAAAGAATAAGGACATAAAACCAATTCGTAAGAAGGTAGGTTTAGTTTTTCAATTTCCAGAAAGTCAGTTATTTGCAGAGACTGTTTTAGAAGATGTTGCCTTTGGACCTCAAAATTTCGGAGTTTCTAAGGAAGAAGCAGAACAACGTGCTATTGAAAGTCTAAAATTAGTTGGACTCCCGGAAGAGTTTCATGGACAGAATCCTTTTGATTTATCAGGGGGACAAATGCGACGTGTTGCCATCGCAGGAATTCTAGCTATGCAACCAGATATTCTAGTGCTGGATGAACCGACTGCCGGTCTAGATCCACAGGGCCGGAAGGAATTGATGTCTCTCTTTAAGGAGTTACATCTTTCTGGAATGACGATTGTTTTAGTTACTCACTTGATGGATGATGTTGCCGATTATGCGACAGCTGTGAATGTTATGGAAAAAGGGCAACTAGTGTTGTCGGGAACTCCTAAAGATGTTTTTCAAAAAGTCACTTTTCTCAAAGAAAAGCAGTTAGGTGTTCCTAAAATCACAGAGTTCGCGCTAGAATTACAAGAAAAAGGTTATAGCTTTGAAAGTCTTCCTATTACAATAGAGGAATTCGTAGAGGTGTTGGTTCATGGATAAGTTAATTATTGGACGTTATATTGTTGGTGATTCTTTTATACACCGATTAGATCCTAGAAGTAAATTATTATCCATGCTGATTTATATTGTTATTATCTTTTGGGCTAATAATCCCTTAACTTATGCTGTAATAACTTTATTTACACTTTTCTTGGTTTTCTTGTCTAAAATTAAGCTTAGTTTCTTTTTGGGTGGTATTAAACCGATGATTTGGATTATATTATTCTCTACCCTGTTCCAAGTTTTCTTCAATACAAGAGGGAGTGTGCTTTGGTCCATCGGCTTTTTTAAGATTACGGAAGTTGGTTTAAATCAAGGTTGGATGATATTTCTCAGGTTTATACTCATTATTAGTTTTTCCACCTTACTTACTCTAACAACCACGCCGTTAAGTTTATCTGATGCAGTAGAGTTACTTTTAAAACCGCTGACTATTTTTAAAGTACCGGCACATGAAATTGGTCTAATGTTATCTTTGAGTTTACGTTTTGTACCAACCTTGATGGACGATACAACGCGTATTATGAATGCTCAGAAGGCGCGTGGTGTTGATTTTGGTGAAGGAAATATTATTCAAAAGGTTCGGTCAATTATACCAATCTTAGTTCCTTTATTTGCATCTAGCTTTAAACGAGCAGATGCTCTGGCTATAGCTATGGAAGCCAGAGGTTATCAAGGTGGTGAGGGGCGAACAAGATATCGTCGACTTTTATGGAACGGTCGAGATACCTTGTCAATTGCTGCTATTGTAACTTTAGGGTTAATACTTTTTTATTTTAAGAGTTAATTCGTAAGAATGAATAAAAACTAGGTCTTAAGACCTATAAGTATTTTAAGAACGTCTACGTAGGCGTTCTTTTTCGTCTAATCCTAAACTACCTGTAATATTTTTAATATCTCTAACAAGAGGATGTTATATTTGCACGGTATTATAGATACATGGTTATAGTTCTTCAGCTTAATCTGAATTAAAAATTTCCTATAGAGAATAAGCCAGATGATTAACCTATTGGTCATAAATAAAATAATTTAATAACTTTGACTAGTATGGATTGGACTATAAATAGATAGAGGAGCATCATCATGCAAACAAAGAATACATCTAACACTAAAAAATTAGGTCTTTTTGGACTTGTTACAGTGGCAACACTTGGAGCAACAGCGTTAGCTAATGCAGAAACTTACACAGTTCAAAAAGGAGATACCCTTTCAGCTATTGCTAAGAAGAATGGTACGACAGTGGACGAAATCGTCTCAAAAAATGGCATTCAAGATGCTAATAAGATTTCTATTGGTCAAAACTTAACGATTAATGAAACCACTGAAGAGCCAGCAGAACCTTCAGCTACAACAGAAGCAGCTGTTGAATCAACACAATCAACAGAGTCTACACAAAGTGAAGATACTCAAGCAACCAATACAAATCTTTCTTCTTCAGAGGCAGCTGCTAAAGAAGAAATCGCACAACGTGAGTCAAGCGGTAGCTATACAGCTCAAAATGGGCAATATTATGGACGTTACCAATTAGCATCATCATATTTGAACGGAGACTTGTCTCCTGAAAATCAAGAAAAAGTAGCAGATAATTATGTAGCAAGCCGTTATGGTTCATGGACAGCAGCTCTTGCTTTCTGGAATGCTCATGGTTGGTACTAAATCATTATTACTGACTTATGAGGAAAACTTGTAAAACATCATACAAATAAGGAAAAAATGCCAGATTTTTGGCGTTTTTTTATTAAAATGATAAGTCATTGTAACATTAGACATAATACAAATAATCGGCAGTAATATTACTAGGTTATGATGAATGTAACTAGAATTAGCTAGGAGGGATTTATGTTTAAAAAAAGTTATAAGGGACGCCGTATCAAATTAGCAGCAAAGAAATCATTGGCGGTACCAGTGGCAATTGTAACAAGTTTTATTGTCATTCTGGGAGTATCACTCTCTACGTTAGTTAATAAAGGGTTGGTTAACGCATTTTCAGATTCTGTTACTCCAGCGCCTTCAACAGCATCAACAACGTCAGAATCGACAGCAGATTTAGTAAAATCAACAGAAATTAGCTCAAGTAAAGATAATAAGGCTAATAAAGAAAAGGTTGAAGAAAGTAAGCCTCAGTCAGAAACAACAGGAGAAGCGGTAGAAGCAGCTGAAAAGTCTCAGTCATATACTGCTACTAAAAGCACTACTACAACGAGTACTGATACTACGTCGACTCAAAATACTATAACAGCTCCTTCGGTTGTTGCAAGTGGTAGTGGGTCAGTTGTTCTCTCAAATGGTAACACTGCAGGAGAAATCGGTTCTTATGCAGCAGCACAGATGGCAGCAGCAACTGGAGTTTCACAGTCAACTTGGGAGTCGATTATTGCGCGTGAATCAAATGGTGACCATACTGTAGCAAATAGTTCAGGAGCATCAGGTCTTTTTCAAACAATGCCAGGATGGGGTTCAACTGCAACAGTTGAAGATCAAATTCAATCAGCCTTGAATGCCTATAACGCACAAGGTTTGTCAGCTTGGAATTACTAATATTAATAGAAGTTGGGAGCATACTCTCAGCTTTTTAATTTGGCTCTTTTCTACCATTTGTCAAGTCTATCAAGGCTTTAAGTAAAAAAAGAGATAAGACAGTATCTATTCTGAGGTTACTGTCTTATTTTTAACACTTTTTGATCTATAAATGGGCATGCTAAAAAAACACCTCATCTGGTATTTTTTGAAACAAGGTGTTACAATAATACGGTATAGACAGCCTTATCGATTTTGGGTCAAAGAGTAATCGTAAAGTTTGTTATGCGTAATGAGGTAATACATTGTTCGAATGAGACGATGTATAGAGGCAATCGTATGTGGCTTAGTTGAAGCTATTGTCGATTGTCTTTTTCGTTTCTCATAAAAGTCAGCGATATGGCAGGGATTGGTATGACTAGCTGAAGCGATGTTGTGAATGCACTTGAACAAGATTTTTCTGGCATAGGGATTCCCTCGTTTAGTGATGTGTTCCTTGGCGAGAAAGTTCCCAGATTCATAGTGTCTCAGGTCAATGCCAATAAAAGCGTTGATTTGATTGGTAGACTGAAAGCGACGAATATCTCCCAATTCGCCAATGATAGATGTCGCTGTGGCTTCTGCGATGCCAGGAATTGACCGTAAGATGTCATACTCTGGTAAAGGCTGAGCTAGAGCTACCATGTCGTTTAAGACAACTTGTCTGCGTTCAGAAAGACGAAGCAACTCTTGAGCATAGTAACGAACCTCTTCAAGCATTGGAGAGGTTTTCTTGACCGCACAAAAAGATTGTTTAGCGAGTTTTATAAGTTTATCAGTTAGGTAAGCAATACGCTTTTCAGAGATGCGTTTGGAGGTAGATTGACGGATAATCTCACACAAGTTACTTTGAGATAGGCTTAATACAAACTCTTTGCATGGAAAAGCCATCACTAAGTTCCAATATTGCTCTCCAGTAGGTGTGGATAATAGATTTTCCAATTCAGGAAATGTGACTTGTAGGACCTTGTGCAGACGGTTTTTAGTTCGAACAAGATCTTCTGTCATATTTTGATAGAAACGGCTTAAATCACGCAGGTGTTGATAAACTTCTTCCTGCACGTAAGTTGGTTTACGATTGTGCACAAGCTGAGATTTAGCCAGCTTTTCAGCGTCAATTTTATCTGTTTTACGAACTCGCAGACTGTCCAATTGCTTCTTAGCTTCCAGTGGATTTAGCCGTGTGTAAGCGTAACTATATTCCTCAAGAAAGGCTTGAAGACGTCGAGAATAGACGCCTGTAGCCTCAAATATAATCTCAGGGTTATGAACAGTTTTCAAGTCGCCCAACAGGCGATTGAATCCAATGGTATCATTGAGTATGGTGTAGCCATGAACCTTCTCACCATTGACTAAAATGGCCACCTCAGAACTTGTTTTACTGACATCAATTCCAAATACTGCACGCATGACATTACCTCTTTTGTCTTGAATAATTCCATGTTTTAGTGATTTTATTTTCAATACGCGACGTTTAGCGTCCTACATACTTTGATCAAACTCCACCTAAAACAAGGTGTCTTGCCAGTTTGTCAAGCGACGTCTAGCGCCATAGAGCCCTACGACTTTACAAGACACCACTACTTTAACATAAAGAAAAAGTAGTGAGTACTCTCTCCCGTCGGAGATTTCTTCACTACTAATCTTAGTATGTTTGTCAACTGTAGTGGGTGACGAAAAGCTAACATCTAGAGAGGACCTGATAGGTTTTCTCTTTTTTTATGTTCAGAGTGATGAAGACACGTTTCTTAAAGTTGATGAAGTTTCTAAAACCGAAGCCCAACCGTTTGATGTCTTTAATCAACTTGTTGGTAGCTTCCAGTTTTGCGTTTGAATAATCTGTTTCTAGTGCATTTTGGATGTATTGTTTGTGTCTAAGAAAAGTTCTAAAGACCGTTTGAAAATAGTGATTGACTTTGCTTCTATTTTCCTCTATCAGCTCAAAGAACTCATCTACTCTTTTCTCCTGAAAGTGAAAAAGCAAGAGCTGATAGAGGTTATAATAATTAGCGAGTTCCTCTGAGAAATTCAATGTCTTCTCAACAACTTCATGTGGTGCTAAAGTTTGGCGGAAAGTCTTTGAATAAAAAGAGTTGAGAGATAGTTTACGGCTGTCCTTTTGGAAGAGTCGCCAGTGATTCTTCAAGGCTCGATAGGGTAGTGACTTCTTATCGAACTGGTTCATAATGGCAATTCTTGTCTTTAAAAAGGCTCGACCAAGATGCTGGATGATGTGGAAACGATCAAGAACGATTTTAGCGTTTGGGAAAAGTCTTCGAGCTAGTGGCATTATAGTCTCCTGACATATCCATCGTGATAAACTGCACCTTTTGTCGAGCTTTCAATGGATACTTCAAAAAGTAGTTTCGTATAGTGGTTTGGCGGCGATTATCAAGGATGGTTATGAGTTCGTTTGTCTCATAATTCTGCGCCACAAAAGCCAATTCCCCTTTCTTGAACCCAAACTCATCCCAGGACATTATAGCTGGGAGTTTGTCATAATGTTTCTTGAAAGTGAACTGGTCAAGCTTACGATAGACAGTGGACGTCTACACACGAAACCTTCTGGCAATATCAGTTAGTGACACCTTCTCAGTTAGGAGTTGTGTAACCTTTTGTCGGACCAGATTAGAGATTTGGCAGTTTTTCTCAACGATAGATGTCTCAGCCACCGTTACTCTCCTACAACTTTTACACTGGAAACGACGTTTTTTCAGATGTAGTAGAGTTGGAGTTCCAGCTTGCTCGAGAAGAGGGAT
Source organism: Streptococcus vestibularis (assembly GCF_900636445.1). Taxonomy (NCBI): domain Bacteria; kingdom Bacillati; phylum Bacillota; class Bacilli; order Lactobacillales; family Streptococcaceae; genus Streptococcus; species Streptococcus vestibularis. Next base: position 1,922,862 of record NZ_LR134275.1, on the reverse strand, counting down.
TTTAGAGTTTTTTTGAAAGTCATATTTGATCATCTTTCCATGGCAGTGAGGACATGATGGTGCAGGGTAATCGAGTTTTGCTTGAATCTCTATATGAGTGTCAGTTTCAAAAACAAGTGAAATAATGATATTTTGGTCTTTAATTCCGATTAATTCTGTGGTATTCTTAATAAGTCTCATAAGTTCTTCCTAATGATGGTTTTGTCGCTTTTCATTATAGTTCTTATGGGACTTTTTGTGTACACTTAAAAAGCTCTATAATCTCTACAGTGGTTTTACCCACTACAGAAATTATAGAGCCTTTAATTTGGATGTGGGTAATATGTTTTATAGAGCTTTTTGTTATTATTAGGTAGGGTATGGCCTTTTTGTTATAATAGGAATGAAAGGTATAGCAATGAAACAAATTTTTAAATCAAGAGAAAAGTTGTAGGTTTCTCTTATTATTATAGCTTTTGCTGTGTTATTGGTTACACCACAACTATTTACAAGAAAAGTCATTTTAGGTTCATATTCCATCTTTCACTATAACAGATTCTATGAAGCCGCTATGCAATTAAAGAATGGTAACTTTTCTTACTTTTTGTCTTTGTACGGCTTCCAACAGTCAGGCCGCATTGTCAATGCTCTTTACGATCCTTTTTTTTGCCTATTTACAAGGAGGGATTGTTTTAATAAGTGGCACTTGGTTTCGTTATCAGATTGTGTCAAGGGTATTACTACATATATTAGCTGAATCCTCAATGTACGTTTTGCTCAAGCAGTGTAAAGTCAAGACTACCATTTCCTTGTCATTAGGTTTACTCTATGCTACAACATTCTCTATCCAGTACTGGACGATGCGTCAAGGGTTCTCTAGTTGGGGAGCAGCTTTACTACCTTTTTGTTTTATCCCAGCAATTCACTACATTTTTTATCAAAAAGTAGAACCAATTAGACTTGCCTTATCATGGCGTTGATTTTTCAAGTTCATGTACTTAGCGCTTTAATACTAGTGATGATGTATATTCCTTTTTACCTTTACACCTTTGTAAAGGTATCTGTCGCTAAAAAGAAGGAAACCTTCGTGCAAGTCGTTGTAGCAGTCATTCTTTTTCTCTTACTGACTGTCAATGTCTGGCTAGTACTCCTATATTTGAGAGGTACGAATCATCTTTTAGATCCATTTATAAATAGGAAAATAGGTAAGAATGGAATTGATGGAACAGCAAGATACTGGCTATATACCCCAATTTCCTTAATGGTGTTACTCGTTTTACAGTTTGTTTACGCTATTTTGAATTGGAGGAAATTAGCCAAATGGAAAAAAATATTGCATTTTATCTATTTTGTCTTCTTTTTCCGTGGCAGTATCTAGTAGAAAATGGAAATACCTTTGCTGAATTGATTCAATTTCCATTTCGATTCTTTGTTCCTGCCACCATTTTGCTTTTAGCCATTACAGGATTAACTGTCACACGATTTGTTAATTGGCGAAAAAGTATTGCTGTGTTACTTTTCGCCTTTGCGGGCATTGGTCTTATTCAGAATATGATGGATACTACCGATCGTGTAAAAACTGCGGCACAGGATGGTGAACTTATTTCCATTGTTAAACATACTTATGTTGAGGGTGATTACCAGACGATAAGTCTTACCATGAATGACAGTGACTTGTCACAGTTTTTAAATTTAGTTGTCAAACCACACCAGATTACGTACCGATTTATGGGACAATAGGTGAGCAGAATACTTACGATCTTTATTATAAAAATATCGTTACGAATCAGAAGGCAAAGAAGATACTCGAAGATGGTTATCTTGTATTAACTTGGGAAGCTGCTGAAGGGGAGGGACTGAATCTACCGATAGTTGTTTATAAAGATTCTATCTTGACACTAAATGGTAAAGAACTAGACAAGGATGACTATAGTTTGTCAATGATTGGTACACTGACCGTTTCATCACAAAAAGGACAGAATAAACTGGTGTTAAGTTATCAGGAGCCAGGATGGCTATTTGTAGCGTTAGTGATTCCAATAATAGTTCTGGGAGTAATAGGTTTACAGTGGCTTTACACAAAAATAAGTATAAAAAAGGTTGCCTAGTGGTAACCTTTTTGCATTATTCTTTAATCATGATATAATTAAGCTTGCGTGCTTTTACGCTTCAAAATCGACCTTCAAATCGATATTTGAACAACTAGACCCTTCAAGTCTATGTTAATTTTTATTTGATGGGAGGAGTTATCTATGACTGATAATTCAAAAATACGTGTTGTTGTCGGTATGAGTGGTGGCGTTGATTCATCAGTAACAGCCTTACTTTTAAAAGAGCAAGGTTATGATGTAATCGGTGTTTTCATGAAAAACTGGGATGACACAGATGAATTTGGTGTGTGTACCGCAACTGAAGATTATAAAGATGTAGCAGCAGTAGCTGATCAGATTGGTATCCCCTATTACTCTGTCAACTTTGAAAAAGAGTACTGGGATCGTGTATTTGAGTATTTCTTAGCAGAGTACCGTGCAGGCCGTACCCCTAATCCAGACGTTATGTGTAATAAGGAAATCAAGTTTAAGGCATTCTTAGATTATGCGATGACATTGGGAGCAGATTATGTGGCTACAGGACATTACGCTCAAGTTGTTCGCGATGAAGACGGCATTGTCCATATGTTGCGTGGTGCAGATAATAACAAAGATCAAACCTACTTCCTTAGTCAACTTTCGCAAGAGCAGTTGCAGAAAACGATGTTTCCCTTAGGACATCTACAAAAGCCAGAAGTTCGTGAGATTGCTGAACGTGTAGGTCTTGCAACAGCCAAGAAAAAAGATTCGACAGGAATTTGTTTTATTGGTGAGAAAAACTTTAAAGAATTTCTTAGCCAATACTTGCCAGCTCAAAAAGGTCGTATGATGACTGTCGATGGTCGTGATATGGGGGAACATAACGGACTCATGTATTACACCATTGGTCAACGTGGAGGTATGGGTATTGGTGGTCAAAAAGGTGGCGATAATGCTCCTTGGTTTGTAGTAGGGAAAGATCTTTCTAAAAATATTCTTTACGTGGGTCAAGGTTTCCACCATGAGTCGTTGATGTCAACTTCACTTGACGCTTCAATGATTCACTTTACTCGAGATATGCCAGAAGAATTTGAAATGGAATGCACAGCAAAATTCCGTTATCGTCAACCTGATAGTAAAGTTACTGTAAAGGTTAAAGGTGACAAAGCAGAGGTTATTTTTGCTGAACCTCAGCGTGCTATTACACCTGGTCAAGCCGTTGTTTTCTATGATGGTCAGGAATGTTTGGGCGGCGGTATTATTGACCAAGCGTATAAAGACGGAAAAGTTTGTCAGTATATCTAACTGGAGTTAAGTAATAATGATGAGTTCCCAATTTTTTATGCATTTATGGCATTTTTCGCTATTCTATAATGAACACAATTTCAAATCTTCCTATAGTGTGCAGACTCTAATCAAATAGTGATTTTCATTGACAAAACGATTTGATTTGATAAAATAACTTTAACAATAGTCATGATGGTCAAAGCTCATGAGAATTGTGCGTTTTTGCGTACAGTTTTCTGGAGTTTTGGCTATTTTTGTAGGAAAAAAACAAAGAAAGGATGGGGCAGTTGATTGTAAATCACTGCATAAATCTAAAAAATGTCTTACGAGTTTGATGAAAATTTTGATGTAATTGTTGTTGGTGCTGGTCACGCCGGTGTGGAAGCTAGCTTGGCTGCAGCCCGTATGGGATGTAAGGTTTTATTAGCGACTATTAACCTAGAGATGCTGGCTTTTATGCCATGTAACCCTTCTATCGGTGGATCGGCCAAGGGGATTGTTGTTCGTGAAATTGATGCTCTTGGTGGAGAGATGGGTAAAAACATTGACAAAACCTATATTCAAATGAAAATGTTGAATACTGGTAAAGGACCTGCAGTTCGAGCTTTGCGTGCTCAAGCAGACAAAGCCTTGTATGCCATGACAATGAAACATACAGTTGAGCGTCAGGAAAACTTGACTCTACGTCAATCAATGGTTGATGAAATACTTGTTGAAGATGGCAAGGTAGTCGGTGTCAGAACAGCCACAAATCAAAAATATGGAGCTAAAGCAGTTGTTGTAACAACAGGAACGGCTTTACGCGGTGAAATTATCCTAGGTGAGCTCAAATATTCTTCAGGACCAAATAATAGTCTTGCATCGGTTACTTTGGCTGATAATTTGAAGGAGCTTGGGCTTGAAATTGGTCGATTTAAAACAGGTACTCCTCCTCGTGTCAAGGCATCATCAATTAATTACGAAGAGACCGAGATTCAACCAGGCGACGAAAAGTCAAATCATTTTTCATTCTTGTCGAAGGATGAAGACTATCTTCAGGACCAAATTCCTTGTTGGCTAACTTATACGAATCAAGAAAGCCACGATATTATCAATAACAATTTACACCGTGCACCGATGTTCTCAGGTATTGTCAAGGGAGTAGGTCCTCGTTACTGCCCATCAATCGAAGATAAAATTGTCCGCTTTGCAGATAAGAATCGCCATCAGCTTTTCCTTGAACCTGAAGGAAGAGAGACTGAAGAAGTCTATGTGCAAGGCCTGTCAACTAGTCTGCCAGAGGATGTTCAAAAAGAGTTGATTCACTCAATTAAAGGTCTCGAAAAGGCAGAGATGATGCGAACTGGTTATGCGATTGAATATGATATCGTGCTCCCTCATCAACTACGTGCAACACTTGAAACGAAGTTGATTTCAGGTCTCTTTACAGCAGGACAGACCAACGGAACTTCTGGATACGAGGAGGCAGCAGGTCAGGGGCTAGTTGCTGGTATCAATGCGGCTCTTAAAGTTCAAGGTAAACCTGAGCTTATTCTCAAACGTAGTGATGCCTATATTGGTGTAATGATTGACGATCTTGTTACAAAAGGAACTTTGGAGCCATATCGTTTATTGACATCACGCGCAGAGTATCGTCTCATATTACGTCATGATAATGCAGACATGCGCTTGACACCTATTGGTCGAGAAGTTGGTTTGGTTGACGATGAACGTTGGAGTATCTTTGAAATTAAGAAAAATCAGTTTGACAGCGAGTTGACACGTCTGTCAAAAGAAAAATTAAAGCCTATCAAAGAAACAAATGAAAAAATTCAAGCTCTAGGCTTTAAGCCTTTGACAGATGCCATGACAGCCAAAGAGTTTATGCGTCGACCTGAGATTGATTACGCTACAGCTACTCAGTTTGTCGGTCCAGCTGCAGAAGATTTGGATGCTAAGGTTATAGAGTTACTTGAAACTGAAATCAAGTACGAAGGTTATATCAATAAAGCTTTGGATCAAGTAGCTAAGATGAAGCGAATGGAAGAAAAAAAGATTCCGAAAAATATTGATTGGGATGCTATTGATTCTATTGCAACTGAGGCTCGTCAAAAATTTAAGAAAATAAATCCTGAAACTATTGGTCAAGCAAGCCGTATATCAGGGGTTAATCCAGCAGATATCTCTATTTTGATGGTTTACCTTGAAGGCAATAATAAGGCTCGACGTAAAGTGGAGTAACAGTCGTAACACTTGTAAAAGCCTTTTAATTAAGGCTTTTTTATGTTATAATTGTTAGATTAAGAGGTTTTATATGAAAAGATTTCACTTTGCAACTATTCACCTGGTAATGATAGGTCTAATTCTTTTTGGAATTGCTACCATTTTTGTTCGCGTATTACAATCGGAGTCTGCACTCATTTTTGCGCTTTTTATCATTATGGTAGTAGTTGTTGCACTATTGCACTACCAAAAGACAACATATGAGTCCTTAGAAATAGAGCAATTAGATGAACTGAATCAGGATGTTGAAGATTCTTTGAAGACCCTTCTTGGAAAGATGCCTGTCGGAGTTATTACTTTTGACGAAAATGACCATATTGAATGGTTCAACCCCTATGCCAAGTTAGTGCTTTCAGATGAATATGGGAACTTCAATAAGCAGTTGATTGCAGATTTTATCTCCCAGAAACGAAAAGGGTCACCTTCGAATGTGATAACTGTTGGTGACAATAAATATGCTGCCTTTGTGGATTTTGACAATAAGTTGACATATTTTATTGACAATGTTTATGATCAAGATGAAAATGTTGATCCAAATATGACTCGACCTGTTATTGGGATTATTTCAGTTGATAACTACGACGATGTGACAGGAAGTTTGCCAGATGCGGATGTTTCAAAAATCAATACATTTGTAGCAGGATTTATTTCTGAGTTTGCTAAGTCTAAGCATATTCATTATCGACGTATTGAAGGGGATCGTTTTTATTTCTTTACCAATTACAGTGTTTTGACAGAATTTATGGATCAAAAGTTTTCTGTCTTGGATGACTTCCGTCAACAGGCACAAGAACGTGGTTTACCACTGACTTTGAGTATGGGAATATCCTTTGGGACGCTTAAGCATGATCAAATCGGGCAAGTTGCTTTGCAGAACCTTAATATTGCACTTGTTCGAGGCGGGGATCAAGCTGTTGTTAAGGAAAATGACGATCACAAGGAACTTCTTTATTTTGGAGGAGGCTCTGTCTCAACAGTTAAGCGTTCTCGTACAAGAACAAGGGCTATGATGACTGCAATCTCAGATAAGTTAAAAACAGTCGAAAAAGTATTTGTTGTTGGTCACAAGAATCTTGATATGGACGCCTTAGGGGCTACTGTTGGTATGGCCCATTTTGCTAGTCAGATTGTTAGAAAGAGCTATGCTGTTTATGATGATATGGCTATGAATGCGGATATTGAGCGTGCGGTCGAACGTTTGAAAGAAGATGGGCAGTCACCACTTATTACACTCTCAGAAGCTGAAGAACTAGTTAATCAACACTCATTGCTAATTATGGTTGACCATTCAAAAATCCATCTAACCCTATCTCAGGATTTTTATGATCGATTTAATGAAGTTATTGTCGTAGACCATCACCGTCGAGATGATGACTTCCCTGAAAATGCGGTTTTGACCTTTATTGAAAGTGGAGCAAGCTCTGCTTGTGAATTAGTTACGGAGTTGTTACAATTCCAAGGGGCTCCAGAACGTTTGAGTAAAATCCAAGCTTCTATCCTTATGGCGGGTATAATGCTAGATACCAAGAATTTCTCTACGCGTGTTACTAGTCGAACATTTGATGTTGCCTCTTACCTTCGTGGTTTAGGAAGTGACAGCGGAGAAATTCAAACGATTTCTGCTACTGATTTTGACGAATATCGGCGTATTAATGAGTTAATTCTTGCAGGCGAACGAATTACTGATGATATAATCGTTGCTACAGGAGATAACTATAAGTGTTATAATAATGTTGTGATTTCTAAGGCAGCAGATACTATGCTTGCAATGGCTGGAATCGAAGCAACCTTTGTTGTTGCTCGAACAAGTAATTCTACTGTAAACATATCTTCTCGAAGCCATAATGCGATTAATGTACAACGCATTATGGAAAAATTAGGTGGAGGAGGACATTTCAACCTAGCTGCCTGCCAGTTACGAGACTGTAGTGTTGCTCAAGCGCAAAATAAATTAATTGAAACTATTATGGGAGAGTTGGCTCCCAAGGGGGATTAAAATGAAAGTTATTTTCTTACAAGACGTTAAGGGTAAAGGAAAAAAAGGTGAAATTAAAGAAGTACCATCAGGTTATGCTCAAAACTTCTTGATTAAAAAGAATCTTGCTAAAGAAGCAACAAACCAAGCTATCGGGGAGTTGAAAGGAAAACAAAAATCAGAAGAAAAGCATGCTGCAGAGTTGTTAGCTGAAGCAAGACGTGTTAAAGAACAGCTTGAGAAAGAAGAAAATCGTCTTCAATTTACTGAGAAGGTTGGACCAGATGGTCGTACATTTGGTTCAATTACAGCTAAAAAGATTGCGGAAGGACTTCAGAAACAGTTTGGAATCAAGATTGATAAACGTCATATTGAACTTGAACATCCTATTCGAGCGATTGGTTTGATAGAGGTTCCTGTAAAGCTTCATAAAGAAGTGAATGCACAAATTAAGATTAACATCAAAAATAGTGCTGAGTAATTCATTGACACTATAAGTAAATCTTGTAAAGGAGGGAATAATTGTGTCAGAGGCTCAAGAATTACGAGTGCAACCTCATGATTTAGTAGCGGAACAGTCTGTTTTGGGGGCTATTTTCATTAACCCGGAAAAGTTAATTACAGTTCGAGAGTTTATCGAAGCAGATGACTTTTACAAGTATTCCCATCGTGTCATTTTTAAAGCAATGGTAACGCTGTCGGATCGAAATGATGCCATTGATGCCACGACAGTACGTACTATTCTAGATGACCAAGATGACCTCCAAAACATAGGGGGTATTTCTTATCTTGTAGATTTGGTCAATAGTGTTCCAACATCCGCAAATGCTGAGTACTATGCTAAGATTGTTGCTGAGAAAGCCATGCTTCGCCATATTATAAATAGGTTGACAGAGACTGTAAACCAAGCATATGAGGGGGCAACTGAATCTGATGAAATTATTGCAAATGCTGAGAAAGCCTTAGTTGATGTTTCAGAGCATAGCAATCGTAGTGGTTTCCGTAAAATATCTGAAGTTCTTGATGTCAATTTTAATACTTTGGAGATGCGTTCACAGCAAACATCAGATGTTACTGGGTTACCAACAGGTTTCCGTGATCTTGACAAGATTACAACAGGTTTACACCCTGATCAATTAATTATTTTAGCAGCTCGTCCCGCAGTTGGTAAAACAGCCTTTGTGTTGAACATTGCTCAGAATGTTGGCACCAAGCAAAATAAATCTGTTGCAGTCTTTTCACTAGAGATGGGTGCAGAAAGCTTGGTTGATCGTATGTTGGCAGCTGAAGGGATGATTGATTCCCATGCTTTACGTACAGGTCAATTGACAGAGCAAGATTGGAATAATGTGATGATTGCTCAAGGGGCATTGGCTGAGGCACCTATTTATATAGATGATACCCCTGGTATAAAGATTACTGAGATTCGTGCACGGTCCCGTAAATTGTCACAAGAAGTAGAAGGTGGTCTCGGTCTCATTGTGATTGACTATTTACAGTTGATTACAGGGACGCGACCAGAAAATCGCCAACAAGAGGTTTCAGATATTTCAAGGCAGTTAAAAATCCTAGCCAAGGAGCTCAAAGTTCCTGTAATTGCCTTGAGTCAGTTGTCTCGTGGGGTTGAACAACGTCAGGATAAACGTCCAGTCTTATCTGATATTCGTGAGTCAGGATCTATCGAGCAGGATGCCGATATTGTAGCCTTCTTATATCGTGATGATTACTACCGAAAAGAGGGTGAAGAACCAGAGAATGCGATTGAAGATAATACAATCGAAGTTATCCTAGAAAAAAACCGTGCTGGTGCGCGTGGAACAGTCAAGTTACTATTCCAAAAAGAATACAATAAATTTTCATCGATTGCTCAGTTTGAGGAATCATAATTTTCAGATTTAAGGAGATATATATGAGTGATGCATTTGCAGATGTTGCTAAGATGAAAAACATCAAGGAAGCTATTAAGTCACATGAAGGTCAGCTAGTAGAATTGACCTTAGAGAATGGACGTAAACGTGAAAAGAATAAAATTGGTCGATTGACAGAGGTTTATCCATCATTGTTTATTGTTGAATATCAAGACTTCAGTTCTCAAGCAGGAGCTATTAATAATAGTTATGTTGAATCTTACACTTATTCAGATATTTTGACTGAGAAGACTCTCATTCGTTATTTGAGTCCTGAGGAACAAGCTGAAATCGAAAATAAATAAGAAAAAGCCTTTACTTGGGCTTTTTTTCGTGGTAAAATGTTAAAGTATGAGAAATAATAGCAGGATAAAATGAAGCTCGTCAACAGGAAGTCGGCTAGAAAAGTAACCTTTGCTGTTTGGGCGAAGTCTTTCTGAACGAATCAGGTTTATCTAAAACGTTATTTCCTAAAAATATTTTTTATAGGAGGACATTATTAATGTCACGTTATACAGGTCCATCATGGAAACAATCACGTCGCCTTGGTTTCTCACTTACAGGCACAGGTAAAGAATTGGCACGTCGTAACTACGTACCAGGTCAACACGGTCCAAACAACCGTTCAAAACTTTCAGAGTACGGTTTGCAATTGGCTGAGAAACAAAAACTTCGTTTCTCATACGGTTTGGGTGAAAAACAATTCCGTAACTTGTTCGTACAAGCTACTAAAGTTAAAGGTGGAACACTTGGTTTCAACTTTATGGTTCTTTTGGAACGTCGTCTTGACAACGTTGTTTACCGTCTCGGCCTTGCAACTACTCGTCGTCAAGCACGTCAATTCGTAAACCACGGTCATATCCTTGTTGACGGTAAACGTGTTGATATCCCATCATACCGCGTTGAAGTTGGTCAAGTAATCTCAGTTCGTGAAAAATCAGCTAAAGTTCCTGCTATCCTTGAAGCAGTAGAAGCTACTATCGGACGTCCAGCATTTGTATCATTCGATGCTGAAAAACTTGAAGGTTCATTGACACGTCTTCCAGAACGTGATGAAATCAACCCAGAAATCAACGAAGCACTTGTCGTTGAATTCTATAACAAAATGCTTTAATTTTAAAATTCATTTTGCAAAAAGCCCGTTGTTATGGGTTTTTTTGTTTATCTTAAATCATTGATTTTTAGGTTTGTTCAGTTATTTGTTTAGTTACAAGTTTGTCTTCTAATATAAAAAAGTCCCTAGTCTAGTACAAGTGACTGGGGATTCGTAATATGATGATAGATGATTTTGAGGTATAAATTATTTATTATCCAATCCGCCTTCAAAATCTGCTGAAACGTTTGAAACGTAGTTAGTGAAGTAGCTTTCAAAATCTTTTTTTAGTTGGTCGTACTCCTCTTCGGAGTAATCTTTATCCTCTATATAAGCCTGAAATCTAGGAATTCCCAAATCTTTTTGGAGACGTTGGATTACTTCTGTCTTTGTCATAAGAACCTCTCTTTCATTCTTTATTTTACCACATTTCAAATTGTATGAAGCATACATGTTGTTTTTAAGGTTCACTTTTGATATACTGTCGAAGTTATTTAAGAAGGAGGCTACTATGTCTATTATTACACTAATTTTAGCTGGGATTGTTGCTTTGGAGCATCTCTATATCATGTATTTGGAAACTTTTGCGACACATTCAGACACGACTAGTCGTGTTTTCAATATGAGTAAAGAAGAACTTCAACGTGATTCTGTTACAAACTTATTTAAAAATCAAGGGATTTACAATGGTTTGATTGCTGTATTCCTCTTGTATGGGATTTTCACAAGTAGTCAGCTACTTGTAACTGTTTTTGTACTCAATGTTTTCTTTGCTGCTATTTATGGTGCTATAACTGCCAATAAGAAAATTATTTTAACGCAAGGCGGACCCGCAATTTTAACCTTGCTTTCACTTATTATTCCCTTATTTTAAGGATTTTATTGTAAAAGAAAAAAGCTGCTTTAACTATTGAAATGGTTAACAGCTTTTTATGATTTTGAAGTTATTTATTGTGGAATAAAGCGTAGAAGAAAGTCTGTCATTTCTTGAGGTGATTCTTTTTTTTCTTTATTTATCCAGGCTTGACAAGCACCAAAAATAGCATGCGCAAAATAAATACTGGCATAATCCTTCTCGAATCCTTTGAGAGCTCTTTTTTCAGCAGTAGGGTCAATAAAGTCTTCAGCTATCATACGCTGAAGTTTATGTATCAGAAAATCTTGAATTTCTTTTGAACCATTTGTAGACAATAGAGCTGATAGGAGCTTTTCACGAGTGAGAAATTCAAAGATTTCGAGAAAGGCCCCTTCTTTCTTTCCTTCATATTTATCAAATATATACTCTAGTTTATGGAAAAGCTCTTTCTGATAACTATCAATCATTTCATACTTATCTTTGTAGTGGGTATAAAAACTCGAACGGCTAATACCAGCTGTTTGAACCAGACGAATGGTAGTAATATCATTGAAATCTTGGTCTTTAAGGCATATTACCAAAGCATCTAAAAGAGCTTTTTTAGTCTGTGAACGTCTTTGATCTTTTGTCATGTATTTCTCCTTTTACACACTTTTAGACAATATGTCCAAAAGAAGTTTTTAAATATTGATTTTAAAATTAATGAGTTTATAATTGATTATATCATAAAAATAAACACGATGTCTAAGAAGGAGAATTATGTTAGCAGAATTAAAGGCTCTTCTAAAAAGTCCAAAGCTATGGATAACCATTATTGGTGTTTCATTGATACCCGCTTTGTATAATCTAATCTTTTTATCTTCTATGTGGGATCCTTACGGTAATGTGAAAAATCTGCCAGTGGCAGTGGTGAACAAAGATAAGAGCGCTAGTTTTCAAGATAAGACTCTTAATATTGGTCACGATATGGTTGACAATATGTCTAAAAATAAAAATTTAGACTATCATTTTGTAACTGAAAATGAAGCACAAAAAGGAATAGAAGACGGTGATTACTATATGGTAATCACTTTTCCAGAAAATCTCTCAAGTAACGCAGCAAGTCTTCTGACAAATGATCCCAAGAAACTTGAAATCTCTTATCAGACAACAGCAGGTCATAGCTTCGTTTCTTCAAAAATGAGCGATTCTGCCATGTCTAAGTTAAAGGATACCGTTTCTAAAAATATTACGTCAACTTATGTTGGAGCAGTGTTTAAGAGTATGTCTCAACTTCAAGGTGGTATGGGAACTGCAGCGAATGGGGCCAGTCAATTATATGCAGGTGCAGGAGCACTTCAATCTGGAAGTCAGACCTTGTCAAATGGTCTAGGGACTCTTGCTGGCTCTACTCAAACATTGGCTACAGGTGTTGATACCTTGAGTTCAGGCGCGTCTGCCTATACTTCAGGTGTGTCAACTTTGTCAGTCGCTTTGTCACAGTTAAACGCGAACTCTGAGGCCGTTAATTCTGCTGCAGGTCAATTTGTATCAGGAGCAGAGGCCATGAATACCTTAGTTACAGGTGCAGATTCGTTGTCAACAGCGCTCAGTCAAATGGCTACAGCAACAAGTTTATCCGAAGAACAGCAAGCACAGTTGTCAACCCTGTCAACTAATTTAACTGATTTAAATACAGCAATTCAAAATCTTAATACAGCGGTAAGTAACACATCATTACCAAGTGGAACATCAACAACATCAGTAGATACAAGTTCAATAGCGACTTATCTTTCAAATATTTCTTCTGCAGCTAGCTCTATAGCTACAGCTAGTGCAACTGATAAAGCAACTGATTTGGCTGCGGTACAAGGAACAGCTGCTTATCAAAGCTTGACGGCAGATCAACAAGCAGAGATTACATCGGCAATTAGTAATGCAGGATCTACAGCTAGTAGCTATGCTTCAACTATTGCATCAGATGTGTCAAGTATGTCAACGGCCTTATCTAGCTTGACAGGTACGACAACAACTAGTAGCGGAGATTCAAGTAGTTTAGCTTCTCTACAAACATCTATTTCAGGTATTGCAAGTTCGGCGAATGCTCTTCTTCCTGTAGCTTCATCAACGGTATCATCAATGCAAGCTAATATTGCTAATGTCAATTCGGTACTTGTCAATCAATTATCACCAGGAGCAATTCAAGTGGCTTCAGGTGTGTCAACCGCTCAAAGTACTCTAGCAACAGGTGCAAGCGCACTTTCAACTGGTTTGTCAACTTATACTGGTGCTGTTTCAACAATTGCCAGTGGCGCTCAAACTCTAGATGCTAACAGTAGTAGTTTAATGACCGGTTTTTCTACTCTTCAAAGTGGTACAAGTGCTCTCAATACAGGTGCCCAACAATTAGCAACTGGAGGGAACACTTTAACAAATGGCTTGACAAGTCTGTCAACTAACCTTTCTACATTATCTAATTCATTAAACAAGGCTAATCAGCAAATCTCTCTTGTTTCTGTAAACTCAGACAATGCAAAAATGGTGAGTGCTCCGCTCAAAGAGAAGAAAATTGATAAGGATAAGGTTGACACTAATGGTGTGGGAATGGCTCCATATATGATTTCTGTTTCTCTTATGGTTGTCGCTCTTTCAACTAATGTTATCTTTGCTAAGAGCTTGACAGGAAGAAAATTTACGAGCCGTTTTGATTGGGCTAAAAATAAGTTACTTATCAATGGTATTATTACAACTATGGCTGCTATTGCGCTTTATATTGCCATTCGATTTGTGGGAGTTGAACCAAATCATCCATTAGCTACATTTGGTATGATTCTCCTTGTAGCATGGACTTTAATGGCGCTGGTTACAGCCCTTGTAGGTTGGGATCATAGATATGGCGCATTTGCTTCCATGATTCTGCTGCTTTTGCAACTAGGGGCTAGTGCAGGGACTTATCCAATTGAACTTAGTCCTAAGTTCTTTAAGATCATCCAACCATTCTTACCAATGTCCTACTCCGTATCAGGTCTTCGTCAAACTATTTCAATGACAGGACAGATCTCAGATCAAGTACGTATGTTATTCATTTTCTTACTTATTTTTGTAGTTATAGGTATTATTATTTATAGACCGAAGTATGAAAATGAATAAACTAAAAGCCAGCTCTAATGTGAGCTGGCTTTTTTATGTTATTCAACAGTTATATCACCGAGGTCTGAGGTAATGGTAAGTGTATTATCCTTTGAAATCTTAAGGTTATTTGTAATGTCAACCTCTCCTGAGTGACTATCGGCTTGAACATTGAGCGTGTAATCTTTAAGAGCTATTTCAATATCACCGGTTGTAACATCAAGTTTATTGTGACCATTGAAAATCAGGTTATCTCCAGAGTAATCTCCCATTGCAATAGATAAATCTAAGTTAGTAAAAAGTGTATGATCACTATCAACACTACCAACATCAAGGTTAGCTTTTAGTTGGCTGACAATCATTTTAGTAAAAGTTAGGTCCCCTACATTTAGATTAATGTCTGCTTGTTTGATGGTGCTATTACTTAAATCTAGATTTCCAGTTGCTAAATCAACCTTTAAAAAATCAATCGTTTGTTTTTTAGGGAGTGTAATGACAATGGTTTTATTTCTGACTTCCTCGTTGAGAGTAGAAAGCCTTACTAAATCTTTTAATCCGAAAAAGTTAATATGTTTGTTAGAAGTTGAATCTAATTCAGAGTTGTTATCATTGATAGTCAATTGACCATCCTTTACAGATGTGCCAATTGGATTTTTTGTTTTTTGGTAGTAAGAAAGCGTTGCTTTGTCAACGTCACCATTTTTTATAAGCACATTGTAGCTACTACTTTTAATATCAATTTTATTGAAGTCCTTAACTTCTTTCTTGACATGATCTTGCTCATTTTTAGTTTGATTTTGTAAATCTGTTAAGCCACCTTGGCTATAACCCCAAGCTACTAATCCTCCTCCTAAAAATAGAGAGGTAAGAGACACTCCGAGGACAATCTTTTTCCAAGTTTTCATGATTTTCTTCCTTTCTTGATGAGCCATTTAATCAATAGGGTAATTAGCTTTACAATAAGTTTACAGATTTCAAATGAAATCAAAAGTAGTAAGAGTGCTCCTCCAAACATTAATAGACCTAGACCTACTCCAAACAGTGTTGAAGCTAGTGAAACATTTAAGAGAGAGAAGCTTGTAAAGAAAGTGTAAACACCACTAATGAGTAAGGCAAAAGTAAGAGCTAAGGCAGTCACTATAACTGCAAAAATAATCAAAAGAAGTGTCAATAGCATAGCTAGGAAGAATAGTAGAATTGGTAAGGCGACTGGACTGGCTAAAACAGCTAGGATCGCAATCCAAAGGATAGTTGTTTTATTACGTAAGCTGCTCTTGTCCTCAACAATCTTTTCGTCTAGAAGACGACTAATGACTTCATATGCGGCTTCCTTAGGTGTACCTAATTCTGCAATAACCTGAGCTTCATTTTCAGGCCCGGTCTCTTCAAAATATTCCATGAAATACTCGAGAGCCTCTTCGTAGTCCTTTTGTGGTAATTTTCGTAGATATTTTGTTAATTTGGCTATATATTCAGTCCTTGTCATGTCTTAATCTCCCTTCAACAATACCATCCAGAGTTTCTTTGTAGGTTAACCATTCTTCATTAAGAAATTGAAGTTGATTTTTTCCCTCTTGGGTAATACTGTAATATTTACGTTTACGCCCTTGATACGCTTGGCTATAGGTGGTCATATAGCCTGCTTTCTCAAGCTTTTTGAGAATAGGATAAAGTGTTGACTCCTTGATATTAGTCGCAAGCTTTATGGTTTGACTAATCTCATAGCCATAAGAGTCTTCTCTATCGATAATAGCTAGTATTAGTAACTCTATCAGGATTGACGATGTTGGAAAATACATAGTGTGCTCCTTTGCTTTTAGGATATGTATAAAAATTATATATAATTATTTTACACATTGAGTGTATCTCTTTTAGAAAGATATGTCAATATTTTATATATAAAAATTTTATATAATAGGGCTATTTTCTTTTTTATGATAATATGAAGTCAAGGAGTTCTTATGACTATTAAAGATAAACTAGCTCATTACGAGCCGAAGCCGCTAGGGGAGAAAAGACGCTATGCGGTGCTTTTACCCCTAATATATGATGTAAAAACTGATAAGTATCAAATTCTTTACCAAGTACGAAGTGAGCATATTTCTCAACCAGGTGAGGTCTCTTTTCCTGGTGGCCGTGTCGAAGATGGTGAGACTTTTCAAGAAGCTGCTATACGAGAAACATGTGAGGAACTAAACTTAATTCCTGACCAAATAGATATTTGGGGAGAGATTGATTATCTGATTCATCAGGGGAGAACCATCCATTGCTTTGTTGGAAAGATAAATATAGAAAATTGGGAGCATATTCATCCAAATGAAGAGGTGAAACGGTTGTTTATAGTTTGTGTTGACACATTGTTGACAGAAGGTCCGATTTATTACAAAGTCACTTCTACCTTGAGTGATGCGAAAGGTTTCCCATTTTTCTTGGTAAAAAACAGAGAAAGATACAATTTTGGGTACAGTGAACGTCATATTCCTTTTTACAGGAACTTGACAGAGAATATATGGGGAATGACAGCTATGTTTACACATAGATTTACAGATATTTTAAAAGGTTTAGAGTCAAAATAAAAGATCAACGGTAATATATTGATCTTTTTACTATTAGTTTGTTTACTAGGTGTAAAAAAGTAAAATCCATTTCTGAAATAGGGTATCGGGTAGGTCTTTAAAGCTTAATGTATGGGTAGTTAGAGTATTACTAACATTGTTTTCAAAATAAATATTGAGTTTTTTATCTAGGTTGTGAAACTTTATATTGAACAATGACTTTTTCGCTTTATTGTATACTCTCTGCGATAGGAAGGGAGGAGTAAGATATTAATAGAGCCTATTATGCTTTTGTGCTCTTTTGACTAGAACTAATAACTGTTATATTTGTTAATCATAACCACCCGTCTAACGGGTGGTTTGACCAAGGGCTATAAGCCCATAATACCAGCCAGCGCCTAAAGACGCTGGCTTTCACTTTGTTCAAGCCTTATTGCTTTTGACTCGTCACAAGCCTCTCAAAGAGGCATTCGCATTACTTACCGTTATCCCTAAAGGGATTTTCATATTCTTTCACGCTTAATTTATCTAAAGCGATATCATGCTTCTCTTGTTCCTGAATATATTTCTTAATTGTGGCTTCATTAAGTCCTACCATACTTACATAATAACCTTCTGCCCAAAAATGTCTGTTCCCAAATTTATATTTTAAATTGGCGTGTTTATCAAACATCATTAATGCACTTTTACCTTTCAAATATCCCATAAAACTAGCTACACTCATTCGTGGTGGAATACTTACTAACATATGGACATGATCTGGCATTAAGTGGCCTTCTATTATTTCAACGCCTTTATATTGGCATAGTCTATGAAAAATCTCTCCCAGACTACTCCTATATTGATTATAGATTATTTTTCGTCTATACTTAGGTGTAAATACAATGTGGTACTTACACATCCATTTTGTATGTGATAAACTGTGAGCTTTTTGCGCCATAGTCTTAACTCCTTCCGCTTTACAATTGGCTTGAACACCTATATTGTAACTCGTTTGGAGTTTTTTTGTTATGACGGTATAACCTTCGATGCGCACCCGCATAGCGGGTGGTTTATCTGTTTCGCACCTTCGGAGCGAAACGGACTTAAAGTCACATAATAAAAAAGCCATGAAAATCTTATTTTCATGGCTTCTTTATTCAATTATTTAACCTCAGTAAGGGTTAAATAACTATGCTATAAACCTTTTAATATCAAGGGTTATAGGCTTTTGAAGTAAAAAGGTAGTGATAAAGGTCGTGATGAAATCAACTTGCCAGTTCTTCCATTTTATTTAGGAAAATATCCACTGCTTCAAACTTCTTTTTAGGAGCTAATTCAGCATAGATATCCATAGTTGTTGATATGGATTTGTGCCCCATTCTATGTTGTAACTCTTTCCAATTCATACCAGCATTTAACATCATAGAAGCGTGTGTATGGCGGAAGAGGTGGAAGCCATAGTCAGGTAAACCAAGAGCTGATAATCGCTTTTTAAGGGTTGCTCGTTCGT
The DNA here is from genome assembly GCF_900636445.1 of Streptococcus vestibularis. Classification (NCBI taxonomy): domain Bacteria; kingdom Bacillati; phylum Bacillota; class Bacilli; order Lactobacillales; family Streptococcaceae; genus Streptococcus; species Streptococcus vestibularis. Next base: position 1,904,279 of record NZ_LR134275.1, on the reverse strand, counting down.
TCCTATCACACATATAGTTACCGTATATGGTTGGAAAAATGAGTGGAGATGTTGGTAAACCATGTTCTTCAAAATAGACAGTCATTTCTTCATGAAACTCTTTGAGATTTTCCATGACTGAAAGTGGAACGGCAACTCTGCGATTTCCAGAGTCAGTTTTAGGAGCTTGCTTACAAACCATCTCTCCTTTGAGACCTAGTTTCTTGTTTGCACTTTTCCACATCAGTGTTTTGCTAACAAGAATTTCATTAGTTTCAAAATCTAGGTCAGATATTTCTAATGCCAATAACTCATTTATTCGCAATGCAGATGCTAATAGTGTGTAGCAAATGACCTTAAAGCGTCTATTTGCTCTTGTGTTGGGCAAGTTTTCAAGGTAGGATAACCAGTGCCTCAAGTCGTCATCATGTAGTACCATGATACGTTCTTTGCTCGCCTTAGGTTTTGGAGGGATTTTGATTGATTTAGCTGGGTTAGTAGTCAGCCCACAGTTTGTAATACCAAAATCAAAAATATCACTGACCTTGTGAGCCATAGCTCCAAAATCCTTTGCACTACCTTTTGGGGCACGCTTTACGCCAGAATCAACGGATTTTTTAGCTTTTTCAGCTAACTTGTTGACCCAAAGTTGAATATCAGCAGGCTCAATCTGGTCAGGTTTATAGTCCCCAAAGTAAGGAATAATATAGGTATCAAGATACCCTCTAACTCGATTAATGGTATTTTGTGAAGATACCCAAGTTTTGAAGTTGCTAAACCATACCTCAGCTAGACTTTCAAAGTTATCAATTTGGGTAGTTTCTTTAATAGTAGAGCCAGCTTTTTCAAACTCAATTTTAGCTTCAACAATTTTTCTATCCAAAGATTTTAATGTTTTAGCAGTAATGGTTTTTGTGATTCGTTTTCCAGTTTTTACATCAGTTCCAATGTAAACCCCTTTGATTGAATAGCTGATATCACCATTTTGTTTGGTGATTTTTGTTATCTTTTTGTTATTGTGTTGAATGATTTCTTTACTCATAAAGCCTCTTTCTTCGGACAATCAAAAGGCTAGAATAGAACCCTCACATTCTTTGTTTGATAATCATATTCTAGCATATTTGGAAGTTAAATAGTTAAAAAATCAATGACGTCTTCCATTTTATAATAGACAGTACGTGTTCCTTCAATTGGAGGTTCAAGGCGTTTCAAACCTTTATTTTCCCATGTTTTCAAGGTGTTAGGAGAAATCTGTAAAATTTTTAGAAGTTCTTTTTGCGTTACAATTCCATAAGAACCAGTATTTTGTAGTCCTTTCTGAATAACTGTAATAAGTGTATTTAGCAACTCTTCAATTTGGTTTAGTTTAATCGTGTCCATCGGTTGTTCCTCCGTGTTCTTCCATAACTTTTTCTAACCGTTTCGGATTGTGCCGACGTGAATCCAGATAACGAGCGAAAAAGTAAGTGCGTTCAATGATTAGTCCTAGTAAAGCGGTGTTATTATCTCGTGCGTACCAGACTAGTTCTTCAAATTCTGTGAAGTCATTTTGTTCAATCGTATCAATGACCTCAGTTGTAAAGTCATCAGAATTTTGTTGCACTAGAAATTTATCTAGTTCAAAACCACAACCGCTTTCAATATCCTCAATATTGTAAGGACTTTTATCAGGATTTTCTGCATGGATAAAATAGTCATACATTCCCTTTGGAGATATTACAGGTTCGACATGAGCAGGACCGTTTAATTTATCCTTGATAAGTTCCGAGACTTGAGAATAACTTTTAAGAGAATCGAAATAGAATGCACCATGTTTATGAGCTTTTTTAAACTCTCCAGTTTTCTTATTTATATCTTTATCATGCCACGGTGAAAGTACAAAAGGGACATGAATTTCTTCAAGTATATCTAAATAGTTATCTGGTGCACTTTCTTTATAGAATAGGAAAGCCCACTTATTGGAACGTTGTTCTTTTGCCATAAGCAAGTACCTCTTTTGAATTTATTTGAATTGTGTGATTACTGATTATTGATTTTATGGGGGTCGTAGTAACCCCATAAAATCCTAGAGTATAGAACGGTGCTGTCTGGCTTTCACTTCGTGAGCCACAGCACCGTTCCTTTTAGCTATTTTCGTTTAGTACCGACAAAGTACAACCATTTGCCGTTTCGTTCAGGTCTTGAAAAGTAATAGTCAGAGTTACAGTTGTAGATTTCTTCACTAATAAGCATTTCCATATCTTTTAGAATTTTTGTTGCTTGTTGAGTTTTAGGGATGCGAATCAATAGGGTAACTTTATTCTCTCGAATGTCTACAATTGTTTTTCGCACTGCTTGATTAAAGTATTTATTAATGGGGTTGTAGTGTGTCACTTTTGTTTGTTCTATGGCTGTTACGGTTTCAGAGTATTCACTTTGCCTTAAAAATATACGCATAGAAAATGTCTGATAAACAGATTTCCATAAGTTTGTTAGACTGTCTTCCTTCAATCGTAAGAAAACTTCACAATAAATAAGGGCTAAGAAAAGGAAGAGCGAGACAAAAGCAATAAGCAAGTTAGTAATATAAAGTAAACTTACAAACTGATAAAGGAAGGCTAGATAAGTAATACTTTGTAAAGTGTTCATGCTGATACTAAATATAATAGAACCGACAGAACAAAGAAAAATTAGAATTAATAACAAGGTACAGATGTTGAATATTTGTTGATAATAATTTCTTTTCATTGGCTAGAGAATACCTTTCTTTGTGTAGTAGGTTGGACAAAGTAGGGGCAAAACCTGATAAGGGTGTTCATTATCTATAATCTGGATAAGCCCAGTTCCTTTTCCAATCGGAATCACAATACCTTCTGGGTCAAGGTCTGGAAACAAAAACTGTGTAGTTTTCTGGTTGATATTTCCAATCTGAATAAGTACATTGAGCTGTTCACGGACTGATACAGGAATTGTATTGTGGTCAAAACGCTGACTAATAAGGAGTAAATGCACTTTGGTTGCTCGTCCTAACAATGCAATTTGAGAGAGTAAGGAAAAGAAGGAATCCTTGATATTTTTATTAACTCCCTCAGACAAAGCAAGTACCTCGTCAATGACAATAGTTAGATGTTTAAACTCATGACGTGGATTTTCAAAGAGAATCCCTTGACGCTTATGAATAACAGACAGACATTGACTCAAACTTTCGTTAATTTCTGATACAAAATCAGACTTGGAGCGGTTCTCTTGAGGGTGAATGACAGCAATTTGATGTTGCCTTGCCCAGCGTGAGGGAGTATCGAACTTAGGGTCAACGATAATTAAGTCAGAAATGTTTTTAAGGACACTTAGCATATACGTCAGAGCATAGCTTTTTCCACTTCCTGAATTACCAGCAATGGCGATAGAAGTTACTTTATCATAGTTAATCACCAAATTTTTCATGATAGGAATATCATTCCCTTTTAGTGATGACGTGAATTGTTCAAGTTCAGAAATGATAAGGCGTTCAGAAATACCTTTTTTCCATGGAAAGAACAGTCCTCGTTGAACATGAATATCATCTGTTTTTAATGCGACAAAGAAAGCAGAATTTTGCTTTAATAATGTGTACTGTGGATAGAGTGACGCATTAGCAATTAGGAAAATCTTTTGATATAAGTCGTCATCAATGATAAATCCAGATGGAAGACGTGGAACGAAGATAAAACCATCTTCTTGAACAGAAATATTAAAAGAATTGGTATACGATGTTTCGCCCTGCAATACAGAGCCTAAAGCCATATTTAGGCTCTGTAACAGGTATTGTTCCAATTCTCTTTTTGCAAGAGAGTGAACCATTATTTCACCTCTTTCAATCCGTCTGCTTTGAAATAAACATTATAATTTACTTCGCATGCCTGCAAATTATCAAAGGTAACAAGAGAAAGATATTCAGGAAGTGCAGGTTCTTCAAGGAATTTTACTTGAAATGGTGGAAGTCCTTTTTGTCCGAACCATGTTTTATAAGCAATAATCTCACCGGTTGGTTTGCCATCTTCAAATTTTTGTTGGGGCTCAATTTCTTCACTAAGTAAGTAAATAGGAGCTTGAAGGTTAACGTATTGTTCTGCTGTTTGGTTTGAATATCCGCCTTTGCGGTATTTGGGTTTCATTTTCATTTTGAAATACCTCTTGTATTCTATTTTTTATTTTGTAGTGTTGTTGATATGCTCGGTTTGAGGTCATGAGCTAGACTTGTTAATTTTTTCCTTTCTATCTTATAGGAGATTCAGGAAATGGATTTCGGAGTTTTTTGAAAATTAATTATTTTTTATTTTTCTCCCTATCTTTAAGGAGATTCGGTAGTCTAAATTCGGAGCGTCTTCAAAAAAACTGATAATCAGATTGATTACCAGTTTCAAGGATTACTTAAATATAATCTTTCAGTTGTTGCTGTAACATCTTTTGATATTTTTTGAAATGAGTTGTTACTGTCTTGTCGCTCATTCCTAGAAGATTTGCTAGTTTGGTTGATGGCATGGGTTTATCAGTTAATTTACCAATCATAATGAGTTTATCCTCTGGTTTTAAATCGTCAAGGAATTTGATGACAACCTCTATTAGTTCATTGGTTAAAAGAACTTCTTCACCATTTGAAGAAGGGGCAGCTATCAACTCATAGAGGTCAGTGGCTCGTCCATCAATGGAAATGTTTTCATCAAGACTCCCGAGGTTATGATAACGGTCACGACGATTGGCATTAGCAAATGCTTTATTGTCATTACGTAAGAATTTATCCCAACGTTTTATCTCTTCTTTATCCTCTGGAGTAAGACGGTCGTTAAATGTTTTTGCTGGCATATTAGCCTCTTTCTAAGTCCTGAGTTTGGACAGAAAGAAACTAGTATGAGCTGCACTGAATAACCGATGTAGTGCAAAAAGGCACAACAAATAAACGGATAAACAGATATATGCGGAACTTGACCATTATCGCCAGAGTTTTCATATTCGTTTCAATCCGTCCACTTGGTGCGCACTAGTTAGGACTGTTTTATTATTTATTTGAAGAAAAAGACACACAATTTTGATATAATTACAAGTAAATCTGTCATGTCTCATCTTCACTCTAAAGTATGGAGTAGATAACGTTATTGTCAATCTTTAAAAAGGTAGATAGAGTGGATAGAGTTACTAAATATATTGCGAGGAGTAAAGATGTCTGATAAAAATTCACATTTAACAGGAGGTATATTATTTGGTCTCATTATCGAAGCTAGAAAAGCTAGAAAAAGAGTACGTAGTACCAAACTAAATTACGTTGAAACAGATAAAAGTGATGGTTTAAATGAAGATGATATGATGTTATCGTTCATCGAGATCTTTACAGGGGAATCCCTTTTAAAACCTAAAGGGACATCATTTAAAAAGAATGTGTCTGACTATAAAAAATGTGTGACAAATACTACAACGTATTTGACCTTTGACGACCAAACTTTTATTGATTCTTTTGAAACTTCAGTTAATCAAAATAAAAAAGACACACTTGAGAGTGTGTCTGCGTTTATAAGTAATAAGTTTTCAGAGCCAAAATTGAAATGGTTTGCTTCTGCTATTATAGAAACAATCTGTAATGATGAAACAATTGATATTTCGGAACGATTTAAGGTTTCTACTAATAATACTGTATCTAAGTCAGAATTATTAAGTATTACAACAGTAGAAATTGAGCCATTCTTATTAGATGTGATGAGATATATATTTGTAAATAAAATTGATAATACACTCGGTAAAGCAACATTTGAGAAATGGTATTCTCAAAATGGAGTAAGTACGCAATGGAAATTCAGCAACTCAGAACTGGGAAAGTCTTTGCCTAATTTAGAAATAACTCGTTATAACCCAAGTGTGGAAGAGTTGAATGAACAAACTGCTGGAATAGTAGAACAAGAGCATGTTGAAGAATCAGAAATTGAGAACGAAGAAGAGAATGAATTTAATACTGAAGATAAAGAATCTATGAAACAACAAGTATTGAATAATTCAAAAATCATAAATCAGTATGCTAACAATATCTATAATATAGAACATTTAGAAAACCTAAACTAAGGAGAGTACATTGGCAAACTTACCTGATAAACAAGGGAATTTAGCATCGGGATTTCCGACACAGACACTACAACAAAATGCAGATAGAATTTATAACATTGAGCAAGCGAACAATGTAAACAATATCGTCAACTATACACCTGCACGTAAAATACTTTCTCCTAATGAATACTACAACTTATTTATAATTTACGGTGAACAGTATGAAGGAGATTCATTTACCATAGAAAATGGAAGAATTTTTGAATATACAAATACAGCAATAAAACAAAAGTTTTCTCAATTCACACTAGAAGATATTGACGAAATAACAAGGTTACCAGCTCTATTTCTCCCTGAGTACAGTGATATGAATCAAGATATAAAAATTGGATTTTTCGGAAAGTTAGTAGACATAGATAAAAGAGCTGGAGATACAAAATTTGATTTTCATAAAGAGTGTGAAATTGATTTAGAATCAGTAGTATTTCATCAATCTGCTTTGAAATTAGAAAAGTGGGAACTTAGTAGAACTCACTGGGCAATAAAGCGAGCTAACTTAATGGATATATTAGAAAGTTTAACCAATGGCAACGAAACAGAGTAAAGAAGTAAAAATCCAACGTGAAGTTGAAAAATGGCTAACGTCTTATGACATGGAATTTGTGACACAAAATGAAAGTGTTAACCCAGAAATTGACAAAGCTTTGTCAAAAGCACCTTCTAAAACAGGTGGTGAGGGTGCAAATTTGGTTGATGTTAAGCTATTATTGAAAGATAGCAAGCTAGACTACTACCCGATTATGATTGAATTGAAGTGGGGTAGTAACAAACTTGAAAAGCTGGACAAAGAAGAACATGTCGCCAATACGAAAACAAGTGGTAAAGAAAAGGGCGAACCCAACTATACCAATATCAACGGTTATGCGGTAAATGGGGCAGTTCACTATGCTAATGCTATTCTTCAATATTCTAGTTATACAGATGTGATTGCGATTGGGATTACAGGAGATGAGGACGAGGCAGGCAACCTTGAAACTCGCTTTGGTGTTTACTATGTTTCCAAATCTAACTATGGTATTGGTCAAAAAGTTGGTGAGTATTCTGACTTATCCTTCCTAAAACCTGAAAACTTTGATGAATTTACAGAAAAGGTAAAAGAGTTACAATTATCAGAAGCTGAACTACGTTTGATTCACCAAAAACGTGAAGATAGAATTGAAGACGCTCTAACAAAGATAAATGAAAGTCTCTTTAACAAACAGAAAAACATCAGTGCTTTGGCACGTATTCATCTAGTGGCTGCTAGTATCATGGCAAACTTAGGGGTTGCAGGTAAGGTGAAACCCTTAGAGCCAGCAGATTTAAAATCTTCTGATGAAGAAGGTGATACAGATGGAGATATTTTAATTCGTAAAATTAAGGCGTTTCTGAAAGAGAAGAATCTACCACAAGCTAAACAAAAACAAATTTTGCGTCATTTAGAGCCTACGATTCTTGAATCTAGCTTTTCAGACCCAAGAAATGGGGTGTCTCTCCTCAAAGAAATCTTTACAGAGGTGATTGATGACCTAGGCTATTTCTACAAAATCGGAGTAGATACGGACTTTACAGGCAAGCTCTTTAATATCATGTTTAGATGGTTGAGTTTTGCAGGAGACGACCAAAATGACGTGGTATTAACTCCTCGGTATGTGGCACTTCTGATGGCGAAATTAGCACGAGTAAACAAAGATTCCTACGTTTGGGACTTTGCGACTGGTTCGGGTGGTCTATTAGTGGCTGCCATGAATCTGATGTTAGACGATGCTAAAAAAGAAATTACAAGCCCTGACGAACTCAGAGAAAAGGAAGAGAAAATAAAAGCTGAACAAATTCTTGGAATTGAAATTCTTCCAGAAATCTACATGTTAGCTGTTTTGAACATGATTCTCATGGGAGATGGTTCAAGTAATATCTTGCAAGATGATAGTTTGAAAAAGTTTGATGGGAAATACGGTTATGGCAAAGATAATGAAAACTTTCCAGCAGATGTTTTCCTTTTGAATCCTCCTTATTCTGAAACAGGGAACGGTATGAACTTTGTCAAGCGTGCCTTATCTATGATGAAGGGTGGCTATGCTTCTATCATTATTCAAGATTCAGCAGGTGCTGGAAAAGCTAAAGAAATCAATCAGAAGATTTTAGAACATAACACGCTTTTAGCGTCTATCAAAATGCCAATGGATATCTTTATTGGTAAGTCTAACGTTCAAACTTCTATCTATGTCTTTAAGGTTGGAGAAAAACACGAAGCCAAACATCGAGTGAAGTTTATTGACTTACGAAATGATGGTTATAAACGTTCAAACCGTAAGAAATCAAAAGCTAGCACTAACCTACAAGATGTTGATAATGCGGTAGGACGCTATGAAGAAGTGGTTAATCTCGTCAGATTTGGTAAAGCTGAGTTGAATATTTTCACAGAAAAAGAGTACATTGAAGATGTTATTGCTCTGTCAGGTGAAAAATACGGTGAAGATTGGAACTTTGACCAGCATATCAAAATCAGTTCAATTCCAAGTATTAGAGATTTTAAAAAGACAGTAGCTAATTATCTATCATGGGAAGTTAGCCAATTATTGAAGAATAAAGAGGAAGACTCATCAAAAAAAGTTTAAGCCCTCGTCTTCAACAAGTAGAACAACAGTTCTATGAACAAGGAGGCGAGTGGCAGGCTTTTAGATTAAATAAGCTTTTTCGTGATATAAAAAGAGGGGATATCCAGAATCAAGGATTGCTTGTTGAAGACTCTAAGGGAATCGCATTTATTGCACAAAATGATTCTGGCAATGGTTTTGTAACAAGAGTACTTAATGATAAGCAATACAGGGAGTTTAATGGGAATTCAATTATTGTAGGAAGACAAACAGGCATTGTATATTTTCAACCAGAAAAATTTGTTACTACAGATGGTGTACTGGTGTTAGAGCCTTCTGAATTTGATTTGAATAAACTTTCGGGACTGTTTTTTACCGCCGTACTTCAGAATCATTTGAATCATTTTGGATACACGAATACTGTTTCGGCACAAAAATTAAATGAAATTGAATTGATATTGCCTGCCATAAAATCAAAAATAGCATTTAATTTTATGGAAAAATTTATAAAAGCACTCGAGGCGGAACGCATCGAGACGCTCGAGGCGTATCTATTAGTAAGTGGTTTTAAAGATTATAAACTTATTCAAGAAGAAGAAGAGGCTTTAGAGGTATTTGATAAACAACAATGGCAAGAGTTCCGCATTGGTGATTTGTTTGATAGAGTTAAAACCAAGAAATTACCTTATAAAGCAAAAGAATTACCAAAAGAACCACAAGAAGAATTCAGCTTACCTGCCTTGACCTCTAGTTTTATGAATCAAGGATTAAACTACTATGTTCCTAAGGAAGGAGCAACGGTTCTACAAAATGTTATCTCTATCCCGTCTAACAGTGATGTTTATAGGGCTTACTTCCAATCACAAGAGTTTACTGTCTTGTCTGATGCTTATGCTATTGATTGGATTGGTTCGGATAAGCAACTAAGACCAAATGACTACCTCTTTATTGTTCCGAGTATCAATAAGGTTACAGACCTACCGATTTACTCATATAAAAACAAATTAGGTGGTTGGAATGTAGTCAAGGATAAACTGATAAAATTACCAGTCAATGAAAAGGGAGAAATCCATTTTGATTACATGGCAACCTTGGTACAAGCTATTAAAAAATTAGCTATTAAAGATGTCGTCTTGTACGCTGATAAACAAATCGAAGCGACAAAAGAAGTTGTGGCAAAATAAAAAACGCAGGCTGGTTTGAGCCTGCGTTTTGGATTCCACAAATTTTAGAAAAGGTTTAATATTTGGTCATGATATCTCCAAGACTTTTGATTTGTTGTTTAATAATGTGGTATTGTTCAGTTGAACTTTTAGGGAGAACATATCTTGTAGACCGTCCCTTACCTTCTATTTCAATATACTTTTTATTTTGTAGGGATTTCAGGTTTTCTCTAAATTTGTACTCTGTCATTAGAGAATTTTCAAGAATATCATTTTTAGTAATGCTACCATTTTTAATGATATATTCAAGTATTATCTTTTCGCTCTCTGATGTGTCTGTATAAGAAGACAGTAAATCCACCTTCCAGATTGTAATAATAGTACTATCAAAAGTTGTACTTACTTCAGGAATTTTTAGTTTATATTTTTCGGAAATATCAAAAATTTTAGGTCCACCTGACCCAGCTTTTTCTGACATCCCAATTCTTCGGAATAGTGAAGAGATTGTACTATTTCTTGTTTTGGAAGTACCACCATGTATAAATTCGGGAATGGAAATTTTCATCTTACCTGGATTTTTAAATTCATAGAAATCCTGATATGCTGTAATAACTATAGGAGAATCAAAATCATAGTAAGCATGCATTAAGCAGTTTACTAAAGCCTCACGTATAGATTCAGATAGGTCTTTCTTGAATGGTAAACGATGAGCAGATTCATTACTGAGCTCAAATCTATCATTTGTTGTAGTAGTTAATTTATTATATGATAAATTGAAAAAGTCGAACATATTCAAATCAGGGTACATCATATCACCAGTTGAAATTCTATCGTTCCATCTAGTTGAAAGAGATGTATCTTTTTCAAAATAGTCTAATTGAAATTTGGGATAACGAGAAATGATAGAATTATACTTTCCAAAGAATATCAGTCCTCCTGCAGTTAATTTATATGTATTATCTGTCCTGTCTTTTTTAAATACACCAATTTCGATTAGAAAATCTCTCAAAGAAATGCTATTATATTTTGTATTACCAGTAAGTTTAATTAATAATTGCTTGTAATGTTCTATGGTATCTAAATTTAGGTCATTTTCGTCAAAATTATTAAGCAATTCACTATCAATATCATCATGTGAACTAGTCATAAGATATTTGAGTTCTTCTTTATCAAGTTGAACGTCGCCCTCGCCTAACCTTTTATATGACTTACGGTAATCATTTTTAAGATGAACGGGTTTTTGGTCAGGGTTAGCTTCTCTTACAGTGACTACAATAAGTTGTTTATTCTTGTTTGGGATATCAACATATTCGATATCGTTGTCGGTAAGTAGATTACAACTAACTTTTTGCTTATTTGCGACTAAAGCGAATAAATTGTCTCGTATTTTTTGAGGATTATTGACTCCTTGGTAAGGGTCAATATTTTTTTCGTCCATCCCGAGAATTATTTTTCCGCCATTAGTATTTGCAAATGCTGAGTAGGTTTCCCAGAAAGATTCTGGAAGACTATTTTTAGCTTTTTTGTATTCTAAATCAACCCCTTCAACTTTTAAGTCCATATTTTTCCTTCCTAAAAATATAATGTTGCTTAAATTTGTTTTTAAAACGATTGTCACGCGAAAACCCCAATTTGACAGGTAATTAAAATCATTGATTTTATCGTGTTTCTGAGGATTTATCTTAAATAGTTATACGAAAATCACGCGAAAATCACGCGAAAATCACGCGAATATTTTTCATCAAAAATCAGTAAAAAAATGTAGAATCTAGAATATATAGAATCTAATTTTAGATTTTTTGATGAGACTTTTAAAACCCTATGCATGACTTTATAATCTATTCTATTATAACACAACGATAAGAAAAAATAGATGTGGGAGCAAGCATAGAAAAAGAGAAACCTCACAATGAAGTTTCTCTTGCTTTTTATTGTCCGAATCAGTATTCTTATTTCAAATAAAGGTAGTGAAAAAGGTAGTGATTCGGTTGATTTATATTGCGATGTAGTGAAATTTAGAAAATCAAGAATCGCTTTAAATCAAGGTTTCTACCGTCTAGTGACGTGTAGTGAATCCCTATTTCACCTCAGTAAAGATTACGTGTTTACGCAATTTTGGTGAGTATTTCTTCAATTGAAGACGGTCTGGAGTGTTACGTTTGTTTTTTGAAGTAAGGTACAAGCGTTCACCAGATTCTTTGTGTTCAAGTGTAATATTTACGCGCATGGTATCTCCCTTCTATTATTTAGCTGCGTTAGCTTTAGCGATTTTACGTCCTTTGTAGTATCCTTTAAGTGATACACGGTGAGAACGTGAGTAATCTCCAGTTGTTTCGTCAAATTGTACTGATGGAGCAGTCAATTTGTAGTGTGTACGACGTTTGTTTTTCTTCGCTTTTGAAGTGTGACGTGCAGGTACTGCCATTTCTTTATTTCCTCCGAATTAATATTTATGTTCTTGATTTTAAATCAACTATAACAGAATAACATATCTTTTTTGTAAAGTAAAGTTACTTGACAAAAACTTTTCATCAATAGATATAGTTAAAAGTTATAGATTTTGATAGCAATTACATATTTCACAGCTATAAGGGTAAGTGCTAGAATAGGCTTATTATAACGTTAAGTGAAAGAATAAAAAGGAGTAAATAACTATGAGTAAAGTACATTATCATTTTGATCATGTTGGTTCTTACCTTCGTCCACAGGCTCTAAAAGAAGCACGTGAAAAATTTGCTAATGGTGAGATTTCGCAAGAAGAATTACTGAAAGTGCAAGATGAATTGGTTAAGGAATTGGTTCACCATGAGGTAGAAAATGGTCTTCAAGTAGTTTCTGATGGTGAATTTGGTCGTTCTTGGTGGCACCTTGATTTCCTATGGAATTTAACTGGTTTTGAAGCTTACCAACAAGAAGATTCATATAAATTCCATGGTGCTAAGACACGTACAACCAACGTTCGTATCAACGGTAAAATTGCCGAAAATTCTAATCATCCCTTCTATCGCGACTTTGAATATCTTAAATCAGTGACTCCTGAAGGAATCACTCCAAAAGTTACTATTCCAAGCCCATCACTCATCATTAACCGTGACCACCGTAGTGATCTCTATGCAGATTACTATGATTCATGGACTGATTTCCTTGATGATTTGGCTAAAGCTTACCATGATACCATCCAACATTTCTACGATTTAGGTGCACGTTATGTGCAATTGGATGATACAACTTGGGGTTATTTGATTCAACAGTTTGAGAATGAAAAAAATAATCCTGAGAAAACAGCTGAGTTGGCAAAAATTGCTGAGGATGATGTGTACACTATCAATAAAGCTTTGAAAGGTCTTCCAGAAGATTTGACTTTGGCTACTCACATTTGTCGTGGGAACTTTAAGTCTACGTACCTTTTTGAAGGTGGCTATGATTCAGTAGCTAAGTATCTTGGTCAATTGAACTATGATATTTTCTTCTTGGAATATGATGATGCGCGTTCAGGTAGCTTCGCACCACTTCCAACGATTTGGAATAACCGTGATCATGTTGAATTGGTACTTGGTGTGATTACTTCTAAGGATCCTAACTTGGAAAATGTAGATGCTGTCATTGATCGTATCTATGCAGCGGCTGAACTTGTACCACTTAAGAACCTTGGGATTTCAACTCAATGTGGTTTTGCCTCAACTGAAGAAGGTAACATCTTGACTGAGCAAGACGAGTGGAATAAATTGCAATTGATTAAAGCTATTACTGATAAGGTTTGGTCATAATAGAGAAAGTTCAGGGAACAGGCTCAGCTTGTTCTCTCTTTTTATGAATATAGAAAAGAAGTGTCATGAACTATAAAGAGGCAGGACAGAAGATTAATCATTGTGGCAGGCAAAGAGGTCTGTTTTTTTCTTACGTTGAAAAATCCTCCACCATTTCCCAAAAGCTGTATAAATTATGATAGAATAGAGTGATTATATCTGTAATAACGGAAAAGGAGGGCAGGTCTATTTGAGGCCTGTATCATCATTATGAAACTTCAAAAACCTAAGGGAACGCAGGATATTTTACCTGCGGATAGTGCTAAATGGCAGTACGTGGAAAATGTTGCACGTGAAACATTTAAGAAATACAATTATGGTGAAATTCGTACACCTATGTTTGAACATTACGAGGTCATTTCACGTTCAGTAGGTGATACAACTGACATCGTTACTAAGGAAATGTATGATTTTCATGATAAGGGAGACCGTCATATTACACTTCGTCCAGAAGGGACAGCACCAGTTGTACGCTCTTATGTAGAAAACAAACTCTTTGCGCCAGAGGTTCAAAAACCTGTTAAAGTTTATTATATTGGGTCAATGTTCCGTTATGAACGTCCTCAAGCAGGACGCTTGCGCGAGTTCCACCAACTAGGTGTAGAGTGCTTTGGATCAAAAAATCCAGCAACAGATGTTGAAACCATTGCTATGACTTACCAACTCTTTAATACGCTTGGCATCAAGGATGTTACTCTTCATTTGAATAGCCTTGGAAATACTGAGAGTCGTCTGGCTTATCGTCAGGCCTTAATTGACTACTTGACACCAATGCGTGAAAGTTTGTCAAAAGATAGTCAACGTCGTTTGGATGAAAATCCTTTGCGAGTGCTCGATTCAAAAGAAAAAGAAGATAAGGTTGCAGTTGAAAATGCTCCATCTATCCTTGATTATTTAGATGAAGAAAGTCAAGCGCACTTTGACGAAGTACGTACTATGCTCGATAGTCTTAACATTCCTTACGTGATTGATACTAATATGGTACGTGGTCTTGATTACTACAACCACACGATTTTTGAATTTGTTACCACTATTGATAAGTCTGAATTGACAATATGTGCAGGCGGTCGTTACGATAGTTTGGTTGAATACTTCGGTGGTCCAGAAACAGCTGGTTTTGGTTTTGGACTTGGTTTAGAACGCTTGCTTTTGGTTCTTGATAAACAAGGTATTGAGCTTCCGGAGGAAGAAAGTCTGGATGTGTACATTGCAGTACTTGGTTCAGGTGCCAATGGCAAAGCTCTTGAGTTAATTCAAGCTATCCGCTATCAAGGATTTAAGGCTGAACGTGATTACCTTGGACGTAAGATTAAGGCGCAATTTAAGTCAGCAGATACCTTCAAGGCCAAGACGGTTATCACATTGGGTGAGAGTGAAGTGGAGTCAGGTCAGGTCAATGTCAAAAATAATGCTACTCGTGAGGAAGTTACTGTAAGTTTCGAAGAGCTAACTAAAAACTTTGCAGCAGTCCTCAAGCAGTTAGAAAAGTAGGAGGCATATGGTTAGTATAGTTGATATGCTCAAACGGAGTGAAAAGTTCAGTTTGGCTTTTGATCGTAGTATGCCCATTCGTTTCCAACAACAGTTTTGGCAGTTGATCGCCTTTCTTGATAAACATGACATTACTTGGTTCAATGATGAGACTGCAAGTGATCATGCGATGTGCCAGCAATTACTTGGTCAAGTTTGGCATCAAGATTGTCAAGATGTGGTCTTGAGTTTTGAAACTCAGGAACGTTATTTGGGGTGGCAGGTAGACGAGGAAACTGATGAACTTAGTGTTATCATTGAAGATGTTTACGGATTCCGTTGGAATAGTTTACTTGACTTAGAAACAGCCGATTATCGTTTTGAAGATTTTGAAGAGTTTGCTGAAGATTACGTAGATACTAGTGATTTGTTGAAACAATTTGGCAAATAGTTTTATAAAAAAGAAAGTCTATTAAAATTCTAACCTGAAATGGGTGGGGTTTTGATGGGCTTTTTGCTATAATAGTTAAGACTAAAAAATTAACGAAAGAAGTGTATTTATGGAACGTTCTATGTATGCCGGACGTGTTCGTAGTGAACACATTGGAACTACTATTACTTTGAAAGGTTGGGTATCTCGCCGTCGTAATCTCGGAGGTTTGATTTTTATCGATCTTCGTGACCGTGAAGGTTTGATGCAGTTGGTTGTTAACCCTGAAAATGCGGATGCTAATGTTGTTGAAACAGCTGAGAGCTTGCGTAGTGAATTTGTTATTGAAGTAACAGGAACTGTTGAAGCGCGTGAACAAGCTAATGCTAATTTGCCTACAGGTGCTGTCGAACTTAAAGTTGAAGACCTTAAAGTCCTTAATACTGCCAAAACAACACCATTTGAAATCAAAGATGGTGTTGAGGCTAGTGATGATACACGTATGCGTTACCGCTACTTGGATCTGCGTCGTCCAGAGATGTTGGAAAACTTTAAGCTCCGTGCAAAGGTAACCCACGCCATCCGTAATTATCTTGATGACTTGGAATTTATCGATGTTGAAACACCAATGTTGACAAAATCTACACCAGAAGGTGCTCGTGATTACTTGGTTCCAAGCAGAGTTAACCAAGGTCACTTTTATGCTCTTCCTCAAAGTCCTCAAATCACTAAGCAATTATTGATGAATGCTGGTTTTGACCGTTACTATCAAATTGTTAAGTGTTTCCGTGATGAAGATTTGCGTGGAGACCGTCAACCTGAGTTTACACAAGTTGACTTGGAAACGTCATTCCTTAATGAGCAAGAAATCCAAGATATTACAGAAGGCTTGATTGCTAAGGTTATGAAAGAAACTAAAGGAATTGAAGTTACACTACCATTCCCACGAATGTCTTATGATGATGCCATGAATAACTATGGTTCTGACAAGCCAGATACACGCTTTGACATGCTTTTACAAGACTTGACAGAGGTTGTCAAGGGTGTAGACTTCAAAGTGTTTGCTGAGGCGCCAGCTGTTAAGGCGATTGTTGCCAAAGGAAATGCAGACAAATACTCACGTAAAAGTATTGACAAGTTGACAGAGTTTGCCAAACAATTTGGCGCTAAGGGTCTTGCTTGGGTTAAGATGACTGACGGTGCTCTAGCAGGTCCAGTTGCTAAATTCTTGACAAGTATTGAAGATAAGTTGACAGATACTTTACACCTTGAAGAGAATGATCTAGTTCTTTTTGTAGCAGATACACATGAAATCGCTAACAACACACTAGGTGCTTTGCGTAATCAAATTGCTAAAGAACTTGACATGATTGACAACACTAAATTCAACTTCCTTTGGGTTGTTGATTGGCCAATGTTTGAGTGGTCTGAAGAAGAAGGACGCTATATGTCTGCTCACCACCCATTTACTTTGCCAACAGAAGATTCTGCAGCAGAGCTTGAAGGGGATCTTTCCAAGGTACGTGCTGTAGCTTATGATATTGTCTTGAATGGTTATGAGCTTGGTGGGGGTAGTCTACGTATCAATCATAAAGACCTACAGGAACGTATGTTGAAAGCCCTTGGTTTCTCTGAAGAATCAGCCTATGAGCAATTTGGATTCCTTCTTGAAGCCATGGACTATGGTTTCCCACCACATGGTGGTTTGGCTATCGGTCTCGACCGCTTCGTCATGCTTCTTGCAGGTAAAGATAATATCCGTGAAGTGATTGCCTTCCCTAAAAATAATAAGGCATCAGATCCTATGACTCAGGCTCCAAGTCTTGTGGCTGATAAACAGTTGGAAGAACTTGCCCTTCATGTAGATTTAGAAAATGAATAAAGCACCTCTTCATAAACATGTTAAATTTGTAGCGAAAAAGTCTGCGAAGAAAATGGGTATTTTGCAGGCTGCACGTAGTATTTCCCGTGAAAAATATACTGAAAAAGTCTCAGCTTCTTTACTTTACGGGCTCTTATCGTCAATCGCCGTTAATTTCTTTTTTCAACCTGGACATGTTTACTCCAGTGGAGCAACAGGTTTGGCACAGGTTTTATCGGCATTGAGTGTTAGAACTTTGGGGTTTGAGATACCAGTATCATTGACTTTCTATGCGATTAATATTCCACTTTTGATTTTAGCTTGGTATAAGATTGGTCACAAATTTACCATCTTCACCTTCATTACGGTAACAATGAGCTCCCTTTTTATTCAGGCGATGCCTCATGTGACCTTAACGGAGGATCCATTGATTAATGCTATTTTTGGTGGTCTGGTCATGGGAACAGGGATTGGTTTCGGTCTAAAATCACGTATCTCTAGTGGAGGAACAGATATCGTCAGTCTTACTATTCGTAAGAAAACGGGTCGTGATGTTGGGAATATCTCCTTGATTGTCAATGGGATTATCATGATTTTTGCAGGTATACTTTTTGGTTGGAAATATGCCCTTTATTCAATGGTGACAATTTTTGTCTCAAGCCGAGTAACGGATGCGATTTTCACTAAACAGAAGAAAATGCAGGCAATGATTGTTACAAGTAATCCAGATCCAGTTGTACGGATGATTCAGAAGAAACTCCATCGTGGAGTAACGATGATTAATGATGCGGAAGGTACTTATAATCATGAAAAAAAAGCAGTATTGCTGACTATTATTACCCGTGAAGAGTATACGGACTTCAAGTATTATATGAGAAAAGCAGACCCTAAAGCTTTTGTTTCAATCACAGAAAATGTACATATTCTAGGTCGCTTTGTTGATTTAGATGACTAATGAAGAAGGAAGTTGACGAACGTTAGCTTCTTTTTTGTTGGATAGAATTCTTGACGAAATGCTTGCTTGACTTTACAATATCAGTATGATTAGATTTTTAATTCCAACCGCAAAAGAAATGAAGCCCCTTGATGAAGTTCCGTATCAGAAGATTTCTGAAAAGAGTGTGGCTATTCTCAAAGAAATGGCAAAATTATCCACAGATGACTTATCCACAGTTTATAACATTAAACCTGAGCAGGCTCGCAAAGAAAAGCAGCGCTGGGATAGAATTTTGTCTGGAGAAGCAAGGAGCTATCCTGCAATAGAGCTTTTTAATGGCTTGATGTATCGCCATATTAAACGTAGTGACTTATCCACATGTGAAAAAGATTTCTTAAGCCAACAGGTGTTTATAACATCTTCTTTTTATGGGATTATTCCAGCTTTTTATTCAATTCAGGAACATCGTCATGATTTTCATACCAAGGTTAAGGTTAATGGTCAGTCCTTAAAAAACTACTGGCGTTCTGAATATGATAAATTCTTAGAAGAAAGTCAAGTTTCAGTTGTTTCCTTACTTTCAAATGAATTTGAAGATGTCTTTAGTCCAAGTCTTCGTAAGCAGTTATTCACAGTTAGTTTTATGGAAGACCGTAATGGCCTTCTTAAGACACATTCAACGATTTCTAAAAAGGCTAGAGGAGCCTTTTTGACAGCTGTAATGAAGGAAAATTGTCGAACCATAGATGCCTTACGAGAATTATCCTTTGATGAGTTCTACTATCGTAAGGATTTATCTTCTGATAGTGAATTGGTTTTTGTAAAGAAAGTTAAAAAAGCCTGAGTTACAAACTCAGACTTTTTTATATCATGTCTTTACGATCGACTTGCTCATAGTTGTTTTGACCGTCATTCAACTTGTCCCAGATAACAACCTTTCCTTGATCAAGAGATTTTTTGACATCAATAATACGTTGATTAGATGATCCTCGAAACTGGAGCATAAGGTTCTTCTTAGTAATGTCAAAACGTCCATCTACAAGAATGTCAACGAGATGAAGAAGTTCTAGCTTATCAGGAGTTTCAAGCATTAGCTCTTCCCAAGTATAACCAGTCCAAGACCAAATGTCTTTTTCGGGTAGTTCCTTATGAATGCGTTTGACTAGGGGAATGAGAATTCCTGTGTTTAGGAAGGGTTCACCACCAAGTAGCGTGAGACCTTGCACGTAAGGTTGAGCTAGATCCCTCATGATTTGTTCTTCAAGTTCTTTAGTATAGGGAATTCCTGCCTTAAAGGACCAGGTGGCAGCGTTATAGCATCCCTTACAGTGAAACATGCAACCAGATACGTAAAGGGAGTTACGTACGCCTTCACCATCAACGAAATTAAAAGCTTTGTAGTCAATAATGCGTCCTAGGCTAAGTTCTTCAGACTTCCATTCCTGTGGCTTTGGTGTATTCCATGTCATGATTCTACTCCAAATCTATCCAATAGCGCTCAGTTTCATGGCGAATGTCCTCCAACTGACCACCGTTGGCTAATATAACAACTCGGCTAGCAGGATTCTTGATACTACAAGTGACCAGAACACGATGAATATTCTTTTCTTTAGCTATTTGTAAGCCTTGACGGAGAGATTCTTTCGCATAACCCTTTCCTCGTTCGGATGGACGGATAGAGTAGCCGATATGGCCCCCTTTTTCTAGTAAGTAGTCATTTAATCGGAGACGAAGGTTGAGAAAGCCAAGAGCATGGCCTGCTTCGTCAAAACTAACCAGCTGGATAGCAGGAACCCAGTTTTCAGGAATATTTAGTCCCGCTTCCGCTTGAAGATTTTCTTCTAGCCACTCTTCATAAACAAAATTGTCGGGGTTCCAAAATCCACCATCATGGGAAGATTTCTCCCTTTCAAATTCAGTCATCATATCTAAGATAGCTTCTTTATCTGTGTGACTTGGTCGGCGTAAGATCATATTATTTCTTCTTTCCAGCTTTTTTCAAAAGGGCTTGGACACGTGCTTTTTTATCGTTTTTGACGGTTGCATTTTTTTCGTGGTAACGTTCCACTTGTTGCATACCTTTATAATCTAATTGATATTTTCCCATTATATTCCTTTCTAAAAATGAAATAAGCAAAGCAGTTGGAAGGTATCATCCAGCTGCTTCTAGTTTATTATAATGTATTCTAGGTCTTATTAAAGGTGTTTACCTTCATATTTTATGGTTGAACCATTCATATGTTTCACACGGGCAGAGATTTCTTTGTGGCGTCCTTTAACCATAGGGCGAGCCTGTGGATTTCCTAAATAACCACATGTGCGTTTGACGACATCAACTGTTTTTGGATCTGTGTTGCCACAGTTAGGGCACATGAATCCACGTTCTGTTGGGGTGAAGTCCCCTTCAAAGTCACACTTGTAGCATTTATCTATTGGAGTATTCGTTCCAAGATAACCGACACGGTCATAAGCAAAGTCCCAGACAGCTTCGAGTGCTTTAGGGTTTTGCTGGAGGACTGGATATTCACAATAATGGATGAATCCACCAGTTGCGCCAGCTTCTGGGTAAGCTTTTTCGAATTCTAATTTTTCAAATGGTGTTGGATTTTTACGAACATCGTAGTGGAAAGAGTTGGTGTAATATTCTTTATCTGTGATATCAGTCACGACACCGAATTTTTCAGTATCCAAACGACAGAAGCGATCAGTCAAACTTTCTGATGGTGTTGAATAAACAGAGAAATGATAATCATATTCGTCAGACCAACTTTCACAAGCATTTTTCATAGCTTTTACGATATTTAAAGTAAATGCCTTGGCTTCTAGATCTGTCTCCCAGTCACTACCATAAAAAACAGATGCTACTTCATAAAGCCCAATATAACCAAGTGATACGGTTGCACGACGATGTTTAAAGAGTTGATCTACATTGTCGAACTTGCCAAGTCGTTGACCGAATGCACCATACTGATAAAGAATAGGTGCATTGGCAGGTGTAGCTTCTTTTACCCGTTCAACTCGGTAAACAAGAGCATCTTTAGCAATTCCTATTCTTTCTTCAAAAATTTCCCAAAATTTATCTTGGTCTCCTTTAGATTCTAGGGCAATTCTAGGGAGATTAAGGGTGACTACGCCAAGATTCATTCGTCCAGAATTAACTTCAACGCCATTTTCATCTTTCCAACCCTGAAGGAAGGAACGACATCCCATAGGGGCTTTGAAGGAACCTGTCAATTCAATGATTTTGTCATATGATAGGATATCTGGATACATACGCTTAGTAGCACATTCAAGTGCTAGCTGTTTAATGTTGTAGTTAGGTGAATTAGGTTCCAAGTTAAGTCCGCGCTTTAGGGTGAAGATGAGTTTAGGGAAAATGGCTGTACGGTGTTCGGAGCCAAGTCCTAAAATACGAACTTGTAGGATGGCTTTTTGGATTTCACGCTCAAACCAGTTTGTTCCCAAACCAAAACCGAGAGAGGTGAATGGTGTTTGACCATTTGAGGTGAAAAGTGTATTTATCTCGTACTCAAGAGATTGCATAGCATCATAAATATCTTTACGCGTTTTAGCACGAGCATAGTCTTCCTGTTTTTCCTCAGTCACCCATTCTTTAGCATCTGCTAAATGTTTCTTGTAGTTGAGTTCTGCATAAGGCGCTAAAAACTCATCGATACGGTCAGCAGTACAGCCACCATACTGACTAGAGGCAACATTTGCGATGATTTGTGAAATTTGTGCTGTTGCAGTTTGAATGGATTTGGGACTTTCTACTTCAGCGTTACCGATTTTAAAACCATTTGCCAACATACTTTTGAAGTCAATCAAACAACAGTTTGTCATAGGCGTGTAAGGGCTGTAGTCTAAATCGTGGAAATGGATATCTCCCTTTTGATGAGCATTTGCTACATGTGGAGGAAGCATCTTAAGTCCAACGGATTTTCCAACAATACCTGCGGTTAAATCACGTTGTGTATTGTATAAATCACTATCTTTATTGGCATTTTCATGAACAACAGCCTGATCTTTATTAACCAGCTTGTTAATGGTGAAATTGATATCAGTAGCCTGAGAACGCTCAAAATCACGTTTGGTACGGTAGTTAATGTATTCTTGAGCAATAGCGTATTCATTAGCTTCGAGTAACTCATGCTCTACGATACTCTGAATTTCGTATATTTTGATATTGTGAGAGAAGCGATCATTGATTTCGGCCACAATACGGTTGGCAATTCCCTCCAATTTAGTCTCAATTAATGGTGTGATAGGTGTAATAGCTTCGTTTGCTTTGAGAATAGCTTCATATATTTTACTTGAATCAAAGACAACCATACGACCATCGCGTTTGATGACTTTGATATCAGGGTTGATTGTAACCTTTTCTTTTTCTAATGTAATCATCTAAAAATCACCTCGTTACTAATTATAGCACTAGGCAAAAAAAAATCAATATATTGTGGTATATTTTTATATCAACCACTATATATTGATTTTTCAACCTATTTTAGGACATAGACAGTATATTGTTCAACGCCTTTTACAGGTGCTTTTTTATAGTTTTTTGAAAGTGTCGATTTAACCTCAGACGGCAATTGCGTATCTTGCTGGACAACGATATATTGTGCAGAGTCCTGAATAAGAGTGTCTAAAAGAGCCTTTTGATGACTTGGTTTAGCTGTGTTAAGTTCTGGAAGAACAAATGGTGAAGCTGATTTACGATTACTTTTCAAATAAATTTTTGCTGATGAATCATAAACGTAAATAGTTTCATCTTTCTTGGTATTTTTAGCGAGGTAATTTGCGACAGTGCTACGTTCAGCATTATTTCCTAAATTAAATAGGAACATGATGATTGGCATAGCAAAGGCAAATGCAAAAACTATTATAGGTAAGAAATAATTACGGCTAAGGAAGATACCAAAAACTTTTAGCGTGTGGATTTGGTTAGCATTACGACGTCGGTGAGAGGTTCGCTTCGCTCTTTTTTTAATAGCATCATCTAAAGAAAGTGCTGTCAAGACTAGACCATAAGGTACGATGTTGAGAATACTGTAAAGTCCAAAACTTTGGGAGAACAAGCTGTAAACCACTGTAAAGATAAAACTAAGGAGTAGTACCCACTTGATACTCTTATCTTTAGCATAGCCCATAAGGTGGTTGCTTGTAGTAAGTGCACCAATAAGTAATCCAGAGCCGATAACAGCAAAACTTTGGTAAGCTAACGTAAGTAGAAAGTTATTTTTTTCTACAGTGAGTTGTGTAAAGTTGTAAACCAAAACTTGGTTAACATAGTCTGATGTAATTTGTAAATTTAGGATAAAGTAAAGACATAGATACAATACTAGAATGTTACCAAAAATAATACAAAGAACTTGATAAAAACCACGAGCAAAGTGTTTGTTGACAAGGTTGTAAATGAAGATTGTCACAAGTGACAATATCCAGAAAATAAGAGTTCGAGCTTCAAAAAGAGCTCCCGCAGTGCCAGCGAAGCCGTAAAGAATAAAGGCTTCATCACGACTGTAACCCGCAAAGTAACGAGTTAAGAAGAAGATGGCACCTAGGACAAAAGGCATGGCAAATTGGATAGGGTAGAGACCACCAAAACCAAATGTGCCGTTAATTACAAAGAAAATGATACTAATTAGAGTGGCAATCTCCTTATTACTTGTCATGTGCATGACAGTCTTGTAAAGGTAAGTACCAGAAAGATAGTAGGTAAGGGTTTGTATAGGAATTAGCCAAAGAGTTGATCCTAAACGGAAAGCCAGAGAAACTAGGAAGTAATAAAAGAACCCACCTGTCGCAAAAAAGTCAGAGTAAGGTAAGCTACCATTGGCAAACATTTTTGCAATGTAAAGGTTTTGAGACTGTATATTATTGGAAAAGTCTGTAAAGTAGGGAACTGATATACTAAAAATACTCAAAATCAAACTGAGAATCAGGATATGACCTTTATGCTTCCGTGGAATTGAAATCTTAGTTTTTTTCTCTGTTTGAGAAGAATTAGAATCGTCTGTATGTCCCTGAATTGTCACTTCAATCTTTTCGGATTGATTATCTTGTGTATGAGATCGATGGTGGCTTCGATGATAACCTTGGTAGACACTTGAATCTAAAGTATTGTCTTTGTTGTATGGACTCACAATTAAACTCCTTTGTTGACATTTGGAAAGTTATAAATAAAAGGGTCTTATCCCCTAATTGTCTTATTTAAAGTATATCAGATAATACCATTTAGTCAATTTTCCTCTAATTTCTTACATTTAAGAAAAAAATATCTAAAAAAGAGACTGAGATACAATATCCCAATCTCCTTTTAACAAGTCATTTCTTTGCCTATGGCATTGCTTATTTATTAGTTTTCGTCGATAAAGCTATTGAAAACTTCTTCAATCATATCCCATTCAGCATCTGAATCTTCAGGGATTGGTTGAAGGTCGCCTTCAGTACCGTCTTCATTTTCAGTGAATGAGTATGCTTGGATTTCAATTTCTCCGTTAGCATCTTCTTCAGCACCAGCTGGTACCAAAAGAACATAGTTTTTACCAAATTCTTCGCGTCCATCAATAGTCAACAAGATTTCAAAAAGTGTTTCATTTCCTTGTTCGTCTACTAAAGTGATGACTTCATGATCATGGTTGTGGTCGTGATTGTGTGACATATTGTTCTCCTTTTTGAAGAGAGCGCTGAATAGTGATGAAAATCTAGTATATTTGCTTGGTAGTTTACTAGATTTTCGTATGGCTATTAGGTCTCTATTACACTTTCTTAAAACATTCGATCGAGGTAGTTTTGTAGAATAAGTTGGGCAGCTAATTTATCAATAACTTTTTTACGTTTACCACGGCTGACATCTGCTTGTTCAACTAACATACGCTCGGCTTGAACAGTTGTCAAGCGCTCATCTTGGTAATCTACAGGAATTCCAAAGATTTCCTTGATTTTGTCTCCATAAGCTTTGCTTGCTTCAACACGCGGTCCTTCAGTGTTATTCATATTTTTAGGAAGACCAACAACAAATTTTTCTATCTTATATTCTTTAACGAGCTCGCCTAGTCGGTCAAAACCAAACTCTTCAGCCTCCTCGTCAATTTTGATAATTTCAACGCCTTGGGCTGTAAAACCGAGGGGATCACTAATCGCAACTCCTACTGTTTTTGAGCCAACATCAAGTCCCATTACTCGCATTAGAGGTCAATTCCATTTCCTTTAAGATAATAGCGAACGAGTTCTTCAACGATTTCATCACGTTCGTATTTACGAATCTGGTTACGGGCGTCATTATAACGCGGAACATAAGCAGGGTCACCGCTCAGAACATAACCGACGATTTGGTTGATAGGATTATAACCTTTCTCAGCCAACGAACGGTAGACATTTGTCAAAGTATTACTGATTTCATCTTTGCTACCGTCGTCTAGGTTGAAACGAACAGTTTCATCTGTAAATCCCATACTGACACCTTCTTTCTATAAGAATTATCTGTTAGTTCTTTATTATAACATAAGTATAGCCAAAAGGGAAAGACGATGAACAAAAAAAGAGATGACTAAAGTCATCTCTCTATATCCAATAAGATTAAACGCGTTCAACTTTACCAGATTTAAGCGCACGAGCTGAAGCCCAAACTTTTTTAGGTTTACCATCAACAAGGATAGTAACTTTTTGAAGGTTAGGTTTAACGGCACGTTTAGTTTTGTTCATAGCGTGTGAACGGTTGTTTCCAGAAACAGTTTTACGTCCTGTAAAGTAACATACTTTAGCCATTTCGTGTTTTCCTCCTAGGTAGAATTTATTACGGATGTGCTAGCACCACATACCAAAACATTCTATCATAAGAATTTAGGTTTGACAAGAACTATTTATAATTTCTTTTTGTAACAAAATAGTATATGCTTATTATAATAAGAAAAAATCAGTTAAAAAAGGAGAGAAGATGCCAGATAATCTTGCTCTACGCATGCGTCCACGTACAA
This sequence comes from Streptococcus vestibularis, assembly GCF_900636445.1. Classification (NCBI taxonomy): domain Bacteria; kingdom Bacillati; phylum Bacillota; class Bacilli; order Lactobacillales; family Streptococcaceae; genus Streptococcus; species Streptococcus vestibularis. The sequence goes on along the minus strand of NZ_LR134275.1, from coordinate 1,877,970 downwards.
TTTCAGAGGTGATTGGTCAGAAGCATTTAGTTGGTGAAGGTAAAATTATTTGCCGTATGGTAGAAGCAAATATGCTGTCGTCAATGATTCTCTACGGGCCACCAGGAATCGGGAAGACCTCAATAGCTAGTGCTATTGCAGGAACAACAAAATTTGCTTTTAGAACCTTTAATGCTACTGTTGATAGCAAGAAACGCCTACAGGAAATTGCGGAAGAGGCTAAATTTTCAGGTAGCTTAGTTCTGCTTCTAGATGAGATTCATCGTTTGGATAAAGCTAAACAAGACTTTTTATTACCACTCTTAGAGAATGGTAATATTATCATGATTGGGGCTACAACGGAAAATCCGTTTTTTTCTGTCACACCAGCCATCCGTAGTCGTGTACAAATATTTGAATTGGAACCACTCTCTAACGAGGATATTAAGGAAGCTATTCTAGGAGTTCTAGAGGATAAGGAGCGTGGCTTTGACTTTGATGTCCAGTTAGATGAAGATGCTCTAGATTTTATTGCTACGGCTACTAATGGTGATTTACGTTCGGCTTATAATTCCTTAGACTTAGCTGTCATGTCGACGCCAGCTTCAGAAGATGGATTTCGTCATATTACTTTAGATACAGTGGAAAATAGTTTACAACGTAGCTATATCACCATGGATAAAGACGGTGATGGACACTATGATGTGCTTTCTGCTTTGCAAAAATCTATTCGAGGCTCTGATGTTAATGCCAGTCTTCATTATGCAGCACGTTTAGTTGAAGCAGGAGATCTCCCTAGTCTAGCACGACGCTTGACTGTGATTGCATACGAGGATATTGGTTTAGCTAATCCTGATGCGCAAGTTCACACGGTTACAGCTTTGGAAGCTGCACAGAAAGTAGGTTTTCCAGAGGCTCGTATTTTGATAGCCAATGTAGTTGTTGACTTAGCTTTATCTCCTAAGTCAAACTCGGCTTATATGGCTATGGATGCTGCCTTGGCAGACCTTAGAAAATCAGGAAATTTACCGATTCCTCGTCATTTGAGAGATGGACACTATGCTGGAAGCAAGGAACTGGGCAATGCACAAGATTACAAGTATCCTCATGCTTATCCTGAAAAGTGGGTTAAACAACAATATCTTCCGGATAAATTAAGAGGTGTGAATTATTTCCAACCCAATGAAACCGGGAAATATGAAAGAGCTCTTGGAGCTAATAAAGAACGGATCGATAAGTTATCTAGGTAATACGAGAGGAATCAACGAAAACGATTGCAAAAAAATTGATTTTTCCTCTTGCAATAATTTTCAAAAGTGGTATTATAAGAACATAGAAATTGCTGTGGTATACGAATCCACATATAAGTGTTGACCGACTAATTTTTGTATTATCGGGAGACAGAGGTCTATTAACAGTGTGCAGGCTGGCTCACCCAGAAGCAACTGAAGTTAGTAGCGAGTCGCCCACCTGCTTTTTACGTCGCGGGTTCAATACAAACCGTGGATCATCGGTACCAATACAGCATCCAGCCTCCTTAGCTCAGTTGGTAGAGCAGTGGACTCTTAATCCATGGGTCACAGGTTCGAGCCCTGTAGGGGGCATAGAAATACAGAAGAAAAAGCCTTGATTTAAAAGGCTTTTTTGCTTGTCTATAACTGATTTGCCCCATCATTTGCCTCATATTTTTTTATGAGCAATCTTTCCAGACATCTTTGATTTGATTAAATTCCTCAAAAATTTTCTCCTCTAAAGTGTGTCCATATACTTCTACTAACATTGAAATATCTCTATGCCCTAGAATTTTTGCAATAACCCCAAGGTCAAATCCTTTGTGCCAGAGGTAACTTCCATAGGTATGACGTGCTCCTTTTGTCGTGATAATTGGATAAATATCTAATTCATTTAAAAGAACACTCAAAGCTTTATTGACACTAGCAATATCTGGTACCATATGAATATATCCATAATGCTGAAAAATCATTTTATACCTGTTCTTGATACCTAGCTCTTTATTAGCCTTCTCTTGTTCAATTTTTAGGACTTGTAATATCTTAATACATTCTTCGTCTATCGGTACCATACGAATAGACGTTTTGTTTTTTGGAGGGACAAATTTATGAGAAAGGGTATTAAACCTTCTATATGTTTTTAACAGTCCTCTGTCAAAGTCAACTTCATTCCAAGTTAACGCTATTAACTCTCCAAACCTCATCCCTGTTTTTAATAGAAAATAGACGATATAAGGAACAATTGATCGTTGGTAATCAAATTTTCTCTTTACTGCTAAAAGTAAATCCAGATAGTCCTTTTCTGTATGCAAATATTTCTCTTCGGTCATCTGTTGTTCTTTGGATGAAAATAACTCGACATGTTGTGTAAAATCATCTATTAGAACTTTGTCGGCAATTGCCATTTGGATGCTCTGATGGATTCCAGTATTCAATCTACCAAGAAAATTTCTACCAACTGTTTGCCCATACTTATTCATTATTCTTTGGTATTCACTCGCACGAATTTGAGTGACTTTTTTATTTCCAAATAATCTTTCAATTGTGTTTTTACGGAGAAGATATTTTTTCTTTGTCTCTTCCGACCTGCTACTCGGTAGAATTTTTAGTTCAAGCCATTCTTGATATAGATCTACAAGAGAAATATCTCTAGAAATTCTTTTCCCTAAACGAAGTTCTTGCAGAATCGGTTCAGCTTCTGACTCTGCAAGCTTTTTTGTTTTAAAACCGCTATTATGAGCAACAGTCTTTCCTTCGTTACGAATTTCATAGGTCCATAAGTTGCTATCTCCTCGCTTTCGATAACGAACACTTGCCATATTACGCCACCTCTGTTCCTAGAATCTCATTTACAACACTTTTTGGAACAACCATCAAACGTTTGCGATTATAAAATGTATAGCCTCGTGATACAAGTAATTCTCTTGCCTGATGAATGATATCATTCGCTGTATGAGGGCGATAGCCCATTTCAATTAATTCTTTGTTACTAATTAAATTATTGTCCATAGTTATCCTCCTTATTTATTTTCTAAATTCAGAAACTCACCTACAAGTAGTTGTAATTCTGTATTTAATTTAGGGAGATTCTGTATTAATACTTCTTTTAATTCTTCCGCAAATTGGTTCGTTTCTTCTCTCAATAGTTTGCGGACTCTTGTTTTTTTCTTTTTGATGCTGTCTGATTTTAAATTTGGAAAAGCCAATGATAACAGTTCAGGATTGTTGAGAAAGATAATTGTAAATGCTCTTTGCTCTACTCGAATATGTTCTAGCTTATAAAATCCGAAATTATCAAGTCGATTCATAATATCTTGGACCATCTCCTCACCAATCGCTTTGGTTCTGAGTTGGAACTCCAGTCTCCACCAAAACGGATTTACAGCCAAATCTAGCTTCTCTTCGCGCTTGTGAGCAATGATTTCTTTATTCTTATCATATAACCTAACTTGTACATTACTACCGTTAGAACCCCAATATTTCGTCTCTAATTCGCCCCCTCGACCATAGAAGACCTTATGGGTAACACCACCTTTAATATGTTGCAAATTAACGATATCAGGCCTGTTGAAAATGTCAAATGCTAAATCAAAACGAGACAAACGTACCATCAATGAATTCAATCTGGCAAAATACATTAATTGCCTCCATACTTTCATTCCATCAAATTCTTTTAAAGTATTAGGATTGAAATCAATTCGAATTAATTGTTCACCTCCATAAGTGGATAATTGAAAAAATATAATATTGATCGAATCATACTCATTAAAAACTTTAGCTAAAGTAAAGACATCATCTCGAACATTATCATATATTTCAAATGAGTCAACTTTTGTACTTATTGCCTGTTTCAGATTTTTGAAAATTCGTCTTAGGGAACCAGTGTCTGTATCCCAGATAACCGTTAATCTATCAATACTGACATCTAACCTCTGTACTAATTCTCCTATTTCACATCGTTCTTGAATGCTTCTTAAATCTTGTATAGAAACCAACAAAATTGTCCTCCCTTCTTTTAGATTTTTTAGGTCTCAGAAACACTGTCAAATCAACGTTTGCTCGTTCCGTCGTTCTTTGGACGTTGTCCTAAGTGTCCCTTTTTGCTGGCTGTTAGAATAGCCAGCTTTTGCTTGGCTAGAAATTGTCTGGACGGCAGTCTTCGGGACTTCGCCTGACTTCCCGTCAGGCTCGTCCTTTGCCCTTGTCCACACAATTTCTAGCACCAAGGCTTCGAATAGTCATAAGTCATAGTCTCGTCCTCAACTTCCTCCTCACTCACTATTCCTAAACTTATGAACTATTTTGTATCATTTATAACTTATTTACAAGTTATAAATATATTTTATAAAAATTATTTTGGGTAGTCAACTAAAAACTTGATTTGTAAGTTTATAGGTGATAGAATAAGTTAAAAATAAAACACAGGAGTTTATCATGACCTTTATTATTCAAAATTTTGGACCCAATTTGGCACGACTACGCATAGAAAAAGGAGTAAGTCAAACTCAACTTGCAGAAGATTTAGGAATCGGTAAACAGTCCGTCTCTGACTACGAAAAACAAAAAAGCTATCCTACCTTTGCAAATTTAGATAAGATAGCAGAATATTTTGATGCAACTCCAACCCAACTATTTGGAACTAGTAAAGAGATTGAATTAGAAAAGAGTGTTCTTGAATCGAATGAATACTCTGATAAAGTAAGTGAAATTTTAAAAGCTGTCAAATACATCGAACATTTCCTACATACTGATGGACAGCACTTAGAGGATTTACTTTATCTAACAAAAGGCAACCAACTATACACAGAAGATGGAGATGAGTTGTATATTGATCCAACTTCTCAGAAAAGAACATTTCATACTCAATATGAACCTGGTTTTATTGTAGCAAGAGAAAAATCTCCACTAGAACTCTTGATTGAAAATAAGGAATTGTTTGATAAATAGAAAAAAGCGAGGATAACCTCGCTTCAGATTGAAGTTAAAATCTTTAGAAGACACTTTTATAAGGACTTTGTCTTCAATCTGTGAAAAGGAGTGAAAACTCCTTTTCTTTTTTTAAGTCAGACTGAAACTTCCAAATTGTTTATTTATTTTATTGATGTTTCCTATCAAAAGAGATACAATACTTTTGTAATCAAACTATACTATATAGGGGGTATTGAAATGAAATTTTCTAATCGTTTACTGCTATTCCTTGCAGGAGTTGTTTTTGTCCTTTTAGGACTTTTCCTATTTACAAACCCAGTAGCTAATCTTGTTGCTTACAGCTGGTGGATTGCATTTGGTTTACTGGTTTCTTCTATAGCAGCTATTTTAGGCTATTTCTCTGCACCAAAAGAGCTTCGCTCACCTGTTTATCTTTTCCAAGGGTTTGTTAGTCTTCTCTTAGCTCTTTACCTCGTTGCTTATGGCTTTGTGACTCTGCCGGTCGTCATTCCGACCATTGTAGGAATTTGGTTAATTGTAGAAGCCATTATTGCTTTCTTTAAAGGCAATCGTCTAGGATTGATTTTCCCTATTATTGGTAGCAATATCACGTGGGTAGCCTTGCTTGCATTTTTACTAGGTCTAGTGATTCTGTTCAATCCAGTGGCTACAGGTGTCTTTGTCGTTTATGTCATTGCCTTTGCATTTTTAGTTACTGGCTTCACCTACATTATTGAGGCCTTTCGTAAATAGTCTAGTTGCTATTTCTATCGCATTCAAAAAAGCTGGGAAATCATATTCTCAGCTTTTTCGTCTCTTTAATTATCACTTTTTCGCATTCCATTCTGCGTAGAATTGCTCCAAGTATTCTTCCAAAAAGTGATGGCATAGTGCTCTAGCATTCGATAAGTTGCAATAATAACCGGTCGAGAACGGGGCATCGACTCAATCATACCGAAAATAAAAGAGCGAATGTTATCTGCAAAAAGAAAGCTTAGATTCTTTGCGATTTCAACAAAAAAAGCACTGTTTGTACTGACCCCAAAAAGTTAGACAAGTAATTTAAGTGAAGGATTTAGTTCTGTATTTCACAGGACTAATGTAAGTGGCTCATTTGGACTATCCTCCTGTTTTGTTTTGTCACTTACAGTATAGTCTTTTTAGGCTTTTCTTGTATTTTGAGTTTAACTAATGCATGTTCTTAAAATTTCCTAAGTCTACCAACAGCTCTATCCAAATCTTTTTTTAATCAAAATTTTAAAGTTGTCTAATTTATAGAATATAAGTTTTGTAATAAAACCTCAATCTCTTTGTAAAATATTGTATATTACATAAAAGATTATTGTATGCTATAATTCACCTTGTGTAGCAGTATTTTGTACTACTAAATATAGGAGATTTTATTCTATCTCTATAAAGTAATAAAGGAGTGTAAGCCCATGGAAAATGTTGTTGTCTCAATTTTTGATATTGAAAGTGAAGCCTTTCAGGCCTTTTCAGAATTAAAACAGTTTGGTCAAACTGAAAATACAAAATTAGCTCAGGCTTCAATTGTAAAAGCTGAAAATGGTGTTGTTAACGTCAAAGATAGCTTTGATTTGATGGATTCCCTAGGAGATGATTATTTCGAAGGCGGATTAATTGGTAGTTTAATCGGAATTTTAGGTGGACCACTAGGTGTTCTCTTTGGTTTTGCTGCTGGTGGAGCAATTGGCGCCTCCGTTGGTTCAGACAAAGAATTGGCCAATTCGGTATTAATTACAACCGTTAGTAATAAGTTGACAAATGGCGAAGTAGCTATTATTGCACTTGTACAAGAAAATGATGAATCTGTTTTAAATTCTATTTTTGAAAAGTATCAGGTTCACATTGCTAGGTGGGATGTCGCTACTGTTGCGGCAGAAATAGAGTCAGCTCTCAAAATTCAAGAAGATTTAGAGCATCAAGCTAAAGCTCGCTTAATTGCGGATAAAAAAGAAGCTCGTCGTGAAAAATTTGATAAATTGAAAGCTAATATTAAAGAGAAATTTTCGAAAAAAAATTAACAGACTGAAGAGACTGAGGTAATTAGGAATCGGTAAACAGTCCATCTCTGATTACGAAAAACAAAAAAGCTATCCTACCTTTGCAAATTTGGATAAGATAGCAGAATATTTTAATGCAACTCCAACCCAACTCTTTGGAACGAGTAAAGAGATTGAGTTAGAAAAGAGTGTTCTTGAATCTAATGAATACTCTGATAAAGTAAGTGAAATCTTAAAAGCTGTCAAATACATCGAGCATTTCCTACATACTGATGGACAGTACTTAGAGGATTTACTTTACCTAACAAGAGGCAACCAACTATACACAGAAGATGGAAAAGAGTTGTATATTGATCCAACTTCTCAGAAAAGAACACTTCATACCCAATATGAACCTGGTTTTATTGAAGCAAGAGATAAATCTCCACTAGAGCTCTTAATTGAAAATAAGGAGCTATTAGATTAAATAAAAAAAGCGAGGATATCCTCGCTTTTCTATTGTAAAATCTTATTCTTCATTATCAATCATCAAACACTCTGCCTGTGAGTTGGTACATGAGGTAAATGTGCTCCAAGGTTTTGACAATTCGCGTCACATGAAGTTATTTAAGCATCTCCTTTTCTCTCATTACCATTTTCTGTTATAATAAATTGTACTTCTAGAATAGAAAGGTCTTAAGATGGCAACTCTTATTAAGCATAAACGTGTAGAATTTTCAGAACTTTTTTATGACTTAGTTTTTGTTTTTGCAATTTCAAAAGTAACTACTTTAATCGACCATCTTCATAACGGTATTTTGACTTGGAATTCTTTCCTTGATTTTTTCATTGCTATTTTGGTTCTCATCGATTCCTGGATGATTCAAACCGATTATACCAATCGCTATGGAAAGAACTCTTTATTTAACATGGTAATCATGTTTATCAAAATGGGACTTTTACTCTTTATAGCCAATATGATTGGACCTGATTGGCAACAATATTTTCATTATGTCTGTTGGGCTATTGGTACATTAACCCTTACCTTATTTTTTCAATATTTGGTTGAGTTTTTTAAAAAATCAACCGATAATGTTCATAGGGAAAGTATCAAAGGTTTTCTATGGATAACAGGTCTACGAAGTTTAGAAATCTATCTAGCAGCTCTTCTTCCTATTTACATTGGAGTCTATATCCTTTATGCTAGTATTCTGCTAACATTTATTACGCCAATTATCTTGCTTAGTAAAGATAAGCATTACCAGGTAAATCTCCCCCATTTAATCGAGCGCATCTCCCTTCTTGTCATTATTACGTTTGGAGAGATGATTATGGAGCTAGCTAACTTCTTTACAATCGAGAATTTCTCGATTTATTCGGTTCTTTATTTCATTATTATGATTTCTCTGTTCTTGTTTTATTTTGGTCAATTCGACCATGCTATTGATGAAAAATCTAATCAAAAGGGGCTATTTCTAATTTACAGTCACTATCCTATTTTCATTGGGCTTATGATGATGACTGTATCGATGAGTTTTCTTCTGAATCCTGAAGCTAATCGTCTCTTTGCAACCAGCTTCTCTTATATCGGATTTGGCCTCTTTCAAGCTGCTGTCCTAGTAAATGGGCCCTATAACAAACACTATCTTCGCTATTCGAAAAGTTACTACTGTGTCCAAGCGACACTCTATCTGGCTGCCTTGATTCTCTCTTTAATCTTTGCTTCTAATCCTATAATAGTAGTAAGTATTACAACCATTTTAGCTCTAGCTATAGCTATTCATTCTATTTATTTTTATATGACACAGACTAAAAAACATTCCACACCTTACTGGGAGTTGTTTTAATGAGTTTATAAGATTAAAAAGCTTTGGGAACCAAGGCTTTTTTTTCATTAATTTGTTTTTCCATTTTATCCTCCAATTTGATCTCGCACTGACATTTATTTATAACAAAACTATATATCTAGAATAGCATAATCATTAGGTATTATAGGTTTTCAAACCAAATACGAGTCATTCGTTTTTGCCCCACTTTTGCCCCATTTTTAAATCCTGACATTGAAAACACCTAAAAGTATTTCCCTAAAATCAGCTATATTTCAACATTTTTGTTTATTTTCAATATGAAAAGTTCTTACAAATCCATGTAGGGGGCAGCTTAATATCGAAAAGAGACTTGATTGTAGGTCTCTTTTTTATTTTTCTAAGAAAGAACTCACTTTAAACAGAACTTTACGTGCTTGTTTGTCTAAACGAGAGTTGTTCCCAATGATAATTTCTTCTAAATATATGCTTTGTGTTATGATAATAGTCAAGAAACAGAATTGAAAAAGGAGACATGAGTTGAAAATTGCAATCATTGGCTATAGTAGTTCTGGAAAGTCGACTTTGGCAAGTTTTCTAGGTCAACACTACAATTGTGAGGTGCTTCATTTAGATAAAATTCATTTCACATCAAACTGGAAAGAGCGGACAGTTAATGAAATGACTGATGATATTTCAAAATTTATGTTACAAAAGGATTGGATTATTGAAGGGAATTACTCGGCCTGTCTTTATGAAGAGCGTATGAGAGAAGCTGACTGTATTATATATTTCAACTTTAATAGAGTTAATTGTCTCTATCGGGCTTTTAGGAGATATTTAAAATACAAGGGGCGGACGCGTCCTAGCATGGCGGAAAATTGCAATGAAAAATTCGATTTCGAATTTGTGAAATGGATTCTATTAGATGGACATTCACAAAAGAATGTAACGAAATTTAAAGTTGCTGTAAAAAAGTATCCTGACAAAACAATAGTTTTAAAGAATCAAAAGCAGTTAAACGATTATATTATGAAGAAGGTTAAATAACTGCTATAATAATTTAGTCATAAAATAGTTGGTAGCTCTACATAAGATGTGAGATTAAAAATATATAGTAAAAAATTAGTTGCAATCTTGGTTGTAACTGTCAGAATATTTTGATATAAACGCTTTCATCGTTGAACAATTAGTCTCTTTTCTGATATAATAAAATGTAACGCAAAACTTGTGGGTGAAATTCCCACCGTGAAGTTTTTCAAGAAAGGTGGAGGCAGTCTCGAAAAGATGGAGCTGTCCGTTATCAAAATAATATGACATCAGTAGTTGTTGTGGGTACCCAGTGGGGTGATGAAGGTAAAGGGAAAATTACAGATTTCCTAAGTCAAGATGCCGAAGTGATCGCACGTTATCAAGGTGGAGACAATGCAGGTCACACGATTGTTATCGATGGTAAGAAATTTAAATTGCACTTGATTCCATCAGGTATTTTCTTCCCAGAGAAAATCTCTGTTATCGGGAACGGTGTAGTGGTCAATCCTAAATCACTTGTCAAAGAGTTGGAATATCTTCATGCCGAAGGTGTGTCAACAGAGAGCCTTCGTATTTCTGACCGTGCGCACGTTATCTTGCCGTACCACATTAAACTTGATCAACTGCAAGAAGCTGCTAAAGGTGATAATAAGATTGGTACAACTAACAAAGGTATTGGTCCTGCCTATATGGATAAGGCTGCGCGTGTAGGTATCCGTATTGCCGATCTTTTGGACAAAGAAATCTTTGCTAGTCGCTTGAAGACAAACTTGGCTGAGAAAAATCGTCTTTTCAGTAAGATGTATGAGTCTGAAGAGTTATCATTCGATGAGATTTTCGAAGAATACTACGCTTACGGACAACAAATAAAACAATACGTCACAGATACATCTGTTATCTTGAATGATGCTCTTGATGCCGGTAAACGTGTCCTCTTTGAAGGGGCTCAAGGAGTTATGCTTGATATTGACCAAGGTACTTACCCATTTGTAACGTCATCAAACCCAGTTGCGGGTGGTGTTACAATTGGTTCTGGTGTTGGACCTTCTAAAATTAATAAGGTTGTGGGTGTATGTAAGGCCTATACGAGTCGTGTTGGTGATGGTCCTTTCCCAACTGAGTTATTTGATGAAGTGGGTGAACGTATCCGTGAAGTTGGTCATGAATATGGAACAACAACTGGACGTCCACGTCGTGTAGGATGGTTTGACTCAGTAGTAATGCGTCATAGCCGTCGTGTATCAGGGATTACAAACCTTAGCTTGAACTGTATCGACGTTCTTTCAGGTTTTGATACTGTGAAAATTTGTGTAGCCTACGATCTTGATGGTGAGCGCATTGATTACTATCCAGCTAGCCTTGAGCAATTGAAACGTTGTAAACCAATTTATGAAGAATTGCCAGGTTGGGAAGAGGATATTACAGGTTGCCGTAGTTTAGATGAGCTTCCTGAAAATGCCCGTAATTATGTTCGTCGTGTTGGTGAGTTGGTCGGTGTACGTATCTCTACCTTCTCTGTAGGACCTGGACGTGAACAAACAAACATTCTTGAGAGTGTTTGGTCAAATATCTAATAATGAAGACAAAGAATCTAGAAAACTAGGTTCTTTTTTCTTTAGTCAGTAAACAGAATAAGGCCATATATGACTTGATAACTGTTAGAAAAAAACGCGTGTCAATTTTTCGATAGTATTAGGAAAGAAGTCTTTCTATTTAATTAGTTTTTCGGTATAATATGGTTTGATTAAATGAAAATTAATGAGAACCTACTTTCATAATTTAGGAGTATGTTCACAATTGTAACAAAGAGAATAAGTGAGCAGATTTTCTAAGAGCTTTGGATAAGAGGTGAGTAATGAATAAGGTTGTGTTTGTTTGTCTGGGAAATATTTGTCGAAGCCCTATGGCGGAGTTTGTAATGAAAGCGCTTGACCAGGATGGGTCTTTGCATATCGAAAGTCGTGCAACTTCTTCTTGGGAACATGGAAATCCAGTTCACCAAGGAACCCAAAAGATTTTAAGGCAATATGCAGTTTCTTTTGATTCTTCCAAAAGTTCACAACAGATAAGTCGGTCAGATTTTGAATTCTTTGATCTGATTTTGGGGATGGATGAGTCAAATGTTGAGGATCTTCTACAAGTATCTGCGGGTCGTTATGACGATAAAATTAAGCTCTTTAGACCCGGCGGGGTTCCGGACCCATGGTACACAGGTGATTTTGAAGAAACATACAATTTGGTAACTGCAGGTTGCCAAGACTGGTTACAGTGGATTAAGGATAGACAATGAATTTTAAACAGCTAAAGAATTTTGATTTTAAAAATATTGATCGTAATCGATTTGAGCGTATCACGGTAGGGATTATTATTTTATGTGCTCTGTCCTTGTTGTTGGTGACTATAAAAACGCAACATTCTATTAAAATTGATGGGACTAAAATTACCTATAAAGGCCAGATGCAGAACCATCGTTTAAACGGCCAAGGAACTCTGACTTATGATAATGGTGATACCTATACGGGTGGATTTAAAAATGGTTCCTTTAATGGTAAAGGAACTTTTAAATCTCACGAAGGTTGGACTTATGAAGGTGAGTTCAAATCTGGTCAAGCAGATGGGCAAGGAAAATTGACTACTGAAAATAAGGCTATCTACAAAGGAAAATTTAAACAGGGGATTTTTAAAGGATGAGAATTAACTGGTTTTCTTATATTCGTGTGACAGGGCTTTTTTTGGTTCTTGTCTATCATTTCTTCCCAAGCATTCTCCCTGGGGGATTCATTGGTGTTGATGTTTTCTTTACCTTTTCAGGCTATCTGATTACGTCACTTTTGATTGATGAGGTGGCTAGGACGCAGCGCATTGATTATCTTGGTTTTATGCGACGACGCTTTTACCGTATAGTACCACCACTTGTACTGATGGTGCTTATCTGTACCCCTTTAGCACTCTTGGTTCGAAATGATTTTATTGCAGGCGTCGGGCGTCAGATTACCTCTGTTATTGGTTTTGTAACTAACTATTATGAAATTTTAACTGGTGGGAATTATGAGAATCAGTTTAACCAGCATATCTACCTCCACACATGGAGTCTAGCTATTGAGGTTCATTATTATATTCTTTGGGGTGCCTTACTTTGGTTCCTAGCAAAGCGTGTTAAGCATCAAAATCAATTTAGAGGTCTAGTTTTCATGGTATCTCTTACCTGCTTTACGGTAAGTTTCCTCTCAATGTTTGTTAGTGCTTTCTTTGTTGATGGTTTTTCTCGCTTGTATTTTTCTTCAATTACGCATGCTTATCCTTTCTTTTTAGGTTCGCTTTTTGCGACGCTTTCAGGTGTACATGAGACGACTGCTAGGTTTAAGAAAAATGTTCGCCTATGGGAACTTAAAAAGACGGTCCTTTATATGGTTGGTAGCTTTGCTCTGCTCTTATTGTTGGGCTTAGTCCTTCATTTTGAAGAACGTATTACCTATCTATTTGGGTTTGTTTTGGCTAGTTTGTTTACGGCTGTCATGATTTACTCTGCACGTATTCTCCATGAGAAGTTACCTGGTAAATCAGAGCCTGCGGTTATTAGTTATTTAGCGGAAATCAGCTACAGCGTCTATTTGTTCCATTGGCCGCTATATATTATCTTTAGTCAATTGACCAATAATATTATTGCAGTCATTCTTACAACGATTCTGTCAATTGTTTTTGCAACACTTTCCTACTATATAATAGAGCCATTTATTGCAGGAAGAAAGGCAAGTATCTTTGGAATAGATTTGGACTTGACACCTTACCGACATATTGTGCTCTATGTCTTCAGTGGACTCACCTTAATTACAGTGCTCATTTCTCTCTTTGCACCAGCTGTTGGGAACTTTGAGAAAGACTTGGAAGCTAACGGATTGTCACAAGCTCAAACTAAGATGAAATTGACGCGTACCAATGCGGAGAACAGTCAGGCTACTTCATTTGGTGTGAATAAAGGAGTGACAATTCTAGGGGACTCTGTTGCTCTTAGGTCGAAAGATCAGATTGAATCAAGTATTGATAATGTCGCTATAGATGCAGTAGTAAGCCGTAATCTATCAACAATCAATGACTTACTTAAAGATTATGCGGATAGTAACGCTCTTGCCAAGGATGTTGTTATTGCTGGTGGTGTTAATGAGATTGATGATTACAAAGGTGTTATTAATAAAATCATCAAGAATTTACCTAAGGGTCACCGTATTATCTTTGTGACACCATACAATGGTAGTAAGTCTGGAAATGAAGCTGCATCTTTAGTTCAGTTACGTAAGTATGAGTTAGAGATGGCTAAGAAATATGACTTTGTGACGGTTGCTGATTGGTATCAAATTGCTAAAGAAAATATTTCTATTTGGAATGGTACAGATGGGGTTCACTTTGGCTCTGATAGTGACTCTATTAACCGTGGTGCTAAATTATATACTAATACAATCAAAGAGGCTATCGCGAAAGCAAATAAGAAACCTGTTAAAGGTGGTAAAAAATAATCCAAATAATAAAAAGAGAAGGCAAGGGTTGTCTTCTCTTTTTGTGAACAAATTTTGACTCAGTTTTTTGTTTTGTGCTAAAATAAGCCTATGGCAAGAATATTGGATAATGACTTACTAGGAGATGAAGAGTACGTTGAACGTACCCTTCGCCCTCAGTACTTTAAGGAATATATTGGTCAAGATAAGGTTAAGGACCAATTAAAAATTTTTATAGAAGCAGCTAAACTCCGTGATGAGGCTCTAGACCATACCCTTTTGTTTGGCCCACCTGGTTTGGGTAAAACGACTATGGCGTTTGTAATAGCCAATGAGATGGGAGTGAATTTGAAGCAAACGTCTGGGCCGGCAATTGAAAAGGCTGGTGATTTAGTTGCCATACTTAATGACTTGGAGCCGGGGGACATCTTATTTATTGATGAGATCCATCGTATGCCTATGGCAGTGGAAGAAGTTCTTTATAGTGCTATGGAAGATTACTATATCGATATCATGATTGGAGCAGGTGAAACAAGTCGTAGTGTTCACCTAGACCTGCCTCCCTTCACTTTGGTTGGTGCGACCACACGAGCAGGTATGTTGTCAAATCCTTTGAGAGCTCGCTTTGGGATTAATGGTCATATGGAATATTATGAGTTACCTGATTTGACAGAGATTGTAGAACGTACTTCGGAAATCTTTGAAATGACAATAACACCAGAGGCAGCGTTGGAATTAGCGCGTCGTAGTCGCGGAACACCACGTATTGCTAACCGCCTACTTAAGCGCGTGCGAGACTATGCTCAAATCATGGGTGATGGTATCATTGACGATAAGATTGCAGATAAGGCATTGACTATGCTTGATGTAGATCATGAAGGGTTAGACTACGTTGACCAAAAAATCCTCCGAACTATGATTGAGATATATGGGGGAGGGCCCGTTGGCTTAGGTACTTTATCAGTTAATATTGCTGAAGAGCGAGAAACAGTAGAAGATATGTACGAACCTTATCTAATCCAAAAAGGTTTCATTATGCGTACACGAACAGGACGTGTCGCAACGGTTAAAGCCTATGAACACATGGGGTACGACTACACTCAAGAAAGTTGATAAAAAATCCATCTAAGGTGGATTTTTTGTTTACTCAAAAAAGAAAATAAAGAAAAAGGAAAAAATTTTTAAAAAAACCTTGCAATGAGTGGGGTCTTTTGTTATTATATTATGGTGCTGTAAATACAGCGCTTAGCTATGATACAAGAGGTTGCGACACGCCTGGTTGCACTGCCACGCAATCCGTGTTGGTTTTCTTGAGGAGCTAGCCTATTATCTTAAATAGACGAAAGAGGAGAAAAAATGGCAAACAAAAAAATTCGTATCCGTTTGAAAGCTTACGAACACCGTACACTTGATACAGCGGCTGAAAAAATCGTAGAAACTGCAACTCGCACTGGTGCGACAGTTGCTGGACCAGTTCCACTTCCAACTGAACGTAGTCTCTACACAATTATTCGTGCGACTCACAAATATAAAGATTCTCGCGAACAATTTGAAATGCGTACACACAAACGTCTCATCGACATCATCAACCCAACTCAAAAAACAGTTGACGCTTTGATGAAACTTGATCTTCCAAGTGGTGTGAACGTCGAAATCAAACTTTAATTTAAAGATTGATTCATTGAGCATAAAAAACGCTCGTTAAAAACTTTTTTGAGCATAAAAAACGCTCATAAAAAACTTTTTGAAATACATTAAAGTAAAGGAAATATTTTCTCATGACAAAAGGAATCTTAGGGAAAAAAGTGGGAATGACTCAAATCTTCACTGAAGCAGGTGAATTTATCCCTGTTACTGTCATCGAAGCTACTCCAAACGTTGTGCTTCAAGTTAAAACTGTTGAAACAGACGGTTACGAAGCAGTTCAAGTTGGTTTTGACGACAAACGTGAAGTATTGAGCAACAAACCTGCCAAAGGCCACGTAGCGAAAGCTAACACAGCTCCTAAGCGCTTCATTCGTGAATTCAAAAACATTGAAGGCTTGGAAGTTGGATCAGAAATCACTGTTGACACATTCGAAGCTGGAGATGTTGTTGACGTAACTGGTACTTCAAAAGGTAAAGGTTTCCAAGGTGTTATTAAACGCCATGGTCAATCACGCGGACCTATGGCTCACGGTTCTCGTTACCACCGTCGTCCAGGTTCAATGGGACCTGTTGCGCCTAACCGTGTTTTCAAAAACAAACACTTGGCAGGACGTATGGGTGGCAACCGTGTGACAATTCAAAACCTTGAAGTTGTACAAGTTATCCCAGAGAAAAACGTTATCCTTATCAAAGGTAACGTACCAGGTGCTAAGAAATCTCTTATCACTATCAAATCAGCAGTTAAAGCTGCTAAATAATAAGAAAGGAGAAATCAGTTAAAAATGGCAAACGTAAAACTATTTGACCAAACTGGTAAAGAAGTTAGTACAGTTGAACTTAACGACGCTATCTTCGGTATCGAACCAAACGAATCAGTAGTATTTGATGTCGTAATCAGCCAACGTGCTAGCCTTCGCCAAGGTACTCACGCGGTTAAAAACCGTTCAGCAGTATCAGGTGGTGGACGTAAACCATGGCGTCAAAAAGGGACTGGACGTGCTCGTCAAGGTTCTATCCGCTCACCACAATGGCGTGGTGGTGGTGTTGTCTTCGGACCAACTCCACGTTCTTACGGATACAAACTTCCACAAAAAGTTCGTCGCCTTGCATTGAAATCTGTTTACTCAGCTAAAGTTGCAGAAGATAAATTTGTAGCAGTTGAAGCTCTTTCATTTGCAGCTCCAAAAACTGCTGAATTCGCAAACGTTCTTTCAGCTCTTAGCATCGATTCTAAAGTACTTGTTATCGTTGAAGAAGGAAACAAATTTGCTGAACTTTCAGCACGTAACCTTGCAAACGTAACTGTTGCAACTCCTGCAACTGCAAGTGTACTTGACATCGTAAACGCAGATAAACTTCTTGTTACTAAAGAAGCTATCTCATCAATCGAGGAGGTTCTTGCATAATGAATTTGTATGACGTAATCAAAAAACCTGTTATCACTGAGAAATCTATGATTGCTCTTGAAGCAGGAAAATACACTTTCGAAGTTGATACACGTGCACACAAACTCTTGATCAAACAAGCAGTTGAAGCTGCATTTGAAGGTGTTAAAGTTGCTAGCGTGAACACTGTAACTGTTAAACCAAAACAAAAACGTGTTGGACGTTACACTGGTTTCACTTCAAAAACTAAAAAAGCTATCATCACTCTTACAGCTGATTCTAAAGCAATCGAGTTGTTTGCAGCTGAAGCTGAATAATCAAAGGAGAAATTAACGTGGGTATTAAAGTTTATAAACCAACGACAAATGGCCGTCGTAACATGACTTCTTTGGATTTCGCAGAAATCACTACAAGCACTCCTGAAAAATCATTGCTTGTTTCTCTTAAGAACAAAGCTGGTCGTAACAACAACGGTCGTATCACTGTACGTCACCAAGGTGGCGGACACAAACGTCACTACCGTTTGATTGACTTCAAACGTAACAAAGATGGCGTTGAAGCAGTTGTTAAAACAATTGAGTATGATCCAAACCGTACTGCAAACATCGCTCTTGTACACTACACTGACGGGGTTAAAGCTTACATCGTCGCACCTAAAGGTCTTGAAGTAGGTCAACGTATCGTTTCGGGTCCAGATGCGGATATCAAGATTGGTAACGCTCTTCCACTTGCAAACATCCCAGTTGGTACAGTTATCCACAACATTGAGCTTCAACCAGGTAAAGGTGCTGAACTTATCCGTGCCGCTGGTGCTTCTGCTCAAGTTTTGGGTCAAGAAGGTAAATACGTACTTGTTCGTCTTCAATCAGGCGAAGTTCGTATGATTCTTGGTACTTGTCGTGCAACTATCGGTACTGTAGGTAACGAACAACAATCACTTATCAACCTTGGTAAAGCCGGTCGTAATCGCTGGAAAGGTATTCGCCCAACAGTTCGTGGTTCTGTAATGAACCCTAACGATCACCCACACGGTGGTGGTGAAGGTAAAGCACCAGTTGGACGTAAAGCGCCATCTACTCCATGGGGTAAACCTGCGCTTGGTCTTAAAACTCGTAACAAGAAAGCTAAATCTGACAAACTTATCGTTCGTCGTCGTAACGAAAAATAATTTAGTCGCTTAGCGCATAACATCCGCCAACTCGGTAGCACTTCTTAGTGCAAGCCGCTGTGGTACATTCAATTTAAAGGAGAAAACTACAAAATGGGACGTAGTCTTAAAAAAGGACCTTTCGTCGATGAGCATTTGATGAAAAAAGTTGAAGCTCAAGCAAATGACGAAAAGAAAAAAGTAATTAAAACTTGGTCACGTCGTTCAACGATTTTCCCAAGTTTCATCGGATACACTATCGCAGTTTATGATGGACGTAAACATGTTCCTGTTTACATCCAAGAAGACATGGTAGGTCACAAACTTGGTGAATTTGCACCAACTCGTACTTACAAAGGTCACGCAGCTGACGATAAGAAAACACGTCGTTAATAGGAGGAGGACACAATGGCAGAAATTACTTCAGCTAAAGCAATGGCTCGTACAGTGCGTGTTTCACCTCGTAAAACACGTCTTGTTCTTGATCTTATCCGTGGTAAGAACGTTGCTGATGCAATCGCAATCTTGAAATTCACTCCAAACAAAGCAGCTCGCATTGTTGAGAAAACACTTAACTCTGCTATCGCTAATGCAGAAAACAACTTTGGTTTGGAAAAAGCTAACTTGGTAGTATCTGAAACATTCGCAAACGAAGGACCAACAATGAAACGTTTCCGTCCACGTGCGAAAGGTTCAGCTTCACCAATCAACAAACGCACAACTCACGTAACAGTAGTTGTGTCAGAAAAATAAGGAGGTAAACTCGTGGGTCAAAAAGTACATCCAATTGGTATGCGTGTCGGGATCATCCGTGACTGGGATGCGAAATGGTATGCTGAAAAAGAATACGCAGATTACCTTCACGAAGATTTGGCAATCCGCAAATTCATTCAAAAAGAACTTGCAGACGCTTCAGTTTCAACTATTGAAATTGAACGTGCTGTAAACAAAGTTATTGTTTCACTTCACACTGCTAAACCAGGTATGGTTATCGGTAAAGGTGGATCAAACGTTGACGCTCTTCGCGCTCAACTTAATAAATTGACTGGAAAACAAGTTCACATCAACATCGTTGAAATCAAAAAACCTGATTTGGACGCTCACCTTGTTGGTGAAACTATTGCTCGTCAACTTGAGCAACGTGTTGCTTTCCGTCGTGCACAAAAACAAGCTATCCAACGTGCAATGCGTGCTGGAGCTAAAGGGATCAAGACTCAAGTATCAGGTCGCTTGAACGGTGCAGATATCGCCCGTGCAGAAGGATACTCAGAAGGTACAGTTCCACTTCACACACTTCGCGCTGATATCGATTACGCTTGGGAAGAAGCTGACACAACTTACGGTAAACTTGGTGTTAAAGTTTGGATCTACCGTGGAGAAGTTCTTCCAGCTCGTAAAAACACTAAAGGAGGCAAATAACAAATGTTAGTACCTAAACGTGTTAAACACCGTCGTGAATTCCGTGGAAAAATGCGCGGTGAGGCTAAAGGCGGTAAAGAAGTATCATTCGGTGAATACGGTCTTCAAGCTACAACTAGCCACTGGATTACAAACCGTCAAATCGAGGCTGCTCGTATTGCCATGACTCGTTACATGAAACGTGGTGGTAAGGTTTGGATTAAGATCTTCCCACACAAATCATACACTGCTAAAGCTATCGGTGTACGTATGGGTTCTGGTAAAGGGGCACCTGAAGGTTGGGTAGCACCAGTTAAACGTGGTAAAGTAATGTTCGAAATCGCAGGTGTTTCTGAAGAAGTTGCACGTGAAGCGCTTCGTCTTGCTAGCCACAAATTGCCAGTTAAATGTAAATTCGTGAAACGTGAAGCAGAATAAGGAGAAGACATGAAACTTGAAGAAATCAAAAAGTTTGTTGCTGAGCTTCGTGGCTTGTCTCAAGAAGAGCTTGCTAAAAAAGAAAACGAACTTAAGAAAGAACTTTTCGACCTTCGTTTCCAAGCTGCAGCAGGTCAACTTGATCAAACTGCCCGTTTGAACGAAGTGAAAAAACAAATTGCACGTGTTAAAACTGTGCAATCTGAAATCAAATAATAGATTGGGAAAGGAGCAATTCTAATAATGGAACGTAATCAACGTAAAACCCTTGTTGGACGCGTAGTATCTGACAAGATGGATAAAACAATCACAGTTGTAGTTGAAACTAAACGTAACCACCCAGTCTATGGTAAACGTATCAACTATTCTAAAAAATACAAAGCACATGATGAAAACAACGTTGCTAAAGAAGGCGATATCGTTCGTATCATGGAAACTCGCCCACTTTCAGCTACAAAACGCTTCCGTCTTGTAGAAGTTGTGGAAGAAGCTGTTATTATCTAATAAAACTAAAAGGAGACAATTGAAATGATTCAACAAGAAAGTCGCTTAAAAGTTGCTGATAATAGCGGTGCTCGTGAAATCTTGACTATCAAAGTTCTTGGTGGTTCAGGACGTAAATTCGCTAACATCGGCGACGTTATCGTTGCAACTGTTAAACAAGCTACACCAGGTGGAGCTGTTAAAAAAGGTGATGTTGTTAAAGCTGTTATCGTTCGTACAAAAACTGGTGCTCGCCGTCCAGACGGTTCATACATCAAGTTTGATGACAATGCTGCAGTAATCATCCGCGATGACAAAACTCCTCGTGGAACTCGTATCTTTGGCCCTGTTGCACGTGAATTGCGTGAAGGTGGATACATGCGTATCGTATCTTTGGCGCCAGAAGTACTTTAATCTGAATTAACACAAACTTAGTCCCCTGATATATTCAGGGTGCCCATTGAGGCGTAAGAAATAATAGGAGAAATACTCAAATGTTTGTAAAAAAAGGCGATAAAGTTCGCGTTATTGCTGGTAAAGACAAAGGAACTGAAGCAGTAGTTCTTAAAGCTCTTCCAAAAGTAAACAAAGTTGTTGTTGAAGGTGTTGCAATCATCAAAAAACACCAAAAACCATCAGCTGAAAACCCTCAAGGTGCTATCGTGGAAAAAGAAGCACCAATCCACGCTTCAAACGTTCAAGTTCTTGACAAGAACGGTGTAGCTGGACGTGTAGGTTACAAAGTTGTTGACGGCAAAAAAGTTCGTTACAACAAAAAATCAGGCGAAGTGCTTGACTAATCACGAAGGAAAGGAGAAAGTATTAAATGGCTAACCGTCTTAAAGAAAAATACACTAACGAAGTAATTCCAGCTTTGACTGAAAAATTCAATTATTCTTCAGTTATGGCTGTGCCAAAAGTTGATAAAATCGTTATCAATATGGGTGTTGGTGAAGCTGTAAACAACGCTAAAACTCTTGAAAAAGCTGCTGCTGAGTTGGCACTTATTTCAGGTCAAAAACCATTGATTACTAAAGCTAAGAAATCAATCGCTGGCTTCCGTCTTCGTGAAGGTGTAGCGATCGGTGCTAAAGTTACCCTTCGTGGTGAACGCATGTACGAATTCTTGGATAAATTGGTATCAGTATCACTTCCACGTGTTCGTGACTTCCATGGTGTTCCAACTAAATCATTTGATGGACGTGGTAACTACACACTTGGTGTTAAAGAACAACTTATCTTCCCAGAAATCAACTTCGACGATGTTGATAAAGTACGTGGTATGGATATCGTTATCGTAACTACTGCTAACACTGACGAAGAAGGTCGTGAATTGCTTAAAGGCCTTGGAATGCCTTTTGCAAAATAATCTAGGAGGTAAATAAATTGGCTAAAAAATCAATGATTGCTAAGAACAAACGCCCTGCGAAGTTCTCTACGCAAGCTTACACTCGTTGCGAACGTTGTGGACGTCCACACTCAGTTTATCGCAAATTTAAACTTTGCCGTGTTTGCTTCCGTGAATTGGCTTACAAAGGTCAAATTCCAGGTGTTACCAAAGCTTCTTGGTAAAAACATGGTACATTTAAGTTAGTTCCACCTAATTTGAATGTATTTAACACAATCTGAGCCTAGCTCAATCATTAACTAGCAAGTGAATTATTCAAACTACTAGTAAGAGGAGAAAATATAAAATGGTTATGACTGACCCAATTGCAGATTTCTTGACACGTATTCGTAACGCTAACCAAGCTAAACACGAAGTGCTTGAAGTACCTGCATCAAACATTAAAAAAGGTATCGCTGAAATTCTTAAACGTGAAGGTTTCGTAAAAAATGTTGACGTTATCGAAGATGACAAACAAGGTATCATCCGCGTATTCTTGAAATACGGACAAAACGGTGAACGTGTTATCACTAACTTGAAACGTATTTCTAAACCAGGTCTTCGTGTTTACTCTAAACGTGAAGATGTTCCTAAAGTTCTTAACGGCCTTGGAATCGCGATCATCTCTACTTCAGAAGGTCTTTTGACTGATAAAGAAGCTCGTCAAAAGAACGTTGGTGGAGAAGTTATCGCTTACGTTTGGTAAGAAGCTGGTACTAAGTACTTATCTCAAATGATTTGTGCGAGTTTCATTGATTATATTCGCTGAAACTCATCCCCGTGAAAACTAGTCACTTTGTGGCTTGATAATCTAACAGGAGAATTAAATACTATGTCACGTATTGGTAATAAAGTTATTACTTTGCCTGCTGGTGTTGAAGTAACAAACAACGATAATGTTGTTACTGTTAAAGGACCTAAAGGCGAACTCACTCGTGAGTTTAACAAAAACATTGAAATCAAAGTTGAAGGCAATGAAGTTACACTTCACCGTCCAAACGACTCAAAAGAAAACAAAACAATCCACGGTACTTCACGTGCAAACTTGAACAACATGGTTGTTGGTGTTTCAGAAGGTTTCAAAAAAGAACTTGAAATGCGCGGTGTCGGATATCGTGCGCAACTCCAAGGAACAAAACTTGTTCTTTCAGTTGGTAAATCTCACCAAGACGAAGTTGAAGCTCCAGAAGGTATTACTTTTGAAGTACCATCTGCAACTTCAATTGTTGTTAGCGGTATCAACAAAGAAGTTGTTGGTCAAACAGCAGCTTACATCCGTAGCCTTCGTTCACCAGAACCTTACAAAGGTAAAGGTATCCGTTACGTTGGTGAATACGTACGTCGTAAAGAAGGTAAAACTGGTAAATAATAGGATTTCATCCTTGTGGCTATTCTTTTTGGATTGCCTACTTACCAAAAGCTCTCATGAGCAAGCATTATAATTAAGAGGTGAAAATTGTGATTTCGAAACCAGATAAAAATAAACTCCGCCAAAAACGCCACCGTCGCGTTCGCGGAAAACTCTCTGGAACTGCTGATCGCCCACGTTTGAACATTTTCCGTTCTAATACAGGCATCTACGCTCAAGTTATTGATGACGTAGCGGGTGTAACGCTCGCAAGTGCATCAACTCTTGATAAAGAAGTTTCTAAAGGAACTAAAACAGAACAAGCCGTTGTTGTCGGTAAACTTGTTGCTGAACGCGCAGTAGCTAAAGGTATTTCTGAAGTGGTGTTTGACCGCGGTGGATATCTCTATCACGGACGTGTTAAAGCTTTGGCTGACTCAGCTCGTGAAAACGGATTGAAATTCTAATAGGGAGGACACTTAATAATGGCATTTAAAGATAATGCAGTAGAACTTGAAGAACGCGTAGTTGCTATCAACCGTGTTACTAAAGTTGTAAAAGGTGGACGCAACATGCGTTTTGCTGCTCTTGTTGTTGTTGGTGACCGTAATGGTCGCGTAGGATTTGGTACTGGTAAATCTCAAGAGGTTCCAGAAGCTATCCGTAAAGCAGTTGAAGCAGCTAAGAAAAACCTTATCGAAGTTCCTATGGTTGGTACAACTATTCCTCACGAAGTTCGTTCAGAATTTGGTGGAGCGAAAGTATTGTTGAAACCAGCTGTTGAAGGGGCTGGGGTTGCCGCTGGTGGTGCAGTTCGTGCCGTCATCGAATTGGCTGGTGTTGCTGATGTAACATCTAAATCACTCGGTTCAAACACTCCAATCAACATCGTTCGTGCGACTGTTGAAGGATTGAAACAACTTAAACGTGCTGAAGAAGTTGCGGCTCTTCGTGGCATCTCAGTATCTGACTTGGCATAAGAAAGGAGATAACAATGGCTCAAATTAAAATTACTTTGACTAAGTCTCCAATCGGACGCAAACCAGAACAACGTAAAACAGTTGTTGCTCTTGGACTTGGTAAATTGAATAGCTCAGTTGTTAAAGAAGACAACGCTGCTATCCGTGGTATGGTCAACGCAGTATCTCACTTGGTAACTGTAGAAGACGTTAAATAAAAATTGATTTAAGTCGTGAGGGTTCCCTTGCGACTTAAACTGAATTTCATGTATAGGCGAGTTTCTAATTAAGCTACCTTACTTGGTTAGAGGCGCTAGCATTTTACAAAAAGAGGAGAAAATAATAATGAAACTTCATGAATTGAAACCTGCTGAAGGTTCTCGTAAAGTCCGTAACCGTGTAGGTCGTGGTACTTCATCTGGTAACGGTAAAACTTCAGGCCGTGGTCAAAAAGGTCAAAAAGCTCGTAGCGGTGGTGGTGTACGTCCAGGATTTGAAGGTGGACAAACTCCATTGTTCCGTCGTCTTCCAAAACGTGGATTCACTAACATCAACGCTAAAGAATACGCACTTGTAAACCTTGATCAATTGAACGTCTTTGAAGATGGTACAGAAGTAACTCCAGCAGTTCTTAAAGAAGCTGGAATCGTTCGTGCTGAAAAATCAGGCGTTAAAGTTCTTGGTAACGGCGAATTGACTAAGAAATTGACTGTTAAAGCAGCTAAATTCTCAAAATCTGCTGAAGCAGCTATCACTGCTAAAGGTGGTTCAATCGAAGTCATCTAATGAGGGGTAACTCATTATGTTCTTTAAACTATTAAAAGACGCATTGAAGGTCAAAAACGTTCGTAATAAGATTTTATTTACAATCTTCATTATTTTCGTTTTTCGTGTAGGGACTCATGTAACAGTTCCTGGTATCAATGCGGAAAGTTTGAAACAATTAAGTGATTTACCTTTCTTGAACATGCTTAACTTGGTGTCTGGTAATGCCATGAATAACTTCTCTATCTTCTCGATGGGGGTTAGTCCTTACATTACAGCATCAATCATTGTCCAACTTTTGCAGATGGATATCTATCCAAAATTTGTGGAGTGGGGCAAACAAGGGGAAGTTGGTCGTCGTAAATTGAACCAAGCGACTCGCTACATCACTCTTGTTTTAGCCTTTGTTCAATCGATTGGTATTACAGCAAGTTTTAATACTCTCTCATCAATTTCATTGGTTAAAACACCAAATGTTTCAACCTACCTATTGATTGGGACAATCCTAACTGCTGGTAGCATAATTGTGACATGGCTGGGTGAACAAATCACAGATAAAGGTTTTGGTAATGGTGTGTCAATGATTATTTTTTCAGGGATCATTGCTTCTATTCCAAAAATGTTCTCAACAATTTACGAGGATTTCTTTGTCAACGTTCGTTCAGGAGAATTGACTCGTTCATATATCATAGTAGTTTTGCTAATTGTGGTAGGTTTGGCGATTGTCTTCTTTACGACATTTGTTCAACAGGCAGAATATCAAATTCCAATTCAATATACTAAATTGGTTCAAGGGGCTCCAACGAGTTCTTACCTTCCATTGAAAGTTAATCCGGCTGGTGTTATTCCCGTTATCTTTGCTAGCTCGATTACAACAATTCCTAGTACTATTCTTCCATTCTTCTCTAAGGTTACATGGTTATCAAACTTACAAGGACTACTCTCGTATAATACACCTAGTGGAATGCTTACTTACGCGATATTGATTATCTTGTTTTCATTCTTCTACACATTTGTCCAAGTAAATCCTGAAAAAACTGCTGAAAATCTTCAAAAGAATGGGTCTTACATTCCTAGCGTTCGTCCAGGTCGTGAGACTGAAAAGTACATGTCTTCATTGCTTAAGAGATTGGCAACAATCGGAGCTGTATTTCTCGCGTTTATTTCATTGGCTCCTATTGCGGCTCAACAGTTTATGCACCTTACAAGCTCAATCGCGCTTGGTGGTACATCTCTCTTGATCTTGATTTCAACTGGTATCGAAGGTATGAAGCAACTTGAAGGTTACCTATTGAAACGTCAGTACGTTGGATTTATGAATCTTGAAGACTAAGTCTTCTCATGAACAATTGAGAGGGAAAGAAAGGTTACTTTCTGTCCCTTCTCTTTTGTTTTTTGATAACTCTACCAATGTGTTAAAACCTTGATAGAGTTATTTGAAAACAAAAATAAGGAGTTCGTAAGATGAATCTTTTAATTATGGGTCTACCAGGTGCTGGTAAAGGGACTCAAGCTGCAAAAATTGTTGAAGAATTTGGTGTAGCTCACATCTCAACTGGTGATATGTTCCGTGCTGCTATGGCTAACCAAACAGAAATGGGAACTTTGGCCAAGTCATTCATCGATAAAGGTGAATTGGTACCAGATGAAGTAACAAACGGAATCGTTAAAGAGCGTTTGGCTCAAGACGACATTAAGGAAAAAGGATTCCTATTGGATGGTTTTCCTCGCACAATCGAACAAGCTCATTCCTTGGATCAAATCTTGGTTGATCTTGGTTTGGAGCTTGATGGAGTAATCAATATCGAAGTGGATCCATCTTGCCTTCTTGAACGCTTGAGTGGTCGTATTATTCACCGCGAAACAGGTGAAACTTACCATAAAGTATTCAACCCACCAGCTGACTACAAGGAAGAAGACTATTACCAACGTGAAGATGATAAACCTGAAACTGTTAAACGTCGTCTTGACGTAAACATTGCTCAAGGTGAGCCAATTATTGCACATTATCGTGAGCTTGGTCTTGTATCAGATATTCAAGGTAACCAAGATATCGATGATGTATTTGCTGATGTTAAAAAAGCGATTGCAGCAATTAAATAATTATATAATCTTACTTGCGTATCAGACTTAAGCATGTTATAATACTTTAGTCTGGCTTATAATTGTTACCTCTGTGCTTAGAGGAAATCAAATCGAAATTTTAGGGGGTACTTTTGCGTGGCAAAAGAAGACGTGATTGAAATTGAAGGTAAAGTTGTCGAAACTATGCCTAATGCTATGTTTACTGTTGAATTGGAAAATGGACACCAAATTTTGGCGACAGTTTCTGGTAAAATCCGTAAAAACTACATTCGTATTTTGGTCGGTGACCGTGTGACTGTTGAAATGAGTCCTTATGATTTGACACGTGGACGTATCACATACCGCTTTAAATAATCGAAATAATTGGAGGGATTAAAACATGAAGGTAAGACCATCGGTTAAACCAATTTGCGAATACTGTAAAGTTATTCGTCGTAACGGTCGTGTTATGGTAATTTGTCCAACAAATCCAAAACACAAACAACGTCAAGGATAATATAGAAAGGAGAAATCATGGCTCGTATTGCTGGAGTTGACATTCCAAACGATAAACGTGTAGTAATTTCACTTACTTACGTATACGGTATCGGACTTGCAACATCTAAGAAAATCTTGGCTGCTGCAGGCGTTTCTGAAGACATCCGCGTTAAAGATTTGACAAATGATCAAGAAGACGCTATCCGTCGCGAAGTGGATGCAATCAAAGTTGAAGGTGACCTTCGTCGTGAAGTTAACCTTAACATCAAACGTTTGATGGAAATCGGTTCATACCGTGGTATCCGTCACCGTCGTGGACTTCCTGTCCGTGGTCAAAACACTAAAAACAATGCCCGCACTCGTAAAGGTAAAGCTGTTGCGATTGCAGGTAAGAAAAAATAATTAAAATAAAATAGGAGGTAAAAACATTGGCTAAACCAACACGTAAACGTCGTGTGAAAAAGAATATCGAATCTGGTATTGCTCACATTCACGCTACTTTCAATAACACTATTGTTATGATTACAGATGTGCATGGTAATGCTGTAGCTTGGTCATCAGCTGGTGCTCTTGGTTTCAAAGGTTCTCGTAAATCTACACCATTTGCTGCTCAAATGGCTTCTGAAGCTGCTGCTAAATCTGCACAAGAACACGGTCTTAAGACAGTTGAAGTAACTGTTAAGGGTCCTGGTTCAGGTCGTGAGTCTGCTATCCGTGCTCTTGCTGCTGCTGGTCTAGAAGTAACAGCAATCCGTGATGTAACTCCTGTACCACATAATGGTGCTCGTCCTCCAAAACGTCGTCGTGTGTAATTTTTAATAACAATAGTACACAAGATTCGTTTCGAGGGAGTATAATAAATGATTGAGTTTGAAAAACCAATAATAACAAAAATTGATGAAAATAAAGATTACGGCAAATTTGTCATCGAACCATTAGAACGTGGTTATGGTACAACTTTGGGTAACTCTCTTCGTCGTGTACTTTTGTCATCACTTCCAGGTGCTGCCGTAACATCAATTAAGATTGATGGAGTACTCCACGAATTTGATACCGTACCAGGCGTACGTGAAGACGTGATGCAAATTATTCTTAATATTAAAGGACTTGCTGTAAAATCTTACGTCGAAGACGAAAAAACAATCGAACTTGATGTCCAAGGTCCAGCTGAAGTTACTGCTGGAGATATCTTGACTGATAGCGACATTGAAATTGTTAACCCTGATCATTATCTTTTCACTATCTCTGAAGGAGCTTCTTTAAAAGCGACTATGACAGTAGCTACAAACCGTGGTTATGTTCCAGCAGATGAAAACAAGAAAGATGATGCACCAGTGGGAACATTGGCTGTAGATTCAATCTACACACCAGTGAAAAAAGTCAATTATCAAGTTGAACCTGCTCGTGTAGGTAGCAACGATGGTTTTGATAAATTGACAATCGAAATCATGACAAACGGAACAATCATCCCTGAAGATGCCCTCGGTCTCTCGGCTCGCGTTTTGATTGAACACTTGAACTTGTTTACTGACCTTACTGATGTTGCTAAAGCTACTGATGTAATGAAAGAAACTGAAAAAGTGAACGATGAAAAGGTGCTTGACCGTACCATCGAAGAACTTGATTTGTCTGTACGCTCATATAACTGTTTGAAACGTGCTGGTATTAATACCGTTCATGATTTGACAGAAAAAACTGAGCCTGAAATGATGAAAGTCCGTAACCTAGGTCGTAAATCTCTTGAAGAAGTCAAAGTTAAGTTGGCTGATCTTGGACTTGGACTCAAAAACGATAAATAATAATATAGGAGGATAACATGGCTTACCGTAAACTTGGACGCACAAGCTCACAACGTAAAGCGGTTCTTCGTGATTTGACAACAGATCTTATCATTAACGAAGCAATCGTTACAACTGAAGCACGTGCTAAAGAAATCCGTAAAACAGTTGAAAAAATGATCACTCTTGGTAAACGTGGTGATTTGCACGCACGTCGTCAAGCAGCTGCATTTGTACGTAACGAAATTGCATCTGAAAACTATGATGAAGCAACTGATAAATATACATCAACAACTGCTCTTCAAAAACTTTTCTCAGAAATCGCACCTCGTTATGCTGAACGTAACGGTGGATACACTCGTATCCTTAAAACAGAACCACGTCGTGGCGATGCTGCCCCAATGGCAATCATCGAACTTGTTTAATTTTTATCAATTTTGTTGAGTGTTATGATGATGGAATAGCTTAGCTTTTCTTAGTCTAGCTCTGGTCTACCGCTAGGCATACGCCTAGCGGGAACACTCATCATAAAAATGGGAATAAATAAGCATGTAACGCTTGTTTACGAAAGGTAATACTGTTATTTTTCGTAAGCAGGCGTTTTTTTGGGCTATAAATCGTCTGAATATTTTGATATAATGGAATAAGCTTATTTTAAAAAGGGGGACATTATTTTGACAACAGCCAAGGAACTGCTTAAGCAAAGGTATTATGAGCCAATTAAGGAGCAACCCGAATTATTTGTGGGGATTGAGTTGGAATACCCAGTTGTTAATTTGGGTGGTAATGCTACAGATGTCTCTCTTACAAAACGGTTACTAGCCTATCTCTTGGATAATTTTGATTTTCAAGCTGATAAGTATGATTCGGATAACAATCCTATTCAGCTTATTGATAAAGCTTCTGGAGATATGATTCTTTTTGAAGTCTCCTACAATACGATTGAGTTTGCTTTTGCAAAGGCTGAAAGAATCTCTGAGGTTGAGGAACGTTTGGATACTTACCTCGGTATAATTCAACCTTATCTTCAGAATGATAATCATGAGTTGCAAGGTTGGGGAGTGAATCCAAACTGGGCAAAAAATGACAACAGACCTGTTAAATCTCCTCGTTATGAGATGCTTATGGATTTTCTCGGGCTATCTAAAGCTAAGAACAATCCTTTCTTTCATGATTATCCAGAATATGGTTCTTTCATCTGTGGGAGTCAGGTACAGTTAGATGTTTCAAAAACGTCCTATTTAAGAGTTTTAAATGCTTTTAATCAAATAGAGGGACCCAAGGCAGTATTATTGGCAAACTCTGATTTTTGGGGTTCTGATTGGGATTTAACGCTTTCTCGTGATGTTTTCTGGGAGAATTCCATGCATGGTGTGTTTAAGGAAAATGCAGGGGTATTTCCTAAGGTGTTTAAGAGCGAAGACGACTATTTTTCTTACTTGTCTGAGACAGCCATTTTTACTGCTAAGCGTGGTGACGAAACCTACTATTTTGAACCAATACGTGCTAAAGACTATCTAAGTACGCCATCTGTCAAAGCACGCTCTATTCATGGCGAAGTAGTCACTATTGAGCCAAGTGAGGAAGATTTTAAGACTCACCGTTCTTATCAATTTCAAGATTTAACGACTAGGGGAACTGTTGAGTTTCGAAGTGTTTGTACTCAGCCTTTCTCAGCAACTTTTGCGCCAGCAGCCTTTCACCTTGGTCTTTTAGTTAACTTAGAGACACTAGAAAGTATTTTAAAAGACACATCTTTATTTGAAGTTTTTGACTATGATTATCCTAGAATTCGTTGCTTGTTTTCGAAAAAGGAAATCTCAAAGGATGATTTCAAATTGATTTTGCCTTTGACAGAGGCTCTACTAACTTGTGCAGAGGATGGGCTCAAAAATCGTGGCTTTGGAGAAGAGGTTTACTTAGCTCCTCTTCAAGAACGATTAGCTGCTTTGAAAAATCGTTTAGACTAATTCCAGATAGTATATAATGTTTCAGAAAAACAAAAAAAGTCAAAAAGCTTATTGACAATAGCATACAATAAATGGTACTATATAATAGTTGTTTCGAAAGAGACAAGAGATAGTTTTAAGAAAAAACTTTCAAAAAAGTATTGACACTGATTGTCAAACTTGATATAATGACTAATGTAGTTAGCGGAAATGGCGGAATTGGCAGACGCGCAGGACTAAGGATCCTGTGACCGCTTTAGGTCGTGAGGGTTCAAGTCCCTCTTTCCGCAGAGCAACCAGTCAAGAGACTGGTTTTTTTGTATTAAAAAATCAAAACGCTTACAAATTGTAGAAAAACTAGTTTTTTGAATCTAATTGTGATAGAATAAACAAGTAAACGGGTTCAAGCCCAAAAAAATATAGGAGGCCTTTATAATGGCAATCGTTTCAGCAGAAAAATTTGTCCAAGCAGCTCGTGACAATGGTTACGCAGTCGGTGGATTTAACACAAACAACCTTGAGTGGACTCAAGCTATCTTGCGTGCAGCAGAAGCTAAACAAGCTCCAGTGCTTATCCAAACTTCAATGGGTGCTGCTAAGTACATGGGTGGTTACAAATTGTGTAAAGCTCTTATCGAAGATTTGGTAGAATCAATGGGTATCACTGTACCAGTTGCTATTCACCTTGACCACGGTCATTACAACGATGCTTTGGAATGTATTCGTGAAGGATACACTTCAGTTATGTTCGATGGATCTCACCTTCCAGTTGAAGAAAACCTTGAAAAAGCAGCTAAAGTTGTTGAATTTGCACATGCTAACGGTGTATCAGTTGAAGCTGAAGTTGGTACAATCGGTGGTGAAGAAGATGGTATCATCGGTGACGGTGAATTGGCACCAATCGAAGATGCTAAAGCTATGGTTGCAACTGGTATCGACTTCCTTGCAGCAGGTATCGGTAACATCCACGGTCCTTACCCAGAAAACTGGAATGGTCTTCACCTTGACCACTTGCAAAAATTGACAGAAGCTGTTCCTAACTTCCCAATCGTATTGCACGGTGGATCAGGTATTCCTGACGATCAAATCCAAGCAGCTATCAAACTTGGTGTTGCTAAAGTTAACGTTAACACTGAATGTCAAATCGCATTTGCTAAAGCAACACGTAAATTTGTTGCTGAATACGAAGCAAATGAAGCAGAATACGACAAGAAGAAACTCTTCGACCCACGTAAATTCTTGAAACCAGGTTTCGAAGCTATTACAGAAGCTGTTGAAGAACGTATCGACGTATTCGGTTCAGCAAACAAAGCATAATTAGCTTATTAAAACAAGGTCTTTTCTGGATCTTGTTTTTTTGTACTAAAATAAATAGTTGGTATCTGCCAATTAATCTGTGATTGAGAGTGAATAAATTTTAAAGAGTGGATATGGCTTTGGTTGATAGATTCTATTTCCTAACTTTTTAAGATATGCTATAATATGAATATGTTTGATAATTATATTGTACCTGTATTTTTTGGTGGTGGAGCTCTTGCTCTACTAGGTTTAGTGTTATTTGGTTGGGCCTTGCCTTCATTTTTGAAGGGTAAGTGGTCTTATTTGATTTCTTTGCTAGGTTTAGGTTTGGTTGCTTTTGCCTATTTTGATTCGGCGATTGTTATCACTTATAAAATCTGGCTTGGATTGATAGGTGTTATCATGGTTGGTTGGGGACTTCCTTTCAACAATCGCAAGGGACGCCGTGCAATGATTATTTTTTGGGCTATCATGGCAATTGTTGTAGGTATTGCTGCTATTGCATTCACTATTGCTTATGGTGTTATTAACCGCCACTAACATGAAACTGTAAAACATGCTATAATAATGGCATGTTTTATTTTATGACCCTATCATTTATTATCATGCCTGCCTTGGGTTGCTTCTTAATAGGTTTGGCTTTTGCTAAATCAAATCGTTGGGACTTTTCCTGGAGTCTATCCTTAATAGGTTTGGCGGCCTTTATTTCTTCTTTTTGGCATATAGCACGTGTAGATTTATGGTTTATGCTAAGTTATAGTGTTGGTCCTTTTTTGATGGGATTTGGTTTCTCCTGGGACCTAAGTAAGAAACGCCGTAGGCAGTTATTATTATTAGGGGCATTTTTCCTTGTCTTTTTTGTGATTCTGTACTATCTTATTGTGCGAATCCTGAATACAGCTGTTGTCTAAAGGAGGGATGTTGTGATGTTGCTAGATTTAGAAGAGAAGACACGTGTTCTGCTAGAAGATATTGTTGAACGTTCAGCTATTGGGAGAGGAGCTATCTTTGTCTTGGGACTGTCTTCCAGTGAGGTTGCTGGTGGGACTATCGGCAAAGCCTCTAGCCGCGAAATCGGTCAACGAATTGTGAAAACTATTCTTGAGGTTTTGGAACCTAAAGGGATTTACTTGGCTGTTCAGGGCTGTGAACATTTGAATCGTGCTTTGGTTGTCGAGCGTGAGCTTGCCATGGCTAAAGATTTGGAAATTGTGAATGTTCTTCCGACCTTGCACGCTGGTGGAAGTGGTCAGCTGGCTGCTTTCGACTACATGAAGGATCCTGTTGAGGTGGAGGAAATTGTCGCTCAGGCTGGTATTGATATTGGGGACACCTCTATTGGTATGCATGTGAAGAGGGTCCAAGTTCCTCTTCGTCCTATTACTCCAGAATTAGGTGGTGCTCATGTGACTGCTTTGGCTAGTCGTCCTAAGTTAATTGGTGGAGCTCGTGCAGAGTATCTAGCAGATCCTATCCGTAAAAACTAAAAAGTATCGGACATTCTTGTCCGATACTTTTTCTATTAGCAGAGCCCTTTCTTTCAATGATGACGCTTGGCATAATCGACAAATTTGAATTTTTCAAGTTTGTGGCGACTTTCCGTAAATTGGAACTGTTTTCCATTGTTTAAATAAACTTTTGAACGGACACAGACAACGTGCTGGTCCTTACCTAGGTCAATGAGAATCTTATCCTGATCGATAGCATTATCGATAGTGATTTCTTTAAAGGCGTGGGAAATGCTAAGGTTGAGCTGATTCTCAATGTAGTCGTAAATAGAGTATTCAGCAATACTACGGTTTAGTTGCGGAACAAGGCTGGCATCTAGGTAATCAATATCTATAACAGAGGCACAGCTATCAACGACTCTTTGACGAACAACACGCCAAACCTGTCGGCTATTAGAAAAACCAGTTCTTTCTGAGAGTTTTGAATCAACAATGATTTTATCCAGAGAAATAACATTGGTTTGCGAATTAAGGCCTTGTTGTTCTATTAGTTCTTGGTAACTAGTAAGGTCAGACACAGGAAAGTTGATTTGTTCTTGGTTAATAACCTGGGAGCCAGAGCCATGAATCTTTTTGACCAATCCTTCTTCAACGAGTAAGGTTAACGCCTTTCGTTATCACTGGTCTTCACCATATGACTAATGCTATTGATCTTGAATTGGTGCGTACGGCAGGTGGTACTGGTTTATGGCCAATGATTGCCTTCTCTAATATTGCGCAGGGTTCAGCAGTATTTGCTTACTACTTTATTAAACGTCATGATGAACGTGAAGCACAGATTTCACTTCCAGCAACTATTTCAGCTTATCTTGGTGTCACTGAACCAGCACTATTTGGTGTTAACGTTAAGTATGTCTATCCATTAGTAGCAGGAATGTCTGCTTCTGCCTTATCAGGATTGCTTTCAACAGTCTTTGGTGTTCAAGCAAACTCTATCGGTATTGGTGGTCTTCCAGCTATTCTCTCTATTGAACCTCAATATTGGGCAATTTTTGCGATTATCATGGTTGTTGATATTGTAGTTGCTATGGTATTGACATTCTTCTTCCACAAAACTGGATTTTTAACGAAAACAGAGGAATATGGGCACGCACAAGAAGCTTCAGAAGGTTTTGTACAACCAACGGCTCTTGCTGAATCAGCAGAGGTTGTTAGCCCATTTGCTGGCCAAGTTAAACCACTTAGCCAAGCCACAGACCCAGTCTTTTCATCAGGTGTAATGGGACAAGGTGTTGTCATCGAACCAAGTCAAGGGGAATTGGTTTCACCAGTGAATGGTACAGTGACAGTACTCTTCCCAACTAAGCACGCAGTAGGTATCGTTTCTGAAGAAGGTGTTGAAATGCTAATGCACATTGGTATGGATACGGTTAGCCTTGACGGAAAAGGCTTTGAATCACATATTAAACAAGGTGATAAAGTTGTTGTTGGTCAACAATTGATTAGCTTTGATATGGATGTTATCAAAGAAGCTGGTTTGGTCACTGAGACTCCAGTTATCATTACAAATCAAGATGATTTCCAAGCAGATGTTGAAGGGAATCTTCCACGTGATATCAAACGCGGCGATGTTCTCATGATTGCTCATCGAACAAAATAAGCTAAGGGGTGGAGACGTCACGGTTCCACCTCTTCATATAAAGAACAAAAGAGGAAAAATTACAGGGCATTAGATAAAACAAAGGTTGTATACCAAATTTATCCAAAATCATATAATAACACTACAGGAAATGGAATCGGTGATTTCAGAGGAATCATTGAAAAGATTCCTTATCTAGCAGAGTTGGGCGTGGATATGGTTTGGCTCAATCCTTTCTATCCAAGCCCACAACGTGACAATGGTTACGATATTTCAGACTACACAGCCGTCAACCCTGTCTTTGGGGATATGGCTGATTTTGAAGAAATGGTTCGTGTCGCTAAAGAGCACAAGATTGACTTCATGCTAGACATGGTGCTTAACCATTGCTCAACGGAGCATGAGTGGTTCCAAAAAGCATTGGCTGGTGACAAGTATTACCAAGATTTCTTCTTCATTCAGTATCAACCAACTGATTGGTTGTCTAAATTTGGTGGTTCTGCCTGGGCTCCTTTTGGAGATACAGGAAAATACTATCTTCACCTCTTTGATGAAACACAGGCAGACCTCAATTGGCGGAATCCTAATGTCCGCAAGGAGTTGTTCAAGGTAGTCAACTTCTGGCTAGACAAAGGTGTCAAGGGTTTTCGTTTTGATGTGATTAACTTGATTGGTAAGGACGAGGTTTTAGTAGATTGTCCGAAAAATGAAGGGAAACCTGCCTATACGGATAAACCAATCGTGCATGATTATCTTCACATGATGAATGAAGCGACCTTTGGTTCTGACGATAGTTTTATGACAGTTGGGGAGATGTCTTCAACAACTATTGACAACTGTGTTCTCTATTCAGCACCGGAGCGTCACGAGTTGTCTATGGCCTTTAACTTCCACCATTTAAAAGTGGACTATGAAGATGGACAAAAATGGACTATTGCTCCCTTTGATTTTGAAGAACTTAAGCGTCTCTACCACACCTGGGGCAAGGAAATGAGCGATCGTGGTGGATGGAGTGCCCTCTTCTGGAATAACCACGACCAACCTCGTGCCTTGAATCGTTTTGTGGATATCAAGAACTTCCGTAATGAAGGAGCGACCATGCTAGCCGCTAGCATTCACTTGTCACGTGGAACACCTTACATCTACATGGGTGAAGAGATTGGAATGATTGATCCAGACTATGATTCCATGGCAGATTACGTAGATGTGGAATCCATCAATGCTTACCAAATGCTCTTGGACCAAGGTAAATCTCCTGAGCAAGCCTTCAAGATTATCCAAGCTAAGTCACGTGATAATTCTCGTACGCCAATGCAATGGGATGCTTCTGAGAATGCAGGCTTTTCAACAGGTACTCCATGGTTGAAAGCTGGTAAATCTTACAAAGACATTAACGTTGAAAATGAGATTAATGGACCAATCTTTAAATTCTATAAAGAATTGATTCGCTTGCGTAAATAAATGGCTATCATTTCAGAAGGAAGCTATCAGCCAGCATTTGAAGATAGCAAGAAGGTCTACGCCTTTGAACGTCACTTAGACGGTCAAAAACTCTTGGTACTCAATCATTTCTATGGAAGTGAAGTCGAAGTGGCGATTCCAGCAGAATATAAGTCAGGGCGCGTGCTCTTGTCCAACTATGACGATGCGGAGCTTGCTGAAAAGGTAGTTCTTAAACCATATCAAACCTTGGCAATCCTAGTTAAATAAGCCAATTTTTCCTCGGCAAATGCTTTTGCTGGGGAATTTTGTTATAATGAAAGCACTTTTAATGTTGATGGAGGAAGTGTAATGACACGCTTACAAGATGATTTTTACCATGCGATTAATGGTGAGTGGGAAAAGACAGCTGTGATTCCGGATGACAAACCACGTACAGGTGGTTTCTCAGATTTAGCAGATGAAATTGAAGACCTCATGCTTGAAACAACTGATCAGTGGTTGACAGGAGAGAATGTTCCTGACAATGCTGTTCTACAAAACTTCATTAAGTTTCACCGTATGGCTACGGACTTTGACAAACGTGAGGCAGTTGGTATCGAGCCTGTTAAGCCTTTGATTGAAGAATACAAGCAACTCTCGTCATTTTCAGAGTTTGCTTCGAAAATTGCTGAGTACGAGATGGCTGTTAAGCCTAATGCGTTCCCGTTTGGTGTGTCTCCAGACTTTATGAATGCCCAATTAAATGTTCTTTGGGCTGAAGCGCCACGTATTATTTTACCTGATACAACCTATTACACTGAGGATAATGAAAAGGGCAAGGAGCTTTTGGGAATTTGGCGTGAGATGCAGGAAGAACTCCTTGAGAAATATGGCTTCACAGCTGAAGAAATCAAAGATATCTTGGACAAGGTTATCGCTCTTGATGCTAAGTTAGCTAAGTATGTCCTTTCGAGTGAAGAATCTTCCGAGTATGTAGAACTCTACCATCCATATGATTGGGCAGACTTTACTAAGCTGGCGCCAGAACTCCCACTTGATAACATCTTCACAAAAATCTTGGGTCAAGTCCCTGATAAAATTATCGTTCCTGAAGAACGCTTCTGGACAGAGTTTGCGGCGGAATATTACTCAGAAGCAAATTGGGAGTTGCTTAAGGCGGACTTACTTATCGATGCTGCTACATCTTGGAATGCCTATTTGACAGACGAGCTTCGTATCTTGGCTGGAAAATATGGTCGTGCGCTCTCAGGAACACCACAAGCCATGGAAAAGAAAAAGGCTGCCTTCTATTTGGCACAAGGGCCTTACAATCAGGCTCTAGGACTTTGGTATGCAGGTGAAAAATTCTCACCAGAAGCAAAAGCAGATGTCGAAGCCAAAGTAGCAACCATGATTGATGTTTATAAATTACGCCTTCAAAAAGCGGATTGGTTGGCACCTGAGACACGTGAAAAGGCTATTACGAAACTGAATGTCATTACACCTCATATCGGTTATCCAGAAAAACTACCTGAGACATATGATAAGAAGATTATTGATGAGAACTTGTCACTTGTTGAGAATGCACAGAAGTTAGTCGAAATTTCAGTTGCACATAGTTGGAGCAAGTGGAATCAACCTGTTGATCGAAGTGAGTGGCATATGCCTGCCCACATGGTTAATGCTTACTATGATCCGCAGCAGAACCAAATTGTTTTCCCAGCAGCTATCCTGCAAGCACCTTTCTATGATATTGCACAAAGCTCATCAGCCAACTATGGTGGTATTGGGGCTGTTATTGCTCACGAGATTTCCCATGCCTTTGATACTAATGGTGCTTCCTTCGACGAAAACGGTAGTCTTAAGAACTGGTGGACTGAAGAAGATTACGCAGCCTTTAAGGAACGTACTGACAAGATTGTGGACCAGTTTGACGGTTTGGACTCTTACGGTGCTAAGGTCAACGGCAAACTGACTGTTTCTGAGAACGTGGCAGACCTTGGTGGTGTGGCCTGTGCCTTAGAAGCAGCTAAACGTGATGAAGATTTTTCGGTTCGAGAATTCTTTGTTAACTTTGCGACGATTTGGCGTATGAAGGCACGTGAAGAATACATGCAAATGTTGGCTAGCGTGGATGTCCACGCTCCTGCTAAATGGCGTACCAATGTTATCGTGAGCAATTTTGACGAATTTCATAAGGAATTTGATGTCAAAGAGGGCGACGGTATGTGGCGTGCCCCAGAAGATCGCGTGATTATTTGGTAAAAAGTGATGAAATCTGTCCAAAAATGGACGGATTTCTTTATTTTTTATTGATGTAAGGGTTTACATAATGTGTAGAAAACGCTATAATAGATTTGTGTTAAAGCTTGTGAAGTTTTTAACAAGTATCCAAAGGAGTTTCATATGACTAAACAAACTAAAGATGTTCAAACAATAATAGATGAATTGGCAACAAAAGGGGTTGAAGCCCTTGATGCCATGTCTAACTTTACGCAGGAGCAAGTGGACCACATTGTTCACCAAGCTGCGATTGCTGCCCTTGATAAACATATGTATTTGGCAAAATTGGCTGTTGATGAAACAGGCCGTGGTATTTATGAAGATAAAGCCATCAAAAACATGTATGCTTCTGAATACATTTGGAATAGTATTAAATATGACAGGACAGTAGGCGTTATCGCTGAAGATAAAGAACAAGGTTTGGTTTCTATCGCTGAGCCAGTCGGCGTTATCTGTGGGGTGACACCAACAACTAACCCAACTTCAACAACGATTTTCAAAGCCCTTATCGCTCTTAAGACTCGTAACTCTATCGTCTTTGCCTTCCACCCATCAGCTCAAAAATCATCTGCAGAGGCAGCTCGTATCGTCCGTGATGCAGCTATTGAAGCGGGTGCCCCTAAGAACTGTATTCAGTGGATTGAAGAGCCATCTATCGAAGCAACTGGTCTTTTGATGAACCATCCTAAGATTGCCACAGTACTTGCGACTGGTGGGCCTGGTATGGTTAAGGCAGCTTATTCAACTGGTAAACCTGCTCTTGGTGTAGGAGCTGGGAATGTACCATCTTATATTGCTGCTGATGCTAAGATTAAACGTGCTGTCAACGATATCATCGTTTCAAAAACTTTTGACAATGGTATGATTTGCGCTTCTGAACAAGCAGCTATCGTCGATGCAGCTATTTATGATGAAGTTAAGGCAGAATTTGAGGCACATCAATGTGTCATCATTTCTAAAAAAGCTGATATTGCTAAATTAGAAAAAGTCGTTCTTAATGAGGCGCGTACAGCTGTAAACGGTGCTATTGTAGGTCACTCAGCTATGGAAATTGCTGAAAAAGCTGGTCTTAAAGTACCTGCAGGTACGAAAATGCTTTTGGCAGAAATTCCAGATGCAACAATGGAACACCCACTTGCCTTGGAAAAATTGTCTCCAGTACTTGCCCTTATCAAATCTGATGGCGTTGAGGATGGATTCAAAAAAGCAGAAGGCATGCTCAATTTGGGAGGTCTTGGACATACAGCTGTTATCCACACTGAAAATGAAGAGCTCCAACTTCAATACGGTATCCGTATGAAAGCTTGCCGTGTCTTGGTGAATAGCCCATCGGCTGAAGGTGGTATTGGTAATATCTACAACAACATGATTCCATCATTGACTCTTGGTTGTGGTTCATACGGTCATAACTCAGTTTCACACAATGTTAGCTCATTTGATCTCTTGAATGTAAAGACATTGTCAAAGCGTCGCAATAACATGCAATGGTTTCGCGTTCCACCAAAAATCTTTTTCGAAAAAGATTCAATAACTTACTTGCGTCACATTGAAGCTGACCGCGTGATGTTGGTTTGTGACCCTGGTATGGTTCAGTTTGGTTACGCTGACTTGGTTAAACGCCAATTGGAACTTAACCGCCATAAACCAGCAGTAGATGTTTTCTCAGATGTTGAGCCAAATCCATCTACGAATACGGTTTACAAAGGTTTAGAACGCTTTGTAGACTTCCAACCAGATGTTATCATCGCTCTTGGTGGTGGTTCTGCAATGGACGCTGCTAAGGCTATGTGGATGTTCTTTGAACACCCAGATGTAAGCTTCTTCGGCGCTAAACAAAAATTCTTAGATATCCGTAAACGTACTTACAAGATTCCTTACGCTCAGAAGACAACCTTTATCTGTATCCCAACAACTTCAGGGACAGGTTCAGAAGTAACGTCATTTGCGGTTATCACTGATAGTGAAACTCACATCAAGTATCCATTGGCAGATTACGCTTTGACTCCAGATATTGCCATCGTTGACCCTGCTTTGGTTATGAGTGTGCCTGCTAGCGTTACAGCAGATACAGGTATGGACGTTTTGACTCACGCCATTGAATCTTATGTATCAGTCATGGCTAGCGACTATACACGTGGGCTTTCACTTCAAGCCATTAAACTTGTGTTTGAAAATCTTGAACATTCTTATCGCTTTGGTGATGAAGAATCACGTGAAAAAATGCATAATGCGTCTACAATGGCTGGTATGGCCTTTGCCAATGCCTTCCTTGGGATCAACCACTCACTAGCTCACAAGGTTGGTCCTATGT
This sequence comes from Streptococcus vestibularis, assembly GCF_900636445.1. Lineage (NCBI taxonomy): Bacteria > Bacillati > Bacillota > Bacilli > Lactobacillales > Streptococcaceae > Streptococcus > Streptococcus vestibularis. The sequence goes on along the minus strand of NZ_LR134275.1, from coordinate 1,836,073 downwards.
TTGACATTCCACACGGACGTACCAATGCGATTTTGATGCCTCACGTAATCCGTTACAATGGTCGTGATCCTCAAAAACACGCTATGTTCCCTAAATATGACTACTTCCGTGCAGACAAGGATTACGCAGACATCGCTCGTTTCATGGGATGGGGTACTGACAAACAATCAGATGCTGAATTGGTTGAAGTTTTGGCACAAAAAGTATACGAATTGGGTATTGCCGTTGGTATTGACATGAACTGGAAGGGACAAGGTGTTACTAAGAAACTTCTTCAAGACACTGTCTATACTTTGGCTGAACATGCTTATGAAGACCAATGTACAACAGCTAATCCGAAAGAACCACTTATTTCAGAATTGAAAGAAATTATCGAAGTTGCCTTTGACTACAAAGGTTAAGTGATAGTATAAAGTAGCTCTATGAGGGCTACTTTTTTACTAAAAGCTACTATATTAGAGTGTTTATCCAAACTAAAAATAAAGGACTTTCCTGAATAAGATAGAAAAACGCTTTAAGAATTGTTATAATAAGCTGATAGGATGGTAACTGTTTACTTCAATCCTGGTCAAAAATTAAAAGAATCAAGGTACCCAGTAACCTCAAAGAATATTGCGGTGAGGGTAAATCAAAAGATGTCACTTTTTCAACTAAGAATGACACCAAAGATAAATTTTAAAAGAAAATCTGGGATAGAAATTCCGGATTTTTTCTGGTATTTAAATGAAATTAAACAAGTGAAATCCGAATGATTCTCTCACAAGTCACAATACGTGTAGAAATATTCTGACAATTATGCTACAATAAAGCCACACACTATCTAAAAAGAGGATTTACCATGACACTTGTATACCAATCAACACGTGACGAAAATAATAAAGTAACAGCTAGTCAGGCTATTCTTCAAGGACTGGCAACAGATGGTGGCTTGTTCACCCCATTAACAACACCTGAAGTTACTTTGGAATTTGACCGATTGAAAGATGCTTCTTACCAAGAAGTTGCTAAATTAGTCTTGTCTGCTTTCTTGGATGATTTTACTGAAGAAGAATTGGATTACTGTATCACAAATGCTTATGACGACAAGTTTGATACAGCTGCTATTGCACCAGTGGTCAAACTTCAAAACCATTACAACCTTGAGCTCTTTCATGGTTCTACCATTGCTTTCAAAGATATGGCGCTTTCAATCTTGCCTTATTTGCTAACAACATCAGCGAAGAAACAAGGTGTTGATAACAAGATTGTTATTTTGACAGCGACATCAGGTGATACTGGTAAAGCTGCCATGGCTGGTTTTGCAGATGTCCCTGGAACTGAAATCATTGTCTTTTATCCAAAAGACGGTGTTTCAAAAATCCAAGAATTGCAAATGACCACTCAAACAGGAGCTAATACGCACGTTATTGCCATTGATGGTAACTTTGATGATGCCCAAACAGATGTGAAACGTATGTTTAACGATGTTGATTTACGTGAGAAATTGTTAGCTCATCATACGCAATTCTCATCAGCTAACTCAATGAACGTTGGTCGTTTGGTACCACAAGTGGTTTACTATGTGTATGCCTATGCGCAGTTGGTTAAGGCAGGTCATATCCAAAACGGAGATAAGGTTAACTTCACAGTACCAACAGGAAACTTTGGTAACATCTTGGCAGCTTACTATGCACGTCAAATTGGTGTCCCAGTTGGTAAATTAATCTGTGCTTCTAACGAAAATAATGTCCTTACAGACTTCTTTGCAACAGGTACTTATGACAAGAAACGCGATTTCAAGGTAACAACAAGTCCTTCTATGGACATTTTGGTATCTTCTAACCTAGAACGCTTGATTTTCCACCTTCTTGGTAATGATGCTACTAAGACTAAAGAGCTTATGGATGCACTTGTGACTAAGGGTGAGTATACTTTGGCTGATGCAGATAAAGAAATTCTTGATTTGTTTGCAGCAGGTTTTGCAACTGAGGATGAAACAGCTGCTGAAATCAAGCGTGTCTATGATGAAGACAAATATATCGAAGATCCTCATACAGCAGTTGCCTCAGCTGTTTACGAAGCATACGTTCAAAAGACAGATGACCACACACCAACAGTTATCGCTTCAACAGCTAGCCCTTACAAATTCCCACGTGTGGCTGTTTCAGCTGTCACTGGTAAAGACAGTGGGGATGATTTCAAAGCAGTAGAAGATTTGCACCAACTTTCAGGTGTAGCTATCCCAGCTGCTGTAGATGGACTTGAACATGCAGAAGTTCGCCATAAAACAGTTGTTGCGGCAGCTGATATGCAAAAAGCAGTTGAAAGCTATCTTGGTGTATAAGAATAAAAAAATAGGAGCTGAGAAATCAGCCCTATTTTTATCAATATAAAAGAAAATGTTATGACAGAAACAAAGAAAATTTTAAACATAGCCTTACCGGCTATGGCTGAAAACCTCTTACAAATGTTGATGGGGGTTGTCGATTCTTACCTAGTAGCTCAGGTTGGTATTGTTGCTATATCGGGGGTTTCCGTGGCCAATAATATCATTACGATTTATCAGGCTATCTTCATTGCGCTGGGAGCTTCGAGTGCCAGTGTCATTGCTAGAAGCTTAGGAAAAGGAGACGTTAAAGCGACTAACAGAGATACCTGGGATGCTATTATTATTACCCTTGCTCTTAGTATCGTCTTGGGTCTACTCTCCATTTTTGTTGGTGGATCCATTCTCAATCTTCTGGGCACTGAGCAATCTGTGACCCAGGCTGGCAGTCTCTATTTGGCTCTAGTCGGTGGAGGTGTGGTATTTCTAGCTTTGATGACTACCTTTGGTAATATACTACGAGCCAAGGGACGTCCTCGTATTTCCATGGTCGTCAGTCTTCTGACCAATCTTCTTAACGCTCTTCTATCTTCTTTGGCTATTTTTGTTGGACATTGGGGGATTATTGGGGTAGCTACAGCTACGGTTTGTTCTCGCCTAGTTGGGACAGCCATACTATGGACTGCAATGAAATTGGATGTGAAACAGTTTGAAGTTACCAAACCTTTTAACAAGGAGTTGTTGGGAATTGCTCTGCCAGCAGCAGGTGAACGACTGATGATGCGTGCTGGAGATGTGGTCATTGTGGCTATTATTGTTACCTTTGGTACAGCCGTTGTCGGTGGTAACGCCATTGGTGAAAACCTCACTCAGTTTAACTATATGCCTGGTATGGGAGTCGCCACGGCTACAGTTATCTTGGTTGCCAATAGTCTGGGGCGAGGGGATAAGGCGCAGATGAAGCGTATAATACGAGAGTCTTATTGGATTTCAACCTTCTTGATGGTTTTGGTTTCCGGAAGCATCTTATTTTTTGGCCAAGGATTGTCAAGCTTCTTTACAGATAATAAAGCAGCTATTGCTGCTAGTCAGGTCGTTATTCTTTATTCGTTCCTAGGAAATCCCGTGACTTCGGCGACTTTAGTCTACACAGCAGTTTGGCAAGGTCTGGGTAAGGCTAAGATACCTTTCTATGCGACAACTATTGGGATGTGGCTAATCCGAATTTTCTCAGGCTACTTCCTAGGAGTGAGTTTGGGAATGGGCCTGGCAGGTGTTTGGATTGCAACCGTTGTTGATAATGTATGGCGTGCGGTCTTCCTCTATGTGATGTACCGTCGTTATCTCATAAAGAGAAAGTTTTAATGATAAATATTGAGGAGATACTTTTATTCAAAGGGTATCTTCTTCTTATTTTTTACAAGTAAGCTCGAATATGGTAAAATAAGCTGATAAAAACTTTTTGAGGTAGTAATTATGACTGTAAAAATCAATACAAAAGATGGTCAAATCGAATTGTCAGATGATGTCATCGCAACAGTAGTTGGCGGTTCAGCAACAGAAATTTTTGGCGTTGTCGGTATGGCAAGTAAGAGTGCTATCCGAGATAATTTTCAAGCACTTCTTGGAAAAGAAAACTACGCAAAAGGAGTTGTCGTGAAATCTACTGATGCAGGTATCACTGTGGATGTTTACACTGTTATGAGTTACGGTGTTAAGATTAGTGAGGTTTCAAAAAATATTCAAGAACGTGTGAAATTTAATCTTGAGAATCAACTCGGTATCAAGACTGAAACAGTAAATGTTTACGTTCAAAATATCAAAGTCGTAGGAGAAAACTAGTGTCTAAAATTACAACAAGCTTGCTTCAGGAGATGGTCCAAGCGGCAGCAACACGTCTAGGTAAGCAAGCAGAATATGTGAATTCACTCAATGTCTTCCCAGTACCAGATGGAGATACTGGAACAAACATGGGAATGACTATGGATAACGGAGCCAAGGCTGTCGCAGATCAAACAGCTTCAACAGTTGGTGAAGTTGGTCAGATTTTGTCTAAAGGTCTCTTGATGGGTGCCCGCGGTAACTCAGGTGTTATTACGTCACAATTGTTCCGTGGTTTTGGTCAAAGCATCAAGGATAAAACGGAACTTGACGGCCAAGATCTAGCTCACGCCTTCCAATCAGGTGTTGAAGTTGCGTATAAAGCTGTTATGAAACCTGTCGAAGGAACAATCCTTACAGTATCACGTGGTGCAGCTTCAGCAGCGGTTAAGAAATCTGAATCTACTAATGATGCTGTTGAGGTTATGCGTGCAGCTCTTGATGGGGCTAAGGCTGCCTTGGCTAAGACACCAGAGATGCTTCCAGTTTTGAAAGAAGTTGGTGTAGTAGACTCAGGTGGTCAAGGTTTGGTCTTTATTTATGAAGGTTTCTTGTCAGCCCTCACAGGTGAGTATATCGCTTCAGAGGACTTCCAAGCGACACCTGCTACTATGACAGAGATGATCAATGCAGAACATCATAAGTCAGTTGCAGGTCATGTTGCAACAGAAGATATTACCTTCGGGTACTGTACGGAAATCATGGTTGGTCTCAAACAAGGTCCAACTTATGTGAAAGACTTTGATTATGAAGAGTTCCAAAATTATTTGAGTAATCTTGGGGATTCTCTCCTTGTTGTTAACGACGATGAAATTGTAAAAGTTCACGTCCATACAGAGGATCCAGGTCTTGTCATGCAAGAAGGTCTTAAATATGGTGCTCTTGTCAAAGTTAAGGTTGACAACATGCGTAATCAACACGATGCACAAGTTCAAAAAGCAGAAGCCATTCAAACTGCGCCTTCTACTCCTAAAGACTTTGCCCTTATTGCAGTTGTTGCCGGAGATGGACTTGCAGATATCTTCAAATCACAAGGTGTTGACTATGTGATTTCAGGTGGTCAAACAATGAACCCATCGACGGAGGATATCGTTAAGGCCATTGAGCAGGTTAATGCCAAGAATGTTATCATCTTGCCAAATAATAAAAACATCTTTATGGCAGCACAATCAGCTGCTGAAGTAGTGGATGTTAATGCGGCTGTTGTTGAAACACGTACAGTTCCACAAGGCTTTACAAGCTTGCTTGCTTTTGATCCTAGCCAAAGTATCGAAGCTAATGTTGAAGCTATGACAGTTAGTCTTTCAGATGTAACAAGTGGTAGCGTGACTTTGGCAGTACGTGACACAACTATTGATGGTCTTGAGATTCATGAAAATGATATCCTTGGTATGGTAGACGGTAAGATTCTTGTATCCACACCAGATATGGATCAAGCCCTTCTTGATACCTTTGACAAGATGATTGACGAAGACAGTGAAATTGTTATGATTTACGTCGGCGAAGAAGGTAATCAAGAACAAGCTCAAGCACTTGCGGAAAAATTGGAAGAGGCTCACGAAGATATTGAAGTTGAAATCTTCCAAGGGGACCAACCTGTGTATCCATACCTCTTTAGCGTTGAATAATTTAAAAATAATCATTTAGGAAGTCTTAGGGCTTCCTTTTTATTTAGATCGTTTCGATACTGTAAAGCCATTTTTTCGGAATTACAGAAATATTCTGAAAATTCCTTGACATTACTTTCCAAAGTGGTAACATATGTTGTAAGAAATTTTATAGATTGAAGGTAAGGTCATGAGAAGTGATATGATCAAAGTTGGTGTTGATAAAGCACCTGCACGTGGACTTTTGTATGCGACTGGACAGGTTAAATCTTCTAAGGATATGCAAAAGCCCTTTATTGCTATTTGTAATTCTTATATTGATATTGTTCCAGGACATGTCCACCTACGTGAATTAGCGGATATTGCCAAGGAGGCTATCCGTGAAGCTGGTGGTATTCCTTTTGAGTTTAATACCATTGGTGTAGATGACGGGATTGCCATGGGACATATTGGGATGCGTTACAGCCTTCCTTCACGAGAATTAATTGCTGATGCTGCAGAGACTGTTATTAATGCCCACTGGTTTGACGGTGTGTTCTATATCCCAAACTGTGATAAGATTACACCAGGAATGATTTTGGCAGCCATGCGTACTAATGTGCCAGCGGTATTCTGTTCAGGTGGACCTATGAAGGGTGGAGTTGATATGACTGGTCATCAGGCTACTTTATCAAGCTTGTTTGAAGCTGTAGGTACTTATCAGGCTGGAGATATGAGCAAAGAAGAGCTTGATTATTTAGAGAAAAATGCCTGTCCGACTTGTGGTTCATGTTCAGGAATGTTTACTGCCAATTCAATGAACTGTTTGATGGAAGTTTTGGGTCTTGCCCTTCCAGGTAACGGTACTATCCTAGCCGTTTCAGACGAACGTCGTGAATTGGTTCGTCAAGCAGCCACAAAATTAATGGATAACATCAAAAATAATGTTCGCCCACGTGATATTGTGACCAAAGAAGCCATCGATGATGCTTTTGCTCTAGATATGGCCATGGGTGGTTCAACCAATACCGTTCTTCATACCCTTGCTATTGCGCGTGAGGCTGGTATTGACTATGACCTTAAGGACATCAATGAGATTGCTAAGAAGACACCTTATCTCTCTAAAATTGCTCCTTCCAGCATCTATACCATGCATGATGTACATGAAGCAGGTGGTGTTCCAGCAATTATTAATCAGTTGATTAAGAAAGGTGCCATTAAGGGTGATCGTATTACGGTTACTGGTAAAACCTTAAAAGAAAATGTAGCTGGTGCTGAAATCAAAAATGAAGAAATTATCCATCCAATCGAGCAACCTATTTCACCGGTTGGCGGTTTGTCTATCCTTTATGGAAATATTGCTCAGGATGGGGCTGTTATCAAGGTTGGTGGTGTAGATCCATCCGTTAAAACTTTCCGTGGTAAAGCCATTTGTTGTGATTCACAAGCTCAAGCCCTTGAATTGATTGATAATGGAACGGTTAAGAAGGGCCATGTTGTTGTCATTCGTTACGAAGGCCCTCAGGGTGGTCCTGGTATGCCAGAGATGTTAGCGCCAACCTCTAAGATTGTAGGCCGCGGTCTTGGTAAGGATGTTGCTCTGATTACTGATGGTCGTTTCTCAGGAGCAACTCGTGGTATTGCTATTGGTCACGTATCTCCAGAAGCTGCGGAAGGTGGCAATATCGCTCTGATTGAAGATGGGGATGAAATTGTGATTGATCTTCCCAACCGTACCATTGATTTGCTCGTAGATGATGCGACACTTGAAGCACGCCGTAAACATTTGAAACCTTTCAAATCTAAGATCTCAAGTGGATGGTTGCACCGTTACACTGCTTTTGCTAAATCAGCTAATGTCGGTGGAACTCTGATGAGTGATGAAGAATTTGAAGAACGTAAAGCAGAACGTAAAGCACAAGAAAAAAACTAAGAATATTATTTCCGAAGAGTTTGTGATATTTTTCTCTGAAACCCTTGCAAATTTAGTTAAAAATGTTATTATAGTATACAAGGTTTTGAATTTTTAGACAATTCGAAAAAAACAATTGCTAAAGGAGGTCCATGTGGAGAAAATTGAACTTGAAGAAGCACGCTCTGGTGCTGATTTGATTCTTGATACACTTCTTGAACTTGGGATTTCAACTATTTTTGGGTATCCTGGCGGAGCGGTTCTTCCTTTGTATGATGCTATTTACAAAAATGAAGAGATTAATCATATTTTGTCTCGTCATGAGCAAGGAAGTCTGCACGAAGCTGAAGGTTATGCTAAATCAACTGGTAAACTTGGTGTTGCTCTTGTAACGAGTGGTCCCGGTGCAACGAATGCTATTACCGGGATTGCAGATGCTATGAGTGATAGTGTACCTCTCCTGGTCTTTACAGGTCAGGTAGCAACATCAGGTATTGGTAAGGATGCCTTCCAAGAGGCTGACATTGTCGGAATTACCATGCCAATTACCAAATACAACTACCAGATTCGTGATACGGCTGATATTCCTCGTATTATTCGAGAAGCGGTTCATATCGCAACAACTGGTCGTCCTGGTCCAGTTGTTATCGACCTCCCTAAAGATGTCGTAGCTAAGGAAACAGCCTTCATCAATGATCCTGAAATTAATCTTCCAAGTTACCAACCGACGCTAAGACCAAACGAAATGCAAATCAAGAAAATCTTGAAGCAGTTGGGGAAAGCTAAAAAGCCGGTTATTGTAGCTGGAGGTGGGGTGTCTTATTCTGAATCTGCTAAGGAGCTAGTTGCTTTTGCAGAGCGCTACCAAATCCCAGTTGTTACAAGTCTTCTAGGACAAGGGACAATTGCTACTAGTCATCCCCTTTTCTTGGGGATGGGTGGTATGCACGGTTCATATGCGGCTAACATTGCTATGACCGATGCTGACTTTATGATTGCCATTGGTTGTCGTTTTGATGATCGTTTGACAGGTAATCCTAAAACATTTGCTAAAAATGCTAAGGTTGTCCATATTGATGTAGATCCAGCTGAGATTGGTAAAATTATTGCAGTGGACCTTCCGGTTGTTGGTGATGCTAAACAAGCCCTTGAAATGCTCTTAGCAGAACCGGTAGTTCAGAATAACACTGAAAAATGGATTGAAAAAGTTACAAAAGACAAAGAGCGTGTACGTTCTTACGATAAGAAAGAACGTATGGTACAGCCTCAGTCAGTTATCGAGCGTATTGGTGAATTGACTAAGGGTGACGCCGTTGTTGTTACTGACGTTGGTCAACATCAAATGTGGACAGCTCAGTATTATCCATACCAAAATGAGCGTCAATTGGTGACCTCAGGTGGTCTTGGAACAATGGGATTCGGTGTCCCAGCAGCAATTGGTGCCAAAATTGCTAATCCTGATAAAGAAGTTATCCTCTTTGTTGGTGATGGTGGTTTCCAAATGACGAACCAAGAATTGGCTATCTTAAATATTTACAAGGTGCCAATCAAGGTTGTTATGTTGAACAATCACTCGCTTGGTATGGTACGTCAATGGCAAGAGTCCTTCTACGAAGGGCGTACATCAGAGTCTGTCTTTGATACTCTTCCGGATTTCCAATTGATGGCTCAAGCTTACGGCATTAAGTCTTACAAGTTTGATAATCCAGAGACAATTGATCAGGATTTGGAAGTTATCAAGGAAGACGTGCCAATGTTTATCGAGGTGGATATCTCTCGTAAAGAGCATGTCTTGCCAATCGTTCCGGCTGGTAAGAGTAATCACGAAATGTTGGGGGTGAAGTTCAATGCGTAGAATGTTAACAGCTAAACTTCAGAACCGTTCGGGTGTCCTTAACCGCTTCACAGGTGTTCTTTCACGACGTCAAGTTAATATTGAAAGTATCTCTGTAGGGGCTTCTGAGGATCCTAACGTTTCACGTATTACGATTATTATTGATGTGAATTCTCAAAATGAAGTGGAACAAATCATCAAACAGCTTAATCGTCAGATTGATGTGATTCGTATCCGTGATATCACGGATCAGCCACACTTGGAACGTGAAGTTATCCTAGTTAAGGTATCAGCACCAACCTCTAAGCGTGCTGAAATCTTGGCGATTATTCAACCTTTCCGTGCTTCGGTGGTTGATGTAGCACCAAGCTCTATCACTATCCAGATGACAGGTGATGCTGAAAAGAGCGAGGCGCTTCTACGAGTTATTCGTCCTTACGGAATCAAGAATATCGCTCGTACGGGTGCTACTGGATTTACCCGTGATTAAAAAATCCAACCTAAATTTGTTAACCCAGCCTTAAAAAGGCAATAAAATATTTTTTTAGAAAAGAGACATATTACTATGGCAGTTCAAATGGAATATGAAAAAGACGTAAAAGTAGCAGCACTTGACGGTAAAAAAATCGCCGTTATCGGTTACGGTTCACAAGGTCATGCACATGCACAAAACTTGCGTGATTCAGGTCACGATGTGATCATCGGTGTTCGTCCAGGTAAATCATTTGATAAAGCTAAAGAAGATGGTTTTGATACTTACACAGTAGCAGAAGCAACTAAATTGGCTGATATCATTATGGTTTTGGCACCAGATGAAATTCAAAAAGATATCTATAAAGATGAAATTGAGCCAAACTTGAGTGCAGGCAAAGCTCTTGGTTTTGCACACGGATTTAACATCCACTTCGAATTCATCAAGGTTCCTAAAGATGTTGATGTCTTTATGGTTGCTCCTAAAGGACCAGGTCACTTGGTACGCCGTACATATACAGAAGGCTTTGGTGTTCCAGCACTTTACGCAGTATACCAAGATGCTACAGGCAATGCTAAAGACATCGCTATGGACTGGGCTAAAGGTATTGGTTCTGCACGTGTTGGATTACTTGTAACAACATTTAAAGAAGAAACTGAAGAAGATTTGTTTGGTGAGCAAGCGGTTCTTATGGGTGGGTTGACACATCTTATTGAAGCTGGTTTTGAAGTCTTGACTGAAGCAGGCTATGCACCACAATTGGCTTACTTTGAAGTGCTTCACGAAATGAAATTGATCGTTGACTTGATCTACGAAGGTGGATTCAAGAAAATGCGTCAATCATGTTCAAATACTGCAGAATTTGGTGACTTTGTAACTGGTCCACGTGTCATCGGTCCAGAAGTCAAAGAAAACATGAAAGCTGCCCTTGCGGATATCCAATCAGGTAAATTTGCACGTGAATTCGTTGAAGACCATGATGCTGGCTTCCCACGTTTGAAAGCTTACCGTAAAGAAGCTGAAGAGCTTGAAATTGAAAAGATTGGTGCTGAATTGCGTAAAGCAATGCCATTCGTTGGTCAAAATGACGATGACGCATTCAAAATCTATAACTAATGTGATAGTCTCAAAAACCAGTCTAGTACTGGTTTTTTGTGTTCTGAAGAGAGTAGTTGGGAATCCGACTGCTTTTTTTGGATAAAAAACTCACTCCATTAAGGAGTGAGAATAGCTATAAATTAGTAAGTCAAGACAAAGTTTTTCTTCTTACCACGACGGATAACAGTAATTTCATTATCAATTTTATCTGTATCTGAGAGAGTGTAATCCAGGTCTTGTACACGTTCACCGTTGATGTAGATAGCGCCGTTTTGGACATCTTCACGTGCTTGACGTTTAGATGGTGAAATTTTTGCATTGACGAGAAGTTCAACGATGTTCAGATTTTCATCTGCTGAAATTTCATATGTTGGGACACCGTTAAGGGCAACTTTAAGGTCACGTGCTGAGAGAGCTTTAAGGTTACCAGCGAAGAGTTGTTCAGTGATGTGAACAGCTTGTTCATAGGCTTCTTTACCGTGAACCAAAGTAACAACTTCGCGAGCCAGAACCTTTTGTGCTAAACGTTGGTGACGAGCTTGGTCAAATTCTTTACCGATTTCTTCGATTTCTTCAAGTGACAAGAAAGTGAAAATTTTCAAGAAACGAACGGCGTCATCGTCCATAACGTTAAGCCAGAATTGGTACATTTCGTAAGGTGTTGTCTTAGTAGCGTCAAGCCAGACAGCGTTACCTTCAGATTTACCGAATTTTTTACCGGTTGAATCTGTGATAAGTGGAACTGTGATAACGTGTCCAGATTTGTCCGCTTTACGACGCAATAGCTCAGTACCTGCTGTCATGTTACCCCATTGGTCAGAACCACCAATTTGGAGGGTTACGCCATATTTATCATTGAGTTCATAGAAGTCGTAACCTTGCATAATTTGGTAAGCGAACTCAGTGTAAGAGATACCTGTTTCGATACGTTTCTTAACAGATTCCTTGCTCATCATGTAGTTAACTGTGAAGTATTTACCGACATCACGCAAGAAATCGATGAAGCTAACTGAACCAAACCAGTCATAGTTGTTGACCATAACGGCTTTGTTGTCACCATTTTCAAAATCAAGGAAGCGAGAGAGTTGGCCTTGGATTTTTTCTACCCAACCTTCAACGGTTTCTTTGGTTTGGAGGCTACGCTCAGCATCTTTAAATGATGGGTCACCAATCAAACCTGTCGCACCCCCAACAAGGGCGTAAGGTTTGTGGCCAGCCAATTGAAGGCGACGACTAGTAAGGATAGCGACAAGGTGTCCAAGGTGGAGACTGTCTGCTGTTGGGTCATAACCAGTGTAGTATGAGACTGGTCCCTCTTCAAAGGCTTTTACAAGGGCTTCTTCATCAGTGGTTTGAAAAATCAAGCCACGTGCTTTTAGTTCTTCAAAAATTGTCATGATATTCTCCAGTAAAGTATATTCTGCACCATTATACCAAAAGAAAGCAACCCTATGCAAGCTTTGTCAAAGTTTGTTATAATAGGCTTTGAGGTATTTCTATGAATTTTGAAAAAATAATAAATTATTTTAGGCGACTAGGGCAGACTATTCGTACAAAGTTCGCTGGTTCTAGGTCTAAAAGAGGGGATAAATCTTTTAAAGAAAGGAAAGCTACGACTGGATCTAAGTGGAATCGTAAGCAAGCACGGAAGTCGCCTGAGGATGGAATGACACTCTTAGACATGGCTGATGTTTTTTTAAAGACATTAAAGCTCTTGTCTGATTTCTTTTATGTGGTTATTATCGTCCTTACCCTATTCGGTGCAGGAATTGGTTTGGGTTATCTGGGGAGTCAAATTGAGTCTGTTCCATCGATTAAGGACAAAACCTTGTTGAATCAGATTAGTGAGGTTAGTTTGGTATCTTCGATGAGCTATTCCGATTCCAAGAAGATTGCGGATATTGACACTGACTTGCTGAGAACACCTATTGAGAGTGATGCGATTTCTAACAATGTCAAAAATGCCATCATTGCGACTGAGGATGAAAATTTTAAAAAGCATAAGGGTGTTGTACCAAAGGCAGTTTTTAGGGCGTTGGTATCATCAGTTTTGGGAGTTGGCTCTTCAAGTGGTGGTTCAACTCTGACTCAACAGTTAATCAAGCAACAGGTAACAGGAGATGCACCAACCTTCAAACGTAAGGCGGCAGAGATTATCTATGCTTTACAATTGGAGCGTCGCGCTTCCAAAAATGAAATTTTAACTGATTATCTGAATGTTTCTCCTTTTGGTCGTAACAACAAGGGGAAAAATATTGCTGGTATTGAAGAGGCTGCACAAGGGATTTTTGGGGTCTCTGCTGCGGGTTTGACAGTTCCTCAGGCGGCCTATCTGGCAGGTTTGCCACAGAGCCCGATTGTCTACTCACCTTATACAGCTGATGGACAATTAAAAAACGCAGAGGATCTTTCTTATGGCTTGGCACGTCAACAAGATGTACTCTACAATCTTTATCGCGGTGGCTATCTAGATAAGTCGCAGTATGAAAGCTATAAGGATTATGATATCACTAAAGATTTCAAGGCTGGTGAGAAGTCTGATGCTGTAAGTCATGACTATTTGTACTATTCTGTCATGTCTGAGGCTCAGGATGTCATGTATGATTATCTCGTTAAACGTGACAAGGTGTCGAGTCAAGATTTAAAAAATGATAAGACCAAGGAAGCCTACCGTGAGAGGGCCCTACAAGAGCTACAAACTGGTGGCTACAGCGTTAAGACAACTATTGACAATGCTGTCTATAATGCGATGCAAGATACTGCGACTCAATATGGTGGCCTCCTCGACCAAGGTGGAAATAGTGGAGTTGAAGTCGGAAATGTGCTCATGGATAATGCGACTGGAGCAATCTTAGGATTTGTCGGTGGTCGTAATTATGAGAATAACCAGAATAACCATGCCTTTGATACTGCTCGTTCTCCTGGATCTTCTATTAAGCCTATTATCGCTTATGGAATTGCTATTGATCAAGGTTTGATGGGTAGCTCAAGTATCCTTTCTAACTACCCAACTAATTTTACGGGTGGAACGCCTATTCTCCATGATGGTGATAAGGGTACAGCTATGATGAATCTTCAAGAAGCACTCAATACCTCATGGAACATTCCAGCCTTTTGGACTTATCAAATGCTTCAACGTCATGATGTTGACGTTGAGGGCTATATGACCAAGATGGGTTATAAGATTGCTAACTACAATATCGAGAGTCTACCTCTTGGTGGAGGGATTGAAACCACGGTTGCCCAACAGGTAAATGCCTATCAAATGCTTTCAAATGGTGGTGTCTATGAGAAGGGCCATATGATTGATAGTATTACTGACCGGACTGGCGAAGTTATCTATCAGCATAAATCTGAAGGGGTTCGGGTCTTTTCAAGAGCTACGGCTAGCATTATGGATAACCTGCTCAAGGAAGTTGTGGTTAAAGGAGCGACAACCCAATTTTATTCTGAGTTGAAAAATGTCAATGGTGCAGCAGCCTCAGCTGACTGGATGGGTAAAACAGGAACGACAGATAACTTTGCGGATGCTTGGTTGATAGTATCGACGCCTGGTATTACCCTTGGAGGTTGGGCTGGTTATGATGACAATGCACCTACCAATTCTAAAACGGGTTACACCTACAATGCGCAATATATGGCTCGTTTAACTTCCGCCATCTACAATGCTAATCCGAGTATTTTTAAAACGGGAGATAAGTTTAATATCGATTCAAGTGCCATTAAGGCAAGTGTGCTCAAATCAACAGGCCTTAAACCAGCAACAGTGTCTGTCAATGGTCGTAATGTTTCTGTAAGTGGTGAAATGGTTGATACTTATTGGGCTAAAAATGGGCCTGGGGATACAACCTACAAATTTGCTATTGGTGGAACTGACAGTGACTATCAAAAAGCCTGGTCTAGCATTCTTGAAGGACATTAGGAATTACCAAGAAAACTTGCAAAAAAGCAAAAAATTAGGTATAATATAGACAACTATTTGTCGTCTTATTTGGTTGAAATATTGTCCAATCAAGAGATACAGCAGTTAAATCAACGTTTTTTCGGTCAGATTTAGCTGCTATTTTTGTGCTTATTTTTAGGATTTTTGGTTATTGTAATACATATTTAAAGGTTCTAAAAATTCACAGATTAAAGTTTTCGCTTATCGTTAATCGGATAAGTGGATGTTAGTATCTAATCACTTGTTAGCGGGACAAGCAACTGAAAAAGGCAGGAGACAAATATTTAAAGTGCACGACTTGCAAAGCAGGTCTCGAATGTAGAAAAGGAGTAGAAGACTTGGCAGGACATGACGTTCAATACGGGAAGCATCGTACCCGTCGTAGTTTTTCAAGAATCAAAGAAGTTCTTGATTTACCAAACTTGATTGAAATCCAAACGGATTCATTCAAAGAATTCTTAGATACTGGTCTTAAAGAGGTTTTTGAGGATGTACTTCCCATTTCAAACTTCACAGACACCATGGAATTGGAATTTGTTGGTTACGAATTGAAGGAACCTAAGTATACACTTGAGGAAGCTCGTATCCACGATGCATCATACTCAGCACCAATCTTTGTGACTTTCCGCCTTATTAACAAAGAAACTGGTGAAATCAAAACTCAGGAAGTCTTCTTCGGAGATTTTCCAATTATGACTGAGATGGGTACTTTCATCATCAATGGTGGTGAACGTATTATCGTTTCTCAGTTGGTGCGTTCACCTGGTGTTTACTTTAACGATAAGGTTGATAAAAACGGCAAAGTGGGTTACGGATCAACAGTTATTCCTAACCGTGGGGCATGGCTTGAGCTTGAAACAGATTCAAAAGATATCGCCTACACTCGTATCGACCGTACACGTAAGATCCCATTCACAACGCTTGTGCGTGCGCTTGGATTCTCAGGTGATGACGAAATTGTTGATATCTTTGGTGATAGCGAGTTGGTTCGTAACACTGTTGAAAAAGATATCCACAAAAATCCAGCAGATTCGCGCACTGATGAAGCACTTAAAGAAATTTATGAACGACTTCGTCCAGGTGAACCCAAAACTGCTGACAGCTCACGTAGCTTGCTTGTAGCTCGCTTCTTCGACCCACGTCGTTACGACTTGGCTGCTGTTGGTCGTTACAAAGTTAACAAAAAACTTAACATCAAGACACGTCTTTTGGGACAAACAATTGCTGAAAACTTAGTAGATCCTGAAACAGGTGAAATCCTTCTTGAAGCTGGTACTGAAATGACACGTGATGTGATTGATTCAATCGCAGAACACTTGGATGGTGATTTGAACAAATTTGTATACACACCAAACGATTATGCGGTGGTTACAGAACCTGTTGTTCTTCAAAAATTCAAGGTTGTTGCACCAAATGATCCAGATCGTGTGGTTACAATTGTTGGTAATGCCAACCCAGATGATAAAGTTCGTGCTTTGACAACAGCGGATATCTTGGCTGAAATGAGCTACTTCCTCAACCTTGCTGAAGGTATCGGTAAAGTAGACGATATCGACCACCTTGGTAACCGTCGTATCCGTGCTGTTGGTGAATTGCTTGCTAACCAATTCCGTATTGGTTTGGCTCGTATGGAACGTAACGTGCGTGAACGTATGTCAGTTCAAGATAATGAAGTCTTGACACCACAACAAATCATCAATATTCGTCCTGTAACTGCAGCTGTTAAAGAATTCTTCGGTTCTTCACAGTTGTCACAGTTCATGGACCAGCACAACCCATTGTCAGAGTTGTCACACAAACGTCGTTTGTCAGCCTTGGGACCTGGTGGTTTGACACGTGACCGTGCCGGATATGAAGTTCGTGACGTGCACTACACGCACTACGGTCGTATGTGTCCAATTGAAACACCTGAAGGACCTAACATCGGTTTGATCAATAACTTGTCTTCATATGGACACCTTAACAAGTACGGTTTCATTCAAACACCATACCGTAAAGTTGACCGTGCAACTGGTAAAGTAACCAACGAAGTGGTTTGGTTGACTGCTGACGAAGAAGATGAGTACACAGTTGCTCAGGCCAACTCTAAGTTGAACGAAGATGGAACATTTGCAGAAGAAATTGTCATGGGTCGTCACCAAGGTAATAACCAAGAATACCCATCACACCTTGTAGATTTCGTGGATGTTTCTCCTAAACAGGTAGTTGCCGTTGCGACAGCATGTATTCCTTTCTTGGAAAACGATGACTCTAACCGTGCCCTCATGGGTGCCAACATGCAACGTCAGGCTGTGCCTTTGATTGATCCAAAAGCACCTTATGTTGGTACTGGTATGGAATATCAAGCTGCCCACGATTCAGGTGCTGCAGTTATCGCTCAACACGACGGTAAAGTTGTTTATTCTGACGCCGATAAGGTTGAAGTTCGTCGTGAAGATGGTTCTCTTGATGTTTATACTATTCAAAAATTCCGTCGTTCAAACTCAGGTACTGCCTACAACCAACGTACTTTGGTTAAGGTTGGTGATATTGTTGAAAAAGGAGACTTTATCGCTGACGGTCCATCTATGGAAGGTGGCGAAATGGCCCTCGGTCAAAACCCTATTGTCGCATACATGACATGGGAAGGTTACAACTTCGAGGATGCCGTTATCATGAGTGAACGCCTCGTGAAAGACGATGTTTATACATCTGTTCACTTGGAAGAATTCGAATCAGAAACACGTGATACAAAGCTTGGACCTGAAGAAATCACACGTGAATTGCCAAACGTTGGTGAAGAAGCCCTTAAAGACCTTGACGAAATGGGTATTATCCGTATTGGTGCTGAGGTTAAAGAAGGTGATATTCTTGTTGGTAAGGTAACACCTAAGGGTGAAAAAGACCTTTCTGCTGAAGAACGTCTTCTCCATGCTATCTTTGGTGATAAATCTCGTGAAGTACGTGATACATCACTCCGTGTACCTCACGGTGGTGATGGTGTCGTTCGTGATGTTAAAATCTTTACACGTGCAAACGGTGATGAATTGCAATCAGGTGTTAACATGCTTGTTCGTGTTTACATCGCTCAAAAACGTAAAATCAAGGTCGGAGATAAGATGGCCGGTCGTCACGGTAACAAAGGGGTTGTTTCTCGTATTGTTCCTGTTGAAGACATGCCTTACCTTCCAGACGGTACACCAGTTGATATCATGTTGAACCCTCTTGGGGTGCCATCACGTATGAACATTGGTCAGGTTATGGAACTTCACCTTGGTATGGCTGCTCGTAACTTGGGTATCCACATCGCAACACCAGTCTTTGATGGGGCAAGCTCAGAAGATCTCTGGGATACTGTTCGTGAAGCTGGTATGGACAGCGATGCTAAGACAATCCTTTACGATGGCCGTACAGGTGAGCCGTTTGATAATCGTGTGTCAGTTGGTGTCATGTACATGATCAAACTTCACCACATGGTTGATGATAAACTTCACGCCCGTTCAGTTGGTCCTTACTCACTTGTTACTCAACAACCTCTTGGTGGTAAAGCACAATTTGGTGGACAACGTTTCGGTGAGATGGAGGTTTGGGCCCTTGAAGCTTACGGTGCATCAAACATTCTTCAAGAAATCTTGACTTACAAGTCTGATGACGTTAATGGACGTTTGAAAGCCTATGAAGCTATCACTAAAGGTAAACCAATTCCAAAACCAGGTGTACCAGAATCATTCCGAGTACTTGTTAAAGAATTGCAATCACTCGGTCTTGATATGCGTGTCCTTGATGAAGACGATCATGAAGTTGAATTGCGTGATCTTGATGAAGGTGAAGATGACGACGTCATGCACGTTGATGATCTTGAAAAAGCACGTGTACAACAAGCCCAAGAAGCTACTGAATTAGAAAAAGATAAAGAAGAAGCTTCAGATAAAACAGAATAAAATAAGCTTTAGAGAGGGAGTTAAATCTCTCTGCTAAGGTAGCTGATAAAGGTTAGAATAGCGCTGCTATTGTCAATAGAACAAAAGAAAGGTAATACTAGTGGTTGACGTAAATCGATTTAAAAGTATGCAAATCACACTAGCTTCACCAACCAAGGTCCGTTCATGGTCTTATGGTGAAGTTAAGAAACCTGAAACAATCAACTACCGTACGCTCAAACCAGAACGCGAAGGTCTCTTCGACGAAGTGATCTTTGGTCCTACTAAAGACTGGGAATGTGCGTGTGGGAAATACAAACGTATCCGTTATAAAGGTATTGTTTGTGACCGCTGTGGTGTTGAAGTAACACGTGCTAAGGTTCGTCGCGAACGTATGGGTCACATCGAGTTGAAAGCACCAGTATCACATATCTGGTACTTCAAGGGAATCCCTTCTCGTATGGGATTGACTTTGGATATGAGTCCTCGTGCGCTTGAAGAAGTTATTTACTTCGCAGCTTACGTGGTTATCGATCCAAAGGAAACGCCACTTGAGCCAAAATCTCTCTTGACTGAACGTGAATATCGTGAAAAATTGCAAGAGTATGGTCATGGTTCATTTGTCGCTAAAATGGGTGCAGAAGCAATACAAGATCTCTTGAAACAAGTAGATTTGGAAGTGGAAATTGCTGAACTCAAAGAAGAGTTGAAGACAGCAACTGGTCAAAAACGTGTTAAAGCAGTTCGTCGTTTGGACGTTCTTGATGCCTTCTACAAGTCTGGTAATAAACCAGAATGGATGGTACTTAACATCTTGCCAGTATTGCCACCAGATCTTCGTCCGATGGTTCAATTGGACGGTGGTCGTTTTGCAGCATCTGACTTGAACGACCTCTACCGTCGTGTGATCAACCGTAACAACCGTTTGGCTCGTTTGCTTGAGTTGAGTGCTCCAGGTATCATCGTGCAAAACGAAAAACGTATGTTGCAAGAAGCGGTTGACGCTCTTATTGATAATGGACGTCGTGGTCGTCCAATTACTGGACCAGGTAGTCGTCCACTTAAATCTTTGAGTCACATGCTTAAAGGTAAACAAGGCCGTTTCCGTCAAAACTTACTTGGTAAACGTGTCGACTTCTCTGGACGTTCCGTTATTGCCGTTGGTCCAACACTTAAAATGTATCAATGTGGTGTTCCCCGTTTGATGGCCATCGAACTTTTCAAACCATTTGTTATGCGTGAAATCGTTGCGCGTGAATACGCAGGTAACGTGAAAGCTGCTAAACGTATGGTTGAACGTGGTGACGAACGTATTTGGGATATTCTTGAAGATGTTATCAAGGAACACCCAGTACTTCTTAACCGCGCACCTACCCTCCACCGTTTGGGTATCCAAGCCTTCGAACCTGTCTTGATTGATGGTAAGGCCCTTCGTCTTCACCCATTGGTATGTGAGGCCTACAATGCCGACTTTGACGGTGACCAAATGGCCATCCACGTTCCATTGTCTGAAGAAGCTCAAGCTGAAGCACGTTTGCTCCTTCTTGCGGCTGAACACATCCTTAACCCTAAAGACGGTAAACCGGTCGTAACGCCATCTCAGGATATGGTTCTTGGTAACTACTACTTGACTATGGAAGAAGAAGGCCGTGAGGGTGAAGGTATGGTCTTCAAGGATATTGATGAGGCAGTTATGGCTTATCGTAATGGTTATGTTCACTTGCATAGCCGTGTCGGTATCGCAGTAGACAGCATGCCTGATAAACCTTGGAAAGAAAACCAACTTCACAAGATTTTCGTTACAACTGTTGGTAAGATTCTCTTTAACTCAATCATTCCAGCAGAAATTCCATATCTTCAAGAAACAACAAATGAGAACTTGACAGATAGTACACCAGATAAGTACTTCCTTGAACCAGGTCAAGATATCCAAACAGTTATTGATAGTTTGGAAATTAATGCGCCATTCAAGAAGAAAAATCTTGGTAACATCATCGCTGAAACCTTCAAACGTCTTCGTACGACTGAAACATCAGCCTTCCTTGACCGTTTGAAAGACCTTGGTTACTACCACTCAACACTTGCTGGATTGACAGTGGGTATCGCCGATATCCCAGTTATCGATAACAAACAAGAAATTATCGATGCTGCTCACCACCGTGTTGAAGAAATTAACAAAGCTTTCCGTCGTGGTTTGATGACAGAAGATGACCGCTATGTTGCTGTTACAACAACATGGCGTGAAGCGAAAGAAGCACTTGAAAAACGTCTGATTGAGACACAAGATCCTAAGAACCCAATCGTTATGATGATGGACTCGGGAGCTCGTGGTAACATCTCTAACTTCTCTCAACTTGCCGGTATGCGTGGTTTGATGGCTGCTCCTAACGGACGTATCATGGAATTGCCTATCCTTTCAAACTTCCGTGAAGGTTTGAGTGTTTTGGAAATGTTCTTCTCTACTCACGGTGCGCGTAAAGGTATGACCGATACGGCCCTTAAGACAGCTGACTCAGGTTACCTTACTCGTCGTCTGGTTGATGTTGCTCAAGATGTTATTATTCGTGAAGATGACTGTGGAACAGATCGTGGTCTTCTCATCCGTGCTATTACTGACGGTAAAGAAGTTACGGAAACACTTGAAGAACGTCTTCAAGGGCGTTATACTAAGAAATCAGTTAAGAACCCTACAACAGGTGAAGTAATCGTAGGTCCAGATACTTTGATTACTGAAGACATGGCTGCAGCTATTGTCAATGCTGGTGTTGAAGAAGTAACTATCCGTTCAGTCTTTACATGTAACACACGTCACGGTGTCTGCCGTCACTGTTACGGTATCAACTTGGCGACAGGTGATGCGGTTGAAGTTGGTGAAGCAGTTGGTACTATCGCTGCCCAATCTATCGGGGAACCTGGTACACAGCTTACCATGCGTACCTTCCACACCGGTGGGGTAGCCTCAAACACCGATATCACACAGGGTCTTCCACGTATCCAGGAAATCTTTGAAGCACGTAACCCTAAAGGGGAAGCGGTTATCACTGAAGTTAAGGGTACTGTTATTGAAATCGAAGAAGATGCTGCGACACGTACTAAGAAAGTCTTTGTTCAAGGTAAGACTGGAATGGGTGAGTACGTCGTTCCATTTACAGCTCGTATGAAAGTAGAAGTTGGTGACGAAGTACACCGTGGTGCGGCCTTGACAGAAGGGTCAATCCAACCTAAACGTCTCCTTGAAGTACGTGATACCTTGTCAGTTGAAACTTATCTTCTTGCAGAAGTGCAAAAAGTTTACCGTAGCCAAGGGGTAGAAATCGGTGACAAACACGTCGAAGTAATGGTTCGTCAAATGCTTCGTAAAGTATGCGTTATGGATCCAGGTGATACAGACCTCCTTCCAGGTACACTTATGGACATTTCTGACTTCACAGATGCTAACAAGGATATTGTTATCTCTGGTGGTGTTCCTGCAACATCTCGTCCAGTCCTTCTTGGTATTACGAAAGCCTCACTTGAAACAAATTCATTCTTATCAGCGGCTTCCTTCCAAGAAACAACACGTGTCCTTACAGATGCAGCTATCCGTGGTAAGAAAGACCATCTCCTTGGTCTTAAAGAAAATGTTATTATTGGTAAGACTATCCCTGCTGGTACAGGCATGGCTCGTTACCGTAACATTGAACCACTTTCAGTTAACGAAGTTGAAGTTATTGAAAACATTGCTGTTGATGAAGCAATTGTGGAAACATCTGAAGACTAAAATGAAAGCAAAAGAGCTCACAATGAATTGTGGGTTCTTTTCGTATTTATGGCTCTTTGTCAACTGTAGTGGGTGACGAAAAGCGGCTCTTTGTCAACTTTTCTTAGAAAATGGTCTTTAGGCACAAGTTCATCAAGCGTATAGAAGCCTACTTGATGTCGATTATACTCAAGGTTTTCTTTGTGAAACATAGAAGCACCTCTTCAAATACCTTTTTATTATACTCCTTCAAAGTAAGAAAAGTCCCCAGAAGTATAACTTCTGAGGACTTTGTCTTCAATCTGAAACCTTGAAATCAAGTTTTTTTCTTATTTTTAGATGCCCCCTACAGGTAGTTTATAGAGATTTATACATATAGAGTAAAGGATTTTTATTGATTTTATGCGATTTTAGTATCTTTATATTTTAAAAGAATTTATGTTTCGCAACAAAAAATAAAAAAAGCTTGACAAAAGAAAGCGGTTTCTTCATAATGTGATTGTAAAGAGGTTAACGTTAGCTGAATAATTAACGTTGGGAGGTTGCATCATGGGATTTTTAAAAAAATTATTCTCACGTAATGAGATTAACTTGGGTATCGTATCTTTTGGATACTCTGGTAAAAAATGGCACTGGTAAGGTATACCCTTGTGTGCAGATTGTTTTGGAGTAGCTGATCATAACTGCAGTTGAGAGGAAGGTAGCTGATTCTCTCAACTGTTTTTATTTTTGTTAAAAGTTTAATTTATGTTTATGAAAGAATCTCATAGTAAATTTGAAGCAATAATCATTTCAATTGGTATGGTGGTATTAGCAGGTTTATTTGTTAATATTGGTAATGTCTTTGCTCTTTTTTGGAGTGTAGACAATCAAATGATTATTAATTGTATTTTGGCTTTTTCATCTTCAGTAGGTTTTATAGCAATACCGTTATTATTTTTACACCTTTTAGGATTTAAATTTATTAAGCCTAAGTTTAATATTGTTTTTGCTATTATTTTATTGATTGTTATTCTGTTTATTTCTATTTTTGTTTTTAAATCAGGAGAAACAATACATGCATTAATTATAGCAACTTGTGAGGAATTTTTATTCAGAGGAATTATTTTAAGTGTATTATTGTCTTGTTTTACAAAACGAGAGGCTTTTATTTTAGGTTCTCTAGTATTTGCAATTCTTTTACATTTAAATGGTGATTTTTTGTTAAATTTTGTGGTGAAGTTTCCTGCTAGTATTATTTTATATATTTTAGCAGATTATTTTGGATTACAAAGTTCAATTGCATTTCATTGGTTTTATAATATTTGTGTTGGGAGTATTTTTGGGTAAGGAGGAGATGTCATGTTGTTTTATATTATCATTGCGAGTATATTAAATATACTTTTAGTTATTATTGGGACAAAATTTTTATTAAGTTTAACCATTTTAGGATTTATTTTTATTATTTATCTTTTCCCGCTAATATTAAATTCGGCACTTTCCGCTTCAGCAGTTTTAAAAAAGAAAAAAAATCACTTTATTGCTTGGTTTTTCCAACAATTTCTTTACTTACTTATATTATTATAGGAGTTTTTTTGGAAAACTCAAGCTCATGGACTAAATTTATTGAGCACAATACAATTACAAGCGGGGAGATGTATATCAAGATAAATACTAGTTTAATTGAACCATCTCAAATTATATTTGTTGTTCTATTATACTTTTTGGTGGAATATATTATTTTAAAAATTTTAGAACGTATGGTGAAGAAAAATGGCAATAATTGAAGTAAAAGGGTTAGGAAAAAAATATAAAGGTAATGATTTTTATTCTTTAGAAAATGCTAATTTTACGATTGAAGAGGGAGATATTATAGGTTTAGTAGGTAAAAATGGTTCAGGGAAGAGTACTTTGCTCAAAATATTAGCAAAATCTCAAAATCCTACAGAAGGGACTGTTTTTTTCAATGGTAGGGACATTTTTAAAGAAGATAATATTCTTAAAGATTTTGGAATCATGATAGAACCTGTATTCTTTCCACAAATTAGTGTTGAAGAAAACTTAAAGTTATATCTTAAAATTCATAAGAAAGAACAGTATCAAGATAATATCGAAAAAATACTGAAATTAGTCGGACTTTGGGAAGCTAAAGATAGAAAACCTATAGATTTTTCTTTTGGTATGAAACAAAGAACTGCTTTAGCATTGGCTCTTGTTACGGAACCTCAATTTGTGTTATTAGATGAGCCTTTTGTGGGTTTAGATCCTATTGGTGTTAAAAATTTATTGGAAATTTTAAAACAATGGTCAAAAGTTAATAAAACATCAATGATAATATCTAGTCATCAGTTAGCAGAATTAGAAGACTTGTGTACACGTTATCTTTTCATTGAATCAGGGATAATTGATGATAAAATCAGTACGGAGCAAAATAGTATTATAATAGAGCTGAATGAGATTTTCAGAGATGAAGATAATCATTTGATAGAGAATCTTGTGAAAAAATATAGCTTAAAGTATAGTGAAAATAATATTGAAATTGATAATTCTGTAAATAATGAAGCATTAAATAGTATCTTGGAACAACTTGCAGTTGCTAAGCTAATTAATAATGTTTTATCAAAAAAGGATAGTTTAGAAAGATTATTTGTGGAGGAATAGGAATGAATTACTTAACATTACCTTTTTTTAAAGCATTGTTGAAGAAAAAAGAATCAAAAATTGCGTTAGCTTTTAGCTTTTTCCCAATGCTATTAATTGTTGTAGGATTATTTAATACCAATTTTATGCAATTGAGCGCCCCAGTTGGGTCACTAAGCTTTTTTGAGTTTTTTAGTGCAGTTTTATTTACTCAGTACCAAATGACCTTGCCATTAGTAGTTTTTATTTATATTGTAAGTACGATTTTTAGAGATGAAATTACAAGTGGTATTATGTATCTTTACAAAGATATTAGTAGAAAAGTTATTTTAAATGCAAAGCTAGGAGCGATTTTATTGTTTCAAATATTGTATATAGTAATAACTTTCTTTTCATCATTGTTTACTTATTATGTCTATTTGGTTCATCAACCATATACGTCAGGTAAGCTTTGGCCTTCCCAAATTGATGATGTACAGTATACGGTAATTAGTATTTTAGGGACTATTTTGGTGTTTTTGTTGTGTTTATTAGTTGCCAGTTTGGCATCAATTATCTTGACAAATGGATTCACTATGCTTGTAGGAATTATTTTTGCATCTTTTTCTTTTATAGCTCCACATCTTGCTTCGCTAAAATATGTGTTTCCGAACGGTTATGTTAATGTGTTAGGTCATATGTCTTTTAATAGTAGTATATTACTTATTATGTTATTATTTGTAGTCTACTATGCAATTTTGTATATTGCTTCTTTATATTTTTATAGTAGACTTGAGTATTAGTGGGTTGAGGTACTCTTATGAAGAGTAAAAAAAGTTCTTCAATATTATTTCAAATTAGATATTTTCTTATACCTGAACGATTTTTATTTATAATTGGATTGGTTCTAAGTATTATCGGTGCTTTGTCTACGCTCGCTTTGCCTTTGATTATGGGTACTCTGGCAGACCGTGATAGAATGAATTTTATTTTATTACATAAATCTATAATCTTTTTAGGAATGATTGCTATCTTTATAATTTATATTATTCAAGGATTAGCTGCATTTTTGTTAGGCAAGGTTGGAGCTAGGGTTATTAAGAATATGGAGAATGAGTTTGTTAATCATTGCTTGAATCTACCTATTTATCAGTTAAATAGATTTTCAGCAGGAGACCTTACAAGTCGTTTAACAAACGATATATCAGAAACAGCCAAAATTGTTACTACGACTATTCCTCAACTAATAATAAATGCTATTATCGTTTTAGGAACGAGCGTTATACTTGTATCAATAAATTTTCGTCTTACTGTTATAGCCTTTTTAGCAACAGCATTAGCTAGTTTGCTTGTCATGCCTTTTAATAGGAAATTAGAGCGACTTTATAATTTACACCAGACATATTTAGGTGATGTTAGTGGAAGCTTTACTCAAAAGGTTTTAAATAATAAGTTGGTAAAGTCTTATTTAGGAGCAAAACAAGAAGTAAGTACATTTAAAGGTAAATTTAATAAGATTTACTATAATTTTGTTCGTATGGTCGCTACAGCCTCTATTCTTAATACTTTGACATCTGGTTTATTAATCCTTTTGGTACTTAGTTTTTTGTTATATACTAGTTGGCAAGTGAATCAAGGTTTATTATCTATTGGTGAGATGGTGACTTTTATCTTATATATTATTCAAGTTATTAGTCCAATCACGAGTATTTTTTCTAGCATATCAGAATTTTTTGAAGTTAAAGGGACTTTAAGACGTATTACAGATATTTTAGCTATTAATATTGAAAACGATTCACCAGATTCGATAGATTTTAATATTTCAAAAGGAAATATTTCTCTAAATAATTTATCTTTTAGCTATGATGGTGTTACAAAAGTTTTAAATAATATCAATATAGAGTTACCTTCAAAAAAATTTATTGCTATAGTTGGTCCAAGTGGGTCAGGTAAAACGACCTTATTTTCCTTATTATTGAAATTTTTTAATGAATATGACGGAGATATTTTGATAGACGGTGTGCCACTAAAAAATATTTCTACAGATACTATTCGAAAACAAATTTCTTGTGTTTTTCAAGAAAGTGGTTTCTTTTCGGGAACTATTAAATCTAATTTGCTGTATGGAAAAAATAGTAACGTAGATGATATGAGTATTGAAAGTGCTTTGAAAAAGTCAGGAGCATATGATTTTGTTAATCACTTTTCTAATGGTTTAGATACAATTATTGGCGAGGGTGGAGTAGAACTTTCTGAGGGACAAAAACAAAGATTAAATATTGCCAGAGCTTTAATAAGTAATCCTAAGATTTTATTAATGGATGAAGCAACAGCAAATCTAGACACAATGACTGAAAGCCTTATTATCAATACTTTGTTAGAGATAAAAGGAACTATAACTACCATTGTTATTGCTCATCGTTTAAAAACTATTATTGAATCTGATTTAATTATTGTATTAGAAAATGATGGTACAGTAACTCATTTTGGAACACATCAACATCTATTAAACTACAGCGAAACTTATAAAAAAATATATAGTGAAAGTTTATTTTAGATATTTGAATAATAGGTTGATTGTATGAGATTGTACACTACCGATTTATAAAATCAAAAACTCTTCGATTCTTGCTAGATTCTTGCTATATGTGAAAAATAAGACCATATTTTTTATCTTTTCCAGAAAATTTTGTATAATAAGGACACCAAAGATGAAGTGAGAAAGAAAAATGTACCAAGTAGTTGAAATGAAAGGGGATTTGGAACCGTGGTGGTTCTTGGAAGGTTGGCAGGAGGATATTATAAGTACTAAGGAATTTGAAAATTTTTACGATGCCCTCAAGTACTATAAAAAACTTTGGTTTGCCATGGAAGAAATCTTGCCAAGTTACATCAGTCGTAGTAGTGTCATGACTGCTTTTTGGGACCAAGAGGATAAACACTGGTGTGAGGAGTGTGACGAATACTTGCAGGTCTATCGATCGATTGCACTTTTAGATGATTGGCAGGAAATTCCTGAGGAAAAACACCGTCCGGGATATGAAAAGCGAAATGACCTTCCAAGTCATGCCCACTGTAAAATTAAACGTTAAACAATGCAGAAGCTCGAATTTTTTCGAGCTTCTTTTCATTTATGTGACTTTAAGTCCGTTTCGCTCCGAAGGTGCGAAACAGATAAACCACCCGCTATGCGGGTGCGCATCGAAGGTTATACCGTCATAACAAAAAAACTCCAAACGAGTTACAATATAGGTGTTCAAGCCAATTGTAAAGCGGAAGGAGTTAAGACTATGGCGCAAAAAGCTCACAGTTTATCACATACAAAATGGATGTGTAAGTACCACATTGTATTTACACCTAAGTATAGACGAAAAATAATCTATAATCAATATAGGAGTAGTTTGGGAGAGATTTTTCATAGACTATGCCAATATAAAGGCGTTGAAATAATAGAAGGCCACTTAATGCCAGATCATGTCCATATGTTAGTAAGTATTCCACCACGAATGAGTGTAGCTAGTTTTATGGGATATTTGAAAGGTAAAAGTGCATTAATGATGTTTGATAAACACGCCAATTTAAAATATAAATTTGGGAACAGACATTTTTGGGCAGAAGGTTATTATGTAAGTACGGTAGGACTTAATGAAGCCACAATTAAGAAATATATTCAGGAACAAGAGAAGCATGATATCGCTTTAGATAAATTAAGCGTGAAAGAATATGAAAATCCCTTTAGGGATAACGGTAAGTAATGCGAATGCCTCTTTGAGAGGCTTGTGACGAGTCAAAAGCAATAAGGCTTGAACAAAGTGAAAGCCAGCGTCTTTAGGCGCTGGCTGGTATTATGGGCTTATAGCCCTTGATCAAACCACCCGTTAGACGGGTGGTTATGATTTTTTTAAACTTTTTACGAATAGGTTTATGAGGAGGTCCTTATGATAACAGAATTTGCTAAGGAAATAATCAAAAATGCTGATAGTTGTGGGGCTCAAGACATCTATGTCATTCCACGTCAGGATAATTATGAGCTCTATATGCGAGTTGGGCAAGAGAGGAGATTGATTGATGTATATCGGCCTGATTTCATGGCTAGTCTTATTGGTCACTTTAAATTTGTGGCGGGAATGATGGTAGGTGAGAAGCGTAGGAGTCAATTGGGCTCTTGTGACTATGATTGTGGTGACGGTCACTTGGTTTCTCTGCGTTTATCAACTGTTGGAGACTATCGAGGTTTGGAGAGCTTGGTTATTCGTGTTCTTCATTCTGAACGAAGAGAGCTAACTTACTGGAATCAAGGAATTCAGCCTATTAAGGATGCATTGGATTATCGAGGACTGTATCTCTTTGCGGGTCCCGTAGGTTCTGGGAAGACCACACTTATGCATGAATTGGTTCAGGAGCGTTTTAAGGGACAGCAGGTGATTTCTATTGAAGATCCTGTGGAAATTAAACAGGATAATGTCTTGCAACTCCAGGTAAATCAGGCAATTGACATGACCTATGATAATTTGATTAAGCTATCACTACGTCACCGCCCGGATGTTTTGATTATTGGAGAAATTCGAGATAAGGAGACTGCTCGAGCGGTTATTAGAGCTAGTCTGACAGGAGTGACTGTTCTTTCAACTATTCACGCAAAGAGTGTGGCAGGTGTTTATGAGCGTCTTCTGGACCTCGGTGTAGATAAGTCTGAGTTGGATAATGCTCTTCAAGGGATTGCCTATATGCGTTTGATTAAGGGAGGAGGTGTGATTGATTTTGCCAGTGAAAATTTCCAAAGCCATTCGTCAACCAGCTGGAACCAACAGTTGGAAGGCTTGGTTAAACAAGGATATCTCACTGAAGGGGATATCCAAGGGGAAAAAATTAAAGATTAATCAGCAAGTCAAGGTTATCCAGCTCTTCAAACAACTTCTAAAGGCCGGTTTTACCTTAACTGAAATCGTAGCCTTTTTGGAGCGAAGTCACTTGTTGAAAGAATCGTCATTATCTCTTATGAAAGCAAGCTTAATGCGAGGCGACAGGCTAGACAAGATGTTTGCGTCAGTGGGTTTTTCGGACAATATTGTTACTCAGATTGCCCTTGCTGATAAGCATGGTAATCTTCTAGGAAGTTTAACCAAGATTGAAGCCTACATGCTTCGTATGACCAAGGTTCGTAAGAAACTCATGGAGGTAGCGACCTACCCTATCCTACTTCTGGGTTTCCTGATTCTGATTATGTTAGGACTTAAAAATTATCTTTTACCTCAATTGTTAGAGGGGGATGGTAAGGAGAATTGGGCTGTACAGTTGGTTCAGATTTTTCCCCAGCTCTTTTTTGTGACTTTGTGCGGACTTCTTGTATTAAGCTTAATTCTCTATCTATGGGTCAAACGCCAGCCAGCCCTTGTCTTTTATCGACGAATGGCAAAAATCCCTTTTATAGGCCAAACTATCAGGCTATATACGACCGCCTATTATGCTAGGGAATGGGGAAATCTCTTAGGACAAGGGATTGACCTGTTAGACTTGGTTTCTCTTATGCAAGAGCAAAAGTCCAAGCTCTTTCGTGAGCTGGGGGCTGATTTAGAAGAGGCCTTGATGCTAGGACAGAGTTTTCCTGATCGTATTGCTAGTCACCCTTTCTTCACTAAGGAGCTATCCTTGATTATTGCTTATGGAGAGGCTAATGCTAGGTTGGGCTATGAGTTAGAAGTCTATGCTGAAGAGGTTTGGCAGGCTTTCTTTAACCGTCTTAATAAGGCAACAACCTTTGTGCAACCCCTCATTTTTATTATTGTTGCTGTCGTGATTGTAATGATCTATGCAGCCATGCTATTACCAATGTATCAAAATATGGAAGGAATGATGTCATGAAAATGATGTTAAAAAAATTGAATGCCGTTAAACTACGAGCTTTTACACTGATTGAAATGTTGGTCGTGCTTCTCATTATCAGTATTCTCCTTTTGCTCTTTGTACCTAACTTGAGCAAGCAGAAGGATTCTGTTAAAGAGACTGGAAATGCGGCTGTGGTCAAGGTCGTGGATTCTCAAGCAGAACTTTATGAAATGAAGAATAACAAGACAGCTAGCTTAGCCGCTCTTGTTTCAGAAGGTCAAATCACGCAAAAACAGGCAGATTCATACAATGATTATTATGCGAAACATGGTGGCGAAAGCCGCTCAGTGGCCAATTAGAGCCTTTACCTTGTTGGAGAGTCTGGTGACTCTAGCAGTGGTTGCCTTTCTCACTCTGAGTTTGTCAGGCTCAGTCACAGGTATTTTTCAGCAGGTTGAGACTAATCTTTTTTATCTGCGCTTTGAGTACCTATACCGAGATAGTCAGCGATTGGCAGCGGCGAAAGGGGCCAATGTTGAATTGCAGTTGACCAAGGATAAAATCAGTAACGGAAAATCCAGTCTGGTGATTCCTAAAAATATTCATCTGGATAAGGGGCAGACGCTAGTGTTTAATGCCAAAGGAGGTAACTCTAGCCTCACGAAGATTCGTTTTTCAAGTGATAAGGAGGTGGTGACCTATCAGCTTAACATGGGCAGCGGTAAATATAAAAAGACGGTCTCTTAGAGGCTATATTCTTATCGAAAGCCTGATAGCAATGGCTGTTTTAGTACTCGTCAGTGGTCTTATCTTGGATCAGATCAATACCAATCGTAGGCTAATGGCTAGGAATCTCCACCAACAGGAGGTCTTGAGTGTGGCTACCATGGCAGTTCAGACCAAACAGGATCAGTTGACCTTAAATGGTATCACAGTGACAGTAAAACGTAGCAAGCAAGGCATCACAGTTTATGAATCAGGAAAGGAAATTACTCATGTCTCTAAATAGTAAGGTTCGCGCCTTTACCCTTTTGGAATGTCTGGTAGCCTTACTGGTTATAGCTGGTTCTGTCCAAGTATATCAGGGCTTAACCACCGTTCTGGTGGGCAATGTCAAACAGGTAAGACAACAAGAAAACCAAGACTGGCTTCTATTTGTCCAACAAATGGAGGCAGAATTAGAAGGTTGTCAGTTGGTAAAGGTAGAGGGGAACAAACTCTATGTCAAGCAGGATAATCAAGACCTGGCTTTTGGACTTTCAAGTGCTACTGATTTTCGAAAAACAAATGCTGACGGTCGAGGCTATCAACCAATGCTTTTCGATGTCAAATCTAGTACGGTAAGTCAAAAGAACCAGATAGTTACTATTCAAGTGACTCTTAAAAATGGACTACAAAGGAGTTTTATTTATGCTTTTGAAAAAACAGGTTAGGGGAGGCGTTCTCCTCTACGCTCTTTTTATGGCTGGCATTTTCACACTCCTTCTTCATGTTTATCTGGAACGGGTGGTTGCTAGCTCTAGACAAAACCAAGCACAAATAGTGACCAGTCAAAGTCGTCTCATGGCAGAGATGACCATGGATTTGGTGGATAAGGAAGCAGGTGCTTTTAGTTTTTCTCAGGGTACTACGACTTACGAGGTTAAGGATAAACAAGTGATTGTTCGAGTTGTCAGTAAAGGCCAAATTAAGACCTATCGTTATGTGAAGAAACAGGAGCAGAAATAGAAATTCTCTTTCCTTTTTGATATGATAGAAGGACGGAGGAAATCATGAATTTTGAAGCAATTGAGACAGCCTTTGAGCTGTTGTTAGAAAATGTCCAAACCATTGAAAGTGATCTTGGAACCCATGCTTACGATGCGCTTATTGAGCAAAATTCCTATTATTTGGGGGCTGAGGTAGCTAATGAAGTCATTATCAAAAACAACGAGAAATTACGTGCTCTTGATCTAAGTAAAGAGGAGTGGCGTCGTGCTTTTCAGTTCTTGTTTATCAAGCTAGGGCAATTGGAAGCCTTACAGGCCAATCACCAGTTTACACCTGATGCTATTGGCTTTATCATCCTCTACCTACTCGAAGGTTTGACCAAGGACGACCAATTAGATGTTTTGGAGATTGGTTCGGGGACAGGAAACTTGGCTGAAACTCTTCTAAATAATAGTCAGAAAACCCTTAATTATATGGGAATGGAAGTTGACGATCTCCTTATCGATTTGTCAGCTAGTATTGCTGATGTGGTGAATTCGAGTGCAGTTTACATCCAAGAAGATGCTGTTCGACCACACATTCTCAAAGAGAGTGATGTTATTATCAGTGACCTACCTGTTGGTTACTACCCTAATGATGAGATTGCGAGTCGTTTCAAGGTTGCAGCAACTGGTGAACACACCTATGCCCATCATCTTCTCATGGAGCAATCACTCAAGTACCTGAAGAAAGATGGTATTGCTATTATTTTAGCACCAACTAATCTTTTGACAAGCCCACAAAGTGACTTGCTTAAGAAATGGCTATCAGGATATGCTGATATTATTGCTGTTATCACTCTTCCAGAAGCAGCTTTTGGCAATAAACATAACATGAAGTCTATCTTTGTGCTTAAAAAACAAACTGAAAATGCTCCTGAGACTTTCGTTTATCCACTTAGCGATTTGCAAAATCCAGAGGTCCTCAAAGATTTTACAGAGAATTTCCAAAAATGGAAATCAGATAATTCCATTTTCTAGCAAAACATGTTAGAATAGGACTATATTATTGAAAGCGTTTTACAAAGAGGTGGCTTATGACAAAAACAATAGCAATTAATGCAGGAAGCTCAAGCTTGAAATGGCAACTATATGAGATGCCAGATGAAGTTATTCTTGCTAAGGGTTTGATTGAACGTATCGGCTTGAAAGATTCTGTTTCAACAGTAAAATTTGCTGACTGTTCTGAATCGCAAACCTTAGATATTGCTGACCATGTTCAAGCGGTAAAAATCTTGCTTGATGACTTGATTCGTTTCGATATTATCAAGAGCTATGATGAAATTACAGGTGTTGGTCACCGTGTAGTTGCTGGTGGAGAATATTTCAAAGAATCAAGCTTGGTGGATGAAGATGCCTTGGCTAAGATTGAAGAATTGTCAGCCTTGGCACCGTTACATAATCCAGGTGCAGCCTCAGGGATTCGTGCCTTTAAGGAGCTCCTCCCAGATATTACAAGTGTTGCTGTTTTTGATACAGCTTTTCATACATCTATGCCGGAAGTGGCCTACCGTTATCCAGTGCCTAATCGTTACTATACAGACTACCAAGTCCGTAAGTATGGAGCACACGGAACTAGTCACCAATATGTTTCTCAAGAAGCAGCTAAGTTGTTAGGTAAGCCAATTGAAGAAACTAAGATTATCACAGCCCATGTGGGAAATGGTGTTTCTATTACTGCCGTTGATGGTGGTAAATCAGTAGACACATCAATGGGGTTGACACCACTTGGTGGCGTTATGATGGGAACACGTACTGGGGATCTTGACCCTGCGATTATTCCATTTGTTATTGACCGTGAGCCTGAAATGGCAGATGCTGAGCGTATCCGTCACGTCTTTAATAAGGAATCAGGTCTTCTTGGTATTTCTGAAAAATCAAGTGATATGCGTGATATCATTGCTGGTAAGAATGCTGGTGATGAAAAATGTGCCTTGGCCTATGATCTTTATGTGGATCGTTTGCGTAAATACATCGCTCAATACTTCGGTGTGCTGAACGGAGCGGATGCTATCGTCTTTACAGCAGGTATTGGTGAAAACTCTGCAGAAGTTCGTGCTTCAGTTTTGGATGGTCTCACTTGGTTTGGTATTGAAGTGGATCCTGAAAAGAATGTCTTTGGACATGTAGGCGACATTACAACAGCAGAGTCAGCTGTTAAAGTATTTGTTATCCCAACAGATGAAGAGTTGGTGATTGCGCGTGATGTTGAGCGCCTTAAAACTAAATAAGTTATCAAAAATTAGATAAGACCAGAAAAGTTGGCTGAGCAATTGGCCAGCTTTTTTGAATGCTTTAAAAGAATCATTCGCCTATGTCCATATATGTGTAATTCAATAAGTAAAGAAAACTTTACAAAAAATGTAAAGTAAACTATACTATTGATGTAAAGTTAACTTAACAAATAAAAGTAAGGAGTTTAACGATTTGAGAATAAACTATAAGGTTGAGGTATCATATGGAAACAAAAATTCAGGAACTTCGCAAGGCTAATAAGATTAGTCAGGCAGAGTTAGCAGATGAAATGGGGGTCACCAGGCAGACCATCATTTCACTCGAAAAAGGTCGCTATAATGCGTCCTTGGAGCTGGCTTTTAAAATTGCTAGGTATTTTGGAAAGACTATTGAAGAAGTCTTTATTTTTGAGGAAGATTAAGGAGTATCAAGATAGGTTATTAAAGACGTTAGGAAAGAAAAAAGCAGAATCAGAGTATAAAAGATACATAGTCCGAGTATCATGTTCTTTCTTTTCTTTGGGTATTTTGGGATTATTTATTGTTTGCTCTAATAGTCTTAGTGATTATGCACTAGGATTAGTAGTGGGGGTTACCATTGGGAGTTATGCTCTGTCGATTTATTATTTTGCAGCGCTTAGTCATCCTAAACGCCTTCACCGGATGTATATTGCCGCCTACGATGAGCGAAATAAACAGATTTTGCAGGTGACAGCGGTCGCAACTCTGATTCTAGAATTTTTGCTTATCTTTGCTTTGATTGCCCTATATGCCTTTGTCAGTATTCAGTTGCCATATGTTACAGTCTTATCTGTCTTGCTCTATGGCTTAGTTGTAGGATTTGTCTTTATTCGTCTCATCCTATCTAAAATCGTATAAGATTCCTTAATTATCCCTCTATTTCATAGTGGCTTGTCAAAACAGTAGATTTGTATTATAATAAAGGTACAAAATAACAATGAAAAGAGGTAGCTTCTTATGAACAAAGAGTCCATTTTAAAACGCTTTCTTTATTTCTTACTGGCTTTCCTAATTTTGTGTATTGAACAAGCTCCAACCATATTTGTTCGTGTTAAAGACGTGAGGGCAGTGAGTCTCCTAATTTTGGTTATGCTACTCATTAGTGCAGGAGCTCTTTTCTTAGGAAAACGCATGGGGCTTCTTGAGGGGTTCAAGACACTTTCTTCCTTAAAGGCATGGGGTATGATTGGCTTGACCTACCTAGGTATTTACATTGTTACTAGGGTAGGTGGGATGGTCATGCAAATGGAGGGTGTTAGTAATAGCGCCAATCAGGCAGCCATAGAAAATGCCCATATGAATCCCTTTGTTCTCATAACAGTTACGGTGATTATGGCACCGATTGTGGAAGAGTTGATTTTTAGAGGGCTCCTCATGGGACGTGTCTTTAATCCAGATTCTATTGTTGGGTTGACTCTAAGTAGTTTACTCTTTGGCCTTGTTCATATGCCTAATAGTATCGGTGTCTGGATTATATATGCAGGTATGGGGTTTACCCTTGGGGTAGTATATCGTAAGTGTCAAAAGTTAGAGTACTGTATCATAGCCCATATGATTAACAATAGTATTGTGGTTTCAATGATGTTACTTTTACAATTTTTAGCACCATATATCAAATAAAGCTCGGAATTTTCCGAGCTTTTTCTTTTTTATAGTTTTTGAGCTTTACCAATGGTTGTATCAATACTTGAAGCCACACTATGGGTAAGGCCTGTACGCTCAAGGTCCATGAGACCGGCGATAGTAGTGCCACCAGGGCTACATACCTTGTCAATAAGATCATGTGGACTGTCGCTACCTAGACTGAGATTTTCAGCAGTAGCTAGAACGGTCTGTGTGGCAATGGTCAAAGCAACTTGCTTACTTAGGCCATTTTTGACACCAGCTTTAGCCAGAGCCTCGATAAAGAGGGCGATGTAGGCCGGACTAGAGCCAGCTAGGGCAGTGAAGGTATCAAAGTCCTTCTCGGCCAATTCAACAGTAGTTCCAAAACTATCTGTGATTTCCTTGGCAACTGCCAAAAGGCCCTCGGATACTTTATCATTAGTGCAAAGACCGGTAGTACTCTTAAGAATCTGAGCATTAAGGTTCGGCATGATACGAATAAGAGGAAGGTCTGGGCTGGTGAGTGAAGCGAGGCGTTCCAAGGTTACTCCAGCAGCCATACTCATGATAGGTTGATGGAAGTTGAGACCAGCTAGTACCTTATCAAACATTTGAGGTTTGATACCTAGTATGACCAGGTCAGCCTTATCCAACAATTCCTGATGGGAAGCAGCAGCTTCAACCTCTAGTTCCTCTGCAATTTGGCGCGAACGAGCCAAGGAAGACCCTGAAATAATGATACGATGTGAGCTTGTATTTAGGCCGTTGATAATAGCTGTTGCCATTTTTCCGACACCGATAAAACCTATAATCATGGGTTACTCCTTATCTTAATAGTTTTTAATCAAATCTACTGTTGAGCGATTCAACTTCTTAACAATAGCTTGTAAGAAAGCCTGTGCTTCTAGGAAGTCATCCATCGCATAAAGGGTTTGGTGCGAGTGAATGTAGCGGGCACAAACACCGATAGTTGTTGATGGAACACCAGCATTCTTCAAGTGAGCGGCACCAGCATCTGTTCCGCCCGCAGCACAGTAGTATTGGTATTTGATACCAGCTTCTTCAGCTGTAGTCAAAAGGAAATCTTTCATATTTGGCAACATGATGTGACCTGGGTCGAAGAAACGAATAAGGGTACCATCACCTACCTTACCTTGATTACCATAAATATCACCTGCAGGAGAACAGTCCACTGCAAAGAAAACTTCAGGATCAAATTTAGTGGTAGAAACATGGGCACCACGTAAACCAACTTCTTCTTGAACATTGGCACCAGCAATTAGAGTATTATTGAGTTCTTGATCTTTAACGTTTTCCAAGAGTTCGCGAATCATGAGAACACCATAACGGTTATCCCAAGCTTTAGAAATGACATTCTTTTGATTGGCTGTGAGGATCGTTTCTGATTCAGGAATGATGACATCACCTGGAAAAACACCGTAGGCATTAGCCTCTTCTTGGTTGGAAAAACCAGCATCAAAGACGATATCAGAAACACTAGGAAGACTTGGAGCCCCACCGCTGGCACGTAAGAAATGAGGTGGTACCGAACCTGAGATGACAGGATAGATACGGCCATCACGAGTGTGTAGGGTGAAGCGTTGTGAGCTGACAACCAGTGGGTTCCAACCACCAAGTTCGACGACACGGAAAGTTCCGTCTGCCTTGATTTCTTTAATCATAAACCCAACTTCGTCCATGTGGGCAGCCACAAGCACCTTAGGGGTATTTTCTGCCCGGCTATGCTTGATACCGAAAATACCACCGAGACCATCTATTTGGACCTCATCTACAAGTGGGGTGATATTGTTGCGAAGGTAGTCGCGTACAGGAGCTTCAAAGCCTGAAGTAGCACTGAGCTCGGTTACTTCTTTAATTTTGTCAAATAGGGTAGTCATAAAATCCTCCTTGAGTAGTACTTGCTACTATTTTAGCACGATTCTTAAGAGATAGGTAGCCTCTCCCCATTCCTCTAAAATTATGGTAAAATGTTTCTTATGAAACGTAAAACATTGGCCTTGTTTGCTGGAGGCGTAGGAGCTTTAGGTCTCTTGGCAATGGCAGAGAAGTATAGACAGTCACGTGCAGAAATGAAGAAGGCTGCATTAATCCAAGATATTAGACAAGAATTATCTCACTTGGGGACTATCGCAGTCCTTTATACAAATCCCACTGATAAGGAAAATCCAGGGCTTACAGGAGGTATCGTCTTAGAGGATGGACGTGCCTATAGCTTTGTTTATGCAGAGGATATCTTGACCTATGAGGAGGAGCAGGCATGATTATTCCTAAGAATCTTGAAGAACTGGCAAGCTATGTCGAAAGTGATCAAAAGGTGGTTTTCTTTTTCACTGCCGATTGGTGTCCAGACTGTCAGTTCATCTATCCCGTTATGCCTGAAATCGAAGCCCTCCATCCAGATATGACCTTTGTGCGTGTTAATCGTGATGATTATATGGCTTTGGCACAAACTTGGAATATTTTTGGTATCCCAAGTTTTGTTGTGACTCAGAAAGGTCAGGAATTGGGACGCTTGGTCAATAAAGCTCGTAAAACTAAAGAAGAAATCACTGCCTTTTTGGCAACAGTATAAGGAGAACCCATGATTTTTGCATACAATAAGGAACAAGTTGGCGACGTTTTGTTGGTTATTTTGGAAGATACTAAAGACGTCAAACGTAGCGTAGAACGTAAAGGTAAAGTGGCGCGTGTCACAGCTGATGAAACAGGCAAGACTCTTGCTTGGAATATTTTTGAAGCGTCAAGCCTCATTGATATCAAAGGTAACGGTCAAGTTTTCTTGTCAGACCAAGATGTAGCTGTTTTGAACGAGGAATTGGCTAAAGAGGGCTTTGAAGAGCGTTTGGAAAACACACAAGGACCAGTCTTTGTGGTTGGACAAATTGAAGAAATGGTTCCACATCCAGACAGTGACCACCTTAACATCTGCCAAGTGAACATTGGTGATAAGAAGGTCCAAATTGTTGCAGGAGCACCAAACGCAGCGCTTGGTCTTAAAACTATCGTAGCTCTTCCCGGTGCTATGATGCCTAGCGGTGCCCTTATCTTCCCAGGAAAACTTCGTGGTGAAGATAGTTATGGTATGATGTGTTCCCCACGTGAGTTGGCACTTCCAAATGCCCCAC
This sequence comes from Streptococcus vestibularis, assembly GCF_900636445.1. Lineage (NCBI taxonomy): Bacteria > Bacillati > Bacillota > Bacilli > Lactobacillales > Streptococcaceae > Streptococcus > Streptococcus vestibularis. The sequence goes on along the minus strand of NZ_LR134275.1, from coordinate 1,796,226 downwards.
AAAAACGTGGTATTATTGAACTTGATGATTCAGCAGTAGTCGGTGAGACTTTTGATCCAGCCAAACACTGGAAAGGGTAAATAAGACAAGAAGCGGTAAGTAAGCCGCTTTTTTGTTTGTCATAAAGAAAGTTTATAGCTAATCATAAAAAAGAAAGATTATGCAAGTTGTAATATTTTTCTTAAAATGTAATCAATATTTACTTTAGGAGGTACTTATGCTTACGACTGTTCTTTCTGGTGGGCTCATTGGTCTAATATTTGGATTCATTTTGCAACGAACTCGTTTCTGCTTGACTGGTGGTTTCCGAGACATGTATATTGCTCGTAATAATACCTTATTTTACGCTTTCCTTATTGCAATCACAGTAGAAAGTATAGGAGTGCTTTCCCTGATTAAATTAGGTATTGTTGGAAATCCCTATGAAGACTTCTCCGTGTTAGGAGCAATTGTGGGTTCCTATCTATTTGGTATTGGAATTGTTCTTGCAGGGGGATGTGCCACAGGAACGTGGTATCGTGCAGGTGAAGGGCTCCTAGGTAGTTGGGTTGCACTATTCTTTTATATGATAAGTGCAGCAGCTATGAAATCAGGATTTCTTGTTCCTTTGAATCAATTAATAGCCAAGCGATGGGTAATTAATGATGATTTAGCTGGTCAATTAGGAATTCCGGTTTGGTATTTTCTTGTTTTATTAGTAGCTATAACAAGTTTTGTCGTCATTCGAGAGTTACGTAAGCCCAGACGTCAGATTGCTACGCTTCCATCAAAATATAAGGGAGTGAGACACTATCTTTTTGAGAAAACTTACCATAAATATTTTGCAGGACTTCTAATAGGTCTTGTTGCTTTAATTGCTTGGCCTGCCAGTCAGTTGACAGGTCGTGTTGGAGGGTTAGGTATTACAACTCCCTCAGCACATCTAATTAGTTATATTATTACAGGTGATAGTAAACAGCTTGGTTGGGGTGTTTTTCTTGTATTGGGGATTTTTCTTGGTTCCTTTCTTGCTGCAAAGGTGTCTCTAGAGTTTCGTTGGCGCTTGCCAGACTTGTCAACCATCGGTAAGAGCACACTAGGGGGGATTTTTATGGGAATCGGTGCTTCATGGGCTGGTGGCTGTACGATTGGTAATGGTTTAACAGCTACAGCAATTTTTTCTAGTAAGGGATGGATTGCTTTGCCAGTGACTATTTTAGGTGTTTGGACGGCTTCCTATATTATCTTTGTAAAACCAAATAAAAATTAAGAGGAGAATATAATATGACTTTGGTAAAACTTGAAACTGGTGGACTGGTATGTCCATTTCCATTGATTGATGCGAAGAAAAAAATAGCTGAATTAGCTGTTGGAGATGAGTTGTTGATTGCTTTCGATTGTACGCAAGCAACGGAAAGTATTCCAAACTGGGCTGCAGATAATGATTATCCTGTAACTCGCTTTGACCGAATTGGTCCTGCTTCTTGGGAAATTGTGGTTCAAAAACGTTGAGTTAGCTAAGCGAGTCGGGAATATTTAAAGATCAATTTTTGTAATGAAAATATTTTATGGAGTACTATTTCTAGAAACATAATATTCTTCGAGTAGTAGAGGGATTCGAGTATTAGAGAGGATCCTCTCGAAAAAATTTGTAAAACTATTTAAAATAAACCACTTTTTTACTCCCTCTTACGAATAGATAGGTGGAGGTAAAAAATGTATAACAAAGTAATTTTAATTGGACGTTTGACAGCAACACCTGAAATAGTTAAGACTGCTAGCGACAGGTCTTTTACACGTGTCACAGTTGCGGTTAATCGTCGCTATAAGACGCAAAATGGTGAGCGTGAGGCTGACTTTATCACAGTAGTGGTTTGGGGCCGTTTAGCTGAGACCTTGGCATCTTATGCTAGCAAGGGAAGTTTAATTTCTCTTGATGGTGAGATTCGCACTCGTAAGTATGATAAGGATGGTCAAACTCATTACGTTACTGAAGTGCTTTGTTCCTCTTTCCAACTTCTGGAGAGTCGTGCTCAGCGTGCTGTTAGGGAAAATAATCCTGACAATGACTTGGCTGATCTGATTTTAGAAGAAGAACTTCCCTTTTAGTTTATCCTTTGTACTAGCTATTTAAGTCTTCTATCTTTGAAGCAATCACTCCAAAAAAATCATTATCTTGTTCCATACCTTGTTTTAAAGAATTGTTGGAGACGAAATATTAAACACTCGTTAGACTAATAAATAGTAAAATTAGATAAGTCTTAGGATGATAGGTGTTTAAAAGTATAGATAGAGTAGAGAAATTTATTCGAAAAACCTTTAAATGCAGTTATAACATGTTTTTGCTGTTTGGTGGATTAGCCAAAATAGTAGACACAATTAACAATTCTCTTTTTTAAATTAAATGATAGAGGTTTCGTGATAAACTATAGTAGGCATTACTTGTTTGGAAGGAAAGTGTGAAGTATCACAACTATAACACTATCCTTGTAATTGTTTGAGACAGTTGCATTTTTGTTTATTGTTGTGAGGCCATAGGCTGATTCAAAGATTTCACAGACAATTGACTATGACACACTCTGACTGACATATAAATTAGGATGTTAAGCGGTCGTTGACTTTTCGTCTAGCCTTGGGGGAACAACATTAGTGTGATTCCTAAGACTCACCAAACTAATGTGTTTGAAGCTAGGATGATTCGTCTTAGCTTTTTTTGTGCCTTTTGGAAAGGGAATGTTTTTCTTATGCTATAATAGAGGGACTAAGCGAGACGGTATCTCGTTAATCTTGGAACAGGAGTAAGACAAATGCTTGACTATAGCCAAGAAGAGAAAGAGTTCTTTATGTCTGAGGCTCTTAAGGAGGCCCAAAAATCTCTAGATAAAGCAGAAATTCCAATTGGTTGTGTTATTGTTAAGGATAGAGAAATCGTTGGTCGTGGGCATAATGCGCGTGAGGAGCTTAACCAAGCTATTATGCATGCGGAGGTCATGGCCATTCAGGAGGCCAATAGGACAGTGGGCAACTGGCGTTTGTTAGACTGCACCCTTTTTGTGACTATTGAACCCTGTGTCATGTGTAGTGGCGCCATTGGCCTAGCTCGTATTCCTAAAGTTATCTATGGAGCATGCAATCAAAAATTTGGTGGTGCAGGTAGCCTTTATGATATCCTAAGAGATGAGCGTCTCAATCATCGCGTAGAAGTAGAGACTGGTGTCATGGAGGAAGAGTGTGCTAAGATTATGCAAGACTTTTTCCGCCAGAGCCGTGAACGCAAAAAAGAAGCCAAACGATTGGCTAAATTAGAAGTTGTGCAAGATATGTAAAGACAAAATGCAAGCCAAAAGAGCTTGCATTTTTCAATGGGATATTAGAGGGAGTCTTGTTTTATTGAAGGCTCTTTAAGTCACTCTTCCCTAGTCTTATGTTTTTCTTGTTCTCTTGTCAAAAGAAAAATAGGCATGAAGAGGATAAGTGTACCAAAAGCGGATTTCAAATTAGTGTCAATAATTGGTGTTCCTAATCGTACATGAAAGATAAGGTTGATTAGGAGTATGAGAAATAGGCTACTGATAATTCCAGCTAAAGCGATTTTTACGAGTAAATAGTTGTTCATTTTAGGTGATTGATTAGCAGTAGTATCATTTGTTTGATTTTTTGTAAACTTCATAAGTTATCATCCTCAAAATCTTTGAGATGTCAGTTGAAGTTAAGTTCTTTTATTAGTGTGCGTGATTGTAGAAAGATTTACCCGCAGCATAGCTTAGATCATAAGTCAGTTTTGAGCCAACAATTCCTACTGAAATAGCAACCCAAGGAACAGTACCACCTGATACGATTTCGAGTTCTTGAGTAGTCATTTTCTTACGGTTGTTGTTTTAGTCATTGTTCTTATTGTCCTTTCTTCTTATCGAGCAGTATCCATGTAGCCGTTGTAGGAACCAATACATATAAGTGTTCCAATAGGTCCTGAAGCAAGACAGAGACCTCCAACTCCAACGGCAAGATTTGTTTTCCATCCGCCTCCTGTTACTGAGGCTAGCTCAGCTGCCTTCATTTCTTTGTTAATCATTGTCATTCTCCTCTTTTTATTCTTGATTAGTTTTAAAATCTTTTAGCCCCCTAACCACGTGCTAAGAGATACCCTAAGTATGACTTCTCCTTTCAATAAAGTCAGTTATATCACTGGCTTTTGGTACTTTCCTCAAGCTATGGATTTATTATAAGGTGAAGAGAAATAAAAAGTAGTGACATTTATGCCACTATGGCATTGCTAGTCTTGTCTTAAGTTCCCTACTTGCAATCACTTTAATTTATGGTATAATATTTTTCGGAGCAACATCTGTGCGTGAAGCGGGTCAGGGGAGGAATCCAGCAGCCCTAAGCGATTTCAGGTGTGTGCTCTTTTTTTGTGTTAAGGAGGATTTATGGCCAAATTTAGTGTTTTTAAAGATCAAGAGAGTCTTTTTGCTTGTCCTATCTGTCAGGCGCCAATGCATTTGGATTTGTCTAGCTTGGTTTGTCAGAATAGGCATACCTTTAATATTGCCAAGCAGGGCTTTGTCAATTTTTTGAGACAGACTAAGGGAGATAAGCACTATGATATGGCTTCTTTTGAAAAGAGGAGCCAGATTTTAGCAGCAGGCTATTATGATCCTATCCTGGAGGTGATTTCAGAGCGCTTGCGTGATCTTCCTAAACATTCGCATGTTCTAGATGTTGCCTGTGGTGAGGGCTACTATAGCCGTCAGTTGGCTCAAGAGTTTGACAAGGATTTCATGGCCTTTGACTTGTCTAAGGATTCTATCCTTCTTGCGGCACGTCAAAATCCTCAGAAAAATGTAGCTTGGTTTGTTGGTGATTTGGCTCAATTGCCCTTACGTGAACACGGTATCGATGTCATTTTAGATATCTTTTCACCAGCTAATTATCAAGAATTTGGAAGACTTTTGTCTGATCAGGGCTTGATTTTTAAGGTTATTCCTCACGAAGATCATCTTAAAGAGTTTCGCCAACTGTTACCGGAGGTGCAAGCTTATTCTAACCAGGATGTTTTGGAACATTTCCAGGAGTCCTGTGAGCTTTTGGAGCGTGTGACGGTTACTAAGACTTGGTCTATGCCATCAGAGCATGTTCAAACATTTGCTGAGATGACACCTCTTTTCTTCCATGCCAATAAGGATACTTTGGACTTGACTTCAGTGACGCAATTAACTGTTTCAGGAGAACTGCTGATTGGCCGTATTAGAGATGATAAGCAATCCTAACAGTCGTTGGGATTTTTTGATGGGAAAATATCTCAGTTAGCTTGTTTGGTCTTCCTAAAAGGTGTATGATGAGAGCAATAAGTAAGAAAGTTTCAGTAATGGGTAAAAAGCGATGAAAAATAGAGTCTATAAGAACTACATTTTTGATTTTTATGGTACTTTGGTTGATATCCTAACCGATGAGAAGGATCCTGTGTTATGGGATAAACTAGGCCAACTATATCAAGCTTATGGAGCGGCTTATGAGGGCTAGACTCTTAAAAAGGCTTATGTTAAGCGCGTGGATCAGGCCCGTAAGGAGTTAATAGAGCTCAAAGGAGTTGCTTATCCAGAAATTGATTTAGCTCACATTTTTAACCAGCTTTATGTAGATGCTCGGCCTCAGTCTAGTAACTCTAATCAGCTGGACGATTGGGGAAATTTGATAGCCATGGTCTTTCGCGTCCTATCTCGAAAATATTTGACAGCTTATCCTCATACTAAGGAGGTTCTAGCCTTTCTAAAAGAGCAGGACTGTCGTCTCTATCTCTTGTCTAATGCTCAAGCAGCCTTTACTAATGCTGAGATTGACTTAATGGCGTTAAGACCTTACTTTGATGCCATTTACTTGTCTTCGGATGCCGGTATCTGTAAGCCTCAACCTGAATTTTTAAAGCAAGTTTTGGATGATCATCGGTTAAAGCCATCTGAGACTGTCATGGTGGGAAATGACTTGACGACTGATATTGCTGTGGCTGAAGCAGTTGGGATCGATGGTATCTTGCTCAATACCTTCCCGTATTCTCGTCGAGAACTGGAGAATTCCCCAATCAAGCCAGACCGAGTGATTACTGATATAGAATCTCTAAAGCCAGAATTTACATAAAAATACACTCTATTTGGCAAAAGCAAAGACAATTATCAGAATTTTTGGTATAATAATTCCTAACTTTATGTGAATGGAGAATCTCATGACTGCACAAAAAATGTCTGCACAAGAAATTATCGCTTTTATCGGTAATGCAGAAAAGAAAACAAATGTTAAAGTAACTTTTGAAGGGGAATTGGCAACTGCTGTTCCAACTTCTGTCACTAAGCTTGGCAATGTTCTTTTCGGTGACTGGAAAGATATCGAGCCGCTTCTTGCCAACTTGACGGAAAATAAGGACTACGTTGTGGAACAAGATGGCCGTAACTCAGCTGTTCCATTGCTTGATAAGCGTCACCTTAATGCCCGTATCGAGCCAGGTGCCATTATCCGTGATCAAGTAACGATTGAAGACAATGCTGTCGTTATGATGGGTGCTGTAATCAATATCGGGGCGGAAATCGGTGCAGGTACTATGATTGATATGGGTGCTATCCTTGGTGGTCGTGCTACTGTTGGTAAAAACAGCCACATTGGTGCGGGTGCAGTCCTTGCTGGCGTGATTGAACCAGCTTCAGCAGAGCCAGTACGTATCGGTGATAATGTTCTTGTTGGTGCTAATGCTGTTGTGATTGAAGGTGTTCAAGTAGGTAACGGTTCAGTCGTTGCCGCTGGCGCTATCGTTACTCAAGATGTCCCTGAAAATGTGGTTGTAGCAGGTGTTCCGGCTCGCATCATCAAGGAAATTGATGAAAAAACACAACAAAAAACAGCACTCGAAGACGCTTTGCGTAACTTGTAACATATTGATAGTAGAGGCCTGTAAGGCCTCTATTTCTAGATTCTCTATAAAATAAGACAAATAAAAAGGATAAAAACATGACACTTGATTTAATTAAAATCAGACGGGACCTTCACCAAATTCCTGAAATTGGTTTGGAAGAATTTAAAACTCAGGCTTATCTCTTAGAGCGTATTGCTGAAATGACTGAAGGTAAGGACTTTGTGGAGCAACGTACTTGGCGTACAGGGATTCTTGTCTATCTTCACGGGCATGCTCCTGAAAAAACTATTGGTTGGCGTACAGATATTGATGGTCTCCCAATCGTAGAGGAAACAGGTCTTGACTTCAAGTCTACTCATGAAGGTCGTATGCATGCTTGTGGACACGATATTCATATGACGACAGCGCTTGGTCTCTTGGATCAGATGCTTCAAGTACAACCTAAAAATAACATGCTCTTCCTCTTCCAGCCGGCCGAAGAAAATGAAGCGGGTGGTATGCTTATGTATGAGGATGGTGCCTTTGGAGACTGGTTGCCAGATGAGTTCTATGGCCTCCACGTTCGTCCAGATTTCAAGGTAGGTGATATTGCGACTAACACAAGCACCCTTTTTGCTGGGACTTGTGAAGTTCTCGTTACTTTCAAGGGGAAAGGTGGCCATGCGGCCTTTCCACATGAGGCCAATGATGCCCTTGTAGCAGCTTCTTACTTTATTACTCAGGTGCAAACGATTGTCAGTCGTAATGTTGACCCTATCCAGGGTGGGGTAGTTACCTTTGGTTCTTTCCATGCGGGAACTACTAACAATGTTATCGCTGAAACTGCAGAGGTTTATGGAACTATTCGTACCCTTACTCAGGAAATGAATCTCCTTATCCAGAAGCGCGTGCGCCAGATTGCAGAAGGCGTAGCAGCTAGCTTTGGTATGGAAGTGGATATCATGTTGAAACAAGGTGGTTATCTTCCTGTGGAAAATAATCCAGCCTTGGCCAAAGAGTTGATGAGCTTCTTTGATGCTAGCCCAGAGGTCAACCTGATTGATTGTCCACCAGCTATGACTGGAGAGGATTTTGGTTATTTGCTTAGTAAGGTTCCTGGTGTCATGTTCTGGTTGGGAATCGACACGCCATATGCACTTCACCATCCTAAGATGAGTCCAAACGAAGATGCCCTTGCTTTTGCAGTGGCTGAAATTGGAAAATTCCTTAAACACAAGGCAGAAGCCTAATCAGAGTCGATAAAGCTAAAAAATCTACCAAGTCTGACTTTTGGTAGCTTTTTTGATATGATAAACCTATGAAAAATGAACTTAGAAAAACAGTCTTGGCTCAGTTAACTTCACAAGATCCTGAGACTAAGGCTAAGATAGATAAATATCTTTTGGAGCAATTGATTGCCTTACCTGCTTATAAAGATGCCCAAGTGATTGCGACTTATTTGTCTTTTCCTCATGAATATGATACCAGTCTTTTAATCAAGCAGGCTTTAAAGGATGGTAAACGACTTTTGATTCCTAAAACATATAAACAAGGTCGAATGATTTTTGTGGATTATAATCCAGATAATCTTGTTGCTACCTCTTTTGGCTTGATGGAACCTGCGTCTGATTTGGCTGTGGAAAAATCAGAGATTGATTTGATTCATGTGCCAGGAGTAGTTTTCAATGCTGAAGGCTATCGCATTGGTTACGGAGCAGGTTACTATGATCGCTATTTGTCTGATTTTGAAGGGGAGACAGTTAGTACGGTTTATCCTTGCCAGAAACATGATTTTCAACCAGACAGCTATGATATTCCTGTTAAGGAGGTCGTCACATGCCAGTAAATGAGTGGAAAAAATACCCAGCAACCTATCTATTGTTGGGGCTTACGACGTTGACTTTTATCTGTCAATATCTTTTAAATAGCTTTCAAGCGACTTCGCCTTTGAGCCTCTTTAAGATGGGAGCTATGTATGGTGCTTTTGTTCAGTACAGCCCACTGAACCTTTGGCGTCTTGTAACACCAATTTTTGTGCATATAGGTGTTGAGCATTTTCTATTTAATATGCTTGCCCTTTACTTTATGGGGAAAATGGCTGAGCAGATTTTTGGGACTCTACGTTTTCTAGGGCTCTATTTGTTGGCTGGTGTTATGGGAAATGCCTTTACCTTACTTTTTACGCCTAATGTTATTGCAGCTGGTGCCTCGACATCCTTGTTTGGACTTTTTGCGGCTGTTGTGATTCTTGGCTACTATAGTCATAGTCCTTTGCTTAATCAGTTAGGTCGCAATTACTTGGCTTTGATTGTCATAAACTTAATCTTCAACCTATTTACACCTAGTGTTGGGATTACAGGTCATCTCGGTGGTTTAGTTGGGGGTGCTCTGGCAGCTATCTTTTTGGCCAACAAGGTTGAAAGTCGCCTTTTTAGCAAGGGGTGGCGTTCCACTGCCCTTTTAACTTACGTTACACTCTTGCTAATTGTTCTAGGCTTTACTTATCTTTAAATTAAATGAAAAATCCATCGAATGTCATGTTCGATGGATTTTATATTAGTCTTTTTTAGCTGGTTTGCCTTCAAGTTTGTGTCCCAAGTCAATGAGGTATTGCTTGAGGTCATCTTTAACTTGAGGATGTTTAAGAGCGTAATCGATAGACGTTTTCATGAATCCGAATTTGTCACCGACATCATAACGGTCTCCAGTAAATTCGCGAGCAAAGACGCGTTGTGTCTTGTTAAGTGTATCGATAGCATCAGTCAATTGGACTTCATTTCCAGCACCTGGTTCTTGAGTTTCCAAAATACCGAAAATTTCAGGTGTTAGAAGGTAACGACCGATGATAGCAAGATCACTTGGTGCATCCTCTGGATTTGGTTTTTCAACGAAAGTTTCAACGCTATAACGTCCATTTTCGCCTTTTCCTTGAGGGGCGATGACACCATAAGAAGAAACTTCTTCGTGAGGTACAGGCATAACTGCAATGGTTGATGCGTGTGTTTCCTCATAGTCGTTAATGAGCTGCTTAGTCAAAGGTACTGCTTTGTCGTTAGTGATATCCATAAGGTCATCACCAAGCATAACAACAAATGGCTCATTTCCGACAAATGCTTTGGCTTGAAGAACAGCATCTCCGAGACCACGTGGATGGCTTTGACGAATAAAGTGGAGGTTGATAGCAGTGGTGTCATTAACCAATTTCAACAGGTCTGTCTTACCTTTTTGTTCCAAGTTGTATTCTAACTCGAAGTTTGAATCAAAGTGGTCTTCGATAGAACGTTTTGACTTACCAGTAACCACCAAGATATCTTCGATACCTGATTTGAGGGCTTCTTCAACGATAAATTGGATGGTTGGTTTGTCAACGATAGGCAACATTTCTTTGGCCAAGGCCTTAGTAGCTGGTAAAAAGCGTGTTCCGAGTCCTGCAGCGGGGATGATAGCTTTTCTAACTTTTTGATTTTTCATGAGAACTCCTTAGATTTTTATTTTTTATCCCATTCATTTTCAGAGCGCAATTCATTGGACATCATATTGAGAATAGATTCCTTGATATCAGCACCTTCATAGATAGATTTGTAGATTGCTGTTGTAATTGGCATGTAGACGCCAAGTTCTTGGGCGATTTCGTAGGCAACCTTTGTGGTTGAAATACCTTCGATAACCATTCCCATGTTACGTTCAATGTCTTCTAGCTTTTCTCCACGACCAAGCGCATCCCCAGCACGCCAGTTACGTGAATGGATAGAAGTTCCTGTAACAATAAGGTCCCCAACCCCAGATAGACCGCTGTAAGTCAAAGGATCAGCCCCAAGTTTCACACCAAGACGAGTAATTTCCGCAAGTCCACGAGTAATAACGGCTGCCTTAGCATTGTCCCCATAACCCATACCGTGGAGGGCACCAGCACCTACCGCGATAATGTTTTTAAGAGCACCAGCTGTTTCAACACCAATCACATCTGAATTGGTGTAGAGGCGGAAGTAGTTATTACTGAAAATGCCTTGGACATAGCGTGCCACTTCAAGATCCTTAGATGCTGCTGTAATCAAAGTGATGTCGCGAACGATAGTTTCTTCAGCGTGGCTTGGGCCAGATACGACAACAATTTCACTACGAAGTTCCTTAGGAATCTCTTCTTCAAGGATTGTTGAAAGACGTTCGTGTGTTCCAGGTTCCAATCCTTTTGAAGCATGCATGACAACAACCTTGTGGTCCAAAAGTTCGGCAACTTGTTTAGCAACTAAGCGAGTAACTTTGGTCGGAACAACAAAGAGAACAGCGTCAACACTATCAAGGGCTTCAGACAGTCCCTTATAGGCTTTAATGTTTTCATCCAAAACCACATCCTTGAAGTAGCGGGTGTTGGTGTGTTTCTCGTTAATTTCATCAATTTGTTCAGGGATGTTTCCCCAAATACGGACCTCGTGTCCGTTGTCGTTGAGTACCTGAGCAAGGGCAGTTCCCCATGAACCAGGGCCCAAGACAGCGATTTTTTGTTTTTTCATCATTAGGTCTCCCTTTAGGTCCTTTCTAACAAAGTAGAAAAAGACTATATTCTTTCTCATTATAACATAAGAAAAGCGTGTTTGTCTTGTAAGCTCTGTTAGGAAGGCTGATGGCCATTTATTTTTTCAGCCAATTTTGGGCAATGTAGCCTCCAATGAGGGCAGCCATGAGCGTTCCTCCAATCAGGATTAAGATATGACTGCTTGTAAAGGGAACCATAACTTGATTTACATAATCTTGAGTTTTCCCTTTGGCTAGGAGCTGTGCGATATAGGCTTTGGGTGCAAGCCACATGGTGATAATGGGTGCTAAGTTTCCTAGGGAAAAGATCATATAGGAGAGTAGATTTAGTTTATTATTCTCATAGTTCCCTTTCTTAGCTAGAAAATCAGCGACAAAGCCAGCTAAAAAGCTAGGAAGAAAGGCTAGAACAAAGTGCCCAGAGGCAAAGAAGAAGATGGACATAAAGATACCCAGACAGGTAATCGCTCCAAATTGTTTTGTCTTTCTGATAAGCCCCAAGTAGACCCAGCCTGCAAAGATAGCCGCTAAGGCAGGCGTATGATACATATTTTTGACTTTAAAAAAGATTAAATCAATGGCAACTGCAAGGGCTAGGCAAATAAAATAGAGTAGAATAGCTAGGCTGGTTTGTTTGATGAACGTTTTTTGACGCATGTGGTCTCCTAATCAATGTGAGGTGTTTTAGTTTTATTGAGCCAAGAGTATGCCAAACCAATGAAAATACCTCCGCCAATCCAGTTACCGAAGAAAACGACTATCCACTGACGTAGAATATTTGCCAAAGTGAAATTATCTACAGCGTCACGCACACCGTTGAAACCGAGCAACATGAAAGAAGCAAAGTTCGCAATCAAGTGTTCATTAATCAAAAAGACAAACATAAAGATAGCTGATAGCGCAATGAAAATTTTAGCAGATTCTTCTTTGAGGAGCATGTAGCCAAAGATGGCAATATTAACGAACATATTAGCTGTAATACCTTCTGTAAAGTTCATCCAATCTGTTTTTCCAAGCTTGGTTGAGACAGCAGTAACTAGGAAACTCTTGTCAGTCAAATGTTGGAAAGAGAAGGATTGGTTGAAGAACCAGGCCAAGATAAGGGCACCGACAAAATTAAAAAAGGTACAGTAGAGGAGGATGGTACATATCTTGCTCCATTTGATTTTACCATAATAGGCACCACTGGTCAGGAACATCATGTTTGAAGTAGCCAACTCCCCATTGAAAATGAGAACGAAGACCAATCCGATAGCAAAGATAAAGGCAAAGACGAAGCGGGAAAGGACTGGAATACCCGTAGCGATAACATCCGCGCCAATAATTCCTACGGCAGTTGACATGGTAAGATAAGCTCCTGCAAGCATAGAACGCAAGGCGTAGCGCCCCAGACTTTCGTCAAAGAGAGCTTCTTTTTTAGCGCAAGCAGCGAAAACTTTTTCTTGAAATTGAGACATAGGTTTACCTCTAAAATGTGTGGCTTGGAGCATGGCAAATGCGCAAGCTCGAGTGAAAATGAATCTAAGATGACCATGAAAAAAGTCAGGACAGTTGCCCCAACTTTTCCAAGTCTTAGTATGAGGATGCTCCAGATGTAGCATCTGCGGCTGGAGCTACATCGCCACCGTGACCACCAGCGTCTGACGCTCCGGATGTTGCGTCGCTACCGCCATGACTAGCTGCAGCCGGTGCAAAAGGACCGCTTCCTCCGACAAGGCGTTGACCAGTTGTTTCGAGATACCAGTCAAGCCATGGTTTAAAGTTAAAGACGATTTCATTGATTCCTGCATAAGAACCATCATCATAGTACATAGCCTGATAGTTATGCGTATTGATAACTCCTTCAGGTGACCCTGGAACAATCGTACGAACATATTCTTGGTTGCCGTTACGAAGGGTACCGATAACCCATTCCACATTCTTCATACGAGCTGGTGGAAGTGAACCGTGAACTGTTGATATACGGCTACCTGATTGAGGCGGTACACGTTTGGCGAACATAGTATCAGGATCTTGATGGGCGTTATTGTAGTAGAGGAACTGGTTGTTATCATCAGCATAGGTCAATTCAAATGGCATAGCCTTGAGGAACATGTCAATTTGATTAACCGTCAAAATACCGTGGTCCAATTTCACGTAGGTATCACCAGATACCGCACCAGTGATTTCAGCTACTTTTTCTACCCATTCAGGATCATCAGGGTCGACCTCAGTAACAGTTGTAGCGATTGGGTTGTTACAATCCAAGTCTTCGGGTTCGATTGGTTTTGGTTTTTTCAATTTAGAAACCACTCCTACATATTGGATGAAATTATCTAAGCATTGTTCAAGGAAGTTAATAGTACCTTCGTTAGTAATGTTCCCCTCAAGGTCAAAAGCTTCTTTAGCCTTTCCAAGCAAGAATTCATTACCTGGAAGTGTATAAGCATTAACACCAGGCGCTTCAAGGATTTTACGCAAATGCACTTGGGCACGTGAAGTCCCTTGATCGTAATAAGAAGCACCAACAATCATTACAGGCTTGTTTTCAAATGGGTGCACTTCGAATGAGAGCCACTCTAAAACTGATTTAAGTGCTGCAGAGATAGTGTGGTTGTGCTCAGGTGTAGCAATGATAACACCATCAGCGCGTGTAATTTTGTTATTAAGTAAGCGAAGTTGGAAACTTTCATCCCATTTTTCATCTTGATTAAACATAGGGACTTCATCAATTTCTAAAACTTCAAGTTCAAATTTAATTTTAAAATGTCTTCTGATAAATTCGAGCAGTTTACGGTTATATGATTGATCATAATTTGCTCCAACGAGTCCAACAAATTTCATAGTTTATATTCTCCTGTCTTATAGGCTTTCCCAGTCGAAGTCTTCAGCTTCTTTATGTAGCAACTCTGTAGCATGTGAGAGTTTACCAGTAATTTTGACGTAGAGACGGAAGTCATCGAAAATAGCATCTAATTTTTTGATGACATCAAGGTCAACTAAATCGCCGTTGCTATCAAAAGCTTGAAGGGAATGTGAGAGCAAGAATTCGTCTGGAAGCACATTAGCTTTGATTTCTGGAGCATTCAAAATTTGACGAAGTTGTAGCTGTGCACGAGAAGCTCCTAGGGTTCCATAAGATGCCCCTGTAATCATAACAGGCTTATTCAAAAGAGGGAAAACACCGTATGAGAGCCAGGCCAAAGCATTCATGAGAACAGCCGGAATTGAGTGGTCATACTCAGGTGTTCCAATGATAACACCATCAGCTTCATCGATTTTTTTAGCGATTTCTAGTGCACTTTCTGGCAATTGCTTATTGGCAGGTTTGTTAAAGACAGGAAGATCTTTGATTTCTACAAGTTCAATTTCTGCCTTATCTGCAAAATGCTTCTGAATATATTGCAATAATTGTCTATTAGTTGAACGTTTTGAATTCGTACCAACAAGTCCGATGAATTTCATGACAATTCTCCTTAAAAGTATTATATCTAGTATCATGTTAGCGTTTTCCTAGGCAAAAGTCAATCTTCGTTTGATGAGAATACGATTAGACTATTACTTTTGTCATCTTATTTCGAATAGATTATAATAGGATAGATTTAAGAAATATTCTTCTTAAGTTCAGTGTAGCTGATTTTACAAGAATTAGTTAACTGATGTATTGAAAGGAAAAATAATGACTAAAATTCGTGGATTTGAACTTGTATCAACCTATAACAATCAGGACTTACTTCCAAAGCGGGAGACTGCCCATGCGGCTGGCTATGATTTAAAGGTTGCGGAGAATACTGTAATTGCTCCTGGGGAAATTGTTCTCGTACCAACAGGTGTTAAGGCTTACATGCAACCTGGTGAGGTTCTCTATCTCTATGACCGTTCCTCTAACCCTCGTAAAAAAGGTCTGGTCTTAATCAACTCAGTTGGAGTTATTGATGGCGATTACTATGGAAATCCTGGGAATGAAGGTCACATCTTCGCCCAGATGAAAAATATTACTGATCAGCCCGTGACTCTTGAAGTTGGCGAACGCATGGTTCAGGCTGTCTTCGCACCTTTCTTAATCGCAGATGGGGACGAAGCAGATGGCGTTCGAACTGGTGGGTTCGGGTCAACTGGAAAATAGAAGAAATTTGCGGCCGGCTTGCTGGTTATATCTTCTCGTATCTTTGAGAAGCATAGGGCTTATTGCTTAACCAATCTGGATTTAAAAGAGTTTTTCTAGAGAAATGGTATTAAAAGCTAGAGCTTATAGGGGTAGATGGCAATGTCTGAGTTTATCATGAAAGGAAAGGATTAGAATCATAGCTAAGAAAAAATCAACTTTTGTTTGTAGAGAATGTGGCTACAATTCACCCAAATATCTAGGACGCTGTCCCAATTGTTCTTCTTGGTCCTCTTTTGAGGAAGAAGTTGAGGTGCAGGAGGTTAAAAATGCCCGTGTCAGTTTGACGGGTGAAAAGTCCAAACCTACTAAGTTAAAAGAAGTCTCTTCAATTAATTACGCCCGCATAAAAACTGATATGGACGAGTTTAACCGTGTTTTAGGTGGCGGTGTGGTTCCGGGGAGTTTGGTTCTTATTGGAGGAGATCCAGGGATAGGGAAATCGACCCTCCTCTTACAGGTGTCAACACAGCTGGCTAACAAGGGAACGGTCCTCTATGTTTCTGGGGAAGAATCAGCCGAGCAAATTAAATTGCGGAGTGAACGTTTAGGTGATATTGATAACGAATTTTATCTGTATGCTGAGACTAATATGCAAGCAGTACGTAGCCAAGTCGAGGCTATCAAACCTGATTTCCTTATTATCGACTCAATTCAGACCATCATGATCCCAGAGATTTCTGGCGTTCAAGGATCTGTTTCCCAGGTTCGTGAAGTAACTGCCGAACTCATGCAGATTGCCAAAACCAATAACATTGCCACTTTTATTGTTGGGCATGTGACCAAGGAGGGACAGCTGGCTGGACCACGTATGTTGGAGCACATGGTGGATACGGTGCTCTATTTTGAGGGGGAACGTCATCATACCTTCCGTATTCTGCGGGCAGTTAAAAACCGTTTTGGTTCAACCAATGAAATTGGGATTTTTGAAATGCAGTCAGGTGGTCTGGTCGAGGTACTAAACCCTAGCCAAGTTTTCTTAGAAGAACGCCTAGACGGTGCCACAGGTTCTGCTATTGTTGTCACAATGGAGGGGAGTCGACCTATCCTAGCTGAGGTTCAAGCTTTGGTGACACCGACCGTCTTTGGTAATGCAAAGCGGACAACGACGGGACTGGACTTTAACCGTGTCAGCCTTATCATGGCTGTCTTAGAGAAACGTTGCGGCCTTCTTCTCCAAAATCAAGATGCCTATCTCAAATCAGCTGGTGGTGTCAAGTTGGACGAGCCAGCTATTGACCTTGCAGTTGCCGTTGCTATCTCCTCTAGTTACAAGGAGCTTCCAACCAATCCACAAGAAGCCTTTATAGGAGAAATTGGCTTGACCGGAGAGATTCGTCGTGTGACTCGTATTGAGCAGCGTATCAATGAAGCCGCTAAACTAGGTTTTACTAAGATTTATGCTCCTAAAAATTCGCTTCATGGCATGAAGATTCCAGAAGGTATCCAGGTCATTGGGGTCACGACGGTAGGAGAAGTACTCAAAAAAGTTTTTTCTTAAGATAACAAAAAATCCGCTTTTTTTGGAAACGTTTGCAAAAATATACCTCCAATGCTATACTTTTCATAAGGATAGGGAGGTATTTATTATGCAATTTTTCACAGACAGCAACATGCAATTCCCTTTAGTAGAGTTGTCTCTTAATCAAGGTGAAACAGTCTTTATCCAGCGTGGTAGTATGGTATATCACACACCAAATGTGACACTGAGTACCAAATTAAATGCCAGTGGATCAGGTCTAGGTCGCTTTGTAAAAGCCGTTGGGCGTTCAATGGTTTCGGGTGAAAGTAGCTTTATTACTCAGGTTATCTCACAGTCCAATAACGGTTATATAGCCTTGGCCCCTGATTCTCCAGGTCAAGTGATGCCACTTTATTTAGGTGAAAAACAGTACCGACTAAACGACGGTGCCTTTCTAGCACTTGATGGCACAGCTTACTATACAATGGAGCTCCAGTCTGTTGGTAAGGCTCTTTTTGGTGGTCAGGGTGGTTTCTTCGTCATGACGACTCAAGGCCAAGGAACCCTCTTGGCAAATGCCTACGGTTCTATTAAAAAAATTGAGCTAAACAATCAAGAAGTGACTATTGATAATGCTCATGTCGTTGCCTGGAGTCAGACACTTGATTATAATATTCACTTGGAAAATGGTTTCTGGCAGTCTATTGGAACAGGAGAGGGTGTTGTTAATACCTTTAGAGGAACAGGTGAAATTTATGTTCAAAGTCTCAATCTTCAAACCTTTGCAGGCTTGCTTAATAGATACTTGCCAAAACGTTCATAATATGAATTGAAGGAGAATGGATGCTAACAAGCATCCATTCTCCTTTTTATGTTGCGAACTCAATAGCTGACAAGTTAAGAAAAAGATGATAAGATAGTGTATAAATAATTTGATAGTCAAATTATTTTCTTCATTAGAAAGTGAGTTATTATGTCTTATTTTGAAAACTTTCTCAATGCCAACAAAGCCTATGTTGACCTCCACGGGACAGCCCATCTTCCCTTGAAACCAAAGACTAAGGTGGCTATTGTGACTTGTATGGATTCACGCCTTCACGTTGCCCAGGCCTTGGGGTTGGCCCTAGGTGACGCTCATATTTTACGTAATGCGGGTGGTCGTGTGACGGAAGATATGATTCGTTCTTTGGTCATTTCTCAACAGCAGATGGGGACACGAGAAATTGTAGTTCTCCACCATACAGATTGTGGTGCTCAGACCTTTAAGAACGATGAGTTTACCGCCTATCTCAATAAAGAACTTGGTGTTGATGTTTCTGATCAAGATTTTCTTCCATTCACAGATGTAGAAGAGAGTGTTCGTGAAGATATGGCTATTCTTCGTCAGTCACCGCTTATTCCTGAGGATGTTATCATCTCCGGTGCGGTTTATGATGTAGATACTGGTCGAATGACTCAGGTCCTCCCTTAATATCGAAAAATTGAGCAGGCGTGATTGCCTGCTTTTTTATAATTCAATGAAAAAAAACTCAGCACACAATATAAATGCTGAGTTAATCTAGTTTTTAAGAAACGATAAAAATGAGAATCACGGTCCCCAAATAGAAAAGACTAGTGATAAAAAAGCTTATACGCCAGAACAACTTAAGAAAACGTTTAAGCTTGAAAGATTGTGCTTTTCTTAGCATCTGAATCGTGATAATGATAGCCACCAAGGATAATAAGATGGTGATGTAAGGCAAAAAACTATGGGTAAAGAAACGGGCTGATACAGCAACCACTTCAATAAAATAAAGTGGGAAGGTAAGGTCAGCGAAATTAAGCCCGAGATATTTTAAACTGAAGAAGCGGTGGATAATAAAAGCAAAGATAGGTGTTAAAATCAAAAATGCTATAGCAAAGAATTTATATAGAATCATAAGTCTATTTTACCTCGAAAAGGCCTTTATGTAAATTTTTTCCTAAACTTAATAAGAAATTCTTGCATCTAAAAAGAATTTCTGTATAATAGATAGGGTATGTAAAAACATACTTGTGGGAGGTAACAAAACTTACTTACCGCCAAAACCACAATAGGAGGAAATTACAAAATGGCTAAAAAAGTCGAAAACATCGTAAAACTTCAGATTCCTGCTGGTAAAGCGACTCCAGCTCCACCAGTTGGACCAGCTCTTGGTCAAGCCGGAATCAACATCATGGGATTCACTAAAGAGTTTAACGCTCGTACAGCTGATCAAGCTGGTATGATTATCCCAGTTGTTATCTCTGTGTATGAAGATAAATCATTTGATTTCATCACTAAAACACCACCAGCTGCTGTTCTTTTGAAAAAAGCTGCAGGTGTTGAAAAAGGTTCAGGTACTCCAAACTCAGTTAAAGTTGCTTCAGTAACTCGTGCACAAGTACAAGAAATTGCTGAAACTAAAATGCCTGACTTGAACGCTGCAAACATCGAATCAGCTATGCGTATGATCGAAGGTACTGCACGTTCAATGGGATTCACTGTTACTGACTAATTCAGTTAACAAGAAAACCACAGACGTCGTCTCACTTCGCTGAGTGACGTGGAAGATGAAAGTCGTTATGACCACATTACACAAGGAGAAATAATTAACATGGCTAAAAAAAGCAAACAAATGCGTGCTGCTCTTGAGAAAATCGACAGCACAAAAGCTTACAGCGTAGAAGAAGCTGTAGCTCTTGCACAAGAAACTAACTTCGCAAAATTCGATGCTACTGTTGAAGTATCATACAATCTTAACATTGATGTTAAGAAAGCTGACCAACAAATCCGTGGAGCAATGGTATTGCCAAACGGTACTGGTAAAACTCAACGTGTTCTTGTATTTGCCCGTGGTGCTAAAGCTGAAGAAGCTAAAGCAGCAGGTGCTGACTTCGTTGGTGAAGACGAACTCGTTGCTAAAATCAACGGTGGATGGCTTGACTTTGACGTTGTTGTTGCAACACCAGACATGATGGCAATCGTTGGTCGTCTTGGACGTGTCCTTGGACCACGTAACTTGATGCCAAACCCTAAAACTGGTACAGTAACTATGGACGTTGCTAAAGCAGTTGAAGAGTCTAAAGGTGGTAAAATCACTTACCGTGCTGATAAAGCAGGTAACGTACAAGCTATCATCGGTAAAGTTTCATTCGAATCTGAAAAATTGGTTGAAAACTTTAAAGCATTTAACGATGCTATTCAAAAAGCTAAACCAGCTACAGCGAAAGGTACTTATATCACAAACCTTTCAATCACTACTACACAAGGTGCTGGTATCAAAGTTGATCCTAACTCATTGTAAGAATAGTAAAAACCTATCTTCGGATAGGTTTTTTTAATTGAGCTAGATAGGAATACTTGAGTAGAAAATAAAAAATCTTCAGAAAGTAGTGTTGATTGTTGGAGGTTATGGTATAATTTACGCGTATACACATAATTTTTGATTTAAAACTTTTTACGTTACAATTTAAGGAGGTAATGAATGAAAAAGAGTAAGGTATTTTTACTGGTAGCCGTAGGCCTGTTATCTGTAGGTGTATTAACGGCTTGCTCGTCATCAAGTAAGACGTCTGGGAAGACTTATAATTATGTTTACGGTGGCGATCCTGCAACCCTAGACTATGTTTCTACAAATAAGAAAAATATGACAACAGCCGTTAGTAATGGTGTTGATGGTTTGTTTGAAAATGACCAATACGGGAATCTAAAACCTTCTGTCGCTGAAAACTGGTCTGTTTCTCAAGATGGTTTGACTTATACTTACAAGATTCGTAAGGGTGTCAAATGGTACACTTCAGACGGCGAAGAATATGCCAATGTAACAGCTAAAGACTTTGTAACAGGTCTTAAGCATGCTGCTGATACTAATTCTGAAGCGATTTATTTGCTACAAAACTCAGTTAAGGGCTTGAATGATTACCTTTCAGGTGCCAACAAGGACTTCTCAAATGTAGGTATCAAAGCAGTTGATGATTACACTTTGCAATATACGCTTAGTCAACCAGAACCTTACTGGAACTCAAAATTGACTTACTCTGTCACTTGGCCTGTTAACGCAGGATTTTTGAAATCTAAAGGAAAAGATTTTGGTAAGTCAACGGATCCAACGTCTATTCTTTATAACGGACCATACCTTCTTAAAGCTTTGACAACTAAATCGTCTATTGAGTTCACCAAGAATGAAAATTATTGGGATAAGGATAATGTCTACTTTGACAATATCAAATTAACTTATGATGATGGATCAGATCAAGAGTCTTTGGAACGTAAGTTCACTGATGGTGTCTACACATTAGCTCGACTCTTCCCTAATAGCTCAAATTATTCTAAGGTTTCTAAAAAGTATAAAGATAATATCTATACTACTCAACCAGCAGCATCAGTAGAGGGGGTTGGTATTAATATTGATCGCCAAACTTACAATAATACCTCTAAAGAAAATGACCAACAGAAATCATCAACTAAAGCAGCACTTCTTAATAAGGATTTCCGTCAATCATTAGGATTTGCCATTGATCGTACAAATTATGCGGCTCAGTTGAATGGTAAAGAAAGTGCTAATACAGCTGTTCGTAATATCTTTGTTAAACCAGACTTTGTTCAGGCAGATGGTAAAGATTTCGGAACAATGGTAATGGATCAACTTCCAGCTTATGGTGATGAGTGGTCTGGTGTGAATCTTGCAGATAGTCAGGATGGTCTTTACAATCCAGAAAAAGCTAAGGCTGAGTTCGCGAAAGCTAAGGAAGCTCTTCAAGCAGAAGGAGTTCAGTTCCCAATTCATTTGGACGTTCCAGTAAACCAAACAAGTAAAATTTTTGTGAATCAAGTGCAATCTCTCAAACAGTCTATTGAAGCTACACTTGGAAAAGAGAATGTTGTAATTGATATCCATCAATTGTCAGCTGACGATTTCTACAATATTACTTACTATGCTTCGAATGCAGCAGCAGAGGATTGGGACTTGTCGGTTGGTGTTGCTTGGGAGCCTGATTACCTCGATCCATCTACATATCTTGATGTTTTGAAAACGACTAGTAGCGAAAACACTAAGTCCTTTATGGGTTACGACAATCCAAATAGTCAAGCTGTGGAAAAAGTAGGTCTTAAAGAATATGACCAATTAGTTGAAGATGCTTCTAAGGAAACTACAGATTTGACACGTCGTTATGAAAAATATGCTAAAGCTCAAGCATGGTTGACAGATAGTGCCCTCTATCTTCCAACTACCGCTTACAGTGGTGCGGCAACGGTAGTTTCTCGCATCCAGCCATTCTCAGGAGCTTACGCTCAAGCTGGTGATAAAGGTTCTACTTACTACTTCAAGTATATTAAATCTCAAGATGATATTGTAACTAAGAAACAATATGATTCAGCTTATAAAGATTGGCTTAAAGAGAAAGCAAAATCTAATGACAAAGCTCAAAAAGATCTTGCAAAACACGTTAAGTAAACTATCGAAAACGTCTACCTTTAGGTAGTCGTTTTTTTGACAAAATTCCTCGAACCACCTTTAGATTGTGTTATAATAAGAGGGATTGGTACTTATAAGCTTATGCTTAAGCTTGGGGAGAGCCTTCAAGCTAACCAGGTATCCAAAGACTGAAGAATAAAACATAAAAAGGAGATTTATCTTGGCTAAAGATATCCGCGTTCGTTACGCACCAAGTCCAACAGGGCTACTACACATTGGTAATGCCCGTACGGCATTGTTTAACTACCTCTATGCACGTCATCATGGCGGTACTTTCATTATCCGTATTGAAGATACTGACCGTAAGCGTCACGTTGAAGATGGTGAACGTTCACAGCTTGATAACTTGCGTTGGTTGGGAATTGATTGGGATGAAAGCCCTGAAACACATGAAAATTACCGTCAATCAGAGCGTTTGCCACTTTACCAAAAATATATTGATCAACTTTTGGCAGAAGGTAAGGCTTACAAGTCATATGTAACTGAAGAAGAATTGGCTACAGAACGTGAACGTCAAGAAGCAGCAGGTGAAACACCTCGTTATATTAACGAGTTCCTTGGTATGACTGAAGAAGAAAAAGCTGCTTACATCGCAGAACGTGAAGCGGCTGGCATTATTCCTACAGTTCGTTTGGCTGTTAATGAGTCAGGAATCTATAAATGGCATGATATCGTTAAAGGAGATATCGAATTTGAAGGTGGCAATATCGGTGGTGATTGGGTTATCCAGAAGAAGGATGGTTACCCAACTTACAACTTTGCGGTTGTTGTTGATGACCACGATATGCAAATTTCACACGTTATCCGTGGAGATGACCACATTGCCAATACACCAAAACAGCTTATGGTTTATGAAGCTCTTGGTTGGGAAGCGCCTGAGTTTGGACATATGACCCTTATCATCAATTCTGAAACTGGTAAGAAGTTGTCTAAACGTGATACTAATACCCTTCAATTTATCGAAGATTACCGTAAAAAAGGTTACCTTCCAGAAGCGGTCTTCAACTTTATTGCTCTTCTAGGTTGGAATCCTGGTGGCGAGGACGAAATCTTCTCTCGCGAAGAACTTATCAAACTCTTTGATGAAAACCGTCTAAGCAAGTCTCCAGCGGCCTTTGACCAGAAGAAACTGGATTGGATGAGTAATGACTACATCAAGAATGCTGATTTCGATAAGATCTTTGCTCTTTGCAAACCTTTCTTGGAAGAAGCTGGTCGTTTAACAGATAAAGCTGAAAAATTAGTGGAACTCTACAAACCACAGATGACAGCTGCAGAAGAAATTGTTCCTCTTACAGATCTCTTCTTTGAAGATTTCCCAGAATTGACAGAGGCTGAAAAAGAAGTTATGGCTGGTGAAACAGTACCAACAGTACTTGAGGCCTTTAAAGCCAAACTCGAAGCTATGTCTGATGATGAGTTTGTTGTTGAAAACATTTTCCCTCAGATTAAGGCTGTTCAAAAAGAAACAGGAATTAAAGGGAAAAACCTTTTCATGCCAATCCGTATTGCTGTTTCAGGAGAAATGCACGGTCCAGAATTGCCAGACACTATTTTCTTGCTCGGTCGTGAAAAATCTATTAAACATATTGATCAAGTTCTTGCAACACTATAAAAAAACTAACCCAACATTTGTTGGGGTGTATAAGCAGTATGTCAGCAATCATATGATTTTAGTTAAGAGTGTTTTTATAATAGATTTGTAATAAAAAGTAGAGAGAAGTTAAGATTTGGTTGGTGTTTCTACTACGCCATTGACATGTATCCATAAATTGAGGTTATCAGTCAGTTAAAGAGCTTGAGGTATCTAGGCTCTTTTTTATATTTTTAGTTTTTTCTAATAGGAATGACGCTAAATTATATATTTATCTTACAATAAAGTAGGTTAATTTTTGAAAGGAAAAGTGGGAGTCTAGAGATGATCGTTTTGTTTACGGTTCCACGTCTATTGGCTCTTTTAATTGTTAGTCGTGATATGTCAGGTTTGCTCAAAGCTTGGAAGAGTAAATGTTGGTTTATCGTTGGGAGTCTCTTGCTTATTTGTAGGAGGCATTACGGGATGGCTTTTAGCACATCTGCTTTTCTACCTTTTCTTAGGATAAATTGCAAGAATAAGTGCAACATTTACTCTAACTCATCTAATAGTGCTTCACAAGCGGTTCTGTAAGCTAAACATTTTCGTGTCGGTGATTGATATCATATAGGGCCTTGTTCAAAGCCTTATCAGAGATAGTGGCTAAATCCGTTTTCTTTGGGAAGTATTCTCTTGGTAAGCCATTTGCGTTCTCATCGCTTCCTTTCTGCCAAGATGAATAGGCGTCCGCTATCTTGAAAGCTAAGTAAAAACAAGTTTTTCGCTCTAGAAAGGTCGCTAAACACCTCTTACTTTTGCCTCTGGAAGACACCACAGTATCAAGTTTCCAGTGGCCAAAAGTTTCACGATTCTAGACCTCTTTGGGACGTTTGGCAATTGGCGTACCAATTCTAAATCTTCCACGTGTTTCTTTGGGCTGTCGACTTTTTCCTTTACGACGAAGGACGCTCAAATCCAGATCAATCAAACCATCATAGAGCCAGTTATAGATGGTTTTAAAAGCTACCATTGGCTCTTGTTCAAACTGATAGCGGCCACAAATCTGTTCAGGCGACAGGAGGATTTTAAACTGTCCTCAATTTCCTTTTTCAACTCTGGTGTCAAACAAGACTTCCGACCTTTTTGTTTAGCCCTGTGGTCATACTGTTCCTGTGCTAAGGCTGCGGAATAACCATTTTGGCATCGTCTTAATTCTCTTGAAATGGTAGACTTATGGACGCCAAGTTTACTTGCAATTTGGCAAGGTTTCAAACCTAATTTCAAGTCGGTTTCTATCTTTATTCAATCGGTTATGGTAGGATGGAGGGCAACTCATAGTTTTTTCTCGGCTTCTGTTTGTTTCGTTACTTACAGTTTACACCAATGAAAGGCTATGAGTTTTTTGTTGCACTATATTTTGCAATTTATCGGTCTAAAAAAGTATATGATTATCTTATAAGTAACTAATTTCTGTAAAAATACTAAATAGATGGCTTTTAGTGATGAAATTTATAAAAAATAGATTAAGAAATTGCAGTTCAGGATAAAAAACGACATTCATTCTATCTAAAATTGCTGTTGGATTCTCTACCGATGATGCTGTTGTTCAAAAGGTCTGTACTTTGTACAGGCCTTTTGGCATTTTAGAAGATAAATAGTTAAAGATGCTTTTGAATCTATTTGTATAGTTTCAAAAGTATTTTTTTATTTTTCATCACCTTTTGCATAAAATTGAATAAAAATTAATATTTAAGCACTTTTTAGGTCAAAAGAATAAATAAAAACAAATAAAACGAAATAAATATAAAAAAATAACAAAAAAGTATTGACAAGTGAATAAATATGCAATATAATTAATCTCGTAAGGTTGATAGAGATAGCAACCCTAAGAAAATATAAGAAAAGAGAAAAATATTATGTCAAAAGAGAAAGTTATTCTTGCCTATTCGGGAGGTCTTGATACCTCAGTCGCTATTACATGGCTTAAAAAAGATTACGATGTTATCGCCGTTTGTATGGATGTCGGTGAAGGTAAAAATCTTGAGTTTATCCATGATAAAGCTTTGACAGTTGGAGCTGTTGAGTCATACGTGCTTGATGTTAAAGATGAGTTTGCGGAAGATTATGTGCTTCCAGCACTTCAAGCTCACGCTTACTATGAACAAAAATATCCTTTAGTTTCAGCCCTTAGCCGTCCAATTATTTCTAAAAAATTAGTTGAAATTGCTCATAAAACAGGTGCAACAACTATCGCTCACGGTTGTACTGGTAAAGGTAATGACCAAGTTCGTTTTGAAGTTGCCATCGCTGCTCTAGATCCAGATCTTAAAGTAGTAGCACCAGTGCGTAAGTGGAAATGGTCTCGTGAGGAAGAAATTGAGTATGCTAAGGCCAATGGTGTTCCAGTTCCGGCAGACCTTGATAATCCTTACTCAGTCGACCAAAACCTTTGGGGACGTGCCAATGAGTGTGGTGTTCTTGAAAATCCTTGGAATCAAGCTCCAGAAGAGGCTTTTGGAATTACCAATTCACCAGAGTTTGCGCCAGATGAAGCTGAATATGTCGATGTTACTTTCAAAGAAGGGAAGCCAGTTGCTCTTAACGGTAAAGAAATGAAATTGGCTGACCTTATCCAAGAAATGAATGTTATCGCTGGTAAGCATGGTGTAGGACGTATTGACCACGTTGAAAATCGTCTTGTAGGTATCAAATCTCGTGAAATTTATGAATGTCCAGGAGCTATTGCCCTTTTGACAGCTCATAAAGAAATTGAGGACTTAACTTTGGTACGTGAAGTTTCTCATTTTAAACCAATTCTTGAAAATGAATTGTCAAACCTTATCTACAATGCTTTGTGGTTTAGCCCAGCAACACAAGCTATCATTGCTTATATTAAGGAAACACAAAAAGTTGTTAATGGTATCGCTAAAGTTAAACTTTACAAAGGGCATGCTCAAGTAGTAGCACGTCAATCAGCTAATTCATTGTACGATGAAAACTTGGCTACTTACACATCAGCTGACAGCTTTGATCAGGATGCTGCGATTGGATTTATCAAGCTTTGGGGTCTTCCAACTCAGGTTAATTCACAAGTTAACCATCCGTTTGACAATTAATGACAGATTTCATAAGAAAAGTAGGATATGAGAAGAAAAATTCTTAATATCAGATAAAAGTGGACAGGGAGACGCATCTGATACTCTTTTCTTATAACTTATATTATTCTCGTGAAGACGTTCTGAGAGGCGTCACGAGCCTAAATAAAATACGACAGAGATCGGGTTTTAGGAAAACAAGTGTCCAGAGAGACAAATTAAGCTAGACAAATACTATCTAGCTTTTTTCATTTAAGTTATTGTGACCAAAGAGGTTGTTGCTTGTTATAAGTATTAAGAAAGGATGGAAGATTATCCCAGCGTGGGGCAATCTTCAACATAAAACTATGGCAGAAAATCATAAACTATGGGGCGGTCGGTTCGAAGCTAGTCTTGAAAAATGGGTAGAAGAATTTGGTGCTTCAATCTCATTTGACCAAAAGATGGCAGAGTTTGATTTGAAAGGATCTATTGCCCATGTAACCATGCTGGGTGAGACAGGAATTATTACCAAGGAGGAGTCTTTACAAATTAAACAAGGCTTGGAAGAGCTTCTGGAGGAATATAAGGCTGGTAAGCTAGAATTCGATGTTTCTAACGAAGATATTCATATGAATATGGAAAGTCTTTTAACGGCTAAAATTGGACCTGTGGCAGGAAAGCTTCATACAGCACGTTCACGTAACGACCAAGTAGCGACAGATATGCACTTATATCTGAAAGCCAAATTAGTGGAAGTTATTGAGAAACTTGATAATTTACGTAATACCTTGGTAAGTCTAGCAGACAAACATACCTACACAATTATGCCAGGTTACACCCACTTACAGCATGCTCAGCCGATTTCTTTTGGTCACCACTTGATGGCTTACTACAACATGTTCACACGTGATTCTGAACGTTTTGAATTTAATATCAAGCATACCGATATTTCCCCACTTGGTGCTGCCGCTCTAGCAGGGACAACTTTCCCTATTGATCGTAATATGACATCTGACTTAATGGGCTTCGCAAAGCCATATAGCAATTCCTTGGATGCTGTTTCCGATCGTGACTTTATTCTCGAATTCTTGTCAAACTCAAGTATTCTCATGATGCATATGACACGTATTTGTGAAGAAATCATTAACTGGTGTTCTAACGAGTTTAAGTTTGTAACTCTATCTGATACTTTTTCAACAGGCTCTTCCATTATGCCTCAAAAGAAAAATCCAGATATGGCGGAGCTTATTCGTGGAAAATCAGGTCGTGTTTATGGTAATCTGATTGGACTGTTGACTGTGATGAAATCACTACCTTTGGCTTATAATAAAGACCTACAAGAAGATAAAGAAGGTATGTTTGATACGGTAGAAACGATTACTGTCGCTATTGACATCATCGCAGGGATGCTCAACACTATGACTGTTAACGATAAACATATGGCAGATTCAACAGAGAAAGATTTTTCAAATGCTACAGAGTTGGCTGATTATCTTGCGTCTAAAGGACTTCCATTTCGTGAAGCACATGAGATTGTTGGAAAACTTGTCCTTGAGTGTACCAAAGCTGGCTATTATCTTCAGGATGTTCCTCTCGAACGTTATCAAGAAGTTTCAGATTTAATTGAAGAGGACATCTATGAGACACTCAAATCTCATACAGCTGTTGAGCGTCGTCATTCCCTTGGTGGAACTGGTTTTGACCAGGTTAAATGGCAAATCAAAGAAGCTCAAAAAGCTCTAAAAAAATAAGTCTCTAAGGCCCTAACCATAAGGTTTTGGGCTTTTTTGCTATTTATGATATAATAGTACTAATTTTGAGTTTGGAGTCGCATTTTGAAAAAATCTTATCGCGTTAAGAAAGAGAAAGACTTTAAAGCATTATTTGATGCAGGACACAGTGTTGCTAATCGAAAATTTGTTGTCTACAGTCTGAATCGTGATCTGCCTCATTTTAGAGTAGGTTTGTCGGTCAGTAAGCGTCTTGGTAATGCGGTTACTCGGAATCGGGTAAAACGTCGTCTACGACATGCACTGATGGACATGTCATCTCAGTTAGAACATCAAGATTTTGTCGTTATTGCTCGTAAAGGTGTTGAAGACCTAAGTTACCAAGACATTTATAGCAATCTCGTTCATGTCTTAAAAATAGCAAAGTTGTATAAGGGCTAAAAAATTATTTTGCTTCTTTACATTGTAGGATAAACTAAAATCACTCCTGATTTTTGAGATACTCTTAATGAATGGAAGCGAAGCAGTTCTTTATCGTATTAAAAAGGAGTTTTTAGTGAAGAAAAAACTTAATATATCTGTTTTAGGTGCAGGAGCTCTCTTGCTTTTGTCCGCGTGTGGACGAAGTGATGTTACAAGTCACTCTACAGGCCTTTGGGAACGTCTTATTTTAATGTTTGGGAAGGCTATTCAAGGGCTTTCATTTGGTGGTTCTATTGGATTAGGTATTATTATTTTCACGATTTTAATTCGTGCGGTAATGATTCCTCTGTATAATCGCCAAATTAAGTCAAGCCGTGAACTACAAGAGTTGCAGCCAGAGTTACGTCGCTTGCAGAGTGAGTATCCTGGACGCGAGAATCGTGAAGCTCTTGCTTATGCACAACAAGAACTTTATAAAGAGCATGGTGTAAATCCTTACGCAAGTCACCTTCCTCTTATAATTCAGTTTCCTATTTTGATGGCTCTTTACGGAGCTCTCACGCGAGTGCCAGAATTGCGAGAAGGAACATTTCTCTGGGTTGATCTAGGTCAGAAAGACCCTTACTTTATTCTTCCGATTTTGGCGGCTGCTTTCACTTTCCTTTCAACTTGGTTGACAAATAAGGCGGCTAAAGATCGTAGTGCAATGCTTCTTGTTATGAATATCATGCTTCCAATCTTTATTTTCTGGTTTGGAACTCAGATTTCTTCAGGGGTAGCACTTTACTGGGCAGTTTCAAACGCCTTCCAAGTTGTTCAGATTTTGGCTTTTAATAATCCGTTTAAAATCATTGAAGAACGTAATCGTTTGGAAGCAGAAGAAAAAGAACGTGAAGCTAAGATTCGTCGTGCCAAGAAAAAGGCGCATAAACGTAAATAAGGAGGCTTATTATGGTTGTCTATTCTGGACGAACAGTCGAACAAGCTATCGAAAAAGGTTTGAAAGATCTTAATTTATCCCGTATGAAGGCTCATATTAAGGTTATTTCTCGTGAGAAAAAAGGTTTTTTAGGGTTCGGAAAGAAGCCAGCTCGAGTTAGCGTTGAACCAATAAATGAAAAGATAGCTCATGAAGCAGATCAAAACACCGTTAAAGTGGCTCCTGATGCTGTAAAACATCCGGATGATTTTGTTACAAGTTCCAAAGAAGAAACTATTGCTTCCAAGAAAGTGACAAAGCTTGTTACGGTTTCAGATAATAAGGAAGAGTCACAGGAAATCTTAACGCAACCAGTGGCTACTGAGACCTTTGGGGAAGAGTTGCCTGGTAAAATACAGGAGCAACCAAAGGCGACAGTCATTCCTTTATCTGTTAAGCGCGAGTCATCAGAAGAGGATGCTACAGAACCTGAGGTTACTTCTCTTGCGCCCAAATTAGAACCTGTTGCTCAACTTCAGACTGTAGAAACTTCAGAATCAGAAGATGATTTCAGCTCTTTTGTGGCATCTGAGTTTAGTTCAGATGAATCTTCTGAAAGCAATTTAGAAGAAGTTCAAGCAGCTGCAGATGACGTTTTATCTTACCTTGAAAAAATCATCTATGAAATGGATGTTGATGCTAGTCTGGAGGTTAGTCACAATCGTCGTAATATCATTATACAGATTGAGACAGACCAGCCAGGACGTGTTATTGGCTATCACGGTAAGGTTCTTAAGTCTTTACAACTTTTAGCACAAAATTATTTGCACGACCGTCATTCTAAACGCTCTAGTGTTGTTCTTAATGTTCGTGATTATTTAGAGCAACGTACAGAGACTCTGATTGACTTAGCAGAAAAAATAGCAGCCAAAGTAAAAGAAACAGGGAGAGAGTATGTGATGGATCCAATGACCAACAGCGAACGTAAAATCATTCATAAGTCTCTCTCTCAAATTGAAGGTGTAGAAAGTCACTCAGAAGGTGATGATCCTAATCGTTATGTTGTGGTGACAAAAGTATAATTAGAATAGAGTTTATTGCTTACAAAAACTAGTCTTATGGTGCTGCACCCCAATAATGGGACAAGCAAAAAACCTCTTATACGACCAGTTTTCTGTACTCTACAGGAGACTGGTCATTTAATTTTTGTTGAATTCTAGTTTCATTATAAAATATGATGTAATTTTTAACAATATCTGTTATATTATCTTTGGTTAAGTTTCTCCATTTATGGAGATAGAAGATTTCAGACTTGAGAACAGGATGGAACCATTCGATACAGGCATTATCTGCTGGTGTTTCTTTTCGGGACATGGAGCGGGTGATACCTTTTTCTATACAAGCCTGATAGTAGGCTTTTGAGGTGTAGACAGATCCCGGATCGCTGTGTAAAAGTACCCCTTGAGGTATCTCAAGTTGATTAAGAGTGTCGGGCACAAAGTCCGTATCTTGGCACTCGGAGATGGTATAAGCTACTATTTCACGATTATAGAGATCCACGGTTGAAGATAGATAAAGTCTACAGTTTCCAAAGTAAAGGTAGGTGATGTCTGTGACAAGCTTCTCCATAGGCTTGTCTACCTGAAAATCACGATCTAGCTTATTGTCTGTTACGTGGTAAGTTTTACCTAGATTTGGTACTTTCTTGGGACGTGTCCGACAGAGCCATCCACTCTCCTTCATGATACGATAAACTTTCTTCTGATTAACGACAGGACTATGAATTTTCTTGAGCAAGCGAGTGATGGTTCGATAGCCATAAATAAAGTGATTTTCTATACAGAGTGATTTTGTCTGCTATGTCGTCTCTTTTCTGAGAATTCTTACACTACTGTTTCTAGTTTACCAGATTTCAACAGGAGTGTTTTCTTGTGTCTCATTTCATGGGTGCAGTGCCTATTTTAAGGCTAGTTTTTTTTTGACAATGAAAAGTAGTCTCTGTCTAACAAAGTAAAAACAGGGTCAAAATGAGACGTAATACTACCAAACTAAAGGAAAAGTTAATCACAACTGGAATCGGGAGAGATAAGAGCAAAAGGTATCGAACAACTATCTATACGAATTGGCGATAATTTTAACGAGAAGGCTATCCAGGAGAACGTGAGTACCATGCTAGATATCTATATGGAAGGAGCTAAACAATGGAGATCTCGATTATCTACGCATATCCAAACAACAATAGCTACAATGTCTCTATACTAGAGACTGAAAAAAGAATTTATCACTCCTAAAAGGCATTAGAATCTTTAATTTGTACAAAGATGATCCTGTTTTACGATTCGATGCCATGTATAGGAGAAGAGACTTAGCCCATGATATAGATATGAAAGTCTATAGAGACTTGTTGATTTGGACAGTTCATTTGATTTTTATATTTCTAACTTGGAGGAGTGGGATGCCAGCAATCTTAAAAGGATATATTGAACGAGTTTTTGTTGCTGGTTTTGCTTATGATAATACAGTACGCGGTTTAAAAGGTAGACTTGGTGATACGGTGCGGATCATTACTACACATAATACACCAAAGATTTTTTCCTTTTGCGCAAGACCACACTAAAGTTTTAAAATATCAAATCCTAAACAACTTGTGGCATTAAACTAGTCAAAGTCACTTAGTTTGCGCGTGTTGAATATATGAGTGAGCAAAAGCGAAAAAACAAAGCTCAAAAAAATTGCAAAAATAGCTAAGGGGTGATATATACTAGATTTTTAAACCCCCTCTACTACGGTTATTGGTCTGTTCTTTTTATTAATGAATCTTTTAGTACTTCAAGATATGGTGAAAATAATCTCTAAGTATTTCTTGACAAGAGCATGCTATTACTATAAAATAATATGGTATGTTTAGTAACTGATCAAAAATAGCCGGCTAAACGAATACGAAAATTTATCAGGAGGTATTCAACGTGAAACGTACTTATCAACCAAGTAAAATCCGTCGTCAACGTAAACACGGATTCCGTCACCGTATGTCAACTAAAAACGGACGTCGCGTTCTTGCAGCTCGTCGTCGTAAAGGACGTAAAGTTCTTTCAGCTTAAGACAACAAAAAAGCAATAGTGCTCGAGACTGTTGCTTTTTTGTTGTCTTTACGGAACCATTATCTGTGCTAGTGGTTCCGTAAAGCTTTTAGCGATGTATCAAATAGTCCTCCTACTAAAGTGTTTTATTAGATAAGGTTTCCCGACCACTAATTAATATATTAAAGGAGGATTTTTGTTGAGACAGAATAATAGTTTAGCACATACTACATGGAATTCTATGTACCATATTGAGTTCGCACCCAAATATTGACGTCAGATAATTTATGGGAAATACAAAGCAAGTATTAGTCAAATTTTACGGTTAATATGTGAAAGAAAAGGCGTTGAAATTCATGAAGCAGCAGCTTGCTCAGATCATATTCACACGTTGGTGAGTATACCATTTAAATTAGGTATCTCTTCATTTATTGGATATTTAAAGGGTGAGAGTAGCTTAATGGTATTTGACCGACACGCCAATTTAAAATATAAATATGGGAATCGCAAATTTTGGTGTCGAGGCTTTTATGTTGATACGGTTGGGCAAAATCAGAAGCGAATTGAAGAATATATTCGTAATCCATTACAAGAGGACATGATAGCAGATCAGTTCAATCTTTTCGAGGAATATGATCCGTTTACAGGTGAGAAGAATCAAAGAAAGTAATCCTAAAGATTCCCACTAGACGGGGCAGCTAGCAAAGGTGGTGCTGAAGGGAAACCATTCGGTAGGCCTCTAGACATCGGTCGGAAGCAGAGTCTTTCAGCTGAAGAGCAAGCCGCCCGTTCTGATATGGCCCCTGTCAAGTAGACAGCTTAAATACCTAACAATAGTGTTTGTTTTTAAGTTTAGTCGTACAAAATAAATGTACGGGTGATTTTGACTTGCTGAAAATGTTAGGCGATGGGCTTTAAAGAGTTTGAATCGACAGTTTGAAAATAGAGAGCTGACAATTCTTATAAAATTTGATACACTAAAGCAGTTGTGGATAATGTTCGCTTGTTAAAAAATACTTAGGATTGTTTTTCCTAACGTAAGGAGTATAAATGACTGATTTTCCTATTAAATATCGTCTAATAAAGAAAGAAAAATACACAGGAGCACGCCTGGGAGAAATTATAACGCCTCATGGCACCTTTCCAACACCGATGTTTATGCCTGTCGGTACCCAAGCTACTGTAAAAACGCAATCCCCTGAAGAATTAAAGCAGATGGGTTCAGGAATTATTTTGGCAAATACCTATCATCTATGGCTGAGACCTGGTGATGAGCTTGTTGCTAAAGCTGGTGGACTCCATAAGTTTATGAATTGGGACCAAGCCATTCTTACAGATAGTGGAGGATTCCAGGTTTACTCATTGGCGGAAAAGCGAAACATTTCAGAGGAAGGTGTAACCTTTAAAAATCACCTTAATGGAAGTAAGATGTTTCTTTCTCCTGAAAAAGCTATCTCAATTCAGAATAATCTCGGCTCAGATATTATGATGAGCTTTGACGAATGTCCGCAATTTTACCAGCCATACGATTATGTCAAAAAATCTATCGAACGTACAAGTCGTTGGGCAGAGCGTGGACTAAAAGCACATCGTCGGCCACACGATCAAGGGCTCTTTGGTATTGTACAAGGAGCTGGTTTCGAAGACCTTCGCAGACAATCTGCGCATGATTTGGTTTCTATGGATTTTCCAGGGTATTCTATTGGTGGTCTTGCGGTTGGAGAAACTCATGAAGAGATGAATGCCGTACTAGATTTTACTGTACCTCTACTTCCTGAAAACAAACCGCGTTACCTTATGGGAGTAGGGGCGCCAGATAGTTTGATCGATGGTGTTATCCGTGGAGTCGATATGTACGACTGTGTTTTGCCGACAAGGATTGCTCGAAATGGGACGTGTATGACTAGCAATGGACGTCTAGTGGTTAAAAACGCTGCCTATGCAGAAGACTTTAGCTCAATTGATCCAGAGTGTGATTGTTACACGTGTAAAAATTACACACGTGCATATGTGAGACACTTGTTGAAAGCAGATGAGACGTTTGGAATTCGTTTGACAAGTTATCATAATCTTTATTTCCTAGTAAATTTGATGGCCAAGGTGCGTCAAGCTATTGTTGATGACAACTTACTTGAGTTTCGTCAAGACTTTATTGAAAAATATGGATATAATGCGAGTAACAGAAATTTTTAAATAATTTATTTAGCAGTATTGAATGTACTGCTTTTTTCCTTCTTGAATTGTCAAATTAAGTGCATACTTTCCCCATAGAATACTTCATTTCGTGGCCTATTATTAAGTTTGTTTTCCTGCAGCTGAATAGTCTGATGACTTGTCTTTCCACGATGGCGGTGCTTACGAATACCACCACGAGCACGATGAGATAGTGAGTTATCATCAAAATGCCCTCTGTAAATGGCTCGATAGATTGTTTGATAACTAATAACAGTTTTCCCATACTCTAATCTCAACTGACCTTCTATTTCTTCAGGAGACTATTGGTAATCGAGAAATAAATGTTTGACGGTATTGCTTAAATTGTGATCTCTTTCAAGCATACGTTTCCGCCCACAGTGTGATTTAGCCATATGGTAAGATTTCTGTGCATGACTTGGAGAATAGCTTCCTTCTTTTAGATGTCCCTTCCACTCACGACTAATACTAGACGGATAACGATGAAGTGACTTAACAAAATGATGGTAGCTCATAAGATTTCCCTTCGTAACGAGTTCATTCAATTCTATTTTACAAGAAAATCTTATGAGTTTTTATTGTGTACTTATCACTTGTATTGTATATTCAAGTTAAAAACCCTCTTGACAGCTATCCAAAAGGGTGCTAAGATATAAAAGTTGTCTTAAGTGATTTGTCTCTAACTCGTAAAGGTTCCAAAACTTTAAAAAAGTTATTGACAAGTTTAAGCAGAGATGATATTATAAATAAGCTATTTCGAAAGGGACGGCAAACGCCAAGAAGTGAAAAAAACTTTAAAAAAGGTGTTGACAAGATATTCTATCTTTGCTAGAATATAGAAGTTGTCTCAAGAGAGACAAAGACCTTTGAGAACTGAATAAGAAACCAAGTGCAGGGTTATGATAGAAGAATTATAACCTGTCAATTTACAAGAATAAATCGTCAGACGACGGTAATGAGTTAACGCTCGAACAATTATTAAAGATTTTAATGAGAGTTTGATCCTGGCTCAGGACGAACGCTGGCGGCGTGCCTAATACATGCAAGTAGAACGCTGAAGAGAGGAGCTTGCTCTTCTTGAATGAGTTGCGAACGGGTGAGTAACGCGTAGGTAACCTGCCTTGTAGCGGGGGATAACTATTGGAAACGATAGCTAATACCGCATAACAATGGGTGACACATGTCATTTATTTGAAAGGGGCAATTGCTCCACTACAAGATGGACCTGCGTTGTATTAGCTAGTAGGTGAGGTAACGGCTCACCTAGGCGACGATACATAGCCGACCTGAGAGGGTGATCGGCCACACTGGGACTGAGACACGGCCCAGACTCCTACGGGAGGCAGCAGTAGGGAATCTTCGGCAATGGGGGCAACCCTGACCGAGCAACGCCGCGTGAGTGAAGAAGGTTTTCGGATCGTAAAGCTCTGTTGTAAGTCAAGAACGAGTGTGAGAGTGGAAAGTTCACACTGTGACGGTAGCTTACCAGAAAGGGACGGCTAACTACGTGCCAGCAGCCGCGGTAATACGTAGGTCCCGAGCGTTGTCCGGATTTATTGGGCGTAAAGCGAGCGCAGGCGGTTTGATAAGTCTGAAGTTAAAGGCTGTGGCTCAACCATAGTTCGCTTTGGAAACTGTCAAACTTGAGTGCAGAAGGGGAGAGTGGAATTCCATGTGTAGCGGTGAAATGCGTAGATATATGGAGGAACACCGGTGGCGAAAGCGGCTCTCTGGTCTGTAACTGACGCTGAGGCTCGAAAGCGTGGGGAGCGAACAGGATTAGATACCCTGGTAGTCCACGCCGTAAACGATGAGTGCTAGGTGTTGGATCCTTTCCGGGATTCAGTGCCGCAGCTAACGCATTAAGCACTCCGCCTGGGGAGTACGACCGCAAGGTTGAAACTCAAAGGAATTGACGGGGGCCCGCACAAGCGGTGGAGCATGTGGTTTAATTCGAAGCAACGCGAAGAACCTTACCAGGTCTTGACATCCCGATGCTATTTCTAGAGATAGAAAGTTACTTCGGTACATCGGTGACAGGTGGTGCATGGTTGTCGTCAGCTCGTGTCGTGAGATGTTGGGTTAAGTCCCGCAACGAGCGCAACCCCTATTGTTAGTTGCCATCATTCAGTTGGGCACTCTAGCGAGACTGCCGGTAATAAACCGGAGGAAGGTGGGGATGACGTCAAATCATCATGCCCCTTATGACCTGGGCTACACACGTGCTACAATGGTTGGTACAACGAGTTGCGAGTCGGTGACGGCAAGCTAATCTCTTAAAGCCAATCTCAGTTCGGATTGTAGGCTGCAACTCGCCTACATGAAGTCGGAATCGCTAGTAATCGCGGATCAGCACGCCGCGGTGAATACGTTCCCGGGCCTTGTACACACCGCCCGTCACACCACGAGAGTTTGTAACACCCGAAGTCGGTGAGGTAACCTTTTGGAGCCAGCCGCCTAAGGTGGGATAGATGATTGGGGTGAAGTCGTAACAAGGTAGCCGTATCGGAAGGTGCGGCTGGATCACCTCCTTTCTAAGGAAAAACGGAATGTACTTGAGTTTCTTATTTAGTTTTGAGAGGTCTTGTGGGGCCTTAGCTCAGCTGGGAGAGCGCCTGCTTTGCACGCAGGAGGTCAGCGGTTCGATCCCGCTAGGCTCCATTGAATCGAAAGATTCAAGTATTGTCCATTGAAAATTGAATATCTATATCAAATTCCATATGTAAGTAATTACATATAGATAGTAACAAGAAAATAAACCGAAACGCTGTGAATATTTAATGAGTTAGGTCGAAAGGCCAAAATAAGGTTAAGTTAATAAGGGCGCACGGTGGATGCCTTGGCACTAGAAGCCGATGAAGGACGTGACTAACAACGAAATGCTTTGGGGAGCTGTAAGTGAGCAATGATCCAGAGATGTCCGAATGGGGGAACCCGGCAGGTAATGCCTGTCACTCATTACTGTTAAGGTAATGTAGAGGAAGACGCAGTGAACTGAAACATCTAAGTAGCTGCAGGAAGAGAAAGCAAAAGCGATTGCCTTAGTAGCGGCGAGCGAAACGGCAAGAGGGCAAACCGAAGAGTTTACTCTTCGGGGTTGTAGGACTGCAACGTGGACTTAAAGATTATAGAAGAACTACCTGGGAAGGTAGGCCAAAGAGAGTAATAGCCTCGTATTCGAAATAGTCTTTATACCTAGCAGTATCCTGAGTACGGCGAGACACGAGAAATCTCGTCGGAATCTGGGAGGACCATCTCCCAACCCTAAATACTCTCTAGTGACCGATAGTGAACCAGTACCGTGAGGGAAAGGTGAAAAGCACCCCGGGAGGGGAGTGAAATAGAACCTGAAACCGTGTGCCTACAACAAGTTCGAGCCCGTTAATGGGTGAGAGCGTGCCTTTTGTAGAATGAACCGGCGAGTTACGATATGATGCGAGGTTAAGTTGAAGAGACGGAGCCGTAGGGAAACCGAGTCTTAATAGGGCGCATTAGTATCATGTCGTAGACCCGAAACCATGTGACCTACCCATGAGCAGGTTGAAGGTGAGGTAAAACTCACTGGAGGACCGAACCAGGGCACGTTGAAAAGTGCTTGGATGACTTGTGGGTAGCGGAGAAATTCCAAACGAACTTGGAGATAGCTGGTTCTCTCCGAAATAGCTTTAGGGCTAGCGTCGATGTTAAGTCTCTTGGAGGTAGAGCACTGTTTGGGTGAGGGGTCCATCCCGGATTACCAATCTCAGATAAACTCCGAATGCCAATGAGATATAATCGGCAGTCAGACTGCGAGTGCTAAGATCCGTAGTCGAAAGGGAAACAGCCCAGACCACCAGCTAAGGTCCCAAAATATATGTTAAGTGGAAAAGGATGTGGGGTTGCACAGACAACTAGGATGTTAGCTTAGAAGCAGCTATTCATTCAAAGAGTGCGTAATAGCTCACTAGTCGAGTGACCCTGCGCCGAAAATGTACCGGGGCTAAAACATATTACCGAAGCTGTGGATACCTTTATAGGTATGGTAGGAGAGCGTTCTATGTGCGAAGAAGGTGTACCGTGAGGAGTGCTGGAGCGCATAGAAGTGAGAATGCCGGTATGAGTAGCGAAAGACAGGTGAGAATCCTGTCCACCGTAAGACTAAGGTTTCCAGGGGAAGGCTCGTCCGCCCTGGGTTAGTCGGGACCTAAGGAGAGACCGAAAGGTGTATCCGATGGACAACAGGTTGATATTCCTGTACTAGAGTATATAGTGATGGAGGGACGCAGTAGGCTAACTAAACCAGACGATTGGAAGTGTCTGGCCAAGCAGTGAGGTGTGATATGAGTCAAATGCTTATATCTCTAACATTGAGCTGTGATGGGGAGCGAAGTTTAGTAGCGAAGTTAGTGATGTCACACTGCCGAGAAAAGCTTCTAGCGTTAATTATACTCTACCCGTACCGCAAACCGACACAGGTAGTCGAGGCGAGTAGCCTCAGGTGAGCGAGAGAACTCTCGTTAAGGAACTCGGCAAAATGGCCCCGTAACTTCGGGAGAAGGGGCGCTGACTGATGGTCAGCCGCAGTGAATAGGCCCAAGCAACTGTTTATCAAAAACACAGCTCTCTGCTAAATCGTAAGATGATGTATAGGGGGTGACGCCTGCCCGGTGCTGGAAGGTTAAGAGGAGTGCTTAGCGTAAGCGAAGGTATGAATTGAAGCCCCAGTAAACGGCGGCCGTAACTATAACGGTCCTAAGGTAGCGAAATTCCTTGTCGGGTAAGTTCCGACCCGCACGAAAGGCGTAATGATTTGGGCACTGTCTCAACGAGAGACTCGGTGAAATTTTAGTACCTGTGAAGATGCAGGTTACCCGCGACAGGACGGAAAGACCCCATGGAGCTTTACTGCAGTTTGATATTGAGTATCTGTACCACATGTACAGGATAGGTAGGAGCCTATGACCTCGGGACGCCAGTTTCGAGTGAGGCGTTGTTGGGATACTACCCTTGTGTTATGGCTACTCTAACCCAGATAGGTTATCCCTATCGGAGACAGTGTCTGACGGGCAGTTTGACTGGGGCGGTCGCCTCCTAAAAGGTAACGGAGGCGCCCAAAGGTTCCCTCAGAATGGTTGGAAATCATTCGCAGAGTGTAAAGGTATAAGGGAGCTTGACTGCGAGAGCTACAACTCGAGCAGGGACGAAAGTCGGGCTTAGTGATCCGGTGGTTCCGTATGGAAGGGCCATCGCTCAACGGATAAAAGCTACCCTGGGGATAACAGGCTTATCTCCCCCAAGAGTTCACATCGACGGGGAGGTTTGGCACCTCGATGTCGGCTCGTCGCATCCTGGGGCTGTAGTCGGTCCCAAGGGTTGGGCTGTTCGCCCATTAAAGCGGCACGCGAGCTGGGTTCAGAACGTCGTGAGACAGTTCGGTCCCTATCCGTCGCGGGCGTAGGAAATTTGAGAGGATCTGCTCCTAGTACGAGAGGACCAGAGTGGACTTACCGCTGGTGTACCAGTTGTTCTGCCAAGAGCATCGCTGGGTAGCTATGTAGGGAAGGGATAAACGCTGAAAGCATCTAAGTGTGAAGCCCACCTCAAGATGAGATTTCCCATGATTTTATATCAGTAAGAGCCCTGAGAGATGATCAGGTTGATAGGTTAGAAGTGGAAGTGTGGTGACACATGTAGCGGACTAATACTAATAGCTCGAGGACTTATCCAAAGAAAGTAACTGAGACATATTGACAACGATTTGGTTTCTTGATACAGTATAGATATTCAATTTTGAGTTGAGAATACTCAGAGTTAAGTGACGATAGCCTAGGAGATACACCTGTTCCCATGCCGAACACAGAAGTTAAGCCCTAGTACGCCTGATGTAGTTGGGGGTTGCCCCCTGTTAGATACGGTAGTTGCTTAGCCTTTATCCGCCATAGCTCAGTTGGTAGTAGCGCATGACTGTTAATCATGATGTCGTAGGTTCGAGTCCTACTGGCGGAGTATAGTTTTTTAAGCTAGATATTGTCTAGCTTTTTTGGTTTATTTTCTTGTTAATTACCAATTTTTTAGATATTATATGAATAGATTTTTTTATTCGAGAGGTATTATTATGTCAATTTTTGCATCGGCTTTTACGCCCATTTCTGTCTCTTCGGCTAAGGAGAATATTGCTTCAGCTGAAAAATTTATTTTGTTTATTGGTCGTTCTTCGTGTCCGTATTGTCAGCGTTTTGAGCCTAAATTATCAAATGTTGCTCGTAAATTTGAATTTAATATTTTTTATATTAATAGTGAAAATAGTGATGAACTGGGAGAGATTCAGGCTTTACGTAAACGCTATGGTATTGCGACTGTACCTGCACTGTTTGTTTCAGAAAAAGGTGCTGCGAAGGTTGTTTGTGACTCTTCGCTCTCTGAGGAAGACATTTTGGATTTTATTTCTTAAGTTATTTTTTGGAGGTTCTTATGTTTATTTCTAAACAAGAGGTCCAGTATTATGTAACAGATTGAATGGGCATTACTCATTATTCAATTATGTTCGATGGATGGAAGAGGCTAGAACTTTTTTTCTGAGGAGGGAATTATTTCTCCTGTTATTTCTATGCGAACACTGGATTTTGAGTCCAGCGAGTCTGCCAATTCCGCCACTCCGGCAAAGTATAACCGGGTTAGCTGGTTTCGAGCCAACGCATTCGTGTTAATATAAAGCTTCAACGACTTTCTTAGATCAGATTTCTATAGAAATTTCTGTAAAAAGTGTTAAATCTGCTAAACTTTTTTCTGTATAGAATGCTAAATCAAGATGGTGTTCTAGTTTGTACAGGTCTTTCAGAACATAGTTTTTTGTCGAAAGAAGGTAGTTTTGTTAATCTAAAAAATGATTACCCTGCATTCTTTAAATTTTTGAAAGAACAATCAATTTTATAATAAAAAAGAAAATCAATTTTGATTTTCTGAGAATGAAGACAAACATCGTTTTTGATGTTTGTCTTTTTTATATTCTTACCTAATTCTCCTATAATCCAATAATATTGAGATATTTGGGTATAATTATAGGTCTTTCCTGCTATCATTTTTACCAATTTTTTGATATTTAGACATGCTAAAGTAAGCGCAACCTTATCTTCCATTTTGGACTTTCCTTTTTTCTGGTATAACGTAAGTTATGATATTCTTTAGCTGTTCTGAATAACCGTTCTATCGTTTCTTTACGGTGTTGATACCGTTCTTTCATACCACTTTGATGGCGAATATCTTCACAGACTTCCAAGGCATCTTTCCAAATGTGACGCACAACAACTTTTTGGTGCTGGCGACTTTCTGTACAAATCGCTAACAAGGGACAGGTCTTACAAATTTTAGGATTGCTTTTATATTCTCTATAGCCTTCACGTGTAGTTGTACGATAAGATAATACCTAATTCTCTGGACAAAGATAATAATAAAAATGCTCGTCATAGACAAAGTCTTTTGGACGTAAAAAATTTTTCTTACCTCTTGGTCTAGTGTAAGGGAAAACTGGTGTAATTCCTTTTTCTAGAAGAAACTTGGCAATACTAGGTGTTTTATAGCTTGAATCCGCAATAATGAATTCAGGTGAGAAGGCTTCTAGTTTGGCAAAAAGGCCAGGGAAGCCCTGACTATCATGGATATTTCCTGATTCAACTGTATAAGCCAAGACCCAACCATGTTTATCACAAGCTACCTGAGTATTATAAGCGAAGACTTCCTTATGTTCCCTCCTTATGAAACAAACCACTGTCTGGGTTCGTCGTTGATTGTTTCTTAGGTTTAGCCTCGCCTTTTTTTGCGGGCTTTAAGAACTTTTTTACGTGTTTTCTCCTATCTAAATTAATTTCAGTCTCCAGTTGTTCACTCATGAATTTAGCTTTTTGATCAACAACAGTTTTGTAGTTATGATTATTAGCAGTTGCCTTGATATGAGTCCCATCAATGAAGATTTCTGAGGGATCAATGAGCCCTGCTTCCAAAACATGATGAAGCACATGACTAAAAATGTGTGCTAAAACTTCTTTGTTTTGAAAGCGTCGGCTATAGTTCTTACCGTAAGTTGTAAAATGTGGTACCTTATCGTCCAGAGATAAGCCAAGAAATCACCGGTAAGCCGTATTCACCTCAATATTTTTGATGGTTTGGCGCATAGAACGAATGCCATAAAAACATTGAATCAACGGAATTTTAACTAATAAAACAGGGTCTAGACTAGGGCGACCATTATCCGAGGAATAACTATCTTCGACAAGATCATAAATAAAAGAAAAATCAATCGTTTCCTCTACTTTTCTTAGAAAATGGTCTTTAGGCACAAGTTCATCAAGCGTATAGAATCCTACTTGACGTCGATTGTATTCAGGGGGGGTGTGAAACGTAGGAGCACCTCACCAAATACCTTTTTTCTTTTATTATACTCCTTCAAAGCAAGAAAAATCCCCAGAAGTATAACTTCTGAGGACTTTGTCTTCAATCTGAAAAAATCAATTTTGATTTTCTTTTTTATTCTGCAAGGAGATCTTGATAAATATTTAAATTTTCATCATCAAAGACATTAAAAATAACTTTTTTAACAATTTCAGAGTGATCAATAAAGGATTTTACAGTTTTGATTGCGATCTCTGCTGCTTTTTGTTTTGGAAATTTGAAATCGCCAGTTGATATACATGGTATGGATATTGATTCTATATTGTTTTTTTCCGCTAGTGCTAATACTGAAAGATACGATTTAACCAAAAGATCTTCATCAATTGGTGTTAGTTGGTTTTCAATTTTTGGACCAACTGTATGTATAACAAAGGCAGAAGGGAGATTATAAGCTGGGGTTATTTTAGCCATTCCTACTGGTTCTTCATATCCTTGTTCTAAGATGAGTTCGAAACAAGCTTGACGTAACTGGACACCTGCATATGTATGAATAGCATTATCAACACAATTATGGAGTGGTTTCATACATCCAAGTAAGGTTTTATTTGCTGCATTTACAATTGCATCTACCTCTAGTCTTGTAATATCACCTTTCCATAGATAGATTCTCTCATCTTGAGGAATAGACTGGAGAGAGTTGAGTTGTACTATTCCTCGTTCACCTTTTCTAACTTGTAGGTAAAGGTCTTGGATGGTCAAGAATTGTGTTGATGCTGCCATTGGTTTACGTGTATTAAAGAGTGCTCTTAGGAGTTTCTGCTTTTCTTCGAGCTCTTCTGGAACAATCAAATCATGTAATTCTAGATTTTCTTTTTTGAGTTCACCTATGAGATAGGTAATCATTGCATCTTTATCC
This sequence comes from Streptococcus vestibularis, assembly GCF_900636445.1. NCBI lineage: Bacteria > Bacillati > Bacillota > Bacilli > Lactobacillales > Streptococcaceae > Streptococcus > Streptococcus vestibularis. Next base: position 1,751,479 of record NZ_LR134275.1, on the reverse strand, counting down.
ATGTTTACTCTTTTCTATTTTTTTGGTTTATTTATTATTATACTCTCAAGGTATTCTATGGGCAAGTGATGTCCATGATAGGAAATGACTAATATTTGATAAGAAATTCTTATGTATGTATCAAATTCTTGCAATGGCCTTTAGAATCATATAGAATAGGTCTACAAAAGTTTTATAATATCTAGGAGGATAATTAAATGACACAAGTAGTAACAGATTCTACATTTGAACAAGAAACAGCTGAAGGACTCGTCTTGATTGATTTTTGGGCAACTTGGTGTGGGCCTTGCTTGATGCAAGCACCAATTCTTGAGCAACTTTCTGAAGAGATTTCAGAAGATGAACTAAAGATTGTGAAGATTGATGTTGATGAGAATCCAGAAACAGCACAAAAATTTGGAATTATGTCTATCCCAACTTTGTTATTCAAAAAAGATGGGGAGGTTGTTAAGCAAGTTGCAGGTGTTCATACAAAAGAACAAATTAAAGCTATCGTTGCTGAGCTTAGCTAAGTAATCATCGCAATCCCATTTAGGGAGAGTTTAGTTTTTTCGAACGATGAGGAGAGTCAAATGTCTTATTCATTTCAAAACCCTAGTGCTGAGGTTATAGAATCTTATTTAAAATCAGCAAAGACTATCGCAATCGTTGGTCTATCTCATCGTAAGGAGGCAGCATCTTATCAAGTTGCGCATTTCCTACAAGCTGCTGGTTATCGTATCATACCAGTAAATCCTAAACTAGAAGGTCAGGAGCTTCTAGGAGAGCATGTTTATGCTTATCTTAAGGACATCCCGTTTTCGGTAGATATTGTTGATGTTTTTAGACGCAGTGAGTATTTACCAGATGTTGCTTATGATTTTCTTGAAACGAAGGACAAAGTTTTTTGGAGTCAAATCGGTCTTGAAAATGAAGAGGCAGAGACTATTCTTCGTCAGGCTAATAGACAGGATATTGTAATGAATCGCTGTACAAAGATAGAATATATGCGACTCTTTGTTTAATAAAATGAAAAGGTGAGTGAGCTAAGCTCGCTCCTTTTTGTTATAATAGACCTATGATTAAAATTTTTGATACACATACCCATCTTAATGTGGATAATTTTGCAGGAAAAGAACAAGAAGAAGTAGATTTTGCAGCTGAACTTGGTGTTGTTAAAATGAATATTGTTGGTTTTGATAAAGCGACAATTAAGAAGTCTTTAGCGCTGTCAGAGCAATACGACCAGCTATATAGTACAATCGGATGGCATCCTACAGAAGCAGGATCATATTCTCAGGAAATTGAGGATATGATTGTGTCACAATTGGGAAATCCGAACGTAGTGGCACTTGGCGAGATTGGTTTGGACTATTATTGGATGGAAGATTCTAAGGAGGTTCAGATTGAGGTCTTTAAGCGTCAAATAGCCTTGTCAAAGGAATATAATTTGCCTTTCGTTGTACACACACGTGACGCACTAGAGGATACTTACGAGGTTATTAAAAAAGTTGGGGTTGGTCCTTGTGGTGGGATTATGCACTCATACTCAGGGTCCCTGGAGATGGCTCAAAAATTTGTTGAGCTCGGTATGATGATTTCATTTTCAGGTGTTGTAACTTTTAAGAAGGCTTTGGATGTCCAAGAAGCTGCTCAGTACTTACCTTTAGATAAGATTTTAGTTGAAACAGATGCACCGTATCTAGCACCTGTGCCAAAACGTGGTCGTGAAAATCGTACAGGGTATACACGTTACGTGGTGGATAAGATTGCAGAGCTTCGTGGTTTAACAAGTGAAGAGGTTGCAAGAGTTACTTATGACAATGCGATGAGGATTTTTGGTCTGAATGAGTAAAATAAAAATTCAAGAAGTTATCGTCGTAGAAGGCAAGGATGATACGGCAAATTTGAGACGTTTTTATGAGGTGGATACCTATGAGACTAGGGGCTCTGCTATTAATGAGGATGACTTAGAGCGTATCGATAAGCTTAATGAATTACGAGGAGTGATTGTTTTCACAGATCCAGATTATAATGGAGAACGTATTCGGAAAATCATCATGGAAGCTGTTCCGACAGCAAAGCATGCTTTTTTGAACCGTGGTGAAGCAAGTCCAAAATCTAAGACAAGAGGTCGTTCCTTGGGAGTTGAGCATGCAAATTTTGAAGATATTCAGAAGGCACTGGCTGGAGTTCTAGGTAGTTACGATGATGATAATCAGTTTGATATCAGTAAATCAGATCTCATGAAGTTAGGACTTTTGATGGGATCGGATAGCCGTAAACGTCGAGAATATTTGGGGGAAGCGTTTCGCATTGGTTATTGCAATGGAAAGCAGCTTTTAAAACGTTTGGAATTGTTTGGAATTACTTTAGAAGAACTTGAAGAGGTCATGGCGAAATACTAGGGTTATTAGTGCTCTTAGAAATTAAGAAGTCGCTAAAGTTGCTGCTAAATAGTTTCTTTTAGCAGTTAAGATAATTAAGAATCTGATTTAATTTTGAATTAAAGTAACAAGAATCCTGATATTAAAATAAGAAAAGAGAATAAATGAGAATTGCAGATTATAGCGTGACCAAGGCTGTTCTTGAACGTCATGGTTTTACCTTTAAGAAGTCTTTTGGACAGAACTTCTTAACAGATACAAATATTTTACAAAAGATTGTTGATACGGCCGAGATTGACAAAAATGTCAATGTTATCGAAATTGGGCCTGGTATTGGAGCATTAACAGAATTCCTAACTGAAAATGCTGCGGAAGTTATGGCATTTGAAATTGATGAGCGATTGGTTCCGATTTTGGAAGATACTCTGCGTGATCATGATAATGTTAAAGTGATTAATGAAGACGTTCTCAAGGCAGATTTACAGACACGTGTCAAAGAATTTGAAAATCCAAATCTACCAATCAAGGTTGTAGCCAATCTACCATACTATATTACGACACCAATTTTAATGCATTTGATTGAGAGTAAGATTCCTTTTGCAGAATTTGTTGTTATGATGCAAAAAGAAGTTGCAGATCGTATTTCTGCTGAGCCCAATACAAAGGCCTATGGTTCGTTATCCATCGCTGTGCAATATTATATGACTGCTAAGGTGGCATTCGTTGTCCCTCGTACAGTTTTTGTGCCAGCACCTAATGTTGACTCGGCTATTTTGAAGATGACACGCCGTAAGCAACCTTTAGTTGAAGTTAAAGACGAAGATTTCTTTTTCCGTGTATCAAAGGCTAGTTTTGTGCATCGTCGCAAGACGCTTTGGAATAATCTGACAAGTCATTTTGGTAAGTCTGAAGAAGTTAAAAACAAGCTTGAGCAGGCTTTGGAAAATGCAGCTATAAAACCTTCTATTCGCGGAGAGGCGCTGTCTATTTCTGATTTTGCACGTCTCTCAGATGCTTTGAGAGAAGCTGGTCTATAATTCAAAAATCCCGCTGAATGTCAGTGGGATTTTAGCTATGCGGAGAAAGGGAGTTGAACCCTCACGCTTGAAAAAGCACATGCGCCTGAAGCATGCGTGTCTGCCATTCCACCACCTCCGCAGATGATATGCCTATTATACTGCAATCTATTGAAAATGCAAGGAGGCTCATGGGAAATGGAAGATCAGTTTTTTTGTTCCAGAAAAGCTTTTTAATTTGTGATATAATAGGGCTATTAAACGATTGAGGAGTTCACTTGCAAGGAAGAATTATCAAAGCACTGGCAGGTTTCTATTATGTAGAGCATGATGGTGTTGTATACCAGACGCGTGCGCGAGGAAATTTTAGAAAAAAAAGACAAACACCTTACGTTGGGGATTTTGTCGAATTTTCAGCAGAGGAAAATTCAGAAGGTTATATCCTTAAAATTGGTCAACGAATCAATAGTTTAGTGCGTCCACCCATTGTCAATATAGATCAGGCTGTGGTCATTATGTCTGCTAAGGAACCGGATTTCAATAGTAATCTTCTGGACCGTTTTTTGGTTTTACTAGAGCATAAGAATATAAAACCTGTAATTTATATTTCTAAGATGGATTTGGTTGAAGATGATTCAGAAATGAAGGCCATTCAAAAACAGTATCAAAAAATTGGTTTTGATTTTGTCTTCAGTTTGGAAGAACTATTGTCGCTCTTGACTGACAAAATAACAGTCTTTATGGGACAGACAGGTGTTGGAAAATCAACCTTGTTGAACCGTATTGCCCCAGAGTTGAAGTTGGAAACAGGTGAGATTTCAGACAGTTTAGGTCGTGGACGTCATACTACAAGGGCTGTAAGTCTTTATGATGTTCATGGAGGGAAGATTGCTGATACACCAGGATTCTCTTCGCTAGATTATGAAGTGGATAATGCCGAGGACTTGAGTGAAGCTTTTCCAGAAATCCGTCAAGCTAGTCATGGCTGTAAATTCCGTTCTTGTACTCATACCCATGAGCCTTCTTGTGCTGTTAAGGATGAGGTTGAAGATGGCCAAATATGGCAAGTCCGTTATGATAATTACCTTCAATTTTTAAGTGAAATTGAAAACCGTCGTGAAACATATAAAAAAACTGTAAAAAGAAAGTAGGTCTCTCATGTCTTATAAAATTGCTCCGTCTATCCTAGCTGCTGACTATGCTAATTTTGCTTCAGAACTAGCTCGTATTGATGCATCAGGTGCGGAATATGTTCACATTGATATTATGGATGGTCAATTTGTCCCTAATATCAGTTGGGGAGCAGATGTGGTCGCTAGCATGCGTAAACATAGCAAGTTGGTTTTTGATTGCCACCTTATGGTTGTTGATCCTGAGCGTTATGTGGATGCCTATGCACAAGCAGGAGCAGATATCATGACTATTCATGTTGAAGCCACTAAACATATCCATGGTGCCCTCCAGAAAATCAAAGCTGCTGGTATGAAAGCAGGTGTTGTGATTAATCCTGGAACCCCAGTCGAGGCACTTATTCCTGTACTTGATTTAGTAGATCAAGTACTTATCATGACTGTAAATCCAGGTTTTGGTGGTCAAGCGTTCATTCCAGAAATGATGTCTAAAGTAGAGCGTGTTGTGGAGCTTCGTGAAAAAGGTGGCTATTCATTCGATATTGAAGTTGATGGTGGTGTAGATAATAATACTATTGCAGCGTGTGCCAAGGCGGGAGCTAATGTTTTTGTAGCAGGCTCTTACCTCTTCAAAAATCCTGATTTGACAGCGCAAGTTCAAACGCTTCGTGATGCTATCGATGCCTAAAATAGCTTTATTTGTCGGTGGTGAGCTAGAGTGGTTCACTACCGATTTTGATTATTTTGTTGGGGTGGATCGCGCGTGCTTACGTTTGTTGGAGTTAGGTTTACCTATTGATTTAGCTGTCGGAGACTTTGATTCAGTATCTCGGTCAGAGTTAGAGATGATTCAATCAGCTGCCAAAGATTGTATGATTGCTCCAGCTGAAAAGGATGATACGGATACAGAGTTAGCTCTAAAAATTATATTTCAATTATATCCTGAGGCGGAAGTAACTATTTTCGGTGCTTTTGGTGGCAGAATTGATCATATGTTATCAAATATATTTTTGGTCGGCGATCCTGAATTAGCTCCTTTTATGAGATGTATCTGTTTGCGAGATAAGCAAAATAAGATTACTTATTATCCAGAAGGAAGTTATAAAGTTTTACCAGAACCCGGAATGACATATGTTTCTTTTTTACATGAAGGTGATGGAAAACTGACGATTTTGGGAGCAAAATACGAATTAACTAATATGAATTATTTCCAGAAGAAAATCTATTCTAGCAATGAATTCGTTGATGGTCCAATTCAAGTGATTGTGCCAAATGGATATGTGATTGTCATCCAGACTAAAGATAGGAGTTAGTATGATCTATCTACTTACACTTTTAACTTTATTAAGCTTGGGGATTCTTATTTCTCTTTTCTTGAAGAATATGGAGTTAAAAGAACAGATTAATAAGAGTTTGGAAGAAAATGCAGATAATCTTTCAGATCAAGTTTCGTTTCAATTGGAAAGTTTTGCTAAGACAAACCAATTGGAAACGACAAAGCAATTGAACCAATTGCAGATGGAACTATATCAACAGTTGACAGATATCCGAGAGGTTTTACATCAAAATTTGTCTGATAATCGAGACCGTTCTGACCAACGCCTTGAGCAAATAAACCAAAGCTTAACCAAAGCTGTTAAAGATATGCAGGATTCCAATGAGAAACGTTTGGAACAAATGCGTCAGACAGTTGAAGAGAAACTTGAGCAAACCTTACAAACACGTTTACAAGCCTCTTTTGAGACGGTTTCAAGACAATTAGAGTCGGTTAACCAGGGCTTGGGGGAAATGAAAAATGTAGCCAAGGATGTTGGAAGTCTTAACAAGGTTCTTTCAAATACAAAAACACGAGGTATTTTGGGTGAGCTTCAATTAGGACAAATTATTGAAGATATATTGACTGTTAATCAGTACGAGCGAGAATTTCCTACGGTATCAGGTTCAAGTGAACGAGTTGAATATGCAATCAAAATGCCAGGAAACCATAAAGATGAATATATCTACCTTCCCATTGATTCTAAGTTTCCTTTGGAAGATTACTATCGTCTGGAAGATGCTTATGAATCTGGTAATAAAGAGGAAATTGAGAATCACCGTAAGTCACTTTTGACTAGTATTAAGCGATTTGCAAAGGATATTAACAAGAAGTATCTTAACCCACCTGAAACCACAAATTTTGGCATATTGTTTTTGCCGACGGAAGGACTTTATGCTGAGGTAGTACGCCAACCAGCCTTCTTTGATGCCCTTCGTCGCGAGGAGAATATTGTTATCGCAGGTCCGTCAACCTTATCAGCACTTTTAAATTCATTGTCTGTAGGATTTAGAACTTTGAATATTCAAAAGAATGCGGATGATATTAGTAAAATTTTAGGCAACGTCAAGTTAGAGTTTGGTAAGTTTGGAGACATGCTTGCTAAGGCTCAGAAACAATTGAATACGGCAAGTAAAACAGTCGATAGTCTTCTTAACACAAGGAGTAGGGCAATTGTTAGAGCTCTTGATACAATTGAAACCTATCAAGACAGTGCGACACAAAGTTTGTTGGATTTACCACGATTAGAAAACGAGGACAAGCATGAAGATTAATCAAATGAAAAAAGACGAGTATTTTGAAGGCTTTTATCTGATTAAGCGTGCAGAGGTACGTAAGACAAGAGCGGGAAAGGACTATATTGCCTTTACCTTCCAGGATGATTCCGGTGAGATTTCAGGAAATTTATGGGACGCTCAGCCATATAATGTTGAAGAATTTACTGCTGGTAAGGTAGTTCATATGGAAGGACGCCGAGAGGTTTATAATAATACTCCTCAGGTCAATCAAATTACCTTGCGACTCCCTTCATTTGGTGAGCCAAATGATCCAGCTGATTTCAAAGAGAAACCACCAGTAAATCCTTCCGAAGTACGTGAATACCTAGAGCAAATGATTTTCAAGATTGAGGAAGCAACTTGGCAGCGTGTTGTTCGTGCCCTTTATCGTAAGTATAATAAAGAGTTTTTCACTTTTCCAGCTGCTAAAACAAATCACCATGCCTTTGAAAGTGGACTAGCCTATCATACAGCTACTATGGTTCGCCTAGCGGATAGCATTGGAGATATTTATCCAGAGCTAAATAAGAATCTGCTCTTTGCAGGAATTATGCTCCATGACCTAGCTAAGGTCATTGAACTTACTGGTCCTGAACATACTGAGTATACGGTTCGTGGAAACTTGATTGGTCATATTGCTTTGATTGATGAAGAAATCACCAAAGTTCTTGTTGAGCTGAATATTGATGATACGCGTGAGGATGTCGTTGTTTTGCGTCATGTCATTCTCAGCCATCACGGACAACTAGAGTACGGTAGTCCAGTGCGCCCCCGTATTATGGAAGCAGAGATTATTCATATGATTGATAATCTTGATGCCAGTATGATGATGATGACGACAGCCCTTAACCTAGTAGGACCAGGAGAAATGACAAATCGTCTCTTTGCTATGGATAATCGTTCCTTCTACAAGCCAAAATTTGATTGAAATCGAAATTAAGCGAGCATTTCATATGAAAATGTTCGTTTTTTGCTGTATTATGGTATAATAGTTAAAAAGTACAGAAAATATAGGTAACATATGAAATTAAAACGAAGTGAGCGTATGGTAGTGATTTCAAACTACCTGATTAATAATCCTTATCAATTGACAAGCCTCAACACCTTTGCAGAGCGTTATGAAGCTGCAAAGTCTTCAATCTCAGAAGATGTTGCTATCATTAAAAAAGCTTTTGAGGAAAGTCAAATAGGAGAAATCGAAACAGTAACTGGTGCATCTGGCGGTGTTATGTTTACACCGACTATTTCTGATGAAGATGCGAGAAGTCTGGTTGAAGATCTTTGTAAGCGTCTTTCCGAGAGTGATCGTATCTTACCAGGTGGTTATCTCTACCTATCTGATTTACTGAGTACACCCTCGATTTTGAAAAATGTTGGTCGTATTATTGCTAGTGCTTTTAAAGGGCAAAAAATTGATGCTGTAATGACTGTTGCAACTAAAGGAGTTCCTTTAGCAAATGCAGTAGCAGATGTCTTGAACATTCCATTTGTTATTGTTCGTCGTGACCTGAAAATCACAGAAGGTTCAACCGTATCGGTAAACTACGTTAGTGGTTCAAGTGATCGTATTGAAAAAATGTTCCTTTCCAAACGTAGTTTGAAACCTAATAGCCGCGTCCTTATTGTTGATGATTTTCTTAAAGGTGGTGGTACCATTACGGGTATGATTAGCTTGCTTTCAGAATTTGATAGTGAGTTAGTAGGTGTAGCTGTATTTGCAGAAAATGCTAAAGGCGATCGTGATATCCATGAATATAAATCATTACTTACTGTTTCTGACATCGATGTAAAAGCACAAAAAGTAGAAGTTGAAGTAGGTAATATTTTCGATAAATCAAAAGCTTAAAACGTAATTCCTAATTTGATGATTAGGAATTTTTCTTTTTAACAAGAAAGTCTTGACAATAATTATCAAAAAATGATACTATATTAGACGGTACTTTTTACTTTTGGTCTCTCAAAAGTGTACAGAGACGTGCTGACATAAGTTGCAAAAGTACACACAGATATGGGCTGTCACCAAGTGCCATATCAACCAAAAATAAAAAAACACAGGAGAATGTAGATGCCTACAATTAACCAATTGGTTCGTAAACCACGTCAATCAAAAGTTGTTAAATCTAAATCACCAGCTTTGAACGTTGGTTACAACAGCCACAAAAAAGTTCAAACTAACGTATCTTCACCACAAAAACGTGGTGTTGCAACACGTGTTGGAACAATGACACCTAAAAAACCTAACTCAGCCCTTCGTAAATTCGCTCGTGTACGTTTGAGCAACCTTATCGAAGTTACTGCTTACATCCCAGGTATCGGACACAACCTCCAAGAACACAGCGTTGTTCTTATCCGTGGTGGACGTGTAAAAGACCTTCCAGGGGTACGTTACCACATCGTCCGTGGTGCACTTGATACTGCAGGTGTAGCTGATCGTAAACAAAGCCGTTCTAAATACGGTGCTAAACGTCCTAAAGGATAAGAAGGGAGATAAGATAAAATGAGTCGTAAGAATAGAGCGCCTAAACGCGAAGTATTGGCAGATCCATTGTACAATTCAAAAATCGTTACACGTCTTATCAACCGTGTAATGCTTGACGGTAAACGTGGTACTGCTGCAACAATCGTATACGATGCTTTCGAGCAAATCAAAGAAGCAACTGGAAACGATGCTCTTGAAGTATTTGAAACAGCTATGGACAACATCATGCCTGTACTTGAAGTACGTGCACGTCGTGTCGGTGGTTCAAACTACCAAGTCCCAGTTGAAGTTCGTCCAGAACGTCGTACAACTCTTGGTCTTCGTTGGTTGGTTAACGCATCACGTGCGCGTGGTGAACACACTATGAAAGATCGTCTTGCAAAAGAAATCATGGATGCTGCAAACAACACTGGTGCATCAGTTAAGAAACGTGAAGATACTCACAAAATGGCTGAAGCAAACCGTGCCTTTGCACACTTCCGCTGGTAATCATAAGTTTCAAGCTGAATTACAGTCATATATTCATAAGCTAAGATTATGGATTTGTAATAGGCTGACTCTGAATTCAAATAATATAATTCATATCATTTGAAAACCAGTTAAATATTAGTGAAAAAACGGGTAGGTCCTGCCTATCCGTTTTTTGACAATAATGTTATAATAAATAAGTAAACTAAAATATTTATAGGAGAATAAACCTAATGGCACGCGAATTTTCACTTGCAAAAACTCGTAATATCGGTATCATGGCCCACGTCGATGCCGGTAAAACAACTACAACAGAGCGTATCCTTTACTACACTGGTAAAATTCACAAGATCGGTGAAACTCACGAAGGTGCATCACAAATGGACTGGATGGAGCAAGAGCAAGAACGTGGTATCACAATCACTTCTGCCGCTACAACAGCACAATGGAATGGCCACCGTGTTAACATCATCGATACACCAGGGCACGTGGACTTCACTATCGAAGTACAGCGTTCACTCCGTGTATTGGATGGTGCGGTAACCGTTCTTGACTCACAATCAGGTGTAGAACCTCAAACTGAAACAGTTTGGCGTCAAGCAACTGAGTATGGTGTTCCACGTATCGTATTTGCCAACAAAATGGATAAAATCGGTGCAGACTTCCTTTACTCAGTAAGCACACTTCACGATCGTCTTCAAGCAAACGCACACCCAATCCAATTGCCAATCGGTGCTGAAGATGATTTCCGTGGTATCATTGACTTGATTAAAATGAAAGCTGAAATCTATACTAATGACCTTGGTACAGATATTCTTGAAGAAGATATTCCAGCTGATTACGTTGATCAAGCAAACGAATACCGTGAAAAATTGATCGAAGCAGTTGCTGAAACTGACGAAGATTTGATGATGAAATACCTTGAAGGTGAAGAAATCACTAACGAGGAATTGAAAGCAGCTATCCGTCGTGCAACAATCAACGTTGAATTCTTCCCAGTTCTTTGTGGTTCTGCCTTCAAGAACAAAGGTGTTCAATTGATGCTTGATGCGGTTATCGATTACCTTCCAAGCCCACTTGATATCCCTGCAATTAAAGGTATCAACCCAGATACAGACGAAGAAGAAACTCGTCCAGCATCTGATGATGAGCCATTTGCAGCTCTTGCCTTCAAGATCATGACTGACCCATTTGTAGGTCGTTTGACATTTATCCGTGTTTACTCAGGTATCCTTCAATCAGGTTCATACGTAATGAACACATCTAAAGGTAAACGTGAACGTATCGGACGTATCCTTCAAATGCACGCTAACAGCCGTCAAGAAATTGAACAAGTATACGCTGGTGATATCGCCGCTGCTATCGGTTTGAAAGATACTACAACTGGTGATTCATTGACTGATGAAAAAGCTAAAGTTATTCTTGAGTCAATCGAAGTTCCAGAACCAGTTATCCAATTGATGGTTGAGCCTAAGACTAAAGCTGACCAAGATAAGATGGGTATTGGTCTTCAAAAACTTGCTGAAGAAGATCCAACATTCCGTGTTGAAACTAACCCTGAAACTGGTGAAACAGTTATCTCTGGTATGGGTGAACTTCACCTTGATGTCCTTGTTGACCGTTTGAAACGTGAACACAAAGTTGAAGCAAACGTAGGTGCTCCACAAGTATCATACCGTGAAACATTCCGTGCAGCTACACAAGCACGTGGATTCTTCAAACGTCAATCTGGTGGTAAAGGTCAGTTTGGTGATGTTTGGATTGAATTTACTCCAAATGAAGAAGGTAAAGGTTTCGAATTCGAAAATGCTATCGTCGGTGGTGTGGTTCCACGTGAATTCATCCCTGCAGTAGAAAAAGGATTGGAAGAATCTATGGCTAACGGTGTCCTTGCTGGATACCCAATGGTTGACATCAAAGCTAAACTTTATGATGGTTCATACCACGATGTCGATTCATCTGAAACAGCCTTCAAGATTGCTGCATCTCTTGCACTTAAAGAAGCTGCTAAGACTGCACAACCAACTATTCTTGAGCCAATGATGCTTGTAACTATCACTGTTCCAGAAGAGAACCTTGGTGATGTTATGGGTCACGTTACTGCTCGTCGTGGACGTGTTGATGGTATGGAAGCACACGGTAACAGCCAAATCGTTCGTGCCTATGTACCACTTGCTGAAATGTTCGGTTATGCAACAACACTTCGTTCTGCAACTCAAGGACGTGGTACATTCATGATGGTATTCGACCACTATGAAGATGTTCCTAAATCAGTTCAAGAAGAAATCATCAAGAAAAATTCTGGTGAAGCTTAATTAGAAGTTTTTAAGTTAAGGTGCTTATGAAAGTAAGTGCCTTTTTCTATTTGCATTTTCCTGAAAAAAATTATATAATAGGGATGTTAAAAGGTTAAATGAAAGCGCTCAAGTTAATCTTTTCACAATAGGGAGAGCTTGCTCTCAAAATTATATTTATTTGATTTTCATAAGGAGGAAATCACTAATGGTAGTTAAAGTTGGTATTAACGGTTTCGGTCGTATCGGTCGTCTTGCTTTCCGTCGTATCCAAAACGTAGAAGGTGTTGAAGTTACTCGCATCAATGACCTTACAGATCCTACAATGCTTGCACATTTGTTGAAATATGACACAACTCAAGGTCGTTTCAACGGAACTGTTGAAGTAAAAGAAGGTGGATTTGAAGTTAACGGTAAATTCGTTAAGGTTTCTGCTGAACGTGACCCAGAACAAATTGACTGGGCTAACGACGGTGTAGAAATCGTTCTTGAAGCAACTGGTTTCTTTGCAACTAAAGCAGCTGCTGAAAAACACTTGCACGCTAATGGTGGTGCTAAGAAAGTTGTTATCACTGCTCCTGGTGGAAACGATGTTAAAACAATCGTATTTAACACTAACCACGATATCCTTGACGGTACTGAAACAGTTATCTCAGGTGCTTCATGTACTACAAACTGCTTGGCACCAATGGCTAAAGCATTGCAAGATAACTTTGGTGTTAAACAAGGTTTGATGACTACTATCCACGCTTACACTGGAGACCAAATGATCCTTGATGGACCACACCGTAAAGGTGATTTGCGTCGTGCTCGTGCTGGTGCTGCTAACATCGTTCCTAATTCAACTGGTGCTGCTAAAGCTATTGGTTTGGTTATCCCTGAATTGAACGGTAAACTTGACGGTGCTGCTCAACGTGTTCCAATTCCAACAGGTTCTGTAACTGAATTGGTTTCAGTCCTTAACAAAGAAGTAACTGTTGATGAAGTTAACGCAGCAATGAAAGCAGCTGCTAACGAATCTTACGGTTACACTGAAGATCCAATCGTATCTTCTGACGTTGTTGGTATGTCATTCGGTTCATTGTTTGACGCAACTCAAACTAAAGTTCAAACTGTTGATGGACATCAATTGGTTAAAACTGTTGCTTGGTATGATAACGAAATGTCATATACTTCACAACTTGTACGTACTCTTGAATACTTCGCGAAAATCGCTAAATAATTCAATTGTATAGGAAGAAGAGCTTCGGCTCTTTTTTTATTTTCCAAAATAATAAAATAGTCGCATAAATAGGCTGTTATAATCTCAGTAGGATTGTGATTTATGAATAAGCTAGAAGGTATTCCAAATAAGTAGAAAGGGCATGACACAACTCCAGGAGTTCTTATTATGTTTTTGTATAGCTAGCATACCATAAATAAGTATAAAAACGGTAAGTGATTCAAATAGGGTATAGACATCAAAAAAATGTTTCCATGGATAAGGAGGCAAAAAATCGCACAAGTTATTGCTCCACTATCTAACCAAGAGTAAGGAGATGGAAAATGTATACCTATCTTTTCAGCGATAACTGCATAGTTAAAGCCTTCCCAGAATCCCCAAATAAGACAGATGAATAGGTATGCCAAGATATTACTAGGAAATGATTGGCTCATTACTTCTTTTGTTAATTGTATTGATTGAAGAGGTAGATAGGAATGAATCTGATGAGTAATTCCTTTAAATATGATAAGTGGTAGGGCTACAAGAAGAGATTGAAAAAGGATGATAACTAAATTTTTGGTGATTAATCCAAAGTGTCTGAAAGATTCTTTGCAATAAAGCATAACAGTGCTGGTTCCTAAGCCTGCGATGGCAAATTGACAACTAGCTAATAAGATTAATCGAAGCCATAGCGGTACTGATATTTGGTTAGTGTATGAAAAAAGAGTTGGTTTAAGAGTAAGAAAGAGGAGCAGAGGAACAAGGGTAAGAATAAGGATTACATTTAGATCATGATCATCTTGTTTCTGCTTCGTGTTTAGCTGTTTTTCATGGATATTCGACCTTTCTATTTAGATTATATGCTAAATGCCTTATACTAGTAATAAGCTAGAAATCCTTCTGATTTTGCTATCTCTTTTATGCATTTTGTGATATAATGAAAACGTATTAAAAAATTAAGGAGTCTGATCAAATGGCTAAATTGACTGTTAAAGATGTTGACTTGAAAGGGAAAAAAGTTCTCGTTCGTGTTGACTTCAACGTACCTGTAAAAGATGGCGTGATCACTAACGACAACCGTATCACTGCTGCCCTTCCGACTATCAAGTACATTCTTGAACAAGGTGGACGTGCAATTCTCTTCTCTCACCTTGGACGCGTAAAAGAAGAAGCTGATAAAGAAGGCAAATCACTTGCTCCTGTAGCTGCTGACTTGGCTGCTAAATTGGGTCAAGACGTTAAATTTATCCCAGGTGTTACACGTGGTGCTGAGTTGGAAGCAGCTGTCAATGCTCTTGAAGATGGACAAGTTCTCTTGGTTGAAAACACTCGTTTTGAAGATGTTGATGGCAAGAAAGAATCTAAAAATGATCCTGAACTTGGTAAATACTGGGCATCACTTGGGGATGGTATCTTCGTAAACGATGCATTTGGTACAGCTCACCGTGCACACGCATCTAACGTTGGTATCTCAGCAAACGTTGACAAAGCTGTTGCTGGTTTCCTTCTTGAAAATGAAATTGCTTACATCAAAGAAGCAGTTGAAACTCCAGAACGTCCATTCGTAGCTATCCTTGGTGGTTCTAAAGTATCTGATAAGATTGGTGTTATCGAAAACCTTCTTGCAAAAGCTGATAAAGTTCTTATCGGTGGTGGTATGACTTACACATTCTACAAAGCACAAGGTATCGAAATCGGTAACTCACTTGTAGAAGAAGATAAACTTGATGTTGCTAAAGCTCTTCTTGAAAAATCAAACGGTAAATTGATCTTGCCAGTTGACTCAAAAGAAGCTAATGCATTTGCTGACTACACTGAAGTGAAAGACACTGAAGGTGAAGCAGTAGACCCAGGTTTCCTTGGCTTGGATATCGGTCCTAAATCAATTGCTGAATTCGATAAAGCCTTGACTGGTGCGAAAACAGTTGTATGGAATGGTCCTATGGGTGTATTTGAAAACCCTGACTTCCAAGCTGGTACAATCGGTGTGATGGACGCTATCGTGAAACAACCAGGCGTTAAATCAATCATCGGTGGTGGTGACTCAGCTGCCGCAGCAATCAACCTTGGACGTGCAGATAAATTCTCATGGATCTCTACTGGTGGTGGAGCTTCTATGGAACTTCTTGAAGGTAAAGAACTCCCAGGACTTGCAGCTTTGACTGAAAAATAATTTTTAGTAAATTAAGAACGTTCTGTAAGGCGTTCTTTTTTGTTGAATTGAAGACTATTCAATTGTAAGATGTAAAATATCAACATTCTTTTTTATTTTTTAATTATACAGTGAAATATCCCAAAAGCCAGTCAATCATGGTAAAATAGTAGAATGGGATTGAAATTTGAATCAAAAAAATTTAAGTTTGGTATGCGTACACTAAAGACCGGGATAGCCGTTTTTCTTGTTTTAGGCTTGTTCTCTGCTTTAGGCTGGGAAGGGCTTCAGATTGGTTGTTTAACTGCTGTTTTTAGTTTGCGTGAGAATTTTGACCGTAGTGTTCAATTTGGAAAGTCACGTATTTTTGCGAATACAGTTGGGGGTCTTTTATCGCTTTTATTCTATTTTGTGAATATGTGGTTTGACAATTCAGTTTGGGTGACTTTGCTATTGGTCCCTATTTTAACAATGTTGACTATTGTCATTAATGTGTCCTTTAATAATGCTTCTGGAGTTATTGGAGGAGTGGCTGCGCTTCTCATTATTACTTTGTCTATTCCACCTGATAATACCTTCACCTATGTGATAGCCAGAGTATTTGAAACGTTTTGCGGAGTCTTTATTGCAATCCTTGTTAATTATGATTATGACTGGTTACTTAAACATTTAAAATAAGAATAATAGAGTTCTTTTGAGCTCTTTTTTTATGGTTTTTAAAATAAAATCCTTGAATATAAGGTAATAATCAATACAATGTTCGGGATTTTCTTATTGTGTAAGAAAAAGTAACATTATCTGTTGACATGTAGTAACATTCAGAATATAATTGTTAGGAAAGGAGGATGATCATGGCAAGAGAAAAAGAACTAAGACGTTCTTTGGCTGTTTTTCCGATTGGCACAGTTATGAAGTTAACGGATTTAACTGCTCGTCAAATTCGTTACTATGAAGATCAGGGGTTGATTCAACCTGAACGTACAGCTGGAAATCGTCGTATGTACTCATTAAATGATATGGATAGTTTATTGGAAATCAAAGATTTTTTGAATGACGGTTACAATATTGCAGCAATTAAGCATGAGTATGAGGAACGTAAAGTTCGTGCGCAACAAAAACAAGTAGCTTTAACTGATGCGGACGTTCGACGTATCTTGCATGATGAACTCCTTCAGCAAGGCCGTTTTACGACCCCATCACAACGATTTGGTAACTTGCGTATTTAATTACGCTTTGAACTTTTATTTTTGGTTTTTATAAAGGAGACCCCTATTATGGCAATCACAGCAGCTGATATTCGTCGCGAAGTCAAAGAGAAGAATGTTACTTTTTTGCGTTTAATGTTCTCTGACATCCTTGGTGTTATGAAGAATGTTGAAATTCCTGCGACAGATGAACAGTTGGATAAGGTACTTTCAAATAAAGCTATGTTTGATGGTTCATCAATCGAAGGTTTTGTTCGTATCAATGAATCTGATATGTATCTTTACCCAGACCTTGATACTTGGACAGTCTTCCCTTGGGGTGATGAAAATGGGGCAGTCGCTGGTCTTATTTGTGATATCTATACTTCGGCAGGTGAACCATTTGCAGGAGACCCACGTGGTAACTTGAAAAAAGCTTTGCGTCATATGGAAGAAGTTGGTTATAAATCATTTAATCTTGGACCAGAGCCAGAATTTTTCCTTTTCAAATTAGATGAACAAGGTAATCCTACGCTTGAAGTTAACGATAAAGGTGGTTATTTTGACCTTGCACCAACTGACCTTGCCGACAACACACGTCGTGAAATTGTTAATGTGTTGACAGAAATGGGATTTGAAGTTGAAGCATCTCACCATGAGGTTGCGGTTGGACAACACGAAATCGATTTTAAATATGCTGATGTTTTGAAAGCATGTGATAATATTCAAATGTTTAAGCTAGTTGTTAAGACAATTGCTCGTAAACATGGTCTCTATGCTACATTTATGGCGAAACCTAAATACGGTATTGCTGGTAGTGGTATGCACTGTAACATGTCTCTCTTCACTGATGAAGGAAATGCTTTCTTCGATCCAGAAGATCCACGTGGTATGCAATTATCTCAAGATGCCTATTACTTCCTTGGTGGATTGATGAAACATGCCTATAACTATACTGCAATTATTAATCCAACGGTTAACTCTTATAAACGTTTGGTACCAGGTTACGAAGCACCTGTATATATTGCATGGGCAGGTAGCAACCGTTCACCATTGATTCGCGTCCCTGCTTCTCGTGGTATGGGTACACGTTTGGAATTGCGTTCAGTAGACCCAATGGCAAACCCATACTTGGCACTTGCTGTTCTTTTGGAAGCAGGTCTTGATGGTATTCTTAACAAGATTGAAGCACCAGATCCAGTTGAAACAAACATCTATTCAATGTCTCCAGAAGAACGTAAAGAGGCTGGTATCATTGATTTGCCATCAACACTACGTAATGCTCTTAAAGCATTGGAAACGGATGAAGTGGTTCGTCAAGCATTGGGTAATCATATCTATACAAACTTCCTTGATGCGAAACGTATGGAATGGGCAAGCTATGCTACTTTCGTTTCACAATGGGAAATTGATAACTACTTAGATCTGTATTAATAAAATAATTTGAAGATCAGGGTTACCTGGTTTTCTTTTTGTTTAAAAAGGAGTTTATTAAGTTCTTGGATAGATTATGTACCTTTAACAGATTTGTTTGCTTTTGTCATATTTCTTTTTTCTCTCTTAATTACATAAAAATATCAAGATGTTAAACTAATTTTATATCAATCTTATTCAGGGGGGAATATAAAAACAACAAAACAGCTGCCTTAGCAATAGTCCCAAGTACATTATTGCTCGGGTCTTACAGTCGCTCAAACAACTGATGCTGATTCTTATACTGTTCAAAATGGAGACTTGTTCTTCTCAATTGCTAGCCAAGGCTTATGCTGTTGGTTCGATATCTGCTGCTCGTTCGATTGTACGTTGGACTGATGGTGGATATGGATACGTTGGTTATGTTAAACAAGTTGGTTAGATTCAAATCTTGGAGTCGAACTATAACAATTAGCAACACATTGATAACTATCATGCTTGGTTTAATTTATAAAATTCAACAACACCAGGGGCGGTATCTTACATTTATCCAGGTGCATAAAAGGAGAAGCAGCGTTTATGGAACTTTATTATTTACTGAAGATTTGTATCGGACTAAAAAATGGTAGCTGTTAGGCTACCATTTTTTAGTTATCAGGTGTGAGAATCATTGGAATGATGATTGGCTCACGTTCTGTTTTTTCATATAGGAATGGTCGTAATGCATTGACGATAGCTCCGTTAACGGATTGAATGCTGGCGTCTTTATTTTTAAGAGCAATACGAATAGCGTTGAACAGAATGCGTTGGCTATCACGAATAAGATCACCAGATTCACGCATATAGATAAAGCCACGACTGAGAATATCTGGACCAGCTAGAATCATCTTAGACTTGAAATCAACAGTTGCGACAGCAAGGACGACACCGTCTTCAGAAAGATCACGACGGTCACGAAGAACGGCCGCCCCGATATCACCGATACCATTACCATCGACATAGATGTCTTGAGCATTGAAATGACCTGCACGACGAGCAGAATCTTTTGTTAGGGCTAGGACATCACCATTTTCCATGATAAAGATATTATCTTTTGGAACACCACAATCAACAGCGAGACCTGCGTGGACTTTCTGCATGCGGTATTCACCGTGAACAGGCATGAAGAATTTTGGTTTGATCAAACGAAGCATGAGTTTTTGCTCTTGTTGACCACCGTGTCCAGAGGTATGAATATTGTTGATTTTACCGTGGATAACATCGACGCCAGCTTCTTGAATAGTATTAATCAAGCGGTTAACGCTGGTTGTATTTCCTGGGATAGGGCTAGATGAGAAAATAACAGTGTCACCAGGTTGCAGTGTCACTTGGCGGTGCATCCCGTTAGCGATACGTGCAAGGGCTGCCATAGGCTCTCCTTGAGAACCAGTACACATGATAAGAATCTCACTGGAATGGTAGTTTTTCATCTCACTAGGGTCAATAATAGTTCCTTTTGGAACCTTGATGTAGCCTAGTTCAACCCCATTAACAATGGCTTTTTCCATAGAACGTCCAAAGACAACAATCTTACGACCGGTTTTTACAGCAGCTTCGGCAGCTTGTTGCAGACGGAAAATATTTGAGGCAAATGAGGCGAAGATAATACGTCCGTGAATGCCTTCAATAATTTTCATGATGGATTGTCCAACGACCTTCTCGGAATTAGTGAAAGTTGGGACTTCAGCATTGGTTGAGTCTGAGAGGAGGCAAAGAACCCCTTCTTCACCGAGTGCAGCCATACGATGAAGGTCTGCTGGCTCACCTACTGGAGTGAAGTCAAACTTAAAGTCACCGGTACAAACAATTTTACCTTGTGGTGTATGGATGACAATTCCGAGAGGTTCTGGAATTGAGTGAGTTGTGCGGAAGAAGGTCACGCTCATATTTTTGAAAGTAAGCTCTGTATTAGCATTAATTTCATAGAGTTGTGCGTCACGAAGTAGCCCGTGTTCTTCCAATTTTCCTTTGATGAGAGCAAGGGCAAGCGGTCCTGCGTAGATTGGGATGTTTGCCTGCTTAAGAAGGAAGGGAATACCACCAATATGGTCTTCGTGACCGTGAGTAATGACAAGAGCTTTAACACGGTCAACGTTTTCAACGATGTAAGAATAGTCCGGAATGACATAATCGATACCGAGAAGATCATCCTCAGGGAATTTAATACCTGCATCGACGATGATAATCTCATCTTGGTATTCAATACCATAGGTGTTTTTACCGATTTCCCCCAAACCACCAATCGCATAAACCCCAACTTCTTCAGGTTTTAGATTGATTTTTGATGCCATAGTCTTAGAACTCCGTTACTTCAAAAACGCCTGTTTCTTTTTCGTATTCAAGGGCTTTTTCTGAGAGGAGCTCGATGAATTCGATGTTATAGGCAGTGCTTTTTTCGATGATTTGACGAGCTTGGATACGTCCCTCAAGTTCAGTTTCTGCATCGATATCTAGGTAGAGTGATTTTGTCTGTTCACGGCGTGGATTACGCTCTTTAGTTTCTTGGTAAAAGACTTTATAAATCATGGTTTTCCTTTCTTTCCAAAAGGCTCTGCCATTCTATAAAAAAACCGGTCAAGTTAATCTTTCTATGATTTACTTGACGTTATGATATTCACTTTATGAGTAATAGCTAGTAGCCTTGATTCGTTTAACAATTACTATTATTGTACCATAAGATAAGGGCTAGATAAAGAAAATGGCGGAAAAAGTTGGGGAATGTTCGTTTTTGGAAAATAACTACTTGTGTTATAATAGAAAAGCATAAAAGGAAACAAGGAAAAAAGATGAAAATATTAGCATTTGATACTTCTAGCACGGCTTTATCAGTAGCCTTGTTGGAAGATGAGAACTTAGTGGCAGAGGCAACCGTGACAGTGAAAAAGAATCACAGTATTAGTTTGATGCCCACCATTGATTTTTTGGTCGCTCAGGCGAGCTGGCAACCAGCTGATTTAGACCGTATCGTTGTTGCTCAAGGACCTGGATCCTACACAGGGCTTCGTGTGGCTGTTGCAACAGCTAAGACATTAGCCTATGCGCTTGACATTGATTTAGTGGGAGTTTCAAGTCTACAGGCGCTGACAAACCTTTCGGTTGACGGTGTTGTGATTCCTATCATGGATGCCCGTCGTAATAATGTTTACGTCGGATTTTATGAAAACGGCCAAGCTATCGTCCCTGATTGTCATGCTGCTTTTACAGATGTTCTTGAGCAAGCTAAAACGTTTGAAAAGGTAACTTTTGTAGGTGAAGTAGTTAATTTTGTGGATCAGATTAAGGAAAGCCTTCCAGAGGCAACTATCTTGTCAAGTCTTCCGTCAGCCCTGTTAATTGGTCGTTTAGGTTTATCATTGCCTCCTGTTAATGTGGATGCCTTTGTCCCACATTACTTGAAGCGAGTTGAGGCAGAGGAAAACTGGCTTAAGACACATGAGGAGACTAACCGTGACAACTACATCAAGCGCGTCTAGATTGAGTTGCCAGGAACAGGCTCAGATCATTTACCAGATTTTGTCGGATGTTTATGACAAGTCTCCGTGGACGATAGAACAAGTGGTAGCAGACTTGGCTTTGGATACTACGGAGTATTTCTATGTTTATGATCAGGAAGAAGTCGTTGGTTTTTTAGCCCTTCAAAATTTAGTTGGAGAGCTTGAGGTTACCAATGTTGCGGTTCTAAAAGCTTATCAGGGACGTGGTTATGCCAGTCAGCTGATGAAGTATTTAGAAGAGCGTAGTGAGCCAATCTTTCTAGAAGTGAGGACTTCAAATCAAGTCGCTCAGGCGCTTTATAGAAAATTTGGTTTTGAAAGTCTAGGAATTCGAAAAAATTATTATCATGAGCCTCAAGAGGATGCGGTTATCATGAGGCGAAAGGAAGTCTAATGGCAGATAGATATATTTTGGCAGTGGAGAGCTCGTGTGACGAGACTTCAGTTGCCGTTTTAAAAAATGAGAAAGAACTTTTAAGTAATATTATTGCCAGTCAGGTAGAAAGTCATAAACGATTTGGTGGTGTTGTTCCTGAGGTGGCTAGCCGTCACCATGTGGAAGTAGTGACTCTTTGTATTAAGGATGCTTTATCTGAGGCGGGAATTGCTGCTGAACAATTGGATGCTGTAGCTGTAACCTATGGCCCAGGCTTGGTTGGAGCCCTCTTGGTTGGGATGGCAGCAGCTAAGGCCTTTGCCTGGGCGCACGGTTTGCCTTTGATTCCGGTCAATCATATGGCAGGGCATCTGATGGCGGCGCGTGAGGTTCAAGAATTAGAGTATCCCCTCCTAGCACTTTTGGTGTCTGGGGGACACACAGAGTTGGTTTATGTGTCAGAACCGGGAAATTACAAGATTGTTGGTGAGACACGTGATGATGCAGTTGGTGAGGCCTATGACAAGGTCGGTCGTGTGATGGGATTGACCTACCCAGCTGGGCGTGAAATTGATGAATTGGCTCATAAAGGGAAAGATGTTTATGATTTTCCACGCGCTATGATAAAGGAAGACCACTTGGAGTTTTCATTTTCAGGCTTGAAGTCAGCCTTCATTAATTTGCACCATAATGCTGAGCAGAAAGGGGAAGTTTTAGTAACAGAAGATCTTTGTGCTTCCTTCCAAGCTGCTGTGTTGGATATTCTCCTAGCTAAGACGAAGAAAGCTTTAGAGCGTTACCCTGTCAAGACACTTGTTGTTGCTGGGGGCGTGGCAGCTAATCAGGGCTTACGTGAACGCTTGGCTGAGGAAATCACAGATGTAGATGTGATTATTCCTCCTTTGCGTCTTTGTGGTGACAATGCTGGTATGATTGCTTTAGCAGCAGCTATTGAATATGATAAAAACCATTTTGCTGAGTTAGATTTAAATGCTAAACCAAGTCTAGCCTTTGCAGGATTTGAAGAATAAGAAGAACCTCTTACTCGTCTGGTAAGAGGTTCCTTTAGAAAGGAATCGAGAGTGTCTGACTTTCGCTTAGGTGTAAAAGCCGCGGTACCGACAGCTTTAGGCTATGTAGCTATTGGCCTATCCTTCGGTGTTGTAGCGGCCGCTTCGGGTTTATCAGCCCTTGAGGTTGCCCTCATGTGTGCCTTGGTCTATGGTGGCTCGGCCCAGTTTGCCATGTGTGCTTTAGTAGTTGCGGGAGCTGGCCTAGGTGAGTTAACCTTGACTGTTTTCTTGGTTAATTTGCGTAACATGTTGATGAGTTTACATGCAACGACGATTTTTACAAAAACAAGTCTCTGGAATCAGCTGGGAATTGGTAGTCTGATTACGGATGAAAGTTATGGTGTCTTATTAGGAGAACATGTACATCATAAAGATATTCCCGCTAACTGGATGCATGGTAATAATATTTTCAGTTATCTGGTTTGGATTGTATCATCAGTAATTGGTTGCTTGATTGGTTCAATGATTCCTAATCCTGAGCTTTTTGGTTTGGATTTTGCCTTAATTGCTATGTTTATCGGCTTATTAAGTAGCCAGATTGATGCCTTGCTAGGGGAAGGCGTGCGTAAGCTACTCTTGATTCTACTATCTATTGCGGTGGCTTATCTGAGCATTAGTATCATCTTGTCAGAGTCTTTGGTCGTTCTAGTGTCTACTTTGATTGGATGTAGTGTGGGGGTAATGTGTGATGGCCGTCAATAAGTTTATTCTCACAGCTATCTTACTTGGATTTATAGTCAGTTGGGTTCCTCGTATTCTCCCCTTTGTATTGGTTAAATACAAGGGTCTACCAGATATAGTTGTTCGATTCTTGCACTATCTACCAGTTTCTATTCTCTTTGCCCTGATTCTCTCTAGTCTCACGACTGAGAAAATCGGTCATTTGCCACAGTTTAAGTGGATGGAAATACTGGCCATGGTGCCAACGGTAATTGTAGCATTTAAGAGTAAGAATCTCCTCTATGCTGTGATCGTTGGTATTGTGTCCATGGCCCTGATTCGTTTAGTATTTTAGCAAATGAAAAGACTTGGAGTTGCTCTGAATGAGCCACTGTCCAAGTCTTTTTTCTTAGTTGTTGTTAAAAAAGGCTGCAATATCATCTTCGCTGAGACCTATCATTGGGTCGATAGTTGCCCAATTTTCCTCAGTTAAACGACTGTTTTCTTCTGTTTGCACAGCTTTGTTAACAGACTTATCCACAGGGTGTGAATAAGTGTTAATAAGAGTTTGAGATTGTTTGATATTTTCCAAGAAGTCTTTGTTTTTAAGGGTTTCTGAGGGTATATCGTTTTCTGTTATTGTTTGATTAGAGGCATCTGTTACCTCGTTTTTAACAATCTTTTCGACAGACTTATCAACAACTTGTGTATAAGTTTGTTCAAATCGTTGTATGAGGTAGGTATTACGTCTAGCACCCTCGTTGTGAACGGCAAAATCGAAAGCTGCAATTTCCCCTAACATGACTAGCTTACTCTTGGCGCGAGTGATAGCGGTGTAGATGAGGTTACGTTGAAGCATACGTCCACTTTGGCGTGTGATAGGAAGGATAACGACTGGGAACTCACTCCCTTGGGATTTGTGGATTGACATGGCATAGGCCAGAGTAATCTTATTCCATTCGTTACGAGGATAGATAACCTCATTGCCATCGAAGGACATGTAAATTTCGTCCTGCTTACTTTCAGTATATTTACCAGGTATGAGGTCAGTGATGATTCCGATATCGCCATTGAAGACATTGAGTTCTGTATCGTTGACCAGATGGAGAATCTTGTCATTCTTACGGAAGAAAATATCATTAAAGGCAAATTGATTGGCCTTTTCTTTGGGATTGAGTAGATCCTGCATAATGGTATTGAGATTGTTGATACCAGCCTGTCCTCGGTACATGGGGGCCAGAATCTGTACATCCTGAGCAGCAATCCCACTTTTAATAGCCGCAGAGACAATTTTAGGGACCATCTGTGGAATATGGCTAGCATTAGCCTCAAAGTATGATCGGTCAGCCTTTTTCTCTGTGAAATCAGCGGGTAGTTGGCCTTTGCGCATCTGGCTAGCTAAGGTAACAATAGTGGAATCCTCAGATTGTCTGAAAATTTTGGTTAGAGAAACCTTAGGCAAGTCATCAATCTGCAAAAGGTCAGCCAAGACTTGGCCAGGACCTACGGAAGGCAGCTGATCTTGGTCACCTACAATGATTAATTGAGTAGTATCAGAAATGCTTTCGAAGAGTTGATTGGCCAACCAAGTATCAACCATAGAGAACTCATCGATGATAATCAAATCGCAATCGAGATAGTCATCTAAGGTCTTGAAATCGTCCTCGCTATTGAGGCCCAAATGCCTATGAATAGTGGCACTAGGAAGTTTGGTGAGTTCGTTCATCCGACGAGCAGCCCGTCCTGTTGGTGCTGCTAAAATAATAGGCAAATCAGACTTTTTAAGATCTAGACCATGAAGGTCGGCATAGGTTTTAATAATGCCGTTAATAACAGTGGTTTTCCCTGTTCCGGGACCACCTGTCAGGATGAAGACCTTACTTTGTAGGGCTTTGATAATGGCATCTTTTTGAACCTTGTCATAAGTAATACCAAGCTCCTCTTCCACCTCTTCAAGACTTGATTGGATTTTGTCCTCTGCACTAATGTAAGGTTGGTCTTTCATGATACGAGTTAGGTGGGTATAGATGCCCTGTTCCGCAAAATATAGGGTATTATCAAAGATTTTAGTCTCTATATTTTGCACTTTATCCTCTTGGATGAGGTTGGTTAATTGGTTAGCGACCAAGGAGGGGTCAAGTTCAATTTGGCGAGCACTTTCCAAAAGGATGATAGTTCGTTCAAGCAAGGCTTTGGCTTCGATGTAGGTGTCGCCCTCTTCCATACTAGCTTCTAGTAGACAATGAATCAGGGCGGCTCGTAAACGCTCAGGAGCATCACTAGCAATGCCGAGACGTTCAGCCAGTTGATCCGCCATTTTAAATCCGATTCCTTGAACTTCCTCTACCAAGAGATAAGGGTGTTCCTCAATAAGATTAAGCGACTCTTCCTTATATTGGTTGAAAATTTGTGAGGCAGCCTTTGGTGTGAGTCCATAGCTAGAAAGTTTGGACAAGATTTGTTCGGTTCCATAGTTGATTTTTAACTTTGCAACGAAGGCTTCTCGATTGACCTTTGAAAGGTTAGAAATCTGCTCTAACTTGCTAGGATCCTCGAGAATCTTGTCAATAGGATCTTCGCCATAAATCTCGACAATACGCTCAGCTGTTTTCTTACCAATCCCCTTAAAATTGTCGCTGGCAAAATATTTGATAAGACCGCTGGCAGAAGGTTTTGACCGTTCGTAGCGTGTCATTTGGAGTTGTTCGCCATACTTGGGATGATTGGTTAGCTGACCCCAAAAGGTATAGTCTTCACCCTCCATGACATCCCCCATAGTTCCAGTAACAATGATTTCATAGTCTTCAAAATCACTGTCTGTTTCGTCAATTTCTAAGAGTAGGATACGAAAAAAATTACTAGCGTTTTCAAAAATGACGCGTTCGATAGTTCCTGAAAAATAAAATTCTTGCATGTGTTTTTCCTAGATACATAATAAGGCTGGGTTTCCCCAACCTTATATTATTTAGTGTTTTTAGTTGTCCTCAACGGTACCAATTTTATTAATTGGCCAGAAGCGGAATTTGACTTCTCCTACAAGAGCACTCTTGTCAAAGTAACCAACTGCTCGACTATCTTTGGAAACAATACGATTGTCTCCAAGTAGGAAATATTTGCCTTCAGGAACAGTGACAGAGAAGGTCGTGTTGCCGTCAGCATTGGTTGTAAAGGCCTTGGCATCCTTAGCTAGTTGTTGGAAGTAGCTACTCTTGCTCTTATCATCGTTGTAAGCATATTCTTTTTGTAGCTTATCCTTGGCAAAGGCAGCTTGGAATTCTTTGAGGTATTCTTCCTTAACTTCTTTACCGTTGACAGTAAGTTTATCGTTTTGATAGGTAATGGTATCACCCGGCATCCCGATGACACGTTTGACGATTTGTTTCGTCTTACCATCTTCGACTTCCTTGGCAACGACAATATCGAAGCGTTCAATGGATGTATGTTTCAAAACAATAACACGTTGATTATTGGCTAGAGTGGGATCCATTGAGTGACCATCAACTTGGACAGGGAGCCAAAGGAAGAGGCGAGTCAAGAGGAAGAATGTGATAAAGAGGATAAAGAGTCCCCATTCACGGAGTAAAATGAGGAAGTATTGGGTCCATTTGTTTTTCATAGTTAAGGCCTTTCAGGGTTATTGTAAGCGTTGGTAGGCTTTTTTAGTATTGGCGAAATGATATTTAGCAGTAGCTTGGAGAGCCTGATCTCCGTAGGCTTGAAGAAGCTTGGTTGCGACCTGGTCAGACTTAGCACCAGCACCTGAAGGAAGAGTATAACCTACTTCTTGGCTGAGTTTATCTAGATTTTCCAGGAAGAGATTGCGGGCGATGATAGAGCTCACCGCGACAGCTAGGTATTTACCTTCAGCTTTTTCTTCTAAAGTAATAGGAAAGTCAAAGCGATTACGTTCGTTCTTGAGATATTTTTGATAATTTTTCTCACTGGTGAAGGCATCGATGACAATCTTATCTGGTTTAGCACCTGATTGTAATAGTAGGAAGATAGCCTGATTATGGAGGGCTACTTTGACGGATACAGCATTATGTGCTTTACCATCTCCAACTACCTCATTGTACTTTCTAGGAGAAAGCAGGAGTGCTTTGTGGGGAATTTTCTCCTCCAAGAGAGGTGCAATCTGACGAATCTTAGTATCGTTTAGATTTTTAGAATCATCGACTCCTAGAGCTTTCAAAAAAGCATGGTCAGCGGGAGTAACTAGGCTAGCTACAACAGCTAAACCACCAAAATAGGAGCCGTTTCCGACTTCGTCTGATCCAATTAGGGCCAGATTTTGCCCATCAGTTGACTGCTTAGGCGTGGCTTGGTAACCAAAACGGCTAGCTAGGATTTCTGGTTTAGCACCCTGGAAGGTCACCTTACCTGAAGTGTAGGCTATGACGCTTGTTCCATCGACCTTGGCTGAAAAACTAGCGTATGGATTTTTAGTCGCAGTTGCGTAGTTTGCTAGATCTTTTTGGAGTACTGAAATCTGCTCTGCTGTCATTTTTAATACGATTGTGCCCATGGAATCTATTTTAGCACAAAAAAGGAGAATTGGTAGATATTTTACAGGTTAGGAATCCTTGAAAATTATTTTTCTGGAGAAGGGCAAAGTATAAAATTTACGAAATTTAAAATTTAGGATATAATGATTAGAAAAAAGAATGCCAAATTCTGCTCTTTTTTTATGATTGGAGGAGCCAGTTGGTATTTATATGTCGAACACACCCTGGAGAAGGTGTTAAAATCTGACTAATAAGGGTGCTAAAAACAAAAATAAGGAGAAGCTGCGGTGGAGACTCCCTGCCCACCATTGATTAGGCAGTTAATAAGCAAATGGCAAATAAAAACCGTTACAAATTTCATTTTGGAGAAAAGAATCTCACGCTAACAACTGATAAGGATAACTTATTCATGGAAGAGGTGGAACGTGTTGCTTATGAGAAATATAAGATTATCAAAAAGCAGATGAAAAATGCTGATAATGAAACGATTGCTATTCTAATGGCCATCAACTCTCTATCAACTCAGTTGGAACGTGAAATCCAAGTTGAAGATATGGAAAAAGAGTTGGAAATTTTGAGAGCTAAGCAACTCGAACAACTTAAGGTCAAGGCGACAGCTCAAAGTGATGACGATGAGGATGACGCATGATTGGACTCCTTGTCTTAGCCATCATGGCTTGGAATTTCTATATTGGCTACCGAAGAGGTCTCTTTATGCAAGCCTATTACGTGGTTTCAGTCATTATTGCCATGTGCGTCGCGGCCTATTTTTACAAGTCACTAGGTGAGGCTATTAATCTTTGGGTACCTTATGCTAATCCAACCAAAGATGCCAGTGTAGCTTTTTTTACAGACCAGAATGTTTTCTCACTTGACCGTGTCTATTATGCGGGCGTTAGCTACTTCGCCATCTATTGTGTGACCTATTATGGTTTGCGCTTTCTTGGGATTTTCTTCCATTTTGTGAGAATTGAGCGTCTTGACCAGACACGGTTCCAAGTGGCAAGTGGTGTTTTGGCTTCCTTGGTAAGTTTAGTACCTTTGACTATGTTGGGGAATATACTTGCGACCGTTCCCATAAACAATATTCAAACGGTCTTGTCATCTAGCTGGTTTTTGCGTTTTTTGATTAATTGGAATTTTCCAGTTAGCCAGATTATCCAACACTTGTGGACAAGTGTGATATAGAAAATAGACGTCTTCCTTGATTAAGGGAGTGTTTTGATTGAAGACAAAGTCCTCAGAAGTTATCTTCTGGGGATTTTTCTTGTGTTATACAGAGAAAAAGGAAAGTCCAAGATGGAAGATATGGTTGGGCTTACTTTGGCATATCTAAATATCAAAAAATTAGTAAAAATGATGGTAGGGAAGACCTATTATTTAATCCAAATACCTCAATATTATTGGATTGTGCGAGAATTAAGTGTGAATATAAAAAAGGCAAACATCGTTTTTGATGTTTGTCTTCATTCTGAAGGGAAACTCTATCGAGTTCTCTTTCGAAAATTAACTTGACTTAATTTTTTTATTCATGTATATTAATACCAAAGGAGTGAAATTATGATTCAAATTGAACATCTAAGTGTTTCTTACCAGAGAACACTGGCCTTAGAGGACCTTTCCATCACCATCCAGGGTCCAACCATTCTAGGAATTCTTGGACCTAACGGAGCAGGGAAATCAACCCTGATCAAGGCCATGCTAGGACTTTTGCCTCATTCGGGAAGGGTCCAGCTCGATCAAAAAGATATCGGCCAAGTTCTTCAAAGAGTGGCCTATGTCGAACAAAAGACAGCTATCGATTTTCACTTCCCTATCACGGTACGGGAGTGTGTCTCACTGGGACTCTATCCCCATCTTTCTATCTTTAAGAAAAAAAGCAAAGAGAACCTCCAAAAGGTGGAAGATGCCTTAGAGCTTGTCAATCTCCTTGATTTAGCGGATCGCCAGATTGGCCAGCTTTCGGGAGGGCAATTCCAACGTGTCCTAATCGCCCGCTGTTTGGTCCAAGAAGCAGATGTCATCTTTTTGGATGAGCCCTTCGCTGGTATTGACTCCGTTAGCGAAGACATCATCATGAAGACACTGCACACCTTGAAAAAGGAAGGCAAGACCATCTTGATTGTTCATCACGACCTCAGCAAGGTTCCAGCTTATTTTGATCAGGTCATCTTCCTCCATCGCAAGCTGATTGCTTTTGGGAAAACAGAGGATACATTTACCAAAGAAAATCTTCACGCAGCCTACGGGCATGAACTCTTTATAGGAGGTGGAATCGGATGATTACAGAATTTATCAATGGATTACAGCAATTCCACTTCTTACAGAATGCCCTAATCACAGCTATTGCTATAGGAATTGTCGCTGGAGTTGTGGGATGTTTCATCATTTTGCGAGGCATGTCTCTTATGGGAGATGCCATTTCACACGCGGTCCTTCCCGGGGTAGCTATGTCTTTTATCTTGGGAATCAATTTCTTTATTGGTGCCATTGCCTTCGGGCTTTTAGCTTCCATCTTGATTACCTATATCAAGAGCAACTCCATTATCAAGAGCGACACTGCAATTGGGATTACCTTTTCTTCTTTCCTCGCCTTAGGGGTCATTCTGATTGGAATTGCTAAAAGTTCCACCGACCTTTTCCACATCCTCTTTGGGAATATCTTGGCTGTGCAAGACCAGGATATGTGGATGACCATCGGTGTTGGAGTGGCTGTTTTACTGGTGATTTGCCTGCTCTTTCGTCCGTTACTGCTCACTTCTTTTGATCCTGTCCTCGCTCAATCTATGGGCGTACGGGTCAAGGTCTATCACTACCTCCTCATGGTGCTCTTAACCTTGGTTTCTGTCACTGCCATGCAGAGTGTCGGGACCATTCTCATTGTCGCCATGCTCATCACACCTGCTGCGACAGCCTATCTCTATACCAAAAGCCTCTGGTCCATGATGCTCCTTTCATCCGGATTAGGTGCTCTTGCATCCATTCTAGGACTCTTTATTGGCTATAGCTTCAACATCGCCGTCGGGTCTTGTATTGTCCTCACTTCTGCAGTCTTCTTTCTCATCAGCTTCTTTATCGCTCCTAAGCAGAGAAAGAACAAGACTGCTCTCTAACCTCATTAAAGGAGAAACACATGAAAAAAATCGCTTCTGTCCTCACCCTCTTTGTGGTGCTCTTAGTTGGTCTTATGGCTTGTAACAAGAGCTCTTTTTCCAAATCCTCATCTGATAACTTGAAAGTTGTTACCACCAACTCAATCCTTGCAGATATTACCAAAAATATCGCTGGAGATAAGATCGACCTACACAGTATTGTCCCTGTCGGTCAGGATCCCCACGAGTACGAACCGCTACCAGAAGATGTCAAAAAAACTTCACAAGCAGACCTGATTTTCTACAACGGGATTAACCTAGAAACCGGTGGCAATGCTTGGTTTACCAAACTAGTCAAAAATGCCAATAAAGTAGAAAACAAGGATTATTTCGCAGTTAGCGATGGAGTCGACGTCATCTACCTAGAAGGTCAAAACCAAGCTGGAAAAGAAGACCCTCATGCTTGGCTCAATCTCGAAAACGGGATTATCTATGCTAAAAACATTGCCAAACAATTGATCGCTAAAGATCCAAAAAACAAGGGCTTTTACGAAAAAAATCTAGCAGCTTATACTGAAAAGCTCAATAAGCTAGACCAAGAAGCCAAGCAAGCATTCAAGAATATTCCAGAAGAGAAGAAGATGATCGTTACCAGTGAAGGGTGCTTCAAGTACTTCTCGAAAGCCTATGGAGTCCCATCTGCCTATATCTGGGAAATCAATACTGAAGAAGAAGGGACACCAGAACAAATCAAAACTCTGGTAGAGAAATTGCGTCAAACCAAGGTTCCGGCCCTCTTTGTCGAATCCAGTGTCGATGAACGCCCTATGAAAACTGTGGCTAAAGATACCAATATTCCTATCTTTGCAAAGATCTTCACTGACTCGATTGCTAAAGAAGGGGAAGAAGGTGACAGCTACTATAGTATGATGAAATGGAATTTAGAGAAAATTGCAGAAGGTCTGAACCAATAAGGCTCCAAACTCATTAGCTTCTCAAATAAATCAGTAGCTCTTTCCCCTTCATTGATGTACACTGAAGGGGAAAAAGGAGTCTTTGTTATGACAACATTTTTAGGAAATCCTGTTACCTTTACCGGACCTCAAGTTAGAGACACTGCTTACGACTCTTCGCTGACTACCCTTAACTTCGAGAAAAAAATCTTTGGCTGATTTTGCTGGCAAGAAAAAAATATTTATCGTAATCCCATCCATTGACACAGGTATCTTTTCCCCTCAAACACGTCACTTCAACCAGAGGCTTTCTCTGACATAGAGGGCGCTGTGGTCTTAACAGTTTCTGTAAATTTTACTTTAGCTTAAGTCAAATAGTGTGTTGCAGAAGGAATTGAAAATGCCATCATGCTCTCAGACTACTTTGACCATTCCTTCGGAAAAGCCTACGGACTCTTAATAAATGAATAGCATTTACTTGCACGTACCGTCTTGGTTTTAGATGCGGATAACAAGGCCTCTTACGTTGAGTACCTAGACAACATCAATAGTGAACCAAATTGCGACGCTGCAATCGAAGCCATTAAAGCACTTAGATAAAGAAAAAAGAGGTTGTAGACCTCTTTTTCGTCGCTATAGAATACGATGGAGACCATCTTGGAGAAGGCCTCGTCAACGAGAGTGAGGGATGCGTTGTAGAAATCTTTGCATGCGCTTTGCTACCTATTGCTTGTAGATTCTACCTCTTTGTGCAAAGGTTCCCTTTCGGCTCCAATAAAGTCTGTGGTATAAGACAGGGGTGTATGGCCCCTTCTAAGATAGCTTGGGAACGGCCTCCCATCAACCCTTGCAGTTCTCTCTGACACATATCTTGGAAAAGAGGGATGGCAAAGACTAAGACAGAGCAGTAGCAAGCTTGACGTATTGCTTCATACGTACAAGACTGCAATCAGTTTTCTAAGTGGCTGAGACATCTGGTCGTACAGCTCAGCATTTCTAATTCCTGTCGCTGCATCTACATCCTCCTTTTTATTTTGTTCTCATTTTTTCTATATTAGAATCTTTTACCCCCAGGCAATTCCTATCCACTGGCCAAGCCATTTTGCTCTTTTTTTGATATACTAGAAGGAGAGAAGAAAAGAGGAACCTATGACACCAAATAAAGAAGATTACCTCAAGTGCATCTATGAAATCGGTGCGCAACATGAAAAAATTAGTAACAAAGAGATTGCGGCCCGGATGCAGGTTTCACCTCCAGCCGTGACTGAGATGGTCAAGCGCATGATCTCGGAGAATCTCCTCATTAAGGATAAGCTCCACGGCTATCTGCTCACCGAGCTCGGCTTCCAAACGGTTTCCGATCTTTTTCGCAAGCACCGCTTGATTGAATTGTTTTTACTAAAAAATCTGGACTATACTACTGAAGAAGTTCATGAAGAGGCTGAAGTGCTCGAGCATACTGTCTCCGATCGCTTTATCGATAAATTAGACCAGATGTTAGACACTCCTAAGATCTGTCCTCATGGAGGGACCATTCCACCGAAAGGAAAACTTCTCATCGAGGCTTACCAGGATCGTTTGAGCGATGTCAGCGAACCAGGAACCTATCGTTTGCGGAGAGTCCAGGATACTTTTGAATTACTCAATTTTTTAGAACAAATCCAACTGAAGATCGGGGATGATATACTTCTAAAGGGGTACGATGATTACACTGGTCTCTTTCAACTCCAGATTAAGGGGCAAGAAGTTCAAATCAATCACCTAATCGCCCAACAACTTTACATAGAAAAACATGACCTTTGATTAAGGGCATGTCAGATTGAAGACAAAGTCCTCAGAAGTTATACTTCTGGGGACTTTTCTTGCGTTATACCAGAGAAAAAGGAAAGTGCAAAATGGAAGATAAGGGTGGGCTTACTTTGGCATGTCTAAATACCTTTTAAAATTGAATTGAGTTGATTGCAACAACAATTGTAGCTGCAATACTTTCTGATACAGAAGCTAGTCCGCCAACATAAATCATACCTACCATTCCGTTGTCGGTTTGTTGTGCATTCTGGTTTTTCTTTCCTTGGAAAAACTCAATTGCACCTAAAAAGGCCCATCCTAGGCCACCAATAGAGACCAATGCACCCATGGCAGTAGTAATTTTTGTAACAACTTCCATTTTTATTATTTTTCCGTTGTCTTGCAAAAAAGACTGGACACATAGTCTCAGTCTCTCTTAATTAGTTTTATCCCAAGGTTGCAATGGTGCATCCGGAACCACCGGCACTTTGTGGGGCATATTCAAAACTTTTAACATGACGATGACGGCGGAGATATTTAGTCACCGCGTCACGGATGACACCGGTACCAATACCGTGGATGATGTCCACCTGACTCATGTTGTTAAGTAGGGCTTGGTCAATAAAGGCATCAAGCTCTTGCATGGCTTCTTCGTAACGTTTCCCACGAAGGTCTAGACGGGCACGAGGACCACCAGATGCCTTCTTGGCTTTTTTAACTACGTTAATCTGTTTTTTCTTAGGCTGTTGCACCTCAGCTTGAGCACGAACGAGAGTGAATTCATCCGCCTTGAGGGTCATCTTGATGAGACCTACTTGGGCTTCCCAGTTACCATTTTTGGCCTGACTAGTAAGAGTGCCTCGTTGACCATAGGCGGTAACGATGATATCGTCTCCGACACGAGGGGCACGCGCAGCCTTTTCTTTCTTGGCTTTACGAAGGACCTTATTCTTAGAGAGGTCCACTTGTGGGGCAAGTTTCTTGAGTTTTCCTTTGGCATCGATAACTTCATGAGGCTTGAGTTGACTCTTATCATGGAGAGTTTTGAGAATACTATCGCTCTCAGCCAAAGCTGTATCCACCATATCTTGAATGTCTTTTTGAGCTTTTTCGAGTTCCTTGTCGTACTCATGGGAGAATTCGTTATAGAGTTTCTTGACCGCACGGTTGAATTTAAGGTTCTCTTGCTCAACGTCCTTGATGTGTTCCAGACGTTTTTGTGTTTCCACAGTTTGGGCTTCAAGTTGCTCGATGATACGGTTGACATCACTATCAGTATCCGTGAGGTTTTCTGCTTCCTTGACAATAATCTCATTCAAACCGAGGCGGCGAGCAATCTCAAAGGCATTAGAACGACCAGGAACCCCCTGCATAAAACGATAGGTAGGGCTTAAAGTCGCTGTGTCAAACTCCATGCTGGCATTTTCTACATGTTGGGTCTCAATGCCATAGGCCTTAAGCTCAGGATAGTGAGTGGTAGCCATGGTCTTAATCTGGCTCAAACGAAGGTGCTCTAAGATTGCCATGGCTAGACTAGCCCCTTCCTGAGGGTCGGTACCAGCCCCAAGCTCATCGACCAAGACCAGGCTGTTACTGTCGGCAGCATTCAGAATCTCAACAATGTGGGTCATGTGACTAGAGAAAGTTGACAAACTTTGTTCGATAGATTGTTCATCTCCGATGTCCGCAAAAATCTCTTGGAAAATGGCTACACGACTACCCTTATCAGCCAAAATTGGAAGGCCAGATTGAGCCATCAGTTGAGCTAGTCCTAGCGTTTTAAGCATGACCGTTTTACCACCAGTATTAGGACCTGTGATGACAATGGCTGTAAGATCCTCATCGAATCTCAAATCGTTGGCTACTGGATTGATTAGAAGCGGGTGACGAACGTTAAGCAGTTGGAGTGTTTGGTTGTCACTAATCTTTGGAATAACCGCCTTTTTATTATGGAGATAGAGGTATTTTCCTCTAATGAAGTCCATATGGCCCAAAATCCAAGCGTTATTAGAAATTGCAGCAGCCTGTGGACGGAGTTGATCAGACAGTTCGTGTAGGATACGGGCCATCTCGTGGCGTTCGTCTGCACGTAATTGTGTAATTTCTTCGTTAAGCTGGATAACAGCGCGTGGCTCGATATACACTGTGTTCCCAGAGCTTGAGATGTCGTGCACAACACCAGAAATACGGTTACGGTAGGTATTTTTGACAGGAAGCACTGAACGGCCATTACGACTAGCAATTAAGCTCTCAGCCAACATGTGGCCAGATTTCTTAAGAATGTCTTGCAAGGTCTGGCGAATGGCATCATCACAAGCCTTAAGTTGACGACGGATATTTTGCAACTCAGGGCTAGCAAAATGTTCAATAAAACCACTATCATTGATACTTTGAAGGCTACCTTGTAGACTTGGGAAGGCCTCAATCTTTTCAAAAAGACGTTTAAGAGCCACGAGCTCAACATTTTCAAGGTCAGCGTAGAAGCGGCCAAGGTCAGCTGAAGCTTGCAAGACCTTCTTGATGGCAATGAGCTCCTGGATGTTGAGGTCAGCATCCAGTTCCAAGCGACGCAAGGGCTCAGAAATATCTCTTAAGCTCCCAATGGCAAAGCTATGATGCTCTACGAAAATCTCAGACATTTCTTGGATTTCTGTAAATTGATTTTGAATTCTTTCTGGATTGGTCATAGGTACCAAGTCACGTAACTCTGCCTGAGCCTGCTCAGTCTGTAGGTATTCTGTGAACTGGTCCTTGACCTTGTTAAATTCTAATTGATCTAAAATCTTTGTGTTCATAACTCCTATTATAGCATATTTGACCATAGGACGTGGAGCTGGGAAATGCCTGAGGTCGTTTTATGAGCGGACTTTTGTCATCAGATGTTGACTAGCTATTTTTACAAAAGAGTCTCCCTAAAATAAGAGGATTTCAATTAAAACCAATGCTCCCATCTATGCTATAATAAACCTATGACTAATCAGAAAAAATTACTCCTAATTGACGGTTCATCCGTTGCCTTTCGTGCCTTTTTCGCACTTTATAATCAAATTGACCGTTTTCGTAACAATAATGGCCTTCATACTAATGCTATCTACGGTTTCCATCTCATGTTGGACAACCTACTTGAGCGTATTCAACCGACTCATGTCTTGGTAGCCTTTGATGCTGGAAAAACAACTTTCCGTACAGAGATGTTTGCGGACTATAAGGCTGGTCGTGCCAAGACTCCAGAGGAATTCCGTGAGCAGTTCCCTTATATCCGTGAGATGTTGGCTGCACGTGGTATCGCCTATTATGATCTGGCTCAGTACGAGGCAGACGACATTATCGGTACCTTGGCTAAGATGGCTGAAAATACCAGTGAGGACTATCAAATTACTGTTGTCTCTGGGGACAAGGACTTGATTCAGTTGACTGATGTCAATACCGTGGTTGAGATTTCGAAAAAGGGTGTGGCTGAGTTTGAGGCCTTCACACCTGACTACCTCATGGAGAAAATGGGTATTACCCCTGCGCAATTCATCGACCTCAAAGCCCTCATGGGTGATAAGTCCGATAATATTCCAGGAGTTACTAAGATTGGTGAAAAGACTGGTCTTAAGCTCCTTTTGGAACACGGTTCCCTTGAAGGTATCTACGACCATATTGACGAGATGAAGAAATCCAAGATGAAGGAAAATCTCATCAACGACAAGGAACAAGCTTTCCTTTCTAAAACTCTGGCGACCATTGATACCCAGTCTCCTATTGAAATTGGCCTAGATGATACGGCCTTTACGGGACCTGACCTTGAAAAATTGGCAGCCTTTTATGATGAAATGGGCTTCGTTCAGTTCAAAAATGCTCTTGGCGGAGAGGCTGTGCCACAAGATTTTGATGTGGCCTATGCAGAGCCTAGCCAAGTAACAGCGGATCACTTTAGCTCTGACGATTTCTTCTATTTTGAAATCCTCGGTGACAATTATCATACAGAACCCATCATCGGTTTTGCTTGGGGAAATGAAAAGCAGATTTATGCGTCTACAGATACTGACCTACTCACATCAGACACCTTCCAGGCAGCTCTTTCTAAAGCTGTTAATATCTACGATTTCAAGCGTAGTAAGGTGCTTTTGAGCCATTTAGGGATTGACTTGCCGACGGCTAATTTTGATGCACGTCTGGCCAAGTATCTGCTCTCAACCGTTGAAGATAATGAATTGTCAACAATTGCCCGTCTCTATACGGAACTACCGTTAGAAACAGATGAAGTGGTCTATGGTAAGGGAGCTAAGCGTGCCGTTCCTGAAAAAGAGGTCTTGCTCAGCCACCTGGCTAAAAAAGTCAAGGTCTTTCAGGTCGCCAAACCGGTCATGCTAGAAAAGCTAGCTGAACACGGCCAATCAGAGCTTCTCTTTGACATGGAGTTACCACTGGCAAATGTGCTAGCCAAGATGGAGATCGCTGGTATTAAGGTTAAGGGACAAACCCTTAACGAGATGGCAGTGGAAAACCAAGTAGTCATCGATAAATTGACCCAAGAAATCTACGAGATGGCGGGCGAGGAGTTCAATATTAACTCGCCTAAACAGTTGGGTGTTATCCTCTTTGAAAAGATGGGTCTACCTTTGGAATACACTAAGAAAACCAAGACCGGTTACTCAACGGCTGTGGATGTCCTTGAACGTTTGGCACCGATTGCTCCAATCGTAGCTAAGATTTTGGAGTACCGCCAAATCACCAAGCTTCAGTCTACCTATGTCTTGGGGCTTCAGGATTATATCCTTGAGGATGGCAAGATCCATACCCGTTATGTGCAAGATCTAACTCAGACAGGTCGCCTCTCATCAGTGGATCCAAACTTGCAAAATATCCCTGTTCGCTTGGAGCAAGGTCGTCTCATCCGTAAGGCTTTTGTCCCATCGACTGAGGACGCAGTGCTTTTAAGCTCGGATTACTCACAGATTGAGTTGCGCGTGTTAGCCCACATTTCGGGAGATGAGCATTTGATTGCTGCCTTTAAAGAGGGGGCAGATATCCATACCTCTACAGCCATGCGTGTCTTTGGTATTGAAAAGCCAGAGGATGTCACACCTAACGACCGTCGTAACGCAAAGGCTGTTAACTTCGGTATCGTTTATGGTATTTCTGACTTTGGTCTTTCTAACAACCTTGGCATTAGCCGTAAGAAGGCCAAGGAGTATATTGACACCTATTTTGAGCGTTATCCTGGTATTAAGGCTTATATGGATAATGTGGTTCGTGAGGCCAAGGATAAAGGATATGTAGAAACCCTCTTCCACCGCCGTCGTGAGTTGCCAGATATCAACTCTCGTAACTTCAACGTCCGCAACTTCGCAGAGCGTACAGCCATCAACTCACCTATCCAAGGAAGTGCCGCTGATATCCTCAAGATTGCTATGATTAACTTAGACAAGGCTTTGGTAGAAGGTGGCTATAAAACTAAGATGCTCCTTCAAGTGCATGATGAAATCGTCCTTGAGGTGCCAAACGATGAACTTGTAGCGATG
Organism: Streptococcus vestibularis; assembly: GCF_900636445.1. NCBI lineage: Bacteria > Bacillati > Bacillota > Bacilli > Lactobacillales > Streptococcaceae > Streptococcus > Streptococcus vestibularis. The sequence continues at coordinate 1,711,691 of NZ_LR134275.1, read as the reverse complement.
GAAGCCTTGGTTAAAGAAACCATGGAAGCTGCAGTCGAACTCGCTGTCCCACTCATCGCAGATGAAAATGACGGCTGCACATGGTATGAGGCAAAGTAAAGCATGAAAGAAAATTTTCCATTTACCTATTTTCTCCTGCGTTATATGCTGGGATTTCTAGCCGTTATCCTAGGTATCGTGGCAGTATTGGTGATTATCACCTACTTTATGACCAAGTAGGATATGGGTTTGTTGACTCTTTTTGATAGGTCAATTATATCCTATCTTAAAAAATATAAGGCAAGTAAACAGAGGAAAGATATTTACTGACTCTTATGATAGCACTATTATTTTGATTGGCTATGTTAAGGGTCGTAGCCGTAAGTATGATAAACTTGGTGCATAAGAAAAAGGGTAGCGCTATGCTACCCTTTTTTGCTATCTTCATAAGTTTTAATCATTTTCTTCTGTGGTGTGGCCATTGGGAACTGGTTAAAGTCCTCAGCCGTTACCCAGCATAGCTCTTTATCGGTAGTGAGTTTGTTGTCATTGACGATTCCTTCCACCATCTCGATGGTCCATTTTTGGTGGCTGAAGGTATGTTTTACAGGTGTAAAGCTATTGTCTGTCCAGACTGGTTTAAGAGCATAATTTTCCTCGAAAATAGCTTTTTGTGAAACGGTTTCGAGGACACAATTATCATTTTTAAAAAGACTGAGTTGTTGGCCAATAAAGTCCGTCTCTATGATAGGGAAAGTCCAGAAACCACCTAGCAGACGCCCCTCTATATTTTTTTCTAGAAGAAATTCACCCTTTGTATTTCTGATAATAAAAGCCTGAATTTGCATAGGTTTGGGCTTCTTCTTTGGCAATTTGATGGGGTATTTGTCATAGGTTCCATTGAGATAGGCTGCACAGAAAAAGCGAATAGGGCTTTCGTCGGGTCTTGGATTTTTAGCCGATTCGATATCGGTCCCAAGGTCCATAAGGGCCTGATTAAAGTCACCAGGACGGTCAGGATCAATCAAAATTTCCATAATAGCTTGGAAAATCTTACGATTTTTAGGGTCTCCGATGTCATAGTTAACTTCAAAGAGGCGAGCCATGACTCGCATAACATTCCCATCAACAGCAGGTTCAGGGAGTTCAAAAGCGATGCTAGAAATAGCACCAGCAGTATAGGGGCCGATCCCCTTGAGCTTTGCAATATTGTCATAAGTATCTGGGAACTGACCACCAAAGTCAGTCATGATTTGTTGTGCGGCCTTTTGCATGTTTCGGATACGTGAATAGTAACCTAGACCCTCCCAAGCTTTGAGGAGTTTTTCTTCTGGAGCCTCAGCCAAATCCTTAACTGTTGGGAACCAGTCTAAAAAGCGCTCATAATAGGGAATGACAGTCTGAACCTGGGTTTGTTGTAGCATGATTTCACTGACCCAGATATAGTAGGGATTTTTAGTTCTACGCCACGGTAGGTCTCGTTTTTCTCGATCGTACCAGTCCAGGAGGGTACGACGAAAAGATACGATTTTCTCAGCATCCCACATGACAATGCCGTATTCTTGTAAATCTAACATATCTCTATTGTAGCAAAGAAATCTTTTTTCAAAAAATCTTTCGTTTTCAAGAGAAAAAGATTGACAAAAGTAAGCGTTTACATTATAATAAGAGTGTAAAGAAGAGAAGGATTCATCAAGGAGGTAAAAGCCATGGTGAGAGTCAATATTTCAAGGTACAAAAACGGAGACTAAGGTTTCTAAACAAAACAGTAGGCAAAATAACTAACTTTACCAATCATCTCTGAGGAGCGTGGTCATATGACAGTAGGGCGTTACAAGAACGGAGATTAATTTAGTCGCATAAAATAGCTACAAGGGAGTGATACCACCAGAAGTCGAAAGCCAAACTCAAATCTGTTAACCTAAGAAAAAGTGAGGTAAAGCTCATGAGAAATGTTAGTAGGTATAAAAATGGAGACACTTAAGCAGTTGCGTAAAATAGCTTAAGGAGTGATACCAATGCCAAACAAGTGAACTATCGACAAAAGTTAAATGCTTAAATCTTGTAACAAAGTACCGAGGTGACGCTTATGTTGATGTTTGATGTAAGTCGTTATAAGAACGGCGATTAAAAATGTTGCATAAAATAGCTACAAGGGAGTGATACCACCAGAAATCGAAACCCAAACTCAAATCTGTTAACTTAAGAAAAAGTGAGGTAAAGCTCATGAGAAATGTTAGTAGGTATAAAAATGGAGACACTTGAGCTGTTGCGTAAAATAGCTTAAGGAGTGATACCAATGCCAAACAAGTGAACTATCGACAAAAGTTAAATGCTTAAATCTTGTAACAAAGTACCGAGGTGACGCTTATGTTGATGTTTGATGTAAGTCGTTATAAGAACGGCGACAGGTAAACCTCATTGAGTGGTCAATGGGGAGATAGGTCTCAAATCATACGAATCGGAGGCGATTACTATGATGATGAATTTAGGACGCTATAAAAATGGAGACACTTCAAGTTATTGCATAAAATAGCTTAGGGAGTGATACCGATGTAATAGAAAATTTACAATGCATGAAAGTTATTTGTAAGTTGATGGAGGTAATCTATGATTGCTAGGTATAAAAATGGTGACACACAATGACTCCTCCTTATGAAAATATTTTTTACAAAATTCCAAAAGGATGTTCTAATGACAATTGAAAAATCTTAAAAGCTCATTCTAGCGTGTAAGAATGAGCTTTTTGATATGTTGAATTTAGCTAAAAGATACTTAATCCTTATTGTTTAACTGGACCTTTCGTAGGAGGGCCAGTCTTTTTTGTTCCTCTACTAGAGCCATAAAGATTTGGTACTGTTTTTGGAGATGTGGCAGGAAGCTCTTAGGAATCTTGCTATCAAAGCTTAGGTTGTTCAGAAATACGGGGGCGCTACTGTCTCTATAGATTTGTCCTTGGAAGAAGTAGTTGTCGGTCACGATATCAATTGAGATACGTGATGAGCGCCATCGGCGTTTGCGCATGTACTTGGGTTTCCAACGAATCTTAAGTTGTTGGTCCTTGATATACCACCCCATGATGTCTATTCTAGCGGTCTGTTTCGTTTTGTCATCAAAGTAGGTTACTGGTACGCTTAAAACCTGCTGGCTTCTTGACGAGGTTAAGAAGGGATGAAAATCAGGAATGAAGTTGTAGTCCTTGCTAGACACTTCCGATAGACCGTCTTCTTCTCGTATTTTGCCACGACTGGTGTACTTGAAGAAGTCATAATCCTTACCTTGTCTTTCTAGTCGACCAGCCTCTAATTGATATCTTGTCACCTGATCACCGATATTTTTAGTCGTCTTGAGGTAACGCATGATTTCTTCATTCTTGTAGTAAAGAGCGACGAGATTTTTAAGACGCTGACTAGGGTTCAGAGAGTGTAACTTGTCTGGAAAAGACAAGATTTGTATGCTATGAACAGAGGCCAAAGGGACAGCAGCGATACCTGATAAGAGCTTGTCTTGTTCAAAGAGGGAGACGGTATCAAAATGGCTGGTATGACCAAGCTGATGTCTTATGTCAACAACAAAAAGGTTATTGTCCTGTTTGAAAGTGATAATATAGGTATCACTAGAACCTAATTTTTTAAGGTTATATTCTAGGGAAATAATAGGAATATTATAGTAGTGGTTAAAGGTGGGAAGTCCTAGTTTTTCTCCTAATTTCTTTTTATGATAAAGCATTCTCTTATTTTAGCATGAAGTTTGACCGGAGAAAAGATAACGCATAGGGCTTAACTTTTTTCTGAGGGATTCAAATTTCTAACTCTTTACTTTTTCCTTGCATTATCCCTCAAACTTTGGTAGAATTATATCTTGTGAGTGCACCTCACTTACTCGTGGCGAAAGTCCATGAGTCATTAGACCAAAAGAGGAGGAAAATATCAATGGCTAAATACGAAATTCTTTATATCATTCGTCCAAACATTGAAGAAGAAGCTAAAAACGCTTTGGTAGCACGTTTCGATTCTATCTTGACTGACAACGGTGCAACTGTTGTTGAATCAAAAGATTGGGAAAAACGTCGTCTTGCATACGAAATCCAAGATTTCCGTGAAGGACTTTACCACGTTGTTAACGTTGAAGCAAACGACGATGCAGCTCTTAACGAGTTCGACCGTCTTTCAAAAATCAACGGCGACATTCTTCGTCACATGATCGTTAAACTTGACGCGTAAGAAGGTAAATTATGATTAATAATGTCGTACTCGTTGGTCGCATGACCCGTGATGCGGAACTTCGTTATACACCAAGTAACGTTGCTGTTGCAACATTCAGCCTTGCGGTTAACCGTAACTTCAAGGGTGCTAATGGTGAACGTGAAACTGACTTTATTAACTGTGTTATCTGGCGCCAGCAAGCTGAAAATTTGGCTAACTGGGCTAAGAAAGGTGCATTGATTGGAATTACAGGTCGTATTCAGACTCGTAACTATGAAAATCAACAGGGTCAACGTGTTTACGTAACTGAAGTTGTCGCTGATAATTTCCAAATGTTGGAAAGCCGTGCGGCACGTGAAGGTCACAGTGGTGGTTCTTACAACGCTGGAGGATTTGATAATTCAAATTCATTCGGTGGAGGAGCTTCAACTGGTGGTTCATTTGGTGGATCACAACCTGCACAATCTACACCAAACTTCGGTCGTGACGAGAGTCCATTTGGTAATTCAAATCCAATGGATATTTCAGATGACGATCTCCCATTCTAAGAATGGACAAAACGAATTAAATATATAAAGGAGAAATAAACATGGCTCAACAACGTCGTGGCGGATTCAAACGCCGTAAAAAAGTTGATTACATCGCAGCTAACAAAATCGAATATGTTGATTACAAAGATACTGAGCTTCTTAGCCGTTTCGTTTCAGAACGTGGTAAAATTCTTCCACGTCGTGTAACAGGAACTTCAGCTAAAAACCAACGTAAAGTAACAACAGCGATTAAACGCGCTCGCGTTATGGCACTTATGCCTTACGTAAACGAAGACTAAAAATAATACCCTCGGCTGAGGGTATTTTTTTCTGCCTAGATTTTGTAGGCCTTTGTCATTTTTAGGCTTGTGTGCTGAGTTTAATTTTATGTTTTAGGGGAAAAGAGAAACCAACTAGTCTTCTCTTTTATCTTGAGGGGCTAGTTGGTTGTTTTGTGGTATATAGAGGGTGTTTTTTAAGAAATCATCAAATTTTTGGTCGTTAACGAGGATATCGACATTGTCTTTGAAAACCTTGAAACGATTGCCTAACCAGTGTGTTTTGATGTCGACCCAATTGTTGAAACGACTCCAGCGGTAAGGAAGTGTTGGATCTTGTTTTTCAAAAATATAGATACTACCATCTTTTTCGTAAGCTATAGCTGTGTGGAAGTTACTAACATCACCAGGGCTATTTTGAAAGACGGAGAGGAGTTTTACATTTTCTGGAAACTTGAGTCCGGCTTCTTTCCAAGCTTTCAGGAGTTCATCTGTAGATTGGTAGCTGATATTATCCCCAAAGAGAAGGCTGTAGAGGGCTTGATCTTTGGCATTTAGCTCTTTGTGGCGTGACTTGAGATCACGAAATTCATTTTGAAGAGGGAGGTCTAATTTAGTAAGGTCCTCTGAGCTTGTAATAAGGTTATGAAGGAGCAGGAAGGATGTTCGTCGGCAGTTTAAATCATCAGTAAAGTGCGATTTGTTATCTTCGAAAGTTTTTTCATTAAGGAAGGTGACAAATTGGTTTTGGTCTTTGCCGATTTTACTTTGGGTCCATTTTTTGACAACAGGTTGAAGGTTTGTATTTTCCTGATTGTAACGACTAATATAAGGGGCTAGATTGTTCCAGTCTTTTGTTGGAATACCCTTGCTTTTTAAGGCTTTTGCTAGCTGCTTTTCCTGAGTGGAAGTTGTCACATTGTTAAAACTATAGTAAGCTTGATAGTTTTTCTGAGTATTCTTGTTGCCACAAGCCATAAGTAATAGGCAGCAAGCAATGATTAGTAGAGAAAATTTGATACGCATCTATTGGAATTCTTTCTTTTGTCTATTAACCTTAACATTTTAGTATAGAATAGCCAACTGTGTCAAGATTTCTGACGTAAAAAAGCACCCATAAGGGTGCTTGAGGTTGAGGTTGATTAAGATGCAGGTGCGTAAGTACTTTGAACGTTGTAGTGACGTTTGAAGAAGTATTTGGCAACACCAGCGATGACACCAATAATAAGGATCACAATTGGTGAAAGACCAGGGTTGAGGTAGCTTGGAAGAAGGGCTGTAAGACTAAAGAGAGCGAACCATGCAATAAAAGAGAGTGTGATGACGGTCATGCTGAACCACCATTTTGGACGTTCTTCTTTTGGTTTGTTATTGTGACGGTAGATGTAGTGATAAGGAGTGTACATAGCTAGACCACCGATGAATGATACGGATAGAAGAGTTGTGAGGCCGTAGCTTGTTTGCGTACCAGAGAAACCAAAGACTGCGTTCATGATGGCAACAATGGCGAGAAGGAAAAGTGAGGTATCAAGCCACATCTTCCAAGGTGTTTTGTCTGTTTCTGGGACTTCTTTGCTGGTTTTGTCTGAGTTAGGTTGTGGATGTTTTTCAGGAGAGAAACTAGCTGCCCAGACCGTTGGAGCACCAAGAAGACTGCGTCCTGTGATTCCTTTTTTCTGATTTTCAAGGAGTTCAGGAATGACATTACCAAGGATGTCTTTGATTTCTTGGTCTGACTTACCGTCTTTGATAAGCTGATTGGTTGCGATGTGGATGAATTCTTGGTTTTTCTTGGTGAGTTTTTGGATGTCCATGAGATGACCTTTCGATAAATAGTATTAATTTTTTAGTTTAGCAGTTTAGGGAAAAGAAGAGGTTCTATGTTAGAACCATTTTTTTCTGATAAAGTAGATAACAACGCAGGATGACCCGAAGGCTGCGATGAAGAAGATGACCCAAAAGGCGTTATCTAAATCGTTTAGTGGCATAGAATTGTTTTTAAAGTTCATACCGTAAGCGGAGAAGATAACGGTCGGGATGTCCAGAGCCATCGTCATAAGAGCCAGTGTTTTCATGATAGTGTTCTGGTTATTACCGATGATAGAGGCAGAAGTTTCGGCCATGGCATTCAAGACATTTTCATAGATGCCTGCCATTTCGATGGCCTGTTGGGTTTCGACCAAGGTGTCTTCCAATAGATCCTCGTCCTCGATATATTTCTTCAAGCTAGAGGCGTTACCTGTTAGCTTTTTGACAATTCGTTCATTCATCTTAAGTGAGGCTTTTAGATAGACAATGGATTTTTCCAATTCCATCATGTCAATCAAGTGCTCGTTTTTAGTCGCATTTTCCAACTGAGCTTCCAATTTATCACTCTGACGGTCGATAGAACGTAGGGCGGTTAGGTAAAGTTGGGCATTGCGGTAAAGGATCTGAAAGACGAAGCGTGTCTTCATGAAGGTGTAGAAGTTACGCACACGGTGGTTTAGGAAGTTATCCATGAGACTAATGTCCTCAAGACAGGTAGTAACAACCACCTCATCGGTAACGATGATACCCAATGGAATAGTGACGTAGTAGCTTTTGTTATTACGCTCTTCCTGGGTTGGAACGTCGACCAGAATCAAGGTGTAGTCATCTTCGACATCGATACGTGAAGTTTCTTCCACGTCCAGAGGGGCGCGGAGGTCTTGAATATCAATGTTAAACCGTTCTGCGACCTTCATGGCTTCTTCTTGGGAAGGGTTCACCAAATGAATCCAAGCACCAGGCTCGAATGTTTCAATTTCTTTGAATTCTTTTCCGGTGGATAAGAACATTTGTTTCAATGGGAACCCCTCCTTTATCATTAAGTAAGTGCTAGCATCTTGATTATAAAAGGATTTTTACAATCGCTTTTAAGTCTAATTAGCACTACTCTTAGCTTTTTTGGTGCTGTCAAAAGAGGCTTGGGATGATGTTCCTTGCCTTTTTTAGACACTTCACCATTATACTACATTTGAAACATTTTTTGGCTGGATAAATTGAAATTTTGTTATAATTATGAGAGAAAGTCGGGATGGATTTTCCATCCGTCTGTAGGAAGGAGTGGCAGTTGCTTTAGGGCTAGGCCTCTTAAAAATATGCAAGATAAGTTAGTGATTCACGGAGCAAGAGCTCACAATTTAAAAAATATCGATGTGGAGATTCCGCGTGATAAACTGGTGGTGGTGACGGGCTTGTCAGGTTCTGGGAAGTCTTCCTTGGCCTTTGATACCATCTATGCAGAGGGGCAACGTCGTTATGTTGAAAGTCTCTCGGCTTATGCCCGCCAGTTTTTGGGAAATATGGAGAAACCTGATGTGGACTCGATTGATGGTTTGAGTCCTGCCATCTCCATTGACCAGAAAACAACAAGTAAAAACCCTCGTTCGACGGTCGGAACGGCAACAGAAATTAATGACTATCTTCGTCTCCTGTATGCGCGTGTGGGTGTCCCTTATTGTCCTAATGGTCATGGAGCCATTCAGTCGTCCTCTGTGGAACAGATTGTGGATGAGGTTCTAGCTCTTCCTGAGCGTACGCGTATGCAGATTTTAGCTCCGATTGTTCGTCGTAGAAAAGGGCAACACAAGGCCGTTTTTGAACGTGTACAAAAGGATGGTTATGTTCGTGTTCGTGTAGATGGTGAGATTTACGATGTTACAGAAGTGCCAGAGTTGTCTAAGTCTAAGATGCACAACATAGAGGTTGTTGTGGACCGCTTGGTCAATAAGGATGGTATCCGTAGTCGTCTCTTTGATTCAGTCGAGGCGGCGCTACGTTTAGCGGATGGCTACTTGATTGTGGACACTATGGATGATAATGAGCTGCTTTACTCAGAACATTATTCTTGTCCGGTTTGTGGCTTCACAGTTCCTGAGTTGGAGCCTCGTCTTTTTTCATTTAATGCCCCATTTGGCTCTTGTCCGACCTGTGATGGTTTGGGCAATAAACTGGAAGTTGATATGGATTTGGTCATTCCTGATGCTAGTAAGACCTTGCGTGAAGGTGCGCTGGCGCCTTGGAACCCTATTTCGTCCAACTATTATCCAGCCATGCTTGAGCAAGCCATGGATCAGTTTGGCGTGGATATGGATACGCCATTTGAAAAACTGAAAAAAGAAGAGCAGGATTTGGTTCTTTATGGTTCAGGAGATCGTGAATTCCATTTTCATTATGTTAATGATTTTGGTGGGGTGCGTGATATTGACATTCCTTTTGAAGGGGTTGTGACTAATATCAATCGTCGCTACCACGAGACCAATAGTGATTTCACTCGCAATGTCATGCGGGGTTATATGAATGAGCTGTCATGTCCAACTTGTCATGGCTATCGTCTTAACGAAGCGGCACTCTCGGTTCGTGTTGGTGGTGAGAATGGCCTCAATATTGGTCAAATCTCTGATCTGTCTATTTCAGACCATCTTCAGGAAATAGATCGTCTTGAATTGGGTGAAAATGAAAGAGTGATCGCTCGTCCAATTGTTAAGGAAATCAAGGACCGCTTGACTTTCCTAAATAATGTAGGTCTTAATTATTTGACCCTCTCTCGTATGGCTGGAACCCTTTCAGGTGGTGAGAGTCAGCGTATCCGTTTGGCAACACAGATTGGCTCTAACCTTTCTGGAGTCTTATATGTTTTGGATGAGCCTTCTATAGGGCTTCATCAGCGTGACAATGATCGCTTGATATCAAGTCTTAAAAAGATGCGTGACCTTGGCAATACCTTAATTGTGGTGGAGCATGATGAAGATACCATGCGTGAGGCTGACTGGCTTATCGATGTGGGGCCTGGTGCTGGTGCTTTTGGTGGTCAAATCATGGCCTCAGGAACCCCAGAGGAAGTGGCTAAGAATAAGAAATCAATCACTGGTCAATATCTGTCAGGTGCTAAATCAATTCCTGTACCGACGGAACGTCGTGTAGGTAATGGTCGTTTTATCGAGGTCATAGGAGCTAGTGAGAATAACTTGAAGAATGTCTCTGTCAAGTTTCCACTTGGAAAGTTGATTGCAGTCACAGGTGTTTCTGGTTCGGGAAAATCGACTTTGGTTAACGGAATTCTCAAGAAAAAAATTGCCCAAGAGCTCAATCGCAATAGTGAGAAACCTGGTAAACACAAATCAGTGACAGGAATCGAGCATATCGAGCGTTTGATCGATATTGACCAAAGTCCAATTGGTCGTACACCTCGTTCTAATCCAGCGACTTATACGGGCGTCTTTGACGATATTCGTGATCTGTTTGCCCAAACTAATGAGGCCAAGATCCGAGGTTATAAGAAGGGGCGTTTCTCTTTCAATGTCAAGGGTGGCCGTTGTGAAGCCTGCTCTGGTGATGGTATTATCAAGATTGAGATGCACTTTTTGCCGGATGTTTATGTGCCTTGTGAGGTTTGCCATGGCACACGCTATAATTCTGAGACCCTAGAGGTTCGTTATAAGGGGAAAAATATAGCGGAGATTCTGGATATGACAGTTGATGACGCAGTTGACTTCTTTGCGGCTATTCCTAAGATTGCCCGTAAAGTGCAGACAATCAAGGATGTGGGGCTTGGGTATGTGACCTTGGGACAACCAGCAACAACCCTCTCAGGTGGTGAAGCTCAACGTATGAAGCTGGCTAGTGAGTTGCACAAACGCTCTACTGGGAAGTCTTTCTATATTCTGGATGAACCGACGACTGGTCTCCATACAGATGACATTGCACGTCTTTTGAAGGTGCTTCAGCGTTTTGCGGACGATGGAAACACTGTTCTCGTGATTGAGCACAATCTGGATGTTATCAAGACCGCAGACCATATCATCGATTTGGGTCCTGAAGGCGGTGTCGGTGGAGGTACTATCGTTGCTACAGGGACTCCAGAAGAGGTAGCAGCCGTTCCAGAAAGCTACACAGGACGATATTTGAAAGAAAAATTGACATAAAGTAAAAAGACTCTTTGAGTCTTTTTTTGCTTTAGGTTGGTTTAAGTTGAGCTTGCTATTCTATGGTTAGGAAAAAACATACAGGAGTCAGACTATGGTTAAAAAGCGTTTTTTCATAGGCTTTAATGGTATTCTTCTAGCCCTATTTCTAGATATTTGTCTTTTGATTAGCATCCGTACAGTGGATCATCATGGTCGTTTTCAATCAACAACGGATAAATCGCAAACCTTACTTTACGTTTCAGGAGTTTATGTTAGTTTTCTCCTTTTTGAAGTGATATTTTATCTTATTCTGAAACACCGTAGAAATAAACAAGTTTTGGAACAGGTCTTATAGAGGCTTGGATTTTTGTGTTCAGTGATAGTGACATTTATGTCACTATTGTTTTGAAAAGAGAGAACTTATAATGATCTTATACCCAAACCAACTAGGTCTCCAAGACGACTAAATCTTGTATAGTCCAGGTGGTTATTGCTGTATTTATTTTTGAAAAGAAAGGAGAAATAAGAATGCGAACTAAGGCATATGGTGAAGAGCTCAATGCTGAAACCTTAGAAAATGTTACAGGGGGTGGTTTTGTAGCTAGACCTCAAACCTTGCCTGAACGATTGGGTTGGAACAAATGGTGGTTGAAAAGAAGCCCTCCTTATGGCGATTAGAAGTTACCATGAGTACCAAATATGGGAAAGAGAAATATGGATAAACAGAAGAATAATCTTATTAGAAGTTTAAGCATTGTTATCGTGATCGTCTGGCTATTTATTGTGATGATAAATGCTACGCTAAGTTTCAACGAAGGCGTTGCCTTTATTGACCATTGTTTCGTCTGGTCAACACTTTCGCTAGCTTTTTCTTTGTTTGCGCTTAGGGTGGCGAGTAAGGATAAGGAGAAATGATTTTCTCTGTTGATTACTATAGTCTCAGGTTGAGTTTATTTGCTTAGCCTTTTCTTTTTGCCTTTAATGCTATGGAATGGTGACATTTATGTCACTTTTTTATCTTGTTAAGCTCTTATAATGAAGTCATAGATTGGACTTAGTAGCTAAGAGCTGCTGAGAGAGCTAACCTTAGAATTTTATTTAGAAAGGAGCTTTGTAATGTTAGAAGAAAAACAATTATTTACGGTGTTGTCCAATGATGATTTAGAGCAAATCAGTGGTGGTTTCAATCCAGTTAAATATGGTAAGTACGTTATTAACGAATTTGTAAAAGGTTTTCATCATGCGTGGTAGGTAGTCGAAGTCAATGAAATAAAGAATAGGAGAGAACATGAAAAATGCATTTCAAAAAATTGATATTAAAGATTTAGTAATTGTAGTTGGTGGAAGTATTGATTCATCTGTAGGATATGGAGTCGGAGTAGTTACTCACACGGTTTATGATTTTGGTCGTGGATTTGTAGATGGATTTAGAGGTTAAGGGAAAATGTATATGGATACAATGATGATGGATAAATTTGATTCTTTAACCTTTGATAAGCTTTCTGAAATTGTTGGGGGAAATGTAGCATATGACATTGGTTATGGAGTTGGACAAGTAAGTTATATTGCAGTTGAGATTTTAAAACTGAGAAAAATAAGATAGCAGGTTATTAAATAACTCTTATTTTCATGAGAGTCAAAAAGAATAAACGTTATAAGTTATCATCGTTCAGGTGAACTAATCACTTGGATGTTAAAGATTTATATTAGAAATATATTTAAACAAAGAAAGGTAGAAAGATGACAGTGCTAGCGGTGAAAGGCTTAACCTATAGTTTTGGAAAGCAAACCGTTTTGGATAATATCTCGTTTACGTTAGAGAAGGGGGATATTGCCGGTTTGATTGGTAATAATGGTGCAGGGAAGACGACCCTGATGAAACTAGTTTCAGGTATTTTGGCAGGACCCAAGGATATTATTGACTTAAAAACAAGAACTGTAGGAGCCTTGATTGAAGCTCCGGCTCTATATCCTAACATGACTGTTGAAGCTAATCTTAAATTCTATTGTAAATTGTACAGTAAAGATTACGCATTGATTGACCGTTATAAGGACGAGTTGGAGGTGGCAGCCTATCTTAAACGCAAGGCTTCCAAATTGTCTTTGGGAATGAAGCAACGTGTGGGGTTGTTTATCGCCTTAATTGCTTCAGATGAACTTATCCTTCTTGATGAGCCTACAAATGGTCTGGATCCTAATGGAATCAACAGTCTTCTCACATTAATTAAAAAGTTAGCGAAAAATCATGGTCTAACCTTTATTATCTCGAGTCATATCTTGTCTAATCTTGAGCAGGTTTGTACGAAAAACTATTTGTTGAGGAATCATAAGCTGATTTACTTAGATGATAGTGATAATGTTAAATACAAGATTTATACTGAGGATTTAAGTTTGAAGTCATTGATGTCTCTGCTCAAATTAAATGGTCTACCTTTTGAACGACAAAAGCATGATATCTTAGTCAAAGGATTAGCAGCTGTTAAGCAGGTTATGGATAGGGAGGGGATTCCTTTTACTTATGAAAAAGAAGGATTAAGTGAGGTGCTATTCAATGAAAAGTAAATTGAGAACCGTATTTTTACAGCAGGAATGTGTGACGAGGAGTGTCTTTATTTGTCTCGGATTGGTAGCCTTGATTGGTGCAATTGTAATCTTATGTGATGGCTATAGGGGAGATTACCTTGGTCCATCTGCGATTGTTGCCAGTTATTCTTTTATCGTGGATATCGTCTTTGTTTATTTAGCAGTATCTAGTCTTGGACGAGAATTTCAGAATCGAACAATTAATATGATTCGGGTGTCTTCCTTATCTGGATGCGAGGTTATTCTTCGAAAACTCTTAAGTTTCCTTGTGTTGTCTATAGTTGCTGCTACTATTTTGGTTTTGGAGTTGGCCTTCTACAAGTATTCTGTGCAACATGTCGATTTTCCTTTGTGGGATTATATCAGAGGCATCTATATTGATTTTCTACTCTATGGAGCCTTTATTTATATGGTTTCCTCCTTACTTGTATTGTTTGTAAAAAGTACCTTGACAGCCTTTGTAATGACCTATTTTGGTGTAACAGGAATGACTTTCTTTACGCTCTATTTGGCTAGTTTAGGGGATACCATAACTAAGTTGATGACTTATGTGCCATTTAGCTTTATGCGAGCAGTCTTTACTAGCGGTCAACAGTTCTTCAGTCTTCGCGAAGCCTTTGTTTTGTTTGCTTGGACTTTGGTTTTGCTCCTCTTTGCGCCAACTATCTACGAAAAGCGAGCCTATGTGTAGTGCTTATAAAGTCAGAATTTCATCTGGCTTTTTCTTAATGCCATCAAAAAAACACGATAAAGTATCAATTTCGTCCTTTAAAATCTGAGAATTTGGTATAATTAACCTAAAATACCAAAGGAGTCATTCAAATGCAACGTAGACTTGAACGATTTGATGCTAAACTTGCCCAATCAGGCCTTGATGCCTTGTTGGTGACAGGACAAAACAATATTTATTATTTGACAGATTTCTGGGGGACAAATGCGACTGTCTTCATCACTAAGAATCGTCGCCTCTTCTTAACCGATTCACGTTATACCCTCATTGCCAAACAATCCGTGCATGGCTTTGATATTATTGAAAGTAAGGATCCACTTAAGGATATTGTTAAAATTATCGGGGCTGATAAACTGGAGACAATAGGTTTTGACAATCAGGTATCATTTGCTTACTATCAAGGTCTTCAAGCGATTTTTGAAGGCTACACTTTGTCACCACAAAGTAACTTCATGGAAGAGTTGCGTATGATCAAGGACGAAAAAGAATTGGCAACTATCCGTAAGGCTTGTTCTATCTCAGACCGTGCCTTTACAGATGTGCTTGATTTTATCAAACCAGGTCAAACAACAGAACTACAAGTGGCTAACTTCCTAGATTTCCGTATGCGTGAATATGGAGCTTCAGGTATTTCCTTTGAGTCTATCATTGCTTCAGGTTACCGTTCAGCTATGCCTCACGGTGTTGCTTCAGACAAGGTCATTCAGTCAGGAGAAACTTTGACTATGGACTTTGGTTGTTACTACAATCACTATGTTAGTGATATGACTCGTACTATCCATATTGGTGACACCACTGATGAGGAGCGTGAAATTTATGATATCGTTCTACGTTCTAACCAGGCCTTGATTGACGCAGCTAAGGCTGGTATGACACGTCGTGACTATGATAAGGTTGCGCGTGATGTTATTGTCGAAGCGGGATACGGCGACTACTTTACACATGGTATTGGACATGGTATCGGTCTTGATATTCACGAGATTCCTTACTTCGGTAATTCTGATGAGACTATCGAAGCTGGTATGGTCTTGACGGATGAACCAGGTATTTATTTGGCTGACAAATACGGTGTTCGTATTGAAGATGATATCATTATTACTAAAAATGGTTGCGAATTGATTACTCTTGCACCTAAGGAATTGATTGTACTCTAAGATTTGGAGGAATATTTTATGCCAAACCGTCTATCTTGGCAAGACTATTTTATGGCTAATGCAGAGCTGATTTCTAAACGTTCTACCTGTGACCGTGCCTTTGTTGGTGCTGTTTTGGTCAAGGACAACCGCATTATTGCTACAGGTTATAACGGTGGAGTCTCTGAGACAGATAACTGTAATGAGGTTGGTCACTACATGGAAGATGGTCACTGTATTCGTACGGTCCATGCGGAGATGAACGCTCTTATCCAGTGTGCCAAAGAGGGGATTTCTACTAAAAATACAGAAATTTATGTGACGCATTTTCCCTGTATTAACTGCACCAAAGCTCTCCTTCAGGCTGGCGTTGTTAAGATTACTTATAAGGCTAATTATCGCCCCCACGCCTTTGCGATTGAGTTGATGGAACAAAAGGGAGTCTCTTATGTGCAACATGATGTTCCAGAGGTACACTTGGGGATGGATGACTAGATTTTCCTTGGAAAATCTTAGGTTTTAGGTCTGATTCTATAAAACATTTGAGCCATGCTGTCATTTATGGTAGAATAAACTGATAATAATTTTTACAAAGAGGTATTTAATAATGATTGAAGCAAGTAAACTCCGTGCGGGTATGACTTTCGTAACAAGTGATGGCAAATTGATCAAAGTTCTTGAAGCTAGCCACCACAAACCTGGTAAAGGTAACACAATCATGCGTATGAAATTGCGTGATGTTCGCTCAGGTTCAACTTTTGACACTAGCTACCGTCCAGAAGAAAAATTTGAACAAGCAATCATCGAAACAGTACCAGCACAATACTTGTACCAAATGGATGATACTGCATACTTCATGAACACTGAAACATATGACCAATATGAAATCCCAGTAGCCAACGTTCAAGAAGAATTGAAATTTATCCTTGAAAACTCAGACGTAAAAATCCAATTCTACGGAACAGAAGTTATCGGTGTGCAAGTGCCAACAACTGTTGAATTGACAGTTACTGAAACACAACCATCAATCAAAGGTGCAACAGTTACAGGTTCAGGTAAACCTGCAACACTTGAAACTGGTCTTGTGGTTAACGTTCCAGACTTTATCGAAGCTGGTCAAAAATTGGTTATCAACACAGCTGAAGGTACTTACGTATCACGTGCCTAAGCCTAACTAAGTCTTTCGAACCACTGGTTTGAAAGCTTTATTTTCCAAACTAACGGAAAGGAAATATGCGATGACTACAGAAAATATCGGTGAAATCGTAATTGCTCCTCGTGTTCTTGAAGTGATTACTGGTATCGCTGCAACTAAAGTGGACGGTGTTTACGCCCTTCAAAACAAAAACGTTACAGATAGTCTCAGCAAAACAAGCTTGGGACGTGGTGTTTATCTTCAAACTGAGGAAGATGGTACAGTAAACGCTGATATCTACGTTTCTCTTCAGTATGGCGTTAATGTGCCTGCGGTTTCAATTGAGATTCAAAAGGCTGTTAAAGCAGCTGTCTATGATATGGCCGAAGTGTCAATTTCAGAAGTCAACGTTCACGTTGAATCTATTGTTACTGAAAAGTCGCAAAAACCGGACTTGGCTGAATTGTTTAACGAGGATTTTTTGAATGACTAATATCTTTAAAGATTCACGTCGTGACCTTCGTGAGCGTGCTTTTCAAACGCTTTTTGCCCTTGAATTTGGTGGTGAAGCTCTGGAACAAGCACATTTCGCTTACACTTATGACAAGCCAATTGACGAAGAAACTGAAGTTGATGTACCAGCTTTTCTCCTTAGCCTAGTAACAGGCGTCCGTGAAGAGTTGGCTCAACTTGATAGTCAAATTGAAGAAAAATTGAAAGAAGGTTGGAGTCTTTCACGTTTGATTGTGACAGATCGTACTCTCCTTCGTTTGGGACTTTATGAAATCACGTCTTTTGAAGAGACACCAGGACGTGTGGCTATCAATGAAATTATTGAAATTGCTAAAAAATATTCTGATGAAACATCTGCTAAGTTCATTAATGGTGTTCTTAGTCAGTTTGTGACAGACGAAGCATAAGAAAAAGAAGTTGATTGCTGTTTCAACTTCTTTTTTTGATAACTAAGCTCAAGAAAAAGTCGCAAACGGAGATTTCTTGCGACTTTTATTTATATACTGCCACCAGAAATCAAATTTACTGGTAGCACATAATCACGACTGACTATTTCGCCTTTGATTTTCTTCAAAAGAATTTCGACACAAAGTTTAGCAATTTCATCCAAAGGCTGTTGGATGGTTGCTAGCTCTGGATAGAAGTGTCGGATAAAGGCAGTACCGTCGTAACCGATGATTTTTAAGTCATCGGGGATGGAAAGTTCTAGTTGTCTAGCTACTTTCATGACTAAGATAGCTGTTAAATCATCTGAGACAAAGATACCATCCGGTTTTTCACGAGAAATAATAGATTTGATTTCCAATTCTCGTCGCATGAGAGATAAATCGTTTGGGACAGGGCAGACAATACCGTGTTTATTCAATTCGTAATTGAACCCAAGTTGACGGAGTCCAGTTGGAGAATCTGAATTATCATTACCTGTAATCATGACAATACGCTGGCAACCAGCCTTGACTAAGGCTTTTGCGGCTAATTTTCCTCCTTCAAAGTTATCAGATGAGATAATAGGAATCTTTGGGGCCAGATTACGGTCGAAGGCAATGATAGGAGCTTCAACCTTTTCATAATCTTCGATACCAAGATTGTGAGAAGACGAGATGATGCCATCACATTGGTTGGCGGCAAGCATCTCCAAATAGTCCCTCTCCTTGTTAGGATCGTGCTCACTATTACAAATAATGGTTTTATAGCCTTGCTTAAAGAGTTCATCCTCAAGACGTTCAATAAGTTCGGCATAAAATACATTGGAAATATTTGGGAAAATCAAGCCAACGAGTTTGGCCGACTTTCCTTGAAGACCTCGAGCTAAATTATTAGGTTTATAGTTGAGTTCTTGCATAGCAGCGTGAACTTTGTCAATGGTCTTCTGTGAGAGGTAGCCCTTTTTGTTTATGACGCGAGAAACTGTGGTTGGGCTCACACCAGCTAGTTCGGCAACGTCAGTAAGCTTTGCGACCATAAATCACCCTAGTATTTCAAGTCGAAGTAGTGTCCAGAAACGTTTCCTGATGTTACTTTGATACCAGTTTGTTCTGCACTTGGGAAAACACGACTAGTGAAGACTTTCTCACCTTTGTTGAAGAAAATTTCAACGATTGAGTTATCTACAAAGATGTTTGCGGTTGCAGCTTGACCGGCATCAAGTGTACATTCACGACTTGTTCCAAAGTCAGTAGCATATTGTTCACCAGCTTTAGAACGGTCAAGGATAACTTTTCCGTTCTCAGTATCAACAGTAAGTGACAAGCCGTTTCCTTCTTGGTTTGCAAAGAGGACAAGTTCTGTTTGGCTGTTAGCTTCAAAGTTAAGTTCAAGCTCGTAAGTGTTAGTTGTTGCCGTTTTTTCAGAGAAATCTTCTTGACTAGCACGTAAGCTTGTAATAGCTTCTACTGGGTATTGGTAGAGTTTACCATCTTTGATAGATAATTCTTTAACCAAGCTCATAGCACCTTGGTAGTCGTATTTGTCAGTTGGATAGTCCACATCTGGAAGACCAATCCAGCTAACAATAAGGGCACGACCATCTGGAGTGTTAAAGCCTTGAGTCGCGTATGCTTCAAATCCATAGTCCAAGTTGATAATTGGTGTGCCATCAACAAGGGCAGGTTTCTCAGTGTCGAAATCTTGAAAAATCTTATAAGTGTTAGGGTAAATGTTGTCGTAGTCAAGTTCAGCTTTGTCAAGACCTTGTGGGCTATAAAGAAGAACAGGTTTACCATCTACAAAGACAAGGTTAGGACACTCAATCATGTATTCTGAGCCAGTGCCATCAAAGTCTAGGTCTCCAACTTCAACCCAGTTTTCGACATCATTGTCTACTGCCTTGTAAAGTTTGATAAAACCTTGTTTATAGTGGTTTTGAGCACCTACGATAGCGTAGAATTGTCCCTTGTAATCGAAGATTTGAGGGTCACGGAAGTGCTCAGTAGCGTCAGCAGGTTGCTTGATAAGAACCTTGTCGAATTTTTCGATTTTGCCGTCTTTATCCATCCAGGCACCGATTTGGCGTGGGTCACGAACCCAATTTTCATCACGAACGTTACCTGTGTAGAAGATAAAGAGTTTATCACCAATTTGATAAGCAGAACCTGAGTAGGCACCGTGGCTATCATTTTCATGGTCTGGCAAGAGTTTGACACCAGTTTCTGTAAAGTGAACCAAATCTTCAGTTTCAGTATGCACCCATTGTTTCAAACCATGAGCAGCTCCAAATGGCCAACTTTGGTAGAAAAGTTGGAACTTACCATTAAAGTAAGAAAAACCGTTTGGATCATTAAGAAGCCCTGTTTCTGGTTCGATATGGTAGCTTGCACGCCAAGGTGATTTAGCGACATTTTCTTTAATTTTTGTTTTTTCTTCGTTTGTCCAATCTGCGTATGGACGGTAACGAACTTCTGTTGGTAGATTCATATAAAGGGATCTCCTAATCTATTTGTTAGTAATATAGTAAACGTTTTACCTAGAAAAATCAACGATTTATCATAAAAAAACAAAAAATATGCTAAACGGTTGACATATGACAAAAAGATGCTAAAATAGTTATCGTAAAGAAAAGCTAAACGCTTTCATATCAAATTTTATTAAGGAGAATTTTGCAAATGGATAACAAACAAATTGCAAAAGAAGTCATCGACGCCCTCGGTGGACGTGAAAACGTCAACAGTGTTGCTCACTGTGCGACTCGTCTACGTGTGATGGTCAAAGATGAAAACAAAATCAATAAAGAAAAGGCTGAGAACATTGAAAAAGTTCAAGGTGCTTTCTTTAACTCAGGTCAATACCAAATGATTTTTGGTACAGGTACTGTTAACAAGATTTACGACGAAGTCGTTGCTCAAGGTCTTCCAACAGCATCTAAAGACGAACAAAAAGCAGAAGCTGCTAAACAAGGGAATTGGTTCCAACGTGCTATCCGTTCGTTTGGTGATGTTTTCGTTCCATTGCTTCCAGCAATCGTAGCGACTGGTCTTTTTATGGGTATCCGTGGAGCAATTAATAACGATACAGTTCTTGGTTTATTCGGTACAACATCAAAAGCTTTTGCTGCTACTGATTTCTATACTTACACAGTTGTATTGACAGATACAGCCTTCGCCTTCTTCCCAGCCTTGATTTGTTGGTCAGCCTTTAACGTATTTGGTGGTTCACCACTTCTTGGTTTGGTTCTTGGTTTGATGATGGTTAACAACGCCCTTCCTAACGCTTGGGATGTTGCATCAGGTGCTGCTAAACCAATCTACTTCTTTGATTTTATTCCAGTAGTAGGTTACCAAAATTCAGTGCTTCCAGCCTTCTTCGTAGGTTTGCTTGGTGCTAAGTTCGAGCAATGGGTTCGTAAATGGGTTCCAGACGTTCTTGACCTTCTCTTGCGTCCACTTATCGTCTTTGCTGTAATGTCAGCCTTGGCTCTCTTTATCATTGGCCCTGTCTTCCATACTGTTGAAAGCTATGTTCTTGCTGCTACAGAATGGATTCTTAACTTGCCATTTGGTCTTGCTGGTCTTGTTCTTGGTGGAGTTCACCAAGTTATCGTCGTTACAGGGGTTCACCACGTCTTTAACTTGCTTGAAGCTAACCTCATTGCTAATACTGGTAAAGACCCACTTAACGCTATCATCACAGCTGCTATGACTGCCCAAGCTGGTGCGACACTTGCAGTGGGTGTTAAAACTAAAGATTCTAAGTTGAAAGCTCTTGCTTTCCCTGCAACTCTTTCAGCGGTACTTGGTATCACTGAACCAGCTATCTTCGGGGTTAACCTTCGTTTCGGTAAACCATTTATCATGGGGCTTATCGCTGGTGCTGCCGGTGGTTGGTTGGCATCAATCCTTAACCTTGCTGGTACAGGATTTGGTGTAACAATCGTTCCTGGTACTCTTCTTTACCTAAACGGTCAAGTACTTAAGTATGTGATCATGGTACTTGTAACACTTGCTCTTGGTTTCGTTCTTACTTGGCTCTTTGGTTATAAAGAGGAAGAAGTTGAAGCTCAAAAAGAAGTTGTTGCTGAAGATATTGCATCTGCAGAATCAGCTCCAGTTGCATTACAAGCTGAAACAATCGCTGCTCCACTTAAAGGTGAAGTTGTAGCTTTGGAAAATGTAAATGACCCAGTCTTCTCTTCAGGAGCTATGGGTAAAGGTGCCGCTATCAAACCTTCAGGTAACCAAGTTGTTGCACCATTTGACGGTGAAGTGCAAATTGCCTTCCCAACAGGTCACGCTTACGGACTTAAATCTGATAAAGGTGCTGAAGTGCTTATCCACATCGGTATCGATACTGTCTCACTTGATGGCAAAGGATTTGATGCTAAGGTTCAAGCAAATCAACGTGTTAAAAAAGGTGATGTCTTGGCTACCTTCGATAGCTCAGTTATCACTGAAGCAGGTCTTGACGATACAACTATGGTTATCGTTACAAACACTGCAGACTTCGAAGATGTTTCATCAGTAGCAACTGGTTCAGTTGCTGAGGGTGCTGACTTCATCGCAGTTAAATAATACGCTAGAAAAGTCGAAGCTGTTTCGGCTTTTTTAGTTGAATGTTTTATAAAGAAGAGTGATATGAAGCCAAGTTTGTAGCAGCTTAAATATGCTTTTATTTAGATTGTCTTTTATCTTGCTTTTCTTTATAATAGTAATAAGATAGTTATTTATTGATCATAAAAGGAGATAGCTTTACATATGGCTAAACTATACGGAAGCTTGGAAGCTGGTGGTACAAAGTTTGTTTGTGCTGTTGGTGATGAGAAATTCCAAGTCATTGAAAAAACGCAATTCCCAACAACAACACCTTATGAAACAATTGATCGTACGATTGAATTTTTCAAACGTTATGAAGATCAATTGGCTGGAATTGCAATTGGTTCATTTGGACCAATTGATGTTGATCCAAACTCTGAAACATATGGTTTTGTGACTTCAACACCAAAACCACATTGGTCAAATGTCGACCTTCTTGGTTTGATTGCTAAAGAGTTTAATATTCCTTTCTACTTTACGACTGATGTTAACTCATCTGCTTATGGTGAGACACTTGTTCGTAAAGGTGTTAAGAGTCTTGTTTACTACACTATCGGAACTGGTATTGGAGCCGGTGCTATTCAAAATGGTGAGTTCATTGGTGGTATGGGTCACACTGAAGCTGGTCACGTATATGTACCTCTTCACCCAAATGATGTTTCCAATGAATTTAACGGAACTTGTCCATTCCACCGCGGATGTTTGGAAGGTTTGGCTGCTGGACCATCACTCGAAGCTCGAACAGGTATTCGTGGCGAATTGATTGAGCAAAATTCTGAGGTTTGGGATGTTCAAGCTTACTACATTGCTCAAGCTGCTGTCCAGGCAACTGTGCTCTACCGTCCAGAAGTTATCGTCTTTGGGGGTGGTGTTATGGGACAAGAACACATGCTTCGTCGTGTCCGTGAAAAATTCACAACTCTTTTGAATGGTTACCTTCCAGTGCCAGACGTGACTGAATATATTGTGACACCGGCTGTTTCAGGTAATGGCTCTGCGACGCTTGGTAACTTTGCACTTGCCAAAGATGTAGCTGACAAACACTCACGCAAATAAGCAAAATATGTAAAATCGCTTTAAGACATGATCTTAAGGCGTTTTGCTCTATACAGGAGGATGTAATGGAACCTTTATTTTTAGATTCGCCAATGCATGAAAAAATCTGGGGAGGTAATCGCCTTAAGACAGAATTTGGTTATGATATTTCCAGTGAACACACTGGCGAATACTGGGCAATCTCTGCTCATCCTAATGGTGTATCCTATGTCAAAAACGGAAAGTATGCTGGTTTTCATCTGGCAGAGCTTTACAAGGATAAACCAGAACTTTTTGGACATCCAAAGGCGAGTGTATTTCCTTTATTGACCAAGATTTTGGATGCTAATGATTGGCTGTCAGTGCAGGTACACCCAGACGATGCCTATGGTATGGAGCATGAAGGTGAACTAGGAAAGACGGAGTGTTGGTATATTATTGACGCCGAAGAGGGCGCCGAAATTATCTATGGCCACAATGCTCAGACCAAGGAAGAGCTGGCAGCTTTGATTGAAGCGGGTGATTGGGATGGGCTTTTGTCGAAAACTCCTGTTAAGAAAGGTGACTTTTTCTTTGTACCAAGTGGTACCATGCATGCTATTGGTCCAGGTATCCTGATCTTAGAAACTCAACAATCTAGCGACACCACTTACCGTGTCTATGATTTTGATCGTAGGGATGATCAGGGCAATAAACGTGAGCTTCATATTCAACAGTCTCTTGATGTCTTGGATCTAGGGGACCCAGAAAATAGCGTCCCAGCAACTGTTAAGACCTTGCAATTAGAGTCGACTTGTTTGACATCAAACTCCTTCTTCGCCGTATATAAATGGAAACTCAATGGCTTGGTTGACTTCAAACAATCAGCTCCTTATTTGCTTTGTTCAGTACTTTCTGGCAATGGGACTATGACTATCGATTCACGCATTTATTGTCTAAAAAAAGGTGATCACTTCATTCTTCCAAATGATGTGACAGATTGGGAAATTGATGGACAATTGGAGATGATTGTCAGTCACCCTAATGAGGCTTAAGTATGAGTAATGAAAAAGTTTTAGCTGCACTATTTGAGCGTATTGAAATCGGCAAATCCTATTATTTTGAGGGAGCTTACTATCGTCTGAAAGACTATGGAGACCACATTTATGGCTTACAACGGGCTATTCCTGGGATGTGCGGTGAAAAAACGGCCTCCCCTAGCATCAAATTTTACTGGGAAAATGGTGTTCTGGAATACGAATTTTACGTGGATTTTGAGGCCAGTCCTATGATTATGAAGGCTTATAGTAGTAGTGATAGAGCTTTCTTTGAACAGGCCTTTGAAAATCTCTTACATGACTTTGAGGATTTCTTAGAGAATCAAGAAATCACTGAGAAATAGCCTTGAAGTGTTATTGTCGATATTTTCAGTGAATCTAATAAAGAAGTTTTTGTTTATTTGCTAATCTGTTGTGAAAGCCTTTAAAATGGGGCTTTTTTCTTTGTCAATACTTGAGTGATTTCTTGTTTAAAAGGGGCATTTGTGGTAAAATATGGAGATAAAGACTGTCGAAAGGAAAAAAGATGGCAAATATATTACGCAAAATCATTGAAAATGATAAAGGCGAAATTAAAAAACTAGAAAAAACTGCCAAGAAAGTTGAGAGCTATGCTGATGCAATGGCGGCTCTTTCAGATGAAGAACTTCAGGCAAAAACAGAAGAATTTAAACAACGATATCAAAACGGAGAAAGTCTAGATCAACTCTTGCCAGAGGCATTTGCGGTTGTTCGTGAGGGAGCGAAACGTGTTCTTGGACTTTTCCCATATCGTGTGCAAATTATGGGTGGTATTGTGCTCCACCATGGTGACGTACCGGAGATGCGTACAGGGGAAGGGAAAACCCTTACTGCGACAATGCCTGTTTACTTGAATGCTATTTCAGGTGAAGGTGTACACGTTATCACCGTTAACGAATACCTTTCAGAGCGTGACGCGACTGAAATGGGTGAGCTTTATAGTTGGCTTGGTTTGTCAGTAGGGATTAACCTTTCAGCTAAATCACCAGCTGAAAAACGTGAAGCTTATAACTGTGATATCACTTACTCGACCAACTCAGAGGTAGGTTTCGACTATCTTCGTGATAACATGGTTGTTCGTAAGGAAAATATGGTACAACGTCCATTGAATTATGCCTTAGTCGATGAGGTTGACTCGGTTCTTATTGATGAAGCCCGTACACCATTGATTGTATCAGGTCCTGTAAGTTCAGAAACTAACCAGTTGTATCATCGTGCAGATGCCTTTGTTAAGACCTTGACAGAAGATGATTATGCCATTGATATTCCAACAAAAACGATTGGTTTGAATGACTCAGGTATTGACAAGGCTGAAGAATTCTTCAACTTGGACAACTTATACGATATTGACAATGTTGCCTTGACTCACTATATTGACAATGCCCTTCGTGCCAACTATATCATGTTGCATGATATTGACTACGTGGTAAGTCCTGAGCAAGAAATCCTTATCGTTGACCAATTTACTGGTCGTACCATGGAAGGTCGTCGTTTCTCAGATGGGCTCCACCAAGCTATCGAGGCTAAAGAAGGTGTACCAGTCCAAGAGGAAACTAAGACTTCTGCCTCAATCACTTACCAAAATATGTTCCGTATGTACAAGAAATTGTCAGGTATGACTGGTACTGGTAAGACTGAAGAAGATGAATTCCGTGAAATCTATAACATGCGAATCATCCCAATTCCAACAAACCGTCCAATTCAACGTATTGACCATGACGACCTTCTTTACTCAACCTTGGATGCTAAATTCCGTGCTGTGGTACAAGATGTTAAGCGTCGTTATGAGAAGGGGCAGCCAGTCCTTGTTGGTACGGTTGCCGTTGAAACATCTGACTTGATTTCTAAGATGTTGGTTGACGCAGGTATTCCTCACGAAGTGCTTAATGCCAAGAACCACGAAAAAGAAGCACATATTATTATGAATGCAGGTCAACGTGGTGCTGTTACGATTGCGACCAATATGGCCGGCCGTGGTACTGACATCAAACTTGGTGAAGGTGTTCTTGACCTTGGTGGACTCTGTGTCATTGGTACAGAGCGTCACGAAAGCCGTCGTATCGACAACCAGTTGCGTGGTCGTGCGGGACGTCAAGGGGATCCAGGGGAGTCTCAATTCTACTTATCTCTTGAAGATGAATTGATGCGTCGTTTCGGTTCTGACCGTATCAAGCATGTCTTGGAACGTTTGAACGCTGATGACGAAGATATTGTTATCAAATCACGTATGTTGACCCGTCAAGTGGAATCAGCTCAAAAACGTGTCGAAGGGAATAACTACGATACTCGTAAACAAGTCCTTCAGTACGATGACGTTATGCGTGAACAGCGTGAAATCATCTATGCTGAGCGTTATGATGTTATTACAGCAGAGCGTGACCTTGAACCTGAAATCAAGGCTATGATCAAGCGTACTATTAACCGTACGGTTGATGGACACAGTCGCAACGATCAAGAAGAAGCTCTTAAAGGTATCTTGAACTTTGCACGTCAGGCCCTGGTTCCTGAGAATGCCATCTCACTTGAAGATTTACAAGAAGTGGGAGAGGTAACGAAACGTAGTGTTAATTATGATGCTATCAAGGTTTATCTGACTGAGTTAGCAGACGATGTTTATAATCGTCAAATCAAGAAATTACGTTCAGAGGAAGCTATCCGTGAGTTCCAAAAAGTCTTGATTTTGATGGTTGTTGATAATAAGTGGACAGACCACATTGATGCCCTTGATCAATTACGTAACGCCGTTGGTTTGCGTGGTTATGCGCAAAACAACCCAATCGTTGAATATCAATCTGAAGGTTTCAAGATGTTCCAAGATATGATTGGTGCTATTGAGTATGATGTGACTCGTACGATGATGAAAGCACAAATCCACGAACAATCTCGTGAACATGTTAATGAACGCGTTTCAACAACAGCAACAGGCAATATCCAGGCCCACCAAGCAGATGCTAATGGTCAAGAAATTGACTTTAGTAAGGTTGGTCGTAACGACTTCTGTCCATGTGGCTCTGGTAAGAAATTCAAAAATTGTCACGGTCGTAAACAGTTTTAGATAAAAAGAAATAGGTAATTATTATGGTTTTTAAAGCAGTAAGTGAAAAAATTGATTTTGATGCAGTTAAAGAATCAACTACATTGACAGGTGAAGCCCTTGCCAAGAAACAAGCTCGTGATAAAGAGCTTGAAGCAATCATCAAGGGTGAAGATGACCGTACGCTTTTGGTTATTGGTCCATGTTCATCTGATAATGAAGAAGCCGTTCTTGATTATGCTCACCGTTTGGCTAAACTTCAAGAAGAAGTGAAAGATAAAGTCTTTATGGTTATGCGTGTTTATACAGCTAAACCTCGTACAAATGGTGATGGTTATAAAGGGCTTGTGCACCAACCTGATGCTGAAGGTAAACCAAACCTAATCAATGGTATCAAGGCTGTACGTAATCTTCACTACCGTGTTATCACTGAAACTGGTATCATAACTGCTGATGAAATGCTTTACCCAGAAAACCTTCCTTTGGTAGATGACCTTGTGTCATATATTGCCATCGGTGCACGTTCTGTAGAAGACCAACAACACCGTTTTGTTGCATCAGGTATTGATGTTCCAACTGGTATGAAGAACCCAACATCAGGGAACCTTAACGTGATGTTTAACGGTATCTACGCTGCGCAAAACAAACAAAACTTCCTCTTTAACGGTGAAGAAGTTGAAACATCAGGTAACCCATTGGCACACGTTATTCTTCGTGGTTCAACGAATGAATATGGTAAAAACGTGCCTAACTTCTACTATGATGATGTGCTTGAAACAATCGAACACTATGAACAAATGGGCCTTGAAAATCCATTCATCGTTATTGATACAAACCATGATAACTCAGGTAAACGTTACTTGGAACAAATCCGTATCGTTCGTCAAACCTTGATTAACCGTGATTGGAATGAAAAAATCAACAAAGTTGCACGTGGTTTCATGATTGAATCTTACCTTGAAGATGGCCGTCAAGATGCGCCAGATGTCTATGGTAAATCAATCACTGACCCATGTCTTGGTTGGGATAAGACAGAAGAATTGATTCGTGAAATCCATGATACTTTGTCAAAATAATAAGGTAACAGAAACCATATATGGGGAGTGAACCGTTTGGATGACCAAGCGGTTCGCTCTCTTTTCACAAAGAGAGGGAAATAAATGGGAATTCACCAAAATAGTCCGCTGATTGATGTAGCGGAAGTAAGGAAATTACATGCTCTTACGGGAGACGCTCTAGTAACTAAACAGGCTAATGATGAGACCTTGGCAAAAATTATCAAGGGTGAGGACAAACGTGTTCTCTTGGTTATTGGTCCATGTTCATCCGACAATGAAGAAGCCGTTCTTGATTATGCCCACCGTTTGGCCAAACTTCAGGAAGAAGTGAAAGATAAAATCTTTATTGTTATGCGTGTTTATACGGCTAAACCACGTACTAATGGAGATGGTTATAAGGGGCTTATCCACCAACCAGATGCAGAGGGTGATGTAGACCTTCTTGCTGGGGTTAAGGCGGTTCGCCACCTTCAGTCACGTATTATTACTGAAACAGGCCTTCCAATCGCTGACGAGATGCTTTATCCGTCAAATCTTTCCTTCTTTGATGACCTACTTAGCTACCACGCTGTTGGAGCACGTTCGGTTGAGGACCAAGAACACCGCTTTGTAGCTTCAGGTATTGATGTACCAATTGGCTTGAAGAACCCAACGTCAGGGAATTTGAATGTCATGTTTAATGGTATCTATGCGGCGCAGAACCAACAGCATTTCCTTTACAATGGCGCTGAAGTGAAAACAGATGGTAACTCACTCGCTCACGCTATCTTGCGTGGTGCCCACAATGAAAATGGTCAGAATATTGTTAACTACCATTACGAGGACTTGGTTAAGGCTTTGGACAAGTATAGTGCATTTAATCTGGAAAATCCATTTATTCTTGTTGATACTAACCATGACAACTCAGGTAAAAACTTTATGGAGCAAGTTCGTATTGTGCGTGAAGTCCTTCTTAACCGTGAGTGGGATGAGCGTATCGCGGATACCGTGCGTGGCTTTATGATTGAGTCTTACCTTGAGGATGGTCGTCAAGACACACCTGAAGTTTATGGTAAATCAATTACAGATCCATGTCTTGGTTGGGATAAGACAGATAGCCTTATTCGTGAAATCCACAATCGACTTTCGTTATAATTATGATTTTTGGACATGGTATAGACTTGCAGGAAATTTCAGCTGTAAAGAAGGCTTATGACCGCAATCCACGCTTTGCAAAAAAGGTATTGACACCAAAAGAGTGGGAGCGTTTTGAATCCCTTTCTGGAAATCGTCAGATGTCTTATTTAGCAGGGCGCTGGGCCGGTAAGGAAGCATTTTCAAAGGCTTGGGGTACTGGTATTGGAGCAGTCGGCTTTAAGGATATTGAAATATTGACCAATGACAAGGGAGCTCCAGTGGTGACCCAATCACCTTTTGAAGGCAAGGTTTTTATCTCCATTTCCCATAGTGGTGATTTTGTTCAGGCAAGTGTTATTTTAGAAAAAAACTAAGAGATAGATGTTGGAAGAGGATAGCTTATGATTTCGAGTTTACATCGACCAACCTTGGCAAAGGTTGATCTGTCAGCAATTTCAGAAAATATTGAACAAGTGGTTAGTCATATTCCTAAACAGGTGCAGACTTTTGCAGTTGTGAAGGCCAATGCTTATGGTCATGGCGCTGTTGAAGTGGCCAAGCATGTATCTAAGCAGGTGGATGGTTTTTGTGTTTCCAACCTAGACGAGGCGCTCGAACTTCGTCAAGCTGGCTTAGAGCAACCGATACTTATTTTGGGAGTAGTTTTGCCAGATGGGGTTCCTTTGGCTATTCAAGAAAACATCACTCTGACAGTAGCTTCGCTTGAGTGGTTGGAAATGGCTAAGAAGCAAGAGCTTGATTTGACTGGTTTGACCTGTCATATTAAGATTGATTCAGGCATGGGACGTATTGGGGTGCGTAGTCAAGGTGATGCAGATAGTTTGATGGCTGGTCTGAAGGATCTTGGTGCTGATGTCGAAGGTATTTTTACTCATTTTGCAACAGCTGATGAGAAGGATGATAGTAAATTTAAGCGTCAATTGGCCTTCTTCACGGATTTGGTTAATAACTTGGTGGACCGCCCTCGCTTGGTACATGCTAGCAACTCTGCGACGAGTATCTGGCATGCAGAAACAGTCTTTAATGCGGTACGTCTAGGTGTCGTTATCTATGGTCTCAATCCTAGTGGCAGTGTTTTAGACCTTCCATATAACATTCGTCCTGCTTTAAGCTTGGAGACAGCACTTGTTCATGTTAAGACCCTGCCAGCAGGTCAAGATGTGGGTTATGGTGCAACCTATATGACGACAGCTGATGAGGTTATTGGAACTATTCCGATTGGCTATGCGGATGGTTGGACCAGAGATTTACAAGGTTTCCACGTTATTGTGGATGGACAGCTTTGTCCTATTGTTGGTCGCGTGTCTATGGACCAAATCACTGTTCGCCTTCCTAAGGTTTATCCCCTAGGAACTCCTGTCACTCTTATGGGTGAAAATGGGGGAGCAAGCATCACTGCGACAGAGGTGGCTGAAAAACGTGGCACTATCAACTACGAAGTTCTTTGTTTGCTTAGTGATCGTGTACCTCGTAGCTATGATTGATATAAATAAATAGAAATCCAGTTTGATACTGGATTTTTTGATTTTAGTGAAGTCCATTTTCATGTGTTATAATAGCTGATAAGGTTTCCTCTTTTACGAGGAGAAGAACACGATAGAAATGATAGAGAATATGATTCGACTAGATTCACCAATTGCGGATTTGAAAGGCTTTGGTCCTAAGTCCGCTGAAAAATTTACCAAATTAGATTTGCACACGGTTGGGGACCTCTTGCTTTATTTTCCTTTCCGATATGAAGATTTTAAGAGTAAGTCTATCTTTGAACTGATGGATGGCGAAAAGGCTGTTATTACGGGAACGGTGGTGACACCTGCCAATGTGCAGTATTATGGCTTTAAACGTAATCGTCTGAGTTTTAAAATCAAGCAAGGAGAGGCAGTGATTGCCATTAGTTTCTTCAATCAGCCTTATCTTGTGGACAAGATTGAGATGGGGGCAGAAGTGGCTATTTTTGGAAAATGGGACCAGAAGAAGTCTGCAGTGACTGGTATGAAAGTATTAGCTCAAGTTGAGGACGACATGCAGCCAGTTTACCATGTGACCCAGGGTGTTAGTCAGGCCCAGCTGATAAAGGCTATAAAGGCAGCTTTTGATAGTGGGGCCTTGAATTTATTGGAGGAGAGTCTCCCACAGGTGCTTATGGACAAGTATCGTCTCATGGGACGCCAAGAGGCTGTGCATGCCATGCATTTTCCGAAAGATTTGGCTGAATATAAGCAGGCTCTACGTAGAACCAAGTTTGAGGAGCTCTTTTATTTCCAGATGAACTTACAGGTGCTGAAGGCTGAGAATAAGTCCGAAACCAATGGTCTAGCAATTGCTTACGATGAAGCCAAAATCAAAGCCAAAATTGCAGAATTACCATTCCCTTTGACAGAAGCCCAACAGCTCAGTTTATCGGAAATCCTAGCTGATATGAAATCTGGTGCTCATATGAACCGTCTCTTGCAGGGAGATGTGGGCTCAGGAAAAACAGTTATCGCTAGCCTTGCCATGTATGGAGCCTACACGGCAGGATTGCAGTCTGCCCTCATGGTGCCTACGGAAATCTTAGCAGAGCAGCACTATCAGAGTTTGCAAGGTTTTTTTCCTGATCTAGAGGTAGTGCTCCTAACTTCTGGGATGAAGGCGGCGGACAAAAAAGTAGCTCTTTCCAAAATCGAATCTGGGGAGGCTCAGATGATCGTGGGGACTCACTCACTGATTCAGGATACAGTGACTTATCACAGGCTTGGGCTAGTAATTACTGATGAGCAGCACCGTTTTGGGGTTAATCAACGTCGTATTTTCCGTGAGAAAGGTGATAATCCTGATGTCCTTATGATGACAGCGACACCTATTCCTAGGACCTTGGCGATCACTGCCTTTGGGGAGATGGATGTGTCAATCATTGACCAGATGCCAGCAGGGCGTAAGCCTATTATTACCCGTTGGGTTAAACATGAGCAACTAGATACCGTGTTGGCTTGGATTAAGGGTGAGTTGGAAAAAGATGCTCAGGTCTATTTTATTTCACCTTTGATTGAAGAGTCTGAGGCTCTTGATTTGAAAAATGCTGTGGCCCTTCATCAGGAACTCACAGATTTCTTTGGGGATTCAGCTACAGTGGCTCTGATGCACGGTCGCATGAAAAATGATGAAAAAGACCAAATTATGCAAGATTTCAAGGACAAAAAATCTCAAATTTTAGTATCAACCACAGTTATTGAAGTGGGAGTTAACGTGCCAAATGCTACGGTTATGGTCATTATGGATGCGGATCGTTTTGGACTTAGCCAGCTTCACCAGCTTCGCGGCCGTGTAGGTCGTGGCGATAAGCAGTCCTACTGTGTTTTAGTGGCTAATCCTAAAAATGATACCGGGAAAAAACGCATGCAGGCCATGTGTGAGACTACGGATGGTTTTGTTCTAGCAGAAGAGGACCTTAAAATGCGTGGTTCAGGAGAAATCTTTGGAACACGTCAGTCAGGAATTCCTGAATTTCAAGTGGCTGATATTGTGGAAGACTATAATATCCTAGAAGAAGCAAGGCGTGTGGCCAGTCAAATTGTATCTGACCCTAACTGGCGTGAGAATCCTGGTTGGCAGGTGATAGAAGTTCATTTGAGAAGTCAAAGTGAGTTTGACTGAGGAGGAAACCAATGAAAAGAAGCGGTTAAATCTCGATTTTTTGCTATCTTCCATGCCTTCTTTCTTACGATGATAGGTCTTATATTTTATTTTGCAGGTTTTACCTTATTTTATCCATGATAACAAAAACTCTCAGTAAACTCACTGAGAGTTTTAAGTTTCCTTCAAGCTTATTACAAGCTTTCTTTAAGTTAGGCAATCTATAATAAAACCATCAAAACGAGATAGGTTTTGATAATAAAACGTTTTGGCTAGGCCAAACCATTCCTAAAAAGGAGGACATAACAATGACAGTAAAAATTAAAGTAACCTACAACCGAAATTTCCAGAAGCATCCTCAAGACTTTAAGGTTTATCAAAACTAGTATTGATGCTAGGAAGAGGCCAAATTTACCCATATTCTACAACTTTCATTCCTCATTTTCCAAAATCCCTTTTTCCTTTTTTCATAACGTAGAATCCCTCTTCTTAAACTCATAAAAAGTCTAGACGGAAGAATGACCAGTCTAGGCGATTAACATAAGTAAGCTAACCAGTTGAGATTTTCTTGGCTGGTTTTTCTGTTTTTTGAATCATTGAACAAATCTTATTTGAAAAGTAGTAAAATCTTATCTATAAACTAGTATCTTATATTGATATTCGATATAATAATACTGTTAATAGTTAGCTAATGATTTAGAACGAGGTCAAGGTCTCCTATATGCACCTTGGCTTTTTCAAGTCTATTCTTCAAAAAATCACAATGTATTTACAAATCGAGGTAACACATGAAAACTATCTTATTTTATGTTTTAATCGTCCTAGCCTTAGCTGGCTCTAGTTATTATGGTTGGCGGTCTGCCAAAAGTGCCAAAAGTCACCAGGAAACGCAAGAACAAAAACGTTTGCGTAGTGTTCTCTTGTTCGTTAATGTCCTCCTTTTTGCGGGCTTTTTAAGTCTTGTTATTACCATTCTTAATGATGCCTTTATCCTGACTGGTCATGAAGGACTCTTACAACAAGGTTTGCGTATGCTTCTTGGTTCAGGAGTTACCGTGAAAAGTAGTAGCACTAGTCTGACACTTTTTGCAGCAATCATTGATTTCCTTCGTATGTCAGTCAACCTAGGATTCTTGTTGTGTCTACGTGCCTTTCTGATTAATCTGTATCGTTCTGATATTTTCATCGCTAAAAATGCTAAGTTGGTTCGCTGGTCAGCGCATTTGCTAGTTCTTGGGGCCTTTATCAATAATGGTATCTTTACATTTGGAACAGGCAACCAGAGTTATAGTTTCTTTAACATCAGTTATTTGCTAGTTAGTTTTGTTCTATATGCTGTTTCTATGATTTTGACTAAGGCTAATGCCATTGCTGAGGAAAATGAGTATACGATTTAGGAGGGCTTATGATTATTGTCAATTTGGACGTTGAACTTGCTAAGAAGAAGATGCGCTCGGGTGAGCTTGCAGAACGGATTGGTATTACCCCAGCCAATCTCTCGGTTCTTAAGACAGGCAAGGCCAAGGCAATCCGTTTTACAACACTGGACGCTATTTGTAAGGAGTTAGATTGCCAACCAGGAGATATTCTTGAATATAGACCAGACGAAGAAAACTAAAAGCCTGAAGCAGTTCAGTCACTTCTATAGTGACCATGCTTCAAGCTTTTTTATTTTTTCTTCAACCATGCGATCAAGGCTAGACTGGCTAGCACAGTACCACAGACCATGGCGACATGTGTCTGTGAGACGATTAGTTCATAGTGGAAATCTTTGTTTTCCAATTTATCAGTTGCTTCAATGCTAAGTTTCATGTTTTACCCCTCGATATAATCTTTCAATTCTTGATCTTCCAGTCCTGCACTAAGTGCGATGAGGAGTTTGAGGCGGGCTTTTGGTGCATTGAGTTCTTTGACAAACATAACGCCATCTTCTTGGAGTTTAACGCCTCCCCCTTCGTAGGCGTAGACTGGTTCGGCGATACCGTTAAAGCAACGGGAAACGAGTACAACGGGAACTCCCTTGTCCATAAGTGACTTAATTTCTCTTGCAGCTAGTGGTGGGAGGTTTCCAGCACCTAGGGCCTCGATAACCACGCCGTCAATCTTTTCAGGGTCTAGGAGACTGATGATACCATCTCCAATCCCCATTCCAGCATAGGCTTTTATGATTGGTACTGTTCCTGTAATTTGTTCCAAGTCAAAGCGAACACGAGGCTCAGCAGTTTTGAACCAGAGGATATCATGCTTCATGATGATGCCTAGTGGACCATGGGTTGGTGTGTGGAAGGTTGCCACATTTGTAGTATGAGTCTTGGTTACATACTTGGCCGCATGGATTTCATCGTTCATAACGACTAGGACACCCTTATCGGCAGCCTTGTCATTGCTTGCGACACGAAGGGCTGAGAGATAGTTGTAGACACCATCGCTTCCTAGCTCGTTTGACGAACGCATGGCACCAGTTATGACGATTGGAATTTCAGGGATGTTCATGGTATCTAGGAAGTAGGCTGTTTCTTCCAGGGTATCTGTTCCGTGGGTGATAACCACCCCGTCATATTGTCCAGCTGTTTCCTTGATTTTTTTATAAATATCAAGCATATGGTAAGGCGTAATGTGTGGGCTAGGGATGTTAAGGAAGTCTAGGACAGTTAAGTCCAGATTATCTAGATCAAGTCCAACATGGTTCATGGGATTATCAGCATTTTGACTGACCTTGCCATCGTCATCTGCGGACATGGAAATGGTTCCTCCAGTATGAAGGACTAGGATTTTTTTTGTCATTTATATTACTCACCATTATATTATGTGTTATAATTTATTTTATCATAAAATGTTAGAAGGAGGGGAGCTCTGTGGCCATTAAAGCAGTCTTTTTTGATATTGATGGGACTTTTCTAAATGACCGAAAACGTGTGTCAAGTTCAACCAAAAAAGCTATCACTCAAATGAAGGAAGATGGTATCTTGGTTGGTTTGGCAACAGGTCGTGGTCCAGGATTTGTTCAGCCTTTCATGGACAATCTGGGTCTGGATTTTGCAGTCACTTATAATGGTCAATATATTTTGACTCATGACAAGGTCCTGTATCAAAATCAGCTCCCTAAATCAACAGTCTACAACTTGATTCGCTATGCTACCAAGCACCGTAGAGAGATTTCTCTAGGGACTAGCACAGGTCTTGTTGGTTCCAATATTATTAGTATGGGAACGAGTAAGTTTGGACAAATCGTTAGCCATATTGTCCCTAAGTCCTGGGCTAAGATGGTGGAACGTAGTTTCAAGTCTTTGATTCGTCGTTTCAAGCCACAAAGTATTGAGACTCTTAAGACTATCATGCGTGAGCCTATTTATCAGGTGGTTATGGTAGCGACGGTAGGGGAAACACAAGATATTGAAGAAAAGTTTCCTCATGTGAAGATTACCCGTTCAAGCCCTTATTCAGCCGATATTATTTCAGCGGACCAATCTAAGTTAAAAGGTATCGCTCATTTAGGTGAGTTTTTTGGTTTTGAACTCAGTGAGGTTATGGCCTTTGGGGATTCGGAAAATGACCTAGAAATGCTGTCTGGAGTCGGCGTTGGTGTTGCCATGGGTAATGGTGAAGACGAACTGAAAGACCAGGCTACCCATGTCACTGATACTAATAACCAGAATGGGATTGCTAAAGCCTTGTCACACTATGGTTTGATTCACTTTGAGACAGAAAATTCATTTACCAGCGATGATGACAACTTCAACAAGGTTAAGGATTTCCACCATTTGATGGATGGCTCAACTACTGATATGCCTCGTGTTTACGGTATTGAGGAAGCTAGTCACCGTTCGGACTTCAAGTTGGAAGAAATTGTCGAATTCCTTTACGCTTCATCAGGTGGGGACAAGCGTGTCTTTGGTCAGGCTGTCCTGGATTTGCATGCTGCTCTTGACAAGGCAGCCCTCAAAGTTAGTTCTAAAGAGCATTCAGAATCAACTATGGTTGGTCAGGTGGATGCTTTGACTGACTTGCTTTATTTGACCTATGGTTCATTTGTCCTTATGGGGGTGGATCCTAAGCCTTTCTTTGATACCGTTCATGAGGCTAATATGGGGAAAATTTTCCCAGATGGCAAGGCTCATTTTGATCCTGTGACCCACAAAATTCTTAAACCAAGTGACTGGGAAGAGCGATTTGCACCAGAACCACACATTAAACGTGAGCTAGATCGTCAGATTCAAAAATCCCTACAAAGAAGTAAATAAGAAGAGAAAAAGGTTTGGACAGTCTGCTCCAAACCTTTTTCTAATAAAAATGACATTTATTGATAGATCTATTTGTGGTAAAATAATGTCATTCTATGTATTTTTAAGGAGATTATTATGACTAAAGCAGATTGGTTAGATTTTTTTGAAGCCATCAATGGTCGTTCAGCGACTGAAGAAGAAATTGCAGTAGCACTTGCAGCTGGTGAGTTCCAAGATGACGCCCCAGAAGTAGAAACTGCTCCAGTACAAGAAGCGCCAGCGCAACCAGCTTTCGCTAATGTTCAAGAAACACCAGCCCAAGAGTCGCACCCACAGCCAACTTTCGCTGGTGCACAAGAAGCGCAACAACAACCGACTTTTGCGAGTGCACAAGACGCACAACCACAAGCTCCTTTTGCAACTGCTCAGGCTGCTCAAGCTCAACCAACCTTTGCGGGGGTGCAAGCTGCTCCAGTACAAGGAGTGCCAAATCAAGCGGCGCAACCACAAGCTGTTTTTGCGAATGCTCAAGCTGGTCAACAAGCAGCTTTTGCTAACGGTCAACCTCTTCGACCAGGTCAAAATGTCCAATTTATCAATGGCCAAGCTGTAGTTGTTCCAGCACAACCATCAGCATTTGCGGCAACTTTCAAAAACTACTGGACATGGTTGCTTAATGCATGGCGTCGTCCAGCTGACATGACAGATTATGGCAAACACAATGGTTGGCTTAACTATATCTTCTTGTCACTCTTCACTGGACTTGCCTTCTTTGCAATCTTGAGCGCTGTGGCACGTAAATTTATTAGCCCAGTTGTATCAACAACAAATGCATTGTCTAGTATGTTTGGTTCTTATGGAACAGATAGTTACTCATCTTCATTTTCAAGTCATACATCTAGTATTGGTTTTGGGGCTTTCTTCGCAAGTATCCTAGCAGCCTTTCTCTTTATCTTTGCCTTCATCTTGGCAGGATTTGTGACACGTAAGGCCATCTTCCGTGACCCAGAGACTACTTTCTTGAATAGTTTTGACCGTTTTGGTCGTTTGACATCATTGACCTTGCCAATCTTGCTCGTAACAATCTTGTTCGGAGCTATTGGACTTGTTGGCTTCCCACTTTTCTTGTTCTATGTTGTTTACTTCTTATTTGCACTTGCAAACCTCTTTACAATTGTTCCTGTAACAACAGCGTGGAAGGCTGATAAGTTCTATCAAATGATCTTGGCAGCACTTTTGAATGGTGTCATTTTGTCTATCTTATTTGCAATCGTATTTACTATCATGTCATCATTTACAATAGGTCTTCTATTCTAAGTAAAGCTCTAGCATTTTTTGAAAAAGCAAGTGTATAGGAGTCTTTATGGCAACAGAAGAAAAGTCGATTGATTTATTTGAAAAGGCAGTTGGTCGTCCGCCCCGTGTCTTGGAAATTGAAGAAGGCTAAAAAGAAGACCTTGATTTAAAGGCTATTAAAGGCATTGCGGCAATGGGCTTGGACCAAGAGGCCACTCCTTCTGAACCAACAGAAGAAGTTGATGAGTATGACGTTGCCGAGGAAGTGTTTGAAGATGTCCCGCTTGGTGATGAAGAGGAAACGACTCTTTTAGAAATTGAGGAGCTAAGGCTGGTGTCTCGCGAAGACCAGAATCACACCGAAGAATATTCAGAAACTATTTCTAAAGAAGCACAAGTAATCTGGATAAAGGCTTTTAAAACCTATGTTGGACATCAGCCTCTTCCTGAGGAATTCCTACTTGGTAAGTCTTCAGGTTATGATGTGTCAACCATCCATCAGTTTATCTCAGATGGTAAGGCAGCGAAACCAGCCAAGCCAGCCATGGCTAAGGGAAAGAAAATCCTGATTATTGCTGGTGTTGTTGTAGCAGTCTTAGCGCTTTCTGGTTATTGCTTTGCTTCTTATTACTACTCACGTGGTCAAGTAGCAGAACGTTATGAAGCAGCAGCTAAGAAGAGCTTTAGGGATAGCCTAGAATACCAAGTATGGTCTGATACTAAAAAGGAAATTAAAACATCCGAAGCCAAGTACACAAGCCTATAGCAAGAGCCAACTCCTGTCTGGCGAACGTATGCAAAAGGTTGGACGTCAGTTCCTTATTTTTCCTAAGTGGCGAGTTGTGGTAGATCCTGGAACGGTTGATTTGACCGTTAATACAGCTGATTTGAATGTGACTATTAATGATATTGCTTACGCAACTACAGATAGCAATAACTACACTGCTAAATTGAACCATCTCTATCCAGGAACTTACAATTTTGTGGCTTCTGGTAAGGTCAATGACCAAGAAATCACGGTCTCATCTGAGGAAAATGTGACCTCTAAAACGGAAGTCAACCTTTCTGTAGAGTATCTTAGCTTTACCGTTAAGTCTAATCTTAAGGACGGAGACCTCTACGTTGGTGGTACCAAAGTTGGAACCCTTAACTCAGGGAAACTAGATGTTAACAAGGTAGCAGTAGCAGGTTCATCAGCTGTTTATGTTAAGAAGAATTTCGAAGATGGTAGCTCTATTAAAACAGAGACATTGTCTATTAAGAAAATCTCTGAAGGCCAAACGGTTACTCTTGATGCTGATGGTGTTCTTGACCGTGATACGGCAGATCGTCTTTTGACCGCTGCCTACGGTAAATTTGGTAGCTCCGCATCTAATCACAACACGACACCAGATGGTGTATCCGACATTTTCCTTAATGGTACTGATGATACCATGTATAAGGATGTAACGGCTGATATTGATAAAAATACTACAGGTGCTAAAAACCGAGCTGCCGATAGTATTACCTTCTCAGACATTGACGTAACAGAAGTCGTTCAGACTGGTGAGAAGACCTTCAAGGTGACCTTCACAGCCGTTTATGATTTCTACTATGGTTATGATTCAAAATTCAAGTCATCAGGAGATATTAAAGATAAAATCTCTTGGTCTTGTAATGTAGAATACGTTGGAGACGATGATAGCGATTCTAGCAGTAGTAGTTCTGACTACAGCAACTATCGTATCAACGGCAAGGCTGGCGAATCGCAACATGTGAGCCGTGAAAATACCGTGAAATAACAGTAGCTTTCTCAGTTAGTTAGCATTGAACGGATTACAAATAGGAGGTTAGTCCTCCACACTAAAAAATGGAGAACTTGGCAATTGCCAGGTTCTTTTGTTTGGCTGTTTTTACCTCTTAGGGGCTAAACTGTGCCACTTACCCAAAAGGCCTTGTTTTGTGTAAAGTACTTGTTATAATGGAAGCATCAAAAGGACAGGAAAGGAGTCTTATGAAAGTTAGAATCGAATTAGACCCATCCATGGATGAGCCTGAAATCTTGATTCGAGCTCCTCGGTTAACACAGGAATTAGCCCAGCTCCAAGAGTCTATTCTAAAGCAAAAGTTAGTTCCTTTAGCCTTTTACAAGGATCGTAGTGAATATTTTCTGGATTTGGCAAATATTCTCTTTTTTGAAACAGACGGGGAGAAAATTTATGGTCATACTAAGGATGAGGCCTATGAGGTAAAGCAAAAGCTCTACGAATTGGAAGACTTGCTGCCGATTGCCTTTTGTCGGATTTCCAAATCGACGATTGTCAACGTAAAACAGATTTATTCTTTAGAGAAGTCTTTTTCAGGGACCAGCACGGTGAATTTCTATCAGACCCACAAGCAGGTCCATGTATCAAGACGCTACTATCAAGTTTTAAAAGAACGACTAAACGAAATGAGGTAAGATAATGAGAAAGAAATTAGTTGGGATCCTCTTGATCCTTTTGGCAGCTTTGGTAATTGTACAAGACTATTTTATACAATGGGAAATTAGTTTTTGGATGTTAGCTTGGGTAGTCTTACTGGCTATTTTGTCCCTTTCTAGTTTTTTGAAGCGACATTTTGCTCTTGGTTTCGCCTATGGCATTGTGGCTCTTTTTTCACTTAACGGGCAGTTCCATTTTCTTCCAGTATCTAATTCGGTCGTTATCCTCTCTTCTATTCTTGCAGTTATTGGCTTGAATATCCTCTTCAATTCTTCTAGTAAAACAAAGAATCGTTTTGGGTTGGGTTCTACTGGCTCAGAAGCTAACAATGGTGGTAATGATATCGATGTGTCTTTTTCAACGGTGACCAAATATCTCAATGATCAACACTTTACTCATGGAAGTGCGGATGTAAGTTTAGGATATGCTTCCGTTTATTTTGATAATTGTCATATCGAGGGGTCATCTGCCCAGTTTGATGTGGACGTTTCTCTGGGAAGCTTGAGTCTCTATGTCCCCAGTGATTGGCGAGTTCATATTAATGTGGACAACTCGCTCTCGGCTATTCAACACCAGGAAAATCCAAGTAATTTGACTAGCAAGGATTTCTACATCAAAGGGGGCGTTTCCTTGGGTAATTTAGAAATTATTTATATTGGTTAGAATGCGGTTGATTAAGTTAGTGGAGGGAACCTCTGATTAATATAATACCTATTGTTTTATCTCATCTCCTGTGATAAGATAGGCTCAATCTATTTTCAGGAGGGACAAGACATGGTTTCTACTATTGGTATTATAAGTTTATCTAGTGGGATTATCGGTGAAGACTTTGTCAGGCACGAAGTGGACTTGGGTATTCAACGTCTCAAGGACCTCGGACTCAATCCTATCTTTTTACCTCATTCGCTAAAAGGCTTAGATTTTATCAAAGAACATCCTGAAGCTCGTGCAGAGGATTTGATTCATGCCTTTTCTGATGATAGCATCGACATGATTCTATGCGCCATTGGTGGAGATGATACCTATCGCTTGCTACCCTACCTCTTTGAAAATGACCAACTACAAAAGGTTATCAAACCAAAGATTTTTCTCGGTTTCTCGGATACAACCATGAACCACCTCATGTTGCATAAGCTAGGGGTCAAGACTTTTTATGGGCAATCCTTTTTAGCAGATATTTGTGAATTGAACAAGGAAATGTTGCCCTATAGTCTTCACTACTTTAAAGAATTGATTAAGAGTGGAAAAATCTCAGAAATTCGCCCTGGTAACGTTTGGTATGAGGAACGAACTGATTTTAGTTCCAAAGCCTTGGGAACACCTCGTGTCAGCCATGCAAATACAGGTTTTGACTTGTTACAAGGCAATGCTCGGTTTGAGGGAGAAATCCTCGGTGGTTGTCTTGAGTCTCTCTATGATATATTTGACAATTCTCGATATGCAGACAGTACAGAACTCTGCCAAAAATACAAACTTATCCCTGACTTATCCGACTGGGAAGGAAAGATTCTATTGCTAGAAACAAGTGAAGAAAAGCCTGGACCTGATGATTTCAAAAAAATGTTGCAAACTTTAAAAGAAACTAGGATATTTGAGGTCATCAGTGGACTCTTGGTCGGGAAACCTATGGATGAAACTTTCTATGACGACTATAAAGAGGCACTATTGGATATCATTGATAGCAATATCC
This sequence comes from Streptococcus vestibularis, assembly GCF_900636445.1. Classification (NCBI taxonomy): domain Bacteria; kingdom Bacillati; phylum Bacillota; class Bacilli; order Lactobacillales; family Streptococcaceae; genus Streptococcus; species Streptococcus vestibularis. The sequence continues at coordinate 1,669,046 of NZ_LR134275.1, read as the reverse complement.
CAATTGTCTATAATCTGAATGTCGGACACGCAACTCCAAGAGCAATTGTCCCCTTCGGAGTCCACGCCCATGTAGATGCAAAGAAGCAAGTCATTCGCTTTGACTATAACAAATAAAGCTGAGATAAGACTCTCAGCTTCTTTTAGAAAGTAGGAGTATCTTAGTTGCTATAAAGCATGACACTTTAAGTGGATAATACTCCTGTATTTCTAAGTTCATCCAATCTATCAGATTGATTCCCACTCCCTTTTTTCCTATTTTGTAGTCTCTTTATTTGTGATAATAGAGTATAGTGAAAAACTAGATTGGAATGATTATACTCTATTGGAGTTTTATGTGACGAATATGACATTAAAAAATCTAGGCGAATGCATGCTAAGACTGAAAGTCAGATAAACAGAAAATGAGGCTAGAAGGGAAATTACTATGAGAAAGAAAGCGGTTGGTTGATTTAGGAACAACTAACCCTGTCATGTCTGTTGTTAGTGAAGATGTGCTAGAGATTATTCTGATGGGGACGAATGACGATCAGGTTTTGCTATGAATGTGGTTGACTTGACCCTACGAGTGTCTATTTTCTTTAGTAATGCGATTGATGAGAGTAAGCAGGTGCCTGTAAGTCAAATCAATTTTAGTTTTCATCGCCATGATAAGGATGGGAGTTACCATTTCGTCATGGAAAATAGGACGCAAGAAGAAAAAGTTGACCTTGATGCCATTATGCAAGAAGAAAATCAGAAGAAGACCTCTGGTCTTAACCTTCACTCAGCCAAGGATATTCTTAGGAAGTATAGTGATGCCAATCTGATTACAAGCAGTGGTGATTACCTCTTCAAACAGGAATTGATTTTTAAATAAATATATAGAGCTAAATCAAAGGATTTAGCTCTTTTTTTCGTTACAGATCCATAAAGTAGGGCTCTTTGCTGCTGAGCTTATGCTTATGTCTGAAGCTTAGGACATCGGAGGAGGAAGGGGTGAGGGAGGAGTCTGATTGTTGCTTCATTCTGTGTTATAATAGCAAGGATTAGTGGTTGTTAGTGCTAAGTGAATGGCAATTCTTGCTTAGTCCGAACGACTGGTGTAGCGACAAGAAAGGGACGTCTTATGAAATTACTTTATACGGATATGTCTCAGGATTTAACAGAAATTCTGACGGAGCAGGCGACTAGCTATGCTCAAAAAGGAAAGAGGGTTTTTTATATTGCCCCTAATGCTCTATCCTTTGAAAAGGAGCGAAAGGTTTTAGAATACCTGCCTCAGTCAGCATCTTTTGACATTACGGTGACTCGTTTTACTCAGATGGCTAGGTATTTTATTCTCAATACGAGTAACCCAAAGACTCAGTTGGATGATACAGGTTTGGCCATGATTTTTTATAAGGTGTTGTCGCACATGGGTGACGATGATCTAAAGGTTTATGGTCGTTTGCGCAAGGATAGCAACTTTATTAATCAATTGGTGGACCTTTATAAAGAGTTGCAGCAGGCCAATATGACGGTTCTGGATTTGCAGCATTTGGATCAGGTTGAAAAACAAGAGGATTTGGTAAGGATTTTCAGTGCCGCTCAGGACCTCTTGTTGGCAGGGAATTTTGACAATCAATCAAAGCTTAGTGCCTTTTTTAAGGAAATTACCTCAGGACATCTGGATGAAGCCCTGGGCAACACGGTTTTGGTCATTGATGGCTTTACCCGCTTCTCGGCTGAGGAGGAGGCCCTAGTTGCACTCTTGAACGACAAGTGCCATCAGATTGTCATTGGAACTTATGCCAGTCAAAAAGCTTATAGGGCTAACTTTGTTTATGGCAATGTTTATCAGGCCTCAGTGGATTTTTTGAGAACTTTGGCTCAGACCTATAAGGTGACACCCGACTACGTGACGACAGACAAGGAGGGCAATCTTTCTTTTGCGCGTATTAGTCGTCTTTTGGAGAGCCGTCATGACTTTAGTACGGTAGATGAGAAGGTAACTGAGCAGGATAAGCATGCCCTGCAGGTTTGGGAAGTGGTCAACCAGAAAGAAGAAGTGGCTCAGGTTGCCAAGAGTATTCGTCAGTTGCTGGCGGATGGCAAGCGCTACAAGGATATCTTGGTCCTGCTTGGTGATGAGGAGAGTTATAAGCTTCAGGTGGGGCAGATTTTCCGAAAATTTGATATTCCCTATTATTTCGGTAAGGAAGAAACCATGTCTAGCCATCCTTTGTTACAGTTTGTGGATTCGTTGGAACGTATCAAGCGCTATAACTACCATACCGAGGATTTGCTTAATCTCGTAAAATCCGGTCTTTATGGTGGTTTTACTCAAGAGGATTTAGACTTTTTTGAGTATTATGTCAATTTTGCAGATATCAAGGGGCGCCATAAGTTCTTGTCTGATTTTACAGCTAACAGTCGTGATAAGTATGATTTAGACAAGCTCAATGGATTAAGGTTACAGCTGGTAGAGCCCTTGGACAAATTGCTTAATAGTCGCAAACAAAAGGGATCTAGTCTACTCAAGAAACTAGTGGTCTTTTTAGAGGCTGTGCAAGTGCCAAGTAAGATGGCTGCTTTGACTGCCAAGGCCAGTGAGGCTGAAAAAGAACAGAATGAACAAGTCTGGAAGGCTTTCACACAACTCTTGGAGCAGGTTGAGACTATTTTTGGTGAAGAAACACTGTCAGTGGACGACTTTTTGTCCATTTTGCGTTCAGGAATGTTGGCCTGTGATTACCGTACGGTTCCAGCCACTGTTGATGTGGTCAATGTGAAAAAATATGATTTGATCCAGCCACATTCGGCTCCGTATGTTTTTGCTTTGGGGATGACCCAGTCACACTTTCCTAAGGTAGGGCAAAATAAGAGTCTCCTATCTGACGAGGAACGTAGTCGTATCAATGAGGCGACGGATGAACACAGGAGCTTGGATATTGTTACGCAGAGCAATAGTCAGCGGGGGCATTTTGTGGCTATGTCACTTTTTAATGCGGCTAGTGAACAATTGGTGCTTAGTCAGCCACAAATTCTCAATGAGACTCAAGATGACATGTCGGTTTATTTGAAGGAGCTGCTTGACCTTGGTCTTCCTTTGGTTGAAAAGGGACGCAATCGTTTCGAGGCCAAGGGTGACCAGATTGGGAACTATAGAGACCTTCTGTCGACTGTCATTGCCCTTAACAGTAGTCATTTGGATGTAGATTTGGACAAGGACACCCAGACTTTCTGGTCAGTTGCTGTACGTTATCTCCGTAAACGACTTGATAAGGATCAAGTCTTGATTCCAACGGTGATAGATGATGTGACGACGACCAAGGTGGATGAACAGGTCATGCAGCTGGTTTTTCCGGGGGAGGAACCACTGAAATTATCAGCTTCTGCTCTGACGACCTTCTATAACAACCAATATCTTTATTTCTTGCGTTATGTTTTGGGACTTGAAGAGTTGGAGTCTATTCATCCAGATGCTCGACACCACGGAACTTACTTGCACCGTGTCTTTGAGCGTGTGATGGGTGATTCTTCGTCAGAAAACTTCGATGATAAATTGGAAAAGGCTATTGCTCAGACTAATCAGGAACAACCCTTTGAAATTCTCTATACAGAGGACCAAGAGAGTCGCTTGTCTCGTCAGATCTTGGAAGATATCGCTCGTTCAACTGCCAGTGTTTTGCGTGACAATGCGGCGGTTAAGGTTGAGCGTGAGGAAGCTAAGTTTGACTTACTTTTAGCAAATAGCATCAAAATTACAGGGATTATTGACCGAGTGGACCGTTTAACGGATGGGGCTCTGGGTGTCGTTGACTACAAGTCAGGTAAAAATGTCTTTGACATTCAGAAATTCTATAATGGCCTCAGTCCGCAGTTGGTGACCTATCTGGAGGCCCTTCGCCAAACCTATAAGGTTGATGCTGCTCAGCTTTTTGGGGCCATGTATCTTCACATGCAGGACCCACAGCTTAACCTAGCTAAGTTTGGTCTGGATAAGCTAGCAGCTCAGGCTCATAAGGAATTGACCTATAAGGGACTTTTTGTGGCTTCAGAAACAGAGCATCTAGCTGGTGGAAACTATGATTTACAAAAGACTGTCACCTATGACAAGAAGGACCTAGAAACCTTGCTAGACTACAATATCAAGCTCTTTACAAGTGCTGCTGAAGTTATTAGAAGCGGGAATTTCGCGGTCAATCCTTATACCGAGGATGGCAAGTCTGTTCAAGGAGATCAAATCAAGGCAATTACTCATTTTGAGGCCGACCGACACATGGGACAGGCTCGAAAACTCTTGCGTTTACCAAGTAAGGGCAAGAAGGAAGCCTATTTGGAGCTGATGGCAAAAGATGAGGACGATAATGAGATGCAAGTTGCTGAAAAAATCATCCCCTTTCCAGTCACTGATCAAGCTGTAACAGCAGACAAAAAAGACCAGGAGGACAACCATGTTGACTAAAACTTTTTTAAGTCCAACAGAGATTGAGGAACGTATTGCCCAAGAATCAGCTTCTGACAAGGAACGTAAGTTAACACCAGAACAGATTGAGGCCATTTACAGTAATGGTAGCAATATTCTTGTGTCAGCTTCGGCTGGGTCAGGAAAAACCTTTGTTATGGTTGAGCGTATCCTTGATATGATTGGACGTGGCGTTGGCATTGACCAACTCTTTATCTCAACCTTTACGGTAAAGGCAGCAGGTGAGTTAAAAGAGCGTCTGGAAAAGCGTCTGACAGAGCAGCTTGGACAGGTTGAGACGGATGAAGAGCGTGCCTTTCTTTCAGATCAGATTGCCAAGATTGGAACGGCTGATATTGGAACCATGGATGCCTTCACCCAGAAATTGGTCAATCAGTATGGCTATCTCCTGGGGGTGTCACCTATTTTCCGTATCATGACAGACCCTGCCGAGCAGACACTTATGAAAAATGAGGTTTATGCTGACCTCTTCAACGATTATATGCAAGGAAAGGATGCCCAACTTTTCCAAAAATTGGTCCGCAATTTCACTGGACATAGCAAAACTAGTAAGGCCTTCCGCGATCTAGTTTACGATATCTATAACTTTTCTCAGGCTACTGCAGGTCCTGAAAAATGGCTACGGCAAAATCTTTTAAAAGGGCAGGCAGAGGCCAATCCAGAAAAGGCTAAAGCTGAGCTTTTAGAGGGTCTCATAGATGGCTTGTTGGCTGATTTCTTAGCCTTCTTAAGAGATCATCTAGGTCTAGCTCAGCGTGAATTTGCAAAGGCTAAGTATCTGAATAATGTGTCGGATGCCATTAGCCTTCTTGAAGGAGCTCTGGCCAATGACCAAACCGATATGGAGGACCTCCTCAAACAACTATTGACTCTGTCAGGAGGTACTGGTTTAACCAATATGACTCGTCCTAAAGACGAGGAACTCAAGGCCTACAAGGAAGCTTACAACAAGACCAAAAATGAGTTTGTGGCCCAGTTGCGAGAGGTTGATACCCAACTAACGGTCCTCGATGTTTTGACCAAGCATAATGATGAGATCCTACCTCTGTTAGAGCTGCTTCAGGCCTTTGTTCTTGATTTTTCGGACCAGTATTTACAGGCCAAGATTCAGGAAAATGCCTTTGAATTCTCGGATATTGCCCACTTTGCCATCCGTATTTTGGAGGAAAATCCAGAGGTGGCAGTCAGCTACCGTGACCGTTACCATGAAGTTATGGTGGATGAGTATCAGGACAATAGCCATACCCAAGAACGAATGTTGGAGCTTCTATCTAACGGTCACAACCGATTCATGGTGGGAGATATCAAGCAATCCATCTATCGTTTCCGTCAGGCGGATCCTCAGATTTTTAATGGCAAGTTCCATCTCTTCTTTGAAAATCCAGATGCAGGTAAACTTATCCTTCTCAAGGAGAACTTCCGTAGTCAATCTGAAGTCCTTGATGCGACCAATGGTGTTTTCAGCCACCTCATGGATCAGGAAATCGGGGACATCCTCTATGACAAGACTCATATGTTGGTAGCAGGTAGCGAGAAGCAAAAAGAGCCCCATCCTGAAAATCAGACTGAGGTTCTTATTTACAATAGTGATGAAGCAAGTGTGACTCCTGACGAGGAAGGTGCGGATCAACCTATTAGTAGCGGCGAGATTTCCTTGGTTATCAAAGAAATTATCAAACTTCACGAGCAGGGTGTACGTTTTGAGGACATTACCCTCCTAGCACCAACCCGCAACACCTATCTTGACTTGATGGCAAGCTTCGAGGAGCATGGAATCCCTTTGGTACCTGACGAGTACAAGTCAAGCTACCTAGAGTCACTAGAAGTTATGATTATGTTGGACACCCTTCGTACCATCAATAATCCTCTCAATGACTACGCCTTGGTTGCCCTCCTTCGTTCACCGATGTTTAACTTCAACGAGGACGACCTGGCTAGGATCGCTGTCCAGGCTGATAAAGGCCAATTCTATGACAAGCTTCTTGCAGCTCATACTAAATCAGGACTTTATCCAGAAGTCGTGATGCAAGGACTTGAGGCTAAGTTGACTCTCTTCATTGAGACTCTGTCAGATTGGCGTGATTACAGTAAGTGGCACTCGCTCTATGACCTCATCTGGAAGATTTACGACGATCGTTTCTATTATGATTATGTTGGCAGCCTTCCACGAGCTGAGCAACGCCAGGCTAATCTCTACGCCCTTGCCTTGCGTGCCAATGCCTATGAAAAGACTGGCTTTAAGGGGCTTTCTCGTTTTATTGGTATGATTGATAAGATTATTTCTAGCGGTAACGACCTAGAGGAAGTGGCAGACTTGGTTCCCAAAAATGCCGTTAGCCTCATGACCATTCACAAGTCCAAGGGGCTAGAGTTTAAGTATGTCTTTGTCCTTCAGATGAATCGCAAGTTCATTGGTCACAGCAAGGATGGCCTGAGCGGGAAGTATATTATCAACCGTGAAAAAGGGCTTGGCATTAAGTACCTAGCTGACCTTAAAGACCAGATAAACACCAATTTGCCTAAGTTAAATGTTGTTCTCGAGACCTTAACCTTCCAGGAAAATCGTAGGGAAGAGCGACGGGCAAGTATCTCAGAAGAGATGCGTCTACTCTATGTGGCAATGACCCGTGCAGAGAAAAAACTCTACCTGGTTGGTAAGGGCAGTAAGGAGAAATTGACCCAGCAATTTGGCACGGATGTTGAAAATAATCGCCTACCAGTAGCCCTACGTGACCAAATCGCTACTTATCAGGATTGGGTTATGGCTTTGGATACTGCCTTTATGAGAAAGGATCTCAAGTTTACTGTTCGCTTTGTTGAGGCTGAGGAGTTGATCCCAGAGGCTATTGGTCAGGTTGAAGTTCAAGCGGCAGTAGATGCCGATGATTTATCTAACAATCGTCAGACAGAAGAGATTAAGCGTGCCCTGACTGTCTTAGAAAGTGTTAAAAAACTCAACCAACTCTATGCACCAGCGATTGACCTACCATCGGTGCGTACTCCAAGTCAGCTGAAGACTTTCTACGAACCAGTTATGGATACAGAAGGTGTAGATATCATGGACAAGAAAGAGGAAGTCCAACCTCTTGAGACAGCAACCACTTTTGAGTTACCAGACTTTGGACAAAAGATTAAGGTAACCGGAGCTGCGGTTGGTTCTGCTACCCATGAACTCATGCAACGCTTGATTCTTTCTGATACTGTGACCCTCCAAGACTTGACACAGGCCTTGAGTCGGGTATCGGCAGATGATCAAGTTAAGGCGCGTGTGCAGTTAGAAAAGCTACTAGGCTTCTTTGACACCGAACTTGGGAAGCTCATTCTAGCTAACCGTGGTAAGTTGCGTCGTGAAGCACCATTTGCTATGTTAGCAGAAGATCCCGCTAGTAAAGAAGACTTTGTCGTCCGTGGTATCATCGATGGCTACCTTCTTCTTGAAGACCGTATTGTCCTCTTTGATTACAAGACGGACCATTTTACTCACCCAAGTGAGATTAAAGAGCGCTACACAGGCCAAATGAGCCTCTATGCCAAGGCTCTCAGTCAAGCCTATCAAATGGACAAGGTCGACAAATATCTTATCCTCTTAGGTGGAAAAAACTTGGAAGTTGTAGAAGTATAAGTTATCGCATAACCATTCTTTCATAGTGAGAGAGTGGTTTTTTGTGTCTTGAATATACAATATAAGTGAGCAATAAAAACTCATAAGACTTTCTAGTAAAATAGAATTGATGAAAAGAAAGTAACTCAGTTATCAGGATATACTTATTCTATGTTCGGTCGCTTGTTTTTTATTCTAACTGAAACAACACTCTCAGAATATTTAAGAAGCAGCTGTTATTTTAAGGGATACGGATGAAAAGATTATTGATGTTGCATTCAAATTTGGATATGAGTCATCGGATTCATTTGAGACTGCATTTAAGAATTTTCATGGTTCTACTCCTTCTGAGGTAAGAAATGGGAAACCGTTCAAATTAGTTTCCCGGGTGCAATTGGCACCGAGTGTAAGAGGAGGAAGAAGTACGAACATCACAATTCAAAAGAAAAAAGCATTTACAGTTGCAGGGGGAAATGAACAAAACATCAGTTCATCGCTATGTCCGAGTATCTGGGGGAAGCTATATGAAAAATATAGCCACGATGAACTTGCAGGTTTAAGTAGTATTATCATGATTTGGGAAAACATTTCATAATATGACAATAAATGTCAAGTTATTGTGGTAAAATAACTGTAGGAGATATTAACACGATGAAAGATAATAGATTATTTAAGATACTATATTATATTTTAGAAAAGGGAAAAGTTACAGCAAATGAGCTTGCAGATAAATTTGAGGTATCGGTCAGAACAATTTATAGAGATATTGACTCTATCAGCAGTGCCGGTATTCCCATTTATGCGTTGCAAGGAAAGGGAGGCGGAATAGAGATTGCTGAAGATTTTGTTCTTAGTAAATCACTACTGTCTGAGAATGAGAAACAGCAAATTATGTCAGCTCTTCAAGGCTTGGATAATACAACAAAACAATCTGAAAATGAGCTTTTGACAAAACTTTCTGCACTCTTTAAAATGAAGAATACCAGTTGGATAGAAGTTGATTTTAATAATTGGCAAAACAATAAGCTGTATGAAAAAACTTTTGATGATATCAAATCTGCAATTTTAAGTAAAACATTATTTCATTCACATATTTTAGCAGTAATGAAGAAGAAACAAGTAGAAGTGTTAAACCTGTGAGATTACTTTTCAAGAGTCAGGACTGGTATCTATATGCTTTGTGTTTACTCAGAAATGATTTTAGATATTTCAAATTGTCCAGGATAAAGAATTTAGACATCCATACTGAAAAGTTTGATGACAGCTTTGAAGATATATTACTCAAAAAAGAAATGCCACATGAAAATACAGTGAATATAAAAGTCAAGTTTAATCGTAAGGTTGCATTTCGAGTATATGATGAGTTAAATGGAGAAATCACAGAAGATAATGACGGAAATTTATATACCGAAATACAAATCCCAAATAATCACAACCTATACAACTATATTTTTTCTTTCGGAGATGGAGCAGAAGTATTAGAGCCGAAAGAGATACGGAGGCAGATTAAAGAAATGATAAATAAAATGGCAGAAAAATATATAACTTGACAAATGGTGTCAAGTATCTTCCTGTATAATAAAATTAACCAAATGTAAAGGGAGAACTGGATAATGAAATATGAATGGAGAAAACAAGAAAAAAATCTTTATGGTGTAAAGCAAACACCTATCATTGTAGAAGTGCCAAAGCAAAAATTTATTTTGCTAAAAGGTAAAGGAAATCCGAATGAAGTGGATTTCTCAGATAGAATATCCGCATTATATTCTCTTGCCTATGCCATTAAAATGTTGTTTAAAAATGCAATGAAAAATAAAACTGATAACGAGATTACAGATTTTACGGTATATCCATTAGAAGGCTTTTGGAAAAAAGCAAATGGAGAAGAGCTTGATAAAAATAAACTGGAATACACATTGATGATTAAACAACCTGATTTTATTACACAAGAGATATTCAAAAAGGCACTTGAGAATGTAAAAAAGAAAAAGCCCAACGTATTGTATGATGAGATAAGTTTTAGAGAAATAGAAGAGGGAAAATCTATCCATATTTTACATGTTGGAAGTTATGATGATGAGCCAAAGTCATTTGAACTGATGAATGAATTTGCAAGAAAATTTGATCTTACAAGAATAGGTGATTTTCATAAAGAAATATACCTAAGTAATAAAAACAGGACATCAGAAGAAAAACAAAAAACTATATTAAGATATTCAGTGAAATAGGAGGGACTTGTTATGCCAAGACCAACGACAAAAAATGATTTAATGGCTGATACCAAAGAAAAATAGGAAAAATTAAAAATATACACAAAGAGATTATAAAACTATAATTGTCCCAACCTGCAAAAATCAATAGAGTACTTCTCTTCAAAATGACTTTTTACCCCAATTTCCCAACAGATAAAATACCGCCAGGAGTTAAGCACTGACGGTATTTCGTTATTTCAATAGTAATTTTAGCCAAGAAAAGGCACCACCCAATTTACCCAGGCCCAGGAAATAGGCATAACCAGAATCATGGCTGGAATCATATCTGCTGTTGGGAATTGACGCAGTTTCATAATACGAAATCCCGTCGCAATCATGAGGAAGCCTCCACAAGCCTTAAAGTCTCCAATCATGTCTTTTGTCGTTAGAGGAAGAATGAATCCAGCGCTCAAGAAGAGAAGGAAAAAAATGATAAATTGTGGAATGGCAATCATGGAAACGATGTAGCCCAGACTACAAGAGAAAATCATGGCTGTAAAGAAATCTAGGATGGACTTGGAAATTAAGATAGAAGCATCACCAGTCATTCCAGACTCAAGACTACCGTAAATTCCTGTCCCACTCGCACAAAAGAGGACGATAACTGTCAGAAGCTGTGCATAGAACTCATCGTGAGCCAGTCCGGTTTCCTTGCTTGGCGTAATCTTGGACAAGCCTTTTTCCATAAGTCTAGCTCCCTTGTTGATGAGGTTTCCAAACTTCAACAAGAGGCCGATGATAGTGCCGATAACCACCGCGAAGATAACCGCAGGCATATTAACCATATTCATAATAGCACTAATCCCCATAACCATAGAGGCTAGCCCGAAGATGAGATTAAGGTTCTCCTTGAAATCTTCTCTAAGATAGTCGCCAAAGAGACCTCCAGCGATTCCTCCTAGGATAATTGATAGTGAGTTGATGATAATTCCAGTTGGCACCAGTGATTTGCCTCCTACTTGTTTTAAATACTATAAGTTTAGCATTATCAAAGGCTGAATGCAAAATTGTCTCATATTTACAAACGCTTTCTTGAAATTGTACCTTTAAAATGATACAATAAATGAGAAGGTAACGAAATAGCCTTATCTAAATTTATTGCCAGTATTCTTAGAGTGTTGTTCATAAAAAACAAAAGAATAAATCTAATTTATATCCTAATGTAAAAAAATAAGACTTACGCTAAAAACCTAAAGAAAGGATACAAAATGATTCGATTTGAACATGTAACGAAACGATATGAAAATAAGGATGCTCTCTCAGATCTTAATCTCGAGATTCGAGATGGTGAAATCTTTGGTTTGATTGGTCACAATGGAGCTGGTAAAACCACTACCATTTCCATTTTGACGTCTATTATTGAAGCCAGTTACGGAGAAGTTTACGTGGATGATATGGCCCTCAGCCTGCATCGTGATGCTATTAAGAAGAAAATAGCATATGTGCCAGATTCGCCGGACTTATTTCTAAATTTGACTGCCAATGACTATTGGTACTTCTTGACACGTATCTATGATTTGGAAGCTAGTCAAGTCGAGGAACGTTTGACTGATCTCATGTCTACCTTTGACTTGACTGAAAATCGCTATAACCTCATTTCATCCTTCTCTCACGGTATGCGTCAGAAGGTTGTTGTTATCGGTGCCCTTTTGGTTAATCCACAGATTTGGGTTTTGGATGAGCCTCTGACCGGTTTGGATCCCCAGGCGTCTTATGATTTGAAAGAAGCCATGCGTAACCATGCTAAGGAGGGCAATAGTGTGCTCTTCTCAACCCACGTTTTAAGTGTAGCTGAGCAGCTCTGTGATCGTATCGGTATTTTGAAGAAAGGAAAACTCATCTTCCAAGGGTCTATAGCTGAGCTTAAGCACCAGTACCCTGACAAGGATTTGGAAACCATTTATCTGGAAATGGCTGGACGTAAGGCCGAGGAGGTGTAGTCATGAACTGGAACCATGTTTGGGAGCTTTTTAAAATTAATCTCCTCTATGCGAATCCCCAGGTAGTTACAAGCCTACAGAAGCGTCAGGAGAAAAAGAAAAAAGCCAATTTCTCCATCGTTAATGCCATGCTCAGGCAGCAACTCTTGATTTTAATTATTTTTACGATTATCTATAGCTATCTTTTTGTAGGTATTGATTATAAGGCTAACCCTGGTGTTCTAACCCTATATCTCTTGACATTTTCAGTTATGGGACTTCTCCAGACATTTACAGCTCTCTATAGTACCTTTTATGATAGTAAAGATAGCAAGGTCTATTTACCTCTTCCCTTAAAACCATCAGAAGTTTTCCTTGCCAAGACCTTGTCAGGTTTTATGGTTGGTATGACCTTTATGGTACCTATCCTTAGTCTTCTGATTCTAGCTTACTGGCAATTTATTGGGCCGCTTGGGATACCTGTAGGTCTATTTGCCTTTATCCTTTGTCTTTTTGTCAATCTCGTTCTGTCAGTAGTTCTCGCTAATAGCATTGGGACCATGATTGTTCGTAGTTCTCGTCAAAAGCTCTATTCGAGTATCCTGATGACTCTGTCGACCATATTGATTATGTTGCCTATCATGATGGTTGGTTTTCTTAATGGTTATATTAAGGGTGCTGGGCATGTCAATTTTCCCTTGTTGCCTTATCTAAGAGGTTACTATGATGTCGTAGCTGCACCTCTATCTCCAGAGGCTCTGCTAAATTTCTATCTTCCTCTTATCTTAGTGCTTATCTTGGGATATTGGTTTTATAAAGTCAGAATGCCTCGTTATTTTCACGAAGCCATTTATAACCAGAAGGCTAGAAAGCCTCAGGCCAAAGCTGTTACTCGAAGCCAAAGACAGGTCTTGGTTCGCCATCATTTATCTACTTTGGGGAATTCAACCCTCATTATCAATACCTATGTGGTACCAGTATTATATATGATCATGCTGGGTGGAGGTGCGTTCTTTTTGAAAGATTTAGGTCCAGACTATTTCGGGCTCATGCTTTTAGTCGGAATTGCCTTTGGTTTCTTTTCAGCGCAACCAACAAGTTTTCTTGGTGTGGCAACTTCCTTAGAGGGAACAAACTTTGACTTTATTCGTAGCTTGCCAATCAATACGGGTGACTATCTTCGTCAAAAGTTTTGGATTTTCTATGGCTTGCAAGTCAGTGTTTCCCTCTTATTAGGAGGGCTTGGTTTAATATTCCTTGCACATCTCCATCCGGTTTTAGTACTGAGTTTCATCATTGGTTTTCTTGTGACAACCTATCTTGCAGGTGGCTATTTCTTTGAACGTGACCTTAAATTGTTGGAAGTGAATTGGCAAGAAGTTACACAGCTCTTCAACCGAGGTGGCGGCCAGTGGCTTTATATGGGTATCTTTGTCCTTACCATTTTTATTGCAGCCTTGCTGGGCGGTGTGGTCTTCTTTGTAAGTAAGTTCTGGATTGCCCTAGTAGTCAATGCTATAGTATCTGGGCTTATAGCTGTAGTTGCCCTAATCGTTTATCTCTTTGTTGATCGCAGACGTTGGAAACGTATTAGAGCCATGTTTTTTGCCTAGAACAAACTGTTTAAAGAGTCTCTCCGATTGGAGGGATTCTTTTTTTGATGATAATGTTGGTTATTTAAAGTTATGCATTATATATGTTAAAATACAAGAATTTAGTGTATAATCATAAACATGAAACGAAATTTTGACTCAGTAAAACGCCTAGTTATCAAAATCGGGACCAGCTCTCTGGTTTTGCCATCAGGGAAAATTAATCTTGAAAAAATAGATCAGCTAGCTTTTGTTATTTCTAGCTTACATAATAAAGGGATTGAGGTTGTCCTCGTATCCTCTGGGGCTATGGGATTTGGTCTTAATGTTCTAGATCTTGAGAAGCGCCCAGCAGAGGTTGGTAAGCAACAGGCTGTCTCAAGTGTAGGGCAGGTGGCCATGATGAGCCTTTACTCTCAGGTCTTTTCACATTACCAAACCAAGGTGTCTCAGCTTCTTTTGACTCGTGATGTGGTCGAGTATCCCGAGAGTTTGGCCAACGCCATCAATGCCTTTGAAAGTCTCTTTGAGCTTGGAGTTGTTCCAGTTGTTAATGAAAATGATGCTGTCAGCGTAGATGAAATGGATCATGCAACTAAGTTTGGAGACAATGACCGCTTGTCAGCTATCGTAGCTAAGGTTGTTGGTGCGGACTTACTTATCATGTTGTCTGATATTGATGGGCTCTTTGATAAGAACCCAAATGTCTATGAGGATGCAACCCTTCGTAGCTATGTACCAGAGATTACCGAGGAAATTCTAGCCTCAGCTGGTGGTGCTGGTAGTAAATTTGGTACGGGTGGTATGATGAGTAAAATTAAGTCAGCCCAGATGGTTTTTGAAAACCAAAGCCAAATGGTTTTAATGAATGGTGAAAATCCACGTGACATTCTTCGTGTCCTAGAAGGAGCCAAAATCGGTACACTCTTTAAGCAGGAGGACTAATATGACATATATTGATACATTGGGCCAGCAGGCCAAGGTGGCAGGTCATCAGATTGCTAAATTGTCAACAGCAGCTAAAAACGACCTTTTAAATCAGGTAGCTAAAGCTCTAGTAGCTGAGAGTGCCTATATTATCACTGAAAATGCTAAGGATATGGCCAATGCCAAGGAAAATGGTATTTCAGAGATTATGCAAGACCGCTTGCTCTTAACGGAAGACCGTATCGCAGGAATTGCTGAGGGTGTCCGTCAGGTCGCAGATCTCCAAGATCCCATCGGCCAAGTAGTTCGTGGCTATACGAATCTGGATGGGCTCAAAATCGTTCAAAAGCGTGTTCCCATGGGTGTTATCGCTATGATTTTTGAGAGTCGTCCTAATGTTTCAATCGATGCTTTTAGCCTTGCCTTTAAGACTAATAATGCCATTATTCTTCGTGGAGGACGTGATGCTATCAATTCTAATAAGGCCTTGGTTACGGTAGCTCGTAAAGCTTTAGAAAATGCGGGTATCACAGCAGATGCTGTTCAACTGATTGAAGATACCTCTCATGAGGTAGCCGAGGAACTCATGGCGGCGACCAAGTATGTTGATTTGCTCATCCCTCGTGGTGGAGCCCGTCTCATCCAGACGGTTAAAGAAAAAGCCAAGGTTCCAGTCATCGAAACGGGTGTTGGTAACTGTCATATTTATGTGGATAAATATGCTAACTTAGATATGGCGACACAGATTGTCATTAATGCCAAAACCCAACGACCAAGTGTGTGTAACGCTGCAGAATCTCTCGTCGTTCATGCTGATATTGCAGAAGAATTCTTACCTAACTTGGAAAAAGCTATTTCAAAAATTCAGTCTGTTGAGTTCCGTGCGGATGAAAGGGCATTGAAACTTATGGAAAAAGCTGTACCCGCTTCACCAGAGGATTTTGCGACAGAGTTTCTTGACTATATCATGTCTGTTAAAGTAGTAGATAGCCTTGATGAGGCTATTGATTGGATTAATACTTACACGACATCGCATTCAGAGGCTATAGTAACTCAGGATATCAGTCGCTCGGAGCAATTCCAAGATGACGTAGACGCTGCAGCGGTCTATGTTAATGCCTCAACCCGCTTCACCGATGGCTTCGTCTTTGGACTAGGTGCTGAAATCGGAATCTCAACCCAAAAAATGCACGCCCGTGGCCCAATGGGACTTGAGGCCCTAACCTCAACTAAGTTCTATATCAACGGCCAAGGTCAAATTAGAGAATAACCCATCAAGCTCCATGAGGAGCTTTGGTGATGTTTAAAGCTTATAAAAAATATTGGAAGGGCTATGTAGATTTTGAAGGCCGCTCAAGCCACTCAGATTATTGGTTTGCGGTGTTAGCAAATATTTTAGTCATTTTCGCTGTAGGGATTTTAGCAGGTATATTTATAGGTGCTAATGATGGTAGTGTGGCTGGTCCACTAGGTACTATTGCAATCTTACTGATATTAGCTATGTTAATATATGGTCTTGCTGTAACAGTTCGTCGTTTGCGTGATGCTGGATATACGTGGCCTTATATTTTTACTATTTTTATTCCGTTTGTAGGTTGGATCATTTTACTTGTTTTGTTATGTAAGCCAACTAAAGTAGAGTTTCCATTCAACAACTTCAATAACCCACAACAATAACGACAATCAACCAACTCAAAGAGTTGGTTTTTCTGATGTCAAAAAGCTTTATGTCAATGTTGCACATTTTAATATTTCTGATATAATCTTATCTGAGACTAATCAACACTAAAATATAATTGAAATGTGAATACTCTATGAAACTATTTCGTCACTTAAAAGAAAAACGTTACCTTATTTTAGCATTTATCCTACCAGCTATCCTTTTGGCTTTGGCAATCGTCTTTTTACGTCCTACTCACCATCATGCTGAGGTAGGGATGAGGGTCAGCACCAAACAGTCATCATCAAAAGCTAAGGCACCCTCTAAATCATCAAGTTCTACCTCGTCATCGTCGGCATCAACGTCTAGCGAGTCATCAAGCTCTAGTACTGCACCAGTAGCAGCTAGCCAGGCACAGGCGGGCACAACGACTACTGTGACACCGGCTCCTTCCTCAGTCCAAGGGACTTACCAAGTGCCACAGTATAATTATGCTCACCAAACAACTGATACCGAGTCGAATGATGAGACCTCAAACACAGACCCTGCCTATAGCTCAGATATTAGCTCTACTGTAACCGAATAGAAAGATATAAAGATTATCCTGAAAAAGAAATTATTGTTATTAGTAACTGGCTTATCTAGCCTAGCCCTATTGGCTGCTTGTTCAAATCAGTCTAATCATTTATCATCTACCAATTCTTCCTCATCAGTAGAGCAGTCCCAATCAGACGGTAGCGAAAGCGAAGACTCAAGTTCAAGTGAAGAGGAAAAAGTAGATACCTCTGCTTATGATGATATCATCAGCAAGTATCAAACAGCTGTTGCTGACAATCAAACTGACTCTTCAATTAACCCTTTGGTGGTGGGCTATGCTAATTCTCAAATGAAGCATGCCTCAACGGTCTATACTTACCGTGATTTGGATGGTAATGGTGTTGATGAGTTGGTATTTGCTTTTAAACCTGGAAATGTCTTTAAAGACTATATGATTACGGATATCTACACTATTTCTAAAGATAGTGGTCAGGTCATTCGTCTGACAGAAGGTCAACAACTGGGGATGTTGGGTGAGCGTATGACATTGGCCTACCTTATGGATAACACCTTTAGCTACTATGGTAGTGCTGGTGCTATGGCTGGTGGAGGCTCTGGCTACCGCTTTAGTAGTGATGGTCAGTCTCTTGAAAAAGAGGACAGTGATTCGGGTGCAGATGAGGTTGATCTCTCTAATTGGGGTTGGAAGGATTTGAGCAGTGCCTCTACTAATAGTAGTTCTAGCACATCGTCACAAACACAAACAAGTTCATCAGCCCTCAAGCCTGATGAACTGAAAAATGGTAACTACAAATCAGCTGTAGGGACATGGAAGTCTTCAAATGGACAGACTATCACCATTACTTCGGATGGACAGTTGAATCTCTGGGGTTCTACTTACCCTATTGACAAAGTCCCATCCAATCAATATGTGTCAGTAATATATACCCTAACTTATGTGTATTCTAGCCCAGTAGGGAATGCCCCAATTGCTCTTTGTACTAAAGGAGTTAGCGATGGAAGTGATGCGGGGGATAACAGTAAGGACCGTATCTTAGCAACGAATGGGATGCCATCTGAGGAAAGTTATTTTTACAGAGTTGACTGATTTTCGAGAACCGATCTATCAATCATCAAGCCAGGCCACAGGTCTGGCTTTTTTACTATCCTGTTAACTTACAGAACGAGACAATTTCTCCATTCTTGTGCTATAATAGAAGTTATGACTAATGAATTTCACCATGTAACCGTTCTTTTACACGAAACTGTTGATATGCTTGATATCAAGCCCGATGGCATCTATGTTGATGCGACCTTGGGTGGCGCAGGACATTCGTCTTATCTATTGTCACAATTGTCTGAAAAGGGTCATTTGTACTGTTTTGATCAGGATCAAAAGGCTATTGATAATGCTCAAGTGCGTCTCAAGGACTATATTGATAAGGGAATGGTAACTTTCATTAAGGATAATTTCCGTAACCTCAGATCTAACCTTGAAGCTCTAGGAGTGTCTGAAATTGATGGCATTCTCTACGATTTGGGTGTGTCTAGCCCACAGTTGGATGAGCGTGAGCGTGGTTTTTCCTACAAACAGGATGCCAAGCTGGATATGCGTATGAATGAGGAAGCTAGTTTAACGGCCTATGAGGTGGTTAATACTTATCCTTACAACGATTTGGTGCGTATTTTCTTCAAGTATGGTGAAGACAAGTTCTCTAAACAAATTGCACGTAAGATTGAGCAAGTGCGTCAGGTAAAACCTATCGAGACGACGACGGAACTGGCAGAAATCATTAAATCAGCTAAGCCTGCTAAGGAATTGAAGAAGAAGGGCCATCCAGCCAAGCAAATTTTCCAAGCTATTCGAATCGAAGTGAACGATGAACTTGGTGCTGCGGATGAATCTATTCAGGAGGCTTTGGATCTCCTAGCTGTGGATGGTCGTATTTCGGTGATTACCTTCCATTCTTTGGAGGATCGGTTGACTAAGCAGCTTTTCAAGGAAGCTAGCACGATAGATGTACCTAAAGGCTTACCTTTTATTCCCGAAGACTTACAACCGAAGGTAGCTCTGGTTAATCGCAAGCCTATCCTACCTAGTCAGGAAGAATTAGAAGCTAATAACCGCTCGCACTCTGCTAAGTTGCGTGTGGCTAAAAAAATCAGGAAGTAACTATGGAAAATCAGGAACGTCAGATTGTTAATAGGGCTATTAGAAACCATATTCGTTTTATGACACGTATGGAAAAGGCCTTCTATTCGGCAATTGTTTTGACAGCTATTGTGATGAGTATCGCAGTTGTATTTTTACAAGGGCGTAATCAGGCTATCAAGCAACAAATCACAGACCTTAATCGCAAGATTAGTGACGAAAAGACAGAGCTTAACAATGCTAAGCAGGCAGTAAATGAGTTAACTAACTCTGATCGTATCAAAGAGATTGCCACTAAGGCAGGACTGTCTATTAATAACGATAGTATTAAGAGTGTGAAATAGCCAATGAACAGACTTAAAAAACTTAAACATTTATTTCTAAACTATGTCGTAAGGGATAGGAAAAAGCCAGCCCAAAACCGACAGCGTGTTGGTCAGAACCTGATGGTTCTCAGCATTTTTATCTTTTTTGTTTTTATTATCAACTTTGTGGTAATTATTGGGACCGATAGTAAGTTTGGTGTTGATTTGTCAACACAGGCTGCTAAGTCTTATAACACGAAAACCACAGTGGCGGCCAAGCGTGGGACGATTTATGACCGAAATGGGAATGTTTTGGCTGAGGATTCAACCAGTTATTCCATCTATGCTATTGTATCAACCAGCTATGTGTCAGCAACTCGGGAAAAACTCTATGTCCAAGATAGTCAGTTTGATAAGGTTGCCGATATTTTGAAAGACAAGCTAGGGATTGAAAAGAGTGATGCTTTGGCTCAATTGCGTACCAAGGGTGCCTATCAAGTATCCTTTGGACTAAAAGGAAAAGGAATCACCTACTCTGTCAAAGAGGACCTGGAAAAGACTTTTAAGGATGCAGGTATTAAGGGGATGGCATTTGAGGCAACAACATCACGTATGTACCCTAATGGCACCTTTGCATCAGAGTTTCTTGGTCGTGCTGAAGCTATTGAAAATAAAAAAGATGGTTCTTATTCTTTGATTGGTCAAACAGGTTTGGAGCGTTCACTTAATAGCTTGTTGACTGGGACAGATGGGGAAGCTATCTATGAGAAGGATAAAGACGGTAATACGCTTCTGGGTACGGAAACGATTACCAAAGAAGCTATCGATGGTAAGAATATCTATACGACCTTGTCGGCACCCCTTCAGACCTTCCTAGAGACGCAGATGGATACGTTTATGGAGCAGACCAAAGGTGTAAATGCTTCAGCAACAGTTGTCAATGCAAAAACAGGTGAAATCCTTGCAACGACACAACGTCCAACCTATAACTCGGATACGCTAGAAGGACAGACTAAAAAAGGTTACGACTGGGTCAACCGCCTCTATGAAGCTCAGTATGAGCCAGGGTCAACCATGAAAGTGATGCTCTTGTCAGCAGCTATAAATAATGGAAGTTTCAACCCGAATGCAACCTACAGTAACGCTAATGGTATTAAGGTTGATGATGTTGAAATCAATGATTGGTCAATCAATGAAGGTATTTCAACAGGTCGAACGATGTCATTTGCACAAGGATTTTCATATTCAAGTAACGTTGGTATGACCATGCTGGAACAAGACATGGGAGACAAAGTCTGGTCTAACTACCTATCGCTATACAAATTTGGACTTCCAACCCGCTTTGGGATGGTTGGTGAGTCTTCAGGGATTGTCTCTCGAAACTCAGTTAATATTGCCCAATCATCTTTTGGACAAGGGATTTCAGTAACTCAAGTCCAAATGCTCCGAGCCTTTACCGCAATCTCTAACAATGGTATTATGTTAGAGCCTCAATTTATTAAACAAGTTGCCGATACTAATCAAGGTACTGTTCGTACAGCCAAGAAAGAAGTTATTGGTAAACCTGTTTCTAAGCAGTCTGCTTCTGAAACCCGTAATTATATGATTTCTGTTGGTACAGATCCAGAGTTTGGTACCCTGTACAATAAGTCTGAAGGTTCACCAATCATTCAGGTTGGTAACTATGATGTTGCGGTTAAGTCAGGAACAGCCCAAGTGGCCGATGAAAAGACAGGAACCTATAAAGTTGGGACCAACGAGACTCTCAACTCAGTTGTAGCCATGGTTCCTTCTGATGATCCAGAATACATCATGTATGTGACCGTTCAAGAGCCTCAGACCTGGGATAATAATTTCTTTGCGACTGTGGTGAACCCTGTTTTAGAAGAAGCCATGTCCATGGGTGCTACTTTGGATGCTTCTGTTTCTGATGGGAGTGGAAAGACTGAAGAGACTAGCTATCAAACTGGTGATATCATTGGTAAGACACCAGGAGAGACAGCTAATACTCTTCGCCAAAACCTAATTCATCCGATTGTTCTGGGTGTTGGCAATAAGATTGAAAAGGTTTCTGTA
This sequence comes from Streptococcus vestibularis, assembly GCF_900636445.1. Taxonomy (NCBI): domain Bacteria; kingdom Bacillati; phylum Bacillota; class Bacilli; order Lactobacillales; family Streptococcaceae; genus Streptococcus; species Streptococcus vestibularis. The sequence continues at coordinate 1,647,576 of NZ_LR134275.1, read as the reverse complement.
GATGCAAAAGCTGATATTAAAGCTAATGAGCAGATCCTAATCATGACTAATGACTTCACAGAACTTCCAGACATGTATGGTTGGACCAAGAAGAATGTTGAAACATTTGCCAAATGGAAAGGCATTAAAATTACTTACAAAGGTGGCAAGTCAGGGACTGTGACCAAACAAAGTGTTGCGGCAGGAAAAGCCCTGTCTAAAACCAAAAAGATTACCATTACTTTAGGAGACTAAGATGACTATGAGTCTGATAGCAGGCGTGGCCGCCTTTGTGTTGACGGTGCTCGCCATGCCTCACTTTATTACTTACTACAAAATCAAAAAAATCGGTGGCCAACAGATGCATGAAGATGTGAAGCAACATCTGGCTAAGGCTGGTACACCAACTATGGGAGGGACAGTCTTCCTAGTGGTTGCCATCTTGGTTAGTTTGATTTTCAACTTCCGCGTCTTTACTGAGGGGCACCAAGTTTATGGTGCTACAGCAGGGATTCTCTTTGTAATTTTGATTTATGGTATTATCGGCTTCCTTGATGATTTCCTTAAGATTTTCCATCAAATCAATGAGGGTCTTAAACCTTGGCAAAAGATGGCTTTGCAGATTATTGCAGGTTTGCTTTTCTATTTCATCCATGTACTTCCTAGTGGGACAAATAGCCTATCTATTGGAGGATTGACGATTCATCTTGGTGTCTTCTATGTTCTCTTTGTCCTTTTCTGGATCGTTGGTTTCTCAAATGCGGTCAACTTGACAGATGGTATTGATGGTTTAGCTTCTATCTCTGTGGTTATCAGCTTGATTGCCTATGGGATTATCGCTTTTGTCAAGGGTGAGTTCGCTATCTTGACCATCATTATCACTATGATTGGGGCTCTTCTTGGCTTCTTCGTCTTTAACCACAAGCCAGCCAAGGTCTTTATGGGAGATGTCGGCTCCTTGTCACTTGGAGCTATGCTTGCAGTTATCTCTATTGCCTTACGTGTAGAGTGGACTTTACTTTTGATTGGTGTGGTTTATGTCTTTGAGACAGCTTCTGTCATGCTACAGGTCAGCTATTTCAAATACACTAAGCGTAAGTATGGAGAAGGTCGTCGTATCTTCCGTATGACACCATTCCACCATCATCTCGAATTGGGAGGTCTTTCAGGTAAGGGCGACAAATGGTCAGAGTGGAAGGTTGATGCTTTCCTTTGGGCAGTTGGAGCACTTGCAAGTGCCATTACCCTTTGGATGGTTCTTGGAAACGTTATGAAATAAATGAAAAGAGCAGAAATGCTCTTTTTTTGTTATAATGATAGGGATAGACTAGATAGAAAAGAAGTAAAAAAACATGTCATTTAAAGATTTTAATTTTAAAACATTTATTCAGGAGGCTCTTGACGAGATTAAGTTTAAGGAGCCAACACCTGTTCAACAGAAATTGATTCCAGTGGTTCGTTCAGGTCGTGATTTAGTGGGTGAATCAAAGACGGGTTCAGGGAAGACACATACCTTCCTCCTGCCAATTTTTGAGAAACTAAATCCAAAGAGTGGTGATGTTCAGGTTGTTATTACAGCGCCATCACGTGAATTGGCGACACAAATTTACCAAGCGACAAAACAAATTGCCAAACATTCTGAGACTGAAATTCGTGTAGTCAATTATGTGGGTGGTACAGACAAGCAACGTCAGATTGAGAAACTCAAGGTAGCCCAACCTCATATTGTTATCGGGACACCAGGGCGTATCTATGACCTAGTTAAGTCTGGTGATTTGACTATCCACAAGGCCCATACCTTTGTTGTTGACGAAGCTGATATGACCATGGACATGGGATTCTTGGATACTGTGGACAAGATTGCGGCAAGTCTGCCTAAGGAAGTTCAAATTTTGGTCTTCTCAGCAACCATTCCTCAAAAATTGCAACCATTCTTGAAGAAATATTTGACCAATCCAGTCATGGAACAAATCAAAACTTCAACAGTTATTGCAGATACCATTGATAACTGGTTGGTATCTACCAAGGGGCGCAACAAGAATGAACAGATTCTTGAGATGCTTAAGGGAATGCAGCCATATTTGGCAATGATTTTCGTTAATACTAAGGAACGTGCTGACGATTTGCACAGCTACCTAGTGTCAAATGGTCTTAAGGTTGCAAAAATTCATGGAGGTATTCCACCACGTGAACGTAAGCGTATCATGAATCAAGTCAAGAAGCTTGATTTTGAGTACATTGTAGCGACTGACCTTGCAGCGCGTGGGATTGATATTGAAGGGGTGAGCCATGTTATCAATGATGCCATCCCTCAAGACTTGTCCTTCTTTGTTCACCGTGTAGGGCGTACAGGACGTAATGGTTTGTCAGGGACAGCTATCACCCTCTATCAACCAAGTGACGACTCAGATATTCGTGAGCTTGAAAAGATGGGGATTACCTTTGACCCTAAAGTCTATAAGGACGGCGAGTTTCAAGATACCTATGACCGTGACCGTCGTGCCAACCGTGAAAAAGCTTATCAAAAACTTGATACGGAAATGATCGGTTTGGTTAAGAAGAAAAAGAAAAAGATCAAACCTGGCTATAAGAAGAAAATTCAGTGGAAGGTTGACGAAAAACGCAAACGTGAGCGCCGTGCGGCTAACCGTGCTAAGGGGCGAGCTGAGCGTAAAGCTAAGAAGCAAAGTTTCTAAGTATTGGCTTCTAGGTGTAAGAAAATTTAGATATGTAAAAACTTGGCAGAATGATTGTCAAGTTTTTTTATAGCAAAAGTGCTACAATAGGAGTCATGAAAGACAAGATTCGAATTCTTCATATCAATGATTTACACTCTCATTTTGAACAGTATCCACAACTCAAGCGAGCTGTGGATGATTTGAGTCAGACAGATAGAGAGTTGATCAAGGTAGATCTTGGGGACAATGTGGATAAGTCCCATCCCTTATCTGATGCGACAGCCGGGCGTTTTAATGTAGCCCTGATGAATGAGTTGGGGATAGACTATGCGACTATTGGAAATAATGAGGGGATTGGTCTGGCCAAGGAGGAGCTAGACTGTCTTTATGAGCAGGCTAAGTTTCAGCCGATCATAGGAAATCTCAAGGATGAGGGGAGACAACCTGAATGGGCTAAGCCCTATCTTATCCACAAAACTAAAGCAGGTACAAACATTGCTTTCTTGGCCTATACCTTCCCATATTACATCACCTATGCTCCCAACGGTTGGCAAGTGTTAGAGCCTATGGCTCGGTTGGAAGAGGATTTGGCTCGTCCCGAGGTAAGGGATGCAGATATAGTCGTCGTTCTTAGCCACCTAGGTGTACGTTATGATGAGCAGATTGCAGAGACTTATCCACAGGTAAATCTTGTCATCGGAAGCCACACGCATCACCTTTTTGAAGAGGGCAAATTAGTCAATGAAACCTATTTAGCAGCTGCTGACAGATATGGTTATTATCTTGGCTGTATTGACCTTACTGTGAAAAATGGGCAATTGATAGAGTGTCAGATTGAGGCTATCCCCACCAAGTCCTATATCTTTGATTTAGACAAGGAGGACGAAACCTTTATCAAAGCCATGCGTGAGGAAGGGCATCGTCGTTTAGCTCAGAAAAAAGTAGCTAATCTAGGTCGAGAACTAGATTTTGATGAGACCTGTCAATTGGTTTTACAAGCTGTTTGTCAGGAGACAGATAGCCAGTTAACGCTTTTAAATACAGGTCTTATCATGAAAACGATGGGTCCACAAGTGACCATGGCAGACCTTCAAGAAGCCCTTCCCCATCAGATGCGGATGGCGCGTCTAGTCGTGACAGGACAAGAACTCAAGGAAATCTGTCGTGAAGTTTTTACCAAGGCTGAACTCCTTAAAAACCAAGCTATTAAAGGTATGGGATTTAGAGGGAAGACATTTGGTGAAGTAATCACGGGGAATTTTGCTTACAAAAACGGTAATTTGTTGTATAATAGTAGGGTTGTAGATTCCAATGAGAAGTTTAGTTTAGTCCTTGTGGACCAATACTACTTTGCTTCTTACTTTCCTACAATTAAAGAAAAGGAAGTTACTCTTCTTTTTCCAGATTTGTTAAGGGAACTTGTGGCTAAGTATTTAAGAAAAAATGGTGCTGATTGGGATAAGAGATAAGAACATTATCATAGCATCAGGATAGAAAATAAGAGAGAGCAGAAAGGATGGCACATGCGTAAAGAAATCTTGCCAGAAATGTTTAATTATAATAAATATCCAGGGCCAGACTTTGTGTGTGTGGCTGACCTTCTGAAATCAGATGCCTGTCAGTTTACGGTTCTTGAAAATCACAAGGATGCTTTAGACGCTACCCGCTTTGGGCAACGTTTTTCTGAAATCATGCTCAAGTATGACTATATTGTTGGGGACTGGTCTAATGACCAGCTTCGCCTTAAGGGCTTTTACGAGGACGAGCGTCCTAATACGCGTAAGACAGATCGTATTAGCCGATTGTCAGAGTATTTACGTGAATACTGTGCCTTTGGTTGTGCCTACTTTATTTTGAAAAATGAAGAACCGCAGTTAATCGTCTTTGAAGAGGAGACAGAGCCTCGTCGCAAGCGTCGTCGTTCTAACAATCATCGTCATTCTTCTCAGGAATCTAGAGAGAAGGAGCGTAATGCTTCTCAAAAGAATAAGGGCCAAAAAGCTTCTGCTAAGCAAAAGCGGGATAAGTCCAAACGAAGAGATAGGGACCAAGAGGGGCCGAGCTTTGAGAAAATCAAGCGTCGACCTAAGTTCAAATCTAGGCCCGAGGATGGTAGTCGTGAGCGAAAGTCTAACTTCAAGAAGAGTCAGAAGAAAGCTTCAAAGAATCAACACACCTCACTGAAAAAACAAAGTAATGCCAAATCAGATGGTCAGCATTTTACAATCAGAAAAAAAGGAAATTAAACTATGTCAGAAGTAACAACACAAGCAAAACCAGAACGTCGTAAACGTCAGAAGTTAGAGGATATGGAGGGCTACAAACCTTCTATTTACGGTCTTACTCGTGATGAGTTAATCGACTGGGCTATGGAACACGGTGAAAAGAAATTCCGTGCGACTCAAATTTGGGATTGGCTCTACAAGAAGCGTGTGCAGTCTTTCGAAAAAATGACCAACATTTCTAAGGACTTCATTGCTAAATTAAACGAGAATTTCTGCGTAAACCCATTAAAACAGCGTATCGTTCAAGAATCAAAAGATGGTACAGTTAAGTATCTTTTTGAATTGCCAGATGGTATGTTGATTGAGACGGTTTTGATGCGTCAACACTATGGTTTGTCTGTGTGTGTGACAACTCAGGTTGGCTGTAACATTGGTTGTACTTTCTGTGCCAGTGGTTTGATTAAGAAACAACGTGACTTGACTGCTGGTGAGATTGTGGCACAAATCATGTTGGTACAAAAATATTTTGATGACCGTGGCGATGGTGAACGTGTCAGCCACGTGGTTGTTATGGGTATTGGTGAGCCATTTGATAACTATGACAATGTGCTTCGCTTCTTGCGTACCATTAACAATGATAATGGTCTTGCTATCGGAGCGCGTCACATTACCGTGTCAACATCTGGTTTGGCACCAAAAATCAAGGAATTTGCTAACGAAGGTGTTCAAGTTAACCTTGCCGTATCACTTCACGCGCCTAACAATGACCTTCGTTCAAGCATCATGCGTATCAACCGCTCATTCCCACTTGAAAAACTCTTTGAAGCTATCGAGTATTACATCCAAACAACCAACCGTCGTGTAACTTTTGAGTACATCATGCTTAATGAGGTCAATGACCATCCTGAAAATGCTCAAGAGTTGGCTGATTTGACTAAGAAAATCCGTAAGTTGTCATATATCAACTTGATTCCATATAACCCAGTATCAGAGCACGACCAATATAGTCGTTCAACCAAGGAACGTGTGGCGGCCTTCTACGATGTGCTCAAGAAAAACGGGGTTAACTGTGTCGTTCGTCAAGAGCACGGTACAGATATCGATGCAGCTTGTGGACAATTGCGTTCAAACACTATGAAACGCGATCGTCAAAAGGCAGTGGCAGAAGCTTCTGGTAAATCAGAAGGTAAGTAAGATGTTTCAGCTTAAGACTTGGGTAGATAAGGATGGAGAACTAACACCAAAAGGAAGAAAGCTAAGCCGAGTTTTGGTCTGTGCTTATCTCCTTTGTTTAGTACTCCTATGCTGGACACCCCAGTACGGGCTAGTTAAAGGTGTTGAAACCCCTGGTATTCAACATTTTGGTCGTGTTGTGGTCCTATTAACCCCATTCAATAGTTTAACCAACTTTTATCAGCTGGATAGTCTTAAAGAGATTGTCTTTGTGCTTGGGCAAAATGTGACCAACATTTTCTTGCTAAGTCCGCTGATTTTAGGGCTTTTAGCCTTGTCCCCCAGATTTAGGTCTTGGAAAAAGGTCCTTTTAGCCACGTTTGTTATGTCTTTGACGATTGAGGTTGGACAAGTCATTCTAGATCTTCTCATTGATGCTAATCGTGTCTTTGAGCTAGATGATTTATGGACCAATACCTTGGGTGGTTTGGTGGCACTAGGTGTCTACCGCCTTCTTGTAAAACTGATTCAAACGCATTCTAAAGAGTAAAAAACCTGGGACACTTTTAGTCTCAGGTTTCACTTATTTTCTATCATACAAATACAACACATTCAAAAGAGGGAAAATGAATAAACACGTTTGGAATTATTCTGAGCTCAAGAGAGAGCTTCAATTAGCCAACTACAACACCGATGGTCGCTATCTCAGTGAGGCAACTAACTTTGAATTGTACAATTTTGTCAGAGAGTATAAGATATCTGATGAAATCAGACGCATTTGGAACCCTAAGAAGGATGCGTCAGTTATCCATGATAAGGATAGTTACTCTATGGATGGTGGGTACAAGGTCTATAATTTTGACTCCTTTGCTTATCAATTGCCAGAGTCTACTGATTTTGGGAAATTGACTTATATTGGTCACTTTTAGTTAGAAGATGGCACAATCTATCGCTATTGGAAGTAACCTTATCATACGAGACTTATACGAGGTCTATTATTAACCATTTGTAAGAATAGGAGGAGTAACTTGTCTTTTAAAGAATCAATCATTGCAAAACTTTGGTGGTTTTTCAAGTTGGAAAAACGCCGGTATATTATTGGGATTTTAGCACTGAGTCTGGTTTCGGTTCTCAATCTGATTCCTCCTATGGTTATGGGGAGGGTCATTGATGCTATCACATCGGGAAAATTGACCAATCAGATGATGCTTCTGAATCTCGTATATTTGCTATTGGCAGCTTTGGGGATGTACTATTTGCGTTATGTTTGGCGCATGTACATCTTGGCGACTTCTTATCGCTTAGGCCAGATTATGCGTTCACGCCTATTTGAGCATTTTACCAAGATGTCGCCTTCTTTTTATCAAAAGTACCGAACTGGAGACCTCATGGCTCATGCCACCAATGATATCAACTCTTTAACCCGTTTGGCTGGTGGAGGTGTCATGTCAGCCGTAGATGCCTCTATCACAGCTTTGGTAACCCTAATCACCATGTTTTTCAGCATTTCCTGGCAGATGACACTGGTGGCTGTCTTACCCCTCCCCTTCATGGCTTTTGCGACCAGTCGTTTGGGCCGTAAGACCCATAAAGTTTTTGGAGAATCTCAGGCAGCCTTTTCCGAACTTAATAATAAGGTTCAAGAGTCGGTATCAGGAATCAAGGTAACCAAGTCTTTTGGCTATCAGGAGGCTGAGCTTCAGTCCTTCCAAGAGACCAATAAGATGACCTTTAAAAAGAATATGCATACGATGAAGTATGACAGCCTTTTTGATCCCTTGGTCTTACTCTTTGTTGGTTCATCTTATGTTTTGACCCTTCTTGTCGGTGCCTTTATGATTCAGGCTAATCAGATAACGGTCGGAAATTTGGTAACCTTCATTACCTATTTGGACATGCTGGTTTGGCCTCTGATGGCCATTGGCTTCCTCTTTAATATCACACAGAGGGGAAATGTGTCCTACCAACGTATTGAAAATCTTCTGGAGCAGGAATCAGATGTTCAAGATCCTGCGCATCCTCTCCCAAGTATCGAAAATGGTCGCTTAGAGTATGCGATTGACCGCTTTGCTTTTGAGGATGAGGATACTTTGCGAGATATTCATTTCACCTTGGACAAGGGGCAAACTCTTGGTTTGGTTGGGCAGACTGGCTCAGGAAAGACGTCCCTTGTCAAGTTGCTCTTGCGGGAGCACGATGTTAATCAAGGAGCCATCTATTTGAATGGGCATGACATTCGAGACTACCGCTTATCAGACTTGCGTAGCTTGATGGGCTATGTCCCTCAAGACCAGTTTCTCTTTGCCAGTTCCATTTTAGACAATGTTCGCTTTGGTAATCCTGATTTTGCCTTTGAAAAGGTGGAAGAAGCAACTAAGTTGGCTCAAGTTTATGATGATATCAAGGCTATGCCTGAAGGCTTTGAAACGATCATTGGTGAAAAGGGTGTCAGCTTATCAGGCGGTCAAAAACAACGTCTGGCCATGAGTCGGGCCATGATTTTGGATCCAGATATTTTGATTTTGGACGACTCCCTATCGGCAGTGGACGCCAAGACAGAACATGCTATTATTGAAAATCTCAAACATACCCGAAAGGACAAGACGACGCTCATTACCGCCCATCGTCTGAGTGCGGTGGTGCACGCTGACCTCATCCTAGTCATGCAGGATGGTCGCATCATTGAACGTGGCTGTCATGATGACTTACTAGCTCAAGATGGTTGGTATGCCAAGACCTATGAGTCTCAACAGTTAGAAATGGAAGGAGGAGAAGCTCATGCCTAATCAAAACCAATGGTCTGTGTTTAAGCGTCTCTTGACTTATCTCAAGCCTTACAAATTCTTGACCTTTCTAGCTTTGGCCTTCCTCTTGTCCACAACGGTTATCAAGAGTATCATTCCCCTGGTGGCCTCCTATTTTATTGACCACTACCTCCATGATTTGAATCAGGCGGCAAGTATGATTCTGATTGGATACTATGGTCTTTATCTTTTGCAGACACTGGTCCAGTATCTGGGAAATCTCTTCTTTGCGCGTGTGTCCTACAGTATTGTCAGAGATATTCGTCGAGATGCCTTTGCCAATATGGAAAAACTGGGCATGTCTTACTTTGACAAAACTCCAGCAGGCTCTATCGTTTCCCGCTTGACCAATGATACTGAAACCATTAGCGAGATGTTCTCAGGAATTCTCTCTAGCTTTATTTCGGCTATCTTTATCTTTGTCACGACCCTTTATACCATGATGATTTTGGACATTCGTCTGACTGGGCTTATTGTGCTCTTTCTTCCTTTGATTGTCCTTTTGGTTAACCTCTACCGCAAAAAATCAGTGGTCATCATTGAAAAGACCAGAGCCTTGCTTTCAGATATAAATGCCAAATTGTCAGAGAGTATCGAAGGGATTCGCATCATTCAGGCCTTTAACCAAGAGAAGCGTCTCAAAAAAGAGTTTGATGTTATTAATGAGGAACACCTGATTTATGCCAGCCGTTCCATGTCACTGGATTCTCTCTTTCTACGCCCAGCCATGAGTTTACTGAAGCTGCTGGGTTATGCTGTTCTTATGGCCTATTTTGGCTACCGAGGTATCTATCTGGGAATCACAGCAGGAACCATGTATGCCTTTATCCAGTATATTAATCGCCTCTTTGATCCCTTGATTGAAGTGACACAAAACTTCTCAACCCTGCAAACCTCGATGGTCTCAGCAGGTCGGGTCTTTGCCTTGATTGACGAGCGTACCTATGAGCCTGAACAGAGAGACACAGACGCCAAGGTTACAGAGGGAAATATTCGCTTTGAAAATGTCTCCTTCTCTTATGACGGTAAGCACCAGATTTTAGATAATATTTCCTTCTCTGTCAATAAAGGTGAAACCATCGCTTTTGTCGGTTCCACAGGTTCTGGAAAATCCTCTATTATCAACGTATTCATGCGTTTTTATGAGTTCCAATCAGGACGAGTTCTTCTTGACGGTGTAGATATTCGCGATTATAGTCAGGCAGAGTTGCGTAAGAACATTGGTCTTGTCCTTCAGGAACCCTTTCTCTATCATGGTACAATCAAATCCAATATTGCCATGTATCAAGATTTAACCGATGAAGAGATTAAAGCCACTGCTGAGTTTGTGGATGCCAATCACTTTATTGATAAACTTCCAGAAGGCTATGATGCTCCAGTTTCTGAACGAGGTTCAAGTTTTTCAACCGGTCAACGCCAGCTTCTAGCCTTTGCTAGAACCGTTGCTAGCCAGCCTAAAATCTTGATTCTGGATGAAGCGACAGCCAATATTGATTCGGAGACAGAGGCTATTGTCCAAAACTCTCTAGCAAAAATGCGTCAAGGACGTACAACCATTGCCATCGCTCACCGCCTATCGACTATCCAAGATGCCAATTGCATCTATGTCCTTGATAAGGGCCGTATCATCGAACACGGTAGCCACGAGGAACTCCTATCCCTCGGTGGTACCTATCATAAGATGTACAGCCTACAAGCAGGCGCTATGGAAGGAGCGTAAGCTAATCTAGACCATAGATTTTATATTCGAAAAGATTTCTTAAAAATCAAAATCGAGTAGTGACATTTATGTCACTACTTTTTTGTTGTCTTGCAACCTATAATAAAACCATAGCTTGAGAGAAAAAGCTAAAAAATAATATTTTAGGAGGTTGTTGCTATGACAAGGCAAACAAATAACAATTTTGAACTCCTTGACCTTGAGTCACTTACAAACGTTGAAGGTGGTGATGGAGTATGTTTGATTTGAAAAGTTATATTTTAGGGATGGTTTGCATGGCTGTGATGAGTTTTTTAGATAAGCCTATTATGTCATTTCTTGAAAAATGCAAAACTAACAATCCCGTTAAAAAGAAATCTTAATTAGGATACCTTGTCAATTGCTGGTCTGTGAATAATGGTTGAAAACTTCGATATAAGAGAAGAGGTATTTGTAATCATGACTAAAAAACGCCTACTGTCTCTAATGATGTCTATGGGCTTCGTCCTTGTTGCTTTACATAACTTGGGAGAAAACTGAGTTTTGGACTTCAATGCCTAAATATTATTGGGTTATGTCTTTTTCTCTTTCTTATGTGTACGATTATCAAGGATATAAGGTCAGACAAGTAGTGACATTTATGTCACTATTTTTTTATCGGAGTCTACTCTATAATGAAAATCATATCTTGAACACAGAACGCTAAAAACACTTTAAGGAGAAAAGTATGTTCAAAAACTCAAAGCCGTATTTACTGGCTACCATTCTCATCGGAATGGGCCTCGCTAATCTATTTAGAAGCTTAGATGCAGTCCACCATACCATTAACTTGCTAGGCTTAACCGTGCTTCTTTATAGTCTGCTTTTTAAAAAATGGGCACAGTTTCAAAAGTAACCTTTGGTCACTTTGAACGTAAGATGCTTGCAAATGCTTATTTTTGATGTTCCCGAAGTAAAATTATTCTTGCTAATGATAGCGGAGATTGTATTATATTTGATTGCATATCTTTGTAATAGAGAAAACAAAGATATGTATATTCGCCTATTTAAAGTATCAGTACTAATGACACTACTGTATTACATCCCCAGTAGAATTTAATCGCTAAGGGCTTACTTGAAATCTTACAGCTGTATAATAAAATACAGAGAGGAATAGAGTTAAATGTAATAGCTTATTAGGTTTGCAAGACTGACTGAGGTTATTCATAGTTTAGGTGTTTTATCATGAAGTTAAAGAATGTTAGTTCGAGAGTATTGCAATTTTCTAGGGTCGTCACTGCTGTACTGGCAGTTTTCTTTATAAGTACCAGTATGTCTCTCTACAAAAGCAAGACCTCTCCAGAGATTTGGTTAGCAGTCGGAGCACTAGCTTTAGTAGTCATTTTTGTTAATGGACTGCTCTACCGTTTGCTTAAGAAACGTCCAGATTCAGTAAATCCGTTAACAATACGGCAGTCCTTCATTGTTTTTCTTGTCATCTCATTTCTTGTGCTTTGTGTAGAGTTTTACACATTACTTACATTTAGTGATACCACAGACCGCATAATGTTGGTCGTATTAATGCTTTTGTTAATTCTCTGTGATTTTCTAGCTTACTTGCAAGTCAAAAAATATTTTAAAAAATAGAAAATATAGTAACCATTTGTGACATTATTCGATTTACGTTGCATAAAAGTGTTATAATAAGAAAGTGATTAAGTAAATATGTGAAAATTAGAGGAAGATTTCCAATGATTGAAGGATGTTCTTCTATCGTATAAAAATATTTGCAAGGTCTGGGTCTTCAAAAAATGTCCTGAAAGGAGGATTACTATTTGAAACAATCGCTTAGTTCTAGAAAATACATAAAATTTATCCTACAAGTTATCTTGGCTGTCTGTATTCAATGTGTGATAACATTCTTCTGGCATCAAGAAAGAACATTTTTATTTTATACCTTGTCACTTTATGTTTCTTTATCGCTCTCTGATGATCTTAGTCAGCTCATTTTTAGAAATGATAAGTGATGTGGTTACTCTAATCTGGTACGAGTAATGCGACAGATACGAGGCTAGAATGCTGTTTATGATAGATATGCTTATAAAAATAGTGTTTATCTACGCTTTGTAGGTGTAATTCAATATATTGAAAACTTTCTGTTTAAGAGAAGTGTGAGGTTTATGTTTTATGTCAAAAAATTTACGTGCCCTTACGGCTATTGTTTTATCTCAATTGCTTATTGAGTGGGTAGGATTCTTTTTAGGTATTCCTCTTAGTAAGATTCTAGTTTTAACAGTACTTAGTAGTCTAGTAGAGATTTTGATGCATCTTATCCTAAGCAAAAAATCAAAAGTTACTTTGGGTGATAAAGAAATAGGACATCAATACTTTTTATTCTTTAAGAAGACACTCTGGCTTTCCATTTTGTTTGTTGCAATTTTTCTTTTTTATACGATAATCAAATCTGATAGCTTTATGCTCTATTTTTACTGGCATATCTTTGTATTATTCCATTGTCTTGGCTACATCATTTGTTTAAATAATATTAAAATAAATCGTAAAAATTGAAGCCTAAATCTTGTTTATTTCCACACAATCAAAAAATCCCATGGGAGTTCTCATCCTATGGGATTTTTTGCGATAAATACTAATAAGGCAATGTCATCTGACTTTGGCTTAGGTCCACAGTCACTTCATAGTCACTATTGTCACGAATAGTGTGCTCAAAGTCTGTGGTATAGAGAACGAGTCGGAGTTTGTCGCCCTTGTTGAGTTTGTAGATGGTTGGTTGCAAATCCAAACCGATAGTCATCCATTCATTTGGAGTGACATTCTCAATGTTAAGGAGGTTCTTGCGATTTTGCAGGTTAAGGTGTCCTTTGGTAATGACACGATATTTGGCCTGATTGAATGGCAGTTCACGTAAGGCTTCTTCCTTGAAGAGACGACCGTTATCTAAACTCATGCGTTTGGGTGCAGGGATAGGTGCGAGATACTTCTTGTCCCCCATTTCTAGAACTTGGGCCGAAATGAGACCACGGTTTGTGCTAGACTTAACCTTGAGCTCTAGGTGGACACGACCATTGATTTGGATGTCTTGGTCCAGTTCAAAGTCTAGGGTGATGGCATTGGCTTTATCCACAAAGAGGTCGTCTTTGAAGCTTTGGTAAGCTTTACCGTATTTGGCAAAGTTTTCCTCTTCATAATGGTTAGCGATACTAGCTTCAGTCTCACCAAGCTGAATGTGTTTACCATTGTCGCGCCCAAAGTTATCGATAACCTTCCAAGTCTGTTCAGACTGGTTGTTTTGCCAGATAACAGTAGGCAGTGTGTAGCCGTTATTCAAACCAAGGAGTTTCTGACAAATCAAGGCGTTCATGCTTTCTCGGAAGTCAATAGACTGCCAAGCATTCATGTAAACGTGGGCACCATTGTGGAAGAAGAGGTGTTTTTCAAGAGAGTCAGGGAGGGCTCTGAACATTTGATAGACGTTAATCGGTTTGACGTTCCAATCCTGGCTACCGTGTGTAAAGACTACAGTAGCTTTGACACGGTCTGCGAACTGCACATAGTTACGATCATGCCAAAACTGGTTATAGTCTCCGTGCTTACGATCAATAGCTGTGCTTAGCTCCTTAAGGTAGGCCTCGTAGTCTTTTTGGTGGCGTAGGTATTCTCCAGCTAATAGGGCACGAGAATAGGTGAACTCAGTCAAGGTATCGAGATCCTCACCAGGGTAGCCTCCAGGACTAACGAGGAGTCCATTTTCACGATAGTAGTCGTACCAAGAAGAAATCCCCGCTTCAGCGATTACCATCTCCAAACCGTCAACACCAGTTGTAGCAAGGGCGTTGGACATGGTACCCAAGTATGACAGCCCAGTAGTAGTCACCTTACCAGAAGCCCAATCAGCAGTAATGGTATGCTGTCTACTATGGCTAGTAAAGGCGCGTGCACGATCATTGAGCCAGTCAATGACAGCTTTATAGGCCAGAACTTGTTGATAGTCTCCAGAGGTCATGAAACCTTCCGAGTTGAAAGTACCGACACCAGATACATAGATAGAAGCCACACCACGAGCCAACATGTAATCGTTAAGTGTATAGGTATCAGTGTGAGCAAAACGCTCCTGAGCCTTCGTGACAGGATTGATAGGCGTAAGGTCTGCCTCTGGTGTCTTGATTTTTGGTTGGCTAAGGGAGATTTCACCTACTGGTTTGACGAGCAAGTCTCCCTCCATCTTGTGGGTGAGCTTATCAGAGGCAGGTTCATTAGTCCCTTGTTGATAAGGACTTGCGGTCATCATGGCTGGAACCGGGAAGTCCACATTAGGACGTAAGATGGTTACCTTGACCAAGTCTAACTGTCCATCCTTATCGGTATCTACAGGAGTCTCGACATAAACCACTTCACGGTGAAGTTGATTGGTGTCAAATGTGGCCAAGCTCTTACCATTAAAGAAGACGTAGTCATTACTTATTGGGATTAAATCTTGGGCTACTAACTGATCAATTAAGGTATTGCCAGATTGTGTGCGTGTCGCTAACAACTGGTGGAGGTTATTAAGGCTACTATCAAAAGTGATTGGGAAGGCCATTTTCTCAAGGAAAGCAACACTGTCGGTAAAGTCCACGTTAGGGACAAATCCTAGCAGTTGAAGGGCTACCAAGCCAAAGACTTCAGCAGTTAAAGGACGATCTGATTGGAAAAAGGCCAGGAGGTCTGTCTCTGGATCGGAAATCCAATTTTTCAAAGCCAAATCAGTATCTTCAAATAAAAGGAAGTGCTTGCGAACAAATGATTCAAAATTGGCTTTGGCACTAGCATCTAGAGAAACTCCAAACCCCAAAGAACGGAGCTCTTGACAAGCAATTTCAGGACTAACAGGGATGTAACTAAACTGGTTAAATTTCATATTCAAAAACCTCAAAAATAATACGTAAACATTCCAGAAATATCTTTACATCAGACATTATACTTGATAAAATGATAGATGTCTAAATTATTGTAAAATCGAAAGGAAATAAAGAGACAAATGAATGATTTTCTAAAAGAAGCGTTCACCAGTGAATGGCTATTGAAGTACCTCACTGAGTTTATCGCGACTGCTTTTCTTGTAGCGCTTGGTAATGGTGCTGTTGCCAACGTTGAGCTTAAGGGAACAAAAGGTAACAAATCTGGTTGGATTGTAATCGCCTTTGGTTATGGTTTTGGTGTTATGATGCCAGCTCTTATGTTTGGTGATGTTTCTGGTAACCACATCAACCCTGCTTTCACCCTTGGACTTGCTGTATCTGGCTTGTTCTCATGGGTAGGCGTTCCTGGATACCTTGTTGCACAACTTCTCGGTGCTTTCTTAGGTCAAGCTATTGTGGTTTGGGTTCACCAACCTTACTATGTACAAACTGAGAACCCTAACAATATTCTTGGTACCTTCTCAACGTTCTCAGCAGTTGACGATCATGATGATACTCCAGAAAATCGTAATCGTGCATGGGCTAACGGTTTTGCCAATGAGTTTGCAGGTTCATTCCTTCTCTTCTTTGGTGCCCTTGCCTTGACGAATAATTACTTTGGTCACAAATTGGTTTCACAAGCGGTTCAATATGGATACGATAAAGCAGCTGTAACAGGCCAAATGGCGAATGGATCTCTCGCTGTAGCTCACATCGGTGTTGGTTTCTTGGTTGCTGCTTTGGTTCTTTCATTCGGTGGACCTACTGGACCAGCCCTTAATCCAGCTCGTGACTTGATGCCACGTCTTCTTCACCACATCTTGCCGACATCAGTTCTTGGTGAGCATAAAGGTGATTCTAAATGGTGGTATGCTTGGGTTCCAGTTGTAGCGCCAATCCTTGCAGGACTTTTGGCAGTATACTTGTTCAAAGCTCTCTACCTTTAATCAATAACCAAAACTCTGAAGCATTGTCTTCAGAGTTTTTTTATGCTTAAAAATTTGAAAGTAGCAAAAACTGAGAAAGTTTTCTCAGTCACATCGTAATAGTCATTACTAGAATGGTAGCACCTAAGGTGTAAAGATTCCATAAAACATGAAGTGTGATACTTGCAGATAAGTTTTCTCTTTTTTGGTAGACCATAGAGAGAGCCAAGCCCATTCCAATATAGAGGAAGAGGTGGGCAAGGTTGATAGGCATATGAAAGAGACAAAAGAGACCAGTGCTGACTAGCACAGCCGTTTTCGAATAGGGAGCTAACCAGGTGAAAATCCATTTACGAAAGAGTAGTTCTTGCAAGAAGGTAGTAATCATCATGCTAATGCCTACTGGGAGGATAGACGTTGTCGTAAGAGTTCTTTGAAGTTCCGCATGGTAGTTGGTGTGGGTCAGTAGCATGCGGAACTTCAAAGAACTCTCATCAAAAAATAAGAACAAACCCCCAAGTAGTAAAAAGAATCCCTGATAGGTATGTCTAAACGCCAAATGATTGACGAAAGTTTTCAGAGTCTTTATTATATTCTAAAATGAGGAAATAGCTAGTCCTAAGGTAAAGATAATATAATGATTTTCATAATTTATGCGAAAGAAAGTGAAAAAATTACAATCCTGTTTTTTCTTAGGAAAATTCTTGTCACACAGACTCTTTTTGGATAAAATAGAAAAGAATGGAGGGTGTCATGACGCAATCAGGGAATTTTAAGTTTCACACACCAATTTTTCGTGTGAATAATAGACAAGAAAATATCGATTTTTACCAAAATACGTTAGGATTTAAGCTTTTGACTGAGGAAAATGCTCTTGCTGTCTTCACTGACTGGGCAGAACATAACTCACTTTTTGTAATTGAGGAGTCTCCAGCTTACCGTTGTCGTGCAGTTGAAGGTCCTAAGAAAATTAATAAAGTGGTCATTAAGGTTTCAAATCCACTTGAGATTGAGTACCTTTTGGCGCGTGATGTTCATCAAGCTAAGGCTATTTTCCAAGGGGAAAATGGTTACGCTTTTGAGACTATCTCACCAGAAAATGGTCTTATTTTGGTGCATGCTGAAGATGATTTATCAACTTTAAAGACAGTCGAGTACGCAGATGTTGAAGAAAAAGAAGATTTCAAAGGAGTTTCAGACTTTACTGTTCAGTCTTTGACTTTGAATGTTGTTGATACGGTTCAAGCGGCTTTTTTCTACGATAATCTGTTTGGCGAAGAATTGCCTTTATCTATCCACTTTGAAAAGGCAGAAGGTCCTGACCTTCAAGTAAGTCCAGACCAAACTTGGGATTTGGAAATTCTAGAATTTAAGGTAGCTGAAGACTATGATTTGGCTGCCTTGCATGAGAAACTTGACAAGGAACAGTTCTCAAGTTATTTAGATCCTAAAGGAAGTCTACTTGCACTGACTGATATGAGTAATATTGAGGTTTGGTTAACAAAATAATGACTAATTTCAAACAAACATTGCTAACAATTACAGACTATATCAAGGCTGACATCTTCCCGGGTGCCAGCCTTGCACTTTATGATGGAAAGAATTGGCAAGAGTACTATTGTGGTACTCAGGATGGCAAGAATTCAGTAACTCCAGATTTAACCTATGATCTAGCTAGTGTCTCTAAGGTGGTGGGAGTTGGGACTCTTTGTATCTTCTACTTACAGTCAGGAAAACTGGATTTGGATGAGAAGTTGTCCACCTATTATCCTGAAGTAGCAGACAAGACGCTAACTCTTCGTCAGCTTCTTTCTCATAGTAGCGGAATTGATCCTTTTATTCCAAATCGTGATGAATTAGACCAAAAGGGCTTGATTGCTGCAATAAATGCCATCAAAGTTAAGTCTGATAAACCATTCTTGTATACAGATATTAACTTTATTCTCCTGGGGTTGATGCTTGAGAAATTATCTGGACAAACTCTGGATAAGCTCTTTGACATAGAGATTTTTCAACCGTTTGGTATGTTTGAAACACGGTTTGGGCCAGTTGAGCTTGCTGTTCCAACTGTTGAGGGAGTTCCGGGAGGAACTGTTCACGATCCCAAGGCTCGAGTGCTCAAAGAGCATACAGGTTCAGCAGGCCTCTTTTCAACCCTAAAGGACTTGGAAATCTTTGTTAACCATTATTTGAAGGATGATTTTGCTAAAAATCTGACGCAAAATATCAGTCAATCCAAGAAGGAGCGTAGTGTCGCGTGGGACCTTCAAGGCGATTGGCTTATTCATACTGGTTATACAGGTACCTTTGTGCTTATTAATATCCCTCGTCAACGTGCGGGGATTTTCCTCAGTAATCGTACCTATTACAAGGATGAGAGGGCTCAATGGATCAAGGACAGAGATATTTTGATTGAGATAATGAAGAAGGAGTTGGTTTGTGAAACGGTCGAGTAGACACTCTAAGAAAAGAAAGCTTGTCTCTTGCTTTTTTGGTCTACATGGAAATTTTTGTCCTTCTTTTTACAGGGGAGAAATACTGGAAAAAAATCACAGAGATAGTAAAGGCAGGAGAAAATGTGGCAGTTCTTGCTGTTGAGCATGGCTATCCTATATTTGCGACAAAAGAAGAAGCTTAAGCAGTTGACCTACTGATTAAGCTTTTTTACTTATTAAGGATTTTTCAACCGTGATGTGTTGGATACCAGCTTCTTCGAAGATTTGGCCGACTTCTTGATAGCCATTATTGAGATAGAACTTAAGTGCCCCTAGTTGAGCATGGAGAGAAATAGATTTGAAGCCCTGCTCTTGAGCGAAATCTTCAGCCTCTTTTAGGAGGATGCTACCCAGACCTTGACCTTGGTAGTCGTCAAGCACGGCCATGCGTTGGAGTATAACTTGTGTCAAGTCTATGTTAGGAAGTAGGCGTACGGTTGCTGTAGCCTGGCCCTTGTCATCATAGAGGACAAAGTGAATGCAGTAGGCTTCATTTGCGTCAATCTCGATAGAGTGCGGAACTCCTTGGCCTTTAACAAAAACGGTGTTTCGAATAGCCACAGCATCTAGATAAGTCTCTGAAAGTGTATCTCTTGTATGTTTGATAATCATAGGAATAGTGTAGCAAAGATTTTAGTCTATCGTCAATGAGAAAAAGCTTGATGAGAGGAGTAGTCACCAAGCTTTTGATAGGTTTTATTCTTTAATTTTTTTGCCGTTTGCATCTTGGATAGGACGGTTGTTTTCAAATCCAAGAGCTTGGGTGAATTCTTCCACCTGTTCCTTACTAACAGTTTCTTGGCTTTTGAAGACAATCCAGTAAACGCCTTCAGTACAAGGCGGTGTTGTCAATGAGCCTTCAAAGTTGCAATAGACCTTGTTTTCAGGATAGAAATCATCAAGTGAGATAGCCTGAGATAAATCCGTTTCAGTATTAGTGGCCTGAGGCATTTTATCCCAGCTTAATTGCAAGGCTTGGCTTTTATCTCCATAGTTATAGAGAACTGAGACAACTGTGATTTTTCCATTATCCGTCTTGTAGACGAAATGCCCTTCAAGAGTATAGGTTTTGCCATCTAGTTCATTCTCAACTTGGCCTTCTGATTCTTGGTTATTAAGGTTTAGTTCTGGGAGAACAACGTTCTCAGCTCCGGTGATATTAATGTGAGATTGTTCCTTATCCGCCTTGCTGAGTTTATAATCTTTAGAAAGGTCACCCCAATGTTCAGGACCAGTTATACCCGTATAGCTCCATTGGACTTCTTGAGGCTTAGAGGTTTTACTTTGAGTTTCAGACTGGCAGGCTACGAGTAGGATGGTACCGGCTATAAGAGACAATAATCCAATTAGCTTAAAACCTTTCTTAGTTATCCTCCCTATATACTTTTATTTTTTGACATGTATGCTAGTTAACACGTTATTTGTAAACTAGCAGTCAGATGGTGACAGAGTCTTAGTTCTTTGAGCTGCTTAGAATGAAGTGTCTGGAGAAACCAAACAGAAACGCTTTTATTTTATAGCTAATATGAAAGAAAGTAAATTATAGTTTTTTTAGAAAATTATAATTAAAAAATAAGTGTTTTACAAAAAGAAAAGAACTCGCTATTGCGAGCTCTTTATTCATTTTATCCCAAAGCATCATCCATTGAAAGAACTTCGTGGAAGACACGTTGTGTCAATTCAGTTTTTTGTTCTGGAGTGAGGTATTTAGTGTTTACACAGTATCCAGAGATACGTACGATAACATCTTCACCGCTCATGATCTTTTCGTAAACATCTGACAAGTCCATAACGTTTAAGTTAACGTGTTGTCCACCGTTTTCAAAGTAACCATCAAGGATTGTTACCAAGTTGTCAACTTGTTCGTCACGAGTTTTACCAAGAGCACGAGGTGATACTTGAGTTGTCAATGAGATACCGTCAGCTGCGTAACCAAAGTCAAGGCTAGCAAGTGAGTTCAAGTTTTGCAACCATCCACCTTTAGCTTTGTTAGATGGGTTAGCACCTGGTGAGAAGAATTCAAGTTTAGACAAGTTCACTGAACCATCTTCGTTGAGGTATACCCCTTTGTGAACTGGAGAGTTACCAGTTTGTTTAGAGTAAGCAACGTTTGAAGTGATTGTAAGAAGTGAAACCGTAGCTTCGGCATCTTTGTAGAGTTTGTGGCTACGAAGACGAGTAGTGTAAGCTTCAATCAACCATTCTGCCAATTCGTTTGAACGTGGATCATCTTCACCCCAACGTGGGTATTCACCAATTGTTTCGTAGTCGTAGATGTAGCCATCTTCGTCACGGATTGGTTTAACTGTAGCGTATTTGATTGCTGACAATGTATCAACAGTATTTGCGAAACCACAGATACCGAATCCCATGTTAGCACGTTGTTTAGTTGGCAAGAAGGCCATTTGAACAGCTTCGTAGTTGTACTTATCAGTCATGTAGTGGATGATGTTAAGGGCATCTACGTAAGTGTCAGTCAACCAGTCAAGAGATTTTTCGAAGTTAGCTTTAACAGTGTCAAAGTCAAGAACTTCATCACGGACTGGCTCGATGTCAAATACTTTGTAGTCTTTATGAACATCGTCGTAACCACCGTTCAAACCAGTAAGAAGGGCTTTAAGTACGTTAACACGAGCACCGAAGTATTGGATGTTGTGGCGTTGTTCTTCGTTTTCTGGGTCAAGTGGTGATACACAACATGAGATACAGCTCATTTCACCGTATCCGTCTTTAGCCATAGTAGTTACACCTTCGTATTGGATAGAAGAGTGTTTGTGGCTCATGTGCATACAGTAGCGACGGAATGAGTAAGGCAATTTGTCAGTCCAAAGAACTGTCAAGTTTGGTTCTGGAGAGTTACCGATGTTGTCAAGAGTGTTCAAGAAACGGTAGTCCATCTTAGTAACACGGTGACGACCGTCAGCACCCATACCAGCCATAGAAGTTGTGATGAATGTTGGGTCACCTGAGTACAATTGGTCGTAAGCTTTTGTACGAGCAAACTTAACTGTACGAAGTTTCATAACGAAATCATCAACAAATTCTTGGATTTCTGATTCAGTGTAAGTACCACGAGCAAGGTCACGTTCTGCGTATACGTCAAGGACGATTGGCACACGACCAAGTGAAGTAGCGGCACCGTTGATCACACGACATACTGCCATGAAGGCGATGTTTGTCCATTGGATAGCTTCTTTAGTATCGAAGGCTGGACGACGAACATCTACACCATAAAGGTCACCAAGGCGAACAACGTCTTGAAGTGCTTGATATTGAAGGTTAACTTCTTCACGAAGACGGATAGTTTCTTCGTCGATTTCTTTGATAGCATTCCAGTCGTTAACTTTTTCTTGCATCAAGTAGTCAGCACCGTAAAGGGCAAGACGAGCGTAAACCCCGATGATACGTCCACGTGAGTAAGCATCTGGAAGACCAGTAACTGTGTGAGCGTGACGTGCACGACGGATGTTTGAAGTGTAAGCACGGAAGATACCATCGTTAACTGTAGTCACGTATTTTGTGAAAATTTCGTGTACAGCTGGGTCTGGTTCATAACCGTGTTCTTTCAAGGCAGTTTCCGCCATACGAATACCACCTTTAGGCATGAAGTTCAATTTGAAGAGCTCATCATTTTGGATACCATAGATAAGTTCATCTTCTTTTGAAATGTATCCTGCGTCAATGTCAGCGATTGAAGTTGGACGAGTATCCATTGGGAAGCGTCCAGCAGCTTCGTAGCCAGCTTTAGTTTCGTCTACAATTTTTTTGATTTTAAGTGAGCGTTCAGTTGGTCCTGCAAGGAAGCTTTCATCACCATCATATGGTGTATAGTTTGCTTGTACAAAGCGAGATACACTTGCTTTTTCTTTCCAATCAGTTCCTTTAAAGCCTTCCCACGCTTTTTCAAAAACATCTGTGTTAGTTTTAACCGTTGCCATAGTTTGGATCTCCTATAATTCTAGTAACAAATAATCTGTTACATTCTCTAAAAGTATTTTATCATACAGTAACCGCTTACACAACTTTAAAACTGTGATTTTAGAGACATTCTTTTATAATACAGTTTATAAAACTGAAAATCTGTAGTATAAATTTCTGTTTTTTGATAGATTTTGGTATTATAGGGGGGAGAGTGCTTTGTAGGCCCAAAGTTTTCTGTAAAGATCTTTATAATGAAACGAATCTGAGAAAGGAGGCAAGAAGCCATGCTAGAGTTCCCTCTAATTAATGATACCAGTCGGAAAATCATCCATATTGACATGGACGCCTTTTTTGCTCAGGTCGAGATGAGAGATGATCCTAGTCTTAAAGACAAACCTGTTATTATCGGTCATGATCCCAGAAAAACAGGAGGCCGTGGTGTGGTGTCTACTTGTAATTACGAGGCTAGAAAATATGGTGTCCATTCAGCCATGTCTTCTAAGGAAGCCTATGAACGTTGTCCTAATGCTGTCTTTATCTCAGGAAATTATAGCCATTACCGAGAGGTGGGGATGCAAATTCGTGAGATTTTTAAACGTTATACCGACTTGGTTGAACCTATGTCTATCGATGAAGCTTATCTTGATGTGACGATAAATAAGCTTGGTATCAAATCGGCGGTTAAGGTAGCTAAGCTTATCCAGTATGATATTTGGCAGGAGCTTCACCTGACTTGTTCAGCAGGCGTTTCCTATAATAAATTTATTGCCAAACTAGCCTCTGATTTTCAAAAGCCTGCTGGTTTGACGGTGGTACTTCCAGAGGAGGCTCAGGAATTTTTGGAAAAGCTACCTATTGAAAAGTTTCATGGTGTTGGTAAAAAGTCAGTTGAGCGTCTTCATGACATGGATATATACATCGGTGCCGATCTTTTGAAAATTCCTGAGATAACCTTAATAGACCGCTTTGGCCGTTTTGGTTTCGATCTCTTTCGAAAGGCTAGAGGCATTTCCAATAGCCCAGTGAAGCCTAACCGTGTCCGTAAATCTATCGGAAGTGAGCGAACCTATGGTAAGCTCCTGTATAATGAAGACGACATCAAGGCTGAGTTGACTAAGAATGCTAGACGGGTAGCGGAAAGTGCCCAGAAAAATAAAAAAGTCGGTCGTATCATTGTTATCAAGGTTCGTTATTCGGACTTTTCAACCCTAACCAAACGTATGACCTTGGACAAATCGACCCAGGACTTTGACACCATCGAAAGGATTGCCCATAGCATTTTTGATCAGCTAGACGAAAATAGTAGTGGTGTCCGACTGTTGGGTGTTACGCTGACAGGTTTGGAAGAGCAAGAAGGTAGACAGTTAAACTTAGACGATTTGGCGTGATTATATTATATATAGTAGAGTTTTGACTTGTTACGTTGCCAGTTGACCTTAAAGCATCATCAGACCTATGCTATCTTAATTAGTAAGTAATAGAAATGAGGTAATAAAAGTAATGAAAAAGTTTTTACTTACCTGTGCTTGACTTTAACAACCTTCTTGGTTCTTGTAGTCTGTGCTTCAAATAAGCCAGCTAAAAAGAAAAAACGAATCAACTTCGACATAACGTGTCAAGGCGGATGCGACGATTTTGATTGATATCATGCTTGGAAAATCAAGTAACGGTTTTTCAAAACTATACAGAACAAATTACGAAACATGGACCGAAACGAATGTCTTTAAAAAACAGGTTGCAGATACTATTGAAGAGAAGGGATTCACGCCTGAAGAAAATTACACCTATAAGTACATCGAAGGCTATGATGCTAAGGCACCAACTCAAGTGTTTTCAAAGTTTCTCAGGGTACGCCGTAATATGATTGGCAAGATTCAGGACTATAAACTGAAGGATGTTAAAGTCAAGGAAAATGAAGCAACAGTGACTTTTACTTCACGCTCTGTTAGTGTCCATGGAGCTGAAGCTGCTGTTCGTTCTCTCCTCATGAGTCTCTATGGTATTAATATTGACAAGTTGAAGCACTGGAACTAATCTGATAAGAGTAATGATGAAAAGGGTAAGGATAAAGATCTCACAACGAAGTTCCTTAGATTATAAAGAACTTGTCGAGGATCTGGTTGGCCATGATGAATCAGGAAGTAAAGCCGTTTACGCCGAACGTATCCATGATAATTTGTCAGACTATCAACCTGAAGATAGTAGCGACTCAAGTAATAAGTTATCAGGTAAGGACAAGTAGTGTGGATAATAGATTATTTTTAGTTGTTTTCCCTCTTAGGATTATATAGGAGTGATAGGTTGATAGTATTTCACATGAATACTAGACAATCAATATTTAATGTAATATGTTAAAGATGAAAAGAGTTGTCACTGATGTGGCAGCTCTTTTCTATCTTGCTATTTCTAGCATTATCCCTATAACCTTTATCTATCACCTCTTAGGTTTTTATTATTAGACGAGTTTGGATGAAGATGGTAAACTGTTATCACTAACTATTAATGAAGGTATCGAGGATTATAGATATGAAAAAATGGCTTGCAGGCATAGGGATTCTTGGCTTGTCGGTTTTGACTTTGGCAGCTTGTGGAAACAAAAGTGACAGTAAGGTATCTGGTGAAAAGCAGACGATTACTGTTGCGACAGACTCTGATACGGCGCCTTTCACTTTCAAAAAAGGTGACGACTTCAAGGGGTATGATATTGATTTGGTAAAGGCTGTTTTCAAGGATTCGGACAAGTATGAGGTCAAGTTTGTGACGACGCCTTTTGATTCCATCTTGACAGGGGTGGATTCTGGACGTTATCAGATTGCAGCTAATGATTTCAACTACAATGAAGAGCGTGCACAGAAATATAGTTTTTCAGATCCGATTTCACGTTCTAACTATGCAATCACCAGTGTTGAGGGTACCAAGTATACTAGCCTAGACGATTTGTCTGGTAAGACGACAGAGGTGCTTCCTGGCTCTAACTACGCTCAGTTGCTTGAAAATTGGAACCACGCCAATGCGGACAAGACACCAATTACAATCAACTACGCTTCTAGCTCAACTGGTCTTTCAACGCGTGTTCAACACATTCAAGAAGGAAAAATTGATTTTATCCTTTATGATGCCATTTCGTCTGAGTACATTGTTAAAGATCAAGGCTATAAGTTGGCTGTAAACAAGATTAAAGACGATATCGGTATGAAGACTGATGGCCTTGAATATCTTCTTTTCTCAAATGATAAGCAAGGTAAGGAACTCAAGACTTTTGTCAATAAGCGTATCAAAGAGCTCAAGAAGGATGGAACCCTTGCCAAACTCAGTAAGGAATACTTTGGTGGCGATTACGTCAGTGATTTGAAATAAGATGGTTAAAAGGTGAGACTGCTGTCTCAGCTTTAGATCGAAAACAAAGTTTTCTTTTGAGGATTTCCTTAGGTAACAACGGACGTCAGTGACCTTCTTCGAAGTTCCATGACTAAGTTTTAAGCCTAAGGACTTAAACCTTCCGAACACCTGAAACGTTAAAGTGTCAGGTGTTTTTCTCACGGCGGAAAGCCTTGGTTTATTCTCACTTTGTTCCTAAAATAAGGATTCGTTTAGAGAAATTCTCAAAAATCTGTTTAAACCTCAACAAGATAGTGTTATCAGTGATATGATTTTCTTATCACTATGATAAGAAAAGACTATTTCACAGACTTTCCGAGTCGTGCTAAAATGAATATTATAAAATTTATGATAAGATATTAAGACGGTTAGCACTAGGCTAACCGACTTTTTTAGAAAGAAAGGGCAACATTGTGAAAAAGAGTATCGAAGCATTTAATCGGTCACCTTGGTATCTCCAAGTTATCATTGGTTTAATTGGTTTGGCAGTGGTTGTTGCTTTGGCTATTCCCGTATCATGGTTAGTGGAGATTCTTTGGAGCTATATTTTGCAATTGGTTACAATTGTCTTCAAATGGATTTCATCTTGGATGCCAGCTGGTAAGCTCTTCTCATGGAAGGCTGTCTTTGATGCGGTTCCTAAGATTGTAGAACACTTACCTTTAACATTGGGTTTGACCATTGCAGGTGCTTTCTTAGGTTTGATTTTAGCCCTTGTTTTTGCGGTTGTTAAGATCAATCGAGTACGTATCCTTTATCCGATCCAAGCTGTTTTTGTGAGTTTCTTGCGTGGGACACCAATTCTTGTCCAACTCATGTTAACCTACTATGGTATCCCACTCTTCCTTCGTTACTTGAATGGCGAATTCGGATTAGATTGGAATATTAATGAGATTCCACCAGCTATCTTCGCTATTACAGCCTTTGCCTTTAACGAAGCGGCATACATGAGTGAAACTATTCGTGCGGCAATTCAGGCTGTTGATGCTGGGGAAATCGAAGCTGCCCGTTCTCTTGGGATGACATCAGCACAGGTTTACCGTCGTGTCATTATTCCAAATGCGGCTGTTATTGCGACACCAAGTTTAATTAACAGTTTGATTGGTTTGACTAAGGGAACATCACTTGCCTTCAGTGCTGGTATCGTCGAAATGTATGCACAGGCTCAGATCCTAGGTGGTGCTGACTATCGTTACTTTGAACGTTATATCTCAGTAGCTCTTGTATACTGGGTAATCTCAATCTTGATTGAAAACATTGGTCGTTCAGTTGAAAATCATATGGCTATTAAGGTTCCTGAAGCAACTGACATTTCTGGCATTGGAGGTGACCGCTAATGATTAGTATCAAAAATTTGACCAAGGAATTTTCAGGACAAAAGGTTCTCGATGGCATTGATATTGACATTGAAAAAGGTGAAGTTGTCGCTCTGGTTGGTGCCTCTGGTGCAGGGAAGTCAACAATCCTTCGTAGCTTAAACTATTTGGAACAACCTGATTCTGGTACAATTATCATTGATGATTTTAAGGTGGATTTCGAAACAATTACCAAAGAGCAAATCCTTACCCTTCGTCGTAAGTTGGCCATGGTATTCCAACAGTTTAACCTCTTTGAACGTCGTACAGCCTTGGATAATGTTAAGGAAGGTCTTAAGATTGTTAAGAAACTTTCTGACGAAGAAGCTACTAAGATTGCGAAAGAAGAACTCGCTAAGGTTGGACTTTCTAATCGAGAAAATCACTACCCACGTCACTTGTCAGGTGGTCAAAAGCAACGTGTGGCCTTGGCCCGTGCCCTTGCCATGAAGCCTGATGTGCTCTTGCTTGACGAACCAACATCTGCTCTTGACCCTGAGTTGGTTGGTGAGGTTGAAAAATCAATCGCTGATGCGGCTAAGTCAGGTCAAACCATGATTTTGGTCAGTCACGACATGAACTTTGTTTATCAAGTGGCTGATAAGGTGCTTTTCCTTGAAAAAGGTCATATCCTTGAACAAGGAACACCCGATGAAATCTTTAATCATCCAAAAGAAGAGCGAACAAAAGAATTTTTCGCTTCTTATTCAAAACAATACCTTTAAGATGGGATTTTTGTTACAATAGAAAAGGTGATGGGATAGGACTACATTTCTAGTTTATAGTCAGAGTCCCACAAGGATGATTAGGAACTTTTGAGTACTTCAAAGGCGACTAAGGAGTCCAATCAGATACTACACCGCACAGTTATTACTATTCGGATTCAGAGGTTGGAGAATATTGTCTCAGCCTTTTCTATTTTTTACTTTAGGATGATTTATGTTATTAAATATTTTTAAATTTTATCTCTTAGGCCTTGTGATTGCTTTCTTTGTTTGCTTGGTGCTTGGCGCCCTTTGGCTTGGATGGCGTGCCCTACGTCGTGCAGACAAAACCGTTAAGGAGCGTCAAGGTGCCCTCTATGATGCTATTATGATGTCGATGGTTTCGATTCCAGTACTGGCATTTGCTTTTATGGCGATTCTTATCGTACTGAATGCATAATTCTAGCTTTGTTGGCACATTAGGTGTAAGATATCTCTACAAGA
This sequence comes from Streptococcus vestibularis, assembly GCF_900636445.1. NCBI lineage: Bacteria > Bacillati > Bacillota > Bacilli > Lactobacillales > Streptococcaceae > Streptococcus > Streptococcus vestibularis. The sequence continues at coordinate 1,618,801 of NZ_LR134275.1, read as the reverse complement.
AAATCATATAAGGAGTTAATCATGTACGATACAATTGTTATTGGAGCTGGTCCTGCGGGGATGACTGCAGCACTTTATGCAGCCCGTGCCAACCTTAAAGTGGCAACTTTGGAGCAAGGTGCTCCTGGTGGACAGATGAATAACACATCTGATATTGAGAATTATCCTGGTTTTGAAAGTATTTCTGGTCCAGAATTGTCCATGAAGATGTTTGAACCCTTGGAAAAATTGGGCGTTGAAAATCTTTATGGTATCGTGTCTGGTATCGAAGATAAGGGTAATTATAAAGTTGTTAAAACTGGTGACGAGGAGTACCAAACAAAGACAGTTATCCTTGCGACGGGTGCCAAACACCGTCACATTGGCGTTTCTGGTGAAGAAGAGTACAACAGCCGTGGGGTATCTTACTGTGCGGTATGTGATGGTGCATTCTTCCGTAATCAAGACCTCTTGGTTGTTGGTGGTGGAGACTCTGCTGTTGAAGAAGGAATTTATTTGACACGGTTTGCCAACAGCGTGACCATTGTTCACCGTCGTGACGAATTGCGTGCCCAAAAGGTCCTTCAAGACCGTGCCTTCGCCAATGAAAAGGTCAAGTTTATCTGGGATTCAGTCGTTGAAGAAATCAAGGGTGATGACATCAAGGTTCGCAGTGTTGATATCAAGAATGTCAAAACTGGTGAGGTGACTAACCACGAATTTGGCGGTGTCTTCGTTTATGTGGGACTTGATCCTGTTTCAGATTACTTGACTGGTCTCGACATCACTGACCGGGACGGTTGGGTAATTACAGATGATAAGATGGCGACACGTATTCCAGGTATCTTTGCCATTGGAGATGTCCGTCAGAAAGACCTTCGCCAGATTACAACAGCCGTAGGGGATGGTGCCACAGCTGGCATCGAAGCTTACAACTACGTGACTGCTTTAGAAGATAAATAACAAAAAAACCACCCTAAGGGGTGGCTTTTTTATGTTATTTTGTCTAGGAGAGTTTTGAACGTTTCAACTTCATTTGATAGGGGTGTTCCTTTTAGGTAGGCGTAGCTTACATGAAAATCGAGTTGCTCGTCGTCCTCTAAAGGAATTTTAACCAATTTATCCATGGATTCAAATTGTGTGACATCAGTGATGAGACTGATGCCGAGATTTTTTTCAACTAACTGACCGATTGTAGGCAGATCACTTAATTCTAAGAAGGAAACGGCCTGATTTTGATAACCTTCATTCAGTATATTGAAGGCTTCCATATGCACATGTCCCTCGTTGAGTAGAATAAAGCGTTCTTCAAGAACATCCTTGAAACAGATGACTTCTTTATCCGCAAATTTATGACTTTCAGAGACTAGAATATAAAACGGTGATTTATAGAGTTCGTGAGTTGTTAATTTAGGATGCTCTAGGGGATGAAGGCTAGCTACTAAACTGAAATCTAAGTCTCCAGAGATTAATTGCTGTAGCAATTCTAAAGAACCTTCTGTACTAAATTCCATTTCGGATAAGATTGATAAATCTTGATTTTTTTCGAGCAGTTGCGCAAGAACTCTGGCTCTGATAATTGGAGGAAACCCAATTTTTGCTTTTGCATGAATAGAGCGATGGATTTCTTTGGAGAGTACGGATAGCTCAGTTAGGATGGCTTCAGCATGTTTAGCTACAATATCGCCTTGGTGTGTAAAGGCAACATTGCGATGAGATGGGTCCTTAACAAAAAGGTGACAAGCAAAATGATCTTCTAAACGCTTGATGGCGTAGCTAACAGTAGGTTGGCTGACCCGACAATGTTTAGAGACTGCGGTGAAGGAATGGAGTCTGTAAAGATGATAAAAATATTCTAAATCTCGGATATTCATTTTTTTATTTTATCATAAACCCTATTTGTTATAAATAATTTTTATGATAACAGAGCTTGTTGACTATAAGATTTTTTGAGGAATATAATGTCTAGCGACAGTTGAATAGATTAGTCACTAAATTATTTATGAGGGGTATTTCGCAATGAAATCACATGAAATTTTAAACAATCCATTCCTTAATAAAGGAACTGCTTTCACAATGGAAGAACGTAAAGAACTTGGCCTAATTGGTCTTCTTCCTCCATATGTTCAAACTATCGAAGAACAGGCTGAACAAGCTTACCAACATTTCTTGCGCAAACCATCTGACCTTGAAAAGCGTCTTTTCTTGATGGAGATTTTCAATACAAACCGTACTCTTTTCTACTACCTCTTTAACCAACACATCGTTGAGTTCAACCCAATCGTCTATGATCCAGTGATCGCGGACACCATTGAACAATATTCTGAACTCTTTGTAGATCCACAATATGCGGCTTACCTTGATATTAACCACCCAGAAAATATCGAAGAAACCTTGAAAAATGCGGCTGGCGATCGCGATATCCGCTTGATCGTTGCAACTGACGCAGAAGGAATTCTCGGTATTGGTGACTGGGGTGTCCAAGGTGTTGACATTTCTGTCGGAAAACTCATGGTCTACACTGCTGCAGCCGGAATTGATCCAGCTTGCGTTATGCCTCTTGTCATCGATGCTGGTACCAACCGTGAAGAATTGTTGAACAATCCAATGTATCTTGGAAACCGTCATGAACGTGTTCGTGGTGAAAAATACGATGCTTTTATCGATCAATTTGTTCAAACAGCTGGAAAACTTTTCCCTAAATTGTACCTTCACTGGGAAGACTTCGGTCGTTCAAATGCAGCTGATATCTTGAACCGTTACAAGAAAGAGATTCCAACTTTCAACGATGATATTCAAGGTACTGGTATCGTTGTCTTGGGTGGTATCTTTGGAGCTATGGATATCACTGGTGAAAAATTGACAGACCAAGTTTACCTTTGCTATGGTGGTGGTTCTGCTGGTGCTGGTATCGCAGATCGTGTTCACGCTGAAATGGTTGCGGAAGGCCTTTCTCCAGAAGAAGCCTACAAACGTTTCTTCATGATCGATAAACAAGGTCTTTTGTTTGATGATATGGAAGATTTGACACCAGCTCAAAAACCATTTGCTAAAAAACGTTCTGACTTCGAAGGCAAAGGCGATATGACCAGTCTTCTTGAAGTGATCAAAACAGTAAAACCAACCATCTTGGTCGGAACTTCTACAAACCCAGGTGCCTTCACTAAAGAAGTGGTTGAAGCAATGTGTGAAAACACTGAACGCCCTGTTATCTTCCCAATTTCTAACCCAACCAAGAAATTGGAAGCAACAGCCCAACAAGTCATTGAATGGTCAGACGGGAAAGCCTTTGTAGCTACCGGTGTACCTTCAGGAACCATTAGCTATAAAGGTGTGGACTACGAAATCGGTCAAGCCAATAACGCTTTGATCTACCCAGGTCTTGGTCTCGGTATGTTGGCATCTGAAGCTAAATTGTTGACAGATGAAATGATTGGGGCAGCAGCTCACTCATTGTCAGGTATCGTCAATCCAGGTCAACCAGGTGCGCCAGTCCTCCCACCATTCCAATATGTAGCTGACGTGTCTATCAAGGTAGCAGAAGCTGTTGCCAAGAAAGCTCAAGAACAAGGGCTTGCTCAAGCTGAAGAAACAGATATGGCCAAAGCTGTACGTGACCTTAAATGGTATCCTAAATACTAATAAGGAGCTGACTGAACAACCATGAAAAAATTGAATGAAATCAAAATTTCCGGTGTCAGTCTTCCTCTATATGCATTCATCGTCTTCGTTCTCGCGGTGACGATTGCTATGGGGAAACTCCCACTCAATATGCTTGGACTGACCCTCCTTTTGGTCGTCATGGGGCATGTTCTCTACTTTATTGGTGAGAAACTGCCAATTATGAACTCTTACCTAGGTGGTGGTTCAGTATTTACTCTGCTTGGTGCAACTCTTCTTGCTACATTTCATATCATTCCAAAAGATATTATTGTAGCAACAAAAGGATTTTTGGGAGATTCCTTTGGCTTTCTTGATTTTTATATTGCAGCCTTGATTTGTGGTGCTATCCTTGGTATGAATCGTAAGATTTTGGTGAAAGCCTCTGCACGCTTTATCCCCGTGTCTCTTGTTACCATGGTTATTGGTGCCTTTAGCGTTGGTCTTGTGGGGATGCTTCTTGGTCAAGGGTTCGGGCACTCTATCCTTTATGTTTCCTTCCCTCAAATGGTTGGAGGAATGGGAGCGGGTATTTTGCCACTTTCTAAAATTTATGCCTCTAACTTACATGGTGATCAAGCGACTATCTTCTCTCAATTAGCACCTGCGACTACTTTAGGAAATATTCTGGCTATTATCGGTGCTGTTCTTATTTCAAAAGTTTTTGTTAATAGTAAGTCAAATGGACATGGTGTCTTGATTCCTGTTAATAAGGATGAGTTGAAAAAGGAAAAACTAAATTTGAATCCGACTGATATTGGGGTTGGAATGATGTTTGCTTTTACAATCTTTTTGCTTGGTGTGATTTGCAATGCCTTTGTTCCAAAAATTCACAGCTATGCCTTCATGATTATCATTGTGTTTATCTTGAAAGCCTTGGATGTGGTACCAAAAACTTTGGAAAATTGTGTTGTAATGTTTAACCAAGTCATCATGTCAAATCTGACCCATGCAGTACTTGCAGGTATTGGCCTTTCTTTGATTGATTTGGCAACATTAGCAAAAGCGATGAATGTTCAATTTATTATTCTAAGTTTGACATCAGTTGTTGCAATGGGACTTGCTGCTGCTATTATTGGTGAGTTTGTAGGTTTATTCCCAGTTGAAACGGCAATTGGTGCCGGTATGATTAATAACTCTATGGGTGGTACGGGTAATATTGCTGTACTTTCTGCATCAGATCGTATGGAAATGATTGCTTTTGCTCAAATGGCAAATCGTTTAAGTGGAGCTATTATTTTAATTCTAGGTGGCCTATTAGCATATATGTTGAATTAGTTAAGAAAATACTATTTGTGTGAGAAACACTTTGAGGACTGTTATGTCCTCTTTTTTTGGTGTAATCAATACAGATTATATGTGCTCAATATACTATACAATTGGTTTTTGCTATAATAGGTACATTGATAAAAAACTAGGGTTTCTTTTTTTCAATAAAATAATGAAACGAGGTGACCGACTTGCGTGTTGTAGCAGGTGATTTTGGCGGACGTCCGCTTAAAACGTTAGAAGGCAAAACGACTCGTCCAACAACGGACAAGGTCAAGGGTGCCATTTTCAATATGATTGGTCCTTTCTTTGATGGAGGACGTGTTTTGGATCTTTTTTCTGGGAGTGGTAGTCTGGCCATTGAGGCTATTAGTCGTGGCATGTCGTCTGCTGTCCTCGTGGAGAAAGACCGTCGGGCACAAGCCATTATTCAGGAAAATATCAAAATAACCAAGAGTGAGAAGCAGTTCCAGCTTTTGAAGATGGATGCAGCGCGTGCACTGACCCAATTGACAGGTCAATTTGACTTGGTGCTTTTAGATCCGCCTTATGCCAAAGAGCAGATTGTGGCCAATATTACTCAGTTAGAGGAGCAAGGGCTCTTGGCTGAAGAAGTTATGTTGGTTTGCGAGACGGATAAGGCAGTGGACTTGCCTGAAGAAATTTCAAACTTTGGGATTTGGAAGCAGAAAACCTATGGTATCAGTAAGGTAACCGTTTACGTGCGTTAGCCTTTGATAGGTAAGTTGTAGAAAGGAATGCTATGACAAAGATTGCTATGTTTACGGGGTCTTTTGATCCAATTACCAATGGGCATATGGATATCATTGCCAGAGCCAGCAAGCTCTTTGATGAGCTCTATATAGGCCTTTTTTATAATAAAAATAAGCAGGGCTTCTGGGATGTTGCGACTCGCAAGCGTATCTTGGAAGAGGTTGTAGCAGATCTTCCCAATGTCAAGGTTATAACGGCTCACGATAGTCTGGCTGTAGATGTCGCCAAAGATCTTGGGGTGACTTATTTGGTTCGAGGCCTTCGCAATGCGACAGATTTTGACTATGAGGCCAATATGGACTATTTCAATAAAGGTTTGGCGCCTGAATTAGAAACGGTTTATTTGATTGCTAGTCATGAGGTGACACCTGTCTCCTCGAGTCGTGTACGTGAGTTGATTTATTTTGAGGGGAACATTAGCTCTTATGTTCCGCAAGCAGTAGTTAAGGAAGTGGAGGCCAAGCGTGGCAAACAAGACAAAATCTAAATTACTATTAGAGAAAATGTGGCGTATTAAGTGGTGGTTATTAAGTATTTTTACGGTACTTTTCCTCCTTTTTGCCCTCTTTTTCCCGCTAAATAATTATTATGTTGAGCTTCCGGGTGGTGCTTTTGATACCAAGGAAGTCTTGACTGTAGATAAGAAAGCTGATGATTCAAAAGGATCCTACAATTTTGTGGCGGTGGCCCAAACCAAGGCGACTTTGGCCTTGATGCTCTATGCTCAGCTTAATGATTTTGCAAAGCTTCAAACAGCTAAAGAAGCAACCGGAAATTACTCTGATGAAGATTTCATGCGTATTAACCAATTTTACATGGAGACTTCTCAAAACCAAGCGATTTATCAGGGCTTGACACTGGCTGGTAAGGAGGCTAGTTTGGAGTATATGGGTGTCTATGTGCTTCAGGTTGCTGATGATTCTAGCTTCAAGAGTGTCCTCAATATCGCTGATACGGTGACGGCTGTTAATGGCAAGACCTTTGATAATTCTACTGACTTGATTAAATACGTTCAAGGGCTTAAGTTGGGTTCAAAAGTCAAGGTCACTTATACGACAGATGACAAAGAAAAGACTGCTACTGGTAAGATTATTAAGATCGCCAATGGCAAAAATGGTATTGGTATCGGCCTAACGGACCATACTGAGGTCAAGAGTCCTGAGAATGTTAAGTTTAAACTAGATGGTGTTGGCGGACCGAGCGCTGGTCTTATGTTTACCTTAGCTATTTACGATCAGGTGTCTGGTCAAGATCTTAAGGCTGGTCGTAAGATTGCTGGGACAGGAACTATTGAAAAAGATGGTTCGGTTGGTGATATCGGTGGTGCCTACCTTAAGGTGAAATCAGCGGCTGATAGTGGCGCAGACATTTTCTTCGTGCCAAATAATCCAGTAACTAAGGAAATGAAAAAGGTTGATCCGGATGCCAAGACTAATTATCAAGAGGCCAAGGAAGCTGCCAAGAAACTGAGGACCAAGATGAAAATCGTCCCTATTAAAACAGCTCAAGAAGCCATTGATTATTTGAAAAAAACTAAATAAGAAGCGAGAGTGGGACAGGCAGAAATCCATGATTTTTGTCCTAGTCTTACTCTCTTTTTTAGGGCAAAGTGTTATAATAGTCTTTATGAAAAAACGTTATAGAACAGTCAATGATTACTATCGTGAAATTTTTGGCGAAAAGATTTTCAAACTTCCTATAGATGCGGGCTTTGATTGTCCCAACCGTGATGGAACAGTTGCTCACGGTGGCTGTACCTTTTGCACAGTATCGGGGTCTGGTGACGCTATTGTAGCTCCTGAGGCACCGATTCGTGAGCAGTTTTACCATGAGATTGACTTCATGCACCGCAAGTGGCCAGAAGTTCAGAAATATCTGGTTTATTTTCAAAATTTTACCAATACCCACGCGCCGCTTGAGGTTATTAAGGAACGCTACGAACAGGCTATCAATGAGCCTGGTGTTGTTGGAATCAATATCGGTACCCGTCCAGACTGTTTGCCAGACGATGTGATTGATTATCTGGCAGAACTCACAGAACGTATGCATGTGACCGTTGAACTTGGCTTGCAAACGACTTATGAAGAGACGTCGGAGCTTATTAACCGAGCACACAGTTATGATCTCTATGTGGAGACGGTTAAGCGCGTGCGTGAGCGTGCGCCAAAGGCTGAGATTGTATCGCATCTGATTAATGGGCTGCCAGGGGAAACCCACGAGATGATGGTGGAAAATGTTCGCCGTTGCGTAACTGATAATGACATTCAAGGAATTAAGCTTCATTTGCTCCACTTGATGACTAATACCCGTATGCAAAGAGACTACCACGAGGGACGTCTTAAATTACTGAGTCAGGAAGAGTATGTGTCCATCATCTGTGACCAGTTGGAAATCATCCCTGAGGATATCGTTATTCATCGAATCACTGGTGATGCGCCGCGAGATATGTTGATTGGTCCTATGTGGAGTCTCAATAAGTGGGAAGTCCTCAATGCTATTGACAAAGAGATGGAACGTCGTGACTCATGGCAAGGGTGCAAAGCAGCTAGCGAGAAGGAGGAGAAAGCATGATTAAACTACCAATTCATCTGTCTCATGACTTTCTAGCAGAAGTGCTGGATGACGAGAGTGTTGCTGTTGATGCAACCATGGGAAACGGTAATGATACAGCCTTTCTGGCTGGCCTTGCCAAGAAGGTCTATGCTTTTGACGTGCAGGAGCAGGCGCTCGAAAAGACTCGTCAACGCTTGTCGGACTTGGAAATTGAAAATGCGCAACTTATTTTAGATGGCCATGAAAATCTGGACCGTTATGTCACGGAACCTATTCGTGCAGCTATTTTCAATCTGGGCTACCTGCCATCTGCAGATAAGAGTGTTATTACCAAACCCCACACGACTCTTGAGGCCATTGAGAAGATCCTTGACCGTCTAGAGGTGGGTGGTCGTTTAGCTATTATGATTTACTATGGTCATGATGGCGGCGATATGGAGAAGGATGCTGTGCTCGAGTACGTTATCGGTTTGGACCAGCGTGATTTTACAGCCATGCTTTACCAACCCCTTAATCAAATTAATACCCCACCATTTTTGGTGATGTTGGAGAAATTACAATGATTACAGATATTAAAGAAAAGCTTGCAGATATGCAGGTCAAATATATAGATAAGCAAAGTGCCGAAGATACTTTGAAAAAGGTTGATAATCGTAAAACGGCTAAAATTAAGAAAAAGTTAGCTAGTCTTGAGGTCGAACGTTGCCATAAACTTTTAGCAAAAGAAGACGTGACTGCCATTGATAAAAAAATTCGCAAGCAAAAAGAACTATTCTCAAACTGTTGTCATAAGGAAGGTTAGGAGGAACTATGCATTTATCATTAGCTTTGCTTGTTCTTTTTTTTAGCTTGATTTTATCGAACGTTATCAATCGTGTCTTTCCACGTCTTCCCCTACCTTTGATTCAAATTATTTTTGGGGTTGGTATTGGTTTTCTTCTTAAGGGGGAAGTTTTTGAGCTTGAAACGGAACTTTTTCTAGCGTTTATTATTGCTCCCTTGCTTTTTCGTGAGGGCGAAGAGAGTGACATTACCAGTATTCTCCGTAACTGGAAACTCATTCTATTTTTGATCTTTCCAGTCATCTTCGTGTCTACACTGGGAATCGGCTATCTTGCTAAGGCCGTCTTGCCTGCTTCGGTGCCCTTGTCTGCCTGTCTAGCAATCGGTGCCGCTCTTGGTCCAACGGATTTGGTTGCCTATTCCGCTATTTCTAAACGTTTCAGTTTTCCAAAGTGGATTAGTTATATTCTGCAGGGAGAGGGTTTGCTGAATGATGCCTCTGGCTTGGTCGCCTTTCAGGTGGCAGTGACCGCTTTGACAACGGGTGCCTTCTCCCTCCTGGATGCGAGCTGGAATTTGGTTATCTCTGTGCTTGGTGGTTTTTTGGTTGGCTTGATTACAGCCCTATTTAATCGCCTCTTTTTGACCATTTTGGATAATATGGATGCTGCAGATGTCACAGGTGCTCTCTTACTAGAGCTGGTACTACCGATCTCCTCTTATTTTGTAGCCGAGGAAATTCATGCTTCTGGAATTATTGCTGTTGTCGTAGCAGGGATTTCGCTTGCCAGTCGTTTCAAAAAAATCACCGTTTTTGATGCCAAACTGGATAGTGTTTCCCATACGATTTGGGGAACCATTACCTTCATGCTTAATGGTATGGTCTTTTTCCTTCTGGGGACGGAACTGCCAACCTTAGCAACCCCAGTACTGTCTATCAGTACTTGCGATACGCTTTGGATGTTTCTTGCCATCGTCTTGTTAACAGCGATCATGTTTGGAATTCGATTTGTCATGATTAGCGCAGTGTTTGCCCAAAGAGCTTGGCGGACCAAACGGTCATTGAAAAAAATATGGAAGGGTGCTACGCTTTTGACTTTTTCTGGCGTAAAAGGAACGGTTTCGATTGCAACAATCCTTTTGCTTCCGATTGCCAATATGACTGCGCTAGAACACAGTCTCTTACTCTTTACGGTAGCGGGTGTTACGCTATTGAGCTTCTTGATAGGTATTTTAGTCCTACCTAAGCTAGCGACTGGACCAGCTCATACGACCAACCATTATATGCAGATTGCCATTCTTAATGATGTGGTCGGTGAGTTGGAAAAAGATCTAAAACAGTCAACTAATCAAGGATCTGTCTATGCTACTATTGACAACTACAATCAACGCTTGGAAGATTTAGTCTTGGAGCAGGAATCAAATGATGTCAAAAAAGAGTTGGCCAATATCCGAGTCATGATTATGGAAATTGAGAGTGAGGGTCTGGAATATGCCTACAAGAAGGGTAAGATTTCAGAACTCGAATACAATCTCTACCAACGTTATATCAAGGGCTTAGAGCGTCGTATTAACCGAGGTTTTGTTTCTAGTCTCTCTTATGCCTTTGCTGTTTTCGTTCGTGGTCTTCGTAGAATTTTGCACTTAGCTCTTACCTTCAAGTTTCGAATTGAACAAGAGGAGAATAGGCGAGGTCCTCGATTGACTGAGGAAAATCGTGACCATATGACTGAGCTTTATTTAACAAATACTGAGCAGGTTTTGGAAGCCTTGAGCAACCTGGAAGGTGTCTATCATTCAGATCTTTTGTCTTATTTGAAACGCAGTCGACTTCGAGAGGCTGAAATTATCCAATCAGGAGCCTTTGTCGAGAGGGTTATCACCCACTTAAATCCAGACAATGTTGATGAAATGTTGCGAGGCTATTATTTGGAACGTAAGGTTATCAACGAATATGAACAGGCTGAGCTTATTTCTAGTCGTTATGCCAAACAGCTTCGTAAGGAAGTCAATACTTTGGAGGACTATTCTCTCAAAGAAACAAGCAATACTTTGACCTATGATATGATTAATCTGGCCCGAAGGGGAGCTTAAGAAAGAATTTAGAGTAAAAAAGAAGCCAAGTTATTAATTTGGCTTCTTTTAATGTTTGTTTTTCTCATTATCGTGGTCAGGAAAGAGATAGCCCAATCCTAGGCCTACTAGGATACCGGCAACAATCAGAGTTTCGGTAGGAATAGGGAGTAGGTCATAGATTGCATTAGCAATCATCAGCCCAGTCAAGATACTAATGAGGCTAGATTTATAATCTTTTTTTCATGAGATTCTCAATTGTAAAGAAGATCAATAAGGCAACTGGAAAGAGTGGCCCAAGGGAAGTCTCTATTTTTGGGAAGCCGGGAATACTGTAAATGATAACTGTTACTGCTGTACCGATTAATCCAAAACCTGTTACTTTAGTCATGTTTCTACCTCTCTTTCTATATCTGAAGATCTGTTGTTTTAACACTTACTAATGTATCGAAAGGGTAGCTCTCGGACAATATCATATGTCTATGTGGTTAATCTTAGAATCTATTCGGTCAAAAAAAGAACTGTTTTGTTATTGAATTGGTAAAAGTCAAAAGATTTCCTCACACAGTAAAATCTCTGACAAAAGCCACTTATATATAGTCGCTACACTATTTATTTTATTCAAGAATGTCTATAGAACACCTTGTCCTTCTAGCTTTAATTTTGTATGGTGTATCTCAAATAAAAGAGAAGTAATGATGAAAGAACAAATCCCCCAGACTTATAGTCTAAGGGACTTGTTTCTTTAATGTTGTTCGTAAATTAGCCCTAAATCAAGCTAATATTGATCGGTTTTTAGAGAAGTGGGTTAATGTAAAAACGATGGTCATCAATTGGAATAATTTGAACAGGGTTTTGGTAGAAGTCAGCTAAAACTTCTGGTGTGATGACATCATTTTTGGGTCCTTGTGCTACGATTTTTCCTTGACGGAGTAGGAGAATATGGTCCATGTTTTCGGTAATTTCCTCAGCGTGATGAGTGACGTAAAGAACCAGCGGAGCATGAGGAAGCGAGGTGATACGATCAATCTGACGCAAGAGCTTTTCACGAGCAAATAGGTCCAAGCCAACAGTCGCTTCATCAAGGATAATGATGTCAGGATCTTCCATGAGACTGCGAGCAATCAAACAAATTTGTTTTTCTCCTTGAGAGAGGCTATGGTATTTACGACCTATCAAATCCCCAGCACCAAGTGAGTTCAGCATGTCCTTAGCTTCTTGCAACTCCTTATCCCCATATGCCTTGTAGAGGATTGAGCTCTTGTATTTACCAGTAAGGACGATTTTTTCAGCGGTCATATGCTTAGGCAGACGCTCAGTGATGAAGGAACTGACAATACCGATATGTTTGCGAAGACCCGTGATGTCCCCGTTACCAAAGGCATAGCCAAGTATTTCAGCATGACCTTCAGAAGGAAAGAATTCAGCTGTCAATAAGCGTAGAAGTGTTGATTTCCCTGCACCATTAAGTCCAAGGATAGCCCAGGTCTGGCCTTTTTCAACTGTCCAGTTAAGATCGGACAAGAGTGTTTTTCCTTGGCGAGCCAAGCTGACATTTTCTAAGCGTATAAGTGACATAGGTCTCTCCTTCGATGATAAATTACTCTAATTATAGCATAAAATAGGAACCTATATTGGAAAATTGTGATATAATGGAAGTCAGAATTTTTTTAGAGGAGAAGATAAAATGGAAGACTCTAGTGGTCAGTCCTTATTATTTCAATTTATTTTATTACTAATTTTAACCTTGCTTACGGCCTTTTTCTCAGCGTCTGAGATGGCTTTAGTATCACTAAACCGTTCACGTGTGGAACAAAAGGCTGAAGAAGGCGACAAGAAATTTATTCGTCTGCTAAAGGTTCTTGAAAATCCCAATAATTTCTTATCGACTATTCAGGTTGGTATTACTTTTATCAGTCTTTTGCAAGGGGCCAGTCTCTCTGCTTCGCTAGGAGCAGTCATAGCGACCTGGTTTGGCCACGTAGCCTGGGCTAAAACAGCAGGTAGCGTGGTATCTTTGGTGATCTTGACTTATATTTCTATCGTTTTTGGTGAGCTTTATCCTAAGCGTATTGCCATGAATCTTAAAGAAAATCTAGCCATCTACTCAGCGCCTGTCATTATTGTTACTGGTAAGATTGTTAGTCCCTTTGTTTGGATTCTTTCAGCATCGACAAATCTTGTGTCTCGTTTAACACCTATGACTTTTGATGATGCGGATGAGCAGATGACTCGTGATGAGATCGAGTACATGTTGACCAAGAGCGAAGATACACTTGAGGCTGAAGAAATCGAAATGCTTCAAGGTGTCTTTTCTCTTGATGAATTAATGGCGCGTGAAGTCATGGTTCCTCGTACAGATGCCTTCATGATTGATATTGAAGACAATACTCAGGAAAATATCCAAGCCATTCTAAAACAAAGCTTCTCTCGTATCCCTGTCTACGAAGATGATAAGGATAAAATTATCGGTGTAATCCATACTAAAAACCTCCTTCAAGCGGGTTATGAGCTTGGTTTTGAGAATGTTAAGCTTCGCCGCATCATGAATGACCCCCTCTTTGTTCCAGAAACAATTTTCGTTGATGACCTCTTGGCAGCCTTTCGTAACACCAATAATCAAATGGCCATTTTGCTTGATGAATATGGTGGTGTGGCTGGTCTGGTGACCTTCGAGGATCTTTTGGAAGAAATCGTCGGTGAAATTGATGACGAAACAGATAAAGCTAGTGTGGAAGTTCGTGAAATAGGAGAGAATACCTATATTGTTGAGGGGGCTATGACTCTTAATGACTTCAATGAACACTTTGACACAGAGCTTGAAAGTGATGATGTTGATACTATCGCAGGCTATTATTTGACTGGTGTAGGAGCAATTCCCACTCAAGAAGTCAAGGAACATTATGAAGTTATCAACAAGGACAAACATCTTGAATTTATTAACGATAAGGTTAAGGATGGTCGCGTAACCAAACTTAAGGTAATCATCACATCAGCTCCAGAAGAAGCAGGAGAATAGAATTTACCAGCTTTAGATTAGAAAAGACTAGAGCTAAAAAGTAAGATAATGATAATTGAGCGCCTTCTTTCCTTTGAATAGGAAGCGCTTTTTATTATCTTTTTGCTAAATGTTTTTAATAGATGTAATTAGATTAGAAAATGGATGAAAATCGCTATGCTTTTATATTTCAATAAAACATCTAGTTATTATTGGCCTACGACCTTGTTTTTTGAAGTAATTTAAACAGGTTTTGAAATGATGGTAGATTAAGAATAAAAATAAATAAGATTTTGATTAAAACGCTTCTCTATTTCTTTTTATGACAGAATATAAATTAACTGATAAATGAACAGGGAAAATCTTAATAGCTTCTAAAAAATCTCTATATTCTATACATAGTAGCTTGCTTTTACTCACCCTTACTCTAGGAGCTTTTCTACCAGTAACTTCTTTTGCAGATGACGGCATTGCGACAAATGATACTGTTCTTACGCAGCCAAAAAATGATACAGATATAAATACAAGTGAGGCCCCTTAATCACCTGAAGTTCCTTCAGTCAACGTTAATGGTCAACCTGTTGTTACTGTGACACCACCAGTTATCACAGCAGCTGGTCAAACAATCGTTTCTACACAAAATAGTCAACTTGTTGTTGCCGATAATGACGGTACAACAAGTCTTGTTGCTCCTGAAGTAAAGGATTCAAAGTGAATGCTGACGGTACATTGACTGGTAAAGATGCCAAAGGTAAAGAAGTCACTCTTCCCAAGACTGGTGAAGCATCAACTGCAATCTTGACATTTGTAGGAACATTCTTCCTTGCTCTTGCAGTTTTATTGGGATTTAAGAAACGTGCCTAATCGTATAGATAATAAAAAAACTGGATTCTTCCAGCTTTTTACTTTTTCTTCTGGTATAGTATAGTTATATTGTAATTTCAGATGTATTATAGTATAACCTTTGCTTGAATTCAGGCAGATATGGAGCATGTTTCCGATAAAAGAGGTATAATAAAATCATGTAAAAAGCGTTTTCAAGGAGGCTGCCATGGCAGAAATTGATTACAGTCAGGTGACTGGACTTGTTCATTCAACCGAAAGTTTTGGATCTGTAGATGGTCCTGGTATCCGTTTTATTGTTTTCATGCAAGGCTGTAAGATGCGTTGCCAATATTGTCATAACCCAGATACTTGGGCTATGGAGTCAAATAAGGCTGTTGAACGTACAGTTGAAGATGTCTTAGATGAGGCTCTTCGTTTCCGTCATTTCTGGAGTGAGCATGGTGGTATCACTGTATCAGGTGGTGAGGCCATGCTTCAGATTGATTTTGTCACTGCCCTCTTTACAGAGGCTAAGAAACTAGGAATTCATTGTACGCTTGATACTTGTGGGTTTGTTTA
Source organism: Streptococcus vestibularis (assembly GCF_900636445.1). Lineage (NCBI taxonomy): Bacteria > Bacillati > Bacillota > Bacilli > Lactobacillales > Streptococcaceae > Streptococcus > Streptococcus vestibularis. The sequence goes on along the minus strand of NZ_LR134275.1, from coordinate 1,603,308 downwards.
CCGCAATACTCCTGAGTATCATGAAGTTGTTGACAAACTTTTGGCTGTGACAGACTTGGTCCTACTTGACATCAAAGAGATTGACCCCGAACAACACAAGTTTGTGACTCGTCAACCTAATAAGAATATTTTGGAATTTGCTCAATATCTGTCTGATAAACAAGTTCCAGTCTGGATTCGCCATGTCTTGGTACCTGGTTTGACAGACTTTGACGAACACTTGGTTAAGCTTGGTGAGTTTGTAAAGACCTTGAAAAATGTCGATAAATTTGAAATTCTTCCCTATCATACAATGGGTGAGTTTAAATGGCGTGAACTTGGCATCCCTTATCCATTGGAAGGTGTCAAACCACCAACTGCAGACCGTGTTAAAAATGCTAAGGCTCTTATGCATACGGAAACCTATCAAGAGTATAAAAATCGTATCGGTGTCAAAACCTTGGATTGAAAAAGAAGCTCTTGACAAGGGCTTTTTAACTTTGCTATTATTTAGGGAGCAATAAATAGCAGGTAAATTATGTTTCGTATTTTAAAATTTGATGATGACTTTGTTTATCTCAGTCATCCTGACGGGCGACTTAAGAAAATAGATCGCACGCTTTTTGATTTTGATATAAAATTAGGAGACCGTATTGACGTCTACCAAGATGGTGACTTGACCGTTGTTACTCCGGCAGAAGTTCAAACGGACTTGAGCTTAGAGGGAGATAAATCGGTTAAATCACACCTCTTGCAAGGAATTTTAGATCTTTTCCTTGAGACTCTTAATATTCACAACAATCATTTGGGTGACTTGAAGAAGATTTTCACGCAATTATTGATTACACTCTTCATGGCTTGGAGCTTGCTAGGTGTTATTCTGGTTGAGATTCTTCTTTTTGCAGAATCGATTATTGTTTTCCTATGGAGACTCTTGGTTCGTCTTATTAAGTGGATGCATATTAAAGACAACACTAAGGTCTTGATTGATGAGACGCAAAAACGCCATGCTAAGCGTGAACGTCAGAAAGCTCAAAGACGTGAGCAAGAAAGACGTCGTCAGGAAGAACTTGAAGAACGTGAATATCTTCGTGAAACAGAACGTCAAAAGGAACTCATGATTGTTGAAGCTAGCCTTAGTCAGGAAGCGGAGCGTGAGAGTCTTTCAACTAGCCTTGCTTTGGAGCAAGCAGGTGCCTCAAGTCAGTCTGCTAGTGAAGACCTGGCCGAAGAAAGTCAGTCAACTTCAGAGTCAGCAGTGATGTCTGAAGCAGCAAAGTCTGAAAAATAGAACAAAAAAAGAACTGAGAGTTAAAATCTCGGTTCTTTTTTATATGAGAAAAGCACCAGAGGTGCTTGTGAGAGGTGACTAAAGTGTTTTTTCAGAGTCACGAACAATGAGCAAGTCAACTTTTGCGTGACGGAGAATGTATTCAGAAGATGAACCAATAAGCAAGCGTTCAAAAGTATTGAGACCAGTGGCACCAACCATAATAAGGTCAACATTTTCCTTATCAGGGATATCAACAGCCAAAAGGCTTTTAGGATTACCGAACTCAATAACTTTGCGAATCTTGGTTAAACCAGCTTCTCTGGCTTGACGTTCAAAGTCAGCCAATACAGCTTTAGCTTCGTCTTCTAGTTTTTCATAGATATAAGAGTCGAAAGTCGCAACGCTTTGAAGGGCGCGTGTATCGATAACGTGTACCAATAGTAACTGAGCATTATTACGTTTTGCAACGTGCACACCTTTAATAAAGGCCAGTTCTGATTCGTAAGAACCGTCGATAGCTACCATAATACGTTCATATTGTTGAGACATAAGCTCTACCTCCTATCTTTAGCTTTATTATACTCCTTTAATCTAAAAAATGAAAGCGTTGTTATAGATTTTCTGAAATCTTTTTTTGACTGCTTACTTTAGGATGCTCTTGGTAATGTGAAGATTTCAGTATTATCTAAAAATTGAAGATTGCTTGAAAAAGAGGTATAATACAATCTGTTATTAGCTTCGTAAGAAACATGATAATTAAAAAAGAGGAAGACAAGTCTTCAGAAATGATACCAAATGAAATGGCCGAGCCTAAAGTTGGTGTCAATAAAAGTGGAAATCTCCATCAGGTGTTGAATTTTTTTATTTTCTACTAGATGTATCTGCTTTAGTATCTTTTGAAAGGATTAACTTATGAAAACATTTGATAAATCATCAAAGTTGGAACACGTTGCCTATGATATTCGTGGTCCAGTTTTGGATGAGGCCAACCGTATGATTGCCAACGGTGAAAAAATTCTCCGTCTTAATACAGGAAATCCTGCGGAATTTGGTTTTACAGCACCAGATGAAGTCATTCGTGATTTAATTATGAATGTTCGTAACAGTGAAGGGTATTCGGATAGTAAAGGGATTTTCTCAGCTCGTAAGGCGATTATGCAGTATTGCCAGCTAAAGGGATTCCCAAATGTAGATATTGATGATATTTATATTGGTAATGGTGTTTCAGAAATGATTTCCATGTCTATGCAGGCCTTGCTTGATGATGGAGATGAGGTTTTGGTCCCAATGCCAGACTATCCTCTTTGGACTGCCTGTGTCAGTCTAGCTGGCGGTAACGCTGTGCACTATGTCTGTGATGAAAAATCTAACTGGTATCCAGACATTGATGATATCAAATCAAAGATTACATCAAATACTAAGGCTATTGTTATCATCAATCCGAATAACCCTACAGGTGCTCTTTACCCTAAAGATGTTCTTGAACAGATTGTTGATATTGCACGCCAAAATGACTTGATTATCTTTGCGGATGAGATTTATGACCGCTTGGTTATGGATGGTAAGAAGCACATTGCTATTGCAAGTCTTGCACCAGACGTTTTCTGTGTATCTATGAATGGTCTTTCTAAATCTCACCGTATTTGTGGTTTCCGTGTGGGTTGGATGGTTCTTTCTGGGCCTAAGAAGAATGTTCGGGGCTATATTGAAGGGCTTAATATGTTGTCTAATATGCGCCTTTGTTCTAATGTGCTCTCTCAACACGTAATTCAGACTTCACTTGGTGGTTACCAATCTGTTGATGAGCTCCTGATTCCTGGTGGTCGTATTTATGAACAACGTGAGTTTATTACAAACACAGTAAACGATATTCCAGGACTTACAGCTGTTAAGCCAGATGCAGGTCTTTACATTTTCCCTAAGATTGACCGTAACATGTATGATATTGACGATGATGAAGAGTTCTGTCTTCGTCTCTTGAAGAAGGAAAAAGTCCTCTTGGTTCCAGGAAAAGGCTTTAACTGGAATGAACCGGACCACTTCCGTATTGTCTACCTTCCTCGTGTGGAAGAATTGGCTGATCTTGGAAATAAAATCGAACGTGTTTTGTCATATTACAAGCGCTAAATTCGTGAAAGCTGGACAAAAAGGCTTGTCCGGTTTTTATCTTGCTTAAAAAGGAGTCGTTTTTACCTAAAATCCGAACGTTTTCCTTGAAAAAGACATAATATAATGAATAGTAGAATAATAAATAATTTTCAGACAATTATTTGCAATTTTTAGGTCAGGTGTGCTATAATGATAGGGCTAGCGGGTCTTAACGGATATGCTTGGTACAGGACCTGAGATTATTAAGATTATAAATAGAAAGTGAAGATAATAAAAATGGCGAATTTGCTGGCTAAAACACGTAAAATTACTTCTATCTTGCAACGCTCAGTAGATAGCTTGGAAGGAGATCTTCCATACAACAACATGGCTGCTCAGTTGGCAGATATTATTGATTGTAATGCTGCTATCGTAAATGGTGGTGGTGCTCTCCTTGGTTTTGCTATGAAATACAAAACCAACACTGACCGTGTGGAAGAGTTTTTTGAAGCGAAACAACTTCCAGAGGAATACACACGTGGTATCAGCCGTGTTTATGATACTCAAGAAAATATCGGTATTGACAGTGACTTGACCATTTTCCCAGTGGAATCAAAAGATGATTTTCCAGACGGTTTAACGACAATTGCACCAATCTATGGTGGTGGTATGCGTCTTGGTTCTTTCATTATTTGGCGTAACGACCATGATTTTGTGGACGACGACCTTATCTTGGTTGAGATTGCATCTACAGTAGTTGGTTTGCAATTGTTGAATCTTCAAACAGAAAACTTGGAAGAAACGATTCGTAAACAAACAGCTATTAATATGGCTATTAACACCTTGTCTTACTCAGAAATCAAGGCAGTTTCAGCTATTTTGAATGAGTTGGACGGTTTAGAAGGTCGTTTGACAGCCTCTGTTATCGCGGACCGTATTGGAATCACTCGTTCTGTTATTGTTAATGCTCTTCGTAAATTAGAATCAGCTGGTATTATTGAAAGTCGTTCGCTTGGTATGAAAGGAACTTATCTTAAAGTCCTTAACGAAGGTATCTACGACAAATTGAAAGAATACGAATAAAACATTGAATAGAAGTGAGGTAGGCTGAGGTCGCCGCACTTTTTTAAAAGGAGAAGGTTTTATGACCAAGGCATTGATTTCAATTGATTACTCTTATGATTTTGTGGCAGATGATGGGAAGTTGACGGCTGGTAAGCCTGCCCAAGCCATTGAAGATCGTATTGCTCAGGTAACGCAAGAAGCTTATGACAATGGAGATTATATCTTTGTTGCCATGGACCGACATGATGAGGGGGATACTTTCCATCCTGAGACTAAACTCTTTCCGCCTCACAATATTGCAGGGACAGACGGACGAGAACTTTATGGTAAGTTAGCTGGTGTATATGATGCCATCAAGGATGACAATCGTGTCTTTTGGATGGACAAACGTCACTATTCGGCTTTTTCAGGAACAGATTTGGATATTCGTTTGCGTGAGCGTCGTGTGACGACAGTTGTTTTGACGGGAGTTTTAACGGATATTTGTGTGTTACATACGGCTATTGATGCTTATAATTTGGGCTATGATATCGAGGTGGTAGAGAGTGCAACAGCCTCCTTGACACCTGAAGCACATGACTTTGCTATTGGGCATTTAAAAAATGTTCTTGGAGCAACAATTGTAGAGTAAGAGTTGGTTCTTACTCTTTTTTTGATAATTGTAATAATGGTAAGAGGATTGAAATTCAGTTCGTATCAAATGTAGGAGTAAGTCCTACTCTCAATTCTTTGTCTAAAATCATAGGATAGTATCAGTTTTCCGTAGTTTACCATAAGAAAACGATTACATGCTATTGTATACTATTATTAAGTCGAAATATATAGGAGGTAGAATAATGACTAAAAAATTAACTTTTCCTGACGGATTTTTGTGGGGTGGTGCGACAGCAGCCAACCAATGTGAAGGTGCCTATGATGCTGATGGGCGTGGTTTAGCCAATGTTGATGTGGTACCAATTGGTGAGGATCGACTTTCCATTATTACTGGACGTCGCAAGATGTTTGATTTTGAGGATGGTTATTTTTATCCGGCCAAGGAAAGTATCGATATGTACCACCGTTACAAGGAAGATATTGCTCTCTTTGGTGAAATCGGTTTTAAGACTTATAGACTTTCTATTGCTTGGTCACGTATTTTTCCTAAGGGTGATGAGGATGAGCCAAATGAAGCTGGGCTAGCTTTTTACGAGGACCTATTCAAGGAATGTCACAAACATGGCATTGAACCCTTAGTAACTATTACTCACTTTGATTGTCCAATGCACTTGATTACCGAGTATGGAGGATGGCGTAATCGTAAGATGCTTGGCTTCTATGAAAATCTTTGCCGTACCCTTTTCACACGTTATAAAGGTTTGGTTAAGTACTGGCTCACTTTCAATGAAATCAATATGATTCTCCATGCACCATTTATGGGAGCAGGACTCTGCTTTGAAGAGGGTGAGAATGAGGAGAAGGTGAAATACCAGGCGGCCCACCATGAGTTGGTAGCTTCAGCCATGGCGACTAAGTTGGCCCATGAGATTGACCCTGAAAATAAGGTCGGTTGTATGTTGGCAGCAGGGCAATATTATCCAAATACAGCCCACCCACGTGACTACTGGGCAGCCATGCAAGAAGACCGTAGTAGCTATTTCTTTATTGATGTTCAAGCTCGTGGAGAGTATCCAAATTATGCTAAGAAACAGTGGGAACGTGATGGCATTGAGCTTGAGATGACGGAAGAAGATTTGGCCCTTCTTAAAGAGCATACTGTTGATTTTATTTCCTTCTCTTATTATGCAAGTCGTGTGGCTTCAGGTGATTCAGAAGTTAATGAAAAGACTGCCGGCAATATCTTTGCCTCTATTAAAAACCCATATTTGGAAGCTTCAGAGTGGGGTTGGCAAATTGATCCACTAGGTCTTCGTATTACCCTCAATGCTATTTGGGATCGTTACCAGAAACCAATGTTTATCGTTGAGAATGGGCTTGGTGCTGTGGATACACCAGATAAAAATGGTTATGTTGAAGACGATTATCGTATCGACTACTTGGCAGCCCACATCAAGGCCATGCGTGATGCAATCAATGAAGATGGTGTAGAGCTTTGGGGCTACACAACTTGGGGTTGTATCGACCTTGTTTCTGCCGGAACTGGTGAAATGAAGAAACGTTATGGCTTCATCTATGTGGATCGAGATAACGATGGTAATGGTAGCCTTAAACGCTCTAAGAAGAAATCATTTAACTGGTACAAAGAAGTTATCGCAAGTAACGGTGCCTCTGTAGAATAGGGTATGAGTTCTCGCCCCATGACACTATGAGTTGAGAGGTGTTTGGTTTTTTAAGCCATATGTTAGTCTGAATCCTATTTTATGCAATTAACGAGCACTAAGAGAAAATTGATCTCCATTTAAAGTCAGCCTTAGGGTTGGCTTTTTTGTAAGGGATAGAAATTGTAATGTTTTCTAAAAAATGATATTTTTATTAAAGTTTGAGAGGGAGAAAACATGGGTAAAAAATCAGTTGTATTTGTATCTGAGCTATCCTATATGGAAAAATTAGAGGTAGCTCTTAAATCTTTGTGTGCACATAAAGGGCAATGGAAAATTTATGTGCTAAATGAAAATTTACCAACAGAATGGTTTACGCTGATGAATCGTCGTTTAGAGGCTATTGATTCTGAAATTCTTAATTGTCGTGTGTCTGCAGAAAGCTTTAAACATGTTTCGCTTCCAAGTGCGCATATTCATTATTCGACTTTTTTCCGTTATGCGATTCTTGAGTTTGTTCAAGAAGATCGTGTTCTCTATTTGGATTGTGATATGATTTTTACGCAGGATTTGTCACCACTTTTTGAAGTGGATCTGGGCGGATTTAGCTATAAGAGCCGTTGCCCTTGCCCATCAAAAAGAACCTAATCTTCGCTTTGACATCTACGGCAAAGGTGGAGAGCAAGAGAATCTACAAGAACTGATTGATACTCTTGAGGCGAATGATTACATCAAACTTAGAGGACATGCGGATTTGCGTGACATCTACCCACAGTATGAACTTTATATCACTACCTCTCAGTGGGAGACTTTTGGTTTGACTCTGATGGAAGCGGTAGGAGCAGGGCTAGCCTTGGTTGGTTTTGATGCTCGTTATGGTAATCCAACCTTCATCAAAGATGGTGAGAATGGCTATCTGGTCCCTTATAGCGAGACTATGGATGAGGACCTGCTTGTTTCTCAGATGGCAGACAAAATTGTATTTGCCTTAGAAAGTGATCTTGAGTCTATGCACCAAGTCTCATATGACCTGGCAAAACAGTATTTGAAACCAGAAATCCTAGAGGCTTGGAGAAAGCTCTTGATAGCCATACGATAAGTGTTTTGAAAAAGCTCTATCTCTGTAAACTGTAGTGACAAAAAAGTTACTACAGTTTTTTGATCCTCCAAGCAAAATAGGCCTAATTATGGTAAAATAGAACGTATTGAAAAATCATCATTTCACGAAAGGAAGCAAGATGAAAATTACGCAAGAAGAGGTAACCCACGTTGCCAATCTTTCAAAATTGAAATTCTCTCCAGAAGAGACTGCTGAGTTTGCGACAACCTTGTCTAAAATTGTCGACATGGTAGAATTGTTGGAAGAAGTGGACACAACAGGTGTTGCCCCAACAACGACTATGGCTGATCGTAAGACCGTATTGCGTCCGGATGTTGCTGAAAAAGGGACTGACCGTGACCGCTTGTTTAAAAATGTACCTGAAAAAGACAACTACTACATCAAGGTACCAGCTATCCTAGAAGATGGAGGAGATGCCTAATGTCATTCAACAATAAAACCATTGAAGAGTTGCACGACCTCCTTGTCTCTAAGGAAATTTCAGCAACCGAATTGACCCAAGCGACACTTGACGATATCAAGGCGCGTGAAGAAGCGGTCAATGCCTTTGTGACGGTGGCTGAAGAAGCAGCACTTGCCCAAGCTAAGGCTATTGATGAAAAAGGAATCGATGCAGATAACCTCCTGTCAGGGATTCCGCTTGCTGTCAAAGACAATATCTCAACAGATGGTATCTTGACGACTGCGGCTTCAAAAATGCTCTACAACTACGAGCCTATCTTTGATGCGACAGCTGTTGCCAATGCAAAAGCCAAAGATATGATTGTCATCGGGAAGACCAACATGGATGAATTTGCTATGGGTGGATCTGGTGAAACATCTTACTATGGGGCGACTAAAAATGCTTGGGACCACAGCAAGGTGCCTGGTGGATCTTCTAGTGGTTCAGCAGCTTCTGTCGCTTCAGGGCAAGTTCGTTTGTCTCTTGGTTCTGATACCGGTGGTTCTATCCGCCAACCAGCTGCCTTCAACGGGATTGTTGGTCTCAAACCAACTTATGGAACTGTTTCACGTTTCGGTCTTATTGCCTTTGGTAGCTCACTTGACCAAATTGGTACCTTCTCACAAACCGTTAAGGAAAATGCCCAATTGCTCAATGTCATTGCCAGTGAAGATGCCAAAGATTCAACTTCAGCACCTGTTCGTGTAGCAGACTTTACTTCTAAGATTGGTCAAGACATCAAGGGCATGAAGATTGCCCTTCCTAAGGAATACCTCGGTGAAGGAATTGACCCAGAAGTCAAAGAAACGATCCTTAATGCGGCTAAACACTTTGAAAAATTGGGAGCAACTGTCGAAGAAGTCAGCTTGCCACACTCTAAATACGGTGTTGCCGTTTACTATATCATCGCTTCTTCAGAGGCGTCTTCAAACTTGCAACGTTTCGACGGTATTCGCTATGGTTTCCGTGCAGAGGATGCCAAGAACTTGGATGATATCTACGTGAACACTCGTAGCCAAGGCTTTGGCGATGAGGTCAAACGCCGTATCATGCTTGGTACCTTTAGTTTGTCATCTGGTTACTACGATGCTTACTACAAGAAAGCTGGTCAAGTTCGTACCCTCATTATCCAAGACTTCGAAAAAGTCTTTGCGGATTACGACCTCATCCTTGGTCCTACAGCTCCAAGCGTGGCCTTTGATTTGGATTCGCTCAATCATGATCCGGTTGCCATGTACTTGGCTGACCTCTTGACAATCCCAGTCAACTTGGCAGGTCTTCCAGGGATTTCGATTCCTGCAGGTTTTGCGCAAGGTCTTCCAGTTGGTTTGCAGTTGATTGGTCCTAAGTATTCTGAAGAAACCATTTACCAAGCTGCAGCTGCCTTTGAAGCAACAACGGATTACCACAAGCAACAACCCCTAATTTTCGGAGGTGACAATTAATGAACTTTGAAACAGTCATCGGACTTGAAGTCCACGTTGAATTGAATACAAACTCAAAAATTTTCTCACCAACCTCTGCTCACTTTGGGAACGAGCAAAATGCCAACACTAATGTGATTGACTGGTCTTTCCCAGGGGTGCTTCCTGTCTTGAATAAGGGTGTTGTGGATGCTGGTATCAAGGCTGCTTTGGCGCTGAATATGGATATCCACCAGCACATGCACTTTGACCGTAAGAACTATTTCTACCCTGATAATCCAAAGGCCTACCAAATTTCGCAATTTGACGAACCAATCGGTTACAACGGTTGGATTGAAGTGCAATTGGAAGATGGTTCAACTAAGAAAATCGGGATTGAACGTGCCCACTTGGAAGAAGACGCCGGTAAGAATACCCACGGAACAGATGGATTCTCTTACGTAGACCTTAACCGTCAAGGGGTTCCATTGATCGAAATCGTATCTGAAGCCGATATGCGTTCTCCAGAAGAAGCCTATGCTTATTTGACAGCCCTCAAAGAAGTCATCCAATATACTGGTATTTCAGACGTCAAGATGGAAGAAGGATCTATGCGTGTGGATGCTAACATTTCCCTTCGCCCATACGGTCAAGAGGAATTTGGTACCAAGACTGAGTTGAAAAACTTGAACTCTTTCTCAAACGTCCGTAAAGGTCTTGAATACGAAGTGCAACGCCAAGCGAAAATCTTGCGTTCAGGTGGTGTCATTCGTCAAGAAACACGCCGTTATGATGAAGCTAATAAGAGCACTATCCTTATGCGTGTCAAAGAAGGGGCAGCGGATTACCGTTACTTCCCAGAACCAGACCTTCCATTGTTTGAAATCTCAGATGAGTGGATTGAGGAAATGCGTACTGAGTTGCCAGAGTTTCCAAAAGACCGTCGTGCTCGCTATGTGGCAGAGCTTGGCTTGTCTGACTATGATGCCAACCAATTGACAGCTACTAAGGTCACATCTGACTTCTTCGAAGCAGCCGTAGCCCTTGGCGGAGATGCCAAGCAAGTGTCTAACTGGCTCCAAGGTGAAGTCGCACAATTCTTGAACGCAGAAGGTAAAACGCTTGAAGAAATCAAGTTGACACCAGAAAACTTGGTAGAAATGATTGCCATCATCGAAGATGGAACCATCTCTTCTAAGATTGCCAAGAAAGTCTTCGTTCACTTGGCAAAAAACGGTGGAGGTGCGCGTGAATACGTCGAAAAAGCTGGATTGGTACAGATTTCAGACCCTGAAGTCTTGATCCCAATCATCCACCAAGTCTTTGCAGATAATGAAGCAGCCGTAGCCGACTTCAAGTCAGGTAAACGTAACGCTGACAAGGCCTTCACCGGTTTCCTTATGAAAGCAACCAAAGGCCAAGCTAACCCACAAGTAGCCCTCAAGTTACTTTCCCAAGAATTGGCTAAGTTGAAAGAAGAGTAATAGATAAAGAACCAGCCGAGAGGTTGGTTCTTTATCTATTATTAGGGTATACAAAAACTCCTAACTAGTGGAGTTCGTAGGAGTTTTTGAAAAAGGCTAAGTGACTTTAGAAATGAGGAAGAGCTGAAGCAACCTTCATTTCTTCAGGAACAGTGACAATAACTTGATGAGCTTTTAAATGATATTCATCAATAATCCATTGGCGAAGTTTTTCTTTAGAGACATTGGCAGTTCCTCGGAATTCATGTCCGTTATCATGGACAGTCCAGTCTCCCATTTTCTTAAAATTAGTATTCTTAAGTAAGTCAGGGTATTGATCTAGCTCTTTAAGATGAACAATAGTAAAGGTATTACTATTACGTACAATGACGTTTTTCTTCAAAGTCTTACTTAAGTACCAGAAGAGTATAGCAACAGCGCTAACTCCAACAACAAGTCCTGCAAAAGCAATTAAAAACTGTATGAAATTCATATTATTGCCTCCTTATGAGAGATATTATACTCTTTATATAAAACGTTTTCAATCAAAAGATGACCTATTGCTTTCCGTAGTATTATGGAAAAAGAATGCGTTTTCATTGATGCTTATGGAGTTTATAATAGAAGTATCAAAGTCAGGAGGAAAAATGATGACTACTTTTAAAGATGGATTTTTGTGGGGCGGTGCTGTTGCTGCTCATCAACTTGAAGGTGGATGGCAAGAAGGTGGTAAAGGAATCAGTGTTGCTGATGTGATGACTGCTGGTCGTCATGGAGTTGCCCGTGAAATTACCCCGGGCGTTTTGGAAGGTAAATATTATCCAAACCATGAGGCTATAGATTTTTACCATCGTTATAAAGGAGATATTGCACTTTTTGCTGAAATGGGATTTAAGTGCTTCCGAACATCGATTGCCTGGACACGTATTTTCCCCAAAGGTGATGAGTTAGAGCCCAATGAAGAAGGTTTGCAATTTTATGATGATCTTTTTGATGAGTGCTTGAAGTATGGAATTGAACCTGTAATTACGTTATCTCATTTTGAGATGCCTTATCATTTGGTTACAGAATACGGTGGGTGGAAAAATCGAAAATTGATTGATTTCTTTGTTCACTTTGCGGAAGTCGTATTCAAACGTTATAAAGATAAAGTTAAATACTGGATGACCTTTAATGAAATCAACAATCAGGCCAATTACCAGGAAGATTTTGCACCATTTACGAACTCTGGTATTGTATATGAGGAAGGTGACGACCGAGAAGCTATTATGTATCAAGCAGCACACTATGAGTTAGTGGCTTCTGCTCGAGCAGTAAAAATTGGTCATGAAATCAATCCAGATTTTCAAATTGGTTGTATGATTGCGATGTGTCCTATTTATCCTGCAACTTGTAATCCTAAAGATATTTTAATGGCTATGAAGGCTATGCAAAAACGTTATTACTTTACTGATGTACATGTTTTGGGTAAATATCCTGAACACATTCTCAAGTATTGGGAACGTAAAGGAATCTCAGTTGATTTTACAGATCAAGATAAAGAGGATTTACTTGGAGGAACAGTAGACTATATTGGATTTAGTTACTATATGTCTTTCGCTATCGATTCTCATCGTGAGAATAATCCTTATTTTGATTATCTTGAAACAGAAGATTTGGTTAAAAATAATTATGTTCAGGCATCTGAGTGGGAGTGGCAAATTGACCCCGAGGGCTTACGTTATGCATTAAACTGGTTTACTGATCACTATCATTTGCCATTATTTATTGTTGAAAATGGTTTTGGTGCTATAGACCAAGTTGAAGCAGATGGCATGGTTCATGATGATTATCGAATTGATTACCTAGGTGCTCATATTCGTGAAATGAAAAAAGCCGTAGTAGAAGATGGTGTTGACTTAATGGGATATACTCCTTGGGGATGTATAGACCTAGTTTCAGCTGGTACCGGTGAGATGAGGAAACGTTATGGATTTATCTATGTGGATAAAGATGATTATGGACAGGGAAGTTATGAACGCTCACCGAAAAAATCATTTAATTGGTATAAAGAAGTTATTGCATCCAATGGTGCAACAGTAGAATAGTATTAAGAAGCTGGGAAGATGCCCAGCTTCTTTACTAAATAGGAGAATAGATATGATTGGTAGCATTGCAGCAATTTTAACAACATTTGCCTTTTTGCCGCAAGTTGTGCGTGTGGTAAAAACAAAAGATACTGAATCAATTGCCTTAGGGATGTATGTTATGCAGGTTATTGGTATTGCTTTGTGGCTTGCTCATGGATTTCATATTGGTGACTTACCTTTGATTTTGGCTAATAGTGTTTCGTTTTTACTATCTGGTATTATTTTGATTTATAAATTGAAGTACAAATAATTATTTTCCGTATCGTTGAGGAAAAATCAGCAATGGTAATTGTAAGCGCTATACTCTATAATTAAGGTGTAAATAAGAAATAGCCCAATCAAGTATCAATTTGATGGGATTAGATTAAAGGAGAAAATCTTATGGCAAAAGCATTGATTATTTGTGCAGCAGGAATGTCTTCATCACTAATGGCAAAGAAAACAACTGAATTTCTAAAAGGGAAAGGTCAGGATATTGAGGTTGATGCTATTAGTGCTACTGAAGGTGGAAAAGCTATTGCAGCATCAGAATTTGATTTATACCTTGTAAGTCCTCAAACAAAAATGTATTTTAAACAGTTTGAAGAGGCAGGTGCCAAAGTCGGAAAACCAGTTGTTCAAATTCCACCTCAAGCTTACATTCCAATTCCAATGGGAATTGAAAAAATGGCTAATTTAATTGTAGAAAACATCTAATCTTCGTTAAATAAATAGTGTAAAAAATAGATATTAGTTAATATTATCTGTTGACTAGATTATAAATGATTCATAATCTAACTTATGCTCGATAAAAAGAAGTAAAGGTGTGAAAATATCCTATAATAGAAGGTGAATATATCATTTTTAGGAGGATATGAGATTGTCAAAAACTAGGGAAAAAAGCATCCTTCAATTCTTGATAAAGCATAGGGAACGTTATGTTACGAGTAAAGAGCTTGCTGAATACTTGTCCTGCTCGGATAGGACTGTACGTAATCACTTAAAATCAATTGATCAAACCTTAAACCTTCAAGGTGTTAGCTTAGTATCAAAACAAGGACAAGGTTATAGACTGTTTTTTGAAAGCCAAGAAGCTTGCCAAACTTTTCGTCTGATTTATGAATTAGGAGATGATTATAATACAGAATCTTCCATGTCCCAAAGTGATGATCGGCTAGCTTTCATTTTAAATAAGCTCTTGTTTGAACAGGTTCCAGTTCATTTTGATGATTTAGTTGAGGAGCTATATGTTAGTCGCTCAACCTTGTCTAATGATTTTAAAAAGATACGCCAGATGCTAGCTGAGTATAACCTAACTATAGAAAGTAGAGCGAATAAAGGTGTCTACGTTTCTGGTGAAGAACTAGACAAACGTCGCTTCATTATGAGTTATTTCTTGGAGAACCAGTTTTTTAAAGTATTGCACTCATATGTGAAGTCAAATTTTTTTGACCAAAATCTTCCATTAGAGGAATTGGCAAAGATTGTTTTAGAAGAATGTCAGGAAGCCAATCTAAAGTTATCGGATTTTGTTTTACAAAATTTAGTTGTTCATATAGCTTTAGCAATAGGCCGTATCAAGTCTGGTTTTGAAATTAGGAACTTAGATTGTCAGATGGCAGATAACGACATCGAACGCCGGGTTGCTAAGAGGATTCTTTCAAGAGTTAGTGAGGTAACCAATCAAGAATTTCCAGTTCAAGAAATCGATTATATTACCCTACATCTGTTAGCTAAAAGTCAGTTACCCCAAAACAACCAAACAGAGTTTTCTAAAGAAGCACTGAGAGACTCGTTGGTCCAACGTTTTGAAACCTTAGGGTTAGACGATATATACCACTTTTCCTCAGATTTTCAACTTGTTGAGAGTCTTATAACCCATTTGATGACCTTACAGGTACGTTTAGTCAGTCATATTAATCTTAGTAATCCATTGGTAGATGAGGTTAAACAAAATTATAGTGATGTATTCTTCATGACCAAGGAAATTCTTGCAAATATGGAAGCTTTTTCACAGGCTACTATATCTGATGATGAAATAGTTTATGTCTGTCTTCATTTCTTGGCTGCCATCGAACGTCGAAAAGAAAACCATAAATTTTCAGTATTGGCGATTTGTGCAACAGGTTTTGGGGCTGCTCAAATGCTTAAAAATCGCCTTGAGTCTGAACTTGGAAATCGTATAGATGTTGTTGATGTCATAGGGTATTATGAGTTGAACCAAGAAAAAATAGACGGTATTGATTTTATTGTATCGGCTGTTGATTTATCGAACCTTTACTTTCAGATGCCCGTTTTTACGGTGAGTGTCTTTCTTAAATCTGACGAAATATCTCAGATTCGTCATGCTATGAATCAGATGCAAGTCTCGAGAAATAGGAAACGTTCAGAAGTATCCCCTATTGAAGACGATAATTGTAAACAATACTTTAGCCGAGATACTTTCTTTGTGTGGACGAAAGGCGATAAAACACGACTATTGGAAGAAATGGCTGAGTCTCTATCTGTCGATGAATCAGTGGACTTCGAACAGTCTCTACTTTATGAAATAAAACAGCGTGAGGAATTAAGCTCAGTCGTCTTTTCCGAAAAAATTGCAGTTCCTCACCCAATTAGGCCTTTGGGAAAAGAAGTGAAGATCTCAGTTGCTATCTGTCAAGAACCTGTATCTTGGGATAGTCAAAGCTCACATATTCAACTTGTTTTTCTTTTATCACCATCATTATATGGAAATGATGGATTGAAGGATGTGACGAAGAAAATAGTTTCCTTAACAGAAAATGAAGATTTACAAGAGCAATTAATTAATTGCAAGAAATTTGAAGATTTTATTAAGATATTTGAAAAAATAACATAGGAGGTTCATATGAATCAAGAAGAACTACAGGTTGCAGCCTTTGAAATCATTCTTCATTCAGGTACTGCTAGAACGGAAATCCATGAAGCGTTTGCTGATATGAGAGAAGGTCGTTTTGACGAAGCAGAAGCTAAGTTAGATCATTCAAATGAAGAAATTTTAGAAGCGCACCATGCACAAACAAAACTTTTACAAGACTATGCAAGTGGTGTAGAAATTAAGATTGAAATTATCATGGTGCATGCTCAAGATCATTTAATGACCACAATGACTCTATTGGAAGTAGCAAAGGAAATGCTAGTTCTTCATAGAAAGGTTGGCTAAATAGATATAGTTAAACAAGGAGGAAGACAATGACAAAAAAAGAACAACTAGAAATCGAGCGTCAACGTCGGGAGACAGCGTTAAAAAATACTTTTTTTAATCGCTATCTTCTTCTACGTTATACAATAGCACTCTTCTTTTTTGGCAATATTTATTGGCTCTTGAATCAATTTATTCGTCCTTCTTTTGTTATTGTTCTCCCTATTACGTTAATTATATTAGCGATTTTGGCTACTGTTGAGCAGTTTCGATTGTATGGCAAGCGTGATGAACGTTTGAAAGTGACTCAGATGTTTGTTCGCTCGCAAGCTGTTATTCAGGTGGGACTACTTGTTCTAACTTGGACAAGTCTGTTTACAACTCTTTTCCCAATTTTTGAAAATAATCAAGCTGCACGTTTCTTCGTTTTTGTTATTCTTTTACTAGGTTTAGGCCTTTGCTTACTAAATCTTAAAAGAATTCAAGAAATATATGAACGTAAAGATAAGGCTTATCAACGCTTTATCCAGTTAGAAAAGAGTTCTATAACCTTATAACAACTTTTAAAAGGATTGCTATTGAAATATATATAATTATTATTAAGGAGGTCCGATTATGGATCAACAAAACGGATTATTTGGTTTCCTTGAAAATCATGTCATGGGACCAATGGGAAAACTTGCCCAGTTTAAAGTTGTACGTGCAATCACGGCAGCAGGGATGGCAGCTGTACCATTTACTATTGTTGGGTCAATGTTCTTGGTATTTAGTATTCTGCCACAAGCCTTCTCATTCTGGCCAATTGTAGCTGATATTTTCTCAGCTTCATTTGATAAGTTTACTTCTCTATACATGGTTGCTAACTATGCTACTATGGGTTCTCTCTCACTTTACTTTGTTCTCTCACTTGCTTATGAGTTAACTAAAATCTATGCAGAAGAAGAAGAACTAAATATGAATCCTCTTAACGGTGCTCTTCTTGCGCTCATGGCGTTCATTATGACAGTTCCACAAATCATTTTTGACGGTGGAATGATGAAAGCTGTAGGTAGCCTTAAAGAAGGTGCAGTCGTTGTTGACGGTTGGGCAATGGGCAATGGCGTTACTCGTTTTGGTACTACTGGTATTTTCACAGCTATTATCATGGCTATTGTGACAGTTCTTATTTATCGTACATGTGTAAAACGTAATTGGGTTATTAAAATGCCTGAAGCTGTTCCAGAAGGGGTTTCTCGCGGATTCACAGCCTTGATTCCAGGATTCGTCGTTGCATTTGTAGTTATCTTTATTAACGGTACACTCGTGGCGTTGGGAACTGACATCTTTAAAGTTATTGCTATTCCATTTGGGTTTGTTGGTAACCTAACTAACTCATGGATTGGATTAATGATTATTTATCTTTTAACTCAACTCCTCTGGATTGTAGGAATTCATGGTGCTAACATTATCTTTGCTTTCGTTAGCCCTATCGCACTTGCTAACTTGGCAGAAAATGCTGCTGGAGGACACTATGCTGTAGCTGGTGAGTTCTCTAACATGTTTGTTATCGCTGGTGGATCAGGTGCAACTCTTGGTCTGTGTCTCTACATTGCTTTTGCTGCTAAGTCAGAGCAACTTAAAGCGATTGGACGTGCCTCAGTTGTTCCAGCATTGTTCAACATTAATGAACCTTTGATTTTTGGGTTGCCAATTATCTATAATCCAGCATTAGCGATTCCATTTATCTTAGCTCCAATGGTTACAGCTACTATTTACTACTTTGTTAATGCATTGCATTTGATTAATCCTGTTATTGCACAAGTTCCATGGCCAACCCCAGTGGGAATCGGAGCCTTCTTAGGAACAGCAGATCTCCGTGCTGTCTTAGTTGCTCTTGTCTGTGCAGTTGCTGCCTTCCTTGTTTACTTCCCATTCATTCGTGTTTACGATAAGAAATTGTTGAAAGAGGAACAAGAAGCTTAATTTATGATTAAAGATCTTAACTTTGTTAAGGTCTTTTTTCTTATACTAATGGTATTCAATAAAACATCTATTAAGTAGGAGCCCCCCCCCATGAACAAATTCTTAAGAGTCCTATTTATCCTCGTCATCCTGGACATGACTGGTGCTATTATTTTTCAGCTGTTCTTCCCAACTTATATGGGAAGTCACTTGGGGTACGGCATTTCA
The DNA here is from genome assembly GCF_900636445.1 of Streptococcus vestibularis. Lineage (NCBI taxonomy): Bacteria > Bacillati > Bacillota > Bacilli > Lactobacillales > Streptococcaceae > Streptococcus > Streptococcus vestibularis. Next base: position 1,584,783 of record NZ_LR134275.1, on the reverse strand, counting down.
GTTGGTTGGCAGAGGGAGATTGGTATCTGGAATGTGGCAGTTCTAATCATCCTTCTTGCTGTGAATCTCAAATACGATTGGTTTTATCTGAGAGCTGTGCTGATAGCTTTGATTATTGGAGGCCTTGTGATTGGGACTAATCATTTCCTTAGCTATCTTCAACATCATCACTCAGTCAATGCTATTGGAGTACTTGAAAATTATCTTTTAGTCTTTGGCTGGGTTGTAGGTTGGTCGCTTGAAAATTCCTCAAGAAAAACAGTTTAAGTTTTATGGGGTAACCGCTTACCTTATCCACTCTGTGATATAATAATTAATCATTATCATAATCGAGGAAAACACATGTCTAAACAACTAAAAGGGAGCTTGATGGTATTGACAGCAGGAATTGCCTGGGGATTTTCAGGAGTTTCTGGTCAATACCTAATGGCTCATGGTGTTAATGTCAATCTTTTGACGAGTTTACGTTTGCTTCTGTCCGGTATTTTACTAACGGCTTCGGTCTTTTTTAGGCAGCGAGACAAATTAGTACAAGCTATTAAAGATAGAAAAACCTTAGTAAGTATCGCCTTATTTGCTCTCTTTGGTCTGGTACTAAATCAGTACGCCTATCTTAGTGCTATTCAATACACTAATGCTGGGACAGCGACGGTCTTGCAGTATGTCACCCCAGTTATCATCCTGGCTTTTGTATGTGCAAAATATCGTAGGTTCCCAACAGCAGCAGAGCTAGTGGCGATTATCTTGGCTATTGTGGGAACCTTTACCATCGCAACGCATGGTCAGATAAGGGAGTTAGCGATTACACCTCTGGGCTTGTTCTGGGGTCTCTTTTCGGCGGTGACCTATGCACTTTATATCTTACTGCCTGCTAAGGCTATTGAAAAATGGGGAAGTTTGATTGTCATTGGTTTAGGTCTGTTGATCGGTGGTTTAATCTTTCCGATTGTTATCCAAGCCTGGAAGTATAAGCTTTCTTTGACTGGGGGAAATCTCTTAGCGCTTTTTGGTTTAATCTTCATTGGGACAGTCTTTGCTTACACCGTTTTTCTTAAGGGGACAACCATGGTTGGAGCTGTCAAAGGGAGTCTCTTGGCTTCGGTAGAACCTATAGCGTCGGTCATTTTGACCGTATTAATTATGGGGGACCGCTTCTTTGTCATTGATGTGGTTGGAATGTTTTTAATTGTTCTTGCTGTTATCATCATATCGCTTAAGAATTTAGTTACCCTTAAAAAACAAGAAAAAATTCAAAGATAAGAATGGAGCCTGAGTGATTGTGGCTCTTTTTCTATACCGTCGTGTCATTGATGTTCTTAAAAAATAGGACTTAAGTCCCACACATAAACCTTAAAAATATGGTAGAATAAGAGGTAAACTAACATTTTGGAGAGAAAATGAGTATAGACGATTACAGGCCCCATTTTATGGTGGAGGCTGTTTATGATTTGAAACCTGACCAGCTACGTGAACACGGTATTCGTGCTGTCTTGGTCGATTTGGATAATACCTTGATTGCTTGGAACAACCCTGATGGGACTCCTGAGCTACGTGCTTGGTTAGATGAAATGACAGAGGCTGACATTCCGGTGGTTGTGGTCTCTAACAACAAACATGAACGTGTTGAACGTGCGGTTGCCAATTTCCATGTGGATTTCGTGAGTCGTGCCATGAAGCCTTTCACTAAAGGCATTAATGAAGCGATTGAGCGTTACCACTTTAATCGAGACGAGGTTGTTATGGTGGGAGACCAGCTAATGACTGACATCAGAGCTAGCCACAGAGCTGGCATTCGCTCGATTTTGGTCAAGCCTTTGGTGAAATCAGATGCTTGGGTAACCAAATTTAACCGTTGGCGTGAACGTCGCATGTGGAAAAAAATTGAAAAAGCATATGGTCCAATGACCTTCAACAAAGGAATTTAATGGAAGAATTATTTTGTATTGGGTGTGGAGCCCAAATTCAAACAGAAGATAAAGAAAAAGCAGGTTTCACACCTGCTAGCTCTATTAAAAAGGCCGAAGAAACAGGTGAGTTATACTGCCAACGCTGTTTCCGTCTTCGTCATTACAATGAGATTGTGGATGTCCACATCACAGATGATGAATTTTTAAAATTGCTTCATGAAGTTGGAGACAGTGATGCCCTCGTTGTCAATGTCGTTGATATTTTTGATTTTAATGGATCAATCATACCAGGCTTATCACGCTTTGTTTCGGGTAATGATGTGCTCTTGGTCGGAAATAAAAAGGATATCCTACCTAAATCCGTTAAAGATGGTAAGGTAACCCAATGGTTGACAGAACGTGCCCATGAAGAAGGGATGCGTCCCGTGGATGTCATGTTGACGTCTGCCCAAAATCATCACGCCATTAAAGAGTTGATTCAGCGTATTGAAAAACTCCGTAAGGGTCGTGATGTTTATGTTGTCGGTGTGACGAATGTTGGTAAATCAACCTTAATCAATGCCATTATCAAGGAAATTACAGGTGATAAAGATATTATCACTACCTCTCGTTTCCCAGGAACGACCCTTGATAAGATTGAGATTCCGCTGGATGATGGTACTTATATTTTTGATACTCCAGGAATTATTCATCGCCACCAGATGGCACACTATCTGTCAGCCAAGGACCTCAAGTACGTTAGTCCTAAGAAGGAAATTAAGCCGAAGACTTATCAGTTAAATGCAAGCCAAACCCTATTCCTAGGAGGTCTTGGACGTTTTGACTTTATTGATGGTGATAAACAAGGTTTTACAGCCTTCTTTGATAATAACTTGAAGCTTCATCGTACTAAACTTGAAGGAGCAGATGCCTTCTATGATAAGCATGTTGGAAGTCTTCTCATGCCTCCTGGGCCTAAGGAATTGGCCAATTTTCCAAAACTTGTTCGTCACGAGTTCACTGTCAAAGATAAGACAGACATTGTCTTCTCAGGATTAGGCTGGATTCGTGTTCAAGGAAAAGCTGACCAACCAACCATCGTTGCCGCCTGGGCACCAGAAGGTGTTGGCGTCGTCGTACGAAAAGCGATTATTTAAACTTAATAAAGTAATTATAAGGAATAAACATGTCATTAACATCAAAACAGCGTGCCTTCCTCAAATCGGAAGCACACACTCTCAAACCTATTGTACAAATCGGGAAAAACGGTCTTAACGACCACATCAAAACTAGCGTTCGTAACGCTCTTGATGCCCGTGAATTGATCAAAGTAACCCTACTCCAAAATACCATGGAAGACATCTATGAGGTTGCTGAAATTTTGGAAGAAGAAATTGGCTGTGATACAGTCCTTAAGATTGGACGTATCTTGATTCTCTACAAAGAATCAGCTAAAAAAGAAAATCGTAAGTTATCACCAAAGGTTAAAGCCATCCAAAAATAGTTGATGACTTTTGAAACCTTAAAGGCAAAAGAACAGTTATTTAGATGATGTTTGAGTAAGAGGAGGCGTAAATGGCACTGGATCTCGTAACCCCATTTACAAAGGTTCAACTAGAAGAAGAAATCAAAGATACTGGCCGTAAGCAGGTGGGAATTTTGGGTGGAAATTTCAACCCTGTTCACAATGCTCACTTGGTTGTTGCTGACCAGGTGCGCCAGCAGTTAGGCCTTGATGAAGTTCTTCTTATGCCTGAGTTTGAGCCACCTCATGTCGATAAAAAGGAGACTATTGATGAACAGCATCGCCTAAATATGCTCATGTTGGCTATTAACGGTATCGAAGGTTTGGATATTGAAACCATCGAGTTGGAGCGCAAGGGAATCAGTTATACTTATGACACCATGAAGCTTTTGACAGAGGCCAATCCTGATACGGATTATTACTTCATTATTGGTGCTGATATGGTCGACTATCTGCCTACATGGCATCGCATTGACGAACTTATCGAGATGGTCCAATTTGTGGGTGTTCAGCGTCCTAAGTATAAGGCTGGAACCTCTTATCCAGTTATTTGGGTTGATGTGCCCCTTATGGATATTAGTTCGAGTGCAGTCAGAGCCTACATTAAGAAGGATCGCACACCTAACTTTATGGTGCCACAGTCTGTACTTGCCTACATCAAGAAAGCGGGGCTCTATAAATGACCTATGAAAAATATTTAGACTATTCTCGTGAAGAACTCCTTGAAAAAGTTCGAGCGGTCATGAGTCCTAAACGCTTCAATCATGTTCTGGGTGTTGAGAGAGCTGCTATTACTCTTGCTGAAAAGTACGAATATGATACTGAGAAAGCTGGCTTGGCTGGCCTCCTTCATGATTATGCCAAGGAACTTCCAGATCAGGAATTCTTGGAGCTTATTGATAAATATAAGCTTGATCCTGAATTGAAAAAATGGGGGAACAATGTCTGGCATGGCATGGTTGGGATTTACAAAATCCAAGAAGATTTGGGATTGACTGATTCTGATATTCTACGCAGTATTGAGATTCATACTGTCGGAAGCCATGAAATGTCAACCCTAGATAAGATTGTCTATGTGGCTGATTATATTGAGCATAACCGTAATTTCCCTTTGGTAGAGGAAGCTAGACAAGTAGCAGAGCAATCCTTGGATAAGGCAGTTGCTTTTGAAACAGTCCATACGGTAGAACACTTGGCCCACCAGGCCTTGCCGATTTATCCCCAAACTCTTGAAACCTATAATGCTTTTGTGCATTGCTTGAAAGAGGATTAGTAAGTGAAAACAGCTTTTATTATTATTGATGTACAAAATATCTTAGTAGAAACAGGTTTTGAAACACAAAAGCTGTTAGAGAAAATCTCTTATTTACAAGATCAGGCTAGAAAACAGCAGATTGAAATTATCTATATTCAGCATATTGAAACGGAAGAAGCTCTAACCTCGGAAGATTGGAAATTATCGCCACTATTAAAGAGACAGTCTGATGAAAAGGTTTTTCAGAAGCGATACAATAGCATTTTTAAAGAGACTGGATTAAAGGAATACTTGGATCAACAAGGAATTGAGAAACTAGTCTTATGCGGTATGCAGACGGAGTATTGTGTTGATACATCCGTTAAAGTTGCTTTCGAACATGGCTACAAGCTAGTCGTTCCCGAAGGTACTGTTACAACCTTTGATGGAGACGACATTCCAGCAGAAACAATTAATGATTTTTACGAGAACATTTGAGATGAACGTTTTGCAGATGTCTTAGATTACAAAACGATTTTTTAATGAAAGAGGATTAAATGAAAGAAGAATTACTTGAATTGGTTGTCAAAGCTGCTGATGAAAAGCGAGCTGAAGACATTGTTGCCCTAGATTTGTATGGTCTTACTAGCCTAACAGATTACTTTGTTATTTTGAGTGCAATGAATAGCCGTCAGTTGGAAGCTATTGCCGACAACATCCGTGAGAAAGTTAAAGAAGCTGGCCTTGATGCTAGTCACATGGAAGGTGACAACAAGGGTGGTTGGATTCTTTTGGACCTGAACGACGTTGTTGTTCACATCTTTACAGAAGACGAACGTGCTCACTATAACCTTGAAAAACTCTGGCATGAAGCACCGATGATGGATGTGTCAGCCTATTTGGCATAAGATAATGAACTCAGTTGTAGTCAACTGGGTTTTATTTGCTTATTTTAGAAGAAAATTGTTAGAAAGGTGAGAGCGTCGAGTTTGGTTAATGTTGAAGCTGAACACGAACTAAAAGCTGTGAGAAAAAGATAAACTTTCTTTGTATCTAACGATACGGCAGAAAGTTTCCTATTTTCTCTGTGCTTTTGACGCTCTTTGTATCTTAGAAAGGATTTGAACCCGTCCTGTAATCGTCGGAAAATAGACAGCTTTGTCTTGGAGATTCCTCCAAGTCCAAGCTCCTAATTTTCATTTTGATTACGGACGGACTTGGTATCATCATTATGGCTACTTATGAAACTTTTGCGGCGGTCTACGACGCTGTTATGGATGACAGCCTTTACGATTTGTGGACGGATTTTTCCCTCCGTCATCTGCCAAAGACTAAGGATAAAAAGAAATTGCTTGAATTAGCTTGTGGGACTGGTATTCAATCTGTACGTTTTTCCCAAGCCGGTTTTGATGTTACTGGACTTGATTTGAGTGCTGACATGTTGAAGGTTGCTCAGAAGCGTGCGTCTTCCGCCAAGCAGAAAATCGATTTTATCGAAGGCAACATGTTGGATTTATCGCAAGCGGGCAAATATGATTTTGTGACTTGCTACTCAGATTCTATCTGCTATATGCAGGATGAAGTAGAGGTTGGGGACGTCTTCAAGGAGGTTTATAATGCACTGAATGAAGATGGCGTCTTTATCTTTGATGTACACTCAACCTATCAGACGGATGAGGTTTTCCCTGGCTATTCCTACCATGAAAATGCAGAAGACTTTGCTATGCTCTGGGATACCTATGAGGATGCGGCTCCGCATTCTATTGTCCATGAATTAACTTTCTTTGTCCAAGAGGAAGATGGAAGCTTTAGCCGTCATGATGAGGTGCATGAGGAACGCACCTATGAGGTTTTGACTTATGATATCTTGTTGGAGCAGGCTGGCTTCAAATCCTTCAAACTTTACGCCGATTTTGAGGATAAGGAACCGACAGAAACTAGTGCCCGTTGGTTCTTTGTGGCCCAAAAGTAAGAGCCTATGACAGTTACAGGTATTATTGCTGAGTTCAATCCTTTTCATAACGGTCACAAGTATCTCTTGGATCAGGCTGAAGGCGTAAAAATCGTTGCCATGTCTGGGAACTTTGTTCAGCGAGGTGAGCCAGCTATTGTGGATAAGTGGACTAGAGCTCAGATGGCTTTGGAAAATGGGGCAGATCTCGTGGTTGAGTTGCCTTTCTTGACGGCAGTCCAGTCTGCCGATTATTTTGCTGCTGGAGCCGTCGATATCTTGTCCCGACTGGGAATTGATAGCCTTACTTTTGGAACGGAAGAAGTCCTAGATTACCAGGCAATAGCAGATGTCTATGCTGAAAAGTCAGAGGATATGGAAGCTTTTGTAGAAAATTTACCGAGTGACTTATCTTATCCACAAAAGACACAAAAAATGTGGGAAAAGTTTGCTGGTGTGGATTTCACTGGCAATACACCCAACCATATCCTAGGGCTAGCCTATGCCAAAGCTTGTGCTGGTAAGGGCATTAAGTTGAATCCTATCCAGAGACAAGGAGCCGGTTATCATTCCTCAGACAAGGAAGTATCTTTCGCCTCAGCGACGAGTCTACGTCTCCACAAGCAAGATAGCGATTTTGTGGATAAGTTCATGCCCAATAGCAAGCTTTTTCAGACTTCTCCACAGGTCTCTTGGGATAATTATTTCCAATTGTTGAGTTATCAGATTCTTACAAACCCTGATTTGACCACTATTTTTCAAGTTAACGAAGAGATTGCTAGTCGTTTAAAAGCTGTTATCCGCGAGGTGTCTTCTGTGGAGGAACTGGTGGATAAGGTAGCAACCAAACGCTATACAAAAGCACGAGTACGTCGTATTTTGACCTATATCCTGGTCGAAGCTGTGGATAATCCTTTGCCCCAGGCTGTTCATGTGCTTGGATTTTCTCAAAAAGGACAGTCTCATCTCAAATCTGTGAAAAAGTCTGTTGATATAGTGGCTCGTATTGGAAGGGAGCCTTGGGATCTGCTTACACAGCAAGCAGATAATGTTTACCAATTAGGTAACCCCGAGCTTTCCGAACAAAACTTCGGACGCGTACCGATTAGAGTAAAATAGTTTTATAGAAGGTCTACCTCTGGTAGGCTTTTTTACTTTCCGTAAATTATTTTCCAAAAGGTCAAAAAAGATCAAACAAAACCTTTGACCTTTGCTGACTAATAGTGTATGATAGTGTCATAAGGATTTAGCTTCCTTATAAATCTTGCAGTGCTTGCCTAAATACTGGTTATAAAGTTATTTTGGTTTGGCTGCACAAAAATATGACAAAGGTCAAAAAAAGTCAAACAAAACTATTGACTATTACTGACCAATGTTGTAGAATATAAGCATAAGGAAATGAAATCCTTATGAAGGCTGTGTCAATAGCCCATATACCAATAAAAAGGATTGCAGCTAGTCTGCAAAAATTTTCATCTAAAAGGTCAGTAAAAGTCAAAACTAAATTCTTGACCTGATTAAATGAAAGGTATATGATAAAGCTATAAGGAAAAAGGATTCCTTAATGTATAAGTTTCTTTCTGAAAAAGCTATTCATAGTTTTGAAAGAGGCTTGGAAGTTAGCTATATTGAGAGATTCACAGAAAGAAGGTGGCTCTTATGCTAAATGATAATTTATTTAAGACTGTGAAAGTTCTCAGTCTCCTACCAAGAGCAAAACCTGAAATTATTAGAAGAGTAGTTGAAGCTACTAAAAATTTTTAGGGTTTTGGTCAGTAAAAGTCAGAAAATACATTAACATAAAAATAACGTTTAAGAAATTTCACAAGATAACACAAAACGAGGTAATTATATGAACAACAACTTTAACAATATGGACGATCTTTTCAATCAATTGATGGGTAACATGGGTGGTTACCGTTCAGAAAACCGTCGCTACATGATTAACGGTCGTGAAGTGACACCTGAAGAATTTGCTATTTACCGCCAAACAGGTCAATTGCCTGGTAATGAAGGTGAAGCAGTCAACCCAACTCAACAACAAGGTAAAGGACCTAAACAAGATGGTATTCTTGCTAAACTTGGTCGTAACTTGACTGAAGAAGCTCGTGAAGGTAAATTGGATCCAGTTATTGGACGTAACAAAGAAATCCAAGAAGCTTGCGAAATCTTGGCTCGTCGTACAAAAAATAACCCAGTCCTTGTCGGGGACGCTGGGGTTGGTAAAACAGCCGTAGTTGAAGGTTTGGCTCAAGCCATCGTCAATGGTGATGTCCCAGCTGCTATCAAGAACAAAGAAATCATCTCAATTGATATTTCTGGACTTGAAGCTGGTACTCAATACCGTGGTAGTTTTGAAGAAAACATTCAAAACTTGGTAAATGAAGTCAAAGAAGCTGGAAATATTATCCTATTCTTCGATGAAATCCACCAAATTCTTGGTGCTGGAAGCACTGGCGATGGTCAAGGATCTAAAGGTCTGGCTGATATTTTGAAACCTGCTCTTTCACGTGGTGAATTGACAGTGATTGGTGCAACAACTCAAGATGAATACCGTAACACTATCTTGAAGAACGCTGCCCTAGCTCGTCGTTTCAACGAAGTTAAGGTTAATGCTCCATCTGCTGAAGATACCTTCAAGATTCTCCAAGGTATCCGTGACCTTTATGAAAAACACCACAATGTTATCTTACCAGATGATGTTTTGAAAGCAGCAGTAGATTTCTCTGTACAATATATTCCACAACGTAGCTTACCAGATAAGGCTATCGACCTTGTCGATGTAACAGCTGCTCACTTGGCTGCTCAACACCCAGTGACTGATGTGAATGCTGTTGAACATGAAATTGAAGAAGAAAAAGCTAAACAAGAAGCTGCAGCTGCCAAAGAAGACTACGAAGCAGCTCTAAATGCTAAGGTTCGTATTGAAGAACTTGAAAAGAAAATTGCCAACCATACAGAAGACCTTAAAGTCACTGCAACTGTCAACGATGTGGCTGAATCTGTAGAACGTATGACTGGTATTCCAGTGTCACAAATGGGTGCAACTGATATCGAACGTTTGAAAGATATGGGTCACCGTTTGCAAACTAAGGTTATCGGTCAAGATAAAGCCGTTGAAGCAGTGGCACGTGCCATCCGTCGTAACCGTGCAGGATTTGACGAAGGTAACCGTCCAATCGGTAGCTTCCTCTTTGTAGGACCTACTGGTGTTGGTAAAACTGAGTTGGCTAAACAATTGGCTCTTGATATGTTCGGAACTAAAGATGCTATCATCCGTTTGGACATGTCAGAATACAGCGACCGCACAGCTGTTTCTAAATTGATTGGTACAACAGCTGGTTATGTTGGTTATGATGACAATAGCAATACTTTGACAGAACGTGTTCGCCGTAACCCATACTCAATCGTCCTTCTCGACGAAATTGAAAAGGCTGACCCTCAAGTCATCACCCTTCTCCTCCAAGTTTTGGACGATGGTCGTTTGACAGATGGTCAAGGTAACACTGTAAACTTCAAGAATACTGTGATTATCGCAACTTCAAACGCAGGATTTGGTTACGAAGCTAACTTGACAGAAGATGCTGATAAACCAGAACTCATGGATCGTTTGAAACCTTACTTCCGTCCAGAATTCCTTAACCGCTTCAATGCTGTCATCGAATTCTCACACTTGAGCAAAGAAGATCTTTCTAAGATTGTAGACCTTATGTTGGTTGAAGTTAACAAGACACTTTCTAAGAAAGACATTGACTTGGCAGTTAGCGAAGCTGCTAAAGAATACATGACTGAAGAAGGTTACGATGAAGTCATGGGTGTTCGTCCACTCCGTCGTGTGGTTGAACAACAAATCCGTGACAAAGTCACAGACTTCCACTTGGATAACCTTGATGCTAAACACCTAGAAGCTGATATGGAAGATGGTGTCTTGGTTATCAAAGAAAAAGATGCTAAATAAAAAGCATAAAACCTCCTAATCCTATTATGAAGCAGAGATGTTAGTAGACATCTCTGTTTTTTTCTTTTTTATTTAAGACTTTCCTTGGGTGCTACGGACGGAAGCGACTTCCTAACGGAATTCCATTCCTAAGATTTGAGCTTGAGTCTCAAATCTTCCGAGTGAGAGAAGCAATATGTCTTCTCTCACTTTTAGCACAGCGGAAAGTCTTTCTTTGGAGAGTGGTGAAATCTAGCAATCAATCTATATTGAAATGAGATAAAACTCATTTAATTATAATAGTCTAAAAATAATTTAAATTTAGATTTTATTTTCAAGAAAACATTGACAATATATATATATATATATAATATTTACGGAAAATTAAATTTAGGTGAGGGATTCTTATGAAAAAGAAAAATTGTTTATTTACATTTTCAGTGATTTTACTATCTATAGCACTAACAGGTTGTTCGGCTAGTAAAAGCTTAATAAATACTGCAAAAAATATTTCAGGAGGCGTTACAAGTAAATCTTCAAGTTCTTCAACAACATCAAGCTCTTCAAGCTCTTCAACAACATCAAGCTCTTCAAGCTCTTCAACAACATCAAGCTCTTCAAGTTCTGTAAGTTCAAGTAATTTTAACCCTCAGGACACATCTGATGCCACAATTAGGAGTATTTCAACCTATAACGACTATATAACGATGTATTCAAAAATTGTTGATGAATATCTAACGAATCTTCAAAATGCTGTCGCTGGTACAGTACTAGATGATGCAAATACAATTGAGCAAATGAAACAAGAAACATTGAAATCTTTGGAAGAACAGAAGAAAGAATACGGTGCGATGGGAAACACGAAGATTATTGGTAAAGATAGTCTAGTTGAATTTTTGAAAAATTACCGTAATGGATTGAAGGAATATACAGATAATATTTCAACTCAAATTCAATAATATAATTAAGGAGATTAAATGAAAACAAAAACATTAGCCGTAACAAATGGAGTAGTGGGACTAATCGGAGGCATCTTTCTTCTTTTTGCATTCTGGTTTATTGTAGGTGTAGCATCTTCGGGATCAGAAGCTGCGATTGTATTAATGACTTTGTTTGTATATCTTGTAAAGCTAGCACTACTAGTACTTGGAATAGTTGGTGCTGTATATTATAAAGGGGATACACCGGTAGGAACTGCTCCTAGTGTACTATTGATTGTTGGAGGAGCGATTTCTCTTATTCCTTTCTTAGGATGGATTGGCGGAATCTTAGGAATAATAGGTGCTTCATTGTATCTAGCGAGCCTGAAAAAATTTCTTTAATAGTTGAATATGAGAAAATTATTTCAAGGAGTGTAAAATGGATTTATTTTGGCCAATGTTGTTCTTTATGGCATTCGTGGTAATTATCATGATTTTTGCTACAATTTCAGAGGTAATCAATAAATTAGGTAATATAGCAAAATGGCTCGGTTTAGGAGCGATAGCAGGAAATGTAATAAATAATAAAATCAATTCAGACACTGCTATAAAACAAGGTAGAACTTGGAGGAAGAGTGGAGCGAGAGAAGAAAATAATAGTGTTAGTTCAATTTATTTGTAATAATCTGAAAAAGCATAAAAAAATCATTTTATTTTCATAAATAGTTGACAGTTAATGAAATTAAAAATATATAAAAAATTAAATAGTGAGGAAATTTTATGAAAAAGATTACTATTCTATTATTGCTTTTAGTTGGGATTATTACTTTATCAGCTTGTACAAGCTCTAATGAAAGTAAGACATATGATGAAGCTTTTGTAAAATCTTTAGCTAAGGGTCTAGATGCTCGTTGGAAGTATGTTGATAGTGAAAAAAGTGACTCGGCTCGTTCGCTAAAAAAAGCAATTAATAAAGAATTAGATGAAATTAGTGGATATAAAGATAAGAAGTTTAAGGATAGTAAACTTCAAGAATTGGCAATTTCTTATATTAATGAATTAAACAATGGATTAGAAATTTCGAAAACTTATGGTTCGGATAGTTTTGATACCAAGTGGGATGAACATCTTGGTAAAAGAACATCTCTACTTTCTGAAATAGATAAAATGAATTCTATTCCGGTACAAGATAAAGATGGTTTATCAGAGTTACTTGCTCAAGGAAATGAAGTTAAAGATAATAATGTAAAGAAAGAAGCTATTGAAAATCTTGTTAAGAATATCAATTTTACAGTAGATAATACTAAGTCTAATGAATATACAAAATATTATTCTGCAACAGTTGAGAATACAACAGAATATTCAATAAAAGATATCTACCTAACCATTAATTTGGTAAATGCTGATGGTGTTACAGTTGGTACACAGTACGTATCTGCTAATAACTGGGCTCCATCTGGTAAGACTCTGTTTGAGTTCTCTCAGTCTAAGGGTGATAATGAGTTTACAACAACTCAAGTCTCTATAAGTTCTTTTAATGCTGAAAAAACTGAATAATAAAAAGGTAAGTAGCCTATGCTACTTACCTTTATTCTTTATCTTCACTTTGATATTTTTTCAAATGTTTTTGGATGATGCTAAGTCGAGGTTCTAGGTCTTTTTGGAAGATACGTGTTTTATAGCTGAGGTCTTGTTTGATGTCATCAAGCACAAGGTTTTGTTCCTTGATGATGTCAAGGTTGCGTTTGATTCTGTCCAGATCGTGAGAGATATTTTCTCGTGATTGTTTGAGGTCTAGGATTTCCTCTTTGATGTCTTCACGTCGTTTATAGGCGTAGTAGGCACCGTAGGCAAGGGTTCCAAGAGCTAGAAAGCGTCCGAGTTTCATTCTGTTACCTCTTTAGCAATGCTGTCAGCAAGGTCGACCAAGGCAGCGAAGTCTGGTTCGTGTTCGTCAAATCCCATGTGGATACCATCGTCTGCACCGTAACGAGGAACGAGATGAATATGAGCATGGAAGACGGTTTGTCCAGCAACTTCTTCGTTGTTATTAAGGATATTCATGCCGATTGCTCCAGTTGCTTTTTGCACGGCACGAGCAATTTTAGGAACACGGCTAAAGACAGTCTCAGCGGTTTCAGCAGACATTTCTAAGATGTTACGAACGTGCTCTTTAGGAATAACCAAGGTATGTCCTTTTGTAGCTTGTGAAATATCGAGGAAGGCTAGAACCTTGTCGTCCTCGTAGACTTTTGATGAAGGGATTTCTCCAGATATAATTTTACAGAAAATACAATTATCCATAATAACGACCTTTCCATGAGTTTTTGTTATAATAGATTATATCATACCAAAGAGAGAAAAGATAATGCTTAAATTAGAAAAGGTGACGGGTGGTTACGCTAATATTCCCGTCCTAAAAGATGTGACTTTTGAGGTGGCTGATGGTGAATTGGTTGGTCTCATTGGTCTTAATGGTGCTGGGAAATCAACAACAATTAACGAGATTATTGGTCTCTTAACACCTTATGGGGGACAGATTGCCATTGATGAGTTAACGATTCAACAAGATCCAGCTAGCTATCGTCAGAAGATTGGCTATATTCCTGAAACGCCAAGTCTTTATGAAGAATTGACGCTTCGTGAACATTTGGAAACGGTGCTGATGGCATATGGCCTTGATGTTACAGAGGGAATGGCACGTGCGGACAAGTATCTTAAGCTTTTTCGCTTAGATGAAAAGTTGGACTGGTTCCCGACTCAGTTTTCAAAAGGGATGAAGCAGAAGGTCATGATTATCTGTGCCTTTATTGTTGGTCCAAGTCTTCTCATTGTTGATGAGCCCTTCCTAGGTTTGGATCCCTTGGCGATTTCTGATTTGATTGAACTTTTGGCTGAGGAAAAGGCTAAGGGAAAGGCGATTCTCATGTCGACTCACGTTTTGGATTCGGCTGAGAAGATGTGTGATCGCTTTGTGATTTTGCACCATGGACAGGTCTTGGCACAAGGGACTCTCGAGGAGCTCCGTCAGACTTTTGGCAACGATAGTGCTAGTCTTAACGATATCTATATGCAGTTGACTAAGGGAGAATTGTCATGATAGCTAAGCTATTTAAGGAGCGTAGCAAGCGATTCAATGCCCGCTGTGCTAAGTATAGTCGCTACGTCTTTAATGATCACTTTATCTTGGTTCTTCTCTTTCTGCTAGGTTTTGTATTGGTTCAGTATAGCCAGTTGCTTCGACATTTTCCAAAGAATCCGTGGGCAATCATTCTTGGTTTGCTAGTGCTTTGTCTTCTATTGCCTTTCTGGGGGAATATTGCGACTTATTTAGAGCCAGCTGATAAGCATTACCTTTTGGTGAAGGAAGAAGAGGTGTTAGACCATGTTAAGAAGGCAACAGGGCGTGCTTTTAGATTTTGGGTAATCGTACAAAGCCTGATTTTTATTTTGGTTATTCCGCTCTTTTTAGCCTTGGGACTTCCAGTTTGGGGAGTTATCCTTGTAGCTGTGGCTATGGCTATTCTTAAGTACTTCATTTTTCAGAAAAAGGCTCAACCTTTTTATAAGCAGTCTGGACTGAATTGGACTGAGGCTATTGCAGCGGAAAATAAGCGTCAACAATCGATTCTGAAGTTCTTTTCACTCTTTACCAATGTTAAAGGGATTACGTCGAGTGTTAAACGCCGTGCTTATTTGGATGGTATTCTCAAACGTACAAAGAAAGACAAGGAACATACTTGGTACAATCTTTACCTAAGAGCCTTCTTGCGTTCTGGGGATTACTTTGCCCTTAGTTTACGCCTGTTTGCCCTAACACTTCTAGTTATCTTTTTGGTTCCTGAAAAATGGTTGGCTATGGTGCTTGTGGTTGTTTTTGATTACCTCTTGCTCTTTCAGCTCACGGCACTTAAATCGCACTTTGCTTATCAGAGAATGGCTAACCTTATGCCAGTTGGAAAAGACATGCAGGTAAGCAATCTTAAGCGCTTGATTAGCCAGATTGTACTTGGGATGACTCTGGTACAGGCTATTTGTCTCTTCGACCTTAAGTTTAGCCTGATTTTGGTTGGAATGATGCTAGTTCTGAGCCTTGTTTACCTACCAGCCAAGCTTAAGAAGATGATTGACTAACACCTATTAAATAAGTTAAAATAGAAACGAATGACTAAAGAAAAAGGAGATGCCTAGGTGACATCAACAGATAAAGATTTGAGCCTGACTCCTCTCAAAGGAAATAGTGGTAAGGCCTATATGGGAACTTACCCAAACGGAGATCGCGTCTTTGTGAAGATGAATACAACACCAATCTTGGCAGCTCTTGCCAAGGAACAGATTGCACCACAGCTCTTGTGGGCTAAGCGTCTGGGAAATGGTGACATGATGAGTGCACAGGAGTGGCTTGATGGTCGTATTTTGACCAAACATGACATGAACAGTAAACAGATTATCCAAATTCTTGGTAATTTGCACCGCTCTAAACACTTGGTTAATCAACTCTTGCAGTTGGATTATCATATTGAAAATCCTTTCGATCTTCTACACGAGTGGGAGGAAAATGCCGCTTACCAATTGCGTGAAAATGGCTTCCTTCAAGACGTTGTTAGAGATTTGAAACGTCATCTTCCAGAGTTTCGTGCGGAAATTGCAACAATTGTTCACGGAGATGCTCGTCATAGTAACTTTGTCATCACAACCTCAGGATTGATTTATTTGGTTGATTGGGATTCTGTACGTCTAACAGATCGTATGTATGATGTGGCGCAGATCCTCAGCCATTACATTCCATTGGCACATTGGCCACAGTGGTTGTCATACTATGGCTATAAGAACAACGACCTTGTGATGGACAAGATTTATTGGTATGGGCAGTTTTCATATTTGACACAGATTTCAAAATTCTTTGATAGTCGTGATATGGAACATGCCAACCGAGAAATTTATGAACTTCGTAAATTCAGAGAGACCTTGCACAGATATTAGAAAGTAGACATGCGAGTTAGAAAACGTAAAGGTGCAGAGGAACACCTAGCTAACCATCCTCAGTACGTTATCCTTGAGCCGGAGGCTGCTAAAGGTAAGTGGCATGAGCTTTTTGGTAATGACAATCCTATCCATATCGAGGTAGGATCTGGTAAAGGGGCCTTCATTACTGGTATGGCCCAACAAAACCCTGACATCAACTACATTGGTATTGATATTCAGCTGTCTGTATTGAGCTATGCCTTGGATAAGGTTTTGGCTTCGGGTGCTGAAAATGTCAAACTCTTGCGCGTGGATGGTTCAGCCTTGACCAATTATTTTGAAGATGGCGAAGTGGATATGATGTATCTGAATTTCTCAGATCCATGGCCTAAGAGTCGCCACGAGAAACGTCGTTTGACATACAAGACTTTCCTAGATACTTATAAGCAAATTTTGCCTGAAAATGGAGAGATTCACTTTAAGACAGACAATCGTGGACTTTTTGAATACAGTTTGGCGAGCTTTTCACAGTATGGAATGGTTCTCAACAAAGTTTGGTTGGACCTTCATGCCAGTGATTATGAAGGCAACGTCATGACTGAATACGAGCGTAAGTTCTCAGAAAAAGGTCAGGTCATCTATCGAGTAGAGGCCCAGTTTAAAGATTAACTCTTGAAAACTTGATTAAAAATAACGATTAGCCATTAATAGGCTAATCGTTTGATGTGGAGAGGTCGCATAGAGGCCGAGTGCGCACGCTTGGAAAGCGTGTAGTCCTTAACGGGGCTCGGGGGTTCGAATCCCCTCCTCTCCTTTGAGAAATAGACAAAAAATCCCTTCTATGACAGAAGGGAACTTTTTGTTGTCCTTAATTGAAAAATCTTTCTAATCCCAAGGAATCTGAATTCCTGCTATCCAACCAGTACAGAGGGCGCTAGTAATATTAAAGCCACCGGTATGTGCATTGATGTCAAGGACCTCTCCTGCAAAGTGTAGATGAGGGACTTTTTTACTTTCTAGGGTCTTAGGATTAATCTCCTTGAGGTCTATGCCACCTTTGGTTACAAAGGACTTAGCAAGTGACATTTTGCCTGTAATTGGAATTTCCATCTCCTTGAGTTGACTGATAAGCTTTTCCAAATCTTTTGGATGGAGTTGTTTAATCTTGCTATCTGCCTTATCTCCTGCTAGAAATTCAGCGACACGTTCAGGCACTAGACCTTTGAGAGTGTTTTTAACAGATTTCTCGCGATTTTCCTCAAAGTAGGTCTTGAGATTTTCTTGGCTATGGTTAGGAAGAAAATCTAGATGGGATATTTCACCTCCTTTGACAAAGCTAGATAAACGTAGGGCAGCCGGCCCAGATAGTCCAAAATGGGTGAAAAGAAGGTCATGAGTAATCTTGTGTTTTCCATAAGACAGCGTGACATCGTCAAGAGAAATTCCCTGTAAAGCTTTATGTGGAAAGTCGGTTAAGAGTGGACTTTCTGCAGCTTCAAGATCAGTAACATGAAGTTTGAAATGTCGGGCGATATCGTGACCAAAACCAGTTGAACCTGTTGATGGATAAGATTTTCCCCCAGTTGTGACGATGAGTTTATCACTGGTAAAAATCTGGTCTGCAGACTTAACCTGAAATTGTTCATCGACTTTTTTGACAGAGACAACTTCTGTATTGGTGAGTATGCTAGCACCAAGTTCCTGAATCTTATTTTCCAGAGCTTGGATGATGGTCCGTGATTTATCTGTCTTAGGGAAGACACGTCCGTGATCCTCAACCTTAAGTTTGACACCATTGTCCTCGAAAAAAGCAATGATATCGTGGTTATCAAATTGTGAAAAGACGCTATAGAGGAAACGGCCATTACCTGGAATACCTGCTAGAAGATCGTCTAAAGTCCCGTTGTTAGTAACATTACAACGTCCACCACCAGTACCAGCCAGCTTCTTTCCGAGACGTTTATTTTTTTCAATTAGAAGGGTTTGTTGGCCATAGAAGGCTGAGGCAATAGTCGCCATCATGCCAGCAGGACCCCCACCAATAACGATAGTATCAAAATGTTTCATGCCTTTATTTTAGCATAATTTAAAAAGGGAGAATAGTTTGTAAATGGTCAGTTTTTTTAGATAATTTATGTTAGAATAGGAGTAGAAGTTTAAATTAGAATAGTTATTAACTATGGAGGAAAATATCGTGTCTGAAAATAACATGAAACACCGTTCTTCTGTCTACGATAGCATGGTTAAATCACCTAACCGTGCCATGCTTCGTGCGACTGGGATGACGGATGATAGTTTTGAAAAGCCTATTGTTGGGGTTATCTCAACTTGGGCTGAGAACACACCATGTAATATCCACTTGCACGGTTTTGGACAAATTGCCAAAGAAGGTGTTAAAGACGCGGGTGCTTGGCCAGTTCAATTTGGTACGATTACTGTTGCAGATGGTATTGCGATGGGGACACCAGGGATGCGTTTCTCATTGACATCTCGTGATATCATCGCTGACTCAATCGAAGCAGCTATGGGTGGTCACAACGTCGATGCCTTTGTTGCTATTGGTGGTTGTGATAAGAATATGCCTGGTTCTATGATTGCCATTGCTAACATGGATATTCCAGCGATTTTTGCCTATGGTGGTACCATTGCACCAGGTAACCTTAACGGTAAGGATATCGACTTGGTTTCTGTTTTCGAAGGTATCGGTAAATGGAACCACGGTGATATGACCGCAGAAGAGGTTAAAGATCTTGAATGTAATGCCTGCCCTGGCCCTGGTGGTTGTGGTGGTATGTATACTGCCAACACAATGGCGACAGCAATCGAAGTAATGGGAATGAGCCTTCCAGGATCATCATCTCACCCTGCAGAATCAGCTGAGAAGAAAGCAGATATCGAAGAAGCAGGTCGTGCAGTTGTTAAGATGCTTGAACTAGGTCTTAAGCCATCAGATATCTTGACACGTGAAGCCTTTGAAGATGCCATCACTGTCACAATGGCACTTGGTGGTTCAACAAATGCGACACTTCACTTGCTCGCTATTGCTCATGCAGCTAACGTTGATTTGACACTTGAAGATTTCAACGATTTTCAAGAGCGTGTGCCTCACTTGGCTGACTTGAAACCTTCAGGTCAATATGTCTTCCAAGATCTTTACAATGTTGGTGGTGTACCAGCCGTTAT
Organism: Streptococcus vestibularis; assembly: GCF_900636445.1. Classification (NCBI taxonomy): domain Bacteria; kingdom Bacillati; phylum Bacillota; class Bacilli; order Lactobacillales; family Streptococcaceae; genus Streptococcus; species Streptococcus vestibularis. Next base: position 1,565,182 of record NZ_LR134275.1, on the reverse strand, counting down.
GAAATACCTTCTTAAGAATGGTTTCCTTCACGGTGATCGTATCACATGTACTGGTAAGACTGTTGCAGAAAACTTGGAGGCCTTCGATGATTTGACACCAGGTCAAAAAGTCATCATGCCGCTTGAAAATCCTAAACGTGCTGATGGTCCATTGATTATCTTGAAAGGTAACTTGGCTCCAGAAGGTGCGGTTGCCAAAGTATCAGGGGTTAAAGTTCGTAACATCACTGGTCCTGCTAAAGTATTTGACTCAGAAGAAGACGCCATCGAAGCAGTTCTTTCTGATGAAATCGTTGATGGCGACGTAGTTGTTGTACGTTTTGTAGGTCCTAAGGGTGGTCCTGGTATGCCAGAAATGTTGTCATTGTCTTCAATGATCGTTGGTAAAGGTCAAGGGGATAAGGTTGCCCTCTTGACAGATGGACGTTTCTCAGGTGGTACTTACGGACTCGTTGTTGGTCACATTGCTCCTGAAGCTCAGGTTGGTGGACCTATTGCCTACCTCCGTACAGGTGATATGGTTACAGTTGACCAAGATACCAAAGAAATTACGATGCACGTTTCAGACGAAGAGTTGGCGAAACGTAAAGCCGAAACTGAGTTGCCACCACTTTATAGCCGTGGTGTCCTTGGTAAATACGCTCACATCGTTTCTTCAGCGTCACGTGGTGCCGTTACCGACTTCTGGAACATGGATAAATCAGGTAAAGCCTAATGAAATGATATAAAACAAAATCACACCGGACATTTGTTCGATGTGATTTTTTGATATTAATTTTTAAGACAGTTGTTGGCAGTATGGTGACAAGTAATGGTTTGTCTGTTGTTGCTCTAGTAAAAAACCGGTTGTAAATGTCCAACCGGTTTTCCTTTTATTTTCCGCCTCGAGGTGAGATACCAAGAGCAATACGTCCATAACGACTGATACGTGTCATCTTCCAGACTGGTGAATAAGTGGTTTCCACCTTGACAGACTTAATACCGTCAATGGATTTTAGCTTTTCAGCGATTTCATAAGGCATAGTCTCTTCACAGCCACAACCAGTATCAGTAAAGGTCATAAGGAAGTAGCAGTGGCCATTTTCATCGACGGTGATTTCATAAATCAAACCAAGGTTGTAAATATCTAGCTCAATCTCTGGGTCGAATACAGTGGTCATTTGTTCGATGATTGGCTCTAAAAAGGGCTGGGCCAAATCATTGACCTTAATATCATCACGGAAGTTTTTCATAGGACTCATTCTTTCTATTTTGCTTTTGTTTATTATGGCATAATTTAGGGCTTTTTTCAATCTCGGATGGCAATATGAGGCTTTAGTAAGCGAGTAAAGTAACAATAAAAAAACTCCAACAGTCAAACCGTTGAAGATAATGTGATTGATGCTTCAATATCAAGTCGTTTTGCAACCAAGGTTGCTCGAATGCCATCAAAAATTGGAGCAAGAATGAAATTCTCAAACCTTGTGGAATTGTTCCCACCATTCCTAGATACAACAGATCTGATACCGACAAAACCCAATTTGGAAGTACCGATTGTTTAAGTCAAAGACTTTCCTTCTATATACATTTATACCCACACATAGTTAACCAAAAGCTTAGCTTCCTATCAAGTCAATTGTTTGAAGAGTGAAAGGAAAAAAGTCCTTCAGATATCCAGATTAACTAGTCAAATTGACAGAAAGGAGTGATTGTGATATTCTCATAGTGAGACATTTCAAGAGAAAATGAGGCTATTATGAGTATTGAAAAGACAGTCAGCGAGATTGCTGAAATCCTTGGTGTTAGTCGTCAAGCAGTCAATAATCGTGTCAAACAACTTCCAGAAGAAGATCTAGAAAAAAATGCTAAAGGAGTTACTGTCGTTAAACGCAGTGGCTTAATTAAGTTGGAGGAAATTTACAAGAAAACCATCTTTGATGATGAGCCAATCGATGAAGAAACAAAACAACGTGAGTTGTTGGAGATTCTTGTAGACGAGAAAAACTCTGAGATTGCCCGTCTGTATGCTCAGTTGAAGGCTAAGGACGAGCAGTTGTCTAACATGGATGACCAATTGCGTGTCAAAGACGTTCAAATCGCCGAAAAGGACAAGCAAATTGATCAACAACAGCAATTGACCTTGACTGCTATGAAGGACAAGGAAGAGCTTAAACTGGAACTTGACGAGGCTAAGGTTGAGGTTGACGAAGCCAAGGCCCAAGTGGAAGAAATCCAGACCAAACAAGAAGAAGCTTCTAAAAAAGGTTTCTTTGGACGTCTATTTGGAAAATAAAAAAGAAGCTGGGACTCAGTCTCAGCTTTAACTATTGTAGGAGATTAAAATGGAAAATTTAGAAACTTATATTGCCTTTGATTTGGAGTTTAACACGGTGGATGGGGTTAGTCATATTATCCAAGTATCGGCTATTAAGCTGAATCAGCATGAGGAAGTGGACCAGTTTGATTCTTTCGTCTATTCGGATGTTCCTTTGCAATCCTTTATCAATGGTTTGACTGGAATTACAGCGGATAAGATTGCCAAGGCACCAAAGCTAGAGTCTGTTCTGGCGGAGTTTAAATCATTTGTTGGTGACACTCCACTTATTGGCTACAATGCTCTTAAATCAGATTTGCCTATTCTAGCTGAAAATGGTTTAGACTTGGAAGAACAATATGCTTTAGATGTTTTCGATGAGGCCTTTGACCGTCGTGCTTCTGATTTGAACGGTATTGTTAACCTCAAGTTGACTAGTGTGGCAGATTTCTTTGGAATCAAGGGACACGGTCATAACAGCTTGGAGGATGCTCGTATGACCGCACAGATTTACGAGAAGTTTCTCGAATTAGATGAGAATGCCAAACTTTTGGAGCAACAGGAAGAAGTCAGTAACAATCCTTTTGCTGCCTTAGGTTTGGGTGGCCTTTTCGACTAGGGCTTTACAGAAGCTGTAAAGGGTGTAAAGAGTGATGGCTAACTTTTTCTGTAAGAAAAGAAAATCCTCTAGGGTTAGGGCTTGCATATTACCTTGCGTTATAAGGTAGAATCTAGGTATCAAGGGTGGTCAAGGTCCTCCTTTGATAGAAAATCTTAAAAGGAGGTGACTGAGATGTCTCAGTTTTCAACAGGAGAGTTGGCTAAGGCAGCAGAAGTGTCTGTTAGGACTGTCCAGTACTATGATCAGCGAGGTATCTTGACGCCGTCTGAAGTCACAGAAGGTGGTCGGAGAATCTATCACGAATCAGACTTGGAACGTCTGCAAGTCATTTGTTTCTTAAGAGATTTGGACTTCTCAATTAAACAAATCAAGAAACTCTTGCAAGAGGAGAATAGGGAACAGGTTTTAGAGCTTTTGTTGACAGACCAAATCGAGAGTTTAGAAAAGTCTTCGAAGGAAATAGAGGTTAAACTAAAACGTGCCCGTTACTTGCAAAAAGTTACTGTTAAACGGCATCAACTTTTGCTGGAAGATTTGTCAGACATTTCACGTCTTATGGAAAATCAAAAATCATGGCGTCATTTGCAGTTGAGAGTGTATGGGAGTGTCGTTCTAACATCCCTTCTTTATCTGATAGGCCTACTGATAGTTATTTATTATTTTAAGGATCCGAGAGGTTTGTTTATTATCTGCCCTGCATTTTTAATAGCCATAAATTTAGTGGTGTTTCACTATAGAAAGCAGTTTGAATACCTATGTCCTAACTGTCATAGGACTTTTGAGCCTAGTTCTAAAGAGTTTGCTCTTGCCGGACATACACCAAGGACTCGGAAACTGACTTGTCCTCATTGTCATGTGAAAACCTACTGTCTGGAGTTGGCTAAGAGTCAAACAAAATGAGTTTTCGAACATAAAAAAACGCTTGGACTGGTACTGCACCCATAAAATGAGACACAAGAAAACACTCCTGTGAATTCTGGTAAACTAGAAACAGGAGTGTTTTGTTATGTTCAAAAAAGTATATTCAGTAGAAACTAAGCTAGCCTGTATCGAAATGAAGAAGGTGGCTAAATCAAATAAGGTTATCATGGATACCCTCGGTATCAAAAATGCTAGTCAGGTGAAGACCTGGTGGCGATGGTATCAGAATGATGAATTGTACCGTTTCCACTAACCTGTGGGGAAACAATATACTTATGGTAAAGGGATGGAGCAGTTATCTGAAGTGGAAAAGTATCAGAGCTTGGTAAGAGAATCGACAAAGTAAGTCTTATCAAGCTAGTGGAAGAGTAGAAGAAAACGTGCCCTGTATCTATTATTTTAGAGTGTTTCGGTGTCAAACGGTCGACCTTTTATCGCTGGAAACAGTAGTGTAAGAATTCTCAGAAAAGAGACGACATAGCAGACAAAATCGAACAACTCTGTATAGAAAATCACTTTATTTATGGCTATCGAACCATCACTCGCTTGCTCAAGAAAATTCATAGTCCTGTCGTTAATCAGAAGAAAGTTTATCGTATTATGAAGGAGAGTGGATGGCTCTGTCGGACACGTCCCAAGAAAGTACCAAATCTAGGTAAAACTTACCATGTAACAGACAATAGGCTGGATCGTGATTTTCAGGCAGACAAGCCTATGGAGAAGCTTGTCACAGACATCACCTACCTCTACTTTGGAAACTGTAGACTTTATCTATCTTCAATCATGCTTCCTAAGTGGAGAAACTTAACCAAAGATAATATAACAGATATTGTTAAAAATCACATCATATTTTATAATGAAACTAGAATTCAACGAAAATTAAATGGTCAGTCTCCTGTAGAGTACAGAAAACTGGTCGCATGAGAATTTTTTTCTTGTCCCATTATTGGGGTGCAGTGCCTTTCTTGTCCAAGTATTTTCTTGTATATTACGGCTGAGTTGCTAAATGAGTGTATAGAAAAAGGAATCGCGAGATTCCTTTTCATTTTTTAGAATGGCAATTTACCTGCAAAGGCACCCATTGATTTTTTAGTCGCTTCGTCAATTTGTCCAAGAGCATCGTTAAGTGCTTGAACAGTCATATCTTGAAGTGTTTCCACATCATCAGGATCCACAACAGCATCAGCGAAAGTGATGTTAACCACTTTTTTGTCACCAGTTAATTCAGCCACAACCAAGTCTTGGGCTGATTTTCCAGTGAAGGTTGTAGCAGCCAACTCAGCTTGGCTTTTTTCCATTTGTTTCTGAAGCTTTTGAGCTTGCTTCATCATGTTTTGCATGTTCATCATAATGTTTTCTAGATTCCTTTCATATCAAGGGGTTAGCCCTTGTTTCTTAAATTTTACTGCCCACTTCTGCCCAGAAATGAGTAGTATAAAAATCTTAACTATTATACCATGTTTAGCTTGATTAACAAAGTGAGAGAGGGCCAAAGAGAATCTGGTATTATAGGGGAGTTCAGTCTATTTAGAACGAAGTTATCAAGAGGTTCTAGCAAAAAAACTATCGGACCAATTACAAAAACAAGAAATCTTTAAATTGTAAGACTTGTTAAAAATAGTGTACAATGGTTTATTGTTAATCCAGTCAAAATTCGATTGGAGATAGAAAAAGAAAGAGAAGAAAAGAATGCGAAAAAGAAATATTTTGGGGCTTTTTGTAGGACTATTTATAGGGCTGGTTACAGTCTTAGGAATGAGCCTATTTATCTTTATTAATTTAAAATTTAACTCTGTTTATTATGCTCAGCATATCCCTCATAAGGAGGGGACAGATCCGGACGTTATTATGCTGATGGAGAATATGGGTTGGGCCTATACACCGGAAATAGAAGGTATTAGCTATGATGATGATGGGTCGTACGCTATAACTAGAGAAAAAGGAACTAAAACGTCTGTATTAAGTTTTACGAATGGTACTCTATTTTTTTTCCTGGACTCAGGTGAAAGTTATCTTTTTGATCGTAATTTTTCTATCCAACATGCTTTTGACAAACGTTATCACAATATTAAATATAATCAACGAAAAGTCAAAAAAGAAATTAGAGAGACCGTCCAACCAGTGATTGATGCTCAACCAAAACCATTAATCAATCTTCAGTGGTTGTTTAATTTAATTTATCAAAGTAGGTTTAATTAGAGAATAAGGTAGCATAGAAGTGTTTTGTAGGGACTCCTGCCTTTGCTATTTGAAAGTAGCTTAATTTGATAAAAAAAGGTGGGGATGGCGGTTCGATATAGTAGGTCTATTTCCTTGTTATTCATGACGGCTAACCTTTGAAAACACCTCGTTTTTATGCTACTATGAAAGTTATGAAAAAACAGTTACAAGGCTTGACGCAGGTGGAGGTCAAGCGGCGGATAGATGCCGGTAAAACAAATCATTTTAAAGCAAAAACTGGCTCCAGCAATTGGGAGATTTTTAGGCGTAATGTCTTTAACTCCTTTAATGTGCTCAATTTTGCAATCTTTGTGGCTTTGATTGCTGTTCAGGCTTGGTCTAATCTTTTTTTCTTTGGGATTATTGTGCTTAATGCTTTTACGGGGATGATGACGGAGTTGCGTGCCCGTCGCATGATTGATAAGCTTAATCTCATGAATCAGGATCAGATTCGTGTGGTGCGTGATGGACAGCTTGTTTCTATCGATCCTAAGGATATTGTCTTGGATGATGTCATGCTCTTGTCTGCGGGTGAGCAGGTGCCCAGTGATGCCGTGGTTATTGATGGGATGGCTGAGCTTAACGAGGCTATGCTGACTGGTGAGAGTGATCACATTCTAAAGAAAGATGGGAAGGAGCTACTCTCGGGTTCTTATCTTGTGAGTGGTCAGGTCTATGCTAAGGTCATTAACGTAGCCGAGGACAATTACGCCAACAAGCTCATGTTAGAGGCCAAGACTCATAAGCCAATCGTGTCCCGTATCCTTTATAATATGGATAAGATTGCTAAGTTTACGGGAAAGATTGTTATACCATTTGGGCTTGCACTCTTTTTTGAAGCTTACATGATTAAGCAGCTTTCTCTTCAAGAGTCGGTCGTTACCAGTTCGACAGCCCTTCTGGGAATGTTGCCTAAGGGAATTGCTCTTTTGACCATTACATCACTTTTGACGGCTGTCATTAAGCTTGGGATGAAACACATCCTTGTGCAAGAGATGTACTCTGTTGAAACCTTGGCTCGTGTAGATGTGCTTTGTTTAGATAAGACAGGGACGATTACACAAGGAAAGATGACAGTTAAAGGACTGGAACTACTGTCAGAGCGTTTTACGAAAGAGGATTTGGAGCGTTTGCTTGCGGCTTATATGCAACATAGCAAGGATAAAAACGCAACAGCTCAGGCTATTCGAAATGCTTTTGAGAGTCTGGAACATCATTATCAGGTAGGTGACGTTATTCCATTTTCAAGTGATCGTAAATGGGGTGCTGTGAGCGTTAATGGGCTTGGAACTCTCTTTTTGGGGGCACCTGAGATGCTTCTTAAAGAAAATCCCAAAGCAGTCGATCAGGCTCAGGCACGAGGGTCTCGTGTTTTGATCTTGGCTTGGAGTCAGTCAGGTGTTGATACAGAGACCATGATTTTGCCGAATGACGTCGAGGCTTTGACTTTACTTGAAATTGCCGATCCTATTCGTGAGGATGCTGCAGAAACTCTGGAATACCTGCGTTCAGAAGATGTGACGCTTAAGATTATTTCTGGTGACAATCCAGTGACGGTTTCTCATATTGCTCATCAAGCTGGTTTTGCCGACTATCAAAGCTATATTGACTGTTCTAAGGTCAGCGATGAGGAGTTGGAGGCTTTGGCTGAGGATACTGCGATTTTTGGTCGTGTATCTCCGCACCAGAAAAAGTTGTTAATCCAAACCCTTAATGCCAATGGGCATACGACAGCTATGACTGGTGATGGTGTCAATGATATCTTGGCACTGCGTGAAGCGGATTGTTCGATTGTTATGGCAGAGGGAGATCCTGCAACACGTCAGATTGCCAACTTAGTGCTTATGGATTCTGAGTTTAAGGACATTCCTGAAATTCTATTTGAGGGACGCCGTGTGGTTAATAATATTGCCCACATTGCACCGATTTTCCTCATTAAAACTGTTTATTCCTTCCTTTTGGGGCTTATCTGTATTGCCAGTATTGTTTTTGGTAAGGCAGAGTACCTCTTAGTCTTCCCTTTTATTCAAGTTCAGATGACTTTGGCGGGTCAATTTATCGAAGGTTTTCCACCGTTTATTTTGACCTTCGAACGTAATATACGACCTGTTGAGAAACATTTCCTCAGACGTTCGCTCCAGTTGTCTATTCCTAATGCCTTGATGCTGGTTATCAGTGTTCTTATTTTCCATCTGTCTCAGGTCTATCTTGGCATGAGTAGTACAGATATGCTGACGCTGTCTTATTATATGATGGGATCAACGGGTGTTCTTGCCGTTATTCGTGCTTGTATCCCGTTGAATAAGGGGCGCGTGGCCTTGATTATCTACTCAGTCTTTGGCTTCCTAATCAGCTCCTACTATCTTCGAGATGTGATTGCAATCTCAACACTTAATAGCTACACTTTGCCAATTTATCTGGTCGCAATGGCTATCTGTACACCGCTTTTCTTCTGGATTAGCTATAAACAAGGTGCTTTCCAAAAAGCATAAAGCAAAACTCGGGCTTGGTAACAGGCTTGAGTTTTTTGATAGCTGAACATTAGGAAAATCCTTGATGGGCACTAGGTATGGTACAATAGAGGCATGAAAATAGTAGGGCACTTGACGCCAAAAGTCATTAAAGCTTTTGATTTGGACTACAATCCTGGTGAAGACATCACGCTGTCTGCACAACGTAAGAGGCATATGGAAAAACATCGCCAGGAATTCAGTGATTTTGATGCCACCTATGAACGTATTCCAGAGATTATTGCTCATCCGGACTATATCGGTCGCCATCCTAATGGCCAGTCCTTGGAATACATCAAACGTATTGATGGTAATGTTTTGGTAGCGGTCAGATTATGTGATAAACTTAATGTCCGTACCATGTTTGTGATTAAAGATTCTAAGCTGAAAAACTATATAAATGCTGGTAGAGTGAAGAAAATGTGATATAATATGGGTAAGGAATAACAACGAGGGCGGAAGAGGCAGCCGCCGCACCTTCGGGTCTGAAAGAGATGCAGGATTGTCCCCCTGCCGTTGTTTATCAAACAAAGAAAGTCCCTTTGGGGATTTTTTTATTTTGTATAGCTTAGGGACAAGGCTATCTCACTCTCTGTATTAGCTATAGACGAATCTTATGGGATAGGAATTGTCAAAATTAACAGAAAATTCTTGACATCCCTCTAAAAAAGAGTACAATAGTTATTAAATCAGAAAGTAACTGGTCTTAGATTTTCAGGGAGCCTGCGGTGATTGTGAGTAGGTAATCGAGATGAGCGAACATTGGGCTGATTGGATGATAATGAGAAGGTAACACATATTCTTCTCGGTTGGCACCCCTTACCGTGCAACTCCTTGTTGGAGGAGATAGAGATGATGGTCGTTTTTTGAGACTGTTAACTGAGGTGGTACCGTGTTAAACTAGATTTAATGCCCTCACAGAGTTTTTCTCTGTGAGGTTTTTTGTTTACTTTTATCTTTAAAGGTCTCTTTACCTAAAAGAAGTGTCATTTTATTGTTTAATGAAAGCTTGGGTATTTATGGCTGCATTAAGCAATGTTCGAAGAGTTATTGATAATATTGATAGTCAGTTAATTCGACTCCTGGCCCAACGTCAAATACTTGTGGAAAAGGCAGGGCGGCTGAAGCCAAAAGGAGATAAGTCCGCAGTCCGGGCGAATGATTGTGTTGCTCAAGTCATAGCTACCGTCGCAAGGAGGCACTAGAGCTTGGCTTATCGCCAGATGTGGCTGAAAGTGTTTGGCAAAGCATGATTCAAGCCCTTATTGCTTTGGAAGAGAAAGTGAATAAAGAACAATAATGGTGCCGATACATCCTATAAAGGAGTCTTGTATCAGTCTTATTACTCTCGATAAACCAGTTTGAAAGGAAATACTATGAGAAAAATTTTACCAGCCGATACCTTAACACCAATCTTGGCTTATATGCGTGTTCAGGGGGAACACAAGGTTATCCTTGAATCTATTCCTCGTGAGAAGGAAAATGCACGTTTTTCTATTGTTGCCTATAATCCGGTCTTTGAAGTAACCTTCAAGGATGGTGTTCTTTATGAAAATGGTAAGGCGATTGATCAGGATCCTTTCGAATACTTGGACCAAGTAACAGTCAAGGACATCAAGTCTGACCTACCTTTCGCAGGTGGTGCTATCGGATTTGCAGGCTATGATATGATTGGTCTCTATGAAAATATCGGGGAGATTCCTGAAGACACGATTGGAACACCTGATATGCATTTCTTCATCTATGAGTCTTACTTGATTTTTGACCATAAGAAGGAAAAGGTTTATGTGGTTGAGGATAATATCTACTCTGGTCGTGACAACGATGCGGTGCGTCAGGCTCTGGGGCAGGTGGTAACGGACCTCCAGACTCAGGCACCAAACGAGTTTACACCTCAGGCCTTGCAAGCTTTGCAATTTTCAAATCATATCGAAAAAGAAGTCTTCATGGACATGGTGGCTAAGGCTAAGAAACTCATTCGTGAGGGAGATATGTTCCAATGTGTGCTTAGTCAACGCTTTTCAGCGGACTTTGAGGGAGATCCTTTGGATTACTACCGTAACTTGCGCGTGACCAACCCATCAAACTACCTTTATTTCTATGATTTTGGAGATTATCAGGTGATTGGTGCTAGCCCAGAGAGCCTGGTTTCAGTGAAAAATGGAGAGGTGGTCACCAATCCGATTGCTGGGACTCGTCCTCGTGGTACCAATGAGGCTGAAGACGCTGCTTTGGCGGATGAACTCTCACATGACATCAAAGAAACTGCGGAACACCGTATGTTGGTTGACTTGGGGCGTAATGATATTGGTAAGATTGCCCAAAATGGTACGGTCAAGGTGACCAAGTATATGGAGGTTGAGTATTTCCGCTATGTCATGCATCTTACCAGTGTGGTCAAAGGGCAACTCTTGCCTGAGTTGACAGCCCTTGATGCTCTTAAATCAACCCTACCAGCTGGAACCGTGTCAGGAGCGCCTAAGATTCGTGCTATGCGCCGTATCTATGAGCTTGAACAGGAAAAACGTGGTATTTATGCGGGAGCTATTGGTTATCTGTCTGCGACAGGAGATATGGACTTTGCCATTGCTATCCGTACTATGATTCTCAAAAATCAAAAAGCCTATGTTCAGGCAGGTGCAGGTGTTGTCTATGACAGTGTTCCTGAAAATGAATTTTACGAAACGATTAACAAGGCGAAAGCTATGACAAGAATAGGAGATGCCCAATGATTTTATTAGTTGATAACTATGATTCTTTTACCTACAATTTGGCACAATACCTAGGGACATTTACAGAGGTAAAGGTCTTACGTAACGATGATGAGACTCTCTATGAAGAGGCAGAAAAAGCTGACGGGCTAGTCTTTTCACCGGGTCCAGGTTGGCCAGCTGATGCGGGTAAAATGGAAGCCTTGATTAAGGATTTCGCTGGTAAAAAACCGATGATGGGAATTTGCTTGGGGCACCAGGCTATTGCGGAAACTTTTGGTGGTAAACTTGGCTTGGCTAAGAATGTCATGCATGGCAAACAAAGCAATATTACTTTTGAAACGCCATCGCCAATTTTCAAGGATATTGACAATGATGTCCCAATCATGCGTTACCATTCCATCGTTGTTGACCAAATGCCAGAGGGTTTTGATGTGACAGCTATCACAACTGATGATCAAGAAATCATGGCCATTCAACATAAGGAGCTACCAATTTATGGTTTGCAATATCACCCAGAAAGCATCGGAAGTCCAGATGGGCTCAAGATGGTTGAAAATTTCGTGAAAATCGTTGCAGGCTAGTTGGTCAGTCTTTTGACTAAATTGGTCTACGCTCAGAACATCTCCTCGTGCATCAGAAAACTTTGAACCGTTTTTGAAAAGGTAAACAAATATGAAAGAAATATTCCTACAAATCTCAAACCGACAAGACTTGTCTCAAGACCAAGTCCAAGCAGTCTTTGACCGTATTCTCAAAAATGAAGTCTCAGAAAGCCAAATCGCTGCCTTCCTTATGGGGCTCAAAACTAAGGGAGAGACAGCAGATGAAATCACAGGTATTGTGCGAGCCCTCAAATCACATGCGACGGTCTTGCCTGAGACCTTCACAGATGCTATGTGTAACTGTGGAACTGGTGGGGACCAGTCTTATAGCTTTAACATTTCAACAACGGTTTGCTTTGTCCTAGCAGCAGGCGGAATTCGTATGGCCAAGGCTGGTAACCGTTCGATTTCCTCTAAATCTGGTTCAGCAGACGTGCTTGAAGCTCTTGGAATCAACGTTGCGGCATCACCAGAAACCCTATCTAAAGCACTTGACGAGGTTGGTTTGGCCTTTATCTTTGCCCAAACCATGCATCCAGCTATGCGTTTTATTGGTCCAGCCCGCCAAGCTCTTGGGATTCCAACGATTATGAACTTGGTTGGCCCACTGGCTAATCCGCTTGACCTTGAGACACAACTCATGGGCCTCTATCGTGTGGAATTACAAGAAATTGTTGCTAATGCTATTCAACAGTTGGGACGTAAACGTGCGGTTATTATCACAGGTCCTGACAATATGGACGAAGCTGCCCTCTATGGCACTAACACCTACACCATTTTGGAAGATGGTCACATCAGCCAGCACACTTTCACTTATGAAGATTTGGGGATGGAAAAGGTTGAGTTGTCTGACATCACAGGTGGCGATGCCAAGGAAAATGCAGAGATTCTCCTTAGTGTCTTGAAAAACGAAGCTAGTCCTTATCTTGAAACAACAGTGCTTAATGCTGGTCTTGGCTTCTTTGCCAATGGTAAGGTTGCGACCATTAAAGAAGGTGTTGAGCTTGCTCGCCAATTGATTGCGGACGGATCAGCCCTAGAGAAACTTCGCCAACTCCAAGAGGTACAAGTATGAGTAAAGCCTTTCTCCCAACAATCTTAGAACAAAAAGAAAAAGAAGTGGCCCAGTTGGTCATGGAAGACTTGCAGCCCTTGCGCCAGACCTATCGTCTTTATGAGTTTCTCAAGTCAAATCAAAACAAGCTGCAAATTATTTCTGAAGTGAAAAAAGCTAGTCCAAGTATGGGTGATATTAACCTAGATGTGGATATTGTGGCTCAGGCCAAGACCTATGAGGAGAATGGGGCAGCCATGATTTCTGTTTTGACGGACGAGGTTTTCTTTAAGGGTGATATTTCCTATTTGAAAGAAATTTCGTCACAGGTGGCTATTCCAACCTTGGCTAAGGACTTCATTATTGATGAGAAACAGATTGTGCGTAGCCGTAATGCGGGAGCGACAGTCATTCTCTTGATTGTAGCGGCCTTGCCAGAAGCTCGTCTCAAGGAGCTCTATGATTTTGCGACTAGCCTTGGCTTGGAAGTCTTGGTTGAAACGCATAATCTACCAGAATTGGAAGTGGCTCATCGTATTGGTGCTGAGATTATCGGTGTTAACAACCGTAATTTGGTCACTTTTGAGACAGATATCAATACCAGTCTTGAGTTATCAACGCATTTCAAGGAAAAGCCTGTTTATATTTCTGAGTCGGCTATTTTCACAGGTCAGGATGCTGCCCTTGTTGCCCCATATTTTAATGGGATTTTGGTAGGAACTGCCCTTATGACGGCTGACAACGTGGCTGAGAAGGTCAAGGAGTTGCAAATTGACAAAGGTTAAAATTTGTGGACTATCGACACCAGAAGCGGTAGCAACTGCAGTTGAAGCAGGTGCTGACTACATTGGCTTTGTGTTCGCCAAAAGCAAGCGTCAAGTGAGTCTTGAACAAGCTCACAAGCTAGCTAAAGGAGTGACAGGCCAGACAAAAATCATCGGTGTCTTTGTTGCACCAAGCCTTGAGGAACTGGAAGAAGCGATTAGTCAAGTTCCCTTAGATATCGTTCAGATTCATGGAACTTTTGATGAAGCTCTGATTCCAGAGATATCAGTACCAGTTATTCGAGCTATTCAGATTTCGGATAGTGATTCTCAAGTCAAGAGCCAGGCGGATTATCTTCTCTTTGATGCTCCCATTGCTGGCAGTGGTCAGACCTTTGACTGGCAACTCTTGGCGGACAAACAGATTGAACAGGATTATTTCATCGCTGGTGGTTTGACTGTGGACAATGTGGCAGAGGCCAAGGAGACTTTCCACCCCTATGCCTTAGATGTGTCTTCGGGTGTCGAGACAGATGGTCACAAAGATTTAGATAAGATTAAAGCATTTATAGAAAGAGTGAAAGCATGACATATCAACAACCTGATGCAAAAGGATTTTATGGAAAATTCGGTGGTCAGTTCGTTCCAGAAACGCTGATGACAGCCGTTATTGAATTGGACAAGGCCTATCGTGAAGCCAAGGAAGATCCAAGTTTCCAAGCGGAATTGGATGATCTCCTCAAAAACTATGTGGGCCGTGAGACGCCTCTTTACCACGCCAAACGATTGACTGATCATATTGGTGGGGCACAAATTTATCTTAAACGTGAGGACCTTAACCACACAGGTGCCCATAAGATTAACAATGCCCTTGGTCAGGTCTTGCTTGCCAAACGTATGGGCAAGAAGAAAATCATCGCCGAAACTGGTGCAGGTCAACACGGTGTTGCAACAGCGACAGCCGCAGCCCTTTTTGACATGGATTGTACTATTTACATGGGTGAAGAAGATGTTAAACGTCAGGCGCTTAACGTTTTCCGTATGGAGTTGCTTGGTGCCAAGGTATTTAGCGTCACAGATGGTTCGCGCGTGCTTAAGGACGCTGTAAATGCAGCCCTTCGTGCTTGGGTAGCAGGTATTGATGACACTCACTACATCATGGGGTCTGCCCTTGGTCCAGCACCATTCCCAGAAATTGTTCGTGACTTCCAATCTGTCATCGGTCGTGAATCCAAACGCCAATATGCAGAGATTTCTGGCGGTAAATTGCCTGATGCTGTAATGGCTTGTATCGGTGGTGGTTCAAATGCTATCGGTATGTTCTACCCATTTGTCAATGACGAGTCAGTAGCTATGTATGGTGCTGAGGCTTCTGGTTTGGGGCTTGATACTGATAAACACGCCGCAACCTTTGCCAAAGGTCGTCCAGGTATTCTTCATGGAGCGCTTATGGATGTCCTCCAAGATGCTCATGGTCAAATCATGGAAGCCTTCTCTATCTCAGCTGGTCTGGACTACCCAGGGGTTGGCCCTGAGCACTGTTATTTCAACGAAATTGGACGTGCGACTTACGACTCTATCACAGATGAAGAAGCTCTCGAAGGCTTCAAACTTCTATCACGTTTGGAAGGTATTATCCCAGCACTTGAGTCTAGCCATGCCATTGCGCTTGCACAAAAAGTGGCAGCTAAGATGTCGCCAGACCAAAGTCTCCTTGTCTGCCTTTCAGGTCGTGGGGACAAGGACGTGATGCAGGTTAAAGAACGTTTCGAAGCTGAAGCAGAAGGGAAATAAACCATGACAAAAACACTAACAAAACACCTACAAGCTATCAAAGACAGTAAACACGGCATTTTTGTACCTTATATCATGGCTGGTGACCACGCTAAAGGTCTAGACGGACTCTTTGAGACTATTGCTCTCTTGGAAAATAGTGGTGTTTCAGCTATCGAGGTCGGTATTCCATGGTCTGACCCAGTGGCTGATGGCCCTATTATTGAATTGGCAGGACAACGTAGTTTAGCTAAAGGTGTGACCTTAACGGCTATCATCAAGAAGCTTAAAGAACAAAAAACACAGGTGCCCTTGGTTATCATGACCTACATCAACCCAGTTTATCAATATGGTATTGAAGCCTTTGTTAAAGATTTAGCAGAAACTTCTGTCAAGGGGCTCATCATTCCTGATTTGCCAAATGAACATGCTGACTTTATCACACCATATTTGAAAGATAGTGATATTGCTCTTGTTCCTTTGGTAAGCTTGACGACAGGCCTTGACCGTCAGAAACGGTTGATTGATGGTGCAGAAGGTTTTATCTACGCAGTTGCCATCAATGGTGTCACTGGTAAGACTGGTAATTACCGTGATGACCTTGATAAGCACTTGTCTAACTTGACTTCCCATGCAGACATTCCAGTCCTCACAGGTTTCGGTGTGTCAACAGAGGAAGACATCAAACGTTTTAACGCTGTGTCAGACGGTGTTATCGTGGGATCAAAAATTGTCCGTGACCTTGACGACGGTAAGAAAGACGAAGTCGCTGAATTTGTTACATTCGGTTCACACTTTGAAAAATAGCAGATGATACTCTCCAGAAATGGGGAGTTTTTTTATCAAAAATAAATCTACAAATGTAGACAAAACTCTTGACGCATTTTCACAATAGTGTTAAAATAAATCTACAAACGTAAACAAATAATAACATTCAGAAAGGAACTATCATGCTGACAATTTCATCTGCGGAATGGGAAGTCATGCGAGTGCTCTGGGCTAAGGGACAAGCTACTTCTTCAGAGATTATAGCGATTCTATCTAAGAAGCTAGACTGGTCGGCTTCGACAGTAAAGACCTTGCTTGGACGTTTGGCGGACAAGGGGTACCTAACTAGTCAGCGTCAAGGACGAGGGTTTATCTATCAAGCTAGCTTGGGGGAAGATGAGGCGAATTTTCAGGCTTTAGAAGCTGTTTTTGACAAGATTTGTTTGACCAAACATAGCGATTTGTTGGGTCAACTCATGGCAAAGACGCCGATGACCCAGGCCGATGTGGATAAGTTACAGGCCTTGCTTGCAGCAAAAGAACCTGTGGATCAGGTGGTTTGTGACTGTGTGCCTGGTCAATGCGCTTGTAGGCATCATATGGAGGTGAATTAGAAAATGGCAAAAGAAACTTTTGTGGTTAATGGGATGACCTGTGCGTCCTGTGTGGCCAATGTTGAAAATGCTGTTAATAAGTTGGATGGTGTGGACAAGGCTGTGGTTAATCTGACCACGGAAAAAATGTCTGTGGATTATGCTGGGGATAAGGTTAGTCCAGAAGCGATTGAAAAAGCTGTGGCTGACGCTGGTTATGAAGCAGAAGTTTACAATCCAGATACAGCTAAAAGTCAAGAAGAACGTGAAGAAGACAAGATTCACAAGGTGCGTGAGCGCCTCATTTGGTCATCTGTCTTCACCATTCCTCTCTTTTATCTAGCTATGGGGCCAATGGTCGGTCTACCTGTGCCAAACTTCTTGTCTCCTCACCATGCAGCCTTGACTTATGCCTTGGTGCTGCTAGTTTTGACAGTTCCAGTCATGTGGTTGGGTCGTTCCTTCTATAGCAATGGTTTTCGTACCTTGGCCAAGGGTCATCCTAACATGGATGCCTTGGTAGCCTTGGCAACATCGGCAGCCTTTCTTTATAGTCTCTATGGTACTTACCATATTTCATTGGGGCATGCCCATCACGCCCACCAGCTTTATTTCGAGTCAGTGGCTGTTATTTTGACCTTGATTACTCTAGGTAAGTATTTTGAAACCCTCTCTAAAGGTCGGACTTCAGATGCTATCAAGAAACTCATGCACTTGTCAGCCAAGGAGGCAACCGTCCTTAGAGATGGTAAAGAAGTCAAACTTCCTGTGGATAAGGTTGTTCTGGGTGACCATATTGTGGTCAAACCTGGGGAAAAGATAGCCGTGGATGGTCAGGTGATTTCTGGTAGCTCCGCGATTGATGAGAGTATGCTTACAGGGGAGTCACTCCCTATTGAAAAAACTGCTGGTAAGCCAGTTTTTGCAGGTTCTATTAATGGTCAAGGTAGCTTGATTTATGAGGCTGAAAAAATTGGTAAGGACACCTTGCTTTCCCAAATCATTAAATTGGTTGAGGATGCCCAACAAACCAAGGCACCGATTGCCAAGATTGCCGATCAAGTGTCAGCGGTCTTTGTTCCTGTTGTCATGGCTATCGCACTTGTTTCAGGTCTCTTTTGGTACTTTGTCATGGGACAAACCTTTACCTTCGCTATGACAGTAGCAGTTAGTGTCTTGGTTATTGCTTGTCCATGTGCTTTGGGTCTCGCGACACCGACAGCTATCATGGTTGGTACAGGCCTTGGTGCCGAACACGGTATTCTCTATAAGCGTGGGGATGTGCTTGAACTAGCTCACAAGGCTGATGTCCTCGTTTTTGACAAGACAGGAACTATTACTCAGGGTAAACCTCAGTTGGTTTCTAGCTATACCTATGGCAATAGTGGAGTAGCCTTGCAGCTTTTGGCATCCTTGGAAGCTAAGTCTGAACACCCATTAGGTCAAGCTATCCTTGTGGCAGCAGAAAATGCTAACTTGGACTTGTTAGAGATGGATAACTTTTCAAGTTTGACTGGACGAGGTCTTACTGCCAGCTATGCAGGCAAGACTTATTTAGCTGGGAATCAAACCCTTATGACAGAGGAAAAAGTCGACTTGACTTCAGCACAAGCTGATTTCCAAAACTTGACAGCTGATGGTCAAACACCGATTTTTCTAGCTGAAGATGGTAAGTTAATCGGACTCTTTGGTGTAGCCGATCAGGTTAAAGCAGATAGTGCAGATATGGTGGCGGCTCTTCATCAAATGGGCAAGGAAGTCATCATGTTGACTGGGGATAATGACCAAACAGCTCAAGCTATCGCTCAAAAGGTTGGCATTAAACGCGTTATCAGTCAAGTGCTTCCGCAAGAGAAATCTAGGGTGATTAGCGACCTTCAGATAGAAGGAAAGTCAGTCATCATGGTTGGTGATGGTATCAATGATGCCCCAGCCCTTGCGACTGCCGATATCGGTATTGCTATGGGATCAGGAACAGATATTGCTATGGAAAGTGCTGATATGGTCCTTATGAAACCCAACCTCATGGATGTCGTTAAGGCTCTGAAAATTAGTCAGGTGACTATCACGACGATTAAAGAGAACCTCTTCTGGGCCTTTATCTACAATATTTTGTCTATCCCAGTAGCTATGGGTGTCCTCCACCTCTTTGGAGGCCCCCTCCTTGACCCAATGATAGCAGGACTTGCCATGAGCTTTAGCTCTGTCTCAGTCGTCCTCAATGCTCTGCGTCTCAAACGTCGCAAAGTCTAAGCGTCAGTTACTTATAATGACCACCACTTAAGGTGTGTATCAAAAAATAATTAAAGAAAAGGAAGAAAGAAAAATGACAAAAACATATAACATCACAGGAATGAAATGCCAAGGCTGTGTCAACACCGTTACCGAAAAACTCTCTGCTGTCAAAGGCGTAGACAAGGTTCAAGTTGACCTCGAAAACAAACAAGTCACTATCGAAGGTAAACCATGGAAGTGGTCTCTCAAACGTGCCCTCAAAGGCACTAAGTTTGAACTTGGTGACGAAATTTAAGACAGGATTGAAACAGCACTTAGGCTGTTTTTTTCTACCCATAATCTTTTTGAAAATCCCTTCCTTTTGTGATATGATTAAGATAATTATGTTCTCAAAACTGAGACTAGAAAATCAAGAAAAGAAAACGGTATACCTATGTCTAAACAAACCCTTATCCTTCTCTACGGTGGACGTTCAGCAGAACGTGAAGTGTCTGTGCTCTCAGCTGAGAGTGTTATGCGTGCGGTGGATTACAGCGCATTTGAGGTTAAAACCTACTTTATCACTCAGTCTGGTGATTTTATCAAAACACAAGAATTTACAGAAACACCAAGTGATGATGAGAAGCTCATGACTAATGACACAGTTGTGGCTAGTCAGGCTATCAAACCAAGCGATATTTATGAGGAAGGCGCTGTGGTATTCCCAGTTCTTCATGGTCCTATGGGTGAGGATGGATCTATCCAAGGTTTCCTCGAAACCCTTAAGTTGCCATACGTGGGTACTAATGTCTTGTCATCAAGTGTGGCTATGGACAAGATTATGACCAAGCATATTCTTGAAGTTGCAGGTGTCCCTCAGGTTGCCTATACAGTCTACATCGAGGGTGAAGATTTGGAAGCAGCAGTGGCAGAGACGCTTGAAAAATTGACCTTCCCAGTTTTCGTAAAACCAGCTAACATGGGGTCATCTGTTGGGATTTCTAAAGCTGAAAATGAAGCAGAGCTTCATGCAGCGATTGATTTGGCCCTCAAATATGATAGTCGTATCTTGATTGAGCAAGGTGTGGTTGCCCGAGAAATCGAGGTTGGTATCCTTGGAAATACGACTGTCAAAACGACTGACCCAGGTGAAGTGGTCAAAGATGTGGCTTTCTATGATTACCAAGCCAAGTACATTGACAATAAGATTACCATGGATATCCCAGCTCACGTGCCTGCAGAAGTCATGACGCAAATGCGTGCCTATGCGGCCAAGGCCTTCCGTGCCCTAGGTGGTTGCGGTCTTGCCCGCTGTGATTTCTTCCTGACAGAGGATGGAGCCATTTATCTTAACGAGCTCAATACAATGCCAGGTTTCACTCAATGGTCAATGTACCCACTACTTTGGGAAAATATGGGACTTTCTTACTCAGATCTTATCAAGGAATTGGTAGCCTTGGGACAAGAAATGTTCGACAAACGTGAAAGCCATTTGATTTAAGCACTATGATTTAGATGACAGACATCTTAGTCTTGGAGAAATCTCTGAGACTGAGGTGTTTTTTTCTTTACAGAAATCTAGATTTTATTTATATCTTTTCTTTATCACGCTGATAAAAAATACATATTATCCAAATAATCTAACAGATGGTAGAATAAATCTAACGTTTCAAATGAAATAAAGCAATTCGTTCGTTTTTGATGACGATTTGCGTATCGCAATGATTATCAGAGGCGAGTGAAGTCAAAGGGCTAGAAGTAGATGGCAGTGAATGCTCACGGAATTCTATACGCCTTTTGTATCTTGTTTTGAGGAGGTAGGTTTTGGACTGGTCCATTGTTCAACAGTATTTGCCCTTTTATCAGAAGGCATTCTTTTTAACTTTACATATTGCCGTTCTGGGGATTTTTGGTTCCTTCCTTTTGGGCCTGGTGGTGAGTGTTATTCGTCATTACCGAGTACCGGTTTTGAGTCAGCTTTCGACGGCTTATATTGAGCTATCTCGTAATACGCCGCTCTTGATTCAACTCTTCTTTCTCTACTTTGGTTTGCCTCGTATAGGTTTGGTTTTATCATCAGAGGCTTGTGCTGTGGTGGGTTTGATTTTCTTGGGTGGTTCTTATATGGCGGAGTCCTTCCGAAGTGGTCTAGAGGCCGTTAGTCAGACCCAGCATGAAGTGGGCCTGTCTATAGGCTTGACGCCATTTCAAGTCTTTCGCTATGTGGTCCTTCCCCAGGCAGTGGCTGTGGCGTTGCCGTCATTCAGTGCTAACGTCATTTTCCTTATTAAGGAAACATCAGTATTCTCAGCGGTAGCCTTGGCGGATTTGATGTATGTTGCCAAAGATTTGATTGGTCTTTACTACGAAACCGATGTGGCTCTAGGCATGTTGGTGGTGGCTTATCTCTTAATGTTGCTGCCGATTTCTCTAGTCTTTAGTTGGATTGAAAGGAGGTTACGCTATGCAGGATTCGGGCTTTCAGGTTCTTCTTCAGGGGAATAATTTCCTACGTATCTTACAAGGTCTAGGCGTAACTATTGGCATTTCCATCGTTTCGGTGCTTCTTTCCCTTTTACTAGGAACCCTTTTTGGGATTGTCATGACTTCGAAGTCTAAGATTGTTCGGCTGTTGTCACGTATTTATCTGGAATTTATCCGAATCATGCCTCAACTAGTCTTGCTCTTTATAGTCTATTTTGGTCTGGCTAGGAACTTTAACATCAATATCTCAGGTGAGTTATCGGCTATTATCGTCTTTACCCTTTGGGGAACGGCTGAGATGGGTGATTTGGTGCGTGGTTCAATCACGTCGCTACCTAGACACCAGTTTGAGAGCGGAAGGTCCCTTGGCTTGACCAATGGGCAACTCTATACCTATGTGATTATTCCACAAGTCTTGCGTCGCTTGTTGCCTCAGGCTATTAACCTGGTGACACGTATGATTAAAACTACGTCCTTGGTGGTTTTGATTGGCGTAGTTGAGGTGACCAAGGTTGGTCAGCAGATTATCGACAGTAATCGCCTGACTATTCCAACAGCTTCTTTCTGGATTTATGGCACGATTTTGATTCTTTATTTTGCTATTTGTTACCCAGTATCTAAGCTGTCTACTTATCTTGAAAATCGTTGGAGGAATTAAGATGACAGAAAGCATTTTACAAATCAAGGATTTGAAAAAGTCCTTTGGGGACAATGAGATTCTCAAAGGCATCTCCTTGGATGTTAAACAAGGTGAAGTCGTTGTTATCCTGGGTTCCTCAGGCTGTGGGAAATCGACCTTGCTACGTTGCATCAATGGCTTGGAGACCATTCAAGGAGGGGATATTCTCCTGGATGGCAAGTCTATCACTGGTAGCAAGAAGGATTTTCATCTGATTCGTCAGAAAATCGGCATGGTCTTTCAAAGCTATGACCTCTTTCCACACTTGGACATCCTGCAAAATCTGATTTTGGGGCCAGTCAAAGCTCAAGGGCGTAATAAGGAAGAAGTCATTGCGGAGGCTGAGAAACTTTTGGATCGTGTGGGACTTTTGGACAAGAAGCATAGCTACGCACGACAACTGTCAGGTGGTCAAAAGCAGCGTGTGGCAATTGTCCGTTCCCTTCTCATGCATCCTGAAGTTATCCTCTTTGACGAAGTGACGGCTTCGCTTGACCCTGAGATGGTTCGTGAGGTTCTGGAATTGATCAACGACCTCGCTCAAGAAGGGCGTACCATGTTGATTGTCACCCATGAGCTTCAGTTTGCGCGTGCCATCGCTGATCGTATTATCTTTATGGATAAGGGAGTCATCGCTGAGGAAGGTACTGCTGAAGAATTCTTCAATCATCCAAAGACACAACGGGCTCAAGAGTTCCTCAATGTCTTTGACTTCAGCCAGTTTGGTGCCTATTTGTAACCCATTGTTTTTAGTGAAAATAAATTATTTTAGGAGATATTTATGAAATTAACAAAGAAAATTTTTGCCCTATTAGCCCTCGTCTTTGCCTTGGTGGCAGTGACTGCTTGCTCAAGTAACAGTAGCTCTGGTAAATCAACAGCCAAAGCACGTACGATCGAAGAAATTAAGAAAAGTGGTGAACTCCGTATCGCCGTTTTTGCGGATAAGAAACCTTTCGGTTATGTAGATAACAAGGGTGCTTACCAAGGTTACGATATTGAACTTGGTAACCGTTTGGCCAAGGACTTGGGTGTTAAACCTAAATACGTCTCAGTAGATGCGGCTAACCGTGCTGAATTCTTGATTTCAAACAAGGTAGATATTACCCTTGCCAACTTCACAGTGACTGATGAACGTAAGAAACAAGTGGACTTCGCCCTTCCTTACATGAAAGTCTCAATCGGTGTGGTGTCACCTAAAGACAAGGTGATTAAGGACGTTAAAGAGCTTGAAGGTAAGACTTTGATTGTTACTAAGGGGACAACTGCTGAAACTTACTTTGAAAAGAACTACCCAAATATCAAATTGCAAAAATATGACCAATATAGCGATGCTTACCAAGCCCTACTAGATGGTCGTGGCGATGCCTTCTCGACTGATAATACAGAAGTTCTTGCTTGGGCTCTAGAAAATAAAGGTTACGAAGTTGGAATCACATCACTTGGTGACCCAGACACCATTGCCCCAGCCGTTCAAAAAGGTAACAAAGAACTCCTTGACTTTATCAATAAAGACATTAAGAAACTTGGCGAAGAGAATTTTTTCCACAAAGATTATGAAAAAACACTTCACCCAACTTACGGTGATGCAGCAAATGCTGACGATCTCGTCGTTGAAGGTGGCGAAGTGAAATAAGACTAACTCCTCTCTAAGGGGAAGTCTTGCTTAAAAAGAATAAAACAAGTAAACCACCTCGTGGCTATCTAGGTTAACTAGAAGCAGGGGTGGTTTTACTTGTTTTTATAGTTTCTTTTAATCTTCCATTCAACGAAAAGGACATATATAAACAAGCCTCCAAACATTCCAAATACGATATAAGGTTTCAGACGATCAAGTAAGGTCTTTCGTTGACCATAGGGGGATTTTGAACCGTCTTTCCAGGTAATGCTTTTGTCTTCATCATCAATCCGTTTGTAGGACTCATCATTATAAGTCAAATAATGATCCTTCCGTACATACATATTCAAATAGTTATAGCCGTGCTTTGTGGGGAGGTTTGAAAGTAGGCGCTCCTCGGCATAAACTTCAATGTAGAGGGTCCCATCCTCTAAGCGTTTAATATCATCAATGCGTGCATTTTTGATGAGGACATTTCCATCTTGAACAATCTCCCAATTGCGCTTACCTGACTTGTAACCTCCTTCGTAGGATATAGCGAGCTGATGGCTTTCAGATTGCCAAAGGCCATAGATACTGTCTTTATAAACGTTATGATCAAAGAAAATAACATAGATAATGAATATAGGTAAGATGATTAGGAAACATACCCCAAAAATGTTAGCTAAACGGTATGTAAATTTATCCCAACGTGCTCGCCATCCAGTTTTGCGTTTCTGTTGTTTCCGATATGCTTTTTGTGAATGATACTTTCGGTTGAGTTTCTTCCGGTCAGCGTATTTTCTTTTTCTTTGGTGTCTCACTTAACTTTTCTCTCCTCTTTTGCCGAGCCTCTATCACGATAAGAAATGAACAAATACCCATAAGTATCAAATAGAAGGCTTCAAGAACTTCATCTATAGTGGTTTTCCGTTGACCATAAGGGCTGGTGGAACCATCTTTCCAAGTGATGGACCTGTTTCCGGAGTCTATTCGTTTGTAGGACTCGCCATCATAGGTAAGATAATTGTTTTTACGAAGATAGAAATCCATATAGCTGAAGCCGTCCTTGGTTGGGAGGTCTGTCAGGTAGCCTTCCACAGTGGAGAGCTCCATGTGAAGAGTTCCGTCATTAAGCCGCTTGACCGGGCGAGTTCTAGCAGCATAGATAATATCCTTACCATCCTGTACGACCTGCCAGTCGATATTTCCTCGCTTTCGAATATGCTTATAGGAAATCGCTAACTGATGATGATCAGATTGCCAGAGACCATAAATGTTATCTTTGTTGACTGTATAATGATCGTAATAATAAAAACCACCATATAGCAGTGCTAGTATTAATAAGATGATCAATCCAGATGTTGGCTCTAGTAGAACTACATTTCTCCAATTAAAGCGCCATCCTTTAGGTTCTACGATACTTTGGCAGTCGCTATTTATATTTTTCTTTCCTTTAAAGAGAGTGATTAATTTTTTCTTTGTCATGCCTAATCCTTTCATCAACCATTGTAACAAATTCATCTCCCAAGCAAAAGCTGGCCTGATTTGTGATATAATTGGGAGTGATTGCAGGCAAGAAAATCTTATTTCTTGCCAGACTTGTAAAAATAAAACAGAGGATTTTAAGATGAAACTGACACTCCATGAAATTGCCAAGGTTGTTGGTGCTAAAAATGATGTCACAGCTTATGAAGACGTTGCCATTAACCAAATTGAGTTTGATAGCCGTAAGATTACAGAGGGCGACCTCTTTTTGCCGCTCAAAGGTGCGCGTGATGGACATGATTTTATCCAAACAGCCTTTGACAATGGTGCTCTAGCGACATTCACAGAAAAAGAATTGCCAGCTGATCAAGCCCACATCCTAGTCGATGATGCTCTTGAAGCCTTCCAAAAACTAGCTGCCTACTATCTTGAAAAGACTGGTGTTGACGTTATTGCGGTGACTGGTTCTAACGGTAAGACAACGACCAAGGACATGATTCATGATATCTTGGCCACAACCTATCGTACTTACAAGACCCAAGGTAATTACAACAATGAGATTGGTCTTCCTTATACTGCCCTACACATGCCTGATGATACGGAGAAAATCGTTCTTGAGATGGGGCAAGACCACATGGGAGACATTCACCTCTTGTCAACCTTGGCGAAGCCAAAAACAGCTGTTGTTACCTTAATCGGAGAGGCTCATTTGGAATTCTTTGGTAGCCGTGACAAGATTGCTCAAGGTAAAATGCAAATGCAAGACGGTATGCCTGATGGTAGCCTCTTGCTTGTACCTAGTGATCCTATCGTCGATCCATTCTTGCCAAGCAATCTTGACGTGGTACGCTTTGGGGATGGTGCGGAGCTTACGGTCTCTGAGTTGACAGAGTTCAAAGACCACCTCACCTTCTCAACAAACTTCCTAGATGGACAAGTTACCTTGCCAGTCACTGGAAAATACAATGCTACAAATGCTATGGTTGCTGCCTATGTCGCCAAACACTTGGGTGTAACTGAGGAAAATATCCTCACAGCTCTTGCTAACTTGCAGCTTACAAAAAATCGTACTGAATGGAAAAAAGCAGCCAATGGTGCTGATATTCTTTCCGACGTCTACAATGCTAATCCAACAGCCATGAAGCTCATTTTGGAGACTTTCTCAGCTATTCCTAAGAATGAAGGAGGCAAGAAAATCGCTGTCCTAGCTGATATGAAAGAACTTGGTGAACAGTCTGTTCAACTTCATACACAGATGATTTTAAGCTTGACACCAGATGCTATTGATACGGTGATTTTCTACGGTGAAGACATTGCAGAATTGTCACAACTTGCCAGTCAAATGTTTCCGCTTGGTCATGTTTATTATTTTAAGAAAATAGCTGATGAAGACCAATTTGATGCTATGGTTAAGCACATCAAAGAAAGCCTAGGCGAGCACGATCAAATCTTACTTAAAGGTTCCAACTCTATGAACCTAGCTAAGGTCGTGGAAGAACTCCAAGCCAAGAATTAAGTTATCTAACCTGCTCTCTGAAGCAGGTTTTTGCTTTACCCTGAAATTTGATATAATAGCAGGCATAGTAATTTCAGCAGGAGAAGAGAATGAAGGATTTTTTGACAACCACCCAAACTCATCTACCCCATGTACCTTTGCCCTATTATTTACTAATGCTTTTGGCGATGGTGCTTCTGAGTTACTTGAGTTGGCGTTGGTATAACAATAAGATATGGCGTTGGACCTTTCTCACTATCCAAGCCATTCAACTCTTTGCCCTTTATACCTGGTACCTCTGGCAGGGCTTTCCACTTTACATTAGTCTACCCCTTTACCATTGTCGCATGGCCATGTTTGCTGTTCTCCTCCTGAAAAATAGTAGAATAAAGAGCTATTTCGCTATTATGGGAGTTGTCGGGACTTACTGTGCATTGATTCATCCAGTATTTGATCCCTATGAATTTCCTCATATCACAGGCTTTTCTTTCCTAATTGGTCACTATGCCCTACTTGTCAATAGCCTGAATGTCATTTTTAACAGTTATAAAACCCAACTCGTCAGCCAACGACTGATTATGGTGGCTACCTTGATACTGAATCTAGGTCTTGTAATAGTTAATCAGACCATCGGTGGAAACTATGGCATGCTTAAACACACGCCATTTATTATAGGAACTCCCTTATTTGTCAAATACTTTGCTGTTTCAGGAGCTCTGATTTTTCTCATGATAATCATGAAAAAAGGTCTGGAGCATTTTGAAGAGAAATATTAAATAAATGAAGAAACACGCTATCCGAAAGTTGATAGCGTGCTTTGTCAATTTATTTGTTTTATTCTAGTTTTATTCTAACACAAAACGCTTTCAGAATTGCTTTCACACTGTAATTTGGATATAATAAAAGAGCTGTGCCTGCGAGAATTATCGCAAGCCTTGACAACAAATGTAGCTTTCAAAAGACAGAAATTTTCTGAAAGAAGTGCTACAACGATCTTGCTTTTCAATAAGATTATTTTTTAAAGAAGAAAGAAAACTATGAGCATTCAAGACGAAATTAAGAAACGCCGTACTTTTGCCATCATCTCTCACCCCGATGCTGGTAAAACAACAATAACTGAACAATTGCTTTACTTTGGGGGTGAAATCCGTGAAGCTGGTACCGTAAAAGGTAAGAAGACTGGAAACTTTGCCAAGTCAGACTGGATGGATATCGAGAAACAACGTGGTATCTCAGTAACCTCATCTGTGATGCAGTTTGACTATGCTGGCAAACGTGTCAATATCCTTGATACTCCGGGGCATGAGGACTTCTCAGAAGACACCTACCGTACCCTTATGGCGGTTGATGCTGCTGTAATGGTTGTTGACTCAGCCAAAGGTATTGAGGCCCAAACCAAAAAACTTTTCGAAGTTGTCAAACACCGTGGTATTCCTGTCTTCACCTTCATGAACAAATTGGACCGTGATGGACGTGAGCCACTTGACCTCTTGGAAGAGTTGGAAGAAGTGCTTGGTATTGCCAGCTACCCAATGAACTGGCCTATCGGTATGGGTAAAGCTTTCGAAGGACTTTACGACCTTTATAACGAACGCTTGGAGCTCTATAAAGGTGACGAGCGCTTTGCAAAGATTGAAGATGGTGATACTCTATTTGCCAACAACCCATTCTATGAGCAAGCTAAAGAAGATATCGAACTCCTGACAGAAGCAGGAAATGAATTCTCTGAAGAAGCTATTTTAGCTGGTGAATTAACACCTGTCTTCTTCGGTTCTGCCCTTACAAACTTTGGAGTTCAAACCTTCCTCGATACCTTCCTCAAATTCGCGCCAGAACCACATGGCCACAAGACGGTGGATGGTGATGAGATTGATCCTCTTAATAAGGATTTCTCAGGTTTTGTTTTCAAAATTCAAGCCAACATGGACCCACGTCACCGTGACCGTATTGCCTTTGTTCGTATCGTGTCTGGTGAATTCGAGCGTGGTATGAGTGTAAACCTAACCCGTACAGGTAAAGGAGCTAAGCTCTCCAACGTCACTCAGTTCATGGCCGAATCCCGTGAAAATGTCGAAAATGCCGTGGCTGGAGATATTATCGGGGTTTACGATACAGGAACTTACCAGGTTGGTGATACTCTTACCGTAGGTAAAAACAAATTTGAATTTGAGCCCCTACCAACCTTTACGCCAGAGTTGTTCATGAAAGTTTCTGCTAAAAACGTCATGAAGCAGAAGTCCTTCCACAAGGGAATTGAACAATTGGTGCAAGAAGGAGCCATCCAGCTCTACACCAATTACCAAACAGGTGAATACATGCTTGGTGCTGTTGGTCAACTTCAGTTTGAAGTCTTCAAACACCGTATGGAAAATGAATACAATGCTGAAGTCGTTATGACACCAATGGGTAAAAAGACCGTGCGTTGGATTCAACCTGAGGACCTTGATGAACGCATGTCATCAAGCCGAAACATCTTGGCCAAAGACCGCTTTGACCAACCAGTCTTCCTATTTGAAAATGACTTTGCCCTTCGTTGGTTTGCGGACAAATACCCAGATGTGACATTGGAAGAGAAGATGTAATACGGCACAAAAGATGACGATTTTAAATCGTTCATCTTTTGACGCTAGCCACTATCTTGTGGCTAGCTAGCCGTCTGACTTTATGTCGTAATATCTTATTAAAACAAGAAAAACCATAGGACTGCCAATTAAGACTGTCCTATGGTTTCTTTTATTTTTCCGTATTGAGTAATCTGCCTAGGAATCGTTGCAGGGCGAAGAAAACAATAAGGCTTGCCAATGTTTCTCCTAGGAAAGATGAGCTATTGACAATGAATGAATAGAGATAAGGGCTTTGTCCTTTAGGAGCATAGCTCCCCCAAAAGATGACACCAGCTATAAAGTGAATGAAGTAACGAGCAAAGCTACCAAGCAGAATCCCCTCAGTAATCACCGTCAGAGACTTGAGCTTTTTCCCTTGTATAATGGCTTTATCAAGGGCTGGTTTGACAATACCACTGATACCAATAAGACTAAAGGCGACAAAATACTCCAGAAAACCTTGTGTTAAGGTTAGCCAACCACCGGCTGCCTGTCCTGTCACCACTTGAAGTAGCCCCCAGATAAGACCGCCCATAGCACCAGCTTTTGAGCCCCAGCGAAAACTGAGGAGAAAGATAGGTACCATCTTAAAGGAAAGGGAAATCCAAGGGCCTAGTGACATAGGCTGGGTAACTAGGTCCAGGATATAAGCAATAGTTGCAAAGAGTGCAACCTCAATCATTGGTCGAATACTTGTTTTCGACATAAAAAAACCTCCTATACCAATCGTCTTGATTGGCTATTTTTTGCCACATCAAAACGACGTCATAGAAGTTCTCCTATTTCAATCTATTTTGAGACACATCCCTACGCAGGTTCTAACCTGATCAGGTGGTAAGAGTTTAGGCAAGTCTTGAAGAAAAGATTCAAGCTAGCCATTCTCAGCAATTGCTCCTCTTGTGACCCTTTTATTGTACTACCAGAAACCCATTTCTGCAAGTGTCTGAAATCTTAAAATTGTGGTATAGTTAAAGCAAGAACTATCTTTAAGTAAAAAAAGGAGAAAAACTAT
The DNA here is from genome assembly GCF_900636445.1 of Streptococcus vestibularis. Lineage (NCBI taxonomy): Bacteria > Bacillati > Bacillota > Bacilli > Lactobacillales > Streptococcaceae > Streptococcus > Streptococcus vestibularis. Next base: position 1,534,776 of record NZ_LR134275.1, on the reverse strand, counting down.
GGGAATTTTTTCAGGATTGCTTGGCAATGCGTCTAAGAAAGATAATGGCAAGGTTGAACGTCAATTGGAGAACATCTTGATTCCAGGTGAACAGGTGGAGTTAGCCTATGTCCTTGTTCGTGACTTGATTGTCTTTACAGAGAAGCGCTTGATTTTAGTCGATAAGCAAGGTGTTACAGGAAAGAAGACTTCCTATAAATCTATCCCTTATCACTCAATCTCTCGTTTTACTGTAGAAAGTTCTGGGCACTTTGACCTAGATGCTGAACTTAAGATTTGGATTTCATCAGCACTGGAGCCCGCAGAGGTACTTCAATTTAAGAGTGATAATAATGTTTTTGAAATCCAACAAGCTTTGGCAGCAGCAGTGCTAGAGTAATGAGGAAGAAAAATGTTTATTGAAAAAGAACTGAGTTATAAGCGTCACTGGATTAATATTGACTCAGACATTATTTCTGAGCAATCCTACCTTTATACCAAGTATGATATTGACCAAGAAACCATAGAGTATGCCTTGGATAAAAATGAACGAGCTCACATGGACTACAACCGTGAGACTGGGACAATCACCTTTATCTATAATGTTCTGGCGCTTGAAAAGGACAAGGAATACTATGAAACTATCCCTCTGACCTTTATTGTCCAAGATACGCGTTTGGTGACCATTAGTAACGAGGATAACGCTTATGTGATAAGCAAGATGCAAGACTATGTGGATAACCATGAGGATTTGTCCATCTACAAGTTGCTCTTTGCAGGACTTGAGATGATTTCAAATGCCTATTATCCCGTCATTGAACGTTTGGATCAGCAAAAAGATGAGGTTAGTCGACGCCTAAGGCAGACCACGACAAGTAAGAATCTGTACGATCTTTCAGATTTGGAAACAGGCATGGTCTATTTGGTGGCTGCAGCTACACAAAACCGTCTCCTTTTGGAACATATTAAGGGGCATGCCATTTATCGTCGTCTCAATGAGGTCGAAAAAGAGCAGTTTGATGATGCCATGATTGAAGCTAGGCAGTTGGTTGCCATGACGGATCTTATTTCTAAGGTCTTACAACAACTATCAGGTTCTTATAATAATATCCTAAACAACAATCTGAATAACAACTTGAGTAATTTGACTATTATTGAGGTACTATTGGGAGTTCTTGCCGTCATTACCGGTTTCTTTGGGATGAATGTTCCTCTACCTTTTATGACTGTCAGTCCAGCTTGGATTTTCATCATTTTGGGTAGTGTGATTCTTTGTTTGGTCTTGGCCCGCTACTTGCGTTGGTTGGTCCATAAATAATAATTAGTGAGTGAAACCGTCTTCTCAAATTGGAGGCGGTTTTAAAACGTTATTTTCTGTCTTTTTATTTCTAAATATGATAGACTAGATGAGTTGTTAAATTAACGACTATAAAATACAAGCAGATGCTTTATCTGCTCACCCAAGTTTCATAAGGTGGCTTCGCACCGCCTTCAAATAGAAAGAAGAATACTTTGAAATTTACAGATTTAAACCTATCAGAAGACATCCAATCAGCTGTTGTAGCTGCCGGTTTTGAAAAGCCATCACCTATCCAAGAGTTGACAATTCCACTCGCTCTTGAAGGTAAGGATGTTATCGGTCAGGCCCAAACTGGTACTGGTAAAACAGCTGCCTTTGGTCTGCCTACCCTAAATAAAATTCGTACAGAAGAAAATACAATCCAAGCTCTTGTTATTGCCCCAACACGTGAGTTGGCAGTGCAATCTCAAGAAGAGCTTTTCCGTTTTGGTCGTGACAAAGGTGTTAAGGTTCGCTCAGTCTACGGTGGTTCTAGCATTGAAAAACAAATCAAGGCCCTCCGTTCAGGTGCCCACATCGTTGTAGGGACACCAGGTCGTCTTCTTGACCTTATCAAACGTAAGGCTCTTAAACTCAATAATATCGAGACTTTGATTTTGGATGAAGCTGATGAAATGCTTAACATGGGCTTCCTTGAAGACATTGAAGCTATCATTAGCCGAGTACCAGAAGAACGTCAAACCCTTCTCTTCTCAGCAACTATGCCTGATGCTATCAAACGTATTGGCGTTCAGTTCATGAAAGATCCTGAGCATGTGAAAATCAAGGCTAAAGAATTGACCAATGTTAACGTTGACCAATACTTTATCCGAGTGAAGGAACAAGAGAAGTTTGATACTATGACTCGCCTTATGGACGTTGACCAACCAGAATTGTCAATTGTCTTTGGTCGTACCAAACGTCGTGTGGATGAGTTGACACGTGGTTTGAAACTTCGTGGTTTCCGTGCAGAAGGTATCCACGGAGACCTTGACCAAAACAAACGTCTTCGTGTTATCCGTGACTTCAAGAACGACCAAATCGATATCTTGGTTGCCACAGACGTTGCGGCGCGTGGTCTTGACATCTCAGGTGTTACTCACGTCTACAACTACGATATTCCACAAGACCCAGAAAGCTACGTTCACCGTATTGGACGTACAGGTCGTGCAGGCCAATCAGGTCAATCGATTACTTTCGTTGCTCCAAACGAAATGGGTTACTTGGGGATCATCGAAAACTTGACTAAGAAACGCATGAAAGGCCTTAAGCCACCAACAGCTCAAGAAGCCTTCCAAGCTAAGAAGAAAGTTGCCCTTAAGAAAATCGAACGTGACTTTGCGGATGAAGCTATCCGTTCTAACTTTGACAAGTTCAAGGGTGATGCGGTTAAATTGGCTCAAGAATTCACACCTGAAGAATTGGCACTTTACATCTTGAGCTTGACCGTTCAAGACCCAGAGATGATGCCAGAAGTGGAAATTGCCCGTGAAAAACCATTGCCATTCAAACCATCAGGTGGTGGCTTTGGTGGTAAAGGTGGCAAAGGTGGCCGTGGCAACCGTGGTCGTGATAACAGCCGTCGTGGTGGTGGATACCGTGGCGACCGTAACCGCGATGACCGAGACGGTGGCCGTCGTGACTTCAAACGCAAGTCTAAGAAGAATAGCCGTGACTTCGAAAACCATGGCAACAAACGCCCACACCGTACCTCAAGCGAAAAGAAAAACGGCTTTGTTATCCGTAACAAGGGTGATAAATAAACAATGAAAACGCTCTAAGAAATAGAGCGTTTTCCTATATCTTGAATATACGATATAAGTACATAATAAAAACTCATAAGTTTTTCTATAACCAGTTGTTAGACCAATTGCAAAAGAAACAAAACGATATATTGTAAGACCTGTCGTAAATACTGTGAAACGTTTTGTTGTTAATCCAGTCAAGAAATTGTTTGGTCGTAGAAGAGGAAGGAGAAGATGACAATGAAAATAAGCAAAATTTTAGGGATTTTTATAGGATTATTTATAGGGTTGGTTACAGTCTTAGGAATGAGCCTATTTATCTTTATTAATTTAAAATTTAACTCTGTTTATTATGCTCAGCATATCCCTCATAAGAAGGGGACAGAGCCTGATCTCGTTATGTTGATAGAGAATATGGACTGGATTTATACACCGGAGATTGATGGTATTCGATATGACAATGACGGAACAAACGCTATTATAAATACTAAAAGTAAATCTTTTCTAACAAAATCCTTAGGAAGCTTTTTATATGATAAGGATAATATGACTGTCGGTTTTGACAGTACGTTTAGATTTGAGGACGTCAGTTATTTTTCAGAAGAAGCAAAAAGAATTCAAGTTAATGAATCGAAAATTAAACGAGAGATTAGGGAAGATTTTTCCCCAATTATGAAGGTTCAAACAAAACCATTAATCAATCTTCAGTGGTTGTTTAATTTAATTTATCAAAGTAGGTTTAATTAGAGAAAAAAGATAGCATAGAAGTGTTTTGTAAGATTATTTATATCTAAAGATGAGTTTATCTATATTGTGGCATTTACTGTGGATATAATTCAGGGCACCTTGCCGGGTGTCTTTTTTATTTACTAAATTTGGAGTAATACTACTGATTTTAAAGCTATTTAGAGCATGTAGACTGATTCATACACGTGCGTTGTATACCACTATGAGAATTTTTCTAAAAGGTAGTGATTTGACATTGATTGAAGATTATATCATTCAGCTTTGGGAGAACAAACTAAATAATAGAATATGAAAATGTCTTAACTGGAAAACATCTTATGAAGTCTTCTAAGAGGAAAGTATGCACTTAATTTGATAATTCAAGACTAAAAAACGCACGGTTATTTTTCCGTGTGTTCTTTGATATAAGCTAGTTTTTTCTCTCGACTTTTTTTCTTAAAGAGTGCTTCGGCACTCATGGCTTCAGACTTGCTGTCAAAGGCTTCTGAGTAGATGAGTTTAACTGGTAGGCGGGCTCTGGTATACTTGGCGCCTTTGCCTGAGTTATGGGTTTTGAGGCGGCGTTCGACGTCTGTGGTGTAGCCTGTATAGAGGGTTCCATCGGCACACTCGACCACATACATGTAGGCCTTGCTATCCTTTTCTGCCATCGTTTAGGACTCACTTTCAGCCTTTTTTCCAAAGTAAATCTCAAAGATTTCGTCGGTATAGTCGCCATTTTTCTTGTGCACAAAGAGAGGGGGAAGAATCTTCAGTCCATCTGTTGATCCATCTTTTATGGCTTCAATCAGGAGCATATTTGCCTCACGTCCCATCTTAGGATAGATAAACTGGATGCGTTTAGGTGCTAGATTATACTGGCGCATGGTGTCAATGATATCCAAAAAGCGGTCAGGGCGATGCACCATGGCAATGCGCCCATTAGATTTAAGGGCATGACGTGCGACCTGGCAAATTTCTTCCAAATTAGTCGTGATTTCGTGACGGGCCAAGAGGTAGTGCTCTGACAGATTCTTCTTAGATGTTTCTGTCGCCTTAAAGTAGGGAGGGTTACAGAGGATAAGGTCCACCTGAGATCGTGGGGTATGGTCAAGCAAATTCTTTAGGTCGTCATTGACAACAGTCACCTGATCTTCTAATTGATTAAGAGTTACGGAACGCTGGGCCATATCAGCCAGACGTTCTTGCAGCTCAACCAAGGTAATCGGTGCCTCAGTGCGTGTACTGGCAAAGAGGCCAACGGCACCATTTCCTGAACAGAGGTCGACGATTAATCCCTTTTTTGGAATTTTTGGGAACCGAGAGAGGAGGACACTGTCAATAGAATAGCTGAAGACCTCCTTATTTTGAATGATTTTTACATCTGTGGAGAAGAGTTGGTCAATGCGTTCTCCATCTTTTAAAATTGGATTTGTCATAGTTTTAATTGTAACAAAAAACAGCTCCCAAAGGAACTGTTGCGAGTGATTACTCTAGGACACCGAAGGTATACCCTTGATTTTTGAAATATTCGATAATTTGTGGAAGGGTTTGAACAGTAAGTTCTTTACCAGCAGCGTCATGCATAAGGACAACCTTAACATGACTTTCAGGGAAATACTGTTGAGAACCATCCATGTAGGCCATCATAGTTTCAGATGTGGTTGGGCGAACAGAGGCTGGTTCTGCATCCCCACAGAGCATGTTCCAGTCAATCCACTGGATACCTTGATTGGCGAGAGCATGGTCGGTTGCCTCCAATCCTTGCCATGACATATGACCACCAGGGTAACGGAAAATTCTTGTTTTGAAGTCCTTACCTAGGATGGCTTGGAAATTGGCATTGGTTTGGTCAACTTCAGAAACAATTTGACTTTTGTTGGGAACACGCCCAGGATAAAGTAGGTTAAAGTTGTGGCTAAGGCTATGGTTAGCAATAGCGTGTCCTTCTGTAATTTGGCGTTTGAGGATGTCCGCATTTTCTTGACTAATGGTATAACCAATGTGGAAGAAGGTTGCGTGAACGCCATACTCTTTCAGAATATCCATGACTTGTGGTGTCAAGGTAGGATCAATCCCGTCATCGAAGGTTAAAAAGACAACCTTATCGTCAACATCTTGAGATACACCTCGGATAGTGTTATTAACAGCAGTAACGTCGTAGGCATAATCAGAGGCTTCAATGCTATGGTTACTACCTTTTTTGAGTTGTTTTTTATCATTTTTTTTAGCTTGTTCTGAAGAAGAATTTGCTCCGTTAGCTACTTGTTCAGTTTTTTCAGTCTGAGCTGGTTGTTCAGCTTTAGAATTGTGGCGTTGTGACAAAACAAATCCTAGAATAGCCAGTACGGCCAAGTTAGCAATGATGAGGCATAGATTAAGTGCCTTCCTATTTTTCCCTATAATCTCAATACTTCTTTTCATAATTACATTATAGCTCAAACAATTAGAAAGTGCCACAACATTTCCAATTGTTTTACAAAGAAGTTCTATGAAAAAGCGTTCCTTTTTTTGGTATAATAGTTAAAAAATTGTAGAAAAAGAGGTAAAAACGTGTTTTACGCTTATTTACGTGGGCTTGTTGTCTTCCTTCTTTGGATTATCAATGGTAATGCCCATTACCACAATCGCGATAAATTATTGAACAAAGATGAAAACTATATCTTGGTTGCTCCGCACCGCACTTGGTGGGACCCTGTTTATATGGCTTTTTCAGCTCGTCCTAAGCAGTTTATTTTCATGGCTAAGAAAGAACTCTTCAAGAGCCGTATCTTTGGTTGGTGGATCCGCATGTGTGGCGCCTTCCCAATTGACCGTGAAAATCCTGGTCAGGAGGCTATCAAGTACCCGGTTAACATGCTTAAGAAGAGTAATCGTAGTTTGATTATGTTCCCAAGTGGTAGCCGTCATTCTTCTGATGTTAAGGGTGGGGTTGCGGTTATCGCTAAGATGGCTAAGGTTAAGATTATGCCAGTTGTCTATCAAGGACCTCGTGAACTCAAGGGGCTCTTGACAGGTGAACGTGTGGATATGAACTATGGTAATCCTATTGATATTTCAGATTTGAAGCGTTTGAATGACGAGAATATTCAAGAGGTTGCTCGTCGTATCCAATCTGAATTTGATCGTCTTGATGCAGAAGCTTTGAGCTATCAAACAGGCAAGAAACCAAATCCTTTGACTTATATTTACCGTGTACCTCTCGGTCTTGTGGCTATCCTTGCAGTGATTTTGACTATGGCTTTCTCATATGTAGCTAGCTTTGTTTGGGATCCTGAAAAACACCGTGCCAAAGAAACACAGAAATAAGCTAATGACTCTGTCAGACATAAATCTGATGGAGTTTTTTTCTTTTTGATATATTTTTCAATTTTTTTACGAATAAGAAAGAAAATATATCAATTAAGGAGACTGACGTGAAGGAAAAGATTATAGACTATGTTAACAATAATCGTCTATTTGTGAGTATCATTGGTGTGCTGATGATGGTTTTCTGCTTCTTTCTGTGGATGACTTGTGGTGCCGGCAACAGCATGGAGGCAGAGACGTCTTATACAGATGTGACAACATTGTCAACCTCCTCATCCAAAGAAGGGTCAAAATCACTTACGGAAGTGTCTTCTCAGTCACAAACTGAAGGAAGTGAAAAAGTTAAGTCAAAAGTAACGGTAGATGTTAAGGGGGCTGTGGTCAAGCCAGGTGTATATACGCTAAAAGTAAGCGCTAGGGTGACAGATGCCATTCAGGAAGCTGGAGGAATGACAGAGGATGCAGACGCTAAGAGTGTTAATTTGGCCGCAAGCTTGTCAGATGAAGAGGTTATTTATGTAGCCAATAAAGACGAGAATGTTTCTGTTCTTGATCAATCAGATACTGGTCAGGTCTCTAACAAAGGAGGGCAGGCTGTATCTAAGAATGGCAAAATTAACTTAAATACAGCGACCTCAGAGCAGTTACAAACTATTTCTGGAATTGGTGCCAAGAGGGCAGAGGATATTGTCGCTTATCGTGAAAGTCATGGCGGCTTTCAGTCCGTAGGTGACCTGAAAAATGTTTCAGGCATTGGTGATAAAACGTTAGATAAAATCAGAGAGTCCATCTATGTGGCTTAAAAAATCTCCAATCAATCTTTTTTCCCTAGCGCTTTTAATAGTTGCTCTTTATTTTACTATTTTTGTATCTAATTTCTATGCTATTGGGGCTTTTGTCTTTTTTATGGTCTGTTTTTTGAAGCATCATTGGAAGAATATGGCAGCTCTAAAGTTGGTGGGACTTGTTGGTGGGTTCTTTTTGATTTATTTTTTATTCTTGCACCACAGAGCTATCATGCAAGATAAGCAAGTTCCTGCTGAAATTCATCAGGTGACACTGGTTGCAGATACGCTCTCAGTTAATGGTGAGCAATTATCAGCAATCGGTAAGTCAAATGGTCAAACCTATCGGGTCTTTTACCGGTTAAAATCTGAGAAGGAGCAGTATTTTTTTAAGACTACTAGTCAAACGCTTGTTTTAAAAGGAAAAATAAAGCTATCCTCGGCAACAGGTCAACGTAATTTTCAAGGCTTTGATTATCAGTCTTATCTAGCTAGTCAGAGCATTTATAGGATTGCTCAGATTGAGCGTCTGGATCATATCGTAACCCCAAAATCGATATCTCCAATAGATTTTTTCCATCAATTGAGGAGGAGGGCTCTAGTTCATATTCAGACGCATTTTCCTAATCCGATGAGACACTATATGACAGGACTGCTCTTTGGGTATTTGGATAAGGAGTTTGATGAGCAGAGTCAACTCTACACCAGCTTGGGGATTATTCATCTTTTTGCGCTATCGGGTATGCAGGTTGGATTTTTTCTTGGCTGGTTTCGCTATGGACTTCTTCGTTTGGGTCTTCCCAAAAATTATATCCTTGCTATCTTATTACCTTTTTCGATTTTCTATAGCTTAATGACTGGTTGGACGGCTTCGGTCTTACGTTCTTTGATTCAAAGCCTTTTGGCTGAGTGTGGTATTAAAAAACTGAACAATATGGGCATAACGCTGCTTCTATTATTTCTAGTCTTGCCTCATTTTCTTTTAACGGTAGGAGGTGTTTTAAGTTGTTCTTATGCCTTCTTATTGTGTTTATTTGATTTTGAGGAGATGCCGTCTTTTAAAAAGTCAATCTATATGAGTTTGGTATTGAGTCTTGGGACTTTGCCTTTTTTGACCTACTATTATGGAACTTTTCAACCATTGAGTTTGATTCTGACGGCAATCTTCTCTCTAGTTTTCGATAGCTTTCTCTTACCTATCTTAACAGTACTTTTTACACTTTCAGGACTGGTAATCTTTTCTCAAATTAACCCACTTTTTGAATGGATGGAGACCTTTTTGACTTGGATACAATACTGGATAGGCCAGCCTTTAATTCTAGGGAAACCTAGTTTGTTTCAGTTTGGCTTGATGATAGTTGTATTGGTTTTGCTCTTTGATTTTTGGAAAAAGCCTCAGTTTAGAATATCCCTCTTGATGATTTTTAGTCTTTTGATGATCTGGGTTAAACATCCTTTGATCAATGAGGTGACGGTGGTTGACGTTGGTCAAGGAGACAGTATTTTTTTAAGGAGTATGAAAGGTAAGACGATCCTGATAGACGTAGGTGGCAAGGTGACTTTCGGCTCTAAGGAAAAATGGCAAGAGGGGAGCCAGACGAGTAATGCGGAGAAAACCTTAATTCCCTATCTACAGGCAAGGGGAGTGTCTCAAATTGACTATCTGGTTCTGACTCATACAGATACAGACCATATTGGTGATTTGGAGGAAGTAGCTAAACGGTTTAAGATTAAGGAAATTTGTGTCAGTCAGGGGGCTTTGACTAAGCCTAGTTTTGCCAAACGTCTTCGATTTCTTAAACGTCCCGTTCGCACCTTAAAGGCTGGTGATAAACTGCCTATGATGGGAAGTAACCTACAGGTTCTTTATCCCAATAAAATTGGTGATGGTGGTAACAATGATTCACTTGTTCTCTATGGAAAGTTATTGGGGACCAGTTTTCTGTTTACTGGTGATTTGGAAAAAGAAGGAGAGGAGGAATTGATGTCCAGCTATCCAAATTTAAAAGTAAGTGTTCTCAAGGCAGGACATCACGGCTCTAAAGGCTCTTCATCAGAAGCTTTTTTGGATCAGTTAGAACCATCACTTGCGCTTGTCTCAGCTGGTGAAAATAATCGTTATAAGCATCCAAATGATGAAACATTAGAGCGTTTCAAAGAACGTCATATTAAGGTTTTACGCACAGACCAGGATGGTGCTATTCGGTTTAAGGGATGGTTCAAACTATCAAGTGAAACTGTCCGATAATTTCCAGGGTCCTTAATTTGTCATGCACCTCAATCTATGGTAGAATGTAAAGGCTAATATTCCAGTATAAGAAAGATTGAACAGTATGCGTAAAATTATCATCAATGGTGGTAAGAAACTTCAAGGAGAAGTTACAGTATCAGGAGCTAAAAATTCAGTTGTTGCTTTGATTCCAGCCATCATTTTATCTGATGGAGTGGTTACTCTTGACGGGGTACCAGCAATCAGCGACGTCGATAATCTAATTGAGATCATTGAAGTAATGGGTGGTTCTGTTAAGCGTGATGGCGAAACACTTGAAATCGACCCTCGAGGAGTTAAAGATATGCCAATGCCATTTGGTAAGATTAACAGCCTTCGTGCTTCTTATTATTTCTATGGTAGTTTGCTTGGGCGTTATGGTCAAGCTACAGTAGGATTTCCTGGGGGCTGTGATTTAGGACCACGTCCTATTGACCTTCACCTTAAGGCGTTTGAAGCGATGGGCGCTAGCATTTCTTATGAATCCGAGTCTATGCGTATTGCGACTGATGCTGGTCAACGTATTCAGGGTGCTCATATTTACATGGATACGGTCAGTGTTGGAGCGACCATCAATACCATGTTGGCTGCGGCTAAGGCTGATGGTCGTACGGTTATTGAAAATGCCGCTCGTGAACCTGAAATTATTGATGTGGCAACGCTTCTCAACAATATGGGTGCGCGTGTACGTGGTGCTGGTACAGAAATCATCACGATTGATGGTGTAGAGAGCCTACATGGTACTCGCCATCAGGTTATTCCAGACCGTATTGAAGCGGGCTCATACATTGCTATGGCAGCAGCTATTGGTAAGGGGATTAAAATTAAAAATGTTCTCTATGAACATCTTGAAAGTTTTATTGCTAAGCTTGAAGCAATGGGTGTTCGCATGATCGTTGAAGAAGATGCAATTTTTGTAGAAGAACAGGGCGATTTAAAACCTATTGACATTAAGACATCACCTTATCCAGGTTTTGCGACGGATTTACAACAACCAATGACACCATTGTTGCTGAAAGCAAGTGGCCGAGGAAAAATCATTGATACAATCTATGAGAAGCGTGTAAATCACGTTCCTGAACTGGCTCGTATGGGTGCTGATATTCAAGTGCTTGGCGGTCAGATTGTTTATAATGGGCCAACGCAACTTTCTGGTGTACCTGTGAAAGCTAGTGATTTGCGTGCGGGTGCTGCACTCGTTACTGCAGGACTTATGGCAGATGGTCAGACTGAAATAACAAATATTGAATTTATTCTTCGAGGGTATTCAAATATCATTGAGAAACTTTCTGATCTTGGTGCAGATATTCGTTTGATTGAAGATTAAGTCTAAGGTTCAACCGCTTCTTGTTGAGCCTTTTTCCATTTCTAAAACTGTGCTATAATACTATCATGGATATTTGGACTAGTTTGGGTGCTTTTGCCTTCTTTGAGTCAGAGCGCCTTTCTTTTAGACCACTCGTCTTTTTAGATCGTTTTGACTTACATGAGATTGTGTCGAATCCAGAGAATTTACAATTTTTCTTTCCTGCTACCAAAACTCAGTATGAAACAGATTGCCTTTTGATACATTATTTCATGAAGGAGCCTTTGGGTGTTTGGGCAATTGTAGATCGAGAGTCTAATAAGTTGATTGGGATCGTTCGCTTTGAAAAGATAGACGTCCAGAAAAGGACTGCAGAGATCGGTTATTTTTTGAATGCTTCATACTGGGGTAGAGGTCTAATGACTGAGACAGTTACTTGTTTGTCAGATTTGGCATTGACAGCTATGGGCATGGAACGCATTATCCTTATTGCTCATTTGGAAAACGAGGCATCGATTCGTGTGGCAGAAAAATCTGGCTTTAAATTGGTGTCTCGTTTCAAAGGAGCAGACCGATACACCCGTACCATGAGAGATTATCTCCGCTTTGAGAAGGAGGAGAACTGTGAGTAAACATCAAGAAATTCTAGATTATCTAGAGGCTTTGCCCATCGGTAAACGAGTTAGTGTGCGTAGTATTTCTAACCACTTGCAGGTTTCTGATGGAACTGCTTATCGAGCCATTAAAGAAGCTGAAAATCGAGGACTAGTTGAAACGCGTCCTCGAAGTGGAACAGTTCGAATTGAAAAGAAAGTCCAGGTTCGCCTTGACAAACTGACCTTTGCGGAGATTGCAGAGATTACAGAGTCTGAGGTGATTTCGGGTCATGAAGGTTTGGAACGTGTCTTCAGTAAGTTCTACATTGGAGCCATGACTATTGAGAATATCACCCGTTATCTAACAAAAGGCGACCTTCTCATTGTTGGAGACAGGGAAGATATCCAGTTATTAGCCCTCGAATACAATAATGCTATTCTGGTAACTGGAGGCTTTCAGGTTTCTGATAGGGTTAAAGAGCTTTCTCGTTTGAAGCAGTTTCCAGTCATGGTCACTACTTACGATACATTTACTGTGGCGACTATGATTAACCAGGCACTTTCTAATGTTCGTATCAAAACAGATATTAAAACAGTCGCTCAAGTCTATACTAGACGAGAAGACTACAACTATATGACTCCAGAAATGACAGTCAAAGATTTTCAAAATTTGGTTAAACGGACTAACCTTGTTCGTTTTCCTATTGTGTCTGAGGATGATAGGGTTATTGGGATTGTGACCATGCGTGATGTGGCTAATCAGCTTCCGACCACTATGGCTAAGGCTATTATGACAAAACCGACAGTGACTCGTTTGGAGACTAGCCTTGCGACTGTGGCCCAAAAGATGATTTTTGAAGACTATGACATGATTCCTGTTGTGGATGACGAAAAACATTATCTAGGCACTATCACTCGTCGTCAGGTTTTAGAGGAGCTTCAAGATAATAACCGTGGTGATCTCCATACATTTAGCGATCAAATGATAGCTAACCTTAATCGTGAAAAGAATGCCTTTAGTTTTGAGGTAGAACCGGCCATGATTGATAATTCTGGGAACCTTACACAGGGTGTTCTTGTAGAAATGGTTAAAGAGGTTGTTTACCGAACGATGGAAAACCAAGAACAAAATAGTCTGGTGATTGAAGAGATGATGTTTTACTTTCTTCAGGCGGCTCAAATTGATGATAAGGTGACGATTACACCCAGTATCATTGCGGAAACCAGACGCAGAGCTCATTTAGACCTTATGGTTACTCATGGTAATCATACGGTTTGTAAGTCAGTAGTAGTGGTCAAGAAAACTTAATAAGCCATTTAAAATTAAAGAAATAAAGAAAACGGAGAAAATAATGATTACACTAAAATCAGAACGTGAAATTGAAGCGATGGATAGAGCGGGAGATTTTCTTGCAAGTATCCACATTGGCCTACGTGACCTCTTAAAACCAGGAGTGGATATGTGGGAAGTAGAAGAGTATGTGCGTCGTCGTTGTAAAGAAGAAAATGTTCTACCGCTTCAGATTGGGGTCGAAGGAAGCATCATGGACTATCCTTATGCGACATGTTGTGGTCTTAATGATGAAGTAGCACACGCCTTTCCACGTCATTATATCTTGAAAGATGGAGACCTCTTGAAAGTTGATATGGTCTTGTCCGAACCGATCGATAAGTCAGTGCTTGATGTATCAAAATTGGATTTTGATAATGTTGCGCAAGTAAAAAAATATACAGAATCATATACTGGTGGTTTGGCTGACTCATGTTGGGCCTATGCGATTGGAACGCCTTCTGATGAGGTTAAAAACCTTATGGAAGTAACCCGTGAAGCCATGTATCTTGGTATTGAACAAGCGGTAGTTGGTAATCGTATCGGTGATATCGGCGCAGCTATCCAAGAATACGCTGAAAGTCGAGGCTATGGTGTCGTTCGTGATTTGGTAGGACACGGAGTTGGACCAACGATGCATGAAGAACCAATGGTTCCTAACTATGGAGTGGCCGGACGTGGTCTTCGCCTTAAAGAAGGAATGGTCTTGACCATCGAGCCAATGATTAACACAGGAACTTGGGAAATCGATACAGACCTTGAAACTGGTTGGGCTCATAAGACACTTGACGGTGGCCTTTCTTGTCAATATGAGCACCAGTTTGTTATTACTAAAGATGGTCCAGTAATTTTGACTTCTCAAGGCGAAGAAAGAACTTATTAGTATGAAACGACAAGGCATAATGGCCCGTCTCCTAGATAAGCTTCAATGGCGCCCTTTGCAGCTTTACCTTAGACATTATCGTAGTGCTGAGATAGATATTTCTAGTATTGCCGTGGCTTATTATTTGATTTTGACGGTCTTTCCGCTCATTGTCATTGCGGCAAATGTTTTTCCCTATCTGAATATTGATACGACTGATCTCTTGAAGTTTATGAATGAACACCTTCCTAAGCAGTTTTATGCACCTGCAGCCAACGTTGTTCAGGATATCTTCTCGACACCTTCAGGACAGTTGTTGGGAGTTGCCTCTTTGACGGGATTCTGGACCATGATTAAGTCCTTGTCTTCGCTTCAAAAGGCGATTAACAAGGTATATGGTGCTTCAGAACACCGTGATGTCTTTATTAGTCACATTGTTGGTGGTTTCATGAGTCTCGTCATCTTGTTCTTACTCACCTTTGCACTAATGCTATCTACGATTATTCAGTCGGTTCTTAGAGTTATTACACAGACCTATCCTATTGGTTCCAAGATGACTCAGCTTATTTTAAATAGTATCCAGCCTCTGAGTATTGCAGTTGTCTTCCTGGGAATGATGGTGCTTTATTTTGTACTTCCGAATGTGAAGATTCGAAAAATCCGCTATGTTATGCCAGGGACTATCTTTACGACTTTAGTGATTGGCTATTTAAGCAACTTGTTTGGAACCTATGTGATTCGTACCTTGAGTCGATTAGTTGATATCAAGTTATTTGGATCCATTATGATTTTCGTCTTCATGCTTTGGTTCATCTTTTTGGCTAGGATTTTGATTTTGGGTGCTGTCTTTAATGCGACCTATCAGGAACTTAAACAAGGTGAACTGCACAGTAGAAGGGGTGACGTGCTTACCATAATTCAGCATTTTTCTGGAGACGGTAGTGACAGCAAAAAACAAAAAAACGATGAGGATAAGTCTTAGAGCATAAAGAGAGCTTGGCGAAGCCCAGGCTCTTTTGACGGGAATATTATCCTTTGTAGATAATAAAAAGATAATGATTATGGAGGAAAAATGAAAAAACAAACTGTTCGTGATTTAACACATATTGCTATTGTGGCGGCTCTTTACGTGGTCTTGACCATTGTGCCACCTTTCAACTTAATTTCGTATGGTCCTTACCAGTTCCGTATTGCGGAAATGTTCAATCTTCTGGGATTTTATAATCGCAAGTATATCATTGCCGTTACTTTGGGGTGTGTGATTGCTAATTTCTTTAGTTTTAACATGATTGATGTGGTTGTTGGAAGTCTCTCAACGCTAGTCTTTGTTGGTTCAGGAGTTTATTTCTTTGACCGCTTTAAGAATCAAGATATTTTGGGTGGCCTCCTTGATAAGGCTCATGTTTATTTTGCTTTTTATTTTTCATTCTTCATGGTGACCATCGCTGCAGAGTTGACCTTGGTTACTCAAGCGCCATTTTGGGCTACTTGGTTCACTGTCGCTTTAGGAGAATTGGCGTCACTCTTAGTTGGTGCGGTCCTTATCAAGAAATTGGCCAAAGTAATCGATTTTGTTTCGTAAAATAACGTCTGTAAAGGCGTTTTTTGTTGCTTTTATGTTAAAATGTTCCTATGGAAAAACGAATGAAAGAGCTGGTTTCTAAACTTAACCAGTATGCAAAAGAGTATTATACGGAAGATAATCCATCGGTGTCAGACGCAGACTACGATAAGCTCTATCGTGAGCTTGTAGATTTGGAGGTTGAACATCCAGAACTTGTTCAAGCAGATAGTCCAACACATCGTGTGGGAGGGCTGGTCCTTGATGGTTTTGAAAAATATCAACATGAGTATCCGCTTTATAGTTTGCAGGATGCTTTTTCACGAGAAGAGCTGGATGCCTTTGATAAGAGGGTTAAGGACGAATTTCCTAATGCTGATTATATGGCTGAACTCAAAATTGATGGTCTCTCTATCTCGCTGACCTATGTGGATGGTGTTCTCCAGGTAGGTGCGACACGTGGTGATGGTTCTGTCGGTGAAAATATCACTGAAAATGTCAAGCGTATCTCAGATATCCCTCTTAAGCTGGATCAACCGCTTAATATTACAGTGCGTGGGGAGTGTTATCTGCCACGAGCTGAGTTTGAACGCATCAATATCCAACGTCAGGAGAATGGTGAAGCCGAATTTGCCAATCCACGTAATGCTGCAGCAGGGACTCTTCGTCAGTTGGATACCAAAGTGGTTGCGGAGCGTCGTTTAGCGACTTTCCTTTATCAGGAAGCTAGTCCAACGGAGCGTCTCACACAAAATGATGTCTTAAATGAAGTGGCAGAACTAGGTTTCTCAGTTAATCCACGACGCATTGTCACATCGTCGATGGATGAGATTTGGGACTTTATTCAAGCTGTCGGTCAGGATCGTGATGACTTGGCTTACGATATTGATGGCGTTGTTATAAAGGTCAATAGTTTAGCCATGCAAGAGGAATTAGGTTTTACAGTCAAGGCACCACGTTGGGCCATTGCCTATAAATTCCCTGCTGAGGAAAAGGAAGCAGAGCTTCTTTCAGTAGACTGGCAGGTAGGTCGTACAGGTGTAGTAACGCCGACTGCTAATTTGACTCCGGTGCAATTAGCAGGGACAACGGTTAGTCGAGCTACCCTTCATAATGTGGATTATATTGCTGAAAAAGACATTCGTATCGGTGATACCGTTATTGTCTACAAAGCTGGTGATATTATCCCTGCTGTTCTTCGTGTGGTAGAAAGTAAGCGTACGACACAGGAGCCGATGGAAGTACCGACACAATGTCCATCTTGTGGCAGTGGTCTTTTACATTTTGAAGATGAAGTTGCCCTACGTTGTATCAATCCTTCTTGCCCTGCTCAGATCAAGGAAGGTCTGATTCATTTTGCTTCTCGTGATGCCATGAACATCGCAGGTATGGGACCTTCAGTAGTTGAAAAACTCTTTAAAGCTGAATTGGTTAAAGATGTAGCTGATATCTATGGCTTGAACAGTCAAGATTTCCTCCAATTAGAAGGTTTCAAGGAAAAATCAGCTGAGAAACTTTATTCGGCCATTCAAGTCTCAAAAGAAAATTCTGCAGAGAAATTGCTCTATGGCTTTGGGATTCGTCATGTTGGTGCCAAGGTTAGTAAGCAATTGTTAGAAGCTTTTGGAAGTATACAAGAGTTAGCCAGTGCGGATGTCGAGGCTATTGCTGCTGTAGATGGTTTAGGAGATGTTATTGCCAAGTCCATCCAGCGCTATTTTGCTAAGGAAGAGGCTCAAGTTCTTATGAAAGAACTGGAATCCTATGGCGTTAATTTGTCCTATCTTGGACAAAAGGTGGCAGATGATGCTATCTTATCTGGTAAGACAGTTGTTTTGACAGGGAAATTGGAGCATCTTAAACGTAGTGAAGCAAAGGCAAAACTAGAAGCTCTGGGTGCTAAAGTGACAGGTTCTGTCTCTAAGAAAACAGATTTAGTGGTTGCTGGTAGTGATGCCGGAAGTAAGTTGGAAAAAGCACAAAGCCTAGGAATTGAAGTAAAAGATGAGGCTTGGTTGCTGGATTTATAGGAGTTCAATATGAAACAAAAACGTGCCCGCTTAATTTATAATCCAACATCTGGACAAGAAATTATGAAAAAAAATGTTGCTGAGGTCTTGGATATTCTGGAAGGTGCTGGCTTTGAAGCGTCAGCCTTTCAAACAACACCAGATGAAAACTCAGCAAAAAATGAGGCCACTCGTGCAGCCAAAGCAGGCTTTGACTTAGTTATTGCTGCAGGTGGCGATGGAACAATCAATGAGGTTGTTTCTGGGATTGCCCCGCTTAAAAAACGCCCACAAATGGCGGTTATTCCAACGGGAACGACAAATGACTTTGCACGCGCCTTGAAGATTCCAAGAGGGAATCCTGTTGAAGCAGCCAAGGTTATTGCTAAAAATCAAACCCTTCAAATGGATATTGGTCGTGCCTATGATGACAAATACTTCATCAATATTGCGGCTGCGGGTTCCTTTACGGAACTAACTTATAGTGTTCCTAGCCGCTTAAAGACAGTGCTTGGTTATTTGGCTTACCTTGTTAAGGGGGCAGAGTTGCTTCCACAAGTTAAAAAGGTTCCTGTCCGTATTACGCATGATGAGGGTGTCTTTGAAGGCGGCCTTTCCATGATTTTCGTTGCCTTGACCAATTCAGTTGGTGGCTTTGAAACGATTGCCCCAGATGCTAAACTGGATGATGGTAAATTTACACTAATCATGGTTAAGACAGCCAACCTCTTTGAATTGGTAGACCTTATTCGTCAGGTTCTCCAAGGTGGTAAACACATCTACGACAAGAGAATTTCCTATATCAAAACAAGTTCACTAGATATTGAGCCTTTAGGTGAAGATCGTATGATGATCAATCTGGATGGAGAATACGGTGGTGATGCCCCAATCCACCTTCAAAATCTTAAGAATCACATTGAATTCTATGCTAATATTGATGAGATTTCTGATGATGCTATCACGCTTCCAGATACAGACGACTTGGCTCTAGAAGCTATTGCACAAAAATTTAGTACAGAAGCTGAAAAAATCGAAAATGATTAAGGTTAACCTTTAAGCAACCTAAGATAGGTTGCTTTTTGGGCTCTTTGTCAACTGTAGTGGGTGACGAAAAGCTAACATCTAGAGAGGACCTGATAGGTCTTCTCTTTTTTTATGTTCAGAGTGATGAAGACACGTTTCTTAAAGTTGATGAAGTTTCTAAAACCGAATCCCAACCGTTTGATGTCTTTAATCAACTTGTTGGTAGCTTCCAGTTTTGCGTTTGAATAGTCTGTTTCTAGTGCATTTTGGATGTATTGTTTGTGTCTAAGAAAAGTTCTAAAGACCGTTTGAAAATAGTGATTGACTTTGCTTCTATTTTCCTCTATCAGCTCAAAGAACTCATCTACTCTCTTCTCCTGAAAGTGAAAAAGCAAAAGCTGATAAAGTGTATAGTAGTCAGTAAGCTCTTTTGAAAAGCCTAGTGTCTTCGCAACGACTTCATGTGGTGCTAAAGTTTGGCGGAAAGTCTTTGAATAAAAAGAGTTGAGAGATAGTTTACGGCTGTCCTTTTGGAAAAGTCGCCAGTGATTCTTCAAGGCTCGATAGGGTAGTGACTTCTTATCGAACTGGTTCATAATGGCAATTCTTGTCTTTAAAAAGGCTCGACCAAGGTGCTGGATGATGTGAAATCGATCAAGAACAATTTTGGCGTTAGGGAAGAGTTTGCGAGCCAGTGGAATATAAGCTCTAGACATATCCATCGTGATAAACTGCACTTTTTGTCGAGCTTTCAATGGATACTTCAAAAAGTAGTTTCGTATAGTGGTTTGGCGACGATTATCAAGGATGGTTATGATCTCGTTGGTCTCATAGTTTTGAGCGATAAAATCCAAGTCACCTTTCTTGAACCCAAACTCATCCCAGGACATTACAGCTGGGAGTTTGTCAAAATGTTCCTTGAAAGTAAACTGGTCAAGCTTACGATAGACAGCGGACGTCGACACACGAAACCTTCTGGCAATATCAGTTAGGAGTTGTGTAACCTTTTGACGGACTAGATTGAAGATTTGGCAGTTTTTCTCAACGATTGATGTCTCAGCCACCGTTACTCTCTTACAACTTTTGCACTGGAAACGACGTTTTTTCAGACGTAGTAGAGTTGGAGTTCCAGCTTGCTCGAGAAGAGGGATTTTAGAGTTTTTTTGAAAGTCATATTTGATCATCTTTCCATGGCAGTGAGGACATGATGGTGCAGGGTAATCGAGTTTTGCTTGAATCTCTATATGAGTGTCAGTTTCAAAAACAAGTGAAATAATGATATTTTGGTCTTTAATTCCGATTAATTCTGTGGTATTCTTAATAAGTCTCATAAGTTCTTCCTAATGATGGTTTGGTTGCTTTTCATTATAGTTCTTATGGGACTTTTTGTGTACACTTAAAAAAGCTCTATAATCTCTACAGTGGTTTTACCCACTACAGAAATTATAGAGCCGCTTTTTAAGTATATTTGTAGAAAATGACGCTTTCATTTGTTACAATAGAAAAACTGGGAAATTGTTATATAGAATATTTAGAGGAGTGGATGTTTAATAAAGAGAATGAACATTATTTAAGTGATGTTCATCTAAAGAATGGTGATCAGGCTTTCGAGTCGGGTTTTAGTAATAAAGGGCCAGAGTTTGAATATGCTTTTCAGGAGGAAAAAGCTGAGAAGCGGCATTCCTTTTTGACTCTTGCTCTGCCACTGATACTCTTAAGTGTGAGCTGGGGCTTGGTCTTGTTATCTTGGAAGTATAAGCCGATAATTGTGGCATGTTTTGTCCTTGATATCGGGATAGAAGCTAGGTAGATTTCTCTTCACCGCAATCGTGGTTGGCTTGATTTTACTATCCTTCTTTGCGACTTTAGGCGGTTCTGTCTATCGAGGAGATAAGAAGAAATATAGGATAATTCATCAGGTGTCTCAGTCAGATCTTGATGAGGATAAACCTGATAGCGATGATCCCAAAGACTACGAAGATGAGTCTGCGATTTATAACTGGACGGAAGAAGATTTTGAAAATCTGAAACCCAAGGATGATGCCTTACGTTCGATTATTAAAAGTCATGGTAAGGGCAATTATGTCGAGATTGAGTCTAGTGGTCTCAAGGTGAGATATAACCGTGGAGATGGCAATGAGTATATTGATCTCTCTTTTGTGAAGGACGAAAAGGGACACTTTATCTATGATGGTGGAATAGCGACTTATCGCCTTGATGGCGTCACTGAGGTTGATAATTATAGCAGCAATTGGACGGAAGAGCAGATAAATAGCTTACGTACTAAAGACCAAGACTATTTGGGTCCAGCAACATCCTTGTCTGAGGTAGTGAGGGAACATTATCAGGCAAAAAGGGCCTGGAGAAGTATCAACGTCCATTCATCAGGAATCATATATAAGTCAGATGATCTTGATTACACTGATCAGAATAGTCCTATTGAGAAAGCACAATTGTTAAGACTATCTTTTGAGTATAACGAAAAGAAAAAGGACTATTATTTGAGCTATAATTCTGTGGCTCGTCGCTACTGGGGATGACTATCTATGATAATGAATAACTAGACAGCACTTTTTTGTAATAAGAGGTTTGATTATAAAGAGGGATTTTATAATGACAGCATCAAAAACCAAACGTCTCTTGTATTTTATGTCCGAATTGGAAAAGGGAAATGACATTTCAAAAACGGACTACCTGGCTCGCTTTGGCATAAGTGAGCGTACACTTAAATAGGACGTGAGTGAACTCAAGGAAAATTTGATTGAGTTACGTCCAAATATGAAGGTTAAGTATTCTAGAAAAAACGGTTCCTATCATGCCCAGTATGAACAGGGCTATGGTAACCTTAAATACAATCAGGCAGTTATCCTATCTAAGATTCTTTTAGAGAGTCGTGCCCTTCGAAAGGATGAAGTAGCAGAAATTATCAACATCTTTGTTGAGAGGGTTGTAGACGACAAGGAGCGCAGACGTATCAAGCGATTGACTGAGCTAGAACTAGATAGTTATCAAGAACTTAAGATTTATCAGAATCAAGATAAGTCACTCTTACCAGCTATTTCAGCCATTTTCGATGCCATTGTGGACCAACGTCCTTTGTCTTTTAGTTACCGTAAGCCAGGAGAAAAAGTGGAGGAATATAATGTTTTTCCGATTTCAGTCATTTTTGACAACCATTATTTCTACTGTATTTCTTACAAACTGGATGATAACTTTACTTGTGATTATCAGTTCTCTGAAATCCGTTATTTCCGTGTTGATCGTTTTCAAACCATTCACAAATCTGAAAATGATTTGGCTTTCTCAATTCTTTTTGGTAATGAGTGGGCTCGAATTACCTTTGAGTATAAAGGACTTTACCGTGATGTCTTGGAATCCGATATTCCAAAACTTAAACTGCTAGAGGAAAGCACTAGTGATGGTGTTGATCAGGTCCGTTATGAGATTGAAACCTTTAGTTTATTAGGCTTTCAAAAGTATATTCAACGCTTTGAAGGAGGGAAAATATGAAAGAAAAGAAAAAAGAAATGCAAAAACAAGTCTTAACTCTTCTAGGAATCTTGATTTTTGCCTTTGTCAATGTGTTTATCTTTGATAATAAGATGGGTGCTGGTTTTTCTGCCTTCTCAACTATCACCCTGATGAGTATTGGACTCTTGTCTAAGCGAACCAGTCTGCGAGTTTTGGCTATTATTTCCTATCTCATCAATGTGGTAGTAGCCGTTTTTGGCTTCAACTATGTTGGTTTTCTAACATCTGTTCAGGCCATTGAACTTATCTTAGTTATCTGGTATCTTTACCCACGTGACACGTTTTTGAGACGAGATACAACTGATAAATACACTTATCGTTTTCGTTGGATTCATTTGCTTTTGACGGTTTTAATCTCAATTGGAGGTTATATTGTTTTTGCAGTTGTTTCTAGTATTTGGGATGGTTCCTTCCTAGAATACGGTGGGAACACAGCTCTCATCTTTGCTATGCAATATTTGCTCTTTTTGAGCATTACCAAGTCGAGACAAGATGAACCGACCAAGGTTGCTCATTTGTTCCA
The DNA here is from genome assembly GCF_900636445.1 of Streptococcus vestibularis. Lineage (NCBI taxonomy): Bacteria > Bacillati > Bacillota > Bacilli > Lactobacillales > Streptococcaceae > Streptococcus > Streptococcus vestibularis. The sequence continues at coordinate 1,511,883 of NZ_LR134275.1, read as the reverse complement.
AAAGGAACGCTGTACTAAGGAAATGAAAGCGGCAATAGAGGCCGAACGCCAAGCCAAAGAAAGAGCACTTGCACAAGCCTTTGAGGTACCTTTGAAGGCACCTAGTCAAACAGCTGAAAAATTTGGTAACAACATAGTCAAATTTGCATCTGTTTGGCTATTGGTAATGGACATGTCCATCTTGGCTTACTTCTTCCGTCCAAATGATGTTGGTTTCGGGTTTGGCGCCTTCTTTGTACTCTTGACTATTGTCTTGTCCTTGATTTTCAAATCTGAGGAAGACAAGGAGGACGTTTTCTCTATCATCTATCATAAGATTCGCCCTATCCAACCTATTTTCTTCATTTTACTTTTGATTGCCCATGCGCATAAGTTTAGCTATGGTGCTGCTTACGCTCTCTTGTTCTCAGCTGCCTATTTCTTCTGGGCTATCAATAAGATTAATATGAAGACTCTCTTAACCTTTACAGTCATCATTTACTTCTTCCCAGTCTTTGGTTACCTTTCTAACCCTTACCGTCTAGGTGCTGAAAACCTTAAGATGGTAGGTGAACTGGTGACAGATCGTAATAAGTCTAATACCTTCTATCTTGGTCATTATTGGTCACTTTTAGGCTTGCAAAGCGATGGTGAGTATGAAGGAATCCCTGCTTCTTGGCAGGCTGCTAAGTTCGCTGATATTCAGACATTCTCTGATGACAGTGATATCACTTCAGGTGTCTTCCAAGTGAATAGTCACAATGACTATGATTATGATTTACATTTAACAAATAACAAGGGCACCATTGAAGTCACAACTGGCTCTGGAAAAGATAAGAAAGAATTCCAGTTCACGGAGTTTAGCAGAAGTTATTATCGATATGAAAAATTAAAAAAATCGGATAACCAAAAGCGTTATAAAGATTTTTACAAGATAGGTACTGTTTCGACTAAGTTGGGAACCTATAATCTTTACCTCGAAATGAATCAAGATTGGGTTGATGACTATCAAAAAGATCCTACTAATGTTGACTACCGTTTACTTATTTTTGGAGATAAACTGACACCAAAAGAAGCTTACGAAAAAGCAAATCATTACTAAAAAAAGTATCTCTGCAATTTGCAGAGATACTTTTGTCTGTCAGTCTTTGTATCCTCGCTTAGTTAACTCTCGTACAAGTACAGCTCCCAGGATTGAAGGAACTATTTGCCCTAAGATAAGGTTAATAACAAGAGCAATATAAGGAAGTTTAAGTAGGGCACTAAGCCATATTGGTACCACTAAGGATGGAATGAGTAGGATTGGGAGTATGATAAACCAGCTAGATAGCTTAATTTTACGGATGAGGTAGATGCTACCAGTTGCTAAAAAGCTGGCACAGAAACCACCGACAACATCAATCAATCCCAGGCCACCAAAAGAGTTAGCAATAGCATTTGCGAGACTGAGTGGGACAACCAAAAATGGAAAGATATAGGTTAATCCATATAAAGCCGTGGCCAGACGCATCTGAACAGCACCAAAGGAAATGGCTTGTGAGACAAAGAGGATAGCGATATAAAGGGCCATGATAATAGCTGAGAGAACAAGCTTTTGTGTAGGGTTAAGTTTAGATTTCATTATTTCTCCTTTATTGGGCATAGTAAAAGAGTAGCAGGTCTACTCTTTTAGGGATTTAGGTCTAGAGTTATTTTATAAGTCAATCTCTAAGACAATAGGTGTGTGGTCTTGGCGATCACCAGAGTTAATCATGTTTGACTTTGTGACCTTATCGGCAATACGATTTGAAGTCAACCAGTAGTCAATTCTCCAGCCTGTATTATTGATTTTAGATGTTTTGCTACGTTGAGCCCACCATGTATAAGCGCCTGTAACATCACCATTGAGGTGACGGTAAGTATCTGTAAATCCTTTAGAGAGGAGGTTAGTGAAACCAGCACGTTCTTCATCTGTAAAGCCTGGTGAGCGACGATTACTTGACGGGTTGGCTAAGTCGATTTCCTTGTGGGCAACGTTATAATCGCCAGTCGCAAGAATGGGTTTCTGAGCGTCCAATTTGGCTAGGTAATCTGCATATTTTTCATCCCAGATTTGACGTTCAAGCAGACGTTTGAGACCGTCACCAGCATTTGGTGTGTAGACCTGTGTCACAAAGAAATTGTCAAATTCGAGAGTGATGATGCGTCCTTCACAGTCCATGGTTGAAGGCGCTCCGATTTCAGGATAAGTAATGATTGGCATCAATTCTTTTTTATACAAGAACATGGTTCCAGCATAACCTTTACGGGCAGGTTCGACAGATGAACGCCAGGTATTGACATAGTCAGGGAAGTAGTCTTCTAAGATTTGCAAATGCTTTTTAGTTGGCCCTTTAGCAGATAATTTTGTCTCTTGAATAGCAATGATATCTGCATTTTCAGCGACCAAAGTATCGATGACAGCGCGTGATAATTGAGCGCGTGCAGAATCACTGGTAAGAGCAGCATTTAGGGAATCAATATTCCAAGAAATTAATTTCATGTGTACAGTTTCCTTCTTTGAATTGTTCCTATCTATTGTAGCAGAAAATAAGATATCAGGCGAGTTATGGGATTGATAAGGGAAACTAGGAGGAGTATACTTATTTTAGATTGAGAGGTATATATTAATGAAAAAGTAATCATATATTTATTACTTGTTTTGGGCTCTCTTGTTGATACAAATCATTCTTACCATAATGACTAGTCTGTCGCGGGGAATTATTCTTCCCATTGCCATTTTTCCAGGAATGAGTCTCTTCTTTCTATTTTACTTAAGGTATCTCTTGCATTACACCCTTAATCGATCTCCCTCAGAACCCTTATTTGTCCTCCGTAGGTATGGTCTTGAAATCAGTTTAAATCCCCAAAATCCTCTAGGTTATAAGATTAGTCTCCTACTGGTCATGGGTGTCTTGATTTTCCTCTTTTGTCTGAACCTGTTCTCTCTTATAAGTCATTAATCGTCTTACTAAGAGCAAGTTTCATATCTTTGTCATTATTGTCATCATACTTATTCTGTAATAGGATGAAAGGTAATAAGATAAAGAGAAGAGGAAAATTATGCGAAAGCTGTCAGAAGCAGAATGGATAAGTCGTTTTGAGTAAGTTCAGGGACGTAAGCCAAAATCTGATTAGCTACAACTGGCTTATCGGTCTGGCCTTATTGGAGTCTCGAAAAAATATAATTATATCTATATACTTTTAGGATCCCTAGTAGCAATCGTAGTTGCAATTGGTTTGACTCTTGTCACCAGTTCAGTGAAGAACGATAAACAGACTCAGTCGTCTTCCACAGTGGCTAGCTCGATATTCTCATCAACGGAGAATACTATCACTTCATCTAGTGAAATAATAAGTCAAACGAATCTAGTAGTGTAAGTATTGATACACCTGATTCTAACCATGCCAAGGAAGCCTCTTCGTTGAATGTCGGACAATAATATGTCTGTGGATGAAACCGATGCTGCAAATGGTAATAGCAGTTCTGAGTGTACCATTGTTTCGGTTTATGAGAGATGGGAAATGCTTCTGTTCACCGCTATTTCTTTACGATAAAAAAAGACGGAACTCCCTTTGTTCCTTACTCAGTAACTACTAATGGTGGTGTGTATGATGTCAAAGAAACAGAAAACGCAGACCTTAAATCAGGATATGCAGACATTGTAAACAATTAAAAAACTAGGAATCCGACTGGATTCCTAGTTTTTACTTTGAAGACAAGTCAAGCTGTGCTCAGCTCGTCTACAGTTATTCGCTCTTATTTTACCTTCTTGGCTAACATGGTCGCAAATTGAAGGGCGATGGGATTGCCATATTCATCCAAACGGTGAAGGTGACCAAGATTTTCATTATACTTGACTAACTCCCAGTCACTATAATAATTTTTTAACTCTCCCTCTTCAAACGTAAATGGGAAAGGCATGGTACAAGGGTGTTCCTCGGTATCCATGGCACAGACAATCAGATTGTAACCACCTACGACAGTACGCTCTTGCATATTCTTGATAATAGTCGGAATTTGATCGGGATCAAGGAACATAAAGACTACTGTTGAGAGGATGAAATCAAAGGTCTCAGACTCGGGAAGAGCAGCAACATTGATATCGTAGTAGCCAGCTCTAACATTGTAACTTTCCTCATCTGCAATCATTTGGATGCGTTGTGTAGCTTCGTTATTAACGTCAACGGCTGTAACATCATGCCCAAGTGATGCCAAATAAAGAGCGTTGCGACCATGGCCACAGCCTAAATCAAGGGTACGACCAGGTTTAATATATCCAGACTGGACGGCTTCAAGAACCTCAGAGTGGGCTTTAGTATCATACTTTTTAGCCATGTAGTCCTCTGGCTTGCAGTAGAAGGAAAGATAGCATTCTAAATCATCGGAAGCAGGAGCGATTCGATGCCAAGCTTGTGGTTGGACAAAAGGAATTTCTGTTTCAGGCGTGAAGAGGTGCTCTGCGGTAACTTGTCCCCCTTCATCTAATTCGTAAAAGTGAAGAGCTCCTGATAGAATAGTCAGTTTAGCCCAGGTTCCAACCTTAGTGTTATGTTTTTGCGTCACCATTTCTGGGAGTGTCTTGGCTGTCCAGTTTGGAAGACGTTTGTAGCAAACGAGTTGCTGATCTATTGTCATATGTTGAGTTCCCTTCGATATGTATGTCTCTATTATAGCAAAAGTATGGAAAAAGAAAAAAGGCTTAGCTGAACTGCATCCAAAAAGTTAGATAGAGAAAGTCTAACTTTTGAGGTGTTTTTATTATGAAATTGATTTATGAAGATAAAGTTCAAATATATGAACTGAGAAAGCTTCTAAAGCGACAGCTAAGGGCTTAGAAGCCGAGTATGCTGAAACAAAGGTGGCTTATGAAAAAAATCATAAGAGTACTACCAAGAAATAGTCCTATAAGGAAGTTAGAGCTTGTCTCTAGTTTTTTGTAGAAAATTTAAATCTGTCAAGTTTTTTTCTTGACACATAAAAATGATATGGTATACTAGTTAAGGTAGAGAGGCAGTAAGTGCCTCCACCATAATAAAAAAACTGAAGAAAAGAGAAATTGAAAATGGCAGTAAAAATCCGTTTGACTCGTATGGGTTCTAAGAAAAAACCTTTCTACCGTATTAACGTTGCAGACTCACGTGCTCCACGTGATGGACGTTTCATCGAAACAGTTGGTACTTACAACCCACTCGTTGAAGAAAACCAAGTAACACTTAAAGAAGAACGTGTTCTTGAGTGGTTGTCTAAAGGTGCACAACCTTCAGATACAGTTCGTAACATCCTTTCAAAAGAAGGTGTTATGAAGAAATTCCACGAATCAAAATTCTCAAAATAATTGTTTAGCCTATGGATACCATTGAAAATCTTATTATCGCTATCATTAACCCCTTAATTACTTCACCAGATCAGTTGACCATCAAGATTATTGACGGTCCTGAGTTTTTGGAGTACCATCTTGATCTTGCTCCATCCGATATTGGGCGTGTTATCGGGAAAAAAGGACGTACTATTAAGGCGATAAGAGCGATTGTCTATTCGGTACCTACTCAAGGTAAAAAAGTTCGTCTTGTTATTGACGAAAAAGAGAAAGCTTAAGAGGTGACCCTAGGGTTACCTTTTTTGTCTATTTTGGTTATAGCTAGCAGTCTTTGGTATAATAAGAGGGTTAAAGTGGTATTAGGCTAATAGAAAAACTAGGTTAACTAGTTTAATGGTTAGTTTAATGGCTAAGTCAAAGCATTAGCTTAAAAAGGAGCAATTATGATTTATCAAGAAGTATTGGATTGGATTCATGGTCAATTAAAATTTGGTATTAAGCCTGGCTTGGAACGTATGGCCTGGATGCTTGAAGAACTAGGAAACCCACAGGACAATCTTAAGGCTGTGCATATTGTGGGAACAAATGGTAAGGGATCTACTGTCAATGCCTTACAAATGATTTTTTCTCAAGCAGGTTATGAAGTTGGAACTTTTACCTCGCCTTACATTATTGATTTTAAGGAACGGATTTCTATCAATGGTCAGATGATTTCAGAAGAGGACTTACTTGACCTGGTTAATCGTGTGAAGCCTGTGGTTGAACGGTTGCCAAAAGAGACAAATCACGAAAATGCGACAGAGTTCGAAATTATCACAGTCTTGATGTTCCTCTATTTTGGTCAGGTCCATCCTGTGGATATCGCATTCATTGAAGCGGGAATGGGTGGCCTTCATGATTCGACTAATCTCTTTAAGCCCTTGGCAGTCCTATGCCCTTCGATTGGTTTAGACCATCAGGCTATTTTGGGGAATACTCATGCTGAGATTGCAGCTGAGAAGGCCGGTGTTTTGAAGAATGGAGCTCCCTTTATTTATGCGACTGACCGTACTGATGTTCGAGATGTTTTCGAGAAGAAAGCGCGTGAAGAAGGGTCTAAGACCTATGAGCTAGGGAGAGATTTCACGGCTACAGGATCAAGCCATTCCTTTGATTTTACCTATGGAGAGCAAAGGTTAGATGATATAGTCTTGGCTATGGCTGGTCAACACCAAGTAGCAAATGCTAGCTTGGCTATCATGGCTTCTTTATTGCTTCAAAAAGATTATCCCAAAGTAACGCCTGAACTCATAAAGGATGCCCTGGCTCATGCCAATTGGCGAGGTCGAACAGAATTTTTAAGACCTAATCTTATGATTGATGGTGCTCATAATAATGAGAGTGTTAAAGTTTTGATTGATTTGTTGCAGTCAGAATATGTAGATAAGGAGATTGAACTTCTCTTTGCGGCGATTGACACCAAGCCTATTGATGGCATGCTTGCTCAACTAAAATCGGTTGGTGACTTGACTGTAACGAGTTTTGACTATCCAAACAGTGTTAAACTAGATCAATACCCAGAGGTTTATAAGCAGGTACCAGACTTCAAAACATGGATTAAAGAACATGTGACGACTGACAATAAGAAACTTTATGTGATTACGGGATCTCTATACTTCATTTCTCAGGTCAGAAAATGGGTTTTAGAGCAGGCAAGTGATGTTTAAGACTTGAAAGATGACATTTAGGGGCGTATAATAGCCCTCGTATGTTTTAAAAGTAAGGAGATCACAATGTTTCAACGTCTGAAAAACATTTTAATCGGTGAACCTTTAACTCATGATGATAATGGTGATGAACACTTATTGTCCAAGATTCAGGCCTTGGCCATGTTGTCGAGTGATGCACTTTCATCTATCGCCTATGGTCCAGAGCAGGTCGTCTTGGTTCTGACAGCTGTATCTAGTGCGGCTATTTGGTGGTCAATCCCTATTGGGCTTTTGGTTCTCGTTCTTTTGGCCAGTCTTACTATCTCTTATAGACAGGTTATCAAAGCCTATCCTCAAGGTGGTGGTGCCTATATGGTAACGACGGAAAATCTGTCTCCTAAGTTTGGCTTGATAGCTGGTGGTAGTCTTTTGGTCGATTACATGTTGACGGTTGCTGTTTCAGTAGCCTCAGGTGCAGATGCCATTACTTCAGCCCTTCCCTTCCTTCATCCTTTCAATCTTGAAATCTCAATGATTTTGGTGCTTGTTTTGATGGTTATGAATCTTAGGGGAATGCGCGAATCGGCAAAATCTTTGATGATACCAGTTTATCTCTTCATTGTTTCGACGCTATTATTGTTGGGATTTGGTTTCTTTCAAATTTTAACGGGTCATATGCCTTATGCGGCTACGGCGCATTTAGGTCAACCGGTTACAGGCGTGTCAGTTATTCTTATTTTAAGGGCCTTTACTTCAGGTTCGGCTTCATTGACAGGGGTAGAAGCCATCTCTAATGCGGTGCCTTTCTTTAAGAAACCTAAGGCTAAAAATGCAGCATCAACCCTCTTTATCATGTCAAGTATTTTGGGAGTCATGTTTGCTGGTATTACCTTCCTTAGCTGGTGGACTGGTATTACACCTCATTCAGGTGTGACAATTTTGGCGCAGATGGCTAGGGAAATTCTTGGTGATTCATGGATTGGAAGTATCTTATTTTATATCTTTCAGTTCTCAACTGCTATGATTCTTGCAGTGGCAGCAAATACAGGTTTTTCAGCCTTTCCGATGTTGTCCTTTAACATGGCTAAGAATAAATACATGCCTCATATGTATCTTGAAAAAGGTGCACGTATGGGATACTCTAACGGAATCTTGACGCTGGCTATTGGGGCCATTACTCTCTTATTCATTTTCCGAGGAAATACGGAACGTTTGATTCCGCTTTATACAATAGGGGTGTTCATTCCTTTTGCACTTTCTCAAACAGGTATGGTTGTCCATTGGATTCGTGAATACGGCAAAGGGTTCTGGAAGCATTCTTTGGCTAATATTTTAGGTGCCTTAATTTGTTACGCTATTGTCCTCATTCTCTTCCTCTTCCGCTTAGGGGATATTTGGCCATTCTTCCCAATTATTGCTATTTTGATGTGGATGTTCCTTAAGATTAAGAAACATTACAATGGAGTTGCTCAACAGTTGCGTATTAATGGTCAAGTCAAAGAACATCATTATCAAGGCAACATTGTTCTTATCTTGGTGGGAAATGTTACAAAGGCTAATATTGGTGCCATTTCTTATGCACGTTCTATTGGAGATAAGGTTATTGCTATGCATGTGTCTACTAAAGATACAGAGAATAAGGATAAGGAAACCGAACAAGAATTTAAAAAATATTTCCCAGAAATCGAGATGGTTCATATTCAATCACCTTATAGTTCAATTACGCAGTCAACTATTCAATATGTAGATGAAGTGGCTACTCAGGCTGAAAAGGATAATGCGACTCTGACTGTTATGATTCCACAGTTTGTTCCGAAAAAATCATGGCAAACCATACTTCATAATCAGATGAGTTTACGATTGAAATATTATCTCAAATGGCGTGAGAATATTGTCATTTCATCCTATTCTTACCACTTAAAAGATTAAATTAAGACAGCTCTTTATCAACTGAAGTGGGTAACGAAAAGCTAACATCTTGAGAGAGGACCTGATATGTCTTCTCTTTTTGTGTGTTCAGAGTGATGAAGACAGGTTTCTTAAAGTTTATGAAGTTGAACGTGTTTTGGTTGAATGTCTAAGACCAGTTCATCAGGTTGATCTTCAAATTATTGCACCAGAGTTTAAGAAATATTTTCAACAGAATCAAATTCATTTACACAAATTATTTTATTATGCCAAGCTATTTAAAGTAGCTGATAAGTTACAATCTTATATGGAGGTGATGTCTTAATGTTTTCAAATGCGAATAGCTTCAAAGCAAAAATCAAAAATATTTCAAAAGTAGCGCAGTATTTAGTAGCATGTGACATTTGCCCTTATTCTGTTAAGATTTTACCTCACTCTTCTTAGCCAGACTCCCTTTATAAATCTAATTCTTAGCGCTATTTACGTCGTTTTTACCATTTTTTGATCGAGAACGAGGTATTATTGAAAACTTTTTTAAAGAAAGTAAGGTAATATTCTTTTTTTGGGGGGGACAAGATAGAAATTTCGACCAGCAAACGTTTTTTACGTCCCTGCCGTACGATTGCTGGAAAAAAAGGATCTATTTCTAGATGAAATATTCTCAAACTCTCAAGTCTATATACTCCAATTAATAAGAACTGACAGATAAATCTGAGGTTCTCCTCCCCTATCTGGTTAGAGAACAGAAACAGATGCTCCTAACAGAATAAGTAATCCTATTTTAAAAATAGACTATCCTACTAAATAAGGAGTAGGCTTCTTTCAAGAGAAAAAATCAATACAAGTTTAGTCTATCATATCTTAAACATCAGAAACAAATAAAAACCACCAAAGAGGATAGCGATTCATTCAACTATCTTTTCTGGTGGTTTTTAATTCTGCAGTTGTCTGTGTGAGATATGAATAATTTGGATTAATAACTCAGTTCCAAGAATCGTAGACCAGACAGGTATGATTATTCCAAGATTGATTTAAGATTGGCTTTCAAACTGGATCAGGCGGAGAAGGAGATAGACAACATAAACAATCAATAATAAAATCTACTGATGATTAGTGAAATTTGTGTAAACGATTAATCAATCTCTATTTTCTCTCGAACATAAAGACTATCCAAATAAAGTTAAATTTGGCCTCAAATAGATTCTGAAGATTTATTTTCTCCTTTGTCAAGGTATCTGGATATGAGAAAGTAGAAATCATCTTAGAATGTGACTAAGAGAATTATTTTTTACATATTTAAATCAAATTTAATGTTGAAGCTTTCCAAGCATTTGTTTAGCATATCTATTTTTGAGACAATAGTAGTTTTAGAATTTTCAAATATCAAAGGATTTAGCCAAATATTCAGTAAAATAGCTATTAATTCTGCAAGTTGTTGAGGCTTGTCTGTCATTATTGAGCCGTCTAAAACTCCTTCTACGATAATTGGATAAAAATAATCAGGGATTGTGAGTTCTTGCATTTGTTTTAAAAATGAAACAAATAACTTAGGACTATCCAGTAACTTAGGAGAAATTGTAACTATAGTTTCCATATTAGTATTAGCTAAACTAATAGAAACTAGTTGTGTTATTTTTTCAGATCCAGTTATATTTTTGGAAAATTTGATTTTGTCAAAAATAATTTTATTCTGTAAACCTATATTTTTGACAACCGCTTCAAAAATATCCTCTTTAGATTCAAAATGGTGATAAATTGCTCCTTTTGTTAAACCGTCTAAGCCATTTATAATATCAGAAATGGTAGTTTGTTCATATCCCTTTGTTAAGAAAAGATTAGTTGCGACTTCAAGTATTTTTTCTTTAGTGTTTTCCATATTTTAGAAAATAACTCTCCTTTCAATTTATTTATGTCAATGGAATTAGTACACAATTACTGTTGACAGAGTTACCAATTAATCATTATAACAGACTTATACATAGCTTGCCTAATAATTTTTGTTCATTGCATTTTGAAATTATTTTCTATAACCATTTTTTATTAAAAAATCTAAAAAAGTAGTTGACAACATACCATTGGTATGTTAGAATCAAACTACATACCAATGGTATGTAGTGGGACATGTCCCACTTAAAATGATCGATCAGATAAATTAAAAAGGAGATGAAAAGCGTATGAAAAACATCAAAGTACGTAAAGCTGAAAGTGCCAATGCTACAGCTTGGTGGATTATCGTCTGATTTATCGTGACGTTATTACATATGCCTCTGCAAGCTATTAGTTTGTAGAAGTGCCTTTATTGTGTTAAAATAGCTAGCCATTTGTTAAAGAATTTTGTACAACATTTTGTTAAACGCATGGAAAGGTATTCATGCGTTTTCATTTTACAGGATTTATAGAAGAGGTAAAGTATGAACTTTCAATACATTAAACCAAGAATAAAACCAATTTATCCAGTATATCAGTTAAATGATGAGTTATTTCGCATAGGGGCCCAACTTTCTATTACAACTGAGTTTGAAGACCCAGAAGGAAAGTTGCTTGAGTTGGTAAAAGTTCTCGATGGTAGAGAGATGGCTGAAATAGTCAAGCACATGATTAATACTTTTCCAGATTTAACTCCAGAAGATGTCGTAGATGGATTGGATATTCTTAGTGCAGAGAATCTTATTGAAGAAACACCTAATAAAGTCTTGGAAGATTTGGATGAGCGTTACCATCCAAATATTAGTTATTTCAGTCGGTACATGCCATATGACAGAAACCCAATGGATATACAAGAAAAAATCAGATCCAGCTCGATTTTATTACTTGGACTTGGGGGTGGTGGATCGAACATTTTGACACTACTGTCTGGATTAGGGCCAAAAACAGTACGGGTTGTCGACTATGATAGAGTTGAAAGAAGTAATTTAGGTAGGCAATTGCTATATAGAGAGTCTGATTTAGGAAAACTTAAAGTAGATGTAGCTGTTAATGCATTACGGGAAATGAACTCTACAATTAATGTCGAAGGTTTTAACAAGAAAATTGAGACACCAGAAGATGTACTAGAATTTACAGAAGGTATTGATTTGGTCATCTGTGTTATTGACGAACCGCCTTTTCAAGCACAAAAAACGGTAAATAAAGCAATTATAAAAGCAGGTTTGCCTTGTGTGTTTGGTGCATCGCAGGTTAGTCGAGGTAGGGTATTTTCTGTCATTCCAAAAGTGACAGGATGCTTTGATTGTTTGAATATCCATTATACTTTGCATGATGATAAATTTGTCGAGCAGTTTGTAGGATTTAGAAATATTGATTTTAATCCACCGACAATTGCCTATGCACCAGCTATTTTTCAATTGACGGCAGCTATTGTTGATGAGGCAGTTCGAGTCCTGACAGGCTATGCGAGACCAAGTAGCCTTAGTACACAATATGAGATTAACTACGAAGACGGCTCTTCGTTTACTCACCCATCGTGGGAGAGATACGCTGATGATTGTCCAACATGTGGAAATGGGGATGCTAAAAAATGGGAAATTTTCAGGTATTATGACAAAAAATAATACTGAAGTAATTGTTATAGAGTCCCTCAATCAAGAAATTTACTTTAGGAAAACTCGTAAAAATGATTACTTACTTTATTCAACAGGCTCGAAATTATTAGTCTTTGATGAAATTACATGGGATGAATCTATTATAGAATCGTTACCTCATCAATTAATCGGGGATCCTTTATTTGAATTATTGAAAGAGAATCATTTCTTTGAAAGTGGTAACTCTATCCCGAATTCTGATAATAACTACCTACTTTTTTTTAGAATTTTAGCAATCATTTTTGGAGGAGGTGCTATAGTTTACAATTTATTTTGTATAACGAAACTTCCTTTTCTTGAATATGATTTTGGTAGAGAGAACCAAATTTTGCTTTTAATATTTGGAGTGTTCTTCTCATTGTTTACCACAATAATACATGAAGGAATGCATATTTTGTTTTCAAATAATGTTACAAATATAGGGAGAGTTCTACGTTTTTCTTGGAAGAAATCAGTAGCAACAGTTGATTTGACACATGTTTGGATTTGGCCACTTTTTGAAAGAAGTATGGCTATTTTAGCAGGCCCATTGTTTGACAGTATTATCTTGTCTTGTTTTTACCTAATAAGTGATTATTTTTTTAGTCCATATATAACAATATCCATTTATATTATGATTTTTAGATTATTGTGGCAATTACGACTTACAGAACATACTGATGGCCGGTTACTGATATATATGTTATTTGATAATCCATTTTTGAAAAATAATTTTGATAATAATAGAGATTCTTTAACAAATAAAGAAAAGATAGTATGGAGAGTATGTCGTATTTTTAGCACTATTATAACTATCTTGCTATTATTACTTCTTTTATTTTTTGTAGCACAGATTGTGAGGTATTCATGAAACAAGAAACTATTATTGTAAGACATTTGAAAAAGTCTTACGGTCAAAAAAATGTTACAGATGACATTAGTATTACTTTTTATAGTAGTCAGATCGTTGCAATTGTAGGTCATAACGGAGCTGGAAAGAGTACGTTTCTGAATCAAATAAATGGCACAGTAGCCTCAGATGAGGGGACAATACATATTAAAGGAGTAGATGTAACCAAACAACCTGGAAAAGCGAGAGAACTTGTTTCTTCCATGCCGCAGTTTCAAGTACCAATTAAGGGAGTCACAGTACAGGAAGCAATTAAATGCATTGGTGCTGTAAAAGGAATGAATTCTTCAGCGGTTGAAAGTCGTACCAAAGAATTAATTGATTTCTTAGAGATTAACCAATGGGAGCATACAGCTGGCGAAAAGCTTTCAGGTGGACTTCAGCGATTAACATCTTTTGCGATGTCAGTCGTCGATATCCCATCTATTGTAGTTTTGGACGAGCCAACTAATGATGTTGATCCATTTAGAAGGACTTTGATATGGCGTTACTTGCGTTCTCTTGCAAATTTAGGAACAACAGTTATCATTGTCAGTCATAATTTATTTGAGGTAGAGAGGTATGCTGATCGATACTTACTATTTGATAAAGGGCGTATTAAAAGAGATGTGCTTGTATCAGAGTCTAAAAATGCTCGTCAGTTAAAGCATCAAGTATCGCTATCAGGTGTTAATAAAGAGGAACTTTTTCATTTCTTGAATCATAGTAACTTGAAATATGATGATGTTGAAAAACGTTTGATTTTTACAGTCAGTGAAGATTGTTTTACAGAGGTAATATCGGTTATTTTTGATTTACTGAAAACAGATAGAATTGTTAGTTATGAGATAAAGTTGAGAACTCTCTCTGATGACTACGAGGAGTACATAAATGAATAATAGTCAAAAAAGGTTATCTAAATTCGGTGGATTGGTAAAATGGAGCTTACTTCGTCACAGATTTTATATTCCAGTCTTTGTTGTGGTTCAAATCATTCTATCATTTGCTGTCATTTATGGTTTTCTATTCATTACCAATTCAACTAATCAAGCAGAGAAGTCTTATCTTTGTACAGGAGCTATGGCTATAAATGTGATTGCTGTTACTTGTGTGCTAGCACCTCAAATTGTTAGTGAGGCTAAGCAAAATGGTGTTTACGAATATCAGAAAACATTGCCTGTTTCGAGAGTAGAGATACTGTTGTCTGATTTATTAATTTGGGGATTATTATGTCTACCAGGAATCTTATCAAGTATATTGATTAGCAAATTTGGTTTTGGCTTAGATGTTTCAATTGGGATTAATTCAATCTTATCTGCATTATTGATTATTTTTTCCTTGTTATTAGTTGGTTTTGCGATTGCCTATATTCTACCAACAAATGTTGTTCCCTTAGTAACACAGCTAATTATGATTGGTGGATTGATGTTTTCTCCAATAATCTATGCAACAGATAGACTACCTTCATGGATAATAACTTTATATAAGTATTTTCCTTTTGTACCAGCTAGTCAGATAATCCGTTCATCCATTTTTAGACTAGAGTATGTTGACAGCCAGAATTTTTCCACACTAATAGTTTGGGCTTGCTTTGGATTTTTTTTATCACTAATAACATTATCTAGGAGGAAATAGTTATGAGTAAGTTAACAGTTTCTAATTTAACAAAAGTTGTAAAGAACAAGATGCTATTAAATAACGTCTGCCTTTCCTTGAACTATGGGCAAGTCTATAGTGTTATAGGAGATAATGGTGCAGGAAAAACAACACTATTCCGATGTATTTTGGGATTAAGTCAACCTACTGGAACCGTTACTCTCGACGATAAAATCGTAAATTCTTTCAATTATAACGAATTCCTTAAAAAAGTCGGTGTTGTCTTTCCTTTTCCAGATAGCTTTGGAGCTTATACTGTAAAAGAGGTTTTTGACAATCATACACGTTATTATGCTTGTCAATCTGTGGATGTTGAAAGTTATCTAAAAAAATTTGGACTAAATGTTTACTTAGGAGATATGATTTGTAAATTTTCTTTAGGTATGAAGCAACGCCTTAATATTGCCTTAGCATGTTTGCATAATCCAGAGATATTGATACTAGATGAACCATTTAATGGTTTGGATAGAGATGGTATTCTTTTTCTTCAGCATCTTTTGATGGATTTCAAAAAACAAGAGAAGTTGATTATTATTTCAAGCCATTCATTTGCTGAATTAGAGAAGATAACTGATCGCCTTATTTTTATTCAGCAAGGGGAAATTTTAGTGGATACAGATGTTTTGGAAATTAAGCGACAAGGTTTTGAAACTTTGGAACAATTCTATAGAAAAATAAAAGAGGAATACGGTGTATGAAGGAACAGATCATTTATGAGTTCACTACCCATGGTCGTCATTTTAGGGGCATTATGTGGACAAATATATTAGTCAACTTATCTGCTTTGATTTTTTTTAGTTTGGTAGGACATTTTGAGTCATCTGATCAAAACTCTATTTTAACTGACTCTGCAGGCATAATGACTTTGGCTTCAACATTAACAGTATCTGTTGCTGCTATTTATGGTGTTGTCATTCTAAATCGTTTGTTATTAAAAGATTATATTGGAAATGCAAGGGAAATTATCTTTTTATTTCCAGGCGGTAGATTTGAGATATTCCTAAGTAAAGTTATTTCTTTGTCTATTCATTGTTTTTTAAGTCTAGTTCCTGTTTTGTTTCTTGAAAATATTATTTTTTATTTTGTGGGACTCTCTCTTGGTGTTTTATCAACTAGCTTGTTTGTTTATGTGTTAAAAGCTATCTTCGTAGCTATGTTTGCAGGCTTTTTTGTACTTATCGTAGTGTTAACTTCAATTCTAGTAGGCCAAATGACACAATCAATTAATGTTCCTATTATTGTATCTATAATAATTGTGTCAATTATGGGGAATTTTGTAGCCTACCTATATCAATTAAACAATTTAATTATAGTACTTCTGACTCTATGTGTAGCAGTTTTAGTTTGTTTCACAATTAGTATTTTAATTGATAGAGTTAAAAAAGATGATTTGATAAAGAATACACCTATAAAAAAAGGCAAGTAGAGAATCATTAAGAGCAACTTTTCTGGTTTTACTCTATGCCATTTCCTGTAAAATAATTAGTGGTTTTTTCTATCTTACTATTTGTAGGAACTTTAGGTCGCTTTTGTTAGATATATTTTTTTCAGTATATATTTGGCATGTTGACAGGAACAATTGTATTATCAATTGGATTATTTCTGATGAATACTGTCAATGATTATGTGTAAACACTCAAGTAGAGTTGAAGAATGTTAATCAAATAAGCTTTCAAGTGTGTCAGAACATTGGCCAAACCCTTTATGGATTCGTTGACTTTGCTTGAAATTATAATCTTCAAACAAAGTAACTAGGTAACGTTCCATAGCTTCCTCGTTAGGGAAAAGAACCTTCTTTTTCGTTTGACGTTTGATTTCTTTGTTAAGAGACTCAATGAGATTTGTCGAATAAAGGCTGTGTCAAATCTGGTAGGGAAACTGATAAAAAGTTAAAAGATTATCCGTATTCTCCAGACTTTCCATGACTTTCCTATACTTTGGTTTCCATTCAGAGATGAAGTCCTCTAAAGCTTGCACTGCTATTTCTAAATTTTCAGCATGATAAATCGTTTTAAATTGCTCCAGAATAACCGCTCTATCTGCTCGTTTCACTTTACTAGCTAGATTTCGACTAATATGAATTAAGCAACGTTGTTGCTTGGCTAATGGATAAGCCTGACTGATAATCTGCTCAAGCCCCTTGAAGCCATCAGTCACTACAAGAGAAACCTGTTGGATTCCTTGGTTTTGAAGCTTGTCTAACAGGGTGGACCAAAAAGCATTGTTTTCATTTGGGGCAATCTCATATCCAAGAACAGCCTTCTGTCCTTCTGGTGTAATGCCAAGTGCGATATGAATACATTCTTTACTAACGGTTCCACGCCTTAGTTGATATTGAGACCCGCTAGTCGGGTCAGCTAGCAAAGGTGGTGCTAAAGCCTAAGAGCAAACCACCCGTTTTTACGGGTGGTTATGATTATGTGACTTTAAGTCCGTTTCGCTCCGAAGGTGCGAAACAGATAAACCACCCGCTATGCGGGTGCGCATCGAAGGTTATACCGTCATAACAAAAAAACTCCAAACGAGTTACAATATAGGTGTTCAAGCCAATTGTAAAGCGGAAGGAGTTAAGACTATGGCGCAAAAAGCTCACAGTTTATCACATACAAAATGGATGTGTAAGTACCACATTGTATTTACACCTAAGTATAGACGAAAAATAATCTATAATCAATATAGGAGTAGTCTGGGAGAGATTTTTCATAGACTATGCCAATATAAAGGCGTTGAAATAATAGAAGGCCACTTAATGCCAGATCATGTCCATATGTTAGTAAGTATTCCACCACGAATGAGTGTAGCTAGTTTTATGGGATATTTGAAAGGTAAAAGTGCATTAATGATGTTTGATAAACACGCCAATTTAAAATATAAATTTTGGAACAGACATTTTTGGGCAGAAGGTTATTATGTAAGTACGGTAGGACTTAATGAAGCCACAATTAAGAAATATATTCAGGAACAAGAGAAGCATGATATCGCTTTAGATAAATTAAGCGTGAAAGAATATGAAAATCCCTTTAGGGATAACGGTAAGTAATGCGAATGCCTCTTTGAGAGGCTTGTGACGAGTCAAAAGCAATAAGGCTTGAACAAAGTGAAAGCCAGCGTCTTTAGGCGCTGGCTGGTATTATGGGCTTATAGCCCTTGGTCAAACCACCCGTTAGACGGGTGGTTATGATTGGCTAGGATTCAGCTTAGCAATTTTATTTTTTGCAAGAAAAATCGGGTAAAATGAGTTATAATAGATAATATTATAACGTTGCAAGAGGAAATTATGGCAAATCAAGAAAAAGTAGAACAAGCAGTCTATCAATTATTGGAAGCTTTGGGTGAGAATCCTGAGCGTGAAGGTCTTTTGGATACGCCAAAACGTGTGGCTAAGATGTATGCTGAGATGTTTTCAGGTTTAAATGAAGACCCGAAAGATCAGTTTACAGCGGTTTTTTCAGAAGTTCATGATGAAGTTGTCCTTGTGAAGGATATTCCTTTTTACTCTATGTGTGAGCATCACTTGGTTCCTTTCTATGGCAAGGCTCATGTAGCCTATTTGCCAAGTGGGGATAAGGTGACAGGACTATCAAAATTGGCACGTGCTGTTGAAGTGGCGGCCCGTCGTCCACAATTGCAAGAACGTCTTACAGATCAAGTCGCTACAGCGCTTGAAGAAGCCCTTAATCCTCGAGGGGTCTTTGTCATGGTGGAAGCTGAGCACATGTGTATGACTATGCGTGGTATTAAAAAACCAGGAAGTAAGACCATCACAACGGTTGCAAAAGGCCTCTATAAAGAAGACCGTGAAGAACGTAAGGAAATTCTTTCTTTGATACGTGATTTGTAGGAGTTAAAATGTTTATTGGTAAACATGAAATTGCAGGTAATGCCTGCATTATGGGAATTTTGAATGTCACCCCAGATTCTTTCTCAGACGGTGGTGATTTTGTCACAATAGAAGATGCACTGGCTCAGGTTGAGCGTATGATTGTGCAAGGGGCTAGCATTATCGATGTGGGTGGTGAATCTACAAGACCCGGAGCAGAATTTGTAACCGAGGAAGAAGAGATTGCTCGTATTGTGCCAATTATACAAGCTATTAAGGCAAAATATGACGTTCTCGTCAGTATAGATACCTACAAGACAGCTACTGCTAGAGCTGCTCTTGAAGCAGGTGCAGATATTCTTAATGACGTATGGGCAGGGCTTTATGATGGTCAGATGCTGGCTTTAGCTGCTGAGAAAGATGTGCCAATCATCCTAATGCACAATCAAAAAGAAGAGGTTTACAATGATGTCACTAAAGACATCTGTGCCTTTCTCAATCAACGTGCGCAAGCTGCCTTGGAAGCAGGTGTAGCTAAAGAAAATATTTGGATTGATCCTGGCTTTGGTTTTGCTAAAAATGTTCAACACAATATTGACCTGCTTAGAGGCTTGGACAAAGTTGTTGGACTTGGGTATCCTGTTCTTTTTGGGATTTCTCGTAAGCGTGTTGTGGATTATCTCCTAGGTGGAAATATTCCTGCCAAGGACCGTGATCAAGGGACAGCTGCTTTATCTGCCTATGCTGTTGGCAAGGGATGCCAAATTGTCCGTGTCCATAATGTTGAAGTCAATCGTGATATTGTTAAGACTATCTCAGGAATTTTATGAAATTAAAAAAGCTCAATTGAGCTTTTTTTCTTAGTCTTGAATTGTCCAAACGCTGACAGATTTTTCAGAGACTGGGAAGTCTCCCCATCCGTCTTCGTCAATGATTACAGTGTCAGAGCAGTTCCCAAGAATATCATAGAAGGTTTGTCCAGCCCAATCACTTCCAATTTCCATAGATTTGTTGTTGGCAGCATCATTAGAAATCGTTACGGCTAATGGAGTACCGTCTTCATTACCAGAGCGTGTCCATCCGATACAGTTAGGGTCGTCAAAGTAGTCTGTTTGCTCTCCGTAAGCCAAATCTTTACGAGCGTAAAGTAAGGTGTCTAGGACATCTTTGAAACTTTCTTGAGCAAACTCACCATCAATACCATAGTAGTCACCATAAAATAGGCAAGGAAGACCGTCTTTACGAAGAAGGATAAGGGCATAGGCAGATGGTTTAAACCATTCTTCAACAGTAGATTCCAGGGCTTGTCCACGTTGGGTGTCATGATTGTCTACAAAGGTTACTGCATGTTCAGGGTGATTTTTGACTAAGCTATGATCGAAAATAGTCGTTAAATCATACTCGGCTCCTTCGAGGCTAGCATCGTATAAATTGTTATGAAGGCGAACATCCACAAGATCAAAGCGGTTTTCAGTTTTTTCGAGATAAGTATTATTATCCTCTTCCTTGGCATTCCAAAATTCACCAAAAACATAGAAATCTTGACCTTGTTTTTCTTTGACGTCGCGAATAAAATTACGCATAAAGAAAGAATCAATGTGTTTGATGGCATCCATTCGGAAACCTTGGACCCCAGTTGTTTCGACGAACCAGTCAGCCCATTCGTAAATATTTTCTATAACCTCAGGATGTTTATAATCTAGGTTGGCATACATAAGGTAGTCAAAGTTACCATTTTCATTGTCAACCAAGTCATTGTGTGCCCAGCCCTTGTTGTCACCTTGGATAAGATAAATACCATTTTTATTTCTTTTGGCATCGAAGTCAGTCCCATTAAAGTGGTACCAGTGCCATTCAAAGTCGTTGTAAGCTTTCTGACGTCCGTCAAAAGTGAAATGAGTCCAACCCTCGATTTCAAACGGTTCGCTGATTTCTTGGGTACGGTCCTCGGGGTCAACTTCTACCACATCAAAGGTTTCAAGTTTATCCGCGGCTGCCTTGTGGTTGAGCACAACATCGGCCATAGGGACGATACCAACATTTTTGAGTTGGTTGATGGCATTAAGGTATTCTTCCTTGAGACCATATTTGGTGCGTATGGTTCCTTTTTGGTCGAATTCCCCAAGGTCAAAGAGGTCATAGACTCCGTAACCAACATCATCTTTGTTAGTAGCTTTGAAAGCAGGTGGCATCCAAACATGGCTGATGCCAAGGTCTGCTAGATGTTGGGCATCATCAGCTAAGTTGTTCCAATGTTGGCCGTCACTTGGGAGATACCATTCAAAGTATTGCATTGCAGTTTGATTTGTCATAGTTTTTTCCTTATTAGTTGAGATAGTCTTAGTTTAGATATCAGGAGTTTTTTAAACTCCTGTGCCTTTATTTTACCAAATCAGAAGAATTACGCAATCGATTGTATTGTCGAAAAACAATAACTTCAGATTTGTCTAAAATATCATACTAATTAGATCCCAACTTTTCACCTTTTTTGTGTTAGAATAAAGATGAGTTTAGTCGTCTTAAGGAGAAGATATGGATAAAATCATTTTAAATGGTTGCCGTTTTTATGGCTATCACGGGGCTTTTGCTGAGGAGCAAACCCTAGGGCAAATTTTTGTGGTTGACCTGGAACTGGAAGTTGATTTGACCAGGGCTTCACAAAGTGACAATCTAGCAGATACAGTTCATTATGGTTTGGTTTTTGAAGCAGTACAGAAACAGGTGGAAGAAGAAAAGTATATTTTGATCGAGCGTTTAGCTGGTGCTATTTGTGAGGACTTGTTTAATCAATTTGCGCCAATCCAATCTGTTAAAATTAAAATTACTAAAGAAAACCCACCAATTAATGGGCACTATAGAAGTGTTGGAATTGAGTTGGAGCGCAGTCGATGACGAAAGTTTATTTAAGTTTGGGATCTAATATAGGAAATCGTCAAGGCTATCTTCAAAAAGCGGTTGAGAGCTTGAATCGATTGCCTGAGACGGAAGTTAAAGCAGTGTCCTCTTATTATGAGACGGCTGCTTGGGGATTAACAGATCAGGCTGATTTTTTGAATCTCGCTTTAGCACTTGACACTCAGTTGCCGGCCGAAACCTTACTAAGTTCTTGCCAGCAAATTGAAAAAAATCTTGACCGCGTTCGACATGAACACTGGGGCCCTCGGACTGTGGATATTGATATTCTTTTATATGGGCAGGAAACCTGGGGGACTGAACACCTTAAAGTGCCTCATCCTTTCATGACTCAAAGGGCCTTTGTTTTGGTTCCTCTGCTAGAAATTGCCGAGGATTTAGTTGAGCCTCAAACTGGTCAACCCTACGAAAAATATTTGAGTCAATTAGACACTAGTGATGTCCGCAAATTGGAGCAAGTGGACTAGTTTTTACTAAAATTCCTTGTCGTCAAGATGGGGATTTTTTGCTATAATTAATCTTGGCTTTTTGCTGTATTTTTCTTTTAATTTTTTGGAAAAAATACTAATTCATTTTTAGGTTGTGATAGTCATAAGGGGGAATTTTTCACAATACCTACAAAGAAATAAATGTATAGAAAAAGTATGGGAAATAACATGTTAGATGAACTTAAAGAAGACTTAGTGGGGATTGATATTCGTTTCGACGAACCCTTAAAAGGTTATACTTACACCAAGGTTGGAGGTCCAGCGGATTATTTGGCATTTCCACGTAACCGATATGAGCTCTCTCGTATTGTCAAATTTGCAAACAAGCACGACATTCCGTGGATGGTGCTTGGTAATGCCAGTAATTTGATTGTTCGTGACGGAGGTATCCGAGGTTTTGTGATTATGTTTGACAAGCTCAATGGTATCGCTGTTAATGGTTATCAAGTTGAAGCAGAAGCGGGAGCTAATTTGATTGCAACAACCAAGGTGGCCCGGTTCCAAAGTTTGACTGGTTTTGAATTTGCGGCGGGAATTCCAGGTAGTATTGGTGGTGCTGTCTTTATGAATGCGGGTGCCTATGGTGGCGAGATTGCACATATCTTGGTTTCTGCCCAGGTTCTTACAAAAGACGGTGAAATTCGTACGATTGATGCAAGAGATATGCGTTTTGGTTATCGTCGTTCGGTGCTCCAAGAAACAGGTGAAGTGGTTATTTCAGCAAAATTCAACCTCAAACCAGGAGACTACGAGCAAATCAAGAATGAGATGAACCGTCTTAATCACTTGCGAGAACTTAAACAACCTCTTGAATACCCATCATGTGGTTCGGTCTTCAAACGTCCGCTAGGTCATTTTGCAGGTCAGCTTATTATGGAAGCCAACCTCAAGGGACATCGTATCGGTGGTGTTGAGGTTTCAACTAAGCATGCCGGTTTCATGGTCAATGTCGATCAAGGAACAGCAAAAGACTATGAAGACCTTATTGCAGATGTTATCGCTAAGGTTAAGGAAAATTCAGGTGTGACACTAGAGCCTGAAGTTCGCATCATTGGCGACAAATTAAATTAATAATACTAATCCTATTTTTGTTATCCATGGAGGATTTATGACAATTGACTAATCCGATTATTGCCTTTCAGAACGTCTCGAAAGTATTTGAAGACAGTGGCACACAAGTTTTAAAAGACATCAACTTTGAACTGGAAGAAGGTAAGTTCTATACCCTACTTGGTGCTTCTGGTTCTGGTAAATCAACTATCTTGAACATCATTGCTGGTCTCTTGGATGCGACCAGTGGTGACGTTCTTTTGGATGGAAAGCGTATTAATGATATCCCTATCAATAAAAGGGATGTCCACACCGTTTTCCAATCTTATGCCCTCTTCCCACACATGAATGTCTCTGACAATGTGGCTTTTGCGCTTAAGTTAAAAAAAGTGCCTAAAAAGGAAATTGAAGAGCGTGTAAAAGAAGCCTTGAAAATGGTTCAACTAGATGGTTATCAAAAGCGCTCGATTCAAAAATTATCAGGTGGTCAACGCCAACGTGTGGCCATTGCCCGTGCGATTATCAATCAGCCACGTGTGGTCCTTTTGGATGAGCCCTTGTCAGCACTGGATTTGAAGTTACGTACTGAAATGCAATACGAGTTGCGTGAACTACAGCAACGTCTAGGGATTACTTTTGTCTTCGTCACTCACGACCAGGAAGAAGCATTGGCCATGTCAGACTGGATTTTTGTTATGAACGATGGTGAAATTGTTCAATCAGGAACGCCTGTTGATATCTATGACGAGCCTATCAACCATTTCGTTGCAACCTTTATCGGAGAATCTAATATCCTACCAGGAGTCATGATTGAGGACTATTTGGTTGAGTTCAACGGAAAACGTTTCGAATCTGTGGATGGAGGAATGCGTCCAAATGAACCTGTCGAAGTGGTTATCCGTCCTGAAGATTTACAAATCACGCTTCCTGAAGAAGGTAAACTGCAAGTTCGCGTGGAAACGCAGCTCTTCCGTGGGGTCCACTATGAAATCATTGCTTATGACAATCTTGGCAATGAATGGATGATTCATTCAACCCGTAAGGCGATTGAGGGTGAGATTATAGGTCTTGATTTTACGCCTGAGGATATTCATATCATGCGTCTTAATGAGACAGAAGAAGAGTTCGATGCACGTATTGAAGAATATGTGGAAGTGGAAGAACATGAAGATGGCTTGATTAATGCCATTGAGGAGGAGCGCTATGAAGAAAACAGCTAGCCTCTTCTCGGTACCTTACCTCCTTTGGCTCCTGCTCTTCGTGGTTGCTCCAGTGCTCATGCTACTCTATCAGTCTTTCTTTGATATCAGTGGCAACTTTACTTTGGACAATTATGGTACCTTCTTTTCCAGTTGGACTTACTTAAGGATGAGTTTTAACTCGGTTCTTTATGCAGCCATCATTACTCTGGTAACCCTTCTCATTTCTTATCCGACGGCATATCTTTTAACCAGACTAAAGCATAAGCAACTTTGGTTGATGTTGGTCATTTTACCAACCTGGGTCAATCTCCTTCTGAAAGCCTATGCTTTTATGGGGATTTTTGGTCAACAGGGGGGCATCAATGCCTTTCTTGGTTTCTTTGGGATTGCCCCTATGCAAATTCTCTTTACGGATTTCTCTTTCATTTTTGTAGCCAGTTACATTGAAATTCCATTTATGATTCTACCAATTTTTAATGCTCTGGATGATTTGGATGAGAATATTGTCAATGCAAGTAAGGATTTAGGAGCTAATGATTGGCAGACCTTTACCAAGGTTATCTTTCCTTTGTCGCTTAATGGGGTACGCTCGGGTGTACAATCGGTCTTCATTCCTAGTCTTAGCCTCTTCATGCTAACACGTTTGATTGGTGGGAACCGAGTTATTACACTAGGAACGGCTATCGAACAGCATTTCCTCACAACACAAAACTGGGGAATGGGGGCAACTATTGGTGTTGTTCTTATTGCTGCTATGATTGCGACAATGTGGTTAACAAGGGAGAGACGTCAATGAAAAAATTTGCAAATCTCTATTTAGCTTTTGTCTTTGTTATCCTTTACCTGCCAATCTTTTATTTAATCGCCTATTCTTTCAACAGTGGTAGTGATATGAATAGTTTCACAGGTTTTACTCTGGATAACTACCAGAGCATGTTTTCAGATAGCCGTCTTATGTTAATTCTGGTTCAAACCTTCTTTTTAGCTTTCCTTAGCGCTCTTCTGGCGACGATTATTGGTACCTTTGGGTCAATTTTTATTTATGAGATCAAACAGAAGCAACAGACTGGAATCTTATCCCTAAATAACGTGCTAATGGTTGCACCGGACGTTATGATTGGTGCGAGTTTCTTGATTCTCTTTACCTTGATTGGTTTCCAACTTGGCTTTGTATCAGTTTTGTTGAGTCATATTGCCTTCTCAATCCCAATCGTGGTTCTCATGGTTTTGCCACGCCTTAAGGAAATGAATCGAGACATGGTGCATGCAGCTTATGACCTGGGGGCCACCCAATGGCAGATGTTACGTGAGGTTATGTTGCCATACTTGACACCTGGTATTATCGCTGGTTATTTCATGGCCTTTACCTATTCTTTGGATGACTTTGCAGTAACCTTCTTTGTAACGGGTAATGGTTTTTCAACACTTGCTGTGGAAATTTACTCACGTGCTCGCAAAGGTATTTCCTTAGAAATCAATGCTCTATCAACGGTTGTCTTCCTGTTCTCTATTCTTCTAGTCATTGGATATTATATGATTACTCAGGAGAGAAAGGAGAAGCATGATGCGTAAGCTCTATCAATTTCTGGCAGGGATTTTAGCAATTATTTTCTTCCTTTGGGGAATTTCTGCCTACATGCAAAGTCGCACCGGAAATGCTTCGGACAAACTTGTTATTTATAACTGGGGTGACTATATTGACCCTGATCTCTTGACCAAGTTCACTAAAGAAACAGGAATCAAGGTCCAGTATGAAACATTTGATTCTAACGAAGCTATGTATACTAAAATTAAGCAAGGTGGTACGACTTACGACATTGCTGTACCTTCAGACTATACCATTGATAAGATGGTCAAGGAAGACCTTTTGGTGAAGTTGGATAAATCTAAAATCCATGGCTTTGATCAGATTGGCTCAAGTTTTAAGGGGCTTAGTTTCGATCCCAATAATGACTATTCTATCCCTTATTTCTGGGGAACAGTCGGCATTGTTTATAATACAAAATTGGTGAAAAAAGCACCACAGCACTGGGATGATCTTTGGTCACCCGAATACAGAAACCAGATTATGCTGGTCGATGGCGCGCGAGAAGTTATTGGTCTTTCTCTCAATAGCTTGGGCTACAGTTTGAATACCAAGAACATGACTGAATTACGTTTGGCTGAAACTAAACTTAATAGTCTAACACCAAATATCAAGGCTATTGTTGGTGACGAGATGAAGGGCTACATGATTCAAGGTGATGCAGCTATTGGAGTAACCTTCTCAGGGGAAGCCAGTGAGATGCTTGATAAAAATGAGGATCTTCGTTATGTTGTTCCATCTGAAGGCTCAAATCTATGGTTTGATAATCTGGTCATTCCTAAAACAGTGAAGCATGAAAAAGAAGCTTATGCTTTTATCAACTTCATGCTTAAACCGGAAAATGCAGCACAAAATGCTGAATATATTGGTTATGCCACACCTAATGAGGCAGCCAAAGCCTTACTTCCAAAGAGTATTACTGATGATAAGGCCTTTTACCCATCAGAATCAACCATTAAAAACCTTGAAGTCTATAATAACCTAGGTCAAAAGTGGCTAGGAATCTATAACGATATTTACCTTCAAGTTAAGATGTATCGTAAATAAGTTTTTTGAGGCCTAAGTTTCAGATGCAATCTAAAACGGTTCTTCAAACGATTTTATTTTAAAATTACGGAGAGACTGAAACGCAATAGTTTCAGTCTTTTTCTTACATCGAAAAGTCTCGCCTGTTGCGTACAAGTCTCTCGATTAACAAGAGTTTCCAAGATTTCAGAAGTGCTGACACATAAGAGTTTAAGAAAGTGTCTACTTTACACTATTCTGAACAAACCATGCTATTTTTCTTGAACAACTGTATTACTGTGCTATAATAAAGCAAAGAAATTTTTATGTTTATTTTGGAGGACTTAACATGCAAGCAGCATTTCTCTTTTTACTGATTTCATTCTTGATTATCTTGGGAATTCTCATCAGTATGCTTTATGTCGTACGTCAACAGTCAGTAGCTATCGTTGAACGTTTTGGACGCTATCAAAAAATCGCAACGAGTGGTATCCATATGCGTTTGCCATTTGGTATCGATAAAATTGCAGCCCGTATTCAACTACGTTTGCTTCAAAGTGAGATTGTGGTTGAAACTAAGACAAAGGACAATGTCTTTGTCATGATGAATGTGGCTACTCAATATCGTGTTAATGAGCAAAATGTTACAGATGCTTACTATAAACTCATGCGTCCGGAAGCTCAAATTAAATCATACATTGAGGATGCTCTCCGTTCATCAGTTCCTAAATTGACGCTTGATGAGCTTTTTGAGAAGAAGGATGAAATTGCCCTTGAGGTTCAACACCAAGTAGCAGAAGAAATGACCACTTATGGTTATATCATTGTTAAGACCTTGATTACCAAAGTTGAACCAGATGCTGAAGTTAAGCAGTCTATGAACGAAATCAATGCTGCTCAACGTAAGCGTGTGGCAGCCCAAGAATTGGCAGAAGCAGATAAGATTAAGATTGTCACAGCAGCTGAAGCCGAAGCTGAAAAAGATCGTCTTCATGGTGTTGGTATTGCTCAACAACGTAAAGCTATCGTTGATGGTTTGGCTGAATCTATTGCAGAACTTAAAGAGGCTAATGTGGGTATGTCTGAAGAGCAGATTATGTCTATTCTCTTGACCAACCAATATCTAGATACCCTTAATACTTTTGCAGCTAAAGGTAATCAAACCTTATTCCTACCAAATAATCCAAACGGTGTGGATGATATTCGTACCCAAATTTTGTCAGCTTTGAAGGCAGATAATAAAAATTAAGCACAAAAATAAGCCAGATCTATACGATCTGACTTTTTTGTTTTATTTTTCTAGGAATTGTGTCAAACGGATAACTTCAATCTTATAGCCATCTGGATCAGTGATGAAGTAGTACATTTTTGGTTTACCAGGAAGACCTGAGAGGTCTGTAACAGTGTATCCAGCCTCTTTGTGAGCTTGGTGTGTAGCTTCTAAATCATCGACACCAACAGCGATATGACCGTATCCATCTCCTAAATCATAGGCTTCGTGGTCATAATTGTAGGTTAATTCCAACTCGTAATCAGGATCATCTTCGAGTTGCAAGTAGACAAGGGTGAACTTATATTCTGGAAAATCATTGCGACGAGCTTCTTTGAAACCAAGTGCTTCTTTATAAAATTTAAGTGAGGCTTCTAGGTCCTTGACACGGACACAAGTGTGTAGAAATTTAGTCATGTGAGATACTCCTTTTATCTAATTCTGTAAGTTTATGATAGCATTTTGGAACCGTTTTTTCTACTATTGGCTCTTTTATGCTATAATGACGAAAAACAATCTGTGGAGTATGCTTATGACAATTTTAGCGATTGATTTTGGGGGAACACAGGTGAAGTCGGCACTTGTTTCAGAGCAGTTTACCATTGAAAAGAGTCTGCCGACGCAGTCATCTCCACAAACCTTAGAACAAGCTATTGATATGATTGATCAGATAGTTACTTCAGTTGAAGCAGCCCTATCAGGTATAGCTATTAGTGTTCCTGGAACTGTTGATACTGAGGAGGGTGTGATTTATCACGGCGGTTTGTTGAGATTCTTTCATGGTTTTCGTGTCAAAGCAGCCCTGCAAGCCAAGTATCATTTGCCAGTAGCTGCTCTTAATGATGGAAAAGCAGTCGCCTTGGCAGAGCTAGCTACAGGTCATTTGCAAGGAGTGACCAATGGTGCAGCCCTTGTTTTGGGTTCAGGTCTAGGTGGTGGATTTATTATTAATAGTAAACTTTTTCAAGGAAGTCACTTTCAAGCGGGTGAGTTGACCTTTCTGTTACCAGTTCAAATGGAAAAAGTGGATTCTTCATTGATGCGAGGCATGACTTTGTCGGCTGTCGGTTTAATCACCAAGGTAAATGAAGTGCTAGGTAATTCAGATTTAAAGGATGGTTTAGCCGCATTTAAGGCCATAAATGCAGGAGATAAAACAGTCTATCCACTTTTTGAAAGCTATTGCCGTAACTTAGCCATTACCATATTGAATCTTCAAACCATTTTTGATATGGAAACCTTTGTTATTGGAGGTGGTATTTCAGCCCAGCCTATTCTTATCGAGGAGGTCAATCGCCAGTTTGATAAGGTTCACCATGAGATTGACTTTATTGGTAAAATCATTAAACGTCCGAAGATTGTGGCCTGTTATCATCATAATGGAGCAAATCTAATTGGTGCAGCCTATTTTCTTAAGCAAGGATAACGGATAGTAAATTCGATTACTTGCAAAAATATACATAAAATACCTAACTTTTTTGTGACGAGCGGGCAATTCCGTTCGTTTTTTACTATTAACACTTTACAATATTCAGAAAATTCGCTATAATGGGACCATTAAAATTTTGGAGGTGTCTTTATGACAATTTATAATTTCTCAGCAGGACCTGCTACATTACCAAAACCTGTGCTCGAAAAAGCACAAGCTGAATTGCTTAACTATCAAGATTCCGGTATGTCCGTGCTAGAAATGTCCCACCGTTCTCCAGAATTTGACAAAATCGTTAAAGATGCGGAAGTGACACTTCGCGAGCTTATGGCCATTCCTGATAACTATAAGGTTATTTTCTTGCAAGGGGGCGCTTCAACGCAATTCACAATGGTTCCACTGAACCTTGCTCAAGGTAAGAAAGCTTACTACCTTGTGGGAGGGTCATGGGGTAAAAAAGCTTATACAGAAGCTGTTAAACTTTCAAAAACTATTCCTTTTGAACCAATTCTTTTGGCGTCATCTGAGGATACTGTTTACGATCATATTCCAAGTTTTGATCCTTCAACGATTGATCCAGAAGCCGCTTATGTTCACTTGACTACCAATAATACAATTGAGGGAACATCTATCTATGATTTGCCTGATACTAATGGTGTGCCAATTGTAGCAGATATGTCTTCAAATATCTTAGCAGCTCGCTATAATGTTGAGGATTTTGCTCTTATCTATGCTGGTGCTCAGAAAAATATTGGGCCTGCTGGTGTAACAGTGGTTATCGTCCGTGAAGACTTCCTTAACGACCAACCACAATTGTCTGCTATGTTGGATTATCGTATTCAAGCTGAAGCAGGATCACTTTACAATACACCACCATGTTTCAACATCTATATTTCAAAACTCGTCTTTGACTGGGTTAAAAATGAAATTGGTGGCGTAGACAAGATGGCTGAAATTCAACGCGAAAAATCTGGTCTTCTCTACAATTACATTGAATCATCTGATTTCTACACAAACCCTGTCAAATATGAAAAGGATCGTTCTGTCTGCAACATTCCATTTGTTACACCAAGTAAAGAGTTGGATACTAAGTTTGTAGCAGAAGCAGATGCTCTTGGTTTCAAGAATATCAAAGGACACCGTTCTGTAGGTGGTATGCGTGCTAGTGTTTATAATGCTTTCCCACGTCAGGGTGTACTTGACTTGATTGACTTTATGAAGAAATTTGAAGCCGAAAATAAATAATTAGGTAAAGAGATGGAAATTAGACAAGCCTTCCCAAATGAAATTGGGGCTATCATGACTGTGATTGAGAGTGCTAGAACTGCTTTAGCAGAAGCAGGTAGTCCCCAATGGCAAGGGGCTGATGGTTACCCTACTGAAGAAACCATCTTTGATGATGTTCTTAAAGGACAGGCCTATGTCGGTATCATTGATGGTAAAGTTGTTTCTTATGCTGCGGTGGTTACTGATGGAGACCCTGCTTACGACAAAATCTATGATGGAGACTGGAAGCATCATAATAAGCGCTACATTACCTTCCATAGGATTGCCGTTTTGACTGAGGTTACAGGTCAAAGGGTCGCTCAAACATTTATTCAAGGTCTTATTGAGGGAACTGACGCTCATGATTTTCGTTGCGACACGCATGAAAAGAATCTTGTCATGCAGCATATTTTGGAGAAACTTGGCTATGTCTATTGTGGTAAGGTTCCTATTGATGGTGAACGACTTGCCTATCAGAAAATCAAAACCAAGAGGGAGAAGGCTTTTTATCAAGAAGTTGATGAAGCTACTCACCACGGGATTCATTAATTTAAGAGGAATAAAATTATGGTATTTAGCGTAAAAACATATAATAATATTAACCAAATTGGTTTGAAGGAACTTGGAAATCATTTCCAAATTGATGGTGATTTAGCGGAAAATCCAGATGCTTACATTATTCGTAGTCAAAATCTCCATGATACAGTTTTCCCTGAAAATTTGAAAGCTATTGCGCGTGCCGGTGCTGGGACTAATAATATCCCAGTGGATGAAGCAACTGAAAAAGGAATTGTTGTCTTCAATACTCCAGGAGCTAATGCTAATGCAGTTAAAGAAGCTGTCTTAGCTTCTATCTTGCTTTCAGCACGTGATTATATTGCGGCCAATGCTTGGGTTAACAAACTTAGCGGTGACGATGTGTCTAAACAAATCGAAGCAGGTAAGAAGCAGTTTGCGGGTAGCGAGATTGCTGGTAAGACACTGGGTGTTATCGGCCTAGGTGCCATTGGTGCGCGTATTGCTAACGATGCCTACCGTTTGGGGATGAAGGTCTATGGCTACGACCCATATGTTTCTATTGAAGCAGCTTGGAATATTTCTCACCACGTTAAGCGTGTTTCTGATCTCAAAGAAATCTTTGAAAACTGTGATTATATCACTGTTCACGTTCCATTGACACCTGATACGAAAGGTACTTTCAATGCAGATGCCTTTAGCCTTATGCAAAAAGGAACAACAATCATCAACTTTGCCCGTGCAGAATTAGTAGAGAATGATGCGCTCTTTGATGCTTTGGAAACAGGTGTAGTAAAACGTTACATCACTGACTTTGGGACAGAAGAACTACTTAATAAGCCTAATGTGACAGTCTTTCCACATGTTGGTGGTTCAACGGGTGAAGCAGAACTTAACTGTGCTATTATGGCTGGTCAAACCATCCGTCGCTTCATGGAAACAGGTGAAATTGTCAATTCTGTTAACTTCCCACGTGTACAACAGGTTTTGAGTGCTCCATATCGTATCACTTTGATTAATAAAAACGTGCCTAACATTGTGGCCCGTATTTCAACAGCGGTCTCTGATTTTAATATCAATATTGATAATATCATTAACCGTTCAAAGGGAGAGTATGCTTATACCCTTCTTGACCTTGATGAGACAGACAAGTCTAAGATTGATGAATTGGTCGCTAAGTTTGAGGCCAGCGACAATATCGTACGAGTACGTTTGATTAAAGGTAAATAATTCAGAAATAAGCTGACAGGAACAAGGTTTTCCTGTCTTTTTTTGTTATAATGAACTTATGTATTATCGTCAGTATTATGTATCCCCTATTGGTCGCCTGTCCTTGGTGGCTGGTGAAGAAGTCCTCTATGGTATATGGTTAAAAGGACAAAATCATTTTCAGTCTGGTTTTAAGGAAGAGGAGTTAGCGGACACCTCAAATCCTATTTTAGAAGTGACCAAGAAGTGGTTGCAGGCTTATTTTAAAGGTGAGAATCCAAGTCCAGATGACCTTCCTTTAGCTGAACGAGGAACAGCTTTCCAACAAAGAGTTTGGTTGGCTTTAAGTGAAATTCCTATGGGGCAAATCAGAACCTATGGTCAGATTGGTAAGGCAACTTCTTGTCAATCCGCACAGGCTGTAGGAACTGCTGTTGGTAAGAATCCTTGGTTGATTCTCGTCCCCTGTCATCGGGTTCTTCCTAGTAGTGGTCGTATAGGAAAATATGCAGCAGGAGAAGAAGCCAAGCGTTTCTTACTTCAGTTAGAAGGCATTAGGTTTGACCATCCTTAGACAGATGTCTTATGCTAGAAAAAAGGAGAAAAACATGTACACTTTTTATGAATATCCAAAATGCAGCACTTGTCGTAAGGCAAAGGCGGAACTCAATCAATTAGGTTTAGATTTTGAATCTATTAATATTAAGGAAAACCCACCTTCGGCTCAATTTTTAAAAGAACTTTTGGCGGGGTCAGATTTAGAACTCAAGAAATTCTTTAATACGAGTGGACAATCCTACCGTTCTTTAGGTTTAAAAGATAAGCTACCAACATTGTCTCTTGATGAAGCTATTGATCTCTTGGCCTCAGATGGGATGTTGATAAAACGTCCTATCTTGATTAAAGATGGTAAGGTTTTACAGGTTGGTTACCGCACCCCTTACCAAGACTTAAATTTATAAATAATAAGCAAAAAATCTTGCCACAGTAAATAGAAGTATGGTAAGATTAAAACAGTTGCCGCTATAGTTAAATGGTATAATAGAGCAATGGTAATGCTCCGTTCCGAGTTCAATTCTCGGTGGTGGCATCTGTGAATGAATCCAGCCTCAGGGTTGGATTTTTTTGTTTTACGAAAACCACTAGCTGTGCTAGTGGTTCCGAAAAGCTTTTAGCGATGTATCAAAAAAGTCCCCCCCTAAAGTGTTATATTAGATAAGGTTTCTCGATCACTAATTAATATATTAAAGGAGGATTTTTGTTGAGACAGAATAATAGTTTAGCACATACTACATGGAATTCTATGTATCATATTGAGTTCGCACTCAAATATTGACGTCAGATAATTTATGGGAAATACAAAGCAAGTATTGGTCAAATCTTACGGTTATTATGTGAAAGAAAAGGCGTTGAAATTCATGAAGCAGAAGCTTGCCCAGATCATATTCACATGTTGGTGAGTATACCACCGAAGCTAAGTATTTCCTCATTTATGGGATATTTAAAGGGCAAAAGTAGTTTAATGATATTTGATCGACACGCTAATTTAAAGTATAAATATGGGAATCGCAAATTTTGGTGTCGAGGGTTTTATGTTGATACGGTTGGGCAAAATCAGAAGCGAATTGAAGAATATATTCGTAATCACTTACAAGAAGACGTGATAGCAGATCAGCTAAGTCTATTTGAGGAGTATGATCCGTTTACAGGTGATAAGAATAAAAGAAAGTAGTCTTAAAGAGACCCGCTAGACGGGTCAGCTAGAAAAGGTGGTGCTGAAGGGAAACCATTCGGTAGGCCTTTAGGCCTCGGCCAGTAGCAGAGGCTTTCAGCCGAAGAGCAAGCCACCCGTTCTCACGGGTGGTTTTGACTATATTCAAAGAGGCTGATTTATGCCTCTCAATTTTTCAAAAGTATTTACTGAAAACTCTTGAAATTCAAAAAAAAAGGAGTAGACTAATAGGTGATTAAACCTAGGAGGCAACTCGTGAAATACTACGTTCAATTCATGTTGATTTGTTTGTTTGCCGTGATTGGCGAAGCGCTTTCAACCTTTTTTAAATTACCTGTACCTGGAAGTATCATTGGCTTATTCTTACTTCTGATTGCTCTACAGCTTAAGTGGATTCGTCTACGTCATATTCATGCAGTAGCAGAGTTTTTAATTGCCAATATGACTATTCTATTTTTGCCAGCAGGTGTCGGTATTATGGAACGATGGAATGCTATTTCAGCGAATATTGTCCCTATTATTTTGATTATTATGGGAGCCTTGGTTCTTAATATTGTAGTGATTGCAGTAGTTGTCGTCTTTATCAAAAAACACTTTGAAGGCGATTATGAGGAGGTTAATCGTGGCTAATTTTTTTAACACACCTTTGTTTGGGCTAACACTTTCTGTACTAGCTTACACAATAGGACTTTTGATTTATCGCCGTTTTCCTAATCCTTTGACAACGCCTCTTCTTGTATCGACTGCCTTGATTATCGTCATTTTGCACTATACAGGTATTTCCTACAAGGATTACTATGTAGGTGGCTCTTATCTTAACAGTTTGATTATTCCTTCAACCGTCGCGCTAGCAGTTCCTTTTTATAAAAATCTACACCTCATGCGTCATCACTATAAGAGTATCTTGATTGGGTCAACAGTTGCCTGTGTTCTTAACACTACTTATACCGCTTTGATTGCTAAGCTTTTTGGTATGGATTATTTCCTTGCTATCTCACTCTTTCCTAAGTCTGTGACGACTGCCATGGCTGTAGGAATTTCGGAAAAAATGCAGGGGATTACGACAGTTACTCTGGTTGTAGTTGTTATTACGGGTATTTTAACCTCAGTTTTAGGTCCTGTCTTTTTAAAGATGATTGGTATTAAAGATCCAGTCGCTATTGGTCTTTCCCTAGGAGGAACTGGGCATGCCGTTGGTACTGGAACTGCCTTCAGATATGGTCAGGTTGCAGGTGCCATGGGTGGTCTATCAATCGCTGTAACAGGGATTTTATATGTCTTTATTAGTCCTATTGTGGCTAGTTTAATTCTGAGATAAAAAATTAAGGTTTGGATAGGTTTTCCAAGCCTTTTTAGCTATGAAAAACAAGCAAAATCTGACCTTTTATGCTATAATTAAGATTATGAATTATGGAGATTATATCTGGGATTTAGGTGGTACCTTGTTGGATAATTACCAGGTATCAAGCCAAGCCTTTCTAGCAACTTTAGAACAATTTGAGCGTACAGCAGAATTTCAAGCAGTCTATGATGCCCTTAAGGTGTCAACCAGTACTGCCATTGCCATGTTTGCGCCTGATATAACTGATTTTCGAACCCTATATAAGCAAGAGGAAGCCAAACATTTACAAGAACCTGTGCTTTTTGAAGGTGCTAAGGATGTCCTTGCTAAGATTGTGGCTGAGGGCGGACGTAATTTCTTGGTTAGCCACCGTAATTATTTGGTGCTAGATATCCTTGATAGAGCAGAGATTGCTCATTATTTTACAGAGGTTGTAACTTCTGAAAATGGTTTTGCTAGAAAACCTAGTCCAGATAGTTTTCTTTATTTAATTAAAAAATACGATATTAAACATGGCTTGGTCATTGGTGACCGCCAGATAGACATAGAGGCTGGAGGAGCAGCGGGTTTGGATACCTTGTTTGTTGATGGCCATAAATCATTATTGGAGATTGTGACATAGATGACTGATGAATTAAAAAATCTTGAAGAAAAAGCGCAAGAATATGATGCCAGCCAGATTCAGGTCTTAGAGGGACTTGAAGCGGTACGTATGCGCCCCGGAATGTATATTGGATCCACCTCAAAAGAAGGCTTGCATCACTTGGTATGGGAGATTGTCGATAACTCAATCGATGAGGCCTTAGCAGGATTCGCCACACATATCAAAGTTTTTATTGAACCTGATAATTCTATCACGGTTGTTGATGATGGTCGTGGTATCCCAGTCGATATCCAAGAAAAAACTGGCCGTCCTGCGGTAGAAACTGTCTTTACAGTACTTCACGCTGGTGGTAAATTCGGCGGAGGCGGTTATAAGGTCTCTGGTGGTTTGCACGGGGTTGGTTCTTCGGTCGTTAATGCCCTCTCAACACAACTTGATGTTAAGGTTTATAAAAATGGCTATATCCACTTCCAAGAGTATAAACGTGGGGTAGTGGTAGCAGATTTAGCAGTAATTGGTGAAACAGAGAAACATGGTACGACTGTTCACTTTACGCCAGACCCAGAGATTTTCCAAGAGACAACGGAGTTTGACTTTGGAAAGTTAGCTAAACGTATCCAAGAATTAGCCTTTCTGAACAAGGGGCTCCGTATCTCTATCACTGATAAGCGTGAAGGTCTTGAACAAGAGAAACATTATCACTATGAGGGTGGAATCACATCTTATGTGAAGTACATCAATGAAAACAAAGACGTTATCTTTGACGAGCCTATCTACACAGATGGTGAGATGGATGGCATTTCAGTCGAAGTTGCTATGCAGTATACGACCGGCTACCATGAAACGGTGATGAGTTTTGCCAATAATATCCACACTCATGAAGGTGGTACTCATGAACAAGGTTTCCGTACGGCTCTTACTCGTGTTATCAATGATTATGCACGTCAGAATAAGATTCTCAAAGAAAAAGATGATAATCTGACCGGTGATGATGTTCGTGAAGGCTTGACTGCTATCATCTCTGTCAAGCATCCAAACCCACAGTTTGAAGGGCAAACCAAGACCAAACTTGGAAACTCAGAAGTGGTTAAGATTACTAATCGTCTCTTCAGTGAAGCCTTAAGTCGCTTTCTCTTGGAAAATCCTGCTATTGCTAAAAAGATTGTTGAAAAAGGAATTCTGGCTTCTAAGGCCCGTATCGCCGCTAAGCGTGCTCGTGAAGTGACACGTAAGAAGTCAGGTCTTGAAATTTCAAACCTTCCAGGGAAGTTGGCAGATTGTTCATCGAATAATGCTGAAATGAATGAACTTTTCATTGTCGAAGGGGACTCAGCCGGTGGATCTGCTAAATCAGGTCGTAACCGTGAATTCCAAGCTATTCTCCCAATTCGAGGTAAGATTTTGAACGTTGAAAAGGCTAGCATGGATAAGATTCTAGCCAACGAAGAGATTCGTTCTCTCTTCACAGCTATGGGAACTGGTTTTGGATCAGAATTTGATGTCAGCAAGGCTCGTTACCACAAGTTGGTAATCATGACTGATGCCGATGTCGATGGGGCCCACATCCGTACTTTGCTTCTGACTTTGATTTACCGCTTTATGCGTCCAGTCTTGGAAGCAGGCTATGTCTACATTGCTCAACCACCAATTTATGGGGTTAAGGTTGGTTCTGAGATTAAAGAATACATCCAACCTGGTGCAAATCAAGAAGAAAAATTGCGTGTAGCTCTTGAAAATTACAGTGTGGGACGTTCAAAACCTACGGTTCAACGTTATAAAGGTCTAGGTGAAATGGATGACCACCAACTTTGGGAAACAACCATGGACCCTGAAAATCGTTTGATGGCACGTGTTTCTGTGGATGATGCTGCAGAGGCCGATAAGATTTTCGATATGTTGATGGGAGACAAGGTTGAACCTCGCCGCGAATTTATCGAAGAAAATGCCGTTTACAGTACTCTGGATATCTAATATTCTTTTAGAAAAAGGTGCAATGCTAGGATAACTATGATATAATCGTAATGTTATTCTACATTTATGAACATAATAGACGATTAAGGAGAAACTATGTCTAGCGGAATTGTTTTACTGATTGTAGTGGCAGTTATACTTGTAATTGTCGCTTACTTAGTCGGTATTCTTATTAGAAAACGAAATGATTCGCGGATTGCACAGCTTGAAGAACGCAAGCAAAAATTGTTTGACTTGCCAATTAACGAAGAAATTGAAGAAGTTAAAAAGCTTCATTTGATTGGACAAAGTCAAACAACTTTCCGTGAATGGAATCAGAAATGGATAGACATTTCGACAAATTCATTTGCAGATATTGAAAATCATATTTTCGAAGCTGAAAATATGAATGATACCTTCCATTTCTTTAAAGCTAGTGGTGAGATCAATAATATTGAGAGTCAGTTAGATCTTGTGGAAGAAGACATTAAGTCTATTCGTGAGGCGCTCTCAACCTTGAAAGAACAAGAAGAAAAGAATAGTGCTCGTGTTAAACATGCACTTGACTTGTACGAAGAGTTGCAAAATTCTATTGAAGAAAACTCTGATAATTTTGGCTCTACTATGGGTGAAATCAATAAACAGCTTAAAAACATCGAATCTGAGTTTGCTGAATTCGTGACTCTTAATTCATCAGGTGACCCTGTTGAGGCATCAAGCATTTTGGACCGTGCAGAGGAGCATACCATTGCTTTGGGTCAAATTTCAGAGAAGATTCCAGCCATTGTAGCTAAGTTGGAAGATGATTTCCCAGATCAGTTGGATGATTTGGAATCTGGCTACCGCAAGTTGATTGAGCAAAATTACCACTTCCCTGAGAAAAATATCGAACGTCGCTTCCAGGAAATTCGTGAAGCTATCCGTTCAAACTCAAGTGAGTTGGTTTCTCTTGACCTGGATCGCGCGGAAGAAGAAAACGCTGATATTCAAGAAAAAATTGACAACTTGTATAGCATTTTCGAACGCGAAATTGCATCATACAAGGCTGTTATACGTCAAAAGAAAATTTTGCCAGATTATCTCAAGCATGCTAAAGAAAACAACAAGAAACTTCAAGAAGAGCTTGAGCGTCTCATGTTGACTTACATTTTCGATGAAACTTATGCAGCAGATGTACGTAGCTTTGCTTCAGATATTTCGAGTGTTGAAACAGCAGTTCTTCCAACCCTTGAAAACTTTGATAATCAGGTGAAACCTTTCTCAGAACTTGAAAAGATCTTCGAAAAGAGTCTCAATACCTTGTCTGCTGTTGAAAATGGACAGGTTGAGGTTTTTGAAAATCTTCGAGCTATCGCGAAAAATGAAGCTAAGGCGCGCGACGAGCTTGATGTTTATGTTAATAAATTGCATGTTATCAAGCGTTATATGGAAAAACGTAATCTTCCAGGTATTCCTCAATCCTTCTTGAGTGTATTCTTCTCAACAAGTGCACAAATTGAAGCTCTAATGGATGAGCTCAGCCGTGGACGTATTAATATTGATGCAGTAATGCGTTTGACTGAAACGTCAAAAAATGCTATTGAACATTTGGAAGAGACTGCTTATTTGGTTGTTCAAAATGCAACCTTAACTGAACAACTCTTGCAGTACTCAAACCGTTACCGCTCTTTCGAACCTGCTGTTCAAAGTAGCTTTGAGCATGCACTTAAGTTGTTCGAAGTCGACCATGACTACGATGCATCTTTGGAAGAAATCTCTTACGCCTTGGAAACAGTAGAACCAGGTGTAACAGATCGTTTTGTATCGTCTTACGAAAAAACACGCGAACAAATTCGTATGTAGAAGAGAGATTCTGGGCCTCGGTTCAGGATTTTTTTGAAGAAACTTATCTCTTTTTAGGTTAATGAAAAGCCTAATAAAAGTTATATAGGTATTAAAGAATAGAGGTAATTATGTCAGAAGTAAAAGGCTTATTAGTTATGGATGTAGACTCAACTCTGGTCCAAGAAGAAGTAATTGATTTATTGGGGGAAGAGGCTGGTGTTGGTCGAGAGGTCGCTGAAATCACAGAGCGGGCCATGCGTGGAGAATTAGATTTCAGACAGGCTCTGAATGAGCGTGTGGCAACCCTTAAGGGATTACCTGACAGCATATTTGAGAAGGTTTATGCCCGCATTCATTTCAACAAGGGAGCCAAGGAACTTGTGGATGAACTTCACTCACGTGGCTTCAAGGTAGGTTTAGTTTCTGGTGGTTTCCATGAGACAGTTGATAGACTGGCAAAAGAAGCAGGTATTGATTATGTGAAGGCTAATCACCTTGAGGTGGTCGATGGTCTCTTAACTGGTAAGATTTATGGTGAGATTGTTACCAAAGATGTCAAGGTAGCCAAACTTAAAGATTGGGCAGCAGAAAATGGTCTTAAACTCTCTCAAACCATTGCTATGGGTGATGGAGCCAATGATTTGCCTATGATTAAGACAGCCGGCATAGGCATCGCCTTTTGTGCCAAACCAATTGTCCGTGAACAAGCTCCCTATCAAATCACAGAACCAAATTTATATAAGGTGATTCAGATTTTGGATGAGGTTAAGACAAAGTAGATATAAAACATACTAAGATTAGTAGTGAAGAAATCTCCGACGGGAGAGAGTACTCACTACTTTTTCTTTGTGCTAAAGTAGAGGTGTCTTGTTAAGTCGTGGCTTCTTTTGGCGCTAGACGTCGTATATAAAACTGGCAAGACACCTGTTTTAGATGGAATTTTATCAAAGTATGTTGGACGCTAGACGTCGAGTATTGAAAATGAAATCACTAAAATAAGGAATCATTCAAGACAAAGAGGTAAACATAATGCGGACAGTTTTTGGTATCGATGTGAGTAAAGCAAGCTCAGAAGTCGCTATTCTTGTGAATGGTGAAAGGGTTCATAGCTATACTATGCCTAATGACATTATCGGATTTTCTCATCTACTGAAGGATCTAAAGACCGTGAGCAACCCCGAAATTATTTTCGAAGCTACTGGTGTCTATTCTCGCCGACTCCAGGCTTTTCTGGAAGAAAACAGCTATGACTATACACGTCTTAATCCTTTGGAAGCTAAGAAGCAACTTGATAGCTTACGAGTTCGGAAAACTGATAAGATTGACGCAGAGAAACTAGCTTCGTCACAATTTGTTTTAAATCGTAAACCAACTTACGTTCAAGAAGAAGTCTATCAAAACTTGCATGATCTTAGCCGATTCTACCAAAATCTGACAGAGGATATCGTAAGGACAAAGAATAGGCTGCACAAAGTTCTTCAAGTCGCCTTCCCAGAAATCGAGAATCTACTATCTACTCCTACAGGTGAGCAATATTGGAATCTCGTGTCCATCTTCCCAACAAAGCATTGGGTGCTGGAATTATCAGAAGTTGAGTTGAAAGAGACTATCCGCAACTCAACCTCTAAACGCATTTCAGAGAACAGAGTAGGTAACTTGGCCGAGAAGTTAGTTGGACTGGCAAAGCAATCTTATTCTGCCATTTCAAAAACCTCTCCTATGATAGAAGAGGTTAAGTATAATGCACAGGAACTTATAAGGTTGACAAACCGTCGGGAACAAGTTTTACAACAGTTGATAGCGTTAGCTGAACCTCTACCTGAATATGAGATTCTTCTCTCTATTCCTGGTATCGCAGAAACAACGGCTACAAGCATTATTGGCGAATTAGGAGACATTCGTCGCTTTAAGTCTGCTAATCAAATCAACGCTTTTATCGGCATTGATCTCAAACACTATGAATCGGGAGATTTCCTAGCTCAAGAGCATATCACTAAGCGTGGGAATCCTTATGCAAGAAAAATTATGTATAAATGTATTCACAATATCGCTTCAGCTAGTCATACCAATCCTTGCCATATCGCAGATTTCTATGAGAAACGAAAAAGACAATCGCAGACAACTTCAACTAAGCCACATACGATTGCCTCTATACATCGCCTCATTAGGACAATGTACTATCTTATAATGCATAATAAACTTTACGACTATACTTTAGCCAAAAGTCATTAAAGTCGTCTATGCTTTATAATTCTAACACCTTATTTCAAAAAATACCAGATAAGGTGTCGTTTTTATATGCTCAAATGTCAGAAAAAATGGCTTGAACTATTCCTCAAAAAATTCCTTTTATGCACTTTCAGAAATAATGTTGAATCAGAAACCGTATTATACTTGACAAATGGTAGAAAAAGAAGCTGTTGGACCATTCCAATGGACTTTTTGTACGTCAAAAAAGCACCGAATCGGTGCCACTTTTTTCAGGTTGTATACGGACTAAGCCTTAATTTAACTTGCTGTATTGTTTCGAATGGTTTCAAAACTTTTGTTATCACAATTTTCGGTTGACATCTCTTAGAACTCATCTTATCATAGAGGAGTCTAGTATTGAAATGGGAGAAGGGATATGTTATACGAATATCCAGCTATTTTTTACATGTTTGAGGAAGCTTACAGGATTAGTTTTCCCAATTTTGGTCGGATTATTCAGGTAGCTTCTTTGTTTGATGTTATGACGAAATCGTCAGTTTTTTTGGCTCATATTATCACTAATTATGGAGACAAGGAACTTACCTGTGCCGACGGCGGTAAGTAGTATTCCTAATGAGGAAGAGCTTGTGGTTTTCGTTTAGGCGGAACTTGATTGACAGCAAAAAAACTCTTGGAAGGTAAATTTCCGAGAGTTTTAATTTTTATTAGCCAAATAGACTCCAAGGACTACCAAGATTACCGCTAAAATTTGTAACTGTGAAAAGGGCTCCCCAAGGAAGACTACAGCAGCTAGAATTGAGATAATCGTCGATATGCCGATGAAAGAAGCGGTTCGGTTAACTCCGATATTTGCGATAGCAAAATTTGAAAGGATATACCCTATAACACTACAGCCCAATCCTTGGTACAGGATGGTTATGGCGAACTTTGGATTACTCCAAGGGAGCGTTAAGAGCTCCTTCAAGTTACCTGCTAGAAAGCTATGGCTTAGTGCAAAGAGTCCAAATGTAAGGCAACCACTGGCTAACATAAAATAGGTAATTTCAAAGCTAGTGAATTGACTGGCTTTTTCAACGTCAACGCAATAAAGAGCATAGGAGACAACGGCTAAACCTAAAATGAAGTACCCGACAAGTGAGAAGTTGGTAGAGTCACCTGCAGCGAATACGGCAATAATGATACCGATGAGGGTTGTAGTGACACCTACCACTTGCCAACGACTTGGCCATTCTTTCAAAATAAGACTAGACATGATAAGTGCGACGACCGGAATGCAAGCGAGGAATGCTCCACTTTCAGAGGCAGTAGTCATACGAATTCCAATCGTTTCGCAGATAAAATAGATAATAGGATTAAGGATGGCAATACGTGTCAGAGGTCTGAGATTTCTGCCGTTTATGACTACCCTATGTCTTCTTGCGAGAAGATAAAGGTTGACAAAGAAGAAGGCTGTGACAAAACGCCAAGAGATTAAAGCAAGGCCACTGGCCTGTGCTGTAATCGATTTGGTAAAGATAAAACTGAGCCCAAAAAGGATCTCGCAGGCAGCTGCAGCCAAACATCCCAAGATAATTTTATGTCTCATTGTCTC
The DNA here is from genome assembly GCF_900636445.1 of Streptococcus vestibularis. NCBI lineage: Bacteria > Bacillati > Bacillota > Bacilli > Lactobacillales > Streptococcaceae > Streptococcus > Streptococcus vestibularis. The sequence goes on along the minus strand of NZ_LR134275.1, from coordinate 1,467,857 downwards.
ACCCCCTGATTATGGATTTCCATACCTATTATAGCACCTTTAGATAACGCTTTCATCAATCTGAATCTAAAAAGATTAGCAGAATAGCTAGCCTATCTTATATTGGTTACCAATTGAGACAGTTCCGTTTGAGCCAACTTTGACATTTGTAATGTCTTGGCTTAAACAGCATTTTCACCATTTGTTTTGGCTGAATTACCGTTTTCGCTGTTCAATTCAGACGAACTGTCTTTGTTGACTTTAACTGAGGTACCTGAGTCGTTAGAAGAAGAGTATTTTCTCACCTTACTTGATGATGATGAAGAAGATGAGTCAGTTTTGTCTTTGTAGTTACCACATGCTGCTAGGGTTAACAAGGCAAGAACTGAGACAGATGCTAAAGTTAATCTAGAAAATACTTTCATAATAATATTCCTTTTTTATTAGTAAATTTAATTTAATGAAAACTCATCGAATTGAAAGCGATTCTATTTTTACCGAACTGTAAACTCTTGGTAAGATAGGTGTTGTATAAGACTAATCTGTTGAAAAATAAGAGGATGCCTTAAGGGTTATGATAGATATTTTAAAGCGTTCAGTTCGGTTGTTAGGCTTCTCTTTGTTATAATAAAAGAAAACAAATGTAGGTTCATTATGTATCAAACGACGATTAAAGGTGACAAATGCTATCATTCACTTTCAGAGGGTTACGGAGTGTCTGTGGAACTCTTTGGATATACGGATTGACTCTAGCTATGAAGAAGCGGATATAGATGTTGATATCAGCTTGGTGAAATAAGCTTGTTATCCGTCGAGAAATTCGTGTTATACTAGTAGCTATAGACAACCTGTTTCACTTGTGGTGGGATGGGTATTGATAGGAGGGCTTGCTATGCAAGACAAACTACATGAAATCCGTGTGTTTGAGAATTTTCAAGAAGAACTATTTGAAACTGGGCATGTGATTGTCGCAACTGAGGTCGTCGAGAAGTCCTTGAATTATTTTGGTAATGCTCATGGAGGTTATTTATTTACGCTCTGTGATCAGGTGGCAGGACTTGTGGCACTTTCAACAGGGGACTACGCTGTGACTCTTCAGTCCAATATCAATTATTTAAAGGCAGGCCATTTGTCTGACCAACTCAAGATTGAAGGTCTTTGTGTGCATAATGGTAAAATGACCAAGGTGGTAGAAGTCCTCATTACTAATCAGGAGGAAAAAATTCTTACTAGGGCGACCTTTACCATGTATGTGACAGGCTCGGTTTCGGAGTAGAGAAGGGATCTTATGTCAGATTTTCAAACTGTGGATGAGTTTGCAGTCTTTGTAAATGACTACCTGACACCAGACCAATTGAGTGTTCAGGAATATTCTTGTGCCTCTTGACGATTATGATATGATGTGTCCTTAGCATGCCGTCTGAAATTTTTCTGGCTTACACAAGGTCTTTTTCAGTCTGTAATGGATTTGGATAATAGTTTTTCTATAGATACTGAAAGCCTGACTATGAAGGTACGACTTAGGGGACCAAGAACTCCTGTTTCAAGTGACTGGACTGGAGATGGTGGTTATTGATTTAACTGGCTCTCTTTATCGTTTCGTTGATGTGTCATTCAATGAGGGAGTCGAAAGACTTATGTAACAGCTTTGGCTGGTGAGGACAATAGTCTGGGAATGATTGCTCTTGCGCCAGCTACTTGTGCGTTTTTTAAACTTAGAGGGCCTGCGACGGCGGCTGTTTGGGAGTGTTTTCATTATGCTAAGAAACATTTTGTGATGACTGATCAGCCTACTGTAGAGGTTTATCCACCAGGGAATCGTCAGGCTGAAGATTATGAAATGGAAATTTGGATTCCAATAAAGGAGGAAGTGTAGATGCGTCTGGACAAGTTTTTGGTGGACTGTGGTGTCGGGAGTCGTAGTCAAGTCAAGAACTTTCTGAAAAAGAAGCAAGTGACTGTAAATGGGCAGCTGGAAACATCACCTAAGACTCAGATTGATGAGAATAAAGACCGAATTGCTTACTTGGATCAGGAGTTGACACATGAGACTTTTGTTTACTATCTCTTAAATAAACCTCAAGGTGTCATTTCAGCAACGGAAGATCCCCGTCATAAGACTGTGCTTGATTTACTCGATGACACAGCAAGACATAAGCAGGTTTTTCCAGTTGGTCGCTTGGATATTGATACTCATGGTCTCCTTCTATTGACCAATAATGGAGACTTAGCCCATGCTATGCTATCTCCGAAGAAACATGTGGACAAGATTTATCAGGCTAAGGTGGCTGGTGTAATGGATGAAGAGGATATCTTGGCTTTTGAAAAAGGGATTAAGCTTAAAGACCATACTTGTCAGCCAGCGAAATTAGAGATTGTATCAGTCGACAGGAATGAGAGTACTAGTTGGGTTCAAATTACCATTGCCGAGGGAAAATTCCATCAGGTTAAGCGTATGGTAGCTGCTTGCGGTAAGGAAGTGACAGAGTTACAACGTCTAAGTATGGGGCCTTTAAGCCTGCCCAATGATTTAGAACTTGGTACTTGGCGACGTTTAACCGAGGAGGAGTTGGAAGCTTTAACGGTTTTTGGAATTCCTTTGTCTTAAGCTAGTCTAATAGTTGCGAAATAGGCGGATTTTTGTTACTATTATTGTGATATTCTAGAAGAAAAAACGAGGTAAATTCAAGTGGCATTTGGAGATAACGGACCACGTAAGAAATCATTTTTTGAACGTCTAACAGTATTAGTCGTTTTGATTATGCTATTAGTAACAGTTGGGGCATTGATTTTCCAAGCAGTCGCATCTGTCCTTTAAGACGCTATCAAGCGTTTTTTTGTGTATGTCGGAAATTCTTTGGTCTGAGATTGAATTAGAACACTGCATACAAATCAGAAAGAGAGAATATAAATGAGTATGTTTTTAGATACAGCCAAGATCAGTGTCAAAGCTGGTCGTGGTGGCGATGGGATGGTTGCCTTCCGTCGTGAAAAATATGTGCCAAATGGCGGTCCTTGGGGCGGTGACGGTGGTAAGGGTGGCTCAGTCATTTTCAAGGTTGACGAAGGCTTGCGCACCCTTATGGATTTCCGTTATAACCGGAAGTTCAAAGCCAAAAACGGTGAAAAAGGGATGACCAAGGGTATGCATGGTCGAGGAGCTGAAGACCTTATCGTTAGCATCCCGCCTGGTACGACAGTACGTGACGCTGAAACAGGTAAGGTTATTACTGACATGGTCGAGGATGGCCAAGAGTTTATCGTTGCTCACGGTGGACGTGGTGGACGTGGAAATATCCGTTTTGCGACACCTCGTAATCCTGCCCCTGAAATCGCTGAAAATGGTGAACCAGGTGAAGAGCGTGAACTTCAATTGGAATTGAAGATTTTGGCTGATGTTGGTTTGGTTGGTTTCCCATCTGTTGGTAAATCAACAATTCTCAGTGTGGTAACGGCAGCAAAACCAAAGATTGGTGCCTACCACTTTACGACAATTGTTCCTAACTTGGGAATGGTCCGTACAAAGTCAGGAGAGAGCTTTGCCATGGCCGACCTTCCAGGATTGATTGAAGGTGCTAGCCAGGGGGTTGGGTTGGGAACACAGTTTCTCCGCCACATTGAGCGTACACGTGTTATCCTTCATGTTATTGATATGTCCGCAAGTGAGGGGCGTGATCCTTACGAGGATTATCTTCAAATTAACAAAGAGTTGGAAACTTACAACTTGCGCTTGATGGAACGTCCACAAATTATTGTTGCTAATAAGATGGATATGCCTGAGGCTGAGGAAAACTTAAAAGAGTTTAAGGAAAAATTGGCTGCTAATTATGATGAGTTTGATGAGTTGCCACAAATTTTCCCAATTTCAAGTTTGGCTCACCAAGGTTTGGAAAATCTCTTGGAAGCTACTGCAGAGTTGCTTGATGAGACAGATGAATTCTTGCTCTATAGCGAAGACGATATGGAACAAGAAGAAGTTTACTACGGCTTTAACGAGGATGAACGTCCATTTGAAATCAGTCGTGACGATGATGCGTCATGGGTACTTTCTGGTGAGAAACTTGAAAAACTCTTTGTCATGACTAACATGGAACGTGACGAATCTATCATGAAATTTGCGCGTCAATTGCGTGGTATGGGAGTTGATGAAGCGCTCCGTGAACGTGGTGCTAAGGATGGCGACATCGTTCGTATCGGTAACTTCGAATTTGAGTTTGTGGATTGACGTTGTAAGACTCTCTAAGTACTGAAGCACAAGATAGTGTACGGCAGTCGCTATGGCGGCCTGCCAAGCAACCTCACTAACTATGTAAAGTCGGCGAATTTAAAAATATTGAAATAAGAGGTTTACAATGGGAGATAAACCGATATCCTTCAGGGATAAAGATGGAAACTTTGTTTCTGCGGCCGATGTTTGGAATCCAAAGAAACTTGAAGAACTCTTTACGCGCTTAAATCCTAACCGAAAACTCCGTCTTGAGCGTGAACGCTTGGCAAGGGAAGAAGCAGCAAAACACCCTGAACTAAATGAAGAAACAGAGCAAGTCTAGCACTTGCTCTGTTTTTCTTATCCAAAATAGTAATCAAAAACAGCTACTCTAGCAAGAGTAACCGTTTTGATAATTAGGCTAGGCGTTTAGAACCTTGTCCAAGAATTCTTTCAAACGTGGGTGTTGTGGGTTATCAAAGATTTGATCTGGAGTACCATCTTCGAGGAACTCACCCTCTGCAGTAAAGATTACTCGGTTGGCAACTTGACGGGCAAATCCCATTTCGTGAGTAACGATAATCATGGTCATACCTTGCTCTGCCAATTCTTTCATAACGTTAAGAACATCTCCGACCATTTCAGGGTCAAGGGCAGAAGTAGGTTCGTCAAAGAGCATGATATCAGGATTCATTGCCAAACCACGTGCAATCGCCACACGTTGTTTTTGTCCACCTGACAAGCTATCTGGCGTTGCATCAGCCTTGTCAGCAAGTCCAACACGATCAAGAAGATCCATAGCTAATTTATCAGCTTCTTCTTTAGTCATGCGTCCAAGTTCAACTGGTGCGAATGTCACATTTTCAAGGACGGTCATGTGGGGGAAGAGGTTGAAATGTTGGAAAACCATCCCGATATTTTCACGGGCTTTGTCAAGGTTTGTCTTAGGATCTGATAATTCATAGCCATCAACGACTACTTTACCAGAAGTTACTGTTTCAAGTAGGTTAAGAGTACGAAGGAAGGTTGATTTACCTGAACCTGAAGGACCGATGATACATACAACGTCACCTTCGTAGAATTTGGCGTCAATGCCTTTAAGGACTTCATTGTCGCCGTATGATTTGTGCAAGTCCTGCACATCGATTTTCAATTCAGCCATTATTTAAGTCTCTTTTCTAGTCGTTTGGCCAATTTCGTCAAGCATGTGATGATGACCAAGTAAAGGATGGCCAAAATCGCATACATACGGAATGATTGGTAGTTACGAGCAATGATGATTTTACCAGTTTGGAAGAGTTCGACCAAACCGATAGCTGATACGATAGTCGTATCTTTCAATGAGATAACAAATTGGTTGATGAAGTTTGGCAACATCAAGCGAACAGCCTGTGGCAAGATGACCTTACGCATTGTTGTATTGTAAGGGACACCCAAGCTTCGGCTGGCTTCCATTTGACCAATTGGCACAGCTTCGATACCACCACGCACAATTTCAGCAATGTAAGCACCACCGTTAAGTGAGAGGGCGATAGTCGCTGCCACAAAGTCATTGATTGGTGACTGGTGACCAGTGATATTTTCAATCAAGTTCGGAATACCCCAATAGATGAAGGCTGCAACAATCATCAATGGGATACCACGAACCACGTCAACAAAGACTTGCGAAATCACGCGGAGTGTCTGGTTTGGTGCAACTGCCATCATACCGAAGAGAACACCGATAATCATGGCAATAGCAAATGAAAGAAGGGTCAAACCAAGGGTAATTCCAAGACCTTGGAGGAGTTGTTTATAGTTGTTCTTAATCAAGCCTACGATGGTTGTTTCATCGGTAGCTTTTTTTGAGCTTCCCTCTTTTGATTTGTTGCTATCGAGGTATTTATTGATAATCTTATCGTAAGTACCATCTTTAACGATAGCAGCTAAACCATTGTTGAACATCTCAATCAACTCAGGATTAGCACCTTTTTTAACAGCAAAGCCGACATCACCAGTAGCAATACCTTCAATTGGTGTTGTAAAGTTACGCCCTTGTTGGATAGCGTATAGAAGAACGGCTTCGTCATCCATAAGAGCATCGATTGAACCAGAGTTCAAGCTGTCATACATAGTAGAAGCTTCATCGTAAGCACGGACTGTAAAGCCATATTCACCAGCGTGGTCTTCCAACCATGAGTAAGATGACGTACCGTTTTTAGCTCCTACAGTCTTACCTTTGAGATCCTTATAAGATTTAATCTTACTTCCTTTAGCCACAGCCAAACGAATATTTGATGTGTAGTAAGAATCTGAGAAGTCAAAGATTTGTTTACGAGCATCAGTGATGGTCATACCGGCCAATACGGCATCAGCTTGGCTAGATTGTACAGCATTAAGTGATGCATCGAAACCAGGGTTTGTCAATTTGACATTAAAACCTTGGTTTTTAGCAATGGCATTGATGATATCGACATCGATACCTACATATTTACCTGAACCATTTTGATATTCGAATGGAGCAAAAGATGAGTCCATTGAGATAGTGTAGGTTTCCTTGGCAGGAGTGGCTTTTGCGTTAGCATCACCAGTCAATTTAAGATCTGCTGAAGGTTTTGATGAAGAAGATTTTTCTGAATCCCCCAACCATTTGTTCATGATTTTGTCGTAGGTGCCGTCTTTCTTCATTTCCTTAAGAGCTTCGTTAAAGTCTTTGATAAGCTTCTCGTGTTTTCCGCCTTTTTTAACAGCAAAAGCGAAGCTACCGATAGATTCAGGCTTGATGTTGATAGCGTAGTCTTTTCCTTGACCAATAGCGTATTTAACAACTGGCGTGTCGTCCATAGCTGCGTCAACAGAACCTGAATCCAAGCTGTTGTTCATCAAGTCGCTAGTGTCAAAAGTTTTAACTGTGAAACCATATTTGCTAGCGTTTTTATCGAGCCAAGTTTGAGCAGCGGTACCGTTTTTAACACCGACTGTTTTCCCCTTCAATTGTTTGTAGTCGCTGACTTTGTCGCTACTACGTGTATAGATAACAATTGAAGTGTCGTAATAAGTGTCTGAGAAAGTGAAGACCTTCTTACGTGCGTCGGTAACAGTAGTACCGGCCATTAGGGAGTCTGCTTGGCCTGATTGAACAGCGTTAACGGCTGCATCGAAACCAGGGAAGGTTTGGTTAACATCCCAATTTTTACGTTTGGCAACTTCGTTGATGATATCAACGTCAATACCTTTGTAGATCTGATCAGAATCTTTGAATTCAAATGGGGCATAGGCTGTATCTGAAACGACTGAAATTGTTTCAGCAGATACCTTAGCTCCGAAAACAAAGAAAACTGACATGGCACTCAAGAAGAGTGTCAGAAGTTTTTTCTTCATTATAAAAAGTCTCCTTTATAAAATACCCTCTTATTCTATCAAAAAAAGGTCTTATTATCAAACTTCTAGAAGTTTGATGTCAGGAAATGTGACAAAGTCAGTTAGCTATGAGAGCTATCTGGGAAGAAGTTGACAAGCTTGTGTCAATTAGTTACACTGTAATCGAATACATGTAAGATTTGTTACAGGAGCTAAAAAATGAAGAGACGTATACTTGAGAAATATACTAGCCGATATGATAAAGTCCCAAGTTGGCTGATGATTATGCTGTCTTGTTTTATTGCTTTTGGTTATGTCCTCATAGGTGGATTTCTATCAGGGATTGTTGTGGGAATTCCAATGGCTATTGTTCTTTCATTCTTGATGTTTAATGGCGACATTCAGTTTCAGGATATAAATACGATTTCCTATAAGATGTTTTCAAACATGTATTTTCAGTTGGGAACATTTGCCTTTACTGCCTTAGCTATCTTTTTCTGGGTTAAAGTTGTTGAAAAACGTCCCATTCGTACACTTGGATTTTTCAAGGGTTATATTTGGTTGAACTTGCTTAAGGGCTGGGGATTTGGGACTTTACTCTTGTTAGTTAGTTTCCTTGGGACTTATTTACTTGGAGGGTTAGAATTTGTAAAAGTAGACTTTTCTCAGAGAACCGTCTTATATATACTTTCCCTAATACCTTTCTGGTTTATCCAAGGCGGAACCGAGGAATTGGTGACACGTGGTTGGTTACTTCAGACGGTGACTAATAAATTGAACCTTTCCTGGGGAATTGCTATCTCAAGTTCTTTCTTTTCAATATTACACCTAGGAAATCAAGGTGTTACAGCCTTGTCTCTTATCAGTATTGTTCTAGTAGGAATTCTCATGGCTCTTTACATGCTCAAGACAGATAATATCTGGGGTGTCGCTGCCCTTCACGGTGCTTGGAACTTTGCGCAAGGGAATCTAGTTGGCGTGGCAGTTAGTGGACAGAATGCAGGCGGTAGCTTATTGCACTTTCAGGCCAGGTCAGGCGTGCCTGATTGGTTGTCAGGAGGAGCTTTTGGGCTAGAAGGAAATCTCGTTACCTGTCTCGTTCTCTTGGTAGGGATTATCATCCTTCGTCTACAATTGAAAAAAGAAAACTTTTAAGGCTGAGTTCAAAGACTCGGTCTTTTTACTTCTGTGTTAAAATAGAAGAAAGTTTGGAAAAGGGGAAGAGATGATAGTAAAGCTTGAGCGAGGTATGATTTGGGTACAGATTGTCTATGGACTTATACTTCTTATCGCTTCTACCAGTTTATTCTGCTGGCTTCTTATAGACGATTATCGTTTTGGGAATTTTGTGGATAACTGTGTTGCCTTCCTCGTTTTACTAATATTTCTTCATGCTCTGACTAACTTAGTTGATGGTATTGTGAGACTTAAAGGTCATAAAAAAATTTTGGAAATTAACAATGATACCTTTATTTATTATGGAAGATTATGTGGACGGGTCACCTTTGAGATTCTGCTGTCTGAGATTGACTTGGTTATGAAGGATTGGTCAACGCCAATGGATGATGCCAAACACTCGTCGACTATATACTATATTCTAAAACGTATCGATGATTTCGGAAATATAAGGTCTTGGGAAAGGCAGAGATATAGAGTTTTATACATTTTTTTCAATGATAGTAAAACGGCCTTGAAATATGATAAAAAACGTGGTTTTCAGACACGAAAAAAGCGAAAATACGTTGCTGCGACACGAATGATTCACATTCCTATCGCAGAAGGAGAATTTTTCTCCGACCAAGAGATGAATGATTACATAAATGAAAGGAAAAACTATGATAGATAGAAAAGAAGATAACCAATTTCATTTGGTTTCTAAATACGAACCCTCAGGAGATCAGCCTCAGGCTATCGAAACCTTGGTGGACAATATTGAAGGTGGTGAGAAGGCTCAAATCCTAAAGGGTGCGACTGGGACAGGTAAGACCTATACCATGAGTCAGGTCATACAGCGCGTGAATAAACCAACCTTGGTTATCGCCCACAATAAAACTTTGGCAGGTCAGCTTTACGGAGAGTTCAAGGAGTTCTTCCCAGACAATGCTGTAGAATACTTCGTTTCCTACTATGATTTCTATCAGCCAGAGGCCTATGTACCGTCATCAGATACCTATATCGAAAAAGATAGCTCTGTAAACGATGAAATTGATAAGCTACGACACTCAGCAACGTCGGCCCTCCTTGAGCGTAATGATGTTATCGTTGTGGCTTCCGTTTCTTGTATTTATGGTTTGGGTTCACCCAAAGAATATGCCGATTCAGCGGTTAGTCTTCGTCCAGGCCAAGAGATTTCTCGAGACAAGTTGCTCAATGACCTAGTTGATATCCAGTTTGAGCGTAACGATATTGATTTTCAACGCGGAAAATTCCGTGTACGTGGCGATGTGGTTGAAATTTTCCCTGCCAGTCGTGATGAACATGCTTTTCGAGTGGAATTTTTCGGTGATGAGATTGACCGCATCTGTGAGATTGAAAGCTTGACAGGACGCAATCTCGGCGAGGTTGAGCACCTTGTTCTTTTCCCGGCGACTCACTTTATGACTAATGAAGAGCATATGGAAGAAGCCATCAAGAATATTATGGAAGAGATGGAAGCTCAAGTTAAGCAATTTGAAGCTGAGGGTAAGCTCATCGAGGCTCAACGTATTCGCCAAAGGACAGAATACGATGTCGAAATGCTCCGTGAGATGGGTTACACCAATGGTGTTGAAAACTACTCGCGCCATATGGATGGACGTAAAGAAGGCGAGCCACCTTTCACCTTGCTTGATTTCTTCCCAGAAGATTTCCTTATCATGATTGATGAAAGTCACATGACTATGGGTCAGATTAAGGGAATGTATAACGGAGACCAGGCCCGTAAGAAGATGTTGGTTGATTACGGTTTCCGTTTACCATCGGCGCTTGATAACCGTCCACTTCGACGTGAAGAATTCGAGAGTCATGTCCATCAGATTGTCTATGTGTCTGCCACTCCAGGGGACTATGAGATGGAGCAGACTGAGACTGTTGTTGAGCAAATTATCCGTCCGACAGGGCTCCTTGATCCAGAAGTCGAAGTGCGTCCAATTATGGGACAAATGGATGACCTTCTTGGTGAAATCAATGCCCGAACTGAAAAAGGCGAGCGTGTCTTTGTAACCACTTTGACTAAGAAGATGGCTGAAGACTTGACTGACTATCTCAAGGAGATGGGTGTCAAGGTCAAATACATGCACTCTGACATTAAGACTTTGGAACGTACTGAGATTATCCGTGACCTACGTTTGGGTGTCTTTGATGTTCTTATTGGTATTAACCTTCTTCGTGAAGGGATTGACGTTCCTGAAGTTAGTCTGGTTGCTATTTTGGATGCGGATAAGGAAGGTTTCCTTCGTAATGAACGTGGGCTCATCCAAACAATCGGGCGTGCTGCCCGAAATAGTGAAGGGCACGTTATCATGTATGCGGATAAGATTACGGAGTCTATGCAGAAAGCTATGGATGAAACTGCTCGTCGTCGTGAAATCCAAATGGCTTATAATAAGGAGCACGGTATCACTCCGCAAACGATTAAGAAAGAAATTCGTGATCTTATTTCGATTACCAAGGCCAATGAAGCAGAAGTGGCAGAGGATACGGTGAACTACAGTGCCATGAACAAGAAAGAACGCCAAGAAGCCATCAAGAAACTTCAAAAACAAATGCACGAAGCGGCAGAACTGCTTGATTTTGAATTGGCAGCACAAATCCGTGATATGGTTCTAGAGCTGAAGAGTATGGATTAAGGTGAGATTAATGGATATTAAAGTGTTACAAGAAAAGTTTTGTGAATATAAGGAATTAATGAATTGGTTTTATATACAGGGGATTCTAAGAACTGATAACTTAGTTGGTTCTTATGCTGAATACTTGCTTTCTGACAAATTGAATTTAGAGTTATGTGATAATAGTTCAAAGGATGTAGATGCTATTGAGATTGTTGATAATAGAGAAATTAGGTACCAGATTAAGTCTCGTAGGTTAAATGGGAGGGAAGATGGTCTAAATGTTGAGTTTGGGTCAGTTTCAATTTCAACTGAAAACCCAACTTTTGATTATCTTTTAGTTTTGGTTTTTAGTCCAACTTTTGAAGTGGATTATGCTTATAAAATACCTTACGAATCAATTAATATGTACTCTGTTAAAAAGTCTAATGGGAAGAGAGCAATTATACTAAATAAAAAACGAATTAAGCAATTTGAGGATAATGATGATAAAATTGAAGATATCAAAAAGAAATATTTAAGTTGATTTGATTATATAACTATTGCTCCTACTAAATAAATATTTACTTATAGAAAGGAACTATATGTCACGTTCACAAGCTACTATTCTGACCAACATGTGTCTCATTGAAGATGGTCATGGAAATATTGTTATGCAAATTCGCGATCCCAAGCGTTATTCTTGGTCAGGTGCTGCCCTACCTGGTGGCCATATTGAAGCACACGAGGGACTAGTGGAGTCAGTTATTCGTGAGGTCAAGGAAGAAACTGGCTTGACCATTAAAAATCCTAAATTGGTTGGTATGAAGCATTGGTACACGACAGATGACGAGCGTTATCTCGTTTTCCTCTATAGAACTTCAGACTTTGAAGGTGACATTCACTCGACAGAGGAGGGAGAAGTCCGTTGGGTTGCCAGGGAGGATGTTCCTAAGATGGAGCTGGCCTATGACATGCTCAACCTCTTGCGCGTGTTTGAAGAGGATCAACTCTCCGAACTTTTCTATCGTGAGCGCCTTGAAAATGATTTCCTAAAAGAGTTTTGGTAAAAAAATGAACTATTTATTCAAATGAATGAATAGTTTTTTTGTCTTTGAAATTAGATAGAAAACTTTAAAACAAACGATTTTGGGTATTCATAACGACTCCGAAATTAATAAAAATAAAAAATAAATCAATAAAAGTTCATTATTTCATTGACAAATGCATAATAATACATTATTATACTTACATAAGTTAATAAATATAGAAAAGAGATTGATTATGAAAACATGGAAAAAACTTTTGTTGGGATTTGCAGGGATTTTTGCTTTGATGACTTTAGCAGCTTGTTCTTCATCGAAGGACACTTTGGAAAAGGTACAAGATAAAGGAACTTTGACAGTTGCTCTTAATCCCTATTTTGCTCCTTTTGAATTTAAAACCATCCAAGATGGTAAGGATACTATTGCTGGAGCAGACATCGAAATTGCCAAGGCTATTGGCGATGAACTAGGTGTGAAAGTCAAATTCTCTGAGATGTCTTTTGATAATGTCTTAGCCAGCGTTCAATCTGGTAAAGCTGATATTGCCATTTCTGGTATCTCAGCCACTAAAGAGCGTCAGAAAATTTTCGACTTCTCAGATACTTACTATGAGTCTGAAACGGTTCTTGTTGTCAAAAAAGATGCGACAGGAACTTACAAACAAACCGGTGATTTTGCTAAAAAATCTGTAGCCGTTCAAAAAGGTTCTATTCAAGAAAGCATTGCTAAATCCAACTTGTCAGATGCTAATGTGGTATCCTTGGCACAACCTGGTGAAGCTATCAATGAATTGAAATCTGGTCAAGTTGAAGGAGTGGTTCTTGAAAAAGCCATTGCACAAGGTTATATAGAGCAAAACAATGACCTAGCTGTGTCAGACATTGCTCTCAAGTCAGATTCAAAAGACGCCTATGCCGTTGCAATGCCTAAAGGAAGCGATAAGCTAAAAGCAAAGGTTAATAAGGTTATCGCTAAACTCAAAAAAGAAGGTAAGATTGACAGCTATGTTCAAGATGCCTATGCTCTGTCACTTAAGAGTTCTACTAAATAAGGGGGTATTATATGAAGAAATTTTGGTTTATCCTTACAGCTCTAGTCGCCACGTGCTTTCTAGTTGCTTGTAGCGGAAGTCAGGGAGTGAACACAAAAACGATTAAGGAAAAGAAGAAAATTGTCGTGGCAACAGAATCAGAATTTGCACCATTTGAGTTCAAATCATTGGTTAACGGCAAAGATACGCTAGTTGGAGCAGACATCGAGTTGGCCAAAGCTATCGGTGAAAGACTCGGCGTAAAGGTTGAATTTTCCGTGATGTCTTTTGACAATGTCCTCGCTAGTGTGCAAAGTGGTAAATCAGACATCGCCATTGCAGGAATCTCAGTAACAGACGAGCGTAAGAAAGTCTATGATTTTTCTGATAGCTACTATACCTCTGAAAATGTAGTGATTGTCAAAAAAGACAAGGTGAATGATTTTACGAGTGCTGATAGTCTAGCTAAACAAACTGTCGGTACGCAAAAAGGGTCCGTTCAAGAAACAGTTGCTAAGAAACAAATTTCTAAGGCAAGTGTCGTTTCGCTGGCTTCAAATGGTGAAATGATTAATGAACTCAAGTCAGGACAGCTTCAAGCAGTTGTACTTGAGAAGGCCATTGCAGAAGGTTATATCTCCCAAAATGACGATTTAACCCTTGCCAACTTTAACCTCAAGTCAGACGGTTCGGATGCTTATGCAGTCGCGACACGTAAGGGCTCGGACGATCTGCTTAAAGAAATCAATGCCGTCATCAAAGAGACTAAAGACTCTGGACAATTTGACCAATGGTTAAAAGAAGTATCAACCTACAAACAAAGTAAGTAAATTTAAAACTTCTGAGCACCTGAAACAAGTCAATTTCAGGTGTTTTCACCAACGGCGAAAAGTCTCGTTTGGTGCTCGCTTTACTCACTTAAGGGGAGTCGCCAAAAATTCTTGAATCTAAATGGGGCAATACCCCATGTTTTATTGAATTCTCTGCTAAAAACAGTTATTATCAAAGTAGGTAAGTCTGTTCAAATAGACAAATGACATCGTATAGAGTGCTTAAGAAAAGCAAGGAGAAACTATGAAGCTACCACGTTTTGGTGTTGAAGAATGGCTTAATGTCCATGAAAAATCTGCCATTTATGATATCGCAGGAGTTTCAATAAAGGCCCTCACAATGGGAGAATTATTTGACCTATCAGGCCTTGATAAGGACGCCTTTTTTGCCCAATTACTAAATAAAAAAATGGATTACGGCTGGATTGAAGGGTCACCAGAGTTCAAGACTCAAGTGGCTAGCTTATACAAGAACATACCAGTTGATAATATCCTCCAAACCAATGGAGCAACGGGAGCGACGATGCTAGCCCTTTACGCTCTTATTGAGCCTGAAGACCATGTCATCTCCATGTATCCAACCTATCAACAGCTCTATGACATTCCCAAGTCGCTAGGAGCAGATGTGGACCTTTGGGAGATTGAGGAGGACTATAACTGGTTGCCTGATTTGGATCGACTCCGTCGTCTGATTCGCCCTAATATCAAGATGATCTGTATTAACAATGCCAACAATCCTACCGGGGCCCTTATGGACGCTGCTTACCTCGAGGAGCTAGTGGCTATCGCTAAAGAAGTAGACGCCTATATCTTCTCAGATGAGGTCTATCGCAGTTTTGACCAGCCTGCGTCTTCTATTGTGGATTTGTATGAAAAGGGTATTGCCATCAATAGTCTGTCAAAGACCTATTCGATTCCCGGTATTCGTGTGGGTTGGGTAGCTTCTAACACAGAGGTAGCGGACATTCTACGTGACTACCGCGACTACACGATGATTTGTGCTGGAGTCTTTGATGATATGGTGGCTACCCTTGTCTTGGAAAATAAAGAAGCTATCCTAGAACGTAATCGTCAGATTGTGGAGGAAAATCTAGCTCTTATGGATGCCTGGATTGCCAAAGAACCTAAGGCGTCATGGATGAGACCTGCTAGTGTTTCCACCTCTTTTGTCAAATTAGATGTGAATCGTCCTATCGAAGATTTTGCTTTAGAGCTTCTTCAGGGCTATGGTGTTCTTGTGGTTCCGGGTAACCGTTTTGACAAGGAGTCCCATGTCCGCATCGGTTATTGCTGTGACAAGGAAGTCCTTCAAAAGGGCTTAGAAAAACTGTCGCAATTTCTTAATAAATGTTGACAATACCACTAATTTTAAGTAAAATAAACGAGCAAAAATTATATTTATACAGGAGTTTCTTATGAAAAAACTATTACTTGGAGTCATGGCTCTCCTTGCTGCTGTTACCTTGGTAGCATGTGGGTCAAAAAAAGATGCTTACGAATCTATTAAAGAAAATAAAAAACTTGTCGTAGCTGTCAGTCCAGACTATGCACCATTTGAGTTCAAAACTTTGGTCGACGGTAAAGACCAAGTTGTCGGGTCAGACATCAAGTTGGCACAAGCTATTGCTGATGAACTTGGGGTTAAACTTGAAGTGACAACAATGAGCTTTGACAATGTCCTTTCTAGCCTTCAATCAGGTAAGGCTGATCTTGCTATCTCAGGTATCTCAGTAACAGCCGAACGTAAGAAAACCTTTGATTTCTCAGATCCTTACTACGAAACACAAAATGCTATCATCGTTCGTAAAGATCAAGAATCTACCTACCCAAGCCTAGACGCTTTCAAGGGTAAAAAAGTAGCTGTTCAAAAAGGTACTATCGAAGAAGGACTTGCTAAGAAACAGTTGAAAGACTCAACAGTTGTATCACTTACAGCGATGGGTGAAGCTATTAACGAAGTTAAGTCTGGCCAAGTTGATGCTGTTGATCTTGAAAAACCAGTAGCAGAAGGTTACGTGGCACAAAATCCAGATTTGGCATTGGCAAGTGTTGCCCTCAAAGTTGACGATGGTGATGCTAAAGCAGTCGCTATGGCTAAAGGTAATGACAAATTGAAAGAAGCAGTAAACAAGGTTATCAAGAAATTGAAAGACAATGGTACTTATGACGAGTACATCAAGGATGCTTCTAAATATACAGCAGTTGAGTAAAAAATAGACTAGAGGATGATTCCTCTAGTTTTTTGTATGGCGAAGTCTCTGATAATCTTCAGTAAGACTTAGAAAATAGCGTTGACATCAAAAATGCCCAAACTTAAAAGATATTTCTTGACAGAAAAAGATCAGTCTTGTATACTTGAATAGAACGTGTAAAATGTTACATTATCTTGAGGAGGTGAATTCAATGTCAAAAACAGTAGTACGTAAAAACGAATCACTTGACGACGCTCTTCGTCGTTTCAAACGTTCTGTGACTAAAGCTGGTACTCTTCAAGAGGCTCGTAAACGTGAACATTACGAAAAACCTTCTGTAAAACGTAAACGTAAATCAGAGGCAGCTCGCAAACGTAAAAAATTCTAATTAAGAATGAAATTAACAGAAAAAAACTTGAGTTTACTCAAGTTTTTTTCTGTTAATCGAATAAATAAGTCAGTTAGTAGTTATGAGATACAAAAAATAAGACGTCTGGAATTTCAGACGTCTTTAGTTGAACAAATAAAGATTATTTGTTTGCAAGAAGATCGCGGATTTCAGCAAGCAATTCTTCTTGTGATGGAGCTGTTGCTTCTTCAGTAGCTTCTTCTTTTTTACCAAGAGCTGCGGCGTGGTTAGCAGCTTTAACAACGAAGAAGAGAGTAATACCAACGATGATGAAGTTGATAACTGCGCTCAAGAAGCTACCGTATGCGATACCGTTCCATGACAATTTAGAGAGGTTTTCAACATTAGCAGCCTTAACAACTGGGTTAAGGATAAGTGGTGTGATGATATCACTTACAAGTGAAGTGATAATAGCGTTGAAAGCAGCCCCCATAACAACGGCTACAGCAAGGTCAAGGACGTTACCCTTGAATAAAAAGTCTTTAAGTTCTTTAATCATTTTGACAATGAATCCTTTCATCTATTCACTTAATAGTCTATCTGATTTTGTAAATCTTGACAAGAGTTTTGCTCATGAAAAATCAATTTTATTTTACTTTCATTTTTCGTCATGTTATAATTAGAAGTAATGCAATTATGGTAAGATGGGGGGCGATTAGATGGTAATTGATAAAACTTTAATAGAAGATATTAAGAGCAGTACCAATATCGTCGACGTGATTGGTGAAGTTGTCAGTCTTAATCGTGCTGGCCGCAATTACCTGGGTCTCTGCCCCTTCCATAAGGAGAAAACCCCCTCATTTAATGTTATTGAGGACAGACAGTTTTACCATTGTTTTGGTTGCGGAAAGTCTGGAGATGTCTTTAAATTTTTAGAGGAATACCGTCAGATTTCTTTCCAAGAAAGTGTCAAGGTTCTGGCAGATCGACTAGGTATCGCAGTTAGTATAGATGCGCCAAGGCAAGTCCAGCAGCAAAATTCTCCTAATCAAGCCTTCTATGATCTTCATGAGGATGCACTTAAGTTTTACCACGCTGTCCTCATGACGACCAAGATAGGAGAAGCAGCGCGTGCCTACCTTTATGAGCGTGGTATGACTGACGATTTACTTAAGACCTTCCAGATTGGTCTAGCCCCTGACGAACCAGATTATCTCTATCAGTCTGTATCAAAAAAATATGACGAAGAGGTACTGACAGAATCAGGTCTTTTTAATCTTTCTGAAAGTAATCGTCTTTTCGATACTTTTAAAAATCGAATTCTGTTTCCGCTTAAGAATGAGTTTGGAAAGACTATCGGTTTTTCAGGGCGTGTTTGGACCAAGGAAGATATTGAAAAAGGACAAGCCAAGTACAAAAATACAAGGGCTACCCGCATTTTCAATAAGTCTTATGAACTCTACCACCTCGATCAGGCTAAGCCAGTGATTCAGAAGACCCATGAGGTCTATCTGATGGAAGGGTTCATGGATGTCATTGCGGCCTATAGGGCTGGGCATGTTAATGCAGTAGCTTCTATGGGAACAGCTTTGACTCCTGAGCATGTCAATCGTCTGCGTAAACTCACCAAGAAAATTGTTTTGACCTATGATGGTGATAAGGCAGGGCAAAATGCGATTGCCAAGTCTCTTGAGCTTTTATCGGATTTTCAAGTAGATATTGTTAAAATTCCAGATAATATGGACCCTGATGAATATCTACAGAAAACATCCGAAGAGGCTTTGAGGAAACTTTTGGTCGAGTCCCGTATTTCAGATGTGGAATTTTGGATAGGACAGCTAAAACCTGCTAATGTAGACAATCTTCAAGCGGAGATTGCCTATGTCGAGCAGATTGTTAAGATTATTGCCAAGTCACCTTCTGTGACGGCACAAAATTCTTACATTTCTAAGGTGGCTGACCTTTTGCCTGACTTTGATTTTTTCCAAGTCGAGCAAGCGGTCAATAACGAACGATTGACCATGAGAAATCAGCAGACGGCTCAATTATCGGCTGCTAGTAATAGTGCTTATGAGTCTTCAGCGTCAGGATTCAGAGGAACGGTCAATCTACCTTCTACACCTAAAATCACAGGTCTTCGTCGAGCGGAAAATCAACTCTTCCATCGTATGGTTAATCATCCTATGATTTTGAATGACTATCGCATGAGAGAGGAGTTTTTCTTCCAAACACCTGAGTTAGAGGAGCTTTATCATATTCTGAAACAAGATGGTCAGATTGATACCGTAGCTTTGTCTCTACTTTCTCAAGAGGTACAAACAGCCTATTATCAGGTTTTAGAGGAGATTTTACCACCTGAAACTAGTCTTGAAGAAGTTCAAGCTATCGAAGAGCGTAGAAATCATTTTTTGATGGAACAGGACTTTCGCAAGCAAAGTAAACAAATTAGAGAATCAAGTAACCACGGTGATGTGGATGCAGCGGTGGAAGCCTTGCAGATGCTCATCGCCCAAAAACGAGATATGGAGTAACACATGGCAAAGAAAAAACAAAATACAGCATTCAACGTTCAAGTCGCTGATTTCATTCGTAACCATAAAAAAGCTGGTACAGCAATTGATGATGAAGTCACAGAAAAACTAGTTATCCCATTTGTTCTAGATGCTGATGGGATTGATGACCTTTTGGAACGTTTGACAGATGGTGGTATCTCTATCACTGATAAAGATGGAAATCCTTCATCTAAATATGTTGTTGAAGCCCCAAAACCAGAAGAGTTGACAGACGAGGAGCTTCTTGGTTCAAACTCAGCTAAGGTTAATGACCCTGTTCGTATGTATCTCAAAGAGATTGGGGTAGTGCCTCTCTTGAGTAACGAAGAGGAAAAAGAATTGGCTATTGCTGTTGAAAATGGTGACTTGGAAGCTAAACAACGTTTGGCAGAAGCTAATCTTCGTTTGGTAGTCTCAATCGCTAAACGCTATGTTGGACGTGGTATGCAGTTCTTGGACTTGATTCAAGAGGGTAACATGGGGCTTATGAAAGCCGTTGATAAATTTGACTACTCTAAAGGTTTCAAATTCTCAACTTATGCAACATGGTGGATTCGTCAAGCAATCACACGTGCTATCGCAGACCAAGCACGTACCATCCGTATCCCAGTTCACATGGTTGAAACCATCAATAAATTGGTACGTGAGCAACGTAACCTCTTGCAAGAGTTGGGACAAGACCCAACACCTGAGCAAATTGCTGAGCGAATGGATATGACACCAGATAAGGTTCGTGAAATCCTTAAGATTGCTCAAGAGCCAGTTTCTCTAGAAACACCTATCGGTGAAGAAGATGATAGCCATTTGGGTGATTTTATCGAGGATGAAGTTATCGAAAATCCAGTAGATTACACAACTCGTGTCGTTCTTCGTGAACAATTGGATGAAGTGCTTGATACCCTTACAGATCGTGAAGAAAACGTTCTTCGTCTCCGTTTCGGTCTTGATGATGGTAAGATGCGTACCTTGGAAGATGTTGGTAAAGTCTTCAACGTTACTCGTGAACGTATTCGTCAGATTGAAGCTAAAGCTCTTCGTAAATTGCGCCACCCAAGCCGCAGCAAACAACTTAAAGACTTTATTGAAGACTAAGATAGTAAATGGAAGGGGCCTGATTGTTAGGCCCTGATTTTGGAGGAAAAGCTATGTCTGAAGTAAAATACACTGAAGAAGAAATTGAAAAAATCAAAGACCGTATCTTGGAAGCCTTAGAAATGGTCATTGATCCAGAGTTGGGGATTGATATTGTCAACCTAGGCCTTATTTACGATATCCGTTTCCAACAAGACGGCTATACTGAAATCGATATGACTTTGACGACTATGGGATGTCCTTTGGCAGATCTTTTGACAGACCAAATTTATGATGCTATGAAAGAAGTGCCAGAAGTCACTAAGACTGAAGTGAAGTTGGTCTGGACACCAGCTTGGTCTGTAGAAAAAATGAGCCGTTATGCCCGTATCGCTCTAGGTATTCGTTAGGAGAACGTTTATGAAAACACTGGCTATCGTTGTCCCCTGTTATAACGAAGAAGAGACTATTCATCCATTTTTAGAAGCTTCTCAGGCTGTTGAAAAGCAGATGGCCAATCAACTGGCATTCAACTATTACTTTGTGAATGATGGTTCTAAAGATAAAACTTTAGAGATATTGAGACAAGTTTCAAAGCAATTTGAAAATGTTCACTATCTATCTTTCTCACGTAATTTTGGTAAAGAATCGGGCTTACTTGCTGGCCTTGAAGCAGCTCAGGGAGACTATGTGACAGTTATGGACGCTGACCTTCAGGATCCGCCTGAACTGCTTATTGAGATGTATGCCAAGATTCAAGAAGGTTATGATGTTGTTGGGAGTCGTCGTGCTGACCGTAAGGGAGAGCCTTCGATTCGTTCCATCTTTGCCAAGACTTTCTATTGGCTAATTAACAAAGTTTCTGACACCGAGATGGTTGGTGGCGCACGTGATTTTCGTTTGATGACTCGCCAGGTTGTTGATGCTATCCTAGAACTCAAAGAGGTCAATCGTTTTTCAAAAGGGCTCTTTTCATGGGTTGGCTTTGATGTGGCCTACGTCTCTTATGAGAATCGTGAACGCGTTGCCGGAGAAACCTCATGGTCTTTCTGGAAATTATTGAGCTATTCTCTTGATGGCTTTATCAACTTTTCCGAAGTGCCTTTGAAACTTGCTACTTGGGCAGGAACCTTTTCATTCTTGATTTCTTTGGTTGGAATTTTCTTTGTCGTTATTCGAAAACTAACTATAGGTGGGAGTGTCGCAGGCTGGGCAAGCCTTGTCTCAATCATCCTCTTTATCGGAGGAATCCAACTCTTAGCCTTGGGAATCATCGGGAACTACATCTCAAAGATTTTCCTAGAAACCAAGAAACGACCAGTGTATGTTATTAAAGAAAAAGGGTGAAATTTCACCCTTTTTCTGTTAAAATTAAAGTGCTATTAATGAAAATTACGAGGAGAAAAATATGATTCTAGTAACAGGTGCAAATGGCCAACTCGGAACTGAGCTTCGTCACCTTCTTGACGAGCGTAACGAAGAGTATGTAGCAGTAGATGTAGCAGAAATGGACATCACAGATGCTGAAAAAGTAGATGAAGTGTTGGCGGAAGTAAAACCAACCTTGGTCTATCACTGTGCTGCCTACACAGCTGTTGATGCTGCTGAAGATGAAGGCAAAGAGCTTGACTATGCAATTAATGTGACAGGTACTGAAAATGTCGCTAAGGCTGCCGAAAAACATGGTGCAACGCTTGTTTATATTTCAACGGACTACGTTTTTGATGGTGAAAAACCTGTAGGTCAAGAGTGGGAAGTTGATGACAAACCAGATCCACAGACAGAGTATGGCCGTACAAAACGCATGGGTGAAGAGTTAGTTGAAAAACATGTTTCAAACTACTACATTATCCGTACAGCTTGGGTGTTCGGTAACTATGGTAAGAACTTTGTTTTCACCATGCAAAACCTCGCTAAGACTCACAAGACACTTACAGTTGTTAATGACCAACATGGTCGTCCAACTTGGACACGTACTTTGGCAGAGTTTATGACTTATTTGGCTGAAAACCGTAAGGAATATGGTTACTATCACTTGTCAAATGATGCAGCAGAAGATACAACTTGGTATGACTTTGCGGTTGAAATCCTCAAAGATACTGATGTTGAAGTGAAACCTGTTGATTCAAGCCAATTCCCTGCTAAAGCTAAACGCCCACTTAATTCAACAATGAGTTTGGCTAAGGCTAAGGCAACAGGGTTTGTCATCCCAACATGGCAAGATGCTTTGAGAGAGTTTTACAAACAAGAAGTGAAATAAGAATATGGGAAAAGTACTATTGTTTGGTTTATTAGTGGTTATTTTGGTAGTTTTCTATAGCCTTGGATAGTGCGATGAAAATAGTGGTACCAGAAGGGAAACTGTAAATAGAAATTTCTGACATTATCCAATTTTGGCAAAGAATATTTCGCAATAGTATTCAGTCCCTTGGTTGTATTATATAATTCAGAAGCAGATTATTTATAATTAGTGTTATTTGTTCTAAAAGAATATAGTTATCAAACTTTTTTGAAGAGGTCTTTAAGACCTCTTTTTTAGGAGGTGAAGTGAATTGTTAGTGGGATTTTCACTTTTTAAAAAATCTATAGTATAATAAAGGGAAAAATCATTTTTGTAGGAGAAATAATGAGTTCAGAAAAAGGCACTTTAGTGAAGAATGTAGATGACCCAAAATTCATTTCAGAGATAATAGATAATAAAATTTCTATAAAGGAGAATTATATCTGGAATATGTTGGGAACTATCTCTTCTTCTTTAATTTCAGTTATTCTCTTGCTCTTAGCTTCTAGACTTCTTGATTCTCAAAATTCAGATATTTTTAGCATTGCATACGCACTAAGTCAGCAGTTCTTTATTTTGGGATATTTCCAGATACGTAATATGCAGTCTACAGATGTTCAAGAAAGGCACTCATTTGTTTCCTATCATAATACACGTATAGTAACAGTTATTATGATGTTATTAACCTCTCTTGGATATATTTTTGTGCAAGGATATAGTTTTTATAAAGCAGTAATTATCTTACTCCTAGTGTTGTATCGAGCAATCGATGCTTATTCAGATGTTTTTCAGGGTTATTTTCAACAACAAAACAGATCAGATTTAGCTGGAAAAGTTCAGTTTTATCGTAGTTGGATTTCTATATTAGTCTTTGGATTAAGCTTGATTTTAGCAAAATCACTAATGATTTCAAGTACTATTATTTGTTTGATAAATCTATTTCTTACAGTTGTCCTAGATTATAGAATCTCTACTAGAAACTTTGAAATTAATTTTTATCCATCAATATTTAAAGATAACCGTAATATTATCTCTATATTAAAAGAAGCATTTCCCTTATTTCTAAATGGTTTTTTGATTACTTATGTCTACAATGAAGCTAAGATTGATATTGATTCTCTCTTGTCTCAGGGGTTATTTTCAAATGGTATTCAACGAGACTTTAATGTATTGTTTATGCCCGTCTTTGTTTTATCCCTCTTATTTTTCGTTTTAAGACCTTTAACTACACAGCTATCAATCTATTGGTATGAACAGAAATATAATCTGTTTTATAAGCAGGTTTATCTTTTATTTGCAACTATGACTGTTTTAGGCATAATTATTATAGGTCTAGGCTATCTAATTGGTACAGAGATTCTAGGTTTTATTTATGGAACGTCATTGGTAGAATATAAAGTGCCTTTTGTGATTCTCCTTATTGGAGGAATCCTAAATGTATTAGCACTTGTTATTGATATAGTTATGACAATTTTTAGAAAACAAACATATCTTGTGATTGCATATATTACTAGCTTTATTGTAGCTAAATTTATCACAATGCCGTTTGTAAAGGGAGAGGGGATTATGGGTGCATCAATGTCATTCTTGATTTCAATGATTATCTTTTTTTGCACTAGCATAATAATTTATATTTGGGTAAATAATAACAATAAAAGAAAGAGAAGTTAATGAATATTTTATTTACGTTAAATAACGCTTTTGTTCCTCAAGCTGCAACATGTATGTGTTCAATTTTTGAAAATAATAAGTCTATGAGTGAAATCAATATTTATTTGATTGCTTCGAATATTTCTATTGATAATAAGCAAAAATTAATTAATTTTGCTGAAAGGTACGGTCGCAAAGTACACCTGATTAATTTAGGAGAAATCTCAGACCTTATAGATTTTGATTTTGATACCAATGGATGGTCTTCAATTGTATTAGCTAGATTATTCCTTGATAAATTGCTTCCTGACGATATCAATCGAATTTTATATTTGGATGGAGATACTCTCGTACTAAAAGATATTTCTAATTTTTATAACATTGATCTTGGCGATAAAGTTTTAGGGATGTGTCCTGAGCCTACTGTTGATAAAGAAAGAAGGAAATTCTTAGCTTTAGGAGAGGTTCCATATCATAACTCAGGAGTATTATTGATTGATTTAAAAAGATGGAGGAGGGAAGAAATCGGTAAAAAAGTTATTGATTTTTATAAACTGCACGATGGAAAACTTTTTGCTCCAGATCAAGATGCGTTAAATGGTGCCCTTAATAAGGATATAGCAACGTTATCAATTTCATATAACTATTTCAATATTTATGATACTTACCCTTACAGAATTTTAAAACAATTAAGTTTTCCTTCAGACTTTATTTCCAAAAATGAATTTTTAGAAATAAAAAAATCACCTTCAATTATCCACTATTTAGGAGAGGAACGCCCTTGGCGTAAAGGAAATACACATAGGTTTGCCAAGCAATATCTTGATTATCAGAAACGAACACCTTGGTCTGAAACGCCTATGGAAACTGGTTGGGAATTATACTTTATTTGTTTTAGGATTTTTAATATAGTTATGAAACCTTTTCCAATGTTACGTTATAAGATAATTAACTCACTTATACCAACATTCATGAAATATCGAAAAAAACAACTTCAAAAGAATAAGAAATAGTTGTAATGAATAAAGAAAGAAAATAATAAATGAGAGTTTTAATGATAATTCCTGCCTACAATGAGGAGGAAAGTATTTTCGACACGGTAACAAGTATCTTGAATTACCGCAAGAAAGTTGATTTTGATTTGGATTATGTGGTTATCAATGATGGATCAACAGATAAGACAAAACAAATTCTGGAAGATAATCGTTTTAATGCGGTTAATCTCGTGATGAATCTTGGGATTGGTGGTGCGGTTCAAACAGGATACAAATATGCACTAGATCATGACTATGATGTAGCAGTTCAATTTGATGGAGATGGCCAGCATGACATTGAATCCTTGTCAGATTTGCTAGAGCCAATTCGAAAAAATGAAGCAGATTTAGTTATTGGTTCTCGTTTTGTTGGTGATGTTAAGTCGGAATTTCAAACAACTTTTATGAGGCGCTTCGGAATTAGTGTTATTTCCAACCTTATCAAATGGACAACTGGACAAAGAGTTTTAGATACAACTTCGGGGTACCGTTTGGCTGATAAAGATGTTATTAAACAGTTCGCTAAGCGTTATCCAATCAAATATCCAGAACCAGAGACTATTGTTCATATTTTGAAACGTAAATATCGAGTTGTTGAGCAACCAGCGAATATGTTTGAACGTACTGGTGGCGTTTCTTCCATTACGCCCATCAAATCTATTCGATATATGCTTGAAGTGTGTTCGTCGATTGTTATTGCAGCCTTTATGAGGGAGAGTGAATAATGTCAGTTTTATCTATTGTGATGTTGGTAGCTTCCATCTTTTTCCTTTATCTAGTCATTAGAAATATTAATAAGAATAATATTTTATTTGAACAGGCCTTCATGTGGATCGTCATCAGTCTGGTTATGATTGTTATTTCCCTTTTTGATGTTATTCCGGTATATTTTGCAGGATTACTTGGATTTGAACTGACTTCGAATTTTTTGCTGTCGCTTGCTATCTTTTTCTTATTGGTCATCGCTTTCCTACAAACCATGACTTTATCGAAACAAAAAGAGCAGATTAAACATTTAGTTCAGGAATTATCTATTCTAAAAAGTCATGTAGAAGAGAAAGAGGAAAAGAATGAATGATAATCATACTTGGGTAATTTGCGCTTATGGAGAAAGTGATTATCTTGAAGCCTGTATTCAATCTTTGAAAAATCAAACTCTTTATTCTCAAATTATCTGTTATAGTTCAACGCCACTTGATTCGATTAAGGAACTTTGCCAGCGTTATGATATCCCATTTTATACGAAACAAGGTGGGGGGATTGGTAAGGATTGGAATAATGCCATTTCTTTTGTAGGAACAAAATATGCTACTATCGCCCATCAGGATGACTATTATGAGCCAAGATATGCAGAAAAAGTATTGGCCAAGATGGATAAGTATAGTGATGTCCTAATTGGATATTCTGATTATTTTGAAGAAAAAAACGGTCTTAAGATTCCTGCAAATACAAATCTCAAGATTAAAACTTTGATGCTGAAAACAATGAATCTTTTTCCTGGTAGTCATTTTTGGCGTAACCGCGTAATGGCTTTTGGTAATCCAATTTGTTGTCCAGCTGTCACCTATAACCTTGAAAAATTGAAGAATTTCTATTTTGATGAGGGAATGAAGGTTAGTCTTGACTGGTATGCTTGGTATAAGATTAGTGAATACAAGGGACGTTTTGTTTATGTGTCAGATAAGCTAATGTGTCACCGAATTCATGAGGAATCTGAGACTTCTAAGACAATTGCTGATAATACTCGTAGTAAAGAAGATTTGTATATGTACCAACTCTTTTGGCCAAAATGGATAGCAAATATCCTTATGAAACAATATGTAAAGAGTCAGAAGACGAATAATTGATTTGTTTTTATATTCATAGCAATAGCGACTTGAACAGTCGCTTTTCTTTTTGTATTAGGCAAAAAGCCCAGAAAATGGTATAATTGAACGGATTGTAGTTTGTTAGAAAGGGAATAATATGCAACACGTTTTTATTATCGGAAGTCGTGGACTTCCGGCTCAATATGGTGGTTTCGAGACCTTCGTGGACCAATTGGTCTCCAATCGAGTATCACCGAATATCAAGTACCATGTTGCTTGCCTTTCTAATGATCAAGCTTACTATCATTTTGAATACAAGGGTGTAGATTGTTTTACGATTAAAGCGCCCAAACTTGGGCCTGCGCGGGTCATTGCCTATGATATGATAGCCATCAATTATGCCTTGAAGGTCATTAAGAAACAAGGAATTGAAAAACCTATTTTTTATATTTTGGGCAATACCATCGGGGCCTTTGTGGCGCCTTTTGCGAGAAAAATTCATAAAATTGGTGGTCAATTCTATATTAATCCTGATGGACTGGAGTGGAAACGGGCCAAGTGGGCAAAGCCAATTCAAGCCTATCTCAAGTATTCTGAAAAGGTCATGACGCATCATGCTGACTTGGTAATTTCTGATAATCCTGGAATTGAGTCCTATATCCAGGAAGTCTATCCTTGGTCTAAAACGACCTATATTGCCTATGGGACTGACTTATCTCCAACAAGTTTGGCTAGTCAGGATAGCAAGGTTAGAGAACTTTATCAAAAGTGGCAGACACAGGAAAAAAAATATTACCTGATTTTGGGACGTTTTGTTCCAGAAAATAATTACGAGACCGCTATTCGTGAATTTATGGGTTCTTCTACCAAGCGAGATTTGGTGATTATTTGTAACCATGAAGGCAATCCCTATTTTGAAGAACTTCGCTCTCGGACTGGATTTGATCAGGACCCACGCGTCAAGTTTGTAGGAACAGTCTATGATCAAGACCTTTTGAAGTATGTCCGTAAAGAAGCCTTTGCCTATATCCATGGTCATGAAGTGGGTGGGACCAATCCAGGCCTCCTAGAGGCTCTTGCTCAGACGGATCTCAATTTGGTCCTAGGAGTCTCTTTTAATCAAACAGTCGCAAAGGACACGGCTCAATATTGGACCAAAGAAACTGGAAATTTGGCACATTTGATTAATCAAGTCGATTCTTTAGAAGATGCATCTGAATGGGGCCAACTAGCCAAAGCCAATATGAAGCAAAACTTTACCTGGGGAAAAATTGTAGGTGAGTACGAGGAATTATTCTTATTATGAAAGTAAATATCTTGTTGTCCACCTACAATGGTGAGCAGTATCTAAAAGAGCAGGTCAAAAGTATTCAAGACCAGACTTATCAGGATTGGCAACTCTTGATCCGGGATGATGGTTCGACAGATGGTACAGTAGAGATTATTCAAGAGCTGGTTGCTCAGGATGAGCGCATTCGCTTTATCAATCAAGGAGCCATCGAAAATCTCGGAGTTATCAAGAGTTTTCACACACTGTTAAAATATGAAAAGGCTGATCTTTATTGCTTTAGTGACCAAGATGATGTCTGGCTTCCTGAAAAAATTGCCCTACAAGTGGAAGAAGCAGAGAAACATCCGCAAAAGGAGCCTTTATTGGTCTACACAGATTTAAAAGTGGTTGATGAAAACTTAAATGTTAAGCATGAAAGTATGATTCGCACCCAGTCTGATCATGCCAATACAGAATTGATTCAAGAGCTGACAGAAAATACGGTAACTGGTGGAGTAGCCATGATTAATCATGCTCTGGCTGACTTATGGACGGGTCAAGAAAAGCATGGGCTCCTCATGCATGATTGGTATTTAGCCTTACTAGCAGCTGCCTTTGGAAAGCTCATCTATGTCGATCAACCAACAGAATTGTACCGTCAGCACAGTAGCAATGTTCTGGGTGCTCGTACCCTTAGAAAACGGGTCAAAAATTGGGTTCGTCCCCATATTTTGTTTGCTGAGTATTGGAATCTCATCGAATCTAGTCAAGAACAAGCGAAAAATCTATTGGATCTGCCTGTCAGTCCCCAAAATAAAGGAATTATTGAAAACTTTGTAACTATTATGGACGTCCCTTTAAAAGAACGTATGAGACGGATTCGTCAGTATGGTTATCGTAAGAACCGAGCCTTCCACACCTTTGTGTTTACCAGCTTGATTCTGACAAAGTTTGCATATCGAGGTAAAAAATAATGTTTGACGTTTTTAGTCAGAAAAATCGAATTTTATTACGAGAATTAATTAAAACAGACTTTAAATTACGCTACCAAGGATCAGCGATTGGTTATCTTTGGTCGATTTTAAAACCCTTGATGACTTTCACAATCATGTATATTGTCTTCATCCGATTCTTACGCTTGGGTGGAGATGTGCCCCATTTCCCAGTTGCCCTCTTGTTGGCCAATGTAGTCTGGGGCTTCTTCTCAGAAGCAACATCTATGGGGATGGTTTCGATTGTTAGTCGAGGCGACCTGTTGCGCAAGTTGAACTTCTCCAAACATATCATTGTCTTATCTGCGATTTCAGGAGCAGCGATTAACTTTGTCATTAACCTTGTAGTGGTCTTGATTTTCTCATTCTTTAATGGGGTGACATTCTCTTGGACAGCTTTGATGGTTATTCCGTTATTCTTTGAGTTATTCTTGATAGCGACAGGATGCGCTTTGATTTTAGCGACTTTTTTTGTTCGTTTCCGTGACCTAGGTCAAGTCTGGGAAGTACTTTTGCAAGCCGGCTTGTATGCGACGCCAATTATCTACCCGATTACCTTTATTGCAGACCGCAATCCATGGGCGGCTAAGTTGGTCATGATGAATCCATTGGCTCAGATTATTCAAGATATGCGTTATTTCTTGATTGATAAAGCTAACACCCCAGTATGGCTTTTGGTGCAGAATAAGTATTTGGTTCTGATTCCTTATGTCTTGCCAATTATTATTTTTGTTGCTGGCTTTGCTTACTTTAACAAACATGCTAAGAAATTTGCGGAGATTCTCTAATGACAGATAAACAAATTGCAGTAAAAGTAGACCATGTTAGCAAGTACTTTAAGTTGCCAACAGAGGCTACTAACAGTCTCCGAACTACCTTGGTTAATCGCTTCAAAGGAATTAAAGGTTACAAAGAACAACACGTTCTGAATGATATTTCTTTCGAAGTAGAAAAAGGAGATTTTTTTGGGATCCTAGGAAGAAATGGTTCTGGGAAATCGACCCTCTTGAAAATTATTTCTGAAATCTATGTTCCTGAGAAAGGTTCTGTTACCATCGATGGGAAACTGGTGTCTTTTATCGAGCTTGGAGTGGGCTTTAACCCAGAACTGACAGGTCGTGAAAATGTCTACATGAATGGAGCTATGCTGGGCTTCTCAACAGCTGAAATTGATGCCATGTATGATGACATCGTAGACTTTGCTGAGTTGCATGAATTCATGAACCAAAAACTTAAGAACTACTCATCAGGTATGCAGGTTCGCCTAGCCTTTTCGGTTGCGATTAAGGCACAAGGTGATATCTTGATTTTGGATGAGGTTCTTGCGGTAGGGGATGAGGCTTTCCAGCGCAAGTGTAACGATTACTTCCAAGAACGAAAGAAATCAGGGAAAACCACCATCCTGGTTACCCATGATATGGGAGCCGTCAAGAAATATTGTAACAAGGCTGTTTTGATTGAAAATGGTTTGGTGAAGGCTTTAGGAAGTCCGGAAAATGTTGCCAATCAGTATAGTTTTGATAATACAGCTCCTTTACAACAGGGAGGAGAGACTAGTGGGATTGCTAAGTCAAACCAGGAGGAAAAAGTCTTGGTTGAAAACTTTCAGCTTCAGTTATTAAGTTCGAACAAGTTACGTCCACAAGATCCCATTCAGTTCCAGATTGATTTTGATGTTCGTGAAGATATTCAAACCTATATTGCTCTGTCTTTAACGGATATCGATCGGAACATTTGGATTTATAATGATAATTCTATGGATCGACTTATGAGTGGGGCTGGACATAAAACGGTGTACTACTCTTGTTCACTTTCAACTGTGAATGACTTGAAAATGAAATTAGAAGTGACAGTACGGGATGCTGAAGGGCAAATGTTGGCTTTTTCAGATGCTACCCAAACTCCACTAATCTTTATCAATCGAGATGATATAGATTTAGATGATAAATCAGCAATGGATTCAGCAAGTGGCTTAATCCAACGTAATGGAACATGGTCAATAACTGACTAGACTGAGGAAGATATGGAAACGACGCCTTTTGTTTCGATTATTTGTACAGTTTTTAATAAAGAACCCTGGCTAAAGAAGACGATTGATAGCTTCTTAGTACAACAAACAGAGTTTGCTTTTGAGATTATCTTGGTGGATGATGCCTCAAGCGATGGTTCTCGTCACATCATTCAGGACTATCAAGCTAACTATCCTAATTTGATTCGTACCTTTTATCACGAAGAGAATCAGGGGATTGCTAAAACCTGGGTCACTATCTGTAAGGAAGCGCAGGGACAGTATATTGCTCGCTGTGACGGAGATGATTTTTGGTTAGATCCTTTAAAACTTCAGAAACAGGTTGACTTATTAGAAAGTAAGCCTGATTGTAAATGGTCCAATACAGATTTTGATATTTATGATGAACAAGGGACTCTCGTTTCTAAGGCTGGCTTTGCGAATCATACGATTCCATTAGCAGATACCTACGAAAAGATGCTTGCAACAAGAGGGTTTACCATGGCTTCTACATGGCTAGTAGATAGAGAACTGATGTTAGAAGTCAATCAAGAGTTAGACTTAACAACATCAGATGATACTTTCAACCTCCAATTGGAGCTCTTTCAACGGACTTCTTTAGCATATCTGGATGAAGCGACAGTTGCTTATACCATTAATCAAGGATCGGATTCTCGTCCTACTGATTTAAAAAAATTAGAACGACGTTTTCATAATTTGTTGAAAACACAACTTGAGTATCTTGATAAATATCCAAATGCCGATTATAAAGAGATGACGAAGATCCTTTTAGATCGTAATAATACTTATGAGATCCGTCTTTCCAAACCAATGGATTCTCTTTCACACATCGGAATGGAGTCTGTTACAATTTATTTTGGAGATGAAAAAAATACCTATTCGGAAGATCGTGTCCTGACTAAACTTCTTCAAAAAGAAGATAGTCTGACAATCGAAATTCCGAAGGGAACCTCCACTGTTCGAGTTGATCTTTCGGAATGTCCTAGTTATTACTCTGATGTTGAATTGAAAGATTCGTCAGGCAAAGTTTGCTCAGCTGTTTATAGTAATGGTGTTGTTGTTGATCATTTGTATTTGTTTAGCGAACCGGATCCTCAGTTGATTTATGAAGTTGAAGAAGAGGGTGTGTATCAACTGAGCTATAAAATGATTTCTATAGATAATCCTTCTGCACCGGATTATATTGGAAAGGTTTTTGCTGCCGAAATGTTAGATTGTCAAAATAGTTTGAAAAATCTTGAGGCAGAGTTACAAGCTACAAAAGAAGCATATAGTACAGTCATTCATTCACGCCGTTGGACCATCCCCACAAAAATCTTGAAATTCTTAAGAATGAGGAAATAGTATGCAACGTTTACTTTTATATGTTCACTTCAATAAATTTAGCTTTATTAGTGGACATGTTCTCTATCAATTGGAAAAAATCCGTCCCTTGTATTCTCGGGTGGTCTTTATCTCCAATAGTCAACTTTCAGAAGATGTGAAGGATAGTTTGTCTTTTCAAAATCTAGTAGATGATATTCTGGAGCGTCAAAATATCGGATTTGACTTTGCTGCTTGGCGAGATGGGATGAAGGTGGTCGGCTTTGATCAACTAGCTAACTTTGATTCTGTCACCCTCATGAATGATACCTGTTTTGGACCTCTTTGGGATCTAAAACCAATTTATCAGCAGTTTGAAAATGATGACGAAGTGGATTTCTGGGGGATGACCAATTATCGGAAAGACAAGGATTTTAACGAGCATATTCAGAGTTATTATCTCAGTTTTAAAAAACAGGTGCTAACATCGAGCGCCTTTCATGAATTTTGGCAGGGTGTTCAAGACTTCACCAATGTTCAAAATGTGATTGATCACTACGAGACCAAGGTCACAACGAACTTCTTGAATGCTGGTTTTCGCTATAAAACTGTTTTTGATACTATCCATGAAGACACAACAGGAATGCTCTATCCAGACTTTTCTTACTACAATCCTACAGCGATTCTAAATCATAAGGTTCCTTTCATCAAAGTCAAAACTATTGCAAACAATGAAGGAATTATGCCTTACATTTTTGACGAATTGGAACGTATATCGGACTATCCATTAGATTTGATTCTCAACCACATGTCTATGATTGATCGTCCGGACTATCCGTATTTGTTATCGCATAAGTACTTGAAAGGCCAAGAATTGGTAGAGAATTTCGATAGAAAAGTTGCGGTTCATCTCCATGTCTTTTATGTGGATCTTTTGGAAGAATTTCTAGATGCTTTCCAAGCTTTTCATTTCATCTATGACTTATGGATTACGACAGATGTAGAAGAAAAGAAGCAGGCTATTGAGAAAATTCTTTCTAATCGAGTACAAGATGCCACGGTTGTGGTGACTGGAAACATTGGACGAGATGTGTTGCCAATGTTGCTCCTAAAAGAGCAACTCTCGCGCTATGATTATGTAGGTCATTTCCATACCAAGAAATCCAAAGAAGCAGATTTCTGGGCAGGTGAATCCTGGCGAAAAGAATTGATCGAGATGCTGGTCAAACCAGCAGATCTAATCCTTGCCAATATGGAGGCCAATCCAAAAGTCGGAATCACTATCGCAGATATTCCAACCTTCTTCCGTTATAATCGAATAGTAGTTGCCTGGAATGAGGCCCTCATTTCACCAGAGATGAACAAGCTCTGGCAACGGATGGGAGCGACCAAGACAATTGATTTCAAGAGTCTCAATACCTTTGTCATGAGTTATGGGACTTTTGTTTGGTTTAAATATGATGCTCTAAAACCTTTGTTTGATTTGAACCTGACAGCAGCAGATGTTCCAGCTGAACCTCTTCCTCAAAATTCGATATTGCATGCGATTGAACGTTTGTTGATCTACATTGCCTGGGATCAAAAGTATGATTTTAGAATCTCTCAAAACCCGCATGTTTTAACCCCATTTATCGATAATAAGCAGTTGAACAATCGTGAAGATCTCCAACCGCATACCTTCGTGGACTTTAATCAAATCGGTGGGATTAAAGGTGCCTTGAAGTATATCGTGATCGGTCCAGCAAGAGCTGTGAAATATATTCTCAAAAGGCTATTGATTAGAAAGTAGTGTATGTATTGTGAAAATTATAAATAAGACAAAAATAGTTAATATTATTATTTCGGTATTTCTGATTTTATTTTCGAAGGTGTTCTTAGCTAGTTTATTTGACCTCACTATCAATACCAATGTTTATCTTTTAATTCTGGGTGTAATAATGTATTTTATTATATTCAATCCAACTGATAAACAAAAATTACCGATAAATGCCTTCTTTTTGATTATTATATTTGGAACAATTATTTCTGTTGTAAAACCAGTTCAGTACGGTTTAGACGAGGAGTCACATTTACCAAATGTAATCAGTGTTTCGGATAGTCCAATTTTCAAATATTCTAAAGAAAAACTAGCAGATTATGATTCGGTATTTGCATATGATTCTCTTAGGAATCCTGCTAAAAAAGATAAGAATTATTGGTTAAATGTTGAACATAAAAAAAGTAAAATTAGTGGGGTTAAGACTGGATTCGACAATCCTGCATTTATTCCTAGTTCAATAGGATGGAATATTGGTAGGATTATTTCAAATAAAGTGTACATCTCTTACTTTTTAGGAAGAATATTTGAGGTGATAGCATTTGCTTTAATAGTATTTTTTGCTTTGAAAATAAGTAAGGCTTATAAAGAAGTCATCTATTTGTTTTCTACTTTTCCGGCAGTATTGTATATCATAGCGGGTTATCATTATGACTATCTATATTTTGGTGCGAGCATGTTTGGACTTGCTTTACTAACAAATGTTCTTAGTGGAAACCATAAAATTGATAGAAGGTATGCAATTGCTTTTCAATGTTCAACCTTGCTTTTTTCATTTTCAAAATTTCCGTTCATACTAATTGGCAGCCTATTCTCCGTTTTACCTAATAAATACTACGAAAAGAAATCGGTGAGAATTTTAAGTTTAATTTTGTTCTTTTTGAATTTATTAGTCTCATTTATTTATGTTGGAATAATTAAGTTGTTTCCTTCTAAAGGTGCCCTTTCAGGAAATGGACCAGGAATTTCCTATTTTATAACCCATCCTTTGCCTTTAATTAGAACTTTATTCCAAGCACCGTATGGTATTATTAATGACTTTGTTTCTGAGCCATTAAAATACGTCAAAGAACCATCAGCATTTTTAATTGCTATTTCAACAATAATATTCTTTTTACTCTTATTTATTGTTGTAATGAGAAATAAGATTGAACTTCCAAAATTCTTTAAATATTTTAGCCTTATTTTGCTTATAGCAATTGCTTCTCTGATAGTGATTGCCATATCTGGAGATCCTAGAGTATACCATAAAGGAGATATTATTGTTGGTGGCGTTCAAGGCCGTTATTATTATTTTATTCTTATGTTCATGCCGCTTTATTGTGGCTCTTGGTTTAGAAAATTATTCGGTATTGCTGAAACTATTATGAGTGAAAACTCAAATTTTGAAAGTACTTTACAATATATATTAGTGTATCTAAATATCCTAACTATAAGTATCGGTATATATACTCAGTTACAGACATAGTTTATCTTTGTTTGAGCTATAATTGAAGCTCTCCCAATACAGATAGAAGCAAGTCAATAAATCAGAAAATCTTTTTTTCTTTTGTTGATTCAGAGTTTGGCCATAGAATAAATCCTCAGCTGTGTAACTTCCCCCTCCCACTTACGAATAGGTAAGTAGGAGGTTTTTTCTTATGTATAGTATTGTATCTGAGGAGGCGGGGCTTTTGCCTCGTGAGCGACTCTTACAGAAGGGAGCAGAGGTTTTATCGGACCAGGAGTTGTTGGCGATAGTGCTGCGAACAGGGACCAAGTCTGAGTCGGTCTTATCTATGGCCAATCGTATTTTAACAGGGATGACGAGTTTGGCGGATTTGTCTCGTTTGTCCCTGAATGAGCTACAGGAAATTCCTGGTATTGGGCGTGTGAAGTCTATTGAGCTGAAGGCTATGGTGGAGTTGGCTAAGCGGATTGAGAAGGCTGAGTTGGCTCGTTCCGAGCAGATTATGTCCAGTCAGCAGGTGGCGCGTCGTATGATGTTGGATATTGGCGACAAGCCTCAGGAGCATCTGGTGGCTATCTATTTGGATACGCAGAATCGTATTATTCAGCAGAAGACAGTCTTTATTGGTGGTGTTCGCCGTTCGATTGCCGAGCCACGTGAGATTTTACATTATGCTTGTCATCTGATGGCGACGTCCTTGATAGTGGTTCACAATCATCCTTCGGGTGAGGCCTATCCGAGCCGAAATGATATTGATTTTACGCAAAAAATTAAGCGGTCTTGCGATGATTTGGGAATTTGTCTGCTTGATCATATTATTGTTGGAAAATCAACATATTATTCCTTTCGTGAGGAGAGGGAGGATTTTGAGCTTTAAGTAGAGTCTATAAGTTAAAGACACAAGAAAAGCAACTGAGTGTAGTCTCAGTTGCTTTTAAAGTTCGTTTACAACGTATTCAAAGAGTTTGAGGTCTTCTTCACGTTTGTGTAGGAGAAGTTCTGGATGCCACTGAACACCAAGGTAACGAAGGTCTGGAGTGTTTGATTCAACAGCTTCGACAGTATTATCCTCAGGGTCACGCGCAATAACACGGAGGTCAGAGGCCAAGTGCTTAATACTCTGATGGTGGAAAGAGTTGATAGAGGTTTCTAGGCCGTAAATCTCCGCTAACTTACTGTTTTCGTCGATAATCATTTCGTGGTAAAGGTAATCGGAAGGCTTATCCTGCCAGTGCCTTTCAATATCTTGATGGAGACTGCCACCAAGGGCAACATTCATGAGTTGGGTACCACGACAGATTGAAAAGATTGGTTTCTTTTGTTTGGTAGCTTCTTCAATCAGTGCCATCTCAAAGAGGTCTCGCTCAAGGAAGAAGTCATTTTCACTGGCATGATTTTCTTCGTTGTAGAATTTAGGGTCAACGTTTTGACCGCCGATGAGGATAAGCTTGTCAATCATGGAGATATAGTTTTTAGCCTCCGAAGGATCAGATACTGGTAGAAGGATTGCTAGACCACCAGCTTTTTGAACTCCTTCTACAAAACCAGATGGGGCATAAGACCAGTTGATATCTTCATGGGCTGGATTAGGTCTTACATTGGCTGTGATACCTATAATTGGTTTAGTCATTGTTTCTCCTTGCTTTTTCTTCTTCTTTCATGAAATAGAGTAGGGTTTGTAGCTCACTAGTCAGGTCTACGTATTGGAGAACCACGTGGCGTGGAAGATTGAGGTTGACTGGGGAGAAGCAGAGGATGCCTTCGATTCCAGCATCAACCAAAAGCTCAGCCACCTCCTGTGCCTTGACTGATGGCACTGTCAGGATCGCTGTTTTAATATCTTCCTGGGAAATCTTGTCCTTGATTTGAGAGATACCATAGATCGGAATATTGTCTTCAGTCTGACTTCCTACCAGTTCGTTATCGTCTGTATCAAAAGCCATAACCAGCTGCATGCGGTTACGTTCTTGAAAACGGTAGTGAAGAAGAGCACGTCCGATATTTCCTACTCCTACAAGGACTACTTTAGTTGTCGCATTATCATTAAGGAGTTCTGCGAAAAATGTCATCAGCTTACTAACGTCATAACCAAAACCACGACGACCTAACTCACCAAAATAGGAGAAGTCACGACGCACTGTAGCAGGATCAATTCCAATTGCTTCAGCAATTTGTTTGGAACTTGCTTTGTCGATATTTTCACGATGGAATCGTTTGAAAATTCGATAATAGAGAGAGAGACGTTTAGCAGTAGCGTTTGGAATGTTTTTCTCAAATGTCATTGATCGCATTTCCTTTCTTCAATTAGTATGATTCTCTTATATTTTAAGAAAAGTTTGTGAAAATTGCAACAAAATAGTGTAGATGAGGCGATATAAAAAACCTATCACATGGATAGGCTATTTCTATGTAGTAAGAAAAAATTTAGACTTCTTCTTGCTCAAAAACTTGACGGTCAACCAAACTCTGCATCAAGAAGTAGAATTTTTCTTGCAAGATGTGATGATCTTCATTTTTAAAGATATTAACGTTACGAAGGCCAGATTTGTCTGTGATTGACAATTTGAAACCTGTCAAATCTTTGTTAATAGTGATCTTTAGTGGGAAACCTTCACCTGAGTTAGGCACTTTTTCGAGTAGACGGTGTAACTCGTAGTTACCGATTTTATTTTGTACAAAAGTTGTATCACGAAGGGTGAATTTTTTGACATTAGGGCTGATGGTGTAACGGTATTTACAGTTAGTCAAATGAATGCTTTTTTCAAATGCCATGTTAGTCTCCTATGATTTGATTAAGTTTTTCTGCTAGGGCTTGGAGTTCTTCAGCGGTATTTTCCTCTGATAAACTAATTCGGATGGCTGTTTTTAACTTGTCAGAATCCTTACCATAGAGGGCCTGGAT
This sequence comes from Streptococcus vestibularis, assembly GCF_900636445.1. Taxonomy (NCBI): domain Bacteria; kingdom Bacillati; phylum Bacillota; class Bacilli; order Lactobacillales; family Streptococcaceae; genus Streptococcus; species Streptococcus vestibularis. The sequence goes on along the minus strand of NZ_LR134275.1, from coordinate 1,428,943 downwards.
GACGTGGCTAGGGTCAACAGTTCCAGCAGTACAAGCAGAACCCGTTGAAACAGCAAAGCCAGCTAGGTCTAACAAGGTTAAGAGAGGGCCATTTTCCTTACCAGGAAAACTGATGTTGATGACGTGAGGTAGGCTAGATCCCCCATCATTAATTTCATAAGGAACGGTAAGGGTATCTAGAAAGACCTGACGAATCTTTTCAACATGCTGGTAATTGTCTTGGTAGTGGTCACTAGCATGCTTGTAAGCTGCGGTCATACCTGCAATACCGACCAGATTTTCAGTGCTGGCACGACGTTTTTCCTCTTGTTCACCACCATGGAGTAGGTTGTCAAAATGCAAATCGTTATGATAGAGCAGGCCGACACCTTTAGGTCCATGGAATTTATGGGCACTGATTGAGAGAAAATCGGCGCCAAGTTCTTCTGGGTGAATTGGAAGTTTTCCTGCAACCTGAACAGCATCCACGTGGAAAGCAGCCTGGTGATTGGCGAGTAGGTCACCAATTTCCTTGATAGGAAGCAATTGGCCGGTCTCGTTATTGGCATACATGACAGAAACCAGAATAGTATCGTCACGTAGGACATCAGCAATTTGTTGAGCAGTAATGACTTGATTTTCTGGTTGAATATAGGTTACTTCAAAACCAAAACGCTCTTCCAAGTAGGCCATGGTGTGAAGGACAGAGTGGTGTTCAATAGCAGTTGTAATCAGGTGCTTACCATTAGCTTGGTTGGCTAGGGCATAACCTTTGATAGCTGTATTGTTTCCTTCAGTCCCACCAGAGGTGAAAATGAGTTTTCGAGCAGGAACTTGAAATTGCTTGGCCATTTCTTCACGAGCCTCACGGAGTTCCTTAGAAGCCTTGCGGCCATAAGCATGTAGGCTGGATGGATTTCCAAAAGTTTCAGTCATGACATGTGTCATCGCTGAGATAGCAGCAGTATTCAAAGAAGTCGTTGCTGCATTGTCCAAATAAACCATAAATTAGTCCTCGTTGGCAGTATATGCAAAGAGTGGGCTAAGTGGTTGACGTTCAAAGATACGAGTAATAGCGTTAGCGATCAGCTCACTTGCTGAAAGGTATTTAACGTTTGTAGGCACTTTTTCTTTAGTCGCAACTGAATCTGTTACCAAGATTTCTTTAATTGGAGTAGCGTTGAGGACTTCGGCAGCACCTCCTGCAAAGAGACCGTGACTAGCAACTGCATAGATGTCTTTAACGCCACCACGTTCAAGGATTTTAGTAGCTTCAGCAAATGTTTTACCAGTATTGAGGATATCATCAACCAAGATTGCTGTTTTTCCTTCAACCTCACCAATGATGTAGCCTTCTTCACGTTCTGAATCATCTTGGGCGTAGTCAATGATAGCGATTGGTGCATCAAGGTATTCCGCCAAGCTACGAGCACGTTTAACACCTGAGTTTTTAGGGCTAACAACGACAACATCACTTCCTGTGAATCCTTTTTCGTTGTAGTATTCAGCAAACAAAGGCATTGTGAAGAGGTTATCTACTGGGATGTCGAAGAAACCTTGAACTTGGACAGCGTGAAGGTCAAGTGTCAAGACACGATTGACACCAGCTTTAACCAGCATATTGGCAATCAATTTAGCAGTGATTGGTTCACGTGAAGCAGCGATACGGTCTTGACGTGCATAACCAAAGTAAGGCATCACTACGTTGACAGAGTTAGCACTGGCACGTTTGCAGGCATCAATCATGATGAGCAATTCCCAAAGGTGGTCGTTAACAGGGTTGCTTGTAGATTGGATGATATAAATATCGTCCCCACGAACAGACTCTTCAATATTGATCATGATTTCACCGTCAGAAAATTGACGTGAAGATACTTTGCCAAGTGGCAATCCGGTAGCCTTAGCAATTTTTTCAGCAATTTCTGGGTTTGAGCTGAGCGAGAACAACTTCAATTGTGGGTTTGCTTTTTGATGTACCATGACGATGGTGACTCCTTTAAAAAAATAAGATGCGAAGCCCAATTAGGGCTATTGTAATAAAACTACAGATGATTCTATTTTAGCAAAAAAAAGTAGAAATTTCAGCCTTCAGAAAGCGATATTGATGAAAATTGACGGACCATAAATCGCTGAATCGTTTTTGTATGCGTTTTTAGATAGATGAGAGCGATTGTGGAAGTTGCCACAAGTACCAAATTGTCTTTGCATATATAAAAAAGACAAGGGTTAATCCTTGTCTTAAAATGAAGTAAATAGTTTTTATAGACGTTTTTCATGGTGAAAAGTTCGCCTCAGAACGTATCAAAAATGACTAGCGGAATTTCTATAAACTCACATTTCACCAACTAGTCTTTATCTCGCTTTAGGGTAGCTACAAAGCGTGCAACCTTACTCTTGGCATACTTAAAGTCAATATTATTTTCCTTAAGAAAGGCATCAAAGTCGTCTTTACCTTTCTTGGCATCTGAAACTTCCAACTCTAGCTCATAGTCTTTCTTATCAGCATAGACATTGACATCAAGTGCCATGAGACCAATATTGGTCTGGTATTCACGTCGGGTTGTGGTTAAATGTCCGAGGATGGTTAGGTCTTCTAACTTAACACCACGTTCCAGAAGAATGGACTTGATTTGGCAATCAGGGAAGTTAAGAGACTTGGTCATAGCCTTAGCATCTGCACAGTCCATGGTGACGTTGTATTCCATATTTCCGACCTTTTCAGGAATTTTCAAAGTCAGCTCACCATGAGTGGGAAGGGTTCTGATACGCAAAGACAACTTTTTATTCCTCATGTCACTTTGGGGTGTATCGATGTAGTAGTTGGTTTGCGTAACAGGTGTTACATGGGAGAAAAGCACTGCTAAACGATTATACTCGTCTTTGGTGAGCAGAGTCTTGTACTCTATCTCTAAATGGTTCATGTGTGTCCTCCCTTGTTCTTTTAAATGTGGTATAATGTAACAGATTGTATTTATTTTATAAAAAACTAAAGCTTTTGACAAGGAGGAGTCCTATCTTGACCATGGATTGGGAAGAATTTCTAGACCCCTACATTCAGGCCGTAGGTGAGCTCAAAATTAAGCTTCGAGGTATTCGTAAACAATTTCGTAAGCAAAATCGTCACTCGCCCATTGAGTTTGTGACGGGACGTGTGAAGTCAGTGGCTTCCATTGAAGAGAAGATTGCCCTACGTGGACTGTCTGTTGAAAATTTAGCAAAGGATATGCAAGATATTGCAGGACTCCGAATAATGGTTCAATTTGTTGATGATGTGGACGAGGTTTTGGGGCTTCTGCGTCGCCGTAGTGATATGACCATAGTCTCAGAGCGTGATTATATTAGGAACCGTAAACACTCGGGTTACCGCTCTTACCATGTTATCGTGTCTTATCCTGTTGATACCATTGATGGTCGCAAGGAAATCCTTGCCGAGATTCAAATTAGGACTTTGGCCATGAACTTTTGGGCCACCATTGAACATTCCCTTAATTATAAGTATCAGGGAAATTTTCCAGAGGAGATTAAACTTCGCTTGGAAACTACGGCACGCATAGCCTATCAACTTGATGAAGAGATGCGTAAGATACGTGATGATATTCGAGATGCTCAGTTGCTCTTTGATCCAATCAACAGAACTTTGAAAGATAGTGTAGGAAATAGTGATGACACAGATGAAGACCTTTTCTGATAAGATGAAGGTAGCTATTATTGCTAATGGCAAACCCCAAAGCAGGCGTGTTGCCTCAAAACTTTTTAATACCTTTCGAGATGATCCTGATTTTTATTTGACTAAGAAAAATCCTGATGTGATTATCTCTATTGGTGGCGATGGCATGTTGCTATCGTCTTTCCACATGTATGAAAAAGAGCTCTCTCGTGTCCGTTTTGTAGGGATTCACACGGGGCATTTAGGTTTTTATACAGATTACTTGGATAGTGAAGTGGATCAATTAATTGAAACCCTGCGTAAGGATAATGGAGATAAGATTTCCTACCCTCTTTTAAATGTCACATTAACCTTGGCTGATGGGCGTTCTTTCACGTCTATTGCCCTCAATGAAGCAGCAATTAAGCGTAACGAGAAGACTATGGCGGCAGATGTTTGTCTTAATGATGTACTGTTTGAGAGCTTCCGTGGAGATGGGTTATCTGTATCGACGCCTACGGGGTCAACCGCCTACAATAAATCTTTGGGTGGTGCGGTACTTCATCCCACTATTGAAGCCTTGCAGCTGACAGAAATTGCTAGTCTTAATAATCGTGTTTACCGTACCTTAGGTAGTCCACTTATCGTGCCAAAACATGAGAAGATTACTATCTATCCTACTCGAATGGGGAGCTACACTCTGTCGGTTGATAATAAGACCTATACCAACCGTAATGTGAAAAAGGTAGAATTTTCGATTGACCAACGTAAGATTTCTTTTGTTGCTAGTGCTAGTCACACAAGTTTTTGGGAACGGGTCCGTGAATCCTTTATTGGAGACATGGAAGAATGAGATATGAATTTACTGTAGGACGTTCATGTCGAGTTAAAACCTTTTTGAAGGAGCACGATATTTCAAAAGGACTTCTAGCCAAAATTAAGTTTGAGGGTGGTCATATCTGGGTCAATGGTGAGGAGCAGTTTGCGACTTATCCTGTCCATGAGGGAGACGTGGTTGCCATAGAAATCCCTGATGAGGTGCCGCATGAAACCTTGAAGCCAATTCCTTTTGACCTGGATATCGTCTATGAGGATGATAACTTCTTGGTGATTAATAAACCCTATGGCTATGCTAGTATTCCAAGTGTTAACCATGATAATACCATGGCTAACTTTGTCAAATATCACTTTGTCAGCAATAATTATCCTAACCAGCGTGTCCATATCGTGACACGTTTGGATAAGGACACATCTGGTCTCATGCTGTTTGCCAAGCATGGTTACGCCCATGCTCGTATGGATAAACAGTTACAACAGAAGTCTATTAAGAAACATTATTATGCCTTGGTTGAAGGTGATACCAAACTTGAGCAGCAGGGTGAAATCATTGCACCAATTGCGCGTGATGTGGATTCCATTATCACACGTCGAGTCCATAAATCGGGAAAATATGCTCACACTAGTTATCGTTTGGTAGGTGATTATGGTAGGGTTAAACTGGTTGATATCAATCTTCATACCGGACGTACGCACCAGATTCGTGTGCACTTTGCCCACTTAGGTTTGCCTCTTTTGGGAGACGACCTTTATGGCGGGTCCCTAGACTACGGTATTAAGCGTCAAGCCTTGCATTGTCATCGCCTTGCATTTATAGATCCTTTCACCAAAAAAGAGATGGTCCATGCATCTTCCTTGACAGATGATTTTGAAACCGTTATCATGAACTTACAAACTAAAAAAGATTGATTGAGGATTTTTTATGCGTAGTCTATTTGGTGAACTTCGTGAAGGTATTTCAGGGAAAGGAGTTAAGATTGTCTTCCCTGAGGGTAACGATGACCGTGTGGTTCGTGCTGCTGCCCGTTTGAAATTTGAAGGATTGGTGGATCCTATTATTTTGGGTGACCCAGTTGAGGTTCACAAAATCTTGAACGATCTTGGCTTTGCAGACTTTAACTATACGATTATTAATCCTGAAACCTATGAAGGTTTTGAGAAAATGAAGGAAAAATTTCTTGAAATTCGTAAGGGAAAAGCAACAGTCGAAGATGCAGAGAAATTGCTTCGTGATGTCAACTATTTCGGTGTTATGCTAGTTAAACTTGGTCTTGCTGATGGGATGGTTTCAGGTGCTATTCACTCAACAGCGGATACGGTACGTCCTGCTCTTCAAATTATCAAAACAAAACCTGGTATTTCTCGTACATCAGGTGTCTTCCTTATGAACCGTGAGGATACCAATCATCGTTTGATGTTTGCCGACTGTGCTATCAATATTGAACCAAATTCTCAAGAATTAGCAGAAATTGCAATTAATACTGCAGAAACAGCTAAAGTTTTTGGTATTGATCCTAAAGTGGCCATGCTTAGCTTCTCAACAAAAGGTTCTGCTAAATCACCAAAAGTTGACAGGGTTGTTCAAGCAACAAATATTGCTAAAGAAATGCGTCCTGACTTGGCTATTGATGGTGAGTTGCAGTTCGATGCAGCATTTGTTCCAGCAACAGCAGCTATTAAGGCTCCAGATAGTGACGTAGCAGGACATGCTAATGTCTTTGTATTCCCTGGTTTGCAGGCCGGAAATATCGGCTATAAGATTGCTCAACGTTTGGGAATGTTTGAGGCTATCGGACCAATCTTACAAGGTCTTAATAAACCAGTAAACGATCTTTCTCGTGGTGCGAGTGCTGAAGATATTTACAACTTAGCTATTATCACAGCTGCTCAAGCTCTTAATAATTAAAAGCAATAATAAAAGAAAGTCTGGCTAAGTGTCTGGGCTTTTTTATGCAATTTTTGTGATTAAAAATAAATCAATGTAAACTAGATAGAACCTTTATTTATAAGGAATCGCAGTTGTTCTCGTGTTTACATATGTTATCGAATTGTACAAAATATTCTGATAAAAGCTGTGATGCTTGATTATTTATGCTATAATAAAGTTGTAAAAAATTTTTTTGGAGAAATTTTATGAAAAAAAGCAAATGGTTGGCTCTCGTGGGGGTAGCACTTCTAAGTGTTGGTGCGTTAGCGGCTTGTTCATCTAAATCAAACACTAGCGGAACTACTTATGGTTATATTTACAGTTCGGATCCAGAAACCTTGGATTATATTACATCAAATACTGGACCTACGACAACTGCTGTAACTAACGCTGTAGATGGTCTTATGGAAGCTGATAAATATGGGAACCTTGTTCCTTCAGTAGCTGAAGACTGGTCTGTCTCTCAAGATGGTCTTACCTATACCTATAAGATCCGTAAGGGTGTTAAATGGTATACTTCAGATGGTGAAGAGTATGCTGATGTGACTGCCAAGGACTTTGTAACTGGTCTTAAGCATGCTGCAGATGCCAAAGCTGGGGCTCTCTATTTGGTACAAGATTCTATTGCTGGATTGTCTGACTATCTCTCTGGTGCCAATAAAGATTTCTCTAATGTGGGTGTCAAGGCAATTGATGACTATACTTTGCAGTACACGCTTAAGAAACCAGAACCATACTGGAACTCTAAGACAACCTATAGTTTGCTTTTCCCAGTAAATGGAGACTTCCTCAAGAATAAAGGAAAAGATTTTGGTAAATCAACAGACCCAACCTCTATCCTTTATAATGGACCTTTCCTTCTCAAATCTTTGACAGCTAAATCTTCAATTGAGTTGACTAAGAATGAAAATTATTGGGACAAGAAAAATGTTCACTTTGATGCTATCAAATTGACGTATGATGATGGTTCGGATCAAGAGGCTCAAGAACGTGGTTTCACTGATGGTGCTTATAATATTGCTCGTGTCTTCCCAACGAGTTCAAACTATGCTTCTGTAGAGAAGAAATATAAAGACAATATTTATTACACAGCAGCAGGTGCGTCTACATCAGCTATTGGTGTTAATATTGACCGTCAAAGTTACAAATACACTGCTAAAAAGACTGACGCTGAAAAGTCTTCAACGAAAAAAGCTCTTTTGAATAAAGACTTCCGTCAATCAATTAACTTTGCTATTGACCGTACGGTATATCAATCACAAGTCAATGGTAAGGATGGATCAGCTAAAGCTATTCGAAATCTCTTTGTTCCTTCTGACTTCGTTAGTGCAGGTAATAAGACCTTCGGAGATCTTGTTACAGAGAAAATGTCTTCATATGGGGATGAATGGTCAGGCGTGAATTTTGCTGATAGTCAAGATGGCCTCTACAATGCAGAAAAAGCTAAGACTGAGTTTGCCAAAGCTAAGGATGCTCTCCAAGCAGATGGTGTTCAATTTCCAATTCATTTGGACCTTCCAGTTGACCAAAGCTCTAAACTTAATGTTACCCAAGCCCAATCTTTGAAACAAACCATTGAAAAATCATTGGGAAATGACAATGTGGTGATCGATATTAACCAATTGTCATCTGATGATATGCAAAATGCAACACTTAATGCAGCCAACGCAGCAGCAGAAGATTGGGATATTTCAAATGGTGTTATTTGGAGTCCAGACTATCAAGACCCATCAACTTATCTTGATATCTTCAAAACAACATCAAGTGAAAACACTAAGACTTTCATGGGTTATGATGATCCAAATAATGCGGCAGCAGCCCAAGTAGGACTCAAAGACTATGATGCCTTGCTTGATTCTGCAGCTTCAGAAACAAGTGACCTCAATGTTCGTTACGACCGTTATGCTCAAGCTCAAGCATGGTTGGAGGACAGCTCGCTTGTGATTCCATTGACTGTTGGTAATGGTGCTGCACCAGTTATCTCACGCTTGGCACCGTTTACCGGTGCTAGCATGCAGGTGGGAGATAAAAACTCATCAGACTACTTCAAATATGTGAAACCACAAGAAAAAGTAGTTACTAAGAAAGAATATGAACAAAGTCGTGAAAAATGGCTTAAAGAAAAGAAAGCATCTAACGAAAAAGCTCAAAAAGATCTTGAGAAACACGTAAAATAAAAGGACGATGGAACTTTCTCATTTGATTGGGAAAGTTCTTTTGGAATTAAAGGAAGAGACATGAAAAAATACATTTTATTGAGAACCCTCCGTTCTCTATTGTCAATATTTGTCGTGACGGCCTTGACCTACACGATTATCTATACCATGGTGCCGAGGCGTTTGATTTTCAGACAGGACCCAAACTACAACAAGATTGCTAAGACAGCTGATTCTAAGGCTAACTATGAAAATACAATCTTTGAACGTATGGGTTACATTGATTACTATGACACCAAGGAGTTGCAGGAGAAAGCTAGCTCCCTTGATAAGTCAGTAACCACTAAGCCAACAAAAGCCAATAAAGCTATCTACCAAAAATATGTGGATAGTTTGGGACATGGCTGGAGTTTGCATCAGTTTAAGCAAAGTAAGCAGTTCTATGCGACACGTGATGTACCAGTGCTTGAACGTGTGTTTGAATTCTACACGCACCTCTTTGAATTTGACAATACTGGATGGGTTAAAGATAAAACGAATCCAAACTTGAAGCGTTACATCCGTATTGAAAATGATCCAGCTATTGGTTGGTCAGTTGTTGGTTCAGGGACTAAGCACAAATATTTGCTTTACTTTAACAGTCAGTTCCCATTTGTTCACCAAAACTTTGTGAAGATGAATCTTGGAACTTCATACCCAACTTATGCTGAGCAAGGTGTTCTTGATGTTATTACTCAAGGCCAAGGGCAAACACAAAGCTCTGAGGTTAACTTCCCTACTGGTAAGAAAATATCTTCAGTAGATATCTATTCTCGTACTTATAAATCACCTAGTCAGGCTGACGCTAGAGATCGTTCTTACTATGGTGATGATCCGTACACATCTACTAAGAGTCGCTATCAATACCCATCAATGGTGACAAGCTCTGCCATTGCAGGTTTGATTGGTTTGGTCTTGTCTTATGCCTTAGCGATTCCATTGGGATCTTACATGGCACGCTTTAAAAATACACTCTTTGATAGTGTGTCAACAGGTGTCTTGACTTTCTTGCTTTCACTACCAACCATCGCCTTGGTTTATATCATTCGTTTGATTGGTTCTGAGATTGGTCTTCCAGATTCCTTCCCTATCTTGGGTGCAGGTGACTGGCGTTCATACGTCTTGCCATCTGTTATTCTCGGTCTCTTGTCAACACCAGGTCTTGCTATTTGGATTCGTCGTTACATGATTGACTTGCAATCACAAGACTTCGTTCGTTTTGCACGTGCCAAAGGGTTGTCAGAACAAGAAATTTCGAACAGGCACATTTTCAAGAATTCTATGGTTTCCTTGGTTTCAGGAATTCCAGCATCTATTGTTGGGGTTATTACAGGGGCTACCTTGACAGAAACAATCTTCGCCTACCCTGGTATGGGTAAAATGTTGATCGATTCTGTTCGTGCTTCTAATAATGCTATGGTTGTTGGTCTGGTATTTATTTTCACAGCCCTCACCATCTTCTCATTGCTTGTGGGTGATATCCTTATGACTATGATTGACCCACGTATCAAATTGACATCTAAAGGAGGTAAATAATGGCTTCAATTGATAAAAGTAAGTTCCAATTTGTAAAGCGCGATGATTTTGCCTCTGAAACAATTGATGCACCGGCTTACTCATACTGGAAATCAGTGATGCGTCAATTTTTTAAAAAGAAATCAACAGTTGTCATGTTAGGTATCTTGATTGCCATTGTTTTGATGAGTTTCATCTACCCAATGTTTTCTAAATTTGACTTCAATGATGTCTCAAAAGTAAATGATTTCAGTTTGCGTTATGTACATCCAAACGCTCAATACTGGTTCGGTACTGACAGTAATGGTAAGTCTCTATTTGACAGTGTTTGGTTCGGAGCTCGTAATTCTATCCTTATTGCTGTTATCGCTACCTTCCTTAATGTTATAATTGGTTTGATTGTTGGTGCTGTTTGGGGGATTTCTAAGACCTTCGATATGATTATGATGGAAATCTACAACATCATCTCAAATATTCCTGACCTCCTTGTGGTTATCGTCTTGACTTACTCATTGGGTTCTGGTTTCTGGAATATGATCTTTGCCATGACTGTTACAGGATGGATTGGTATTGCCTATACTATCCGTATTCAAATCATGCGTTACCGTGATTTGGAGTATAACTTGGCTTCTCGTACTTTGGGAACACCAACTGCTAAGATTGTGGTTAAAAATATCATGCCACAACTTGTGTCAGTTATCGTAACCATGGCTAGTCAACTTTTGCCAGGATTTATCTCTTATGAGGCCTTTCTTTCATACTTTGGTTTGGGACTTCCCGTTACTACGCCTAGTCTTGGTCGTTTGATTTCAGACTATGCACAGAACGTTACAGTCAATGCTTATCTCTTCTGGATTCCATTGACTACCTTGATCCTCGTTTCCCTTGCCCTCTTTATTGTCGGTCAAAACTTGGCGGATGCCAGCGACCCACGTACGCATAGATAGGAGTCCAATATGACAGAAAATAAAAATGTAATATTATCGGCTCGCGATATCGTCGTGGAGTTTGACGTTCGTGACCGTGTTTTGACAGCTATTCGAGGAGTGTCCCTTGATTTGGTTGAAGGTGAAGTTTTAGCCTTGGTTGGTGAGTCTGGTTCAGGTAAATCAGTATTGACTAAGACTTTCACAGGGATGCTTGAAGAAAATGGTCGTGTAGCTAGCGGTTCTATTGATTATCGTGGCCAAGATTTGACCAAGCTTAAGAGTCACCAAGATTGGGCACCTATTCGTGGAGCTAAGATTGCGACTATTTTCCAAGATCCTATGACCAGTCTTGACCCAATTAAGACTATTGGTAGCCAAATTGTTGAAGTCATTGTCAAACACCAAGGAAAATCAGTCAAAGAAGCTAAAAAAATGGCTATTGATTACATGGATAAGGTTGGTATTCCTGATGCTGAAAAACGTTTCAACGAATATCCTTTTCAATACTCTGGTGGGATGCGTCAACGTATCGTCATCGCCATTGCCTTGGCTTGTCGTCCTGATGTCCTTATCTGTGACGAGCCAACAACTGCCCTTGATGTGACCATTCAAGCTCAAATCATTGACCTCTTGAAATCTCTCAAAGAGGAGTACGGTTTCTCAGTGATTTTCATTACCCATGACCTTGGTGTGGTAGCAAGTATCGCTGACAAGGTTGCTGTTATGTATGCTGGTGAAATCATTGAGTACGCAACTGTTGAGGAAATTTTCTATGAGCCTTGTCACCCATACACGTGGAGCTTGCTTTCAAGCTTACCACAGTTGGCTGACGATAAGGGTGAGCTTTTCTCAATTCCAGGGACACCACCATCACTTTATACACCGGTTGTTGGAGATGCCTTTGCCTTGCGTTCAGACTATGCTATGCAAATTGACTTTGAGGAAAAAGCACCACAATTCCAAGTTTCAGATACTCACTGGGCTAAGACCTGGCTCTTACATGAGGATGCACCAAAGGTTGAAAAACCTGCGGTTATCCAAAATCTACATGAAAAAATCCGTGCTAATATGGGATTTGCACATTTAGGAGATGAGGAGGAAGGCAATGTCTGAGAAGTTAGTTGAAGTAAAAGATGTGGAGATTTCCTTCGGTGAGGGAAGCAAGAAATTCGTTGCGGTCCACAATGCTAATTTTTTCATCAACAAGGGTGAAACCTTTTCCCTCGTTGGTGAGTCTGGTAGTGGTAAAACTACTATCGGACGTGCCATTATTGGTCTGAATGATACAAGTAATGGTGAGATTATTTTTGACGGTAAGAAAATCAATAGACACTTATCGCACTCTGAGAAAAACGACCTTATTCGTCGTATTCAGATGATTTTCCAAGACCCTGCGGCTAGTTTGAATGAACGTGCAACAGTTGATTATATCTTGTCTGAGGGCTTGCATAACTTCCATCTCTATAAGGATGAGGAAGATCGTAAAGCTAAAATCAAGGAAATCATCAAAGAAGTGGGACTTCTTGAGGAACACTTGACACGTTACCCTCACGAATTTTCTGGGGGACAACGTCAACGTATCGGTATTGCGCGTTCCTTGGTCATGCAACCTGACTTGGTCATCGCTGACGAACCAATCTCAGCCCTTGACGTGTCAGTCCGTGCCCAAGTTTTGAACTTGCTTAAGAAATTCCAAAAAGAGTTGGGATTGACCTACCTCTTTATCGCTCACGACTTGTCAGTGGTCCGTTTCATTTCTGACCGTATCGCTGTTATCTATAAGGGGACAATCGTGGAAGTTGCTGAGACAGAAGAACTCTATAACAATCCTATTCACCCTTACACCAAGTCACTCTTGTCTGCTGTTCCTATTCCAGATCCAATCTTGGAACGTAAGAAAGTCTTGAAGGTTTATGATCCAAACCAACACGACTATTCGGTTGATAAACCAGAAATGGTGGAAGTACGTCCAGGTCACTTCGTTTGGGGTAACAAGAAAGAAATTGAGACTTATCGTAAAGAACAAAGTAAGTAAGTCTTTTCAATGCAAAAAAAATCGTGTTCCACAAGGAACACGGTTTTTCTTTAGTCTAAATTTAAGCGCTTTGTCATGATATAGTAGGTACCAAAGTAACTTGCTGCGATGAGAATGAGAGATTGAACTAGACTAAAGACATATGACGAGTTATTAATTATAGTATTTGTTGCATTTCCGGTCAAGGATGCACCGATTCCAAAGAAGAAACCAATAAAGAATAGGATAGCCTGAATGGCAAAATAGGCGACAAATCCCATAAGAACTTTGTTATTATTGAAGAGGTTTCCGATACTGATACAGAGGTAATAGAATAGGATACTGCCAATTGTTCCTAAAATTGTAGTAGGGATGAAGAGATAGAGAGCTCCCATTTCTTTTAAGATTTGACCGAAGTAGCTGGTAGTCAGTAGGATATCTTTCATATCAAGGTTGAAAGTGGCTATAATGCCAATTGAAGCGAGTACAACGAGAGATGAAATCGTATCTAAAATAAAAGCTGCCAAAAGTTTAGACAAGATTAATTGGTGCGCTGAAACAGGAAGCGTGTTGCTTAGGTAGCCTTCTCGTCCAAAGACGCTAGTCGCAAAGCGTTTGATAATGAGAACAATGGTTGCGATATAGATGGTTCCCCAAACAACAATGGTAGCAATCACAATCAGTGTAAAGAAAGCCATAAACAGTAAGCTTGGTTCCTTGTGGCTGTGTTCAAAGGTGACCGTTAATTTTCGAAGCATTAAACCCAAGGGGATAGAGAGTAGGATAGCAATACCATAGATGCCGAGATACCATTTACGGACCGATTGTAATTCATATTTAACTAATTTCCAAAACATGCTCATACCTCCTAATTGTGGAACATCTCTCTAAAGAGTTTGTCGATAGATTTGCCATGGGCTTGACGGATATTATCAGCATCACCCTGAAGTTCAATCTGACCATATTTTAGGAAGACAACTTCATCTAGGATGGATTCAATATCTGCAATCAAATGGGTTGAAATAATAACAGAAGCATCTTCAGAGTACTGGTTGATGATAGTTTTAAGGATATAGTCACGTGATGCGGGATCGACCCCACCGATAGGTTCATCAAGGAGATAGAGTTTAGCCTCACGACTCATAACCAAAATCAACTGAACTTTTTCTTTGTTACCTTTTGAAAGGTCTTTGAGGTGCAAATCAGGCTGTAGTTTTAGATCCTGCAAGAGTTGCAAGGCAAGAGGATAGCGGAAGTCAGCATAGAAATCTTGGAATAAGTCCAAGTAGTATTGGATAGTCTTACTTTCATCCAAATAAGTTGTATCGGGTAGATATGCCACTTGAGCTTTAGTGATAGGTGATGGCTGAAATCCATTAATAGTTACTAAACCAGAAGTTGGTTGGAGGAGGCCATTCAAAATCTTGATGAGAGTTGTTTTACCACTACCGTTTGGTCCTAAGAGACCAATGATTTTACCAGAAGGAATGGACATGGTCACATCTCTAAGGGCTGGAATACCATTATAGGTCTTGGTGAGATTTGTTAGAGTTACAATATCAGTCATCGGTCTATAAGTCCTTTCCTGTTTGTTCAATGTAGTTAGTAATGATAGCTTTGATTTCAGGTGAGCTAAAACCAATGGCTGCCATCTCAGTGACAAAGTTTTTCATGAGACTTTGGGCAATCTCGTGCCGTTTTTGATCAATAAGTTTTTCATCTTCGGTAACAAAGCGGCCAGAGGTACGGGCAGAATAGACCAGCCCCTCTTTTTCAAGTTCTTGGAAGGCTCTTTGTACGGTGTTGGGATTGACCCCGGCTTCCTGAGCAAATTCCCTTACAGGTAGGAGTTGTTGTCCCATGCTCAATTCCTTGGAAGCTATCTTCAGTTTTACACGATAGGCGATTTGGAGATAGATTGGTGATTTTTCATCAAATGTCCAAGCCATAAAAGACTCCTTTCTAAAAGTATAATAGTATTATTTTTGTACTACAGTAATGATACAACTAAAACGATAAATTTGCAAGTAAAATGCTATATTTTCTCTAATTTCTTTGGCTTTTCCCAAACTTATATTCCTATTTTTGGTACAATAGGGGCAAGTATATTCGACCTGAAGGGAGATTATTTTGAAAATTTTAGCAACAGATATGGATGGTACTTTTCTAGACCATCTTGGTACCTATGATAAGACACGTTTGGATAACCTTTTGGCTGCTTGTGAAGCTAAAGATTACGTTTTTACTGTAGCTTCTGGCCGAGCTCTCTTGGCTTTGGAAGAGCTTTTTGATGGATTTGTGGACCGCATTGCTATTATTGCAGAAAATGGGGCCTTGGTTCAGTATAAGGGTGAAGTCCTGTTTGAGTCCAAGCTAGAACCTAAGGATTATTTGCAAATTGCAGACACGACTTTAGCCTTGCCAACTTGCGAGGGGATTCTCTTGTCAGGCCGTCGAGGTGCCTATGCACCAAACGATGCAGATCCAGCCTATCTTAAGGCCATGGAACGTTACTATGAAAATGTTATGGCGACGGACCTTGAAGCGGTTACAGATGACATTTTCAAGGTAACTGCTAAGTTTCAAGGGGATACTGTTATGGAACGTGGTGACTACCTCAACACAATCTTTGAGGATATGACAGCAGTGACAACTGGCTTTGATTCTATGGATATTATCCTTAAAGGTATAGACAAGGGATTTGGGCTTTACCATCTTTGTCAAGAGTTGGGGCGTAAGGCTTCAGATGTCGTTGCTTTTGGCGATAATCTCAATGATATGGAGATGCTGACCTTTGCAGGGTGTGCGGTTGCTACGGAAAATGCGCGCAATGAGATTAAGGCAGTAGCTGATGAAGTGATTGGTCACCATAAAGACGGGGCAGTCTTTGACTACATGGAAGGATTGGTGGGATCAGATGTCTGAGATTAAATTACTAGCCTTGGACCTAGATGGGACCCTCTTTACCAAGGATAAGCAAGTAACAGCTGAAAATAGAGCTGCTCTGAAGTCGGCAGAAGCTGAGGGAGTTCATGTGGTCATTACGACTGGTCGTCCTCTGCCAGCTATTACTCATATCTTGGAAGATTTGGGCTTGTTGGATGATAAGCACTATAGTGTGACCTTCAATGGTGGCTTGGTTCAGCGTAATAATGGGGATATCCTCATAAAGAAAGAGATGAGTCGAGAAGATTTAAAGCAGATTTATGCTGTATTTGAACCTCTAGGGCTCCCTATGGATGTTATCAGTGATGGCATTGTCTATGGTGTTCCGAGTAAAGGCAATCATTCTCTCTATCGTCAGGCTAATCCTACCTTGACCTTCGTTGATGTGGAGAGTATTGATGACATTCCTGAAAATATCGTCTATAATAAGGTAGTTACGGTCTGTGAGGAAGCATTTTTGGATGCCCAAATTGAAAAACTACCTAAACAGCTATATCAGAATTTTGAAGTTTTTAAGTCTCGTGAGATTATCCTTGAGGTCATGCCGAAAGGAGTTCATAAAGCTGTAGGCTTGAAACTTTTGTCTGATTATCTTACCATTGATAAAAGTCAGGTTATGGCTATGGGAGACGAGGAAAATGACTTGACCATGTTGGAGTGGGCTGGTCTTGGTGTGGCTATGGCAAATGCTGTTCCTAAGGCTAAGGCTGTTGCTAAGGCTGTAACGACAAAAACTAATGAGGAATCTGGAGTGGCTGAGGCCATCCACAAATATATTCTAGAGAAATAAGGAGAACCAAATGGGTCTATTTGATCGATTATTTGGACAAGAGGAAAACCAGTCACAAGAAACTGTAGCAAATCAGGAATTTTCAGAAACTGAGGCTCTTGATAATCAAGACTTGTCAACAAGTGAAAGTCAAGCAGAACAGCTCAGTGAGTCAGAGACTCAAGTAGAAGAGATTTCGTCTACAGAATCTGTTGAAGAAAGCGAATCTACAGTGACAGAAGAAAGCCAAGTAACTGTGGATAACCACTTTGCGGATGTCATGGCTGATTACTATGCTAAAAAGGCTCAGGTAGCTGCTGCTGCAGAAAAAGGTGAAACAGTTACTTTTGAGGCTGTTCAAACCCGTAAAGTTGAGGAAAAAACTGAAGAAGTTCAGGCTTCAAAAACTGAAACAGAACAAGAAAAATATAATCGTACCCTTAAGAAGACGCGTACAGGTTTTGCTGCCCGCCTGAATGAATTCTTTGCGAATTTCCGTCGTGTTGATGAAGAGTTTTTCGAAGAATTGGAAGAAATGCTGATTCTTTCCGATGTAGGTGTTAATGTTGCAACGCAATTGACAGAAGACTTACGCTATGAAGCTCGACTTGAGAATGTCAAAAAGACTGAGGATTTGCAACGCTTGATTATTGAAAAACTTGTGGATATCTACGAGAAGGACGATGTTTATAAGGAGCATATTAATTTCCAAGATGGTTTGACAGTTATGCTTTTTGTTGGTGTTAATGGGGTTGGTAAAACGACTTCTATTGGTAAGTTGGCACATAAATACAAACAAGAAGGCAAAAAAGTTATGCTGGTTGCTGCCGATACCTTCCGTGCGGGAGCTGTTGCCCAATTGGTCGAGTGGGGACGTCGTGTTGATGTGCCAGTAGTGACTGGTGCTGAAAAGGCTGACCCTGCTTCAGTGGTTTTTGATGGTATGGAGAAGGCCCTTGCTGAAGATGTTGATGTTCTTATGATTGATACTGCGGGTCGTTTACAAAACAAAGACAACCTTATGGCAGAGCTTGAAAAAATCGGCCGTATTATCAAGCGTGTGGTGCCAGAAGCACCTCATGAAACCCTCTTGGCTTTGGATGCCTCAACAGGTCAAAATGCCCTTAGTCAGGCCAAGGAATTTTCAAAAATTACACCTCTTACAGGTCTTGTCTTGACTAAGTTGGATGGTAGTGCCAAGGGTGGTGTGGTTCTAGCCATTCGCCAAGAGTTGGATATTCCAGTTAAGTTAATTGGTTTTGGTGAGAAAATTGACGACATTGGGGAGTTTCATTCAGAAGAATTCATGCAAGGTCTCTTGACTGGATTGGTTTAAAAAGAGTGAGTACTGGGAAAAGAGATTCACTCTTTTTAATGGTGTCCTCACCTTGAAAAAAGTCGCTTTTATTGATAAAATAGTAAGAAATACGACTGCTTTGAAAAGTGAGCTGTAACTTAATCACTGAACAACCCCTAAGCCATAAAAAGAGATGATTTACTTCTCTTTTTTAAGGTGAGTCATAAGAAGAATTTTAATCTTAGTTTAAGGAGAAGACATGTCTGAACGTGGACTTTTAATTGTTTTTTCAGGGCCTTCTGGTGTCGGAAAAGGAACTGTTCGTCAGGAGATTTTTTCAACACCTGACCACAAATTTGAATACTCGGTATCGATGACCACACGTGCTCAACGTCCTGGTGAAGTTGATGGAAAGGATTATTTCTTCCGTTCGCGTGAGGAATTCGAAGAGCTTATTCGTAATGGTCAAATGTTGGAATATGCTGAGTATGTGGGCAACTACTACGGAACACCCTTGACCTATGTCAATGAAACCTTGGATAAAGGGATTGATGTTTTCCTTGAAATCGAGGTTCAAGGGGCCCTACAGGTTAAGAAAAAGGTTCCAGATGCTGTCTTTATCTTTTTGACACCACCAGATTTGAACGAACTTGAAGAACGTTTAGTTGGCCGTGGAACGGATTCTGAAGAAGTTATTGCCCAACGTATTGAACGTGCGCGTGAAGAGATTGCTCTCATGAGCGAATACGATTATGCCATTGTCAATGATGAGGTGCCTTTGGCTGCCGAGCGTGTGAAGCGTGTTATTGAAGCGGAACACTTCCGAGTTGACCGTGTGATTGGTCATTATCGTAATATGATTTCAGACAAGAAATTATCAGATAAATAAATTAGAAATAGGTATAGAATTATGATGTTGAAACCCTCTATTGATAAACTTTTGGATAAAGTGCCTTCAAAATATTCATTAGTTATTTTGCAAGCAAAACGTGCCCATGAATTGGCAGCTGGTGCTGAACCTACTCAAGAATTTTCGGCTGTAAAATCTACGCTTCAAGCCCTTGAAGAAATTGAATCTGGTAATGTCACTATCCACCCAGATCCAGAAGCTAAACGTGAATTGGCACGTTTGAAAGTTATCCAAGCGCGTCTTGCTGCTGAGGAAGAAGAACGTAAAATCAAAGAACAAATCGCTAAAGAAAAAGAAGAAGGCGATAAAATTTAAAATCAAAGTCTTGCTTTGGTTTACAAGGATAGGAGGAGCTGAGGCATAGTGTCTCAGCTTCCTTCTTTATGATGAATATCACTAGCTCAGGATTTCTGGAGCTTAGGAAATCGCTGGTCCAAAGGTGAAGAGAGGAGATATATGGTGTTAGTTGCACAAATAATTGTAGATGTTCCTCTGATGCAGACGGACAGGCCTTATAGTTACCTTGTACCCGAATCCATGCAGGGGCAAATTGCCATCGGCATGAGGATTCATGTGCCTTTTGGTAAAGGAAATCGTCTCTTGCAAGGGTTTGTTATTGGCTTTGGAGAGCAAGAAAATGTAAGAAAGCTGCCAGACTTGAAGTCAATTGCGGAACTTTTGGATTATGAACCAGTCCTTAATCAGGATCAGCTGGATTTGGCTGACCAAATGCGACACACGGTTTTTTCCTATAAGATTTCCATCTTGAAGTCTATGCTTCCGGGTCTCCTTAATTCACAGTATGACAAAGTTATCATGGCAACTGATAAACTGAGCGAAGAGGAGAGGGACATTTTTCTTCAGGGGCGAGATCATATTCTCTTCTCCCAATTGTCGAAGGAACAAGGTCAAGCTATTCCGCGTCTGGTGGAATCTGGTCGCGTAACGGTTGATTACATTGCTAAGGATAAACAAAATATAAAAACGGAGAAGCATTATAGTGTTCAAAGGGGCATTTTAGAGACTTTGGATATTTCGCAACGAGCCAAGAAACGGATGGAGCTGCGCGACTTCTTGTTAGAAAAGAATGAGTCTGGAAAGTTGGTAGACCTGCACAAACTTTTTTCTCGAGATGTGGTGAAGTTTTTCATTGGTACTGGAGCTCTATCTATCACTGAAGTTGAGGTCAATCGTGCTGATAGCTACTTTGAAAAGGTAGAGAAGACGGATTTTCTAGAGCTTAATACTCAGCAAGCATATGCTGTTGAAGTAATGACAGGTCAGATTGGTCATGGTGGGAAGCCGTTCTTGTTGGAAGGTGTGACGGGGTCAGGTAAGACTGAGGTTTACCTACATCTCATTGAGAGAACCTTGGCTATGGGGAAAACGGCTATTGTCTTGGTTCCAGAAATTTCTCTGACGCCACAAATGACCAATCGTTTTATCTCCCGTTTTGGTGACTTAGTAGCAATCATGCATTCAGGTTTGTCAGACGGTGAGAAATTTGACGAGTGGCGTAAGGTTAGGTCTGGTCAGGCCAAGGTTGTCGTAGGAGCGCGTTCGGCTATCTTTGCTCCTTTGGAAAATATTGGGGCTATCATTATCGATGAGGAGCATGAGGCTACTTATAAACAAGAGTCTAATCCTCGTTACCATGCTAGAGATGTGGCCTTGCTTAGGGCTAAGAGTCATGGAGCTGTGCTTGTACTTGGGTCAGCTACGCCTTCTATTGAGTCGCGAGCGAGGGCTCAGAAAGGGGTCTACCATTTTCTTGAGTTGACGGAGAGGGCCAATCCTAAGGCTAAAATTCCGCAGGTGGAAGTGGTGGACTTTAAGGACTTTGTAGGCCGACAAGAGGCGAGTGATTTTACGCCCCCTCTCTTAGAGAAAATCCGAGAACGCTTGGCACGTAAGGAACAAGTCGTGTTAATGTTGAACCGTCGTGGCTATTCCTCTTTTGTCATGTGTCGTGACTGTGGCTATGTGGATGATTGTCCGAACTGTGATATTTCACTGACTTTGCATATGGATACTAAGACCATGAATTGTCACTACTGTGATTTTCAAAAAGCTATTCCTCATGTTTGTCCCAACTGTCAGAGTCGCCAGATTCGCTATTATGGGACAGGAACACAGAAGGCTTATGATCAATTGACGGAACTTTTGCCAGAAGCCAGAGTGATTCGTATGGATGTTGATACTACACGTAAAAAAGGGGCTCACGAGAAGCTCCTAGAGACTTTTGGAAGTGGCCAGGCTGATATTCTGCTAGGAACCCAAATGATTGCCAAGGGCTTGGATTTTCCCAATGTTACCTTGGTAGGGGTCTTAAATGCGGATACGTCGCTAAATTTGCCAGATTTTCGTTCGGCTGAGCGTACCTTCCAGCTTTTGACACAAGTGGCTGGTCGTGCTGGTCGTGCTGACAAGGAAGGGGAAGTTATTATTCAAACCTATAATCCTAGTCATTATGCCATTCGTTTTGCACAGCAACAGGATTATGAGGGATTCTATGCCTATGAGATGGCGATTCGACGTCAGTTGGCCTACCCGCCATATTTTTATACGGTAGGGATCACTCTTTCCCACAAGGATGAAGAGTTTGTAATCCGTAAGAGCTATGATGTCATGGCTTATTTAAGAGAACACTTGTCGGACAAGGTGACTTTCTTGGGACCAACACCAAAACCTATTGCCCGAACACATAACCTTTATCATTATCAGATTATTATCAAATATCGTTTTGAGGATAGCTTGGAAGAGACGCTTAATAAGATCCTCGATATGACTCAGGAACCTGAAAATAAGGATCTGCGTTTGATTATCGACCATGAGCCTCAGAATTTTACCTAATTTAGAAAAGGAAGAATATGACAAAAATAGTATTTATGGGAACGCCGGCCTTTTCAGCGACAGTGCTGGAGGGACTTTTGACAGATGAGCGTTACGACATTGTCGCTGTTGTCACACAGCCAGATCGTGCTGTCGGCCGTAAAAAAGAAATCCGCATGACACCGGTCAAGGAAGTAGCCTTGGCGCATGACTTGCCAATCTATCAACCTGAAAAGTTGTCAGGGTCAGAAGAAATGGCGCAATTGATGGCGCTTGGTGCTGATGGGATTGTTACTGCAGCTTATGGACAATTTTTGCCAAGTAAGTTGCTTGATAGCATGGATTTTGCGGTGAATGTTCACGCATCGCTCTTGCCAAAATATCGTGGTGGTGCACCTATCCATTATGCCATTATCAATGGTGATGCAGAAGCAGGTGTGACAATTATGGAAATGGTCAAGGAAATGGACGCTGGTGACATGGTCAGCCAAAAGGCCTTGCCAATTCTGGAGCAAGATAATGTCGGTACTATGTTTGAAAAATTGGCAGTTTTGGGTCGTGACCTATTGCTTGAAACCTTGCCTGCCTACATTGCTGGAGAAATCAAACCTGTTCCTCAAGATGCCAGTCAGGTAACGTTTTCACCAAACATTAGCCCAGAAGAGGAACGCCTTGATTGGAATAAGTCGGCTCGTGACATCTTTAATCAAATTCGTGGCATGTACCCATGGCCTGTGGCACATACTTTGCTTGATGGTAAACGTTTCAAAATTTATGAAGGAGACTTAGTAGAAGGGCAAGGACAGGCTGGTCATATTATCGAAAAAACTAAGAAGAGTTTGGTCGTTGCGACTGGTCAGGGGGCTATTTCACTTAAGAGTGTTCAGCCTGCAGGTAAACCTCGTATGGCTATTGCTGATTTCCTTAATGGAGTTGGTCGCAATCTTGAAGTAGGTGATGCATTTGGCCAATGATTGGAAAAAAACAGCCCGTGGACAGGCACTTGAAGTCTTAGAAGAAGTCTTCCAAGAAGGGGCTTACTCAAATATTGCTCTCAATGCACATCTGAGCAAGTCATATTTGACTGATAAAGACAAGGCCTTGGTGACGGAAATTGTTTATGGGACCGTAGCTCGTAAGATTACTTTGGAGTGGATTTTAGCCCATGTCATCGAGGACCGAGATAAGCTTGAACCTTGGGTCTACGACCTCTTGCTTTTGAGTCTTTACCAGTTGGCCTACTTGGATAAGATTCCAGCCCATGCGGTGGTTAACGATGCCGTTTCTATTGCTAAAAATCGTGGCAATAAAAAAGGAGCTGAGAAGCTGGTGAATGCTGTTCTTCGTAAACTATCTAGCCAGCCATTGCCAGATCCAAGCAAGATTAAACGTGTCAATAAACGCTATTCTGTTCAGTATTCTTTACCTGTATGGTTGGTGAAAAAGCTTATTGACCAGTATGGAGAGGACCGTGCCCTTGCTATTTTCCAAAGTCTCTTTGTGAGAAACAAGGCTAGTGTGCGTGTAACGGATGCGTCACGTTTGGAAGAGATTGCGGAGGCCACTGGAGCAGAGCGTTCAGTCCTATCACCAGTCGGGCTTGTTAAATCTTCGGGTTATTTTGCTGGGACTGATTATTTTAAAGAGGGCTTATTGACCATTCAGGATGAGACTAGTCAGCTAGTTGCACCAACTTTAGGAATTCAAGGTATGGAAGAAATTCTGGATGCTTGTGCAGCACCTGGTGGTAAGACGGTACATATGGCCTCTTATTTGACGAGTGGACATGTGACGGCGCTTGACCTCTATGATCATAAGCTTGTCCTTATCGAAGAAAACGCACAGCGTCTTGGTCTAGCTGATAAGGTTAAGACTCAGAAACTGGATGCTAGTCAGGTGCATCAAGTCTTTCCGACTGATAGTTTTGACAAGATTCTAGTGGATGCTCCTTGCTCAGGGATTGGTCTCATTCGTCGAAAACCAGACATCAAATACAATAAGGATCTTCAAGATTTTGAATCCCTCAAGTCCGTGCAATTGGATATCTTATCCAGTGTTTGTCAAACCCTACGAAAAGGTGGTATAATAACCTATAGTACTTGCACTATCATAGCAGAAGAAAATCAAGAGGTGATTCAAGCCTTTCTTGAGAGCCATCCTGATTTTGAGCAAGTTGCCTTGGATCATCCATGCAAGGACATCGTGGTCAATGGCTGTTTGGCTATTACCCCCGAACAGTATCTAACTGATGGTTTTTTTATCGCTCAGTTGCGTAAGAAGGTCTAGGGTTACAGAGGAGGAAACACTGACGCAAGTCAGAAAGAAAATTATGGAAATATCATTATTAACAGACATTGGCCAAAAACGGTCAAACAATCAAGATTTTGTTAATAAATTTGTCAACAAGGCTGGTGTTACACTTGTCATTGTTGCAGATGGAATGGGGGGACACCGTGCTGGAAATATTGCCAGTGAGATGTCAGTAACTGACCTTGGTCGTGACTGGATTAATACTGATCTTCGTGAGTTGAGCCATATTCGTGATTGGATGATTGCTGCCATCGATGAAGAAAATCGTAAAATCTATGAGCTTGGTCAAAATGAAGAATATAAAGGAATGGGAACAACTATCGAGGTTCTTGCCTTAGTTGATAATGCTGTGATTTTCGCTCATGTTGGGGATTCACGTATTTCCCTTATCCGTAATGGTGAGTATAAGCAATTGACGAACGATCACTCCTTGGTTAATGCTCTTATCAAGGCTGGTCAGTTGACAGAAGAAGAAGCAGCAGTTCACCCACAACGTAATATTATTACGCAATCTATAGGGCAAGCTGCTCCAGTTGAAGCAGATCTTGGTGTTCAACAATTGGAACCGGGAGATTATATTTTGGCCAATTCAGATGGATTGACTAATATGATTTCAATTGAACAGATTATTCATATTGTTAACAGTCCTGGTTTCGTCGAAGAAAAAACCAGTCGTTTAGTTGTCGCTGCCAATGAGGCCGGTGGTTATGATAATATTACCGTTGCTCTCATCAAAGTAGAAAGTGAGGAAGGATAATGATCCAAGTTGGCAAATTGTTTGCTGGACGTTATCGAATCCTTAAGTCTATCGGACGTGGTGGTATGGCGGATGTTTATCTGGCTAACGACCTGATTCTGGATAATGAAAGTGTAGCTATTAAGGTGCTACGTACCAATTATCAAACTGATCAGGTTGCTGTGGCGCGTTTCCAGCGTGAAGCGCGTGCCATGGCTGAGCTTAGCCATCCGAATATCGTTGCGATTCGAGATATTGGTGAAGAAGACGGTCAGCAGTTCTTGGTGATGGAGTATGTGGACGGTTCGGACTTGAAGAGATTCATTCAAGACCATGCTCCGTTGTCTAACCAAGATGTTGTGCGTATTATGGGGGAAGTCCTTTCCGCCATGACTCTTGCCCACCAAAAGGGCATTATTCACCGTGACCTTAAGCCACAGAATGTTCTATTAACTAAGGATGGTAGAGCTAAGGTTACAGACTTTGGTATCGCAGTAGCATTTGCTGAAACCAGTCTGACACAAACTAACTCAATGTTGGGGTCAGTCCATTATTTGTCACCAGAACAGGCACGTGGTTCTAAAGCAACTATCCAAAGTGATATCTATGCTATGGGGATTATGCTCTTTGAAATGTTGACAGGGCATATTCCTTTTGATGGCGATAGTGCAGTAACCATTGCACTTCAACATTTCCAAAAGCCCCTGCCATCGATTTTGGCTGAGAACCGTAATGTTCCTCAAGCGTTAGAAAATGTTGTTATTAGAGCAACTGCTAAAAAGCTTGAAAATCGTTACAATAGCACTTTGGAAATGAGTCGCGACCTAGTAACTAGTTTACATCCTAGTCATAGTCGTGATTCTAAAGTAGTTTTTGATGACATGATGGATACTAAGACCCTGCCAAAGGTTGATTCAGTTCCATCAGTAGGTCCTGAGAAAAAGGTTTCTCCTAAACCATCAGAGCCAACACCGGCTCCAAGCAAACAACCGAGGGAAAAAGCTTCTCTAGCTAAAAAGAAGAAAAATCTCTTTTCAACTCTACTCAAGGTTTTCCTAGGCTTAGTCTTTATAGGAATTATCATTTTTGCCTATCTTGTTTTTACCAATCCTGACAATGTTCAGGTGCCAAATGTTGTAGGTCAAGAGTTGTCAACAGCTCAGACGAAACTTGAAAGTGCAGGCTTTAAAGTTGGCGATGTTAATGAAGTCGAGAATGATTCAGTCGATAAGGGCAAAGTTATCAAGACCGACCCTACAGCTGGGACAACGCGTAAAGAGGGAACAAGCATTGATGTCTATGTTTCTTCTGGTAGCAAAGGTTTCACTCTGAAAAATTACAAGGGGAAAAATTATAAGGATGCCATTGAGGATTTAACTTCGAATTATGGGGTTTCCGAGGATCAAATTGATATTCAACATGTTGAAGACGATGATGCTAAAGAAGGTGAAATCCTATCTCAAAGTCCGGAGAAAAACAAGTCCTTCAATCCTAAAGATAGTAAGGCAAAAATCAAGTTCCGTGTGGCAACTCCTAAGACCATAACTATGCCTGATGTGACTGGTTTAACTGTCTCGACAGCAGTCCAAACCTTGAATCGTAAAGATATTTCAAGTAGTAGTATTGAGTATCACGACTATAATACTGGTGTTAAGTTGGATAAGAGTAAGGTACCTAGTAATACAGAGGTACTTTATCAAGACCCACAAGTTGGTACTGCCGTTGATAGCGCAGTGATTCTCTATATTTCAGTTGTAACTGAGAGTTCAAGCGTTCAACAGTCAAGCTCAGCAAGTACGACACATTCGTCGTCATCTACAAGTTCTAGTTCTGAAAGTACAGCCTCTAGTACCGAAACAGCTACTGAAGCTACCCACACAGAGCAATAATAAGTTTTGAAATCTTAGATATAAGAGAAAGAGAGGTTTTTTGCCTCTCTTTTTGATTCAATTGCTTGGGGATTTTAATGTGGTTGCTTGTCAGGAATGGCAGATTCTTTTATAATGAACGCGTCACATAGAGGAGAGGCGCAATGAGAAACCGTAGAAAACTGAAAAAGGTATATTATTAGCTACGATATTGTCATGACGATTCTAGACCTTCTTTCCATAGGGAGAGTGATTTTTGATTTGGTTGGGTTGATTACTATTGGGAGACACTCTTTTCTATTTATTAATAAGACCATTACCCTTATATTTTGCTTTAGATTATATTATTTGTTTCTCCTTGGCACTTCGGAAGCGGATTTTTGTTAAAACGCATGTCTTGGACTTGTTGGCTATTGTCTCTTACAATGAAGTATTCACCTTCCTTTGTTTTTCAAGGGGGGCCGCTTTGCTCGTTTGGTAAAAATCTCATGTCTAATTGGTCTAAGTAGTAAACTTAAGCATAATTCAAATCGTATTAATCGTAGGAATGGTTTTTACTTTTTGCCTTCGGTTAATAGTATTATCATCCTTATCAGTAGTGCTATTATCGCCCTTGTGGAGCATCATAATTTTATAGATACTATTTGGTGGTCTGTGGAAACAATTATCACAGTAGGTTACGGGGAAAGTGTCCCTAAAACCATCGTAGGTAAGGTGATTGCTGTTGTGCTCATGTTTAGTGGAATTACTACTCTGGGGTTGTTGACTAACTCTCTTAATAATATTTTTGTACGTTCAGGTCGCCAAACTGAACGAAAATTAGCTGAGTTTGAGAAGGAGTTGGCTGAACAACGTGCCATTCTTGAGGAAATCAGAAGTACGGTGCTTGCTATGAATAGGGAAATGGATGAGATCGACGACTAGGTTTTCTGTAGATTAAAGATTGTGCTTCCTATAATGGAGGTACTTTTTTGCTCCTATCTCCCATAGCTAGTAAGTTCTCAAACTAGGTCTTTTTGTCAATTAGTCCAAAATTTGATAGAATGAACCCTGTATACTTTTATTTGAGAGGTCCTTATGACCAAATTTAATTTTTTCTTAGTGGTGGAGGCTCTTCTTTTAACTCTAGGCTTAATCACCATCTTTAATAATGATATTACCAGTTTTATTTTCATACTGGTTTTGACCTTGTTGGCAGTTCGCTTTTTTAACAAGGAGTCCAAGAGCGACTTTGTCTTGACAATCTGCTTGATTTCACTTTTTCTGGTTTCCATGTGGAATATCTATGTGGTTCTTGCTATCTTAGTGGGTGTGGCCTATGTCATGATTAACCATTTTTCACAGGTTAAGAAAAAGAATCGCTATGCTCTCATTCAATTTAAGGAAGACGACTTGAATCCACAGGCTGTGCGAAATCAGTGGATTGGGACTCGTATGGAACCTGTCAGTGATCGCTATGACTTTGATGATATTAATATTATCCGTTTCTTTGGGACAGATGTGATTGATTTGACCCAGGTTATCGTTTCGGGTCGAGAAAATGTCGTCATTTTACAGAAACTTTATGGGCCAACGACAATCTTGGTACCAATTGATGTTTCTGTAAAGCTGAATATATCAGCTATCTATAGCTCTGTGACCTTCTTTAATGAAGATGAATACGACCTCCGTTACGAAAGATTGACCTTGCAGGGAGCGGAGTATGAGCATGCCCATCGCACGGTTAAATTGATTCTCAATGTGGGAGCTGGACCAGTGGAGGTACGTCGTAAATGAAGAAACAGTACCTATTTTTAATCCTAACTTATTCAGTTGTTGTTTTAATTGGGGTTACCCTTGTGGTTATGGATAGCTTTAACCTAAACTTTTCGCTGGTTTTCGGTAGTATTTCTCAGGCATTTCACTTCTTTTTTAACATGTTTTTTGTGGTTCTGAGTTTGCTCATTTTACTATATATTCTTTGGGCCATTGCTAATGATAATAGTATGCGTTCGGTCAATCAGGACTTGCGTCGTATTATCAATAACCAGCCAGTCAAACGTCAGGGAGATATTGAGTTGGACAAGAATATGATGCGTCTATCTCATAAAATGCGTAAATTGACCAAGGATCTGCAAAAGACGGAAAATGCTCAGGCTTTGCAAAGTCGTGATATTCTTAAGAAAGAGCGAGGCCGCATTGCTCGAGATCTTCACGATACCGTTAGCCAGGAGCTTTTTGCAGCTAGTATGATCCTATCTGGTGTCTCTCAGATGGTGGGCCAACTAAGTAAGGAAGATTTACATAATCAGATTCAGGCAGTCGAGGCCATGCTGACAGATGCTCAAAATGATATGCGTGTCTTGCTTTTGCACCTTCGTCCGACAGAGCTTGAGAACAAGACCTTACAAGAAGGCTTGCAGATGATTCTTAAGGAATTAACCGATAAATCCAATATCCGTGTTGTCTACAAGGATATGGTTAAGAAAGTGCCCAAACGTATTGAAAATAATCTCTTTAGGATTGCCCAAGAGTTTATCTCTAATACCCTTAAGCACGCCAAGGCCAGCCAAATAGAGGTTTACCTCTATCAAAATAGTCAGGAAATTCAGTTAAAAATGCTAGATAATGGTGTTGGTTATGATTTGAATGCCTCGACTGACGAGATGAGTTATGGGCTAAAAAACATCCAAGAGCGTGTTGATGAAATGGCGGGGACTGTGCAGTTCCTATCAGCTAAAGGTAAAGGGACGTCTATTGATGTTCGTGTGCCAATATTAAGAGGAGAAGACAATGTCGAATAAGATTAATGTGATTTTGGTAGATGACCATGAAATGGTTCGTTTAGGCCTTAAGAGTTTCTTGAATCTCCAAGGAGATGTAGAAGTGGTGGGAGAGGCAGGAAATGGTCGTGATGGTATCGATCTTGCCCTGGAGTTGCGTCCAGACGTTGTTGTTATGGATCTTGTTATGCCTGAGTTAGATGGTGTTCAGGCGACTTTGGAATTGCTCAAAGAATGGCCTGAAGCTAAGATTTTAGTTTTGACCAGCTATTTGGACAATGAAAAAATTTATCCAGTCATAGAAGCTGGCGCCAAAGGCTATATGCTTAAAACGAGCAGTGCAACAGAGATTCTAAATAGTATCCGAAAGGTTTACCGTGGAGAAGAAGCTATCGAAACTGAGGTGGACAATAAGATTAAATACCACGATAGTCACCCGGACTTACATGATGATTTGACCGCACGTGAACGTGATATCTTAGCCCTCTTAGCTAAAGGCTATGACAATCAAACCATTGCTAACGAACTGTTTATTTCTTTAAAAACCGTCAAGACCCATGTGTCTAATATCCTTGGGAAATTAAATGTTGATGACCGTACTCAGGCTGTAGTTTATGCCTTTAGACATCATCTGGTTTCACAGGATGATGAATAAATCTATTTTAGGAGTTGGAAAAGGTTAATTATAGCTGTGCAAATTATCTCTTATTTTGCGAGTCAAAGTGTTTGACTTTATTTCTAGCAACATATATAATTAAATCATCCTAAAACTTTTCTTTTTTCGTATGAGGTTGCTTCAACCTCGAATCATCAATCTAAGGTCACTTAGATGATGAAATCTCCTAACACTTAGCAATCGGTTATGCCGATTGTTTTTTTTGAAAAAAAGTTAAGAAAAGTATTGACAGCCTCCTGATTTTTCTGTAAAATAATAAGAGTCTTTTGGGGTATAGCCAAGCGGTAAGGCAAGGGACTTTGACTCCCTCATGCGTTGGTTCGAATCCAGCTACCCCAGTTCTATCTGAGGGTAGAGATACAGATTATGGTCCGTTGGTCAAGGGGTTAAGACACCGCCTTTTCACGGCGGTAACACGGGTTCGAATCCCGTACGGACTATAAGCACCAGCTAGAGAAAGCTGGTTTTTTTGTGTCCTTTTTGATAAAATAGAGGGGTTGAATGATCTAAGCCAGACATTTTATATCGCTTTAAAATAAAGAATAACAAGAATCTAACCTGGTTTAAAACGCGTTTTTTGAGATGCCGTCATAGGCTACTTGATAATTCGTTGACTCATGGTTTGATTTGAATAAGAATTAATAAGGAAGTTAAATGACATATTATAACGTTGGAAAGATTGTAAATACACAGGGATTGCAGGGTGAACTTCGTGTTTTGTCTGTAACAGATTTTGCGGACGAACGTTTTAAGAAGAAGAGTGTACTAGCTCTTTTTGATGACAAAGATAATCACATCATGGATGTTGAGATTGCGAGTCACCGTAAGCATAAGAACTTTGATATCGTTAAGTTCAAAGGGCTTTACCATATCAATGATGTAGAAAAGTATAAAGGCTGCAGTCTCAAAATTGCTGAGGAAAATCTAACAGACCTTGATGACGGTGAATTTTACTACCATGAAATCATTGGCCTTGATGTTTACGAAGGCGATAGTTTGATTGGTCAGGTCAAAGAGATTCTCCAACCGGGTGCTAATGATGTTTGGGTAGTGAAACGTAAAGGTAAAAAGGACCTGCTCTTGCCATATATTCCACCAGTGGTTCTTGGTGTTGACGTCGCAGCTGGTCGTATTGAGGTTGAGCTCATGGAAGGATTAGACGATGAAGATTGATATCTTGACCCTATTTCCAGATATGTTTGCTCCCTTAGAGCATTCCATTGTTGGTAAGGCAAAGGATAAGGGGCTTCTAGAAATCAACTATCACAATTTCCGTGAAAATGCGGAAAAGGCACGTCATGTAGATGATGAACCCTATGGTGGTGGGCAAGGCATGTTGCTACGTGCCCAGCCAATTTTTGATACCTTTGATAAATTAAATGTGACTAAGCCTCGTGTTATTCTCTTGGATCCTGCAGGTCGTACCTTTGATCAGGCCTATGCAGAGGAATTGGCGCAAGAAGAGGAATTGGTCTTTATCTGTGGTCACTATGAGGGCTATGATGAGCGCATCAAAACCTTAGTGACTGATGAAATATCACTAGGAGACTTTGTCTTAACTGGGGGAGAGTTGGCTGCAATGACTATTGTAGATGCGACTGTCCGCCTGATTCCTGAGGTCTTAGGTAAGGAAGCTAGTCATAAGGATGATAGTTTCTCATCAGGGCTTTTGGAATTTCCACAGTACACTCGCCCAGCTGAGTTTCGTGGCATGAAGGTGCCAGATGTACTCTTGTCAGGTCACCATGTTAATATTCGACGTTGGCGTATGGAACAGAGTTTGCGAAAGACTTGGGAGCGTCGACCTGACCTCTTGGAAAACTACGCCTTTACAGACGAAGAACGTCAAATTTTAGAAGAGATAAAAGTAGAAGGAAAATAAAATGTCAGAAGAAAAGATATATGATATTACTATTATCGGTGGTGGACCAGTAGGCCTTTGGGCTGCCTTCTATGCCGGCTTACGTGGCATGACTGTGAATATTATCGAGAGTTTGTCAGAGCTTGGTGGTCAGCCTGCCATTCTCTACCCTGAGAAGAAAATCTATGATATCCCAGCCTTTCCTCAAACGACAGGTGCCGAATTGACAGAAAATCTCTTGACCCAACTTAAGCGTTTTGAAGATCGTGTCAGTATTCGCTTAAAAGAGGAGGTTCAAACCTTTGAAAAAACAGATGGTATCTTCACGATTACTACTAGCAAGGGTCAACACTTGTCCAAGGCTATCGTCATTGCTTGTGGGAATGGTGCCTTCGCTCCCCGTCCTTTGGGTGTGGACAATGAAGAAGATTATGCGGACAATAACTTGTTCTATAATGTGCATAGCCTTGACCAATTTGCCGGCAAGAAGGTTGTGATTGCTGGTGGTGGGGATTCAGCTGTTGACTGGGCTAATCACTTGGATGGGATTGCTGAGAGCGTGACTTTGATTCACCGCCGTGATGCCTTTCGTGCCCATGAGCATAGTGTAGAGCTTCTTCATCAATCATCAGTTAATGTGATGACGCCTTATGTCCCCCTTGAAATCAAGGGTGAAAATGGTCTTGCCCAAAGTTTGACCGTTCAAAAAGTAAAATCAGACGAGGTTGTGGAATTGCCACTTGATGCCCTTATTGTTAGCTTTGGCTTCTTAACCAATAATAAAAACCTTCGTAACTGGAATGTTGACTTCAAACGCTCTAGTGTTACGGTTAATGCTCAGTTTGAAACTTCACAAGAAGGTGTTTATGCTATTGGTGATGCGGCAGAATATGAGGGTAAGATTGATTTGATTGCTGTGGGAATGGGTGAAGCTCCTATCGCTATCAACCAAGCTATTCAATATATTGATCCAGACGGTAAGAATCGTCCGGTTCACTCAACATCATTAATTGAAGAATAATGTCAAAAGAAGGAAAGTCTCAAAAAAAGACTTTGTCTTCAATCTAAGGAGAGACCAGTCTCTCTTTTTTCATGTCTAAAAACGTGGTATAATACACCTATGGCTACAACGAAAAAAACGAAAAAAGGGTCGACTTCTAAGAACAGTAAGAAGCGGCTTACAAAAGCAGAATTAGACAGACAGAAGGCGATTAAGCGAATGCTATGGACCTTCTTTTTTGCCTTTGTCTTAATTTTCCCAGTCTTTCGATTGGGTTTCTTTGGGATTACGCTCTATAATCTCTTTCGAGTCTTCGTAGGGAGTATGGCTTATCCCTTGATTTTTGCTATCTATATCTATCTCTTTGGTTTTAAATGGTTACGGAAACATAGTAACTACGTAACAGGATTTTGGATGGTCTTCGCGGGTCTCTTGTTGGAGTTTCACGCCTATCTCTTTAGTCTAGAACGCATGAGTGGTCTGGATATTTTCCCTGGGACAAAGGACTTGCTTTTTGGGGAACTGGTCAGTGTGCAAGTAGCTCGTTTTGCGGGTGGTGGTATGTTGGGAGCTCTCCTATACCAACCGATTTCCTTCCTCTTTTCAAATATCGGTAGCTTCATGATTGGGTGCTTGATTATTCTATTGGGTGCTTTTATTCTCAGTCCTTGGGATGTTTTAGATATCATGGATTATGCAAAAGGTATCTGGCAGAGAGGTTCCGAGAAGCGTTTGGAACGAACGGCCAAACGTCAGGAGAAGAAGGCAGAACGTCAGGCTCAGAAAGAACGTGAAGCGCAAGAACGTGCTGAGGAAGAGCGTCTGGCTGATTTAACTGTTGACGAGGAGACGGGAGAAATCTTAGATGACGCCGCAGAAGAGTTGCCACAAGAAGCCGAGATTTTTGAACCTGAACCTGAAATCAGTGATTATGCCTCTGAGGCTTACTATGATAATCTGCCTCCAGGGGATTATGAGGATTTCCAAGAAGATTATGCACCTTATCCAGAGGATGTGCCAACCGAGGAGTTTCCGCCATCTATGGTTGTTGAGGGAGATGATGCACCTGTCGAGGTTGATTTCACACCGAAGAAGCTCTTACAGTATAAATTACCTCAGATAGATCTCTTTGCACCTGATAAGCCTAAGAGTCAATCTAAAGAGAAAAACATCGTTCGTAAGAATATTCGAATCTTAGAAGATACTTTCAAGAGTTTCAATATTGATGTCAAGGTTGAGAGGGCTGAGATTGGACCGTCTGTAACTAAGTACGAGGTCAAGCCTGCTGTTGGGGTTCGGGTTAATCGTATTTCCAATTTAGCAGATGACTTGGCTCTGGCTCTTGCTGCAAAAGATGTCCGTATTGAGGCACCTATACCTGGAAAATCTTTAGTTGGTATCGAAGTACCTAATTCCGAGATTGCGACGGTTTCTTTCCGTGAACTTTGGGAACAGTCCAAGACGGATCCTAATAAGCTCTTGGAAGTTCCTCTTGGTAAGGCTGTTGATGGTTCAGCTCGTAGCTTTGACCTAGGTCGGATGCCTCACTTGTTAGTGGCTGGATCAACTGGTTCTGGTAAATCTGTTGCGGTTAATGGAATCATCTCTAGTATTCTAATGAAGGCTCGCCCAGATCAGATTAAGTTCCTCATGGTCGATCCTAAGATGGTTGAACTTTCTGTTTACAACGATATTCCTCATCTCCTTATCCCTGTGGTGACCAATCCACGTAAGGCCGCCAAGGCTCTTCAAAAAGTGGTTGATGAGATGGAAAATCGTTACGAACTCTTTAGTAAGTTTGGCGTGCGTAACATCGCAGGCTATAATGCCAAGGTTGAAGACTGGAATGCCCAGTCGCAAGAGAAACAGATCCCCTTGCCTTTGATTGTGGTTATCGTTGATGAGTTGGCTGACTTGATGATGGTGGCCAGTAAAGAAGTGGAAGATGCCATCATTCGACTTGGACAAAAAGCACGTGCGGCTGGAATTCACATGATTCTTGCCACCCAACGTCCATCGGTTGATGTTATCTCTGGTTTGATTAAGGCCAATGTGCCTTCTCGTGTGGCCTTTGCGGTGTCTTCCGGAACAGATAGTCGTACCATTTTAGATGAAAATGGGGCAGAGAAACTACTCGGACGTGGGGATATGCTTTTCAAACCGATTGATGAGAACCACCCTGTTCGTCTACAAGGTTCCTTCATTTCTGATGATGACGTGGAACGTATTGTGACCTTTATCAAGGATCAGGCTTCTGCTGACTACGATGAGAGCTTTGACCCTGGCGAAGTTTCTGAGAATGATTTTGGTGGAGGTTCGTCTGCCAATGGTGGTAGCTCGGAAGGAGATCCTCTCTTTGAAGAAGCGAAGGCCTTGGTATTGGAAACACAAAAAGCTAGCGCTTCTATGATTCAACGTCGTCTGTCGGTTGGATTTAACCGTGCCACTCGTTTGATGGAAGAATTGGAAGAAGCCGGAGTGATTGGACCAGCTGAAGGCACTAAGCCACGTAAGGTTTTGATGACTCAAGAGTGATGATGGGAAAAGTACTACCCACCATTTACATATGTTTTAAAAATAATAAAAGGATGAGAGAGTAACTGTTTCGGCGCAAATTTTCGGCTCCTTGTCAACTGTAGTGGGTGACGAAAAGCTAACATCTTGAGAGGACCGGATAGGTCCTCTTTTTATGTATGTTTAGAGTGATGAAGACACGTTTCTTAAAGTTGATGAAGTTTCTAAAACCGAAGCCCAACCGTTTGATGTCTTTAATCAACTTGTTGGTAGCTTCCAGTTTTGCGTTTGAATAATCTGTTTCTAGTGCATTTTGGATGTATTGTTTGTGTCTAAGAAAAGTTCTAAAGACCGTTTGAAAATAGTGATTGACTTTGCTTCTATTTTCCTCTATCAGCTCAAAGAACTCATCTACTCTTTTCTCCTGAAAGTGAAAAAGCAAGAGCTGATAGAGGTTATAATAATTAGCGAGTTCCTCTGAGAAATTCAATGTCTTCTCAACAACTTCATGTGGTGCTAAAGTTTGGCGGAAAGTCTTTGAATAAAAAGAGTTGAGAGATAGTTTACGGCTGTCCTTTTGGAAGAGTCGCCAGTGATTCTTCAAGGCTCGATAGGGTAGTGACTTCTTATCGAACTGGTTCATAATGGCAATTCTTGTCTTTAAAAAGGCTCGACCAAGATGCTGGATGATGTGGAAACGATCAAGAACGATTTTAGCGTTTGGGAAAAGTCTTCGAGCTAGTGGCATTATAGTCTCCTGACATATCCATCGTGATAAACTGCACCTTTTGTCGAGCTTTCAATGGATACTTCAAAAAGTAGTTTCGTATAGTGGTTTGGCGGCGATTATCAAGGATGGTTATGAGTTCGTTTGTCTCATAATTCTGCGCCACAAAAGCCAATTCCCCTTTCTTGAACCCAAACTCATCCCAGGACATAACAGCTGGGAGTTTATCAAAATGTTCCTTGAAAGAAAACTGATCAAGCTTACGATAGACAGTGGATGTCGATACACGAAGTCTTCTGGCAATATCCGTTAGTGACATCTTCTCAGTTAGGAGTTGTGAGACCTTTTGACGGACTAGATTTGAGATTTGGCAGTTTTTCTCAACGATTGATGTCTTAGCCACCGTGATTCTCCTACAACTTTTACACTGAAACCGACGTTTCTTCAGACGTAGCAGTGTCGGCATTCCCGCTTGCTCGAGAAGAGGGATTTTAGAAGGTCTTTGAAAGTCATATTTAATCATCTTTCCTTGGCAATGAGGGCATGGTGGTGCAGGATAATCCAGTTTTGCTTGAACCTCGATATGAGTATCCGTTTCAAAAACAAGAGAAATAATGATGTTAGGGTCTTTAATTCCGATTAATTCTGTGGTATTCTTAATAAGTCTCATAAGTTCTTCCTAATGATGGTTTGGTTGCTTTTCATTATAGTTCTTATGGGACTTTTTGTCTGCATTCAAAAAGCTCCATAATCTCTACAGTGGTTTTACCCACTACAGAAATTATAGAGCCAAATTTTCTCATTCTTTTTTATGTTTAACACAAATCAAAAAGTGTCAAACTGTTTCATAATAACGCTTACAAAACGAACGTTTTTTGCTATAATAAAAGGAAAATGAGTAATAAAGATTTAAGGAGTTTTAAATGGACAATTTATTAACCGTTCATTTTCATAGTATGCATGGCGACTATTCGAAATATAGTATGTGGAAGTGGCTAGATGGTTATTGGGGCGAAGAAGCCCGTTTTTCTCGTGAGGATGATTTTGGACTGGTGGGTCAGCTCACCTTTCCGGCTAATCGTTTTATTGACTATGTCAATCTCTTGGTTAAGACGGAAGATTGGTCAAAGCAGACACATGATTATCGTATCAGACGTTTCTTGGGGGATGCCCCGAATGCTATTTGGGTGGTTGAAGGAGACCCGACTGTTTATTATTCTAAACAGGCTGCTATGACGAGTCATAGTTTTGAAGGGCGTGATCAGCATGCCTTTGATATGGCTCTTCGTAGACAGGAATTTGATCAAAAGTGGGGATTTCAAGGTTGGTTAGGACATAAGTATGAAAAAGGTTCCACAGAGTTTCGCCTTTGGGCGCCACTAGCTCGGCGAGTGCAGCTACTACTTTTTAAAAAAGGTAGTAAAAAATCTAAGGTGATTAAGATGAGCCGAGGAACCAGTGTAAATAAGGATCGTCACGAGATGAACACACACGGTGTTTGGAGCGTCTCTGTCCCTGGGGATTTGGATGGGTTAGCCTATCAGTTTCGAGTCTACCATGAGGAGAGTTTCTATCAAGATACTAGAGATCCGTATAGCATTGCCCTTAGCTTAAATAATAAAAAGAGCTTGGTGGTAAACCCTGAGCGTTTGGTTCCTAAGGGGTATCAGAAGGTTACAAGACAAGAGGCCAACTGGCGTAATGTCAACGCCTGCTCATCTGTTATCTGTGAGATGCATCTGCGAGACTTCTCAATCTCAGAAACATCTGGTGTTAAGAAGGCATATAGAGGGACTTATCTGGGTGCCTGCCAGAAAGGAACTAAAAATGACCAAGGGGATGTGACTGGTTTTGATTATATCAAACGCATGGGTTATAACTATGTCCAGTTACAGCCGGTCTTTGATCATCACAAGACCTATGATAAGAATGGTAATCTTCTCTATAACTGGGGATATGATCCTGAAAATTACAATGTTCCAGATCGTCAGTTTGCGGTTGATCAAAAAAATCCCTTAGCACCAATTTTGGAGCTTAAGAAGATGATTCAGGTCTACCATGAAGCGGGTATTGGGGTCATCATGGATGTTGTTTATAACCACACCTATTCGTCATATAGTTCGCCTTTCCAACTGGCAGTACCGGCTTATTATTATCGTATGCACGACAATGGTTCATTTCAAGATGGATCAGGTTGTGGGAACGAAACAGCTAGTGAGAAAGAAATGTACCGCAAGTATATGATTGATTCTTTGACCTATTGGGCAGAAGAATTTGGAGTGGATGGTTTCCGTTTTGACCTTATGGGCTTGCATGACGTTGCTACTATGAATGCCATTCGTTCAGCCATGGATGATATAGATCCTAGGATTCTTATTTACGGTGAAGGATGGGACATGGGGATTGGTCTTCCTGTAGACCAAAAGGCCAAGAAGGATAACGCAGCTTTGATGCCTAGAATCGGATTTTTCAATGACAATGCGCGTGATGCCGTTAAAGGGGCAGAAGTCTATGGACACATCAGCAATGGTTATGTGTCCGGAGCTCCTTTAGAAGATAAAATTGCTAAGAGTTTACTTGGTAGCCGTGGCTTTGTAAACTACCTCATGCCAGGTCAGGTTCTCAACTATATTGAAGCTCATGACAATTACAATTTGAATGATCTTATGCATCATCTGCATCCACATGATTCGCCAGAGGATATTGAAAAACGAATTTACTTGGCTAACGCTCTTAATCTGACTATGCAGGGGATGTGTTTCATGCAATTAGGGCAAGAATTCCAGCGTAGTAAGATGGTTGCAACAGGTGAAGATGGAAATTACACAGAAGCAGATGTTAAGCGTGCTATGAATAGCTACAATGCCCCTGATGAGGTAAATCGGGTGGATTGGAATCAGGTGACTCTTAAGAAAGAATTGGTTGATAAAATTGCCAAATTAATTGAACGCAAGAAAACAGTAGCAGAATTTTCATATCGTTCATATGCGGATATATATGATAATCTCTACGTGACTAAAGCAGACTTTGCTTCAGGTATCGTGGAACTACATATTTCTGGAAAACTGGATGAAACCTTAGTGTTCGATAATATGAAAAAAGATTTGGAGATTTACTGACAAAGTAGTCAAAAAATGATATAATATAGAAAACGCTTACATATTTGATTTTTGTGGGCTTGAAAGCTCTATCATCGTAAAGGGTTTTCTGGTGTATTTACATATATTAATTTCAATGTTTTACTGCCTTGATATCTCTTATCAAGACGAGTTTAAGGAAGGAGTGATGGTATGAATCTTGATGAAGCCATGTACACGTTTGGAACAGGTGAGAACTTCCACCTTCAGAATTATTTGGGTGTGCATGAATTGGAGGGAGAAGAAGGATTTGTCTTCCGTGTGTGGGCCCCTCATGCTGAGCAGATTCAGGTAATAGGAGATTTCACAGGTTGGTTTGATACACCTCTGGATATGACTCAAAACCATATCGGCGTTTGGGAGGCGACTTCATCTCTCCCTGAAGAAGGACAACTTTATAAGTTCTTGGTAAAACGTAAGGGTGGTCAAGTAGTTGAAAAGATGGATCCTTTTGCTACTTATTTGGAACCACGCCCAGGAACAGGAGCTGTCATTCGTAAGCAGAAAGCTAAGAAGTGGAAAGATGGCCTTTGGATGGGGTGTCGCAAACGATTTGGGTTCCAAAAACGTCCGGTAAATATCTATGAAGTTCATGCATCGTCTTGGAAACTAAAAGAGGATGGTCAGCCTTATACTTTCAAGGAATTGAAAGAGGAGTTGATACCATATTTAGTTAAGATGAATTATACTCACGTGGAATTTCTGCCACTCATGGCTCACCCATTAGGGATGAGTTGGGGTTACCAGCTCATGGGTTACTTTGCTTTTGAGCATACTTATGGTACACCAGAAGAGTTTCAAGATTTTGTTGAAGTATGTCACCAGAATAATATCGGTGTCTTAGTGGACTGGGTCCCAGGTCACTATACACAAAATGATGATGCTTTGGCCTATTTCGATGGCACACCAACATTTGAATATCAAGATCACGATCGAGCTCATAATTATCGTTGGGGTGCCTTGAACTTTGACTTAGGAAAAAATCAAGTACAGTCATTCCTTATTTCAAGTGCTCTTTATTGGATTGAGAATTATCATATCGATGGTATCCGAGTGGATGCAGTTTCTAATATGCTCTATTTAGACTATGATGAGGGTCCATGGATGCCCAACAAGGATGGTGGTAATCGTAACTTGGAAGGTTACGGCTTTCTTCAAAAACTCAATCGTGAAATTAAAAAACGCTATCCAGATGTCATGATGATTGCGGAAGAATCAACTGCAGCAACGCCAATCACACAACCTATTGAAGAAGGTGGTCTAGGCTTTGACTTCAAATGGAATATGGGTTGGATGAACGATATTTTAAGATTCTACGAGGAGGACCCTGTTTACCGTCAGTATGATTTCAATCTGATGACTTTCAGTTTCATGTATTGCTTCAATGAAAACTATGTTCTACCATTCTCACATGATGAGGTGGTACATGGTAAGAAGAGTATGATGCATAAGATGTGGGGCGACCGATACAATCAGTTTTCTGGTCTTCGTAACCTCTACGCTTATCAACTCTGTCATCCAGGTAAGAAATTGCTCTTCATGGGATCTGAATTTGGTCAATTCTTAGAGTGGAAACATGATTACCAACTTGAATGGGGAAATCTTGAAGATGAGATGAACCATAAGATGCAGGCCTTCACTAGTCATATGAATGCTTTCTATAAGGACCACAAGTCTCTCTGGCAGATTGATGATTCTTACGATGGTATTGAGATTATTGATGCGGATAACCGTGCTGAAAGTGTTCTTTCTTTTATCCGTAAGGGTGATAAAGGTGATAAGGGGGATATCCTAGTCTGTGTCTTCAATCTTACTCCAGTGGAACGTAAAGAGTTCACTATTGGCTTGCCAATTGCCGGTATTTACGAAGAAGTCCTTAACACTGAGATGGAAGAGTTCGGTGGTGTCTGGAAGGAAGGAAATCCTGATACCCGTACCCAAAAAGCGAAGTGGAAGGATTATGAAAATACTCTTAGCTTCACATTGCCAGCTCTTGGAGCAAGTATTTGGCGTGTTAAACGTCGCTTGAAATAAAGGTTAGATGTAAATGTGTACACGATTTGTTTTTCAGGGATGATAGAAAGAAAGTCGCGGTTGAAAGAAGCTTTTTGGCGCTCAAACTATTGCTACACTGAGAAACCTACTTTAATTGTCATAATCAGTTTTGACTGATTGTCTCACATTCTTTTGAGGATGGAACTAAAAATCATGAGGGGGACTATTCATGAAAAATGAAATGTTGGCTTTGATCCTTGCTGGTGGGCAAGGAACTCGTCTTGGAAAATTGACCCAAAGTATTGCCAAACCAGCTGTTCAGTTTGGTGGACGCTACCGTATCATTGACTTTGGTTTGTCTAACTGTGCCAATTCAGGAATTAACAATGTAGGTGTCATTACACAGTATCAACCACTTGCTTTGAATAATCATATCGGTAATGGTTCAAGCTGGGGCTTGGATGGTGTTAACTCTGGTGTATCAATTCTTCAACCTTACTCAGCTAGCGAAGGTAATCGTTGGTTTGAAGGTACCAGCCACGCTATTTATCAAAACATTGACTATATCGATAGCATCAATCCTGAATATGTTTTGATTTTGTCTGGTGACCATATTTACAAGATGGACTATGACGATATGCTCCAATCTCACAAAGACAACAACGCAAGTCTTACAGTCGCCGTTCTAGATGTGCCACTTAAAGAAGCTAGCCGTTTCGGTATCATGAACACTGATGCTAATAACCGTATTGTTGAGTTCGAAGAAAAACCTGAAAATCCTAAATCTACGAAAGCATCAATGGGTATTTACATCTTTGACTGGAAACGTCTTCGTAATATGTTAGTTTCAGCTGAAAAGAATGCAGTTGGTATGTCAGACTTTGGTAAAAACGTTATCCCAGCTTATCTTAAAACAGGTGAAAGCGTCTATGCTTATGAATTTGAAGGCTATTGGAAAGACGTAGGTACTATCGAATCCCTTTGGGAAGCAAACATGGAGTACATTTCTCCTGAAAATGCCTTGGATAGTCGTAACCGTCAATGGAAAATTTACTCACGTAACGTGATTGCTACACCAAACTTCTTTGGTGAACATGCTCAGGTTGAAGATTCACTCGTTGTTGATGGCTGTTTGGTTGATGGAACTGTTAAGCATTCTGTGCTTTCAACAAATGCACAAATTCGTGAAGGGGCAGTCGTTGAAGATTCAGTGATTATGAGTGGTGCAGTTATTGGTAAAGGTGCAAAAATTAAACGTGCTATTATCGGTGAAGGTGCACACGTTTCTGATGGTGTGGAAATTGACGGTACAGAGGAAGTGCAAGTCGTAGGATACAATGAAGTAGTGGGGGTAGCAAAAGATGAAGATTGATAAATATTCTGCAATTCTAGGAAATACCGTAGGATTCCATGACATGGATGGCTTGACTGATCAACGTCCTATTGCCAGCCTACCATTTGGTGGAAAATATCGCCTCATCGACTTCCCGTTGTCTAACTTGGCTAATGCCGGTATCCGTAGCGTCTTCGGAATCTTCCAAAACGAAAACATTAGTTCTGTCTTCGACCATATTCGTTCAGGTCGTGAGTGGGGCTTGTCTACTCTCCTCAGCCACTACTATCTTGGTATCTACAATACTCCAGTTGATAGTTCAACTGTTGATAAAGAATACTATCATCAAATTTTGACCTACCTTAAACGTTCAGGCTCAGACCAGACTGTAGCTCTTAATAGTGATGTTTTGGTCAACATTGATCTTAACCAAGTTTTCCACCTTCACAATGTAACAAAACAAAAAGTTACTGTAGTCTACAAAAAACTTCCTAAAGAACTCATTTCAGATGTAAACAGCATTTTGGATATTGATGAATCTGATAAAGTGCTTAAGCATGAGCTCTTCCAGGGTGGGAATAAAGAAGTTTACAATATGTCTATAGACATATTTGTCGTGGATACACCATTCTTGATTGAAAAATTGGAAGAAGAAGCTGCTAAAGAAGAGCCACGTAAGCTTCGTTATGTGCTTCGTGATTTGGCAGTTGCTGAGAATGCTTTTGCTTACGAGCACACTGGTTACCTTTCAAATATCCACTCAGTGAAATCGTACTTTGATGCCAACTTGGATATGTTGGAATCACAAAAATTCTATTCACTTTTTGCACCAAACCAAAAAGTTTATACAAAAGTTAAAAATGAAGAGCCAACATATTATGCAGACTCTTCTGAAGTTAAGGTCTCACAATTTGCATCTGGTTCGATCGTACGAGGTAAAGTTGAGAACTCAGTGATTTCACGTAATGTTTACTTATCTGAAGGATCTAGTGTTAACC
The DNA here is from genome assembly GCF_900636445.1 of Streptococcus vestibularis. Classification (NCBI taxonomy): domain Bacteria; kingdom Bacillati; phylum Bacillota; class Bacilli; order Lactobacillales; family Streptococcaceae; genus Streptococcus; species Streptococcus vestibularis. Next base: position 1,385,230 of record NZ_LR134275.1, on the reverse strand, counting down.
ATTCGATTATCTTCCCACGTGTTAAAGTTGCTAAAGGTGCAACAGTTAAATATGCTATTGTGGATAAAGATGTTGAAATCGCCGAAGGTGTTACGATTCGAGGTACAGAAAACAATCCAGTTGTCATCAAAAAAGGTAGCGTTGTAACAGAGGATATTGTACGATGAAAATTTTATTTGTAGCAGCAGAGGGGGCACCTTTTGCTAAAACTGGCGGTTTGGGTGACGTTATCGGTGCTCTTCCTAAATCTCTAGTCAAAAATGGTCACGAAGTAGCCGTAATTCTCCCATATTATGATGTGGTTTCGGCTAAATTTGGCAATCAAGTTGAAGACCTTGGCTTCTTCTATACAAATGTTGGTTGGCGTCGTCAATATGTCGGTATCAAGAAAATTGTCCGTGATGGTGTGACCTTCTTCTTCATTGATAATGAGCAGTATTTTAATCGTGGTACGGTATACGGTGAGTGGGATGATGGTGAGCGTTTTGGTTTCTTCCAAATGGCTGCCCTTGAGTTGATGGAAAAAGTGGACTTTATTCCAGATATTCTCCATGTTCATGACTATCACACAGCCATGATTCCATTCCTTCTTAAGGAAAAATACCATTGGATTCAAGCTTACCAAGGTATTAAGACGGTCTTCACTATCCATAATATTGAGTTCCAAGGTCAATTTGACAGTGGTATGCTTTGGGAAATCTTCGGTGTTGGTTACGAGCGTTATGCAGACGGTACGCTCCGTTGGAATGACTGCCTTAACTGGATGAAAGCCGCCGTTCTTTACGCAGATCGTGTAACAACAGTTTCTCCATCTTATGCTGGTGAAATTCAAACACCTGAATTTGGTAAAGGTCTTGATCAAATCATGCGCATGGAATCTGGTAAGTTGTCTGGTATTGTTAATGGTATCGATACAGACCTCCTTGATCCAGAAACAGATATTCACATTCCTTATCATTTCTCAGTGGATGATTTGTCAGGTAAAGCCAAAGACAAGGCAGCTCTTCAAGAGCGTGTTGGCCTCCCAGTTCGTGAAGATGTTCCATTGATTGGTATTGTATCACGCTTGACTGACCAAAAAGGTTTCGATTTGGTGGTTAACGAACTTCACAATATTTTGCAACATGATGTTCAAATTGTTCTTTTGGGTACTGGTTATAGTGGTTACGAGAATTCTTTCTCTTGGTTTGGTCATGCTTATCCAGAGAAAATGTCTGCCAACATTACCTTCAACCTAGAGTTGGCTCAACAAATTTATGCTGGTTGTGACATTTTCCTTATGCCTTCAGCTTTTGAACCATGTGGGCTCTCACAAATGATGTCTATGCGTTATGGTACCTTGCCAGTAGTTAGTGAGGTTGGTGGTCTTCGTGATACTGTTGAACCATACAACCCTGTGACAGGCTCAGGTACAGGCTTCTCATTTGGTAACTTTTCAGGTTACTGGATGGTTCAAATCCTTGAAAAAGCTCTCGATGTGTACAAAAATAATACTGATTCTTGGAAACAACTCCAGCATAATGCTATGACTCGTGATTTCTCATGGGATACAGCAAGTTTGGCATATGTTGATTTGTATAAACAATTAGTGTAATACAAAGATAACTTTTCTCGAAAGGGAAAAGTTATTTTCATGTAAAAAAGGTTAAAAGCGCTGTAACTACAGTTAGAAAAAACAAGATAGTCGCCCAAATCTTGTTGCTAAAGCAAATGAGAGAGGCGCTCTAGAAGTATAATTCCCCCTTATCCTAATATTTACCCTATAAGATGTCTATCAAAGGTATAGAAGTATAAGAAAGGATTTCTATGCAATTCGAAAATTTAATAAAAGGACAATTTATCCGTGATTTTAAAGATACGCTCCACCAAGAACAGTTGATTAGAGTAGCTAAGGCACACCAACCGAAATCTTCACAGCCTTGGCTGGTTTGATTCGTAAGTATTACACTGACACATGGATTGAACGTAAGCATGCACTTTCAGACAATCAAGAAAAGATTGCTTTCTACTTCTCAATCGAATTACTTCCAGGTCGTATGTTGGAAACTAACCTCCTCAACCTAGGTATTCTTGACCTTGTTAAAGAAGGTTTCGCAGAACTTGATATCGACTTCCGTGAAGTAGTAGAAGCTGAGCATGACATGGCACTTGGTAATGGTGGTCTTGGTCGTTTGGCTGCTGCCTTCATGGATTCACTTGCGACTACTGGTTACCCAGGTTTTGGTAATGGTCTTCGTTACCGTTATGGACTTTTCAAACAACGTATTGTTGATGGTTATCAAGTTGAATTGCCAGATAGTTGGTTTGGCTCAACAGGGAATGTTTGGGAAATACGTAAAGACCATGATATCGTTGATGTGAAACTCTTCGGTGATGTTGTCCTTGAAAGCAATGAAGAAGGTAGCTTCGTTCCAACTTATAAGAACGCTCAAGTTCTTCGCGCTGTGCCTTACGATGTGCCACAAATTGGTTACCAAAATGGTGTGATTAACAACCTTCGTCTTTGGGATGTTGAAATTCCTGAAGAATATGAGTTGGATTACCCAACATTGGAAGCTCGCCGTCGTGTGAAAGATATTACAGCCATTCTTTATCCCAACCTTAGTTCTCGAAACTTGCAACCGTCTTCTAGAATGTTATAATGACCTATAGGTATGAGCATCAAAAAGGAGGGAATTTTATGGCTTTACGTAGCCAATTAATTACCAAGGAGTTTCCAGACTTAGATAGGGTGGAGCGTCTAAACAATGAGGCCTTTCCAGAAGAAGAACGTATTCCTTTGAGTGAGTTCTTACAACTAGATGGTCGTGATGATTATCATTTCTTTGCCTTTTATGACGAGGATGATTTTGTTGGATTTGCCTCAGTTCTATACAATGCCAAAGTTTTTTATGTGAGTTTCTTTGCCATTGTCCCTCAAATGCGGAGTCATGGCTACGGAAGTGAGATTATTGATAAACTGGTAGAGTTTTATGGTCCATCTCGTTCTATGGTTTTAGAAGTTGAGCGTTTGGATGAACCCAATGACAATCCAGAGCAACGAGCGGCGCGTTGGGATTTCTATAAGCGTAATGGTTTCAAGACGTCCAATGCTTTCTTGGAGTATGAGGGTTTGAGTTTTGAGATTCTCTATCGTGGAGATCACTTTGACGAAGAAGCCTACAGAGAGATATTTTATAAGCTTCAGGAAAATGCTTATTTTGACTTCAGTATTAAACATCGTTGCTTGAGTGATTTATAAAAAATTGAGTTAAACAGGTACTATTTGGCCTGTTTTTCATTTGTTTTCAGCTTTTGCCAATCGTTTTCAGAATATTTTGTCCTCCTATGCTATAATGGAAGTACTATGAAGAAAGTAATTTTACAGTACTTGGCAAGTGCTCTGACTGTAATCCTCATACTTGGTCTTGTGGTTTTTGATCGGCATCAAAACCAATACTTGGTCACAAAGGTCAATGATCCCGAGATTTCCTATATTTATCAGGATTCTCTTGAAAATCTAGACAAACTGGCTCTGAGTCGAGCTGGGGTCATTCAATCCTATCAACTCGATCCCCTGTCAGTTAGGAAGGAAAACGGGAAGATTCGTCTAGCTCTCCATATTAATCATTCCTATGATATGCAGGTAAATCTTGTCCTTAAGGCCGATATTTATGGTGATTTATCCGTGGTTGAAGCGACTCCGTCAAAGGCTTTGAAACTGGCTTTGGAGGCTGAGACTTATCAGAAACGGTTGACCTTAATTTCGCAAAAGGTAGATGCTATTATAACTCGTGATCACTGGGATCAAGGTATTAAACCGGCCTATGTGGCTCAGGTCAGAAGTAAGATGAAGAAGACTTCTTTGAACCAGTTGGATAAAGTTCTGCAAAAAATCGATCAAGAAAGTAAGGAAGTGGGCTCAGATACCTATACAGCCTTTTTCCAAGCTTCTCAACTCCCTAATCATGACAAGCTCAATTTGGTTATGACTCACATGCAGGTTTATGTGGATAAGTACCAGTTCCTTCAATTAGGGAAGTCAGGTTATAAATTTTCCAAGAAACTTGAGCCAACCAGCCCTTTTTACAGTTACTTCCGCGAAGCTATTATGGAGACTTATCAGACGGATTTAGGACTGGGCGAGGATGAGTTGGGTATCAAGCTCCACCTTTTTAGGTCATGGATTGATAAGCAGTCAATGGACTATATTAGGGCCAACTACAAGGGTAAGACGGATTTAGACAAGCTTCTGGCCTACAGCAAGGACAGGAAGATTCATCTGGATTATACTACAGGTGCTTCCTATCATAATCGAAGTTTGGGAGACTTTACCTATCCAGAGAACATGAAAATTCAGCTACCTCAGACCAGTGTCATGGGATCTTACGGTGTCAGCAATTCCCGCTTTATTGAATTTATTGTCAATATGGATACAGGGAAATTTGTTTCTGAGTGGAATGTTTACAAGAAAAGGAAAGACGGTAGCATCGACTCTAATCCTAAGCATTACAAGATTGAAGATGGTGCTGACATTGCCGATACGGATTCTGCTAATTATGGGCTGTCTAAGGGCTTGAATGCTGACTTACCGGCCTATCTCAATAATAGCCATACCTATCTTGACGTTCGTCACCCTGCTGACAATGCGATTAGACGCAAGATGGTAAGAAAGTGGAAAAATGCCAAGAATGTCTTAAACGGCGGGCGCTATGCTGATATTGTTAAAAAAGGAGGCTTGAAAGACCTTGAAACATGGAAACAATTTAAAGCTGAAGACCGGCTTCAGGTCTACAATGCTTACCTTGATTATATTCGCTCTCATCTTGTGCTTAATGGGTTTGACAGCTTTTACCAAGAAACCTACAAGCCCCAAGGTGGAGACAAAAAAGACTGAGACCCTAGATAGTGTTCTCATCGCTAAAAATTTCTATCGTGTAAGGGATGCTTATGCCATCAAGCTCTACGGGCAGGATGAAGGGATGTCATTTGATGTGGCTGGCCAGAGACTTTTTGGGTCAAATCTTGCCATTAAGGATGGTATCTTGTATGGGTCTAGTCTTGGTGACTTGACCATTGAGGTTTATTTTCAGGGCGAGGTGTCCTACCTTTTAGAGGCTACCCAGAAGCTCCCAGTGGACAAAAATCGCATCAAGGCTAATCACTATAGTCAGGACATTGTTCTGCATAACGTTTGGTCTAGTCTGGAAGGTCAAGAAACCTCCAACAGTATCATCACTCAGTTTCAAGACAAGGACTTGCTTAAGTTGCGCATCAGCTACAACAAAGAGTTTCTTCCCACAAAGATTCAAGGCTTCTACAATAGTCAAACCTTTAATGGTTGGCGGGATCTATTTTACATAGATTATCCATATAGTGATCAGGAAGCCTTCAATCAGGCTCAAGATGCCTATATAGAGCATATCCAGTACATGGAAACGCATCCTGAGGAAGAAGCAGGAGAGTTTGGTTAATAAAGCAAAATCACCTTTATCTTGAGATAAAGGTGGTTTGTTTGTTCCTAAGAATTAGGTTTTAGGTTTGACTTGTGGCAACTTCTGGAAAAAGCTTGTCTAGGATTTTTGGAGTAATAGCTTGTCCAGGGCCTTCAGCACAGTAGGTGTGCATATACATAGAAGGGTTAAAGTTGAGCTCAATACAAGTGCAATGAGGTTTTTCCTTGCTGGCAGGCTGAGTTTTATCTGGAATGATGAGGTCAACCCCGCAAGCCCAGGCCCCCATGCTAGTCGCCATAGCTGCAGCAAGTTCTTGGTAAGAGGAATCCATAGTCTCAGTGACATCAATAGAGTCGCCACCTGTAGAGATGTTAGAGTTACGGCGGAGATTGACCTTTTTCCCTTCTGGGAGAATATCATCAGGTGTATAACCTTGCTGAGTCAACATCAGTTGTTCGATGTCTCCTAGATCAATGATCTCCAGCGGTGATCGGTGATCACGGCCTCGCAATGGGTTGGCATTTTTCTGAGCGACTAATTCACGAATGGTGTGTTTGCCATCACCGACAACATTGGCAGCGACACGAAGGAGGACAGCCTCACAACGCCCATCTAGAATGAAGAAACGGTATTCGGTTCCTGGAATAAATTCTTCAACAAGGACAGCGGTATCTTCTGCGAAAGCAATTTCAAGGGCTTTTTGATAGTTGTCAAGACTAGCAGGTTCTTGGAAAATGGAAATTCCCAGACCAAAGTTGGTTGATTTTGGTTTGACTACAATTTGCTTGTCCTTGATAAGAGGATAATAAGCTAGACCTTGTTCCAGACTGGTAAATTCGTCGCCAGCGGGAACAGGGAAACCAGCATCAGCCAGGATTTTTTTGGTCACGGTTTTATTAGCCATGGCAAGAGGTACTACATAGTTGTCTTTTGAGGTCATGTTACCATTTTTGACGTACTCAACATGATCTTTATGCAAGAGTTTAAGGAATTGATCCTGCTCATCTAGGATTTCAAAATGAATCCCTTTTTGAATGGCATCAAAGAGCAACATCTGAGTAGAAAGTTCCATCTCCTCATAACCCTTAAGGGCATAGTGGGCAGTCCAGTCGTAATCGTGATAGGCAAGAGCCTTGTCGAGGGCAAAGTCAGCAAGGGACTTGTCTTTGATATGAGGAAGTAGTTGAGCAGCTAGTGTCTGACTAGGATCCGCAAAGGCATCTTTCACTTGTTTGACCAAACCTTGATGATAATCACCAAGCCCAAAATGTTGCACCAGTTGGTCCAGAGCTGTCGTAATGTTCTGAGTTTCAGCTTCAGAAGGTAGAGGTTCTAAAGGATGAGAGAGGGCGATTTTCTCATTTAGCGCGTGACCTTGAGTAAGAGCTTGGTCAACATTTTCAGGGGCATCTAGCCATAGGAAAGCTAAAAGGAGCAAGTGAACCGTATCCATGGTATCTTGGCTAATTCCGATACGCTCAAAGGGGTTAAGGTCGAAGTTACGGAATTCTAGGTAGGTGATTCCTTTGTCAAGGAAGGAACGATTAACCTTTTGTCCACGAAAACGAACAGCCGAGTAAAATTCCTTCTCCGCAATCAAATCTCCTTGTTCGATATAGCGTTCGATGGCAGAGACATAGTCTTCTAGGCTTGCAAAGGATACTTGGATTTCTTCCTTATTGACATAACCATGGTCACTGTTACGGAAGGAACGAACGGGTTCTGGCACTTCTTGGTCGAAGAAGCCTTGCTCAGCAGTAGGTGCGGCGCCAAAGAGATAGGTAATCACCCAACGGTAGCGCAAATAGTTCTGAGCCAGCTTAAGGTAGAGGGCGTTTTTGAAAGTAATCATGTCAGTCTGGTCACTTTCTTTGAATAGGGCCTCAACCAAATCCTCCCCTAGTTCCATATTATAGTGGATACCTGAGATAGCTTGTAGTTTAGTTCCGTATTTTTCGGCCAAGTAGTTCCGATAATGGCGTTCGAATTCATTTTCCAGTTGGGCAACTTGGATTTCTTGGGCTTTGATATGAGGTGGCATGGACAAGGGCCAGAGAAGTTCATCTTTACTGATGGAACGTCCAGCTACATCGGTAATGGCTCCAAGAAAACGACGAGCCTCAGTGGTAGATTTAGCGACTGGTGTGATGAGTTCCATCTGAAACTCACAAAAATCTGTTTGAATATAGGGATGGAAACTACGAGCCCCTAGACAGGAAGGGTGAGGCGTATGTGCTAATTTTCCCTGTCTATTGACACGAAGACTTTCGCGCTCAATTCCAAAATTAGCTTGGAGAATAGGACTGGTAGCCTCCAGTTTTTGAAATAGTTGGTTTATGGTCATAGAGTCACCTTTTCATCTAATGTTAGTGTTAGTCTATTATAAATAGGGACAGAAAACAAATTTCTGCTACGTTTAGTTATAATTTACGAACATTTATGATAAATTTGTGAAAAACGAGCAGGATTTAGAGCGATATTTTTATCAAATATCATAAAATATTTACAAACGTTAGTGAAATGATATTGTGCTTGCAATTTTACTCAATTTAACCTATACTAATGACATATATGTGAGAACGAAAAAATCCCTAGGGTCTGCCCTCAGGGGCTTTTGTATGCTCTCAAAAAGGGTCTAGCCGTTCTTTTATAAATAAAGCATGAGCAATAAGACTCTTGGTTTTAAGTTTCTCTCTGCCTAGAGCAGATGATATTTTTCGTCGTGGTAGGGCTCATCCGGAATCTATTTGCACTTGTTCGAATTGCTCGCGATTCGACAGTTCGCTCTGCCCAACAGTGATGCTTTCACCATGATGATATTCCTATAACTGCAGAAGCAGTTATAGGAAGCGGAGTTATCGAGACTTTGGCTCGATAACTAGTCATGGAACGACTGAGTCGGTCGCTGATGTCCGCCATCACTTAAGAAAGCATCAAAAAAGAAAAATATCAAAAAAACAATAAAAAACGGAGGTAATTATGTTTCAAACCCTGATCGCCCAGATAAAGGAATACAAGAAACCCTCAATCCTAGCGTCCCTCTTCATGACGCTAGAAGTTATGTTTGAGATTTCCATTCCCTTTGTTATGGCCAATCTTTTGGACAAAGGTGTCCAGCAATCTAACATGTCTAACATTTGGCTCTATGGTGGCCTCATGTTGGTCTGCGCCTTCCTGTCGCTTTTCTGTGGGATGCAGTCGGCACGCTATGCGGCCTTTGCCTCTGCTGGATTTGCCAAGAATCTACGTCAGGCTATTTTCAAAAAGGTTCAAACCTTCTCTTTTGAAAATATCGATAAGTTCTCAGCTGGTGGTCTGGTAACGCGTATGATGACTGATGTTACCAACGTTCAGAACTCTTATCAAATGATTATCCGCATCTGTGTGCGTGCCCCACTCAACCTGATTTTCGCCATTACTGCTAGTTTCCTCATCAATGGTCAGATGGCTTGGATTTTCGTTGGCGTAACACTCTTCCTTGGTCTGGTTTTGGCCATTATTACCAAAATCGTATATCCTCTATTTACTCAAGTATTTGAGGCTTATGACAACCTTAACAACAGTATCAAGGAAAATATCACCAACATGCGTGTGGTGAAATCCTACGTTAAGGAACAGGAAGAGACAGATAAGTTCAAGAAGGCCTCACGTCGTATTTACAAAATGTTTATGCGTGCCATTCGTGTAGTTATCATATCTAATCCAGCCATGATGTTGTCTATGTACGCGTCATTCCTCATGATTTCCTGGTTTGGTGCCCATCTCATCGTTGGTGGTAGCTTAACTACAGGGGAATTGACTTCGATGTTCAGTTACACCATGACCATCCTTATGTCACTCATGATGTTCATGATGATCTTTGTCATGTTGTCTATCTCTATGGCCTCTGTAGAGCGTATCAATGAAGTGCTTAACACTGATTCAACCATTGTTTCACCTGAAAATGGTTTAACAGAAGTTGCAGATGGTTCTATCAGTTTTGATCATGTGGATTTCTCATACACGGATGAAAATGGTGACAAGACCCATGTCCTCAAAGATATCACTTTGGATATTAAGTCTGGTGAAGTTATTGGTATTCTTGGTGGAACGGGTTCGGGTAAATCAAGCTTGGTTCAGCTTATTCCTCGCCTTTATGATGTGGAATCAGGTCAAGTTAAGGTTGCTGGTCACGATGTTAAGGATTATGATTTGGATAGCTTGCGTAAGCAAGTTGCCATGGTTCTTCAAACCAATGTCCTTTTTTCAGGAACCATTAAGGAAAATATGCGTTGGGGAAATAAACAGGCGACAGATGAGGAAATCATTGAAGCTTGTAAGATTGCCCAAGCTGATGAATTTATCCAAGAGTTTAAGGATGGCTATAACACCAAGATTGAACGTGGTGGAGCCAATGTCTCAGGGGGACAACGTCAACGTCTTTGTATCGCACGTGCCCTCCTCATGAATCCGAAAATTTTGATTTTGGATGATTCAACATCAGCGGTTGATACTAAGACAGATAGTTTGATTCGTCAAGGTTTTACTTCAAGTCTTAAGGACACGACTAAAATCATCATCGGTCAACGGATTTCATCTATTCAAGATGCGGACCGTATCGTTGTTATGGATGATGGTCGTATCGATGCTATTGGTACGCATGACGACTTGGTGGCTAATAATGCCATATATCGTGAGGTTTACAAGATGCAAACACAAGGGAAAGGAGTAGCAGATGCAGAATAAGAAAAAAGCCAGCTGGAGCTCACTAGCACGACTGCTACGCTTTTTGTGGCAAGACTACAAGCTTTCACTTAGTATCTCTTTTGTCCTTATCGTTGTAGCTTCTTTGGCAACGGTTAATTTGACGGCTTCAATTCAGTCCTTGGTGGACGTTTACGTTCAACCCATGCTCAAATCGGGTAGCCATGACTTTGGGTCATTGTTACGTTTCTTGACTTCAGTTGGGGTCTTTTGTCTTATCGGTGTGGTTGCCAACTATGTGGCTTCCCTCCTCATGGCGACGATTTCACAAGATTCCCTACGTTCCCTTCGTAATCAGCTCTTTGCTCGTATGCAAAAGCTCCCTGTTCGTTACTTTGACACTCATAAACACGGTGACATCATGTCAATCTATACAAACGACATTGATGCCCTCCGTCAGGCCATTGAACAATCTATTCCACAGTTGCTACAAACAGCCATTACCATTATCGGTGTGACAGTAACCATGCTTACCGTGAGTCCTCTCCTTTTTATCGTGGTTCTGGTCATGGTAGGTATCATGTTTATGGTTATTAAAAATGTATCCGCCAAATCAGGCCGTTACTTCGGTGAACAACAAAAGAACCTAGGGATTGAGAATGGTTTTATCGAAGAAATGATGTCAGGTCAAAAGGTAATTAAAGCTTTTGTTCATGAAGAAGAAAGCATGGCTGACTTTGATAAGATTAATGAACAACTTTTCCAATCATCATACTTGGCCAATCGCTATGCTAATGTTCTCATGCCCATTCTTGGGAACTTAGGAAATGTTTCCTTTGTTTTGACTGCCTTGGTTGGTGGGGTCTTTGCCCTCAATGGTGTGGGTGGCTTGACTATCGGTGGTCTCATGGCCTTCCTGCAATTGAACCGCTCCTTCAATGGTCCTATTACTCAGGTGTCTCAACAACTTAACTTTGTTCTTATGGCACTTGCTGGTGCAGACCGTATCTTTGACCTGTTGGATGAAGCAGAAGAAGTTGACCAAGGTAAGGTCACTTTGGTCAATTACGAATTGGTAGACGGTCAGATGGTCGTGACAGACAAGAAAACCAATCTTTGGGCTTGGAAACACCACCGTCCAAATGGCGACTATGAATTGGTCGAGTTGGTCGGAAATGTGGTCTTCCAAGACGTTGATTTCTCTTACGATGGTAAGAAACAAATCCTTCATGACGTTAATCTTTATGCAGACAAGGGACAAAAGGTTGCCTTTGTTGGTGCGACGGGTGCAGGTAAGACGACGATTACTAACTTGATCAATCGTTTCTACGACATCCAATCTGGTGTGATTACTTATGATGGTATCGATGTCAAGTTAATTGAAAAAGATTCTCTTCGTCGATCACTTGGTATCGTACTTCAAGATACACATCTCTTCACAGGGACTATCGCTGAAAATATTGCCTACGGCCGTGCGGATGCGACTCGCGAGGAAATTCTTGAAGCTGCTCGTATTGCTAACGTGGATTCCTTTGTGGAACATTTGGACAATGGTTACGACACTGTTCTTACAGATGATGGCGCAGGCTTGTCTAATGGACAACGTCAGCTGATTGCCATTGCGCGTGCTGCTCTTGCCAATGCACCGGTTCTCATCCTTGATGAAGCGACATCTTCGATTGACTCTCGTACTGAAAAAATGGTACAAGAGGGGATGGACCGACTTATGGAAGGACGTACGGTCTTCGTTATCGCCCACCGTCTTTCAACCATCGTTAACTCTGACGTTATCATGGTTATGGATCATGGACGTATCATTGAACGTGGTGATCACGATACCCTTATGGAACAAGGTGGTACCTACTACAGACTCTATACTGGTGGTCTTGAAATTGATTAACATTAAAAGAACTCAGGTTTTGCCTGAGTTCTTTGCATATGAAGAAAAGGTTTCTTTTGAGACTTTTCTTATAAAAACTATAGATTTGATCTCTTAAATCTCAACTTCTTCTATACCGTGTGCGTCCAGGCGATATATCTTTTAGCAAACTTGTCTGAGGTAGTTGACATCATGTGATACTGTAAGAGTTGCACCTGGATAGTTCTTGAAGAGCTGTCGGACTTGGGGTTGTGAGATGGGTAAGAAATTTTTGGTTGGTTCATCTAAGATTAGGAGTTGAGGGCTTTCTAAGACTACATGCAGTAGGATTAGTTTTCCTTTTTGCCCACCAGATAGGTCAGCAATTGAAGGTACTGCACCCATAAAATGAGACACAAGAAAACACTCTTGTTGAATTCTGGTAAACTAGAAACAGGAGTGTTTTGTTATGGTCAAAAAAGCATATTCAGTAGAAACTAAGCTAGCCTGTATCGAATGATTCTATTCTGTTCTCAAATCTGAAACCTTCCATCTCTATAAGTGAAGAAACCTAACTAAAGATAGTATAATAGATATTGTTAAAAATTACATCATATTTTATAATGAAACTAGAATTCAACAGAAATTAAATGACCAATCTCCTGCAGAGTACAGAAAGATGGTCGCATAAGAGGTTTTTTCTTGTCCCATTATTGGGGTGCAGTGCCAGTAGTGGGGCTTTTTTGTGTCTATTGAAAGATGATCTTCACTTACATTAAAGTATTAGATAAAAAGTAAAATAAAAGAGATTAAGTCAATTGTTTTATTTTTGGATTGTTAGTAGTTTGAATTTCAAGAGAATATTTTTACAAATGTTAGAGTCTTTGTAGTTATTTACATGAAAAGGTTTTAGATGTTTTCATGAAAGAAAAGTATGGTCGCTAAACAATTATTTATATTGATTAAAAATTAGAGAAAATACTTGCCTAAGTATTAAAAAAAGGATATGATAGACCTCTGAAGAAGGTTAATAGATGCATAAAGTGCGTGTTTATCCGATAATTATTTTTGACGTGCCTTTAAGGTACAATGATTAACAAATAGGAAGTTTATGAATGAAACAAGCAAATCATGTTGTTGAAAAAGTGACAAAATACGCTATTCGTAAGTTGTCAGTTGGTGTTGGACCAGTTGCTATTGGAACATTCTTAATAGCAGGTGGTCTTTTCGTGTCTAAGCCAGTTTCGGCGGATCAGGTTACTACGGATTCATCGGTACATCTGGCCTATGTTACTGAAAATGAATTGACAGCCGAAGAGCAAAAGCAAGTGGTTCATGCTATTCCAAAGGCATATCAAAATGATGATACTTTTTATCTGGTCTATAAACGTAAGGGAGACAGTCAAGCTAATCTTCCTAAGACAGGCAGTTCTGACTGGGCGGTAACAGGTTTAGAACTGACGACAGCAACTTTGGCTGTGCTCCTATTTTCAAAAAAACATCGTAAAAAGATTATTGGATTGGTCTTGATTGGAGCAGCTGGGCAAAGCTTACTTATCCCTCTTGAGGTTCTTGCTTTGCAAAATAAGGAGTTGCAGGCTTATAATCAGAATCTAGCTGTCTCAGATGAGGCGGACCTAGCTAAGGGTGTTATTACCATTGATGGTTATGAGTATGTCGGTTATCTGCGTTACTCATCTAAGCCTGAGCTTGAACAACCTTTGGAGAATGCTTTGAAAGGACTTGAGCCATCAAGAGAAGATAGAAACACAGAAAGCCGGTATGAAATAGATAAAGAAATAAGTTGGGAAAAAGGAACTCAGGAAGCGGGTCACGAAGGTGAAGTTCTTGTTCAACCAGCAGTCCCAGAGTACACTGACCCAATCAGTGTTAATGGCACACAAGAATCAGGTCACGAAGGTGAAGTTCTTGTTCAACCAGCAGTCCCAGAGTACACTGGATCGATCAGTACTGATGGCACACAAGAATCCGGTCATGAAGGCAAATCTCTTGTCCAACCAGCAGTCCCAGAGTATACGGACTCAATCAGTGCTAATGGCACACAAGAATCCGGTCATGAAGGTGAATCTCTTGTTCAACCGGAATCTCCAGAGTATACAGGTCCAATTAGTGCTAATGGCACACAAGAAGCCGGTCATGAAGGTGAATCTCTTGTTCAACCGGAATCTCCAGAGTATACAGGTCCAATTAGTGCTAACGGAACACAAGAATCAGGTCATGAAGGTGAATCTCTTGTTCAACCGGAATCCCCAGAGTATACAGGTCCAATTAGTGCTAATGGCACGCAAGAAGTAGGTCACGAAGGGGAATCTCTTGTTCAACCAGCAACCCCAGAGTACACTGGATCGATCAGTGCTAATGGCACGCAAGAATCAGGTCATGAAGGTGAGGCCACTGTTCAACCGGAATCCCCAGAGTATACAGACAACCTTGAAGCTAAAGGGACTCAAGAACCAGGCAACGAAGGTGAGGCTCTTGTCCAAGCTGAGAATCCTGTTCATACCCCAGTTGTCGGAAGTATCACAGAGACTGAAACGCAAGCCATTGATTATCCTATCGAAGTTATTACTGATGATAACAAATATGTGGATGAAGAAGTTGTTGATCAAGAGGGCCAAAAAGGTAGCCAAGAAATCCATAAAGTTTACCAAACCATTGATGGTGTTAAGATTGGTGAGCCGACTATTGTGTCAGGTAAGGTTATTGAGGTGCCACAACCTAGAAAAATCCGTCGTGGCAGCAAGCCTCTAGATGGGACAACGACTGAAGAGTCTATTGTAGAGCTTCCATTTAAAGAAATTGTCCAAGAAGATGATACACTTGAGAAAGGCGTTGTGCAGGTTGTCCAAGAAGGACAAAAAGGACAAAATAAAATTACCAAGATTTATAAGACCTTTAAGGGTAGTAAGACTGCTGAAGAACCAACTGTTACTGAAACAGTGCTAGTTCCTGCCCGAGATCGTATCGTTCGAAAAGGTACTAAGATATCTGAAAAACCAGTTCTTACACTGACACAGGTTGACAAGGATGACTTGGGTCGCAGTGCTAAACTTAGCTACAACTTGACTAATCCAGGTTCAGCAGCTATCACGACTATTAAAGCGGTCCTTAAGCAAGATGGACAAGTTGTCCAAACGCTTGATGTTCCTAGCACGACTTTGACTGCTGACTTAACCAACTTAGCCTATTACAAGCCTTATACCCTTACGACAACCATGACCTTTGATCGTGGCAACGGTGAGGAGAGTCAGGTTTTGGCAGACCAAACTATCCAACTGGATCTCAAGAAGGTTGAGCTTAAAGATTTTGCACGTACAGATTTGATTAAGTATGACAATCAAACAGAAGTGGATGAGACTCGTCTGACAGCTGTACCTCAGGATCTCACGAATTACTACTTGAAGATGACTTCTGCGGATCAGAAGACCACTTACTTGGCAGTGAAAGCCATCGAAGAAACAACAGTTGATGGCAAGGCGGTTTATAAGGTAACTGCAGAAGCGGATAATTTGGTGCAACGTGATGCCCAAAACCATTTTGCGAAGACTTATAGCTATTACATTGAGAAACCGAAGGCCAGTCAAGCCAATGTTTACTATGATTTTGCTGAGTTGGTCAATGCCATTCAGGCTAATCCATCAGGTGAGTTTAGACTTGGCCAAAGCATGAGTGCTCGCCATATCGTTCCAAATGGCAAATCATATATCACGACTGAATTTACTGGTAAGTTGCTCAGTGATGGTGACAAACGCTTTGCCATCTATGATTTGGAGCATCCATTGTTTAATGTCATCAATGGCGGAACTATCAAGAATATCAACTTTGAAAATGTAGATATCAATCGCCCTGGTCAGAATCAAATAGCGACAGTTGGATTTAACCTTAAAAACAAAGGTCTGATTGAAGATGTTAAGGTGACTGGTTCAGTGACTGGTAACAATGATGTGGCAGGTATCGTCAATAAGATTGATGAAGATGGCAAGATTGAAAATGTCGCCTTTATCGGTAAAATCAACTCTGTCGGTAATAACTCGACAGTTGGTGGGATTGCTGGTTCAAACTACATGGGATTCGTTAATAGAGCCTATGTGGATGCGACTATTACAGCTCAAAATGCCAACGCAAGTATGCTAGTGCCATTTGTTACTTACATGCTCAACAGTTGGAAATCAGGAACTAAGGCAAAAGTGACTAATTCAGTGGCTAAAGGTGTTCTTGATGTTAAAAACACAAGAAATGTCGGTGGTATTGTTGCCAAGACATGGCCTTACGGTGCTGTTCAAGACAACGTGACCTATGCCAAGGTTATCAAAGGTCAAGAGATTTTTGCTTCTAACGATGTCAATGATGAAGATGGTGGTCCGTACATCAAAGACCTCTTTGGTGTTATCGGTTACAGCTCCGCCGAAGATGGCACTGGTAAAGATACCAAGAGTCCTAAAAAACTCAAACATTTGACTAAGGAAGAAGCCGACAAGCGTGTTGAAGGTTACAAGATTACAGCTGATACATTTGTTAGCGAGCCTTACGAGTTAAATACTCTTAACAATGTTTCTAGTCAAGCAGATTTTGCCAATATTCAAGACTATAAGCCTGAATATAACAAGGCTTACAAGAATATTGAGAAACTTCAACCATTCTATAACAAGGATTATATTGTCTACCAAGCCAATAAACTGGCTAAAGACCATAACTTGAATACCAAAGAGGTGCTCTCAGTGACACCGATGAAAGACAGTAATTTTGTCACAGACTTAAGCGCTGCTAACAAGATTATTGTTCACTATGCTGATGGTAGCAAAGACTACTTCAAGCTTTCAGAGAGTTCAGAAGGGTTGAGCAACGTTAAGGAATATACTGTTTCTGATTTGGGTATTAAGTACACTCCAAATATCGTTCAAAAAGATCACTCGAGCCTTATCAATGGAATCGTTGATATCTTGAAACCAATTGAGTTGCAGTCTGACCCAATTTACCAAAAACTTGGTCGTACAGGTCCAAATAAGGTCAATGCTATCAAGAACCTCTTCTTGGAAGAAAGCTTTGACGCTGTTAAAGCTAATTTGACGAACCTTGTGACTAAGCTGGTTCAAAATGAAGACCATCAACTTAATCAATCATCTGCTGCCCAACAAATGATTCTTGACAAGGTCGAGAAAAATAAAGCAGCCCTCTTGCTAGGCTTGACCTACTTGAATCGTTATTACGGTGTGAAGTTTGATGATATTAATATCAAAGAAATCATGCTCTTCAAACCAGATTTCTATGGTAAAAATGTGGATGTCCTAGACCGTTTGATTGAGATTGGCTCTAAAGAAAATAATATCAGTGGTTCAAGAACATACGATGCCTTTGGTGAAGTTCTTGCAAAATATACTAAATTTGGAGATTTAAACGACTTCCTTAATTACAACAGAAAACTCTTTACCACTATCGACAATATGAATGATTGGTTCATCGATGCCACTAAGGATAAGGTCTACGTTGTAGAGAAAGCTTCACAAAACGAAGGTGTTGGCGAGCACAAGTATCGTGCTTACGATAACTTAACACGTGGTCTACACAGAAAAATGATTCTACCATTATTGAATCTTGATAAGACAGAGATGTTCTTGATTTCAACCTATGACACCATGTCTTATGGAACAGCTAACAAGTACAATACTACTCTTGAAAAACTGAAACCTGAGATTGATCTAGCTGCCCAACGTCAAATCAACTACCTTGATTTCTGGCATAGATTGGCTACAGACAAAGTTAAAAACAGGTTGTTCAAAGATATTGTCAATCCTGTCTGGGAAGGTTTCTATGTCTGGGGTCATGGTTGGCCAGGTTGGCCAGAGCGTTACGGCCAATTCAAGAACAGTACGGAAGTCTATGCGCCAATTCGTGAAATCTATGGTCCAGTTGGTGAGTACTATGGAGACAATGGAGCCATGGCTGGTGCCTACGCTGCTATCTATGACAATCCATATGATAATCGTGCCAAGGTTACTTACGTCATGTCTAACATGATTAGTGAGTACGGTGCTTCGGCCTTCACGCATGAAACTACCCACCTCAATGACCGTATTGCCTACTTTGGAGATTATGGTCGTCGGGAAGGAACAGACGTTGAAGCTTATGCCCAAGGTCTTCTTCAATCACCAGCTACTCAGGGGCATCAAGGTGAATACGGTGCCTTAGGACTGAACATGGCCTTTGAAAGAGAAAACGACGGTAATCAGTGGTACAACACTAATCCAAACAAGTTGAACTCACGTGAAGCCATCGACCGTTACATGAAGGGCTACAACGATACCCTTATGCTTCTTGACTCACTTGAAGGGGAAGCAGTCCTCAGTCAAGGAAATCAGGACCTCAATAACGCATGGTTCAAGAAGGTAGATAAACAGTTACGAGGTAATAGTAAAAATCAATACGACCAGGTTCGTTCTCTAAGTGATAGTGAAAAGGCTGTTAACTTGACTTCTATTGATGACCTTGTAGATAATAACTTTATGACCAATCGTGGACCTGGTAATGGTGTCTATAAACCAGATGATTTCTCTTCTGCCTATGTCAATGTCCCTATGATGTCTGCTATTTATGGTGGTAATACCAGCGAGGGTTCTCCAGGAGCTATGTCCTTCAAGCATAATACCTTCAGACTCTGGGGTTACTATGGCTATGAAAAAGGCTTCCTAGGTTATGCGACTAACAAGTATAAACAAGAAGCAAAAGCGGCTGGTAAGGCCACCCTTGGAGACGACTTTATCATTAGCAAGATTTCTGATGGTCAGTTCAACTCACTAGAAGCCTTCAAGAAAGCCTATTTCAAAGAAGTGAAAGACAAAGCGTCACATGGTTTGACGACAGTTGCAATTGACGGCACAACAGTAAGCTCTTACGATGATTTATTAGCCTTGTTTAAAGCTGCAGTAGCAAAAGATGCTGCAACTATTAAAACAGATAATAAGGGTAATAAATCTGTGTCAACAAGTCATACGACGAAACTCAAAGAAGCTGTCTATAAGAAACTCCTACAAGAGACAGATAGTTTCACAAGTTCTATTTTCAAATAATAGATGAAAGAATTCCCTTTGGCGAAAATGAATTGCACCCCAAAAAGTTAGACAGAAAAGATCTAACTTTTGGGGTGCTTTTATTATGAAATTGAGTTATGAAGATAAAAGTCAAATATATGAATTGAGGAATTGTGGTTTTGTAGTGAACCATAAGAAGGTCTAACGTCTGATGAGAGTTCTTGGTCTAACCGCTCTAATTCGTCGTAGACGTAAGTATTCTTCATATCAAGGAGAGGTTGATAAGAAAGTAGAGAATCTCATTCAACGCCAGTTCGAAGCATCTAAAACAATGGAAAAGCGCTATACAGATTTGACAGAATTTAACATTCCAGCAAGTAGCCAAAAATTCTATTTATCACTCGTTTTAGATGTCCTCAATAGTGAATTTATTGCTTATAATCTTTATCCATAGTGACTAGGGATGGCAATACCAACATCAGTATTATCATCGATTTTTAGAAGGGAAAGGAATCCAACCGTCCATGTCACGTAAGGGAAATTAGTCCAGACAATGACATGATGGAATCCTTCTTTGGCATTCTTAAGTCTGAGATGTTTTATGGTTATGAGAAGACGTTATAGGCACTTGAGCAATTGGAACAAGCTATTGTAGACTATATTAATTATTACAACAACAAATGCATTAAGGTAAAACTAAAAGGACTCAATCCTGTGCAATACAGAACTAAATCCTTTGCTTATATAAATTGTCTAACTTTTTGGGGTCAGTACAGTAAGGTGGTGGTTTTGCGTACGCTTTTTACACTGAACTTTAGTTCAAAAATAGAGAATTTCCTTAGTGTTTGTTATTCTATGAAAATCTCTAGTTTAAATCAATTTATGTATGTTATTTTCCTATTCAGGTTTATGGTTCAAATCGTTATCTCTAAAAAACTAGACATTGGAGTAAAAGGTATCATTTATCTGAATATTGTAATTATGATCTCAAAACCGTAGAAAATAGTGAAGATATGATTTACCTATTTTGTACTGTTTCTTAATGTTAATTTTGTTCCTAGTTTAGTAAGTGTTGGTATTTTTCGAGGTGCTAAGAATTGTTTATTGAGAATATCCATAGCTGTTCGTCCCATTTCTTCTGTATAGACAGTGACACTAGAAAGTGGAGGATACACTTGTTTAGCTAGAGTTGTATCGTTAAAAGAGATAATTTGAATGTCGTCAGGGACCTTGATACCATTTTCCTGAAGTGCTCTGAGTGCACCAATAGCTAGACTATCACTAGCCGCAAAGTAAGCATCAGGTAAAGTAGCTCCACTCTTAATCTTAGAAGCAAGAAGTTCATAGCCAGATTGGATAGTGAAGTCACCAGTCAGAATAAAAAGAGGGTCATAGATTCCCTTTTCCATACAGTAGTTCCGATAAGAACGTAAACGAGGATCAGAGATGATTTCAGTTGCATCCGTTGTTTTTTCTTGCCCAATGAGTAGGCCTATATTATTACAACCTTGTTTTTTAAGATAACAGAGTGCCGATTGTACGGAGTTTTCAAAATCAGTAGTAACACATGGATGTCCTTGATTAAGAGTATCACTATCAACAAAGACCAGAGTCTTTTTTAGTCTTTCTAGTTTCGCAATTTGTTCACGACTAAATTTTCCGATACAGAGTACACCAACGACCTCCTCTCCTAGACTTGAAGGAATGTCGTTGAAAAAGCGAAGCATCTCGTAGTCTAGTTCATAGGCTCTTTTTTCAATACCAAGTCTAATATTATAATAGTAGATGTCATCTAACTCGTGTTCTTCACTAACCCATTGAATAATTGCCACTTGATACTTTTCTTTTTTTGAATTATTAATTGTTTTGTGTTTAGTATATCCGATTTCATCAGCGATAGTTAATATACGATGTCTAGTATCCTCTGTTACGGAAAGAGTTTCATCTTTATTAAGAACACGTGAAACAGTTGAAATAGATACACCCGCTAAGTTTGCGATATCTGTTAATGTAGCCATAGTAGCCTCCTCATATTTCAGTATAACATAACTTTTCTTTTTTACCTATATTTTACTAAAAAAATAGTAAAAATATTGATTTTTCATGTGAAAGGGGTTACAATTCCAGTGTAAATAAAAGAATAAGCGAGGTACATCCTATGAAGACGTCACAGTTAAGAGAAAAGTTTAAAGAAGTTTTTGGTGTAGAAGCAGATCATACTTTCTTTTCACCAGGTCGTATTAATTTGATTGGTGAGCATACTGACTACAACGGTGGTCATGTGTTTCCAGCAGCTATTACCTTAGGTACTTACGGAGCGGCCCGCAAACGTGATGACAAAGTTTTGCGTTTCTTCTCAGGTAACTTTGAAGAGAAGGGAATCATCGAAGTGCCACTTGAAAATCTTCGTTTTGAAAAAGAACACAACTGGACAAACTATCCAAAAGGTGTTCTTCATTTCTTGCAAGAAGCTGGGCATACGATTGATTCAGGTATGGATATTTACATTTATGGTAACATTCCAAACGGCTCAGGTTTGTCATCATCATCATCTTTGGAATTATTGATTGGTGTTATTGCTGAAAAACTATTTGACCTTAAATTGGAACGCCTTGACTTGGTTAAAATCGGTAAACAAACGGAAAATGACTTTATTGGCGTTAACTCTGGTATCATGGACCAATTCGCTATTGGTATGGGAGCTGATCAACGTGCGATTTACTTGGACACAAATACTCTAGAGTATGACTTGGTACCCCTTGACCTCAAGGATAATGTCGTAGTCATCATGAACACTAACAAACGTCGTGAATTGGCTGATTCTAAATACAATGAACGTCGTGCTGAATGTGAAACAGCAGTATCTGAACTACAAGAAAAATTGGATATCCAAACTCTCGGTGAATTAGACCTCTGGACATTTGACGCATACAGCTACTTGATTAAAGACGAAAACCGTATCAAACGTGCACGCCATGCAGTTCTTGAAAATCAACGTACACTTCAAGCTCGTAAAGCTCTTGAAGCAGGAGATTTGGAAGGCTTTGGACGCCTTATGAATGCTTCTCATGTGTCATTGGAACATGATTACGAAGTTACAGGTCTTGAACTTGATACTTTGGCACACATAGCTTGGGAACAAGAAGGAGTATTAGGAGCCCGCATGACAGGAGCTGGTTTCGGTGGATGTGCCATTGCACTTGTAAATAAAGACAAAGTTGAAGACTTTAAAAAAGCAGTTGGTCAACGTTATGAAGAAGTCATTGGTTATGCACCGAGCTTCTATATTGCCGAAGTAGCAGGTGGTTCACGAGTACTTGATTAATGAGAAAGAAGTAGAGATTATGGCTGAAAATTTAGTAAACACTTTTGTAACTCTGGTTATTGAAAATAGTGATTATGAGGAATTGGACCGTATCTATTTGACAAACAAAGTTTTTACTTTGGTTGGAGAAGGAGTTGCTGATGTTGAAACAGATAGCTCTGAATTGATTGACCTTAAAGACCAGTTGCTTCAAGCAGGTGTTAAAGCTGGTTCTGTAGGTGAACTTAACGAAGAACAAGATATCATCGGTGCTCAACTCATGGACTTAATTACACCAAGACCGAGCGTTGTCAATCGTAACTTCTGGGGTACTTATAAATCTAACCCAGAGCAAGCAATTGCTGACTTTTATGCACAAAGTAAACGAAATGATTATGTGAAAGTCAAAGCCATTGCACAAAATATTGCTTATAAAGCACCAACTAAATACGGTGACTTGGAAATTACGATTAACCTTTCAAAACCTGAAAAAGATCCTAAGGCTATTGCAGCTGCTAAGAATGCGGTAGCTTCCGATTATCCTAAGTGTCAACTTTGTATGGAAAATGAAGGTTATTTGGGTCGCATTAATCACCCAGCCCGCAGCAATCACCGTGTTGTTCGTTTCCAAATGGAAGGAAATGACTGGGGCTTCCAATACTCGCCTTATGCCTACTTTAACGAACATTCTATCTTCTTTTATGGTAAGCACGAACCAATGCACATCAGTCCATTGACGTTTGGCCGTCTCCTAACAATTGTTGAAGCATTCCCTGGTTACTTCGCAGGTTCAAATGCCGATCTTCCAATTGTAGGTGGTTCAATTCTTACACATGAACACTATCAAGGTGGTCGCCATACCTTTCCAATGGAAGTAGCAGGCATTAAAGAAAAAGTTAGCTTTGATGGTTACTCTGATGTTGAGGCTGGCATCGTTAATTGGCCTATGTCTGTTCTTCGTCTAAGAAGTGAAGACAAGGAGAGACTTATCGCTCTTGCAACTAAAATCCTAAATTGCTGGCGTGGTTATTCAGACGAAAAAGCTGGGGTCTTGGCTGAGTCTGATGGACAACCTCACCACACCATTACTCCAATTGCTCGTAGAAAAGACGGCAAATTTGAATTGGATTTGGTTCTTCGTGACAATCAAACTTCTGAAGAACATCCAGACGGTATCTACCACCCACATAAAGATGTTCAACATATTAAGAAAGAAAACATCGGTTTGATTGAAGTTATGGGATTAGCCATTCTTCCACCTCGTTTGAAAACAGAACTTAAAGATGTTGAAGATTATCTATTAGGTCAAGGTAACCAAGTTGCTCCAATTCACCAAGAATGGGCAGATGAACTCAAAGCTCAAAATCCAAATGTTACGGCTGAGGAAGTAACAGAAGTTGTTCGACAATCTGTTGCAGATATCTTTGCTCGTGTACTAGAAGATGCAGGTGTTTATAAGACTAATAGTGAAGGCTTGGATCAGTTTAAAGCATTTGTAGATTTTGTAAATTTAGCTGATTAATTGTTTTTTCTGAAGAAAGGAGATAAGAAATGGCAATCTTAGTTTTAGGTGGGGCTGGTTACATCGGTTCTCACATGGTGGACCGTTTGGTTGAAGCGGGGCAAGAAAAAGTCGTTGTCGTGGATAACTTGGTGACTGGTCACCGTGCGGCAGTTCATCCAGACGCTGTATTCTACGAGGGAGATTTAGCAGATCAGGACTTTATGCGTAAGGTCTTTAAGGAAAACCCTGATGTTGATGCTGTTATTCACTTTGCGGCCTACTCACTTGTGGCTGAGTCTATGGAAAAGCCACTTAAGTATTTCGACAATAACACTGCTGGTATGGTGAAGTTGCTTGAAGTCATGAACGAATGTGATGTTAAATACATTGTCTTCTCATCAACAGCTGCAACTTATGGTATTCCTAAGGAAATACCAATCCTTGAAACCACACCACAAAAGCCAATCAATCCTTACGGTGAAAGCAAGCTTATGATGGAAACCATCATGAAGTGGTCAGACCAAGCCTACGGCATCAAGTATGTTCCTCTTCGTTACTTTAATGTAGCGGGGGCTAAGCCTGACGGTTCTATCGGTGAGGACCACGGTCCTGAAACCCACCTCTTGCCAATTATTCTCCAAGTGGCTCAAGGTGTTCGTGAAAAAATCATGATTTTTGGTGACGACTACAATACTCCAGACGGTACAAATGTTCGTGACTATGTGCATCCATTTGACTTGGCAGATGCCCACCTCTTGGCTGTGGAATATCTCCGCAAAGGCAATGAGTCAACAGCCTTCAACCTAGGCTCTTCAACAGGATTTTCAAATCTGCAAATCCTTGAAGCAGCTCGCAAGGTAACAGGTAAGGAGATTCCAGCTGAGAAAGCTGATCGTCGTCCTGGTGATCCAGATACATTGATTGCCTCTTCTGAAAAGGCTCGTACAGTACTTGGCTGGAAACCACAATTTGATAACATCGAAAAAATCATCGCAAGTGCTTGGGCATGGCATTCTAGCCATCCAAAAGGGTACGATGATCGAGGATAATTAAAATAATAAACAAAGGGTCAAAGAGTATATATAATTGTTGTACTCTTTGTTTTTTGAGGAAATAATATGAAAATAAGCTGCGAAATTATTGGAAAAGTTGATTCAGGCGATGTCAGTAAAATTTCAATGGAAAATAATAATGGTGTTGTCATTTCCACACTCACAACAGGTGCTACACTTCAGGAGTTTTTGGTTCCAACGGAAACTGGTGCTCTTAAAAATATAGTACTTGGTTTCAGTGATTACGAGGATTACTATAAGAATAATTTATGTGCCTGCCAGTCCATTGGTAGGGTTGCTGGAAGAATTGGGAAAGCTTCGTATACTCATAATATGGTTCTTTATAGCCTTCCTAAGAATGAGGGAGAAAACTGCTTACATGGCGGTCCAAAAGGAATGCAGGTTCAAAATTGGAACTATGTCACAAACCTGAATGATGAATATGTTGAGACAAAATTTATTAGAAGACTTTATTCAAGTGTAGATGGCTTTCCTGGTGATGTGACAGTCTCTATTAGTTATAGACTTAACAATAATGACCGCTTAACAATACTCTTTGAAGCCTTCGATGTTACAGAGTCAACAGTCTTTAATCCGACGAACCATGTTTACTTTAATCTTAGCGACAAACAGGATTTATCAAGTCATGAGTTACAAATCTATTCAGACTATCGTTTAGAGTTGGATTCTGAGTTAATTCCAACAGGACAAAAAATTAATGTAGATGGAACGAATTATGATTTTAGAAAGACAACTGACTTGCTACCTCGAATTGAAGCAAATAATGGTTTTGATGATGCCTTTGTAGTTGGAGGGGAAACTTGTGATCATGTGAAAGAAGTAGCTATTTTGCATGACAAAGAAAGCGGAGATGGTATTGAAATCTTCTCAAACAGAAATGGTTTAGTCATTTTTACGATGGATGATATCGAAGATAATATTTACTTTGCAAGAGATAAAGGCAAAATGGCAAAAGGGCGTGAAGCTATTGCTATGGAAGCTCAAACCCTTCCAGATGCCATTAATCACAAAGGTTTTGGAGATATTATCTTAGATAAAGGTCATAGTGTAAACTATGAAATTGGCTTCCAATACTTTAATTCATCAAAATAATCATGTATTAGTAAAAGTTTAGTAAAAAACACTAAAATTATTGACTGCATAAACTAATTACCATATAATGTAAACGTATTCAAACGATAGGAGGTTTTCGAAATGGGAAAATCTAAAGGTCAGATGAAGTCTCGTCTATCCTACACAGCTGGTGCTTTTGGTAACGACGTCTTCTATGCAACGTTGTCAACATACTTTATCATGTTTGTGACAACTCACTTGTTTAACACAGGTGATCCAAAGCAAAATAGTCACTACGTACTATTAATCACTAACATTATCGCTATTTTGCGTATCTTGGAAGTATTTATCGATCCATTGATCGGTAATA
Organism: Streptococcus vestibularis; assembly: GCF_900636445.1. NCBI lineage: Bacteria > Bacillati > Bacillota > Bacilli > Lactobacillales > Streptococcaceae > Streptococcus > Streptococcus vestibularis. The sequence goes on along the minus strand of NZ_LR134275.1, from coordinate 1,358,904 downwards.
TGATTGATAACACTCATACTAAGTATGGTAAATTCAAACCATGGGTAGTTGGTGGTGGTATCATCAGTTCTATCGCTTTGTTGCTTCTCTTCACCGATTTAGGTGGTTTGAATAAAACAAATCCTTTCTTGTACCTTGTACTTTTTGGAATTATCTACCTTGTAATGGATGTCTTCTACTCGATTAAAGATATCGGTTTCTGGTCAATGATCCCTGCTTTGTCTCTTGATAGTCACGAACGTGAAAAAATGGCAACTTTTGCCCGTATTGGTTCTACGATTGGTGCCAATATTGTCGGTGTTGCCATCATGCCAATCGTTTTGTTTTTCTCTATGACGAACAGTAGTGGCTCTGGAGATAAATCTGGATGGTTCTGGTTTGCATTTATCGTTGCTCTCATTGGTGTGATTACATCAATTGCTGTTGGTGTTGGTACACGTGAAGTTGAGTCAAAACTTCGTGATAACAAAGAAAAAACTAGCCTTAAACAAGTCTTTAAAGTTCTTGGTAAAAACGACCAATTGATGTGGTTGTCTCTCGGATATTGGTTCTATGGTCTTGGTATTAATACACTTAATGCTCTTCAACTTTATTATTTCACATTTATCCTTGGTGATTCAGGGAAATACTCAATCCTTTACGGATTGAATACAGTTGTTGGTTTGGTTTCAGTTTCACTCTTCCCTAGCCTAGCTGGTAAATTTAACCGTAAACGTTTGTTCTATGGATGTATTGCAGTAATGCTCGGTGGTATCGGAATCTTTAGTATTGCAGGAACATCACTTCCAATGATCTTGACTGCAGCTGAACTCTTCTTCATTCCACAACCTCTTGTGTTCCTTGTTATCCTCATGATTATCTCTGACTCAGTAGAATATGGTCAATGGAAATTGGGACACCGTGATGAATCACTTACTTTGTCAGTTCGTCCACTTGTTGATAAACTTGGTGGTGCGATGTCAAACTGGCTTGTTTCTACAATTGCCGTAGCTGCCGGTATGACAACAGGTGCCTCAGCATCAACAATTACAACTCATCAACAGTCAATTTTTAAACTTAGCATGTTTGGTTTCCCAGCTGCAGCTATGCTCATCGGAGCTTTCATCATTGCTCGTAAAATCACTTTGACTGAAGCACGTCACGCTGAAATTGTTGAAGAATTGGAACATCGCTTTAGTGCAGCAACTTCTGAAAACGAAGTTAGTACTAATATCGTGTCTCTTGTAAATCCTACAACTGGTAAACTAGTTGATCTTTCAAGCGTTAGTGATAAACACTTTGCTTCAGGTAGCCTAGGTAAAGGATTTGCAATCAAACCTTCAGATGGTAAGGTTTTTGCCCCAATTAGTGGTACAGTTCGTCAGATTCTACCTACTCGTCATGCGATTGGTATTGAAAGTGATGATGGTGTTGTTGTTCTCGTACACATTGGTATTGGAACAGTTAAACTTAAAGGTGAAGGATTCATTAGTTATGTTGAACAAGGTGATCGTGTTGAAGTTGGACAAAAACTTCTTGAGTTTTGGTCACCAATTATTGAACAAAATGGACTTGATGATACAGTACTTGTTACAGTAACTAATTCTGAAAAATTCAGTGCTTTCCACCTTGAACAAACAGTTGGAGAAGAGGTTAAAGCCTTGTCTGAAGTTGTTACTTTTAAAAAAGGAGAGTAAGAATGAAAACAACTGAAAAAATTCAAACCTATTTGAATGATCCAACAATTGTTAATGTCAATACAGTTAGTGCTCACTCAGATCACAAGTATTTTGAATCACTTGCAGAATTTTCTGAAGGTGAGATGAAGTTAAGACAATCTCTTAATGGAAAATGGAAAATTCATTATGCTCAAAATACAAATCAAGTTTTAAAAGACTTTTATAAAACCGAATTTGATGAGTCAGATTTGGACTTCATTAATGTACCAGGTCACCTGGAGCTTCAAGGGTTTGGTTCTCCACAATATGTAAACACACAATATCCTTGGGATGGTAAAGAATTCCTTCGTCCACCTCAAGTTCCTCAAGAATCAAACGCAGTTGCATCATATGTCAAACATTTTACGTTGAATGAGGCTTTAAAAGATAAAAAAGTATTTATCTCATTCCAAGGTGTTGCCACTTCCATCTTTGTATGGGTCAATGGTAACTTCGTAGGATACAGTGAAGACTCATTTACACCTAGTGAATTTGAAATTAGTGATTACCTTGTGGAAGGTGATAACAAGTTGGCAGTAGCTGTTTATCGTTACTCTACAGCAAGCTGGTTGGAAGACCAAGACTTCTGGAGACTGTACGGTATTTTCAGAGATGTCTACTTGTATGCTATTCCAAGAGTCCACGTTCAGGATCTCTTTGTTAAGGCAGATTATGACTACCAAACAAAAATAGGTCAATTGGACATTGATTTGAAGACTGTTGGTGATTATGAAGATAAGAAGATTAAATATGTTCTTTCGCATCATGAAGGTATCGTTACAGAAGGTGATGAATCTGTTAATGGTGACGGTGAACTATCTGTAAGTCTTGAAGATTTGCAAATCAAACCTTGGAGTGCTGACAGTCCTAAACTTTACAATTTGACCCTTCATGTTCTGGATGATGAGCAAGTTGTTGAAGTCGTTCCAGTTAAAGTTGGATTTAGACACTTTGAAATTAAAGATAAACTCATGCTTTTGAATGGTAAGAGAATTGTCTTTAAAGGGGTGAACAGACACGAATTTAACGCTAGAACAGGACGTTGTATCACTGAAGAAGATATGCTTTGGGATATCAAAGTGATGAAACAACATAACATCAATGCTGTTCGTACGTCTCACTATCCTAACCAAACACGTTGGTATGAATTGTGTGATGAATATGGACTTTATGTTATCGATGAAGCCAACCTTGAAACACACGGTACATGGCAAAAACTTGGTCTAAGTGAACCTTCATGGAATATCCCAGCTAGTGAACCAGAATGGTTGCCTGCTTGTTTGGATCGGGCAGATAACATGTTCCAGCGTGATAAGAACCATGCTAGTGTTATCATTTGGTCTTGTGGTAATGAATCATATGCCGGTAAAGACATTGCTGATATGGCTGATTACTTCCGTAGTGTTGACAATACTCGTCCAGTTCACTATGAAGGTGTTACATGGTGTCGTGAATTTGATTACATTACAGACATCGAAAGTCGTATGTATGCGAAACCAGCTGATATTGAAGAATATCTCACTAACAATCCTCAAAAACCTTATATTTCATGTGAATACATGCATACAATGGGTAACTCTGGTGGTGGATTGAAACTCTACACTGACTTAGAGAAATATCCAGAATACCAAGGTGGCTTTATTTGGGACTTCATTGACCAAGCTATTTATAAACCACTTCCAAATGGTAGCGAATTCCTATCATATGGTGGTGACTGGCATGATAGACCTTCTGACTACGAATTTTGTGGAAATGGTATTGTCTTCGCAGATCGTACCCTAACTCCAAAACTTCAAACAGTTAAACATCTTTACTCTAATATTAAGATTGCTGTTGATGAAAAATCAGTAACTATCAAGAATGATAATGTCTTTGAAGATCTTTCTGCATATACTTTCCTAGCTAGAGTTTACGAAGATGGTAGAAAAGTTAGTGAAAGTGAATATCACTTTGATGTTAAACAAGGTGAAGAAGCAACATTCCCAGTTGAATTCGCAGTTGGATCTTCAAATGCTGAACGAATTTACGAAGTTGCTTGTATTCAGAAGGAAGCAACTGAATGGGCTCCAAAGGGTTATGAAATTGTTCGTGGTCAATATGTTGCTGAAAAGATTAGCACTGAAACACCAGTTAAAGCCCCTTTGAATGTTGTTGAAGGCGACTTCAACATCGGAATTCAAGGACAAAACTTCTCAATCTTGCTTTCACGTGCACAAAATACTCTAGTATCTGCTAAGTATAATGGTGTTGAATTCATTGAGAAAGGTCCTAAACTTAACTTTACTCGTGCTTACACTGACAACGATCGTGGTGCTGGATATCCATTCGAAATGGCAGGCTGGAAGGTTGCTGGAAACTATAGTAAAGTTACAGATACTCAAATTCAAATCGAAGACGACTCTGTTAAAGTGACTTATGTTCATGATTTGCCAGGCTTGTCTGATGTCGAAGTTAAGGTAACTTATCAAGTTGATTACAAGGGTAGAATCTTTGTTACTGCAAACTATGATGGTAAAGCAGGTTTGCCAAACTTCCCTGAATTTGGTCTAGAATTTGCTATCGGCTCACAATTTACAAACCTTAGCTACTATGGATACGGTGCAGAAGAAAGCTACCTTGATAAACTTTCTGGTGCCTATCTTGGTCGATATGAAACTTCTGTTGAAAAGACATTTGCTCCATATCTAATGCCACAAGAATCTGGTAATCACTATGGTACTCGTGAATTTACAGTTTCTGATGATAACCATAATGGTCTTAAATTCACTGCACTTAATAAAGCATTCGAATTCAGTGCTTTGCGCAACAGTACTGAACAAATTGAAAATGCTCGTCATCAATATGAATTGCAACAATCTGACGCTACTTGGATTAAAGTTCTTGCAGCTCAGATGGGTGTCGGTGGTGACGACTCATGGGGTGCTCCAGTTCATGACGAATTCTTGCTTAGCTCAGCAGATAGCTATCAATTAAGCTTCATGATTGAACCACTAAATTAGGTAGTTGTTAGGAATCTAGTTGTACATTATTTGATAAATATAAAACATACTAAGATTAGTAGTGAAGAAATCTCCGACGGGAGAGAGTACTCACTACTTTTTCTTTGTGCTAAAGTAGAGGTGTCTTGTTAAGTCGTGGCTTCTTTTGGCGCTAGACGTCGTATATAAAACTGGCAAGACACCTGTTTTAGATGGAATTTTATCAAAGTATGTTGGACGCTAGACGTCGAGTATTGAAAATGAAATCACTAAAATAAGGAATCATTCAAGACAAAGAGGTAAACATAATGCGGACAGTTTTTGGTATCGATGTGAGTAAAGCAAGCTCAGAAGTCGCTATTCTTGTGAATGGTGAAAGGGTTCATAGCTATACTATGCCTAATGACATTATCGGATTTTCTCATCTACTGAAGGATCTAAAGACCGTGAGCAACCCCGAAATTATTTTCGAAGCTACTGGTGTCTATTCTCGCCGACTCCAGGCTTTTCTGGAAGAAAACAGCTATGACTATACACGTCTTAATCCTTTGGAAGCTAAGAAGCAACTTGATAGCTTACGAGTTCGGAAAACTGATAAGATTGACGCAGAGAAACTAGCTTCGTCACAATTTGTTTTAAATCGTAAACCAACTTACGTTCAAGAAGAAGTCTATCAAAACTTGCATGATCTTAGCCGATTCTACCAAAATCTGACAGAGGATATCGTAAGGACAAAGAATAGGCTGCACAAAGTTCTTCAAGTCGCCTTCCCAGAAATCGAGAATCTACTATCTACTCCTACAGGTGAGCAATATTGGAATCTCGTGTCCATCTTCCCAACAAAGCATTGGGTGCTGGAATTATCAGAAGTTGAGTTGAAAGAGACTATCCGCAACTCAACCTCTAAACGCATTTCAGAGAACAGAGTAGGTAACTTGGCCGAGAAGTTAGTTGGACTGGCAAAGCAATCTTATTCTGCCATTTCAAAAACCTCTCCTATGATAGAAGAGGTTAAGTATAATGCACAGGAACTTATAAGGTTGACAAACCGTCGGGAACAAGTTTTACAACAGTTGATAGCGTTAGCTGAACCTCTACCTGAATATGAGATTCTTCTCTCTATTCCTGGTATCGCAGAAACAACGGCTACAAGCATTATTGGCGAATTAGGAGACATTCGTCGCTTTAAGTCTGCTAATCAAATCAACGCTTTTATCGGCATTGATCTCAAACACTATGAATCGGGAGATTTCCTAGCTCAAGAGCATATCACTAAGCGTGGGAATCCTTATGCAAGAAAAATTATGTATAAATGTATTCACAATATCGCTTCAGCTAGTCATACCAATCCTTGCCATATCGCAGATTTCTATGAGAAACGAAAAAGACAATCGCAGACAACTTCAACTAAGCCACATACGATTGCCTCTATACATCGCCTCATTAGGACAATGTACTATCTTATAATGCATAATAAACTTTACGACTATACTTTAGCCAAAAGTCATTAAAGTCGTCTATGCTTTATAATTCTAACACCTTATTTCAAAAAATACCAGATAAGGTGTCGTTTTTATATGCTCAAATGTCAGAAAAAATGGCTTGAACTATTCCTCAAAAAATTCCTTTTATGCACTTTCAGAAATAATGTTGAATCAGAAACCGTATTATACTTGACAAATGGTAGAAAAGAGAAGCTTTGGAGACTTCTCTTTTCATGTTTTAAAGGGGATTAAATCATTAGTGTGTTAGTATCTTCCAAAAATCTACAAGCGGTACTGATTAGCACTCCAACACATTATAAATATATTTCAAGTGATTTAAGATAGGAATTAGCTATTACCGGTGTTTCTCTAAAAGAAATAAAAATCATACCATTCGTTCAGATGGAATCATGCATGTGACTTATAAAAAATCTCAAGTAGGAAAATAGTAAATACTACATGCCTAGTTCCAAGTCAGCTAACAAGCTACGGATAAAAAGGCCTAGAATAAAGTAAAGTCAGGAGCCCTTAGGGTTCGGATTGTTTTTAGGTTTTCATAGTGAAAAATTTAAAAAGGATCGGTACTGACAATAACGAAAAGTGAGTAAATATTATTGCCTAAAATACAAGATGTGCACTAGTACCAACCTATATGATAATGCTTAGAATCTATAAAAGTTAATTAAAAGAATAGATAATATTGATTTTCTTGGTTAGAGGTATTTAAATTACTTAACCAATTGATGCAGGGTAGTCTAGACTATATTGATTACTACAACAAACGCATTAAGGTAAAACTAAAAGGGCTCAATCCTGTGCAATACAGAACTAAATCCTTTGCTTACATAAATTGTCTAACTTTTTGGTCTTTACAGCTAAAAAACGGGAAAACTATCAAAGCTTGTGAAACTTTTAAGCAGTATTTAGCTTGATAAGGTACAATAGAGTAAGACAAAATGAATGAGGAGGTTGTCATGAAGTTTTTACATACGTCAGATTGGCATGTAGGACGAACCCTCAATGGCTGGTCTTTGTTGGAGGAGCAGGAGTGGGCTTTTCAACAAATTGTGGATTTTGCTATTAGCGAAAAAGTGGATGGGGTTATCATTGCTGGGGACCTCTATGACCGTGCGGTGCCTCCTGTGGATGCGATTAAGCTTTTTAATAAGACCTTGGCCCGCTTGGTACTGGAGGAGCAGATTCCTGTCTATGCGATCAGTGGTAATCACGATGGGGCTGAACGTTTACATTTTGGGCGTGACTTCTTTCAACATCAGGGCCTTCATTTAAGTACACGTTTGGAGGAGGCTTTTGAGCCTATTGAGTTGGAGAATTGCCAGATTTTCCTGCTGCCTTTTATCGATCCTATTGATGCTCGTATTTACTATAAGGATGATGAGGAAAAGGAAATTCAGGGGATTGGTGATGCCTTGACCTACATTCTTGAGGATATGGAAAAAGCTTTTGATCCTGACAAAGCTCATGTCTTGGTGACGCATTTTGCAGTTTCTAAGAAGGATGATAGCGATGGTCAAGGTCTTCGAGAATTGATGTTGTCTGAAACCAGTAATACGGTGGGTGGGCTCACCAATGTGACCAGTGACCTTTTCAAGGCTTTCGATTATGTGGCCTTGGGGCATATTCATACGCGCTTTGCCAGTCCGACAAAGCGTGTGCAATATTCAGGCAGCCCGGTCGCCTTTAATGTCAAAGAAGCAAAACGTAAGGAAGAGAAGGGTGTCTATATTGTTGAATTGGATGCGACTGGTAGCTTGTCCCAGACCTTCCATTCCCTAGAGGTCAGACGACCAATCGTGACCCTTCAGGAACCTTTTGAAACCTTGATGTCACCTGAATTTTATAAGGAGCAGCCTTGTCAAAAGGCTTGGTTTGCCTTTGATATTCAACTGTCCAGCCGTAAGGAATTGGAGGGCATCAATGTGCGTGCCCGTTTGGAAGAGATTTATGGGACAGACATTGTAGAAATCACTTTCAGTCGTTTAGGTGATGTCAGGGAAGAAAGCTTGACTGTAGATCAGCACTTAAAAGATTTGGAAATGCAGTCGCCGCAGGAAATTGTCTCTGATTTTTACCAGACAGTGACTGGTGGCGATGTCTTGTCTGAAAGACAGACTGCCCTTGTGGAAAGTATTTTTGAGGAGATTGGAAGGAGTGGACAATGAGACCAGTCCAGTTAGAATTGACCAATTTTGGACCTTATCGTAAGGAAGTCATCAATTTCACCCAGTTTGACCATGCTCCCCTCTTTTTGATTGGAGGGGACACAGGGGCTGGTAAGAGTACACTCTTTGATGCCATGACGGTTGCCTTGTTTGCCACAACCAGTGGCGACCGCAATGTTGAGGAGATGAGGTCAACCTTCGCTGGTCCAGGGGATGACTTGACCAAGGTAACCTTTTATTTTCAACAAGGCAAGCATCTTTATCGCATTGAGCGAATGCTCCAGCAGGAGAGAGCCAAGCGAGGTGGGGGCACTACCATGCAAAAGGCGACGGCTTCTCTAGTCATTGTGGATAAGATTGGTGGTCAGGAAATTGAAAAGCTTGGGGATAAGATCAAGGAAGTGAGTGATCAGATTGAGCAGATTTTGGGTCTCAATGCCGAGCAGTTCAAGCAGATTATCCTCCTTCCACAAAATGATTTCAGCCGTTTCTTGAAAGAAGATTCTAAGACCAAGACTCAAATTTTAAAGAAAATCTTTGGAACGGGTATTTTTGACCATTTTCAAAAGAGCTTGGAAGAGCGTTTTCGTCAGAGTAATAAGGATATGGAAAAGCGTCAGGCTCAGCTAGATGGTCATTTTGCCAGTCAGGTTTGGTCTGAGGAAGAATTAGCCGTCTTGGCCCAAACGCCAGCCTCTGAAAAACTGGCACGTCTTGAAGAGCTTTTGATTCAGCGTCAAGAAAATGTTACGAAGCAAAAAATCATCTTGAAGGATGCCCATGAGGATTTGGCACAACTGCAGAAGAGCTTGCAAACTGCCCAAGATTTGGCAAAGATTTTCCAAGAAGTGGAGCAAGCCAAGGAGCGTTACCGTCTGGAAATTGAGGAGGGAGCTCAGGGACAGGCAGAGGCAAAAGTGCATCTGGAGGAATTACAGTTTGCTCAAGGATTACAAGAAACCATTAGTAGCTTGAAGCAATATCAGAAACAGTTGATACAATTAGAGCAGGATCTTGATATTGCTCAAGAAGTATTAAGTGAAAAGCGTCAGGCGTTTGAGGACGTTGAGGCTCAAAAAGAGGAACTCGCAGTTCAATCTGAGGATTTTCTTAAAAAAGAAGAGAAACTGGGAGCGTGGAAAGAGGATATTATCTATGCTCAGAGTCTTGCCCAAGAGCAGAAGAAAATTAAAGGTTCAACTACTAACTACAAGCAGTTGGAAGCAACCTATCAGCAGGCTTCAAAAGAGATCGAGACTCTTAACCAGTCTCTGTCAGATTTGGAAGCTAATCGTCTTAGTTTAGAGAGTTTGCATGAGGCCGAAAAACTCCTTCAGTCTGTGGGTTACAGCGTGGAGAATCAACTGGCTCAAGACCTAAATGAAATAGAGGGTATGAATGAGGAGTTGACAAAGACCGAAAAACGTCGTCAAACGCTATCTTTTGATATTGACCAAGCTCAAGAAAGCCTCAAAGAATTGGAGGAGAAGCTAAGAACGACTTTGGCTTCACGCCGTCAACTCATGATTGCCCAACTGCAAGCAGAGTTAGAAGAAGGACAGCCTTGTATGGTTTGTGGTGCCCTGGAACACCCTAATGTTGGTGGAGCACAAGCTGATGAAGTGGCTTTGAAAAATCTCATGGATCAGGTGGAGAAGCTTCAAGTTCAAAAGGAAAAGCAAGTCGCTACTGTGTCAAATCGTCAGGCTACCTTGAGCGAAGTTGAATCTAAACGTCAAGATTTGCTTGATCAAGTGACTAAAGTCAAGGTAACTCTTGAAAAGCACTATCAAGAATTAGAAGAGCAAGTTAAGGGACGGTTTGAGTTTGATTTTTCAGAGCACTATGAAGCTGACCGTGGGCAAGCCCTACTCCTGAAGGTTAAGAAGTATTATCAAAAGTTACAAAAACGCTTTGATAAGGAAGAGGACGATTGTGTCCGATATCAGGATGAGATAGGTAAAGCTCAGGAAAAATTGACAAAATCGGCTAAAACCTATCAAGAGGCTAAGGCAGTGCTGGAACAATCTAAGGAACGCCTAAGGGATTTACAAGAAGCTCATCCGGAGCTTGAGTCTGTTGAGGTTTATCAAAATCGTATTGCACATGCTAAGCAGGAATTGGCTCTTTATGAGAAGCAGGTCAAGGAGAATGGTGAGGTCTATAACCAACTTCATGCCGATATTAGAGAAATCAAAGGGCAGCTTGAGAGTATAACTAAGTCTAAAGAGAAGTTAGAACAAGACGTTAAGCGGTTATCTGCTGAATTAGAGCAAAGTATCAAGGCTGAAGGGGCCCTCACCAATGACTTAGAGCAGGTCGAACTCTGGCTTCTTGAAGTAAATAATCAAGCTATTCCTATGCTTCAAGCCAAATTAACGACTTATGCAACTCTCAAACAAGAGTTACAGGCGCAGATTTGTAAGGGACAAGAGCTTCTCCAAAATAAAGAACAACCCGATCTAGATAGTCTAGCGCAAGAAGTACAGGCTTGTCAGGAAAACTATGACAAGCAGCTCGCTCAGGTTTCTGTCATGAAGAAGGGCCTTAAGGATGCAACGGCTACTTACCAAGCGGCTAAAACCCTTCAAGATAGCAACCTAGATGCCTTCAAGGTCCACCAAGAGCTCAGTGATTTGGTCAAGGTGGTTAAGGGAGAAAATACGGCTCTGACTGGTCGTCTTAATCTGGAAGTCTATGTTATCCGTCAGTATTTCCAACAAATCTTGGATTATGCCAATGCCAACTACATCGGTCTCTTAACGGATAATCGCTATTCCTTTGTCTTGAGCGAGGAAGGACGTAGGGCGCGTGATCACTTTGGTTTAGATATCAACGTCTATGATCAGTTGACAGGTAGCGAGCGTTCCGTCAAATCCTTGTCAGGTGGTGAAACCTTTATCGCCGCACTGGCTATTGCCCTATCTCTCTCAGAAGTGGTGCAAAATACCAGCAAGGGGGCTGTTATTGAAGCTCTCTTCATCGATGAAGGATTTGGATCACTGGATAAGGAAGCCTTGACCAAGGCCATCGCTGTTCTGGAACAAATCGGTGAAAACCGCATGGTCGGTGTCATCAGTCACGTGGACGACATGAAAGAAGGCATCGCCCAACAACTAGCCATCATCAAGTCGCATGATGGCAGTAGCCGTATTAAGATTGTGGATAAAGGGTGAGATGAGTTAAGGTGTTAAGAATTCTCGTCAAAACATTTTAATCGTTCTAAGAAATAGTTTCTCATCGGAGTTATCTCTTCTTCTATCTACATATCTCAATTTTCCTAACTATCAGTTTTTTTCTGAAAATAAAAGGAAATTAGTTTGTCCTCTTATTGAAAATGTTAATTTATTAGAAAATTAAGTGATGCTATGTTATAATTTAGTATAGTTGTGTCTCTATAAAATCAAGGAAAAAGTGTATAGAATGTGTTTACAGTCTTGATATCTTATGAAAGTTTGAGACAGGAAAATGCACTAGCTAGAAAAAATAAGAAAAAAATGACAGAAAAAATTTCCGTAATTATTCCCGTTTACAATGTAGAAAATCAACTCCAGACCTGTCTAGACAGTGTCTTGGGTCAGACCTATCAAAATATTGAAATCATCCTTATCAATTATGGCTCAATAGACAATAGTGATGACATTTGCCGTAGTTATGCCGCTAGGGATTCTCGTATCCTCTATTTTAAAAAGAATAATGGAGGGCTTTCAGATGCTCGCCATATTGGTATTCGTCAGGCTAAGGGAGCTTACGTAACCTATGTGGACGCTGAGGATTGGGTAGAGTCAACCTATCTAGAGGAGCTTTATAAGGCACTTCAAGTTCACAAGGCAGATATCGCAGTAGCTAATTACAGTGTTTATAAGGAATCGGAAGATCTCTTTTATGTTTATATCAAGGATGAAGATTATTACGAACAGGTCTATTCACCCGCTCAGATTATTGATGGACTCTTTGAAGAAAGCAATAACATCAATATTGCTCTGATCTCAGCCACTGGAAAACTCTACAAACGTTCCTTGTTTAATGACTTACTTTTCCCAAAAGAGCATGCAGGAGAAGATGGCTTTTTCAACCTTAAGGCCTATCTCATGAGTGACCGTACGGTTTATCTCAATAAGGGACTTTATGTTTACCGTGAGAGTCCAGAGATGCCACCGGCGACTTGGATGCAAGATTGGATGATGACTTTGGTTTATGCCATGGAGGAACGCTTGGCTATTGTTGCTAGCCATGGTTTCCCTCTGGAAAAATACATGGTTACCTATCGTCAGATGCTAGAGGCCTGCTTGAAAAATGTGGAAGAACAAGGTCTCACAGATTCTGAAGCCTATCGCTCAATTCAGGAAAAATTCCAAGTTTTGAGCTTGGCTCCTCAACGTTATGAGACTAAAAAGCATGCTATTGTCCTAGCAGCTAACTATGCCTATGTTGACCAAGTGCTTACAACCATAAAATCTATCGTTTTCCATCATCGCAACATTCGTTTTTACTTGATTAACGATGATTTCTCTCAAGAGTGGTTTAGGGGGCTCAACCGTCATCTAGCTGCTTTTGGCAGTGAAGTGATCAACTGTCGTGTAGATAGTAGTCACATCAAGCAATACAAGACCAATGGTAACTATGCTAGCTATCTACGCTATTTTGTGACGGACTTTGTATCTGAGGAGAGAGCTCTTTATTTGGATAGTGATATGGTGGTTACTGGTTCTCTAGAAGATCTCTTTACCCTTGATTTGCAAGGCCGTCCTTTGGCTGCTGTACGTGACTATGCCATTCAAGTTCAGAATCGTCAGAAGATGTTTGATGCTAGCTTCATGGTGATTGATATGGCTTATTGGAAGCAGTTCAATATGAGATGTCACCTTATTGACATGACTAGCGAATGGCATGATAAGGTACCATTTGCGGAGCAGTCAATTCTTAATATGGTTTTTCGTAACAACTGGTTGGCTTTGTCTTTTGACAACAACTATGCTGTGACCAAGTCCAGTCTAGCTGGTTACCATTTGCCAAATGGTCAAGACTATCCTAAGGTTCTACACTATGATTCACACCGTAAGCCCTGGTTACCTTTGGCTTGCCAAGCTTATCGGGAGGTCTGGTGGTTTTATGCCCAAATGGATTGGTCTGAAGTAGCTGGAAATGCTTCCTTATTGCCACTTTCAGAGGACATGGTTTATCCTAAGGGTCGTCCATTTACATGTTTAGTTTACACCAACATTTCAGAAATCCCTCATTTGACGGATCTAATCTCGGCTCTTCCTAAGGTACAATTTAAAATTGCCTCACGCCAGCATGTGTCAGACAAATTGGCCCAATTGATTACCTATCCAAATGTGACGGTTTACTCAGACATTGCAGGTTTAAATGGGCTAGATTTGGAATTGGTGCGTACTAGTGACCTGCTTTTGGATATCAATCCAGGCAGAAAAGTAGTGGAAATTCTTGATGCCTTTAGGTTTGAAAATAAACCAATTTTAGGATTTGAGGACCTCAAGTCGACCAAGCATAACCAACAGACCTACTCAAGAGATCGTTGGAAAGAGATGGCTGAGACCATCCGCCAGATGCGTAAGAAGAGCCTATAATCCTTTATTTGGATAAGTGGTCTGAAATTTAGTTTATGTCTCATTTCTAACGAAAAATATTAGTCTGTCTATAGGGCAGGAAGTAGGAGTAACAGTGAAAAAAATTGGTCAATCGATAATCACCAAACGTGTGTTATGGACCGTCTTTTTCCTCTTTATTTATTGTTTAGGAAATCGCTTGGTTCTACCGTTTGTGGATTTGAAAAATGCAACTATCTTTGGGGGAGCCATGGGTTCCTTGGGTTTTTCTAGTGCCATGATGGGTGGAAACCTCAGCTCTGTGTCTCTTTTTTCAGTAGGCTTGTCACCCTGGATGTCAGCAATGATTCTCTGGCAGATGTTTTCTTTTTCTAAGAAAATGGGCTTAAAAAATCTTCCCGTCGAGATTCAGGAACGTAGAAGAATGTACTTGACCCTAGCAATTGCCCTGGTCCAATCTCTGGCAGTGTCCTTAAACCTACCTATCGTTTCTGGGGTTAATGGCGGTCTCGCCGTTTTCATGAATACTATTTTATTGATTTCTGGGACCTTTTTCTTGGTTTGGCTATCAGACCTCAACTCCCTCTTTGGGATTGGAGGCTCCATTGTCATCTTGATGGCAAGTATGATGGCCAATCTGCCTTATCAAATCATGGATAGTATTGAAAAATTAGGTATTGGTTGGGATGTCTTACTTCCTCTGATTCTATTCAGTTTGATTTTCCTCTATGTTTCAGGGATTGTGCAGAGGGCTAGATATCGTATCCCAATCAATAAAATCAATATTCATAACCGCTTCAAACAGTATTCTTACTTGGATATTATGTTGAATCCAGCCGGGGGGATGCCTTTCATGTATGCCATGTCCCTGGTCAGCATTCCACAGTATGTCTTTATGCTGATTCAGTTTATGCATCCTGAGAATAAGTGGGCTAGTGAGGCTATCAAGGCCTTGACGGTCGGTCGGCCTCTTTGGTTAGTTATTTATCTAGTCATGCTCTTCGTTCTAGGGTTAGCCTTTGCCTTTGTTAATGTCTCTGGTGAGCAAATCTCAGAACGTATGCGCAAGTCAGGTGAGTACATCTACGGTGTTTATCCAGGCCAAGAAACCAGTGACTATATCAACCATTTGGTGCTTAGATTTGGTTTCATTGGTGCCCTTTACATGCTTTTTATGGCAGGTACTCCAATGCTGATTATCTTGGTCAATCCAGATTACCTGCAACTGAGTATGATTCCTGGTACTTTCTTGATTTTTAGCGGTATGATTTACAATGTTAACGAGGAAATGAAGGCTTTGAAGCTTAACACTTCCTACACCCCGCTTTTTGAAAATGTATAATATCTCACCCTTCGTGGGGCTGAGAGGCAGGCTGGTGATGCGTGATCGGTCTGCCCCTCAATTTCAAGTATTGTGATGAGAAGGCAGTGGAGGAGCACTCATGTATTATTTTATTCCAGCTTGGTATGGACAGACGGATGAATTTTGGAAGACTGCTATTGATCCTTGGTATCGTATCCGCCAAAAAATAGAATTTGATGATAGCTTGCACCAAGTTCGCATTTTTCAAGATGAAGATCTAGCACCTCAACTTTTACTTTTAGCCTATCAACCGCATTTGCGTTATTTCTTACATCGTCATGATGTCTTAGAAGTTGGATACACAGCTATTTTTGATTTGATTCAAGGTATTACTGATGAAGAGATGCGAAACCTTCAGGTGACAGACTTGGAATGGCCAGAAGGGTCTACATTTGTCTACACACCATTTGCAATTGTGGTTCAATGCCAACACCAGCGTTATGCCGAGGTTGAATTTGGATCAGAGGGTTTTATTGGCATGATTCGCTACTATAAGGATGAGCAAATCATTCGCGAAGACATCTACGATGATCGCGGCTTTATTTCGAGTAGCCTTTATTATGAAGAGGGACAACCAATCTACCGAAATTACCTCAACGCCAAGGGAGTCTGGCAGCTTTGTCATTTCTTTGATGGACGTGGAATTGTAGCCAACCCTCGTACGGATGGCCGTTTCGAAAAGAGTTATTATGGTGATCTTTCAGAAGTTATCTGGGAATTTTTGACTAAATTCTTGGATGAAAAGGTTGAAGTATCAGACCGTTTTGTTATTGCGTCTGACCTGCGTCACAACAAACAACTCTTTGAACACTTGCCAACAGAAAATACAAAGATTTTGACCTGGTTCGCAGAACGTAATCAGGAAGACAAGGTCGATGCTTATGAGGCCTTTCTTCCACAGGTGGACTTGATGATTGCGGATCGTTACGATTACTTGGAACAATTTCAGGTTGTCTATCCGAAAGAGGCTAAGAAGCTCAAGCACATGGCTTCCTTCGATACCCGTTTGGCTTTGGGAACCAGTCAACGTGTCAAAGAGTCAAAAATCTTTTATCAGCTTGACTTCGATCAGTTGGATTTAGAGGCGATTTATCAGGTTTTAGCTTTCGTGGCTAAGTATCCAAAGACAAAGGTTGAGTTTGGAGCATTTAATGCCAATCCAGAGCAACTTGGTAGCCTGCAAAATCAAGTGGAAAAAATGATTGAAGAACGTTTGAGTCCAGAAGCTTTTGAAGAAGTTGTGGAAAGTAATGGTGCAGAAAATAAATTGGAGGAAAATAAGGAAATCATCAGTCGATTTTCTTTCCAAGACCTGAGAGACGAGACTGCTCTAATCAAGTCACTTCAATTTACCCGCCTTATTGTCGACTTGAGTAAGGAGCCTAATCGTTATACACAGATTGCTGGAATTAGTGCCGGTATTCCACAAATTAACCGTGTGGCGTCTGAGTATGTAACGCACCAAGAGAATGGTTATATCTTGAAGCACTTGTCTGATTTTGAAAAAGCGGCTTACTACTATTTGGGACAATTGAACAACTGGAACCGTTCTCTTATCTACTCGATTGAGAAGATTAAGGAAAACACGGGAGACCGTTTGGTACAAAAATGGGAGAATTGGTTGAAGGAGAAGCAGGATGACCGAGGATAATCGCCTGAAAATATTACAAGTTGGATCATCCAACTGGTCAGAAAATCAGGAAATTCCTGAAAATATGAAATGGTACTATTGCAATCTTGGTCAGCTTGAGACCTTGCAAGAAACCATCGAAGAAGACGAAATCAAGGCTTTCACAGCGGTTATTGTGGATAGTCTTGAGGGGCTTGAGGAATTGATGGTTATTAAAGAGTATTTGATTCCTCACACTATTTTCTTTGATCAAACGATTGAAGTGACAGATGAGAGACTTGCTCAGTTTATCAAGGAAGTCTGCGCTGTTCCAAGTGATTTTTCAAATCATGTTCAGTTTCTCTTTACCCTTTCCAAAGCGCTCTTTTCAGGGCAATACGGGGATAAGATGTTTCCATTCACTACCCAAGTTAACCCCAATTTTAGTGGCCAAGTGACCTACCATGGTTATGAAAATGTCATTTTAAACGGCGACTACGGTCAAGAATTTACTCCTGTCTTGGACTGGACCTATAATGTCAGAGCCAGCAAGGAAAACCCAATTGAGCTTTGGTTGGAGTTTGAAAAAGAAGATACCTGTGAGTGTCGCTTGATTCTCAATCTTCTGCCAGAAGGTTCGGTAGCAGGCATTTTCAAGACCTACATCATTTCAGAAGAAGAAATGCGCAAAGAAGCCATTGTTCTTGATGAGGACAGGATTTTCCTTTTGTCAGCTAGTCTTGAAATGAAGGGCAGAGGTCAGATTACTATTGGTGGGCTCCACCAACGTTTGACGCGTTTTCAATTTGGAAAGTTTGTACTTGGAGGTGGTATTCTCCACGACAGAAAGCGTCAAGAAATCAACTATTTCTTTTATCCTGGGGATTTCAAGCCACCTTTGTCTGTTTACTTCTCAGGTTTCCGTCCTGCCGAAGGTTTCGAAGGTTTCGGGATGATGAAGGCTATGGGAACTCCCTTTTTGCTCTTTTCAGATCCTCGCCTCCAGGGTGGAGCATTTTACATTGGGACTGAAGAGCTTGAAAATAGTATCAAGGACACTATCCAACATTACTTGGACTACCTAGGTTTTGACAATAGTCAACTCATTCTCTCTGGAATGTCCATGGGAACCTTCCCATCTATGTACTATGGTGCGGACTTTGAGCCTCATGCGATTATCATGTCTAAACCTCTAGCTAATGTCGGTACTATCGGTAATCGTGCCAGACTCTTGGCGCCAGAGGTCTTTCCAACAGGCATTGATGTCTTGCATTTGCAGACAGGACGTTTGGACAATGATGGTGTTGAGGCTCTTAATCAGAAGTTCTGGAATAAGTTTGAAAAAGCAGATTTTGCAAACACGACTTTTGGTCTTTCTTACATGAAAGACGAGGATATGGATCCAACGGCCTATGAGGATATTACCAAGTCCCTCTATTATTCAGGGGCTAAGATTCTCAGCAAGGGAACGTCAGGTCGACACAACGATGATTCATATACGGCGACAACTTGGTTTGTCAATTTTTACCGTATGATTTTAGAAAATGATTTTGGAAGAAAGGAGTAAGAATGTTCAGAAACAAGAAATCGGAAATCTTGTGGGGCTTAAACCACAAAGCCTACATGTATGGCTCAAAAATTGTTAAACACCAAGATGGTTCTGTACAATTTTACAATCCTTTGGTGCCATCAGGAACAGAAATTCAGTCTTGGGTGGCCATCCAAAACTACCAAGCTGGTCGTACTCAGCCTGCCCTCCCACTTTTGAAAAAGGGGCACAGCTATGACCTGACGGCCAATCTCGAAGCTGTCCCAACAGACTCAGTCTTTTTGAAAGTCAGCTTGTTGGACCGTTATGATAATGAAATTAAACAGCTGATTGAAAAGAGTACTCACATGACCTTCGTATACCCTCACGAGGCCTATACCTATCGTATTTCCCTCTTGAGTGCTGGGGTCAAAGAGCTGGATTTCTACAGCTTAAAACTGGAAGAAACAGGAGAAGAACATGTTTAAACAACTGAATCCTATTCTCTCTGTTAAGAAAATACTCAAGGAAATTAACGGACGAGCCGATGAAATGGCAGGTCTGACCAATCTTGAGTTAAAAAATAAAACGCAAGAATTTAAGGAGCGTTTGGCTCAAGGAGAAAGTTTGGACGACCTCCTGCCAGAAGCCTTTGCGGTTGTTCGTGAAGCGGATAAGCGCGTGCTAGGCATGTTCCCTTATGATGTTCAGGTCATGGGAGGCATTGTCATGCACCAGGGCCATATTGCTGAGATGAATACGGGTGAGGGGAAGACTCTGACGGCAACCATGCCAGTCTACCTTAATGCTTTGTCAGGTGAAGGCGCTATTCTCGTTACGATTAATGAATACTTGGCTATTCGTGACGCTGAGGAAATGGGTCAGGTCTATGAGTTCTTAGGGTTGACGATTGGTGTTCCCTGTGTGGAAGGTAGTAATGAGATGGATCCAGCAGAAAAGCGTGCCATCTATCAATCGGACATCGTTTACACGACAAATGCCAGTCTAGGTTTTGACTATTTGATTGATAACCTTGCTTCTAACCAAGACGGTAAATACATGCGTCCCTTTAACTATGCCATTGTCGATGAGGTGGATTCTGTTCTACTGGATAGTGCGCAGACGCCCTTGATTATCTCTGGTGCACCTCGTGTTCAGTCCAACTATTATGGAATGATGGATACCCTCATGACCACCTTGGTCGAGGGTGAGGATTATATCTTCAAAGAAGAAAAAGGTGAAGTTTGGTTGACCACTAAGGGTGCCAAGGCTGCTGAAAACTATCTTGGTATTGGTAACCTCTACGATGAAGTAAATAGCACCTTTGCCCGTCATTTGCTCTTTTCACTTCGTGCTCACTTGCTCTATAAAAAGGACAAGGACTACATCATTCGTGATGGTAAGAAAGGGCCTGAAGTGGTTCTTCTTGATAAATCGACAGGTCGTCTCTTGGAATTGACTAAGCTCCAAGGGGGACTCCACCAAGCTATCGAAGCCAAAGAATTAGTGGCCTTGTCACAAGAAACCAGAGCCATGGCTTCCATTACCTACCAAAGTCTCTTTAAAAAATTCCAGAAAATTTCAGGGATGACAGGGACTGGTAAGGTGGCAGAAAAAGAATTTCTAGACACCTACGGTATGAAGGTCATTCAAATCCCGACCAACCGTAAGAAACAACGTATCGACTACCCTGATAAGATTTATGAGACCCTACCAGAGAAAATCTTCGCTTCTTTAGAGTATGTTAAGCATTATCATGGAAAAGGCAATCCAATCTTGATTTTTGTAAGTTCAGTGGAAATGTCAGAGCTTTATTCTTCTCTGCTTTTGCGTGAAGGAATTGCTCATAATCTCTTGAATGCCAACAATGCACCACGTGAGGCAGAGATGATCGCCGAGTCTGGACAGATGGGTGCCGTGACAGTTGCGACCTCAATGGCTGGACGTGGAACAGATATCAAGCTCGGTAAGGGTGTGGCCGAACTGGGTGGATTAGTCGTTATCGGTACCGAACGTATGGAAAGTCAGCGTATTGATTTGCAAATCCGTGGCCGTTCTGGACGTCAGGGTGATCCTGGTATGTCTAAATTCTTCGTCTCACTTGAAGATGACGTGATTAAGAAATACGGTCCATCGTGGGTTCACCGTACTTACAAAGAATATGCCATTAATGATCACATTGAGCCTAAGGAACTGACAGGTCGCAAGTATCGTAAATTGGTTGAAAAAGCCCAAGAAGCTAGTGAAAGTTCTGATCGTACCTCACGTCGTCAGACGCTTGAATTTGCAGAAAGTATGAACATCCAACGTGAGATGATTTATGCTCAACGTGACCGTCTCATCTACCACAATCAAGGTTTGGACACTGTTATCAACGAGGTTCTTGACGATTTCATCGACCAAGCTATGACTGAGGAAGATTTCTCAAAAGCGGAAAATCTTTACCATTTCATCTTGCGTAATATCAGCTTCCGAATCAATGAAATTCCTAAGGATTTAGACCTCAACAATCGTGAGCAAGTCTTGGAACTCATCTATCAGTTTGCCTATCGTGAACTTGATACTAAAAAGCAGGAGTTGAAAACCAAGGAACTTAACGAGTATTTCCAACGTCTATCCATGCTTAAGGCTGTGGATGACAACTGGGTAGAGCAGGTAGACTATCTGCAACAACTCCAAATGGCTATCGGTAGCCAGCAACTCAGTCAAAAGAACCCTATTGTCGAATATTACCAAGAGGCATACAAGGGCTTCGAAGCCATGAAACGTCAAATCAGAAAGGATATGGTTCGTAATCTTCTCCTTAGTCAGGTGCAAGTCACTAAAAAAGGAGATATCATCAGCCATTTCCCATAAAATAAGGAAATTATGACAGTATATAACATTAATTTAGGCATCGGTTGGGCCAGCAGTGGCGTCGAATATGCTCAGGCCTATCGTGCTAAGATTTTCAAGGAAATGGGGCAAGAAGCAAAATTTGTCTTTATGGACCTCATCCTTAGGGATAATATCGAGCATATGACTAGCAAGATTGGTTTTTCAGACGATGAAATCATCTGGCTCCATAGCTATTTTACAGATGTTAAGATTGCACCATCGACTATTAGCCTAGCAGAAATCGAGGCTATCTTACCTGCCGATCCTGAGCGCAAGGAAGTAGCTGGTCGCCTCATTCGTTATCATTATCCACAAGACAATATGGTGGTGGCATGTAACCTTCGTGCGGTTGACGAGGACGCTGTGGAAACCGTGAGCTACTTTGTCAATGACAAGCTCTTGCGCAAGGACTTTTACTCTTACACCCGTTATTGCAGTGAGTATTCTGCGCCTAAGGACAATCAAGCCAAGGTTTACCAACGTCGTTTTTATAACGAAGATGGGTCTACAGCCTATGACATGATTGTAGGAGACAATAATCAAGATATCTATCGTTTCCCTGATCAGGTCCTCTATGGTAAGCAAGAATTCCTTCGCTATTTCTTCAAACGTCTGGCCCTAACTAAGGATGATGTGGTCATTTTGGACCGTGAAACAGGGATTGGTCAGTTGGTCTTTGAAGAAGCACAGGCTGCTCGCCTAGGTGTCGTTGTTCACGCTGAGCATTTTAGTGTCAATCAAACTGATGACAACTACATCCTCTGGAATAACTATTACGAGTACCAATTTACCAATGCAGACAAGGTTGATTTCTTTATCGTGGCGACTGATCGTCAAAAGGAAATCTTACAGGAACAATTCCGTCGCTACACCAACCATGATCCAAAGATTTACACCATTCCAGTGGGAAGTCTGCCTGAATTGGTTGGACAGGACAAGCCACGTAAGCCATTCTCAATGATTACGGCCTCACGCTTGGCTCAGGAAAAACACATTGACTGGTTGGTTCGTGCGGTGATCGAGGTTCATAAGACCCTGCCTGATATCACTTTTGATATCTACGGTAGTGGTAGCATGGATGCCAAATTGCGTGAGATTATTGTCGAAGCTCAAGCTGGCGACTATATCAGACTCATGGGCCACGCTGACTTGACTAACATTTATAGCCAGTACGAGGTCTATCTGACAGCTTCAACCAGTGAAGGTTTTGGACTCACTCTTATGGAGGCGGTTGGTTCAGGTCTTCCGATGATTGGATTTGACGTTCCTTATGGGAATCAAACCTTTATTCAAGATGGGGCCAACGGTTATCTCCTCCCCGTCGCTGAAAATCACGTCGTGGATGTTATCACCAAGTCCTATAAGGATGCCATTGTCCGTCTCTACGAAGAAGGCAATATCGAGGCTATGCGCCAAAAATCTTATGACCTTGCCAAAGGCTTCTTGACTAGCCAAGTCAAGGCAGCTTGGAAACAGTTACTTGAGGAGGTACGCTCATGATATTCTTATGTGATTACTACAATCAAGCCAGTAAGGATTTGGCTTACTCTCTTCAGGCAGCAGGCTACGATGCCACAACAGTTGTCATCAATCCAGATGGCTTTCTCCCTCAAGGAGCTCTCTCTCCTTTCACCTACTATGTGGAAGCAGCAGAGGAAACAGGCAAACCACGCTTTTTCAACCAAGTCCCTGTGCCAGCCTTTTGGGAAATTTCAGGGAACAATCAGATGGCGCGTGTGTCTAACCTCACCGAAGAACGTGCCCGCATCACCTACCCAGAAGGTAGCAAGGCACGTATTGTCAAAAGTGTCGAATGGTTGGACAAGTCAGGTAAGATTCGCCAAGTGGACCACTACAACAAGTACGGTTTCTGCTTTGCCAAGACCACTCATGATGAGAATGGTCAGGCACTCTTTACCAGCTACCAAACCAAAGAAGGCGACGAACGAATCTTGGAAAATCATCTCACCGGTGATATTCTCTTGACCTTACCAGGACAAGCCCTTCGTCGTTTTGCCAACCGTACCGAATTTATCAAAGCCTTTCTAGCTCAGGTCTTTGGTGATATCGACCATATTATCTTTAATAGCTTGGCGACACCTTTCATCGTCTCATGGACTATGGAAAATCAAGGTGCCACTGATGTCCTTGTCTGGCAAGAGCCGTTGGGTGATGTCCTTCCAGGTAATATGAATGGTATCTTGGAAGATAATTCAGCCAGAGCCAATGCCATCATCATTCCTGATAAGGCGACTTATGAAAAGGCCTTGACCTTGGCGCCAGAGGACAAGCATCATAAAATCTTGTCTCTTGGCTATGCCTATGACTTCAAGGAAAATCATGGTAAACCTCGTAATGCCTTTATCGCAACCAATTCAGACCAAATCGAGCGTTTGGAAGCCTTGGTTGAGTCACTCCCTGATGTGACCTTCCAGATTGCAGCAGTCACTGAGATGTCACCAAGATTACTTTCAATGATGCGTTATTCAAACGTTGTGCTCCATCCAAACGCTAGTCACAAGCAGTTGGACAAGCTTTATCAAGAGTCAGACCTCTACTTGGACATTAACCATCATAATGAATTGTACAAGGCGACACGAACTGCCTTTGAAAACCAATTGTTGATTTTGGCCTTTTCAGAAACAGCTCATGGACCTGTCTATACAGCGCCAGAGCATATCTATGCCAGTCAGAACTATCCAGCTATGGTTGCCAAGATTAAGCAAGTCCTAGGCGATGAGCAAGCCATGCAAGAAGCCATGCAGGCTCAAAAAGCTCAAGCCAACACCCTGACTGCCTCTGAGTTGGCCGACCGCTTACAATCACTTTTAGGAGGAAATCATGTCTAAAAAAGATTTATTCTACGGTGACGTTGAAGGCCGTATGGAAGAACTCAAGCAAAAGCCTATCACAAAAGAAAAAGAAACCAGAGGAGAGAAGATTAACAAGAGCTTTTCAATCATGCTCGGACTTGTTATTATCATCGGTTTGATCTTCACCCTTATTGGTTTATTGAGGTAGTCTTATGATGTTAGTATTTATGGTTCTAGCAGTGATTCTTTCGGTTGCCCTTATCGTCCTAGTGACCATCCAACCGCGTCAAACGCAGATTTTTTCAACGGATGCTACTAGTAATATCGGTAAACCAAGTTATTGGGCTAGCCAACCGATTCGAAAAATGTTGACCTTGGCTATCAGCATAGCCCTCTTTATCCTCTTACTTATTTTTATGATTGTTTCTTATAAGTAGAGGACTTCCTACTATATAATAGAAAGAAGTATGTCATGCGCGCACATTTTACAAATTTATTTGGCCAGTCCTCACGTAGTGTAGCTTTGATTGCCCAAAATGATACCATGAAGATTGCCAAAGAGCTCGGTGCTAATGAACTAGGAATTTATTTCTATGATAGTAGCCAAGAGCCAGATGGAGAGCTTAATTCCCGCTTTGATGGGATTGTAGCAGGACTGAGTGTTGGAGACATCGTTTTCTTCCAGTCTCCATCATGGAATGGTAGTGAGTGGGATAGCCGATTACTCCGTAAATTCAAGGCTGTTAATGCTAAGACTGTTATGTTTATCCATGACGTTCCACCTCTCATGTTTGATAGTAACTACTATCTCATGTCTGCTTATATTGACATGTACAATCTCTGTGATGTCGTCGTGGTGCCTTCTGAAAAGATGCGTGATCGTTTGATTGAGGAAGGGTTAACAGTTGAGAAGATTATCATCCAAAAACTTTGGGACTTACCTCACAGTCTTGACCTACACCAACCTAGTTTCCAGAAGAAGATGATTTTTGCTGGGAATCCAACACGCTTTCCACACGTTCTAGACTGGAAACAAACAACCCCTCTCCATGTTTATGCGGACAAACAAGAGGATAAGGATTATTCCAAAGTCCACCTCGAAGGCTGGCGAAATAAACATGAGCTTTTGCTAGAACTATCTAAGGGAGGATTTGGTCTGGTCTGGGGTAACTCAGAGAAACCAGAAGACGAACCCGACTACTATAAGTTGAATATTTCTTATAAACTTTCTACCTACTTGGCAGCAGGTCTACCAGTCGTAGTGCCTAACTATCTCTCAAATGCAGACTATATCAAAGAACATGGTCTAGGATTCGTCGTTTCAAGTCTGGAAGAAGCAGATCGCTGCGTTCAAGAATGTACTGAAGAGCAATATGCTCAGATGGTTGCTAACGCCAAGTATACTGCCTACCTCATTAGTCATGGTTATTTTACAAAGAAACTATTTATTGATGCTATCATGGCATTAAGTTAGTATTTAAAGGATTATCAGAAGTAATCCTTTTTTTTGCTACTATTCCGAGTATACATCTTGACTTTTCGAAAACTACTCAAATTATTTTTAATTTGTACTAAAGGATTTAAGGAAGATTCGTCTCATTAGGAACAATCTTAAAAAATACCAGCTAATAGACTAACAGATGTAAAGAATTTCCCTTAAATAATTGATTGTAATTGTGTGATAATTTATCAAAAGCGGAATTACAGGTCTGGCCTTTCTTACCAAACGTAAGAAAGATGAAGAAAAAGTGAAGACTTCTAAGATTTCATAAGTGACTCATTATCTTCTAATTAAGACAATTAAATCCCCCTATCGATTAGAATGTTTTCCTAATTGGTAGGGATTTTTTTATACTTTAACCCCAAAATATCAAATAGTTTTAATATATGTTGGATTTTCGATTATTGTAGTGTTTTTGAGGAGAAAAAGGATTTATAAGTTGATTGAAAGTAATCTTGAAATGAGATTTTTTGCTTAATTTTATGATAAAATTTAATGGAGTGTTTTATTCAAAGAATTAATGGAGAAGATATGTTTTTTAGAAGGAATGAAGGTCAATATCGTGAAACTGAGCGTGTGACACGTTTTAAACTGGTTAAGTCAGGAAAGCACTGGCTTCGTGCAGCGACGTCGAATTTTGGTCTTTTTAAGGTGCTTAGAGGGGGTGTAGATACTCCGTCTCTTAACACTCAACAGGTGGAGATGAATGAACATGCTTTTTCAGGTCAGACACTGCTCAAAGGAGTGTTTGCAACGGGAGCCATACTAGGTGGGACTGTTGCGACTCATGTGACTTATGCGGATGAAGTGACTGATCAGCCAATTTTGGAAAGTGAAGCAGGAGCTAGGGCTGATCTCTTAGCTACATCTGATTCAGTTGTTCTAGGGAACGTTGGATCCGTGATTAGCGCTCAAGAGAGTCAGGTAAATAGTCAAGAGTCATCTGAAACTGTGTCAAGTCAGAATTCGGAGGCTTCTTTGAATGAGTCCTTATCACGTAGTCAATCGATGTCAGTTTCTGAATTGACTTCAAAATCGACATCCTTGTCACTGAGTCTTTCGCTTTCTGCCTCCTTGTCAGATTCTTTAGTCTCTAAGTCGGAGTCAGCAAGTCAGACGGATTCTTCTTCTCGTAGTTTATCTGAGAGCATGTTGAGCGGCTCTTTGAAGAATAGCTCTAGCGAATCTGTTCAGTCAGTTAGCAAGAGTGATAGTAGTGATTCTAAAGATGGCGTGAATCTTGTGAGCTCGGAGTCTGCTTTGTTAAACGCTTCCTTAACATCTGAAGTTTTGAGTAATCGTCAGCTGTCTGATGCAACGACTGGTATGCTTGCCGCGTCGGTTGTGGCTGATGCTGAGCGCTTAGAACAAGAAAAGCGTCTCAAAGATTTAGCCTTAGAAATTTATACCTATAAAGCTCAAGCTGTTGATTTGCCAAATACGGATGCTGCTATTCTCAAGGGGGATAAAGCGCTGGATGCCATTCGTGTTAGTCTAGCTGATCGTGACAGTGATGTGACGCCTACGATTGCTCAGGCTCGTCAGGCTAGAAATAGTCTTGCTAATGCGGTGCTTCGTGCGACATCTGGTCAGCGTGATCCTCGTAATGGTTCTAGTATTGATGCTAATAGCAATCTCCGTGCACCCCAGTATAAATTAGGTCCGGCTAACAATGCTTTGATTTCAGTGTATAATTCGGACAGCATTAACCAGGCTTATAATGTTGTTGAAACGATTCCTACACGAAATAATATTAAAAGCATAGGCTACGCTTCTGGTAGTGATCGGGTGAATGGCATCATCGTACCTCAGACGTCGGCACTAAAAAATAGTGCTGTGGCTTTTAATATCTTTGGAACTGTTGGGGCTACTGAAGTAGTGACACCTGGGAAAATTTATAATCTTTCTTTTGTAGTGACCAATACAGCTAGGCAATCAGTGACGCGTACATTACGTATTCAGGTTTTACCGCAAAATGATGGCATTCGTAATCCGATTACGGCTGTGACAACGGGAACGTTTGTTAATGACACAAGTAATCTAGCTCAGGCTGAGAAAGATCAAGTTTGGGAGGCTTTTAAGGCTTCTAATCCGAATATTGCAACTTCGAAGGACTTCAAGGAGTACTCTGTATCAGCGTCTGGTGTGGTAACAATTACTTATAAAGATAACACCACTAATGATGTAACTGCTCCAGTGAAGCGACTAGCAGCACCAACTGTTGAAACGAGATTATTGGATAAGGCATATACACAGACACCTGTGACGGTGACGGGAGCCGAGCCAGGTTCTACAGTTGTTCTATACAATAATGACGACGAAGTGGGAACAGCAGTGGCAGATGCTTCAGGTCAGGCGGTTGTGACACCGACAGTTAAGTTACAAACAGGTAGTGTAACAGCCAAAGCTCGTATTATGTATGGTGATTATGCGGTGTATTCAGATGCCAGCAATTCCGTGGCTGTAACGGATGGAACACGTCCTGAAGTGACAGCTAAGTTGACTGTCGATGGTGTGGAACCTAAGTCAACACCTCTTGAAGGTGGTGGGAAAAACTATACTATCTATGCAGGCGATGACGCTGTATTGACCTTTACGGCTACAGATGACAGTGGCAAGCTCAAAGAATTGAAAGTCGTTGCAAGAGCTGACTTAAATGACAATGCCTTAAACGGGAATTTCTTTGGTGGCAGTCAGTATGGAACAGGGAATATTGCACCTATTACGGGTGATATTACAGCAACGACTGATAATCCAGCAACCCTTACAACGACCATTCATTTGAAGGATGATCTTTATCATTCCTTTCGAAATACATGGCAACGTAATGTTGCTGCTATTGACAATGCGTCAAATATGAATCGTCCAAATGGCTTGGGTGAGATTCGTATTACTCAGGGACGCTTAGCAGATCGTACACCAGGAGTGGCCCCAACTAGCATTATTCAGGTGACAAGTCTGACTGCCTTGACAGATTCGGATAAAACCAAAATTATTGCGGCAGTGTCGGCTTTGAATCCAGAGGTTGCAAACCGTATTAAGTCTTATACGGTTAATAGTAATGGTACGGTAACGATTACTTATAAGGATAGTACTACTAATGTTGTAGCGGTGAGATTATCGGATAGTGATTACAGTCAATCAGTTTCGCAAAGTACCAGTCAGTCTAAGCAAGAATCGATTTCACAAAGTCAAAGTGAGTCAGCAAGGCAGTCTGCTTCGACGAGTGCGTCTTTGAGTTCTGTGAAATCACAGAGTGTTTCAAGTTCCTTGAGTACATCTTTGAAGACTAGTATTTCTCAAAGTCAATCTGTTTCAACGAGTGCGTCATTGAGTACCGTGAAATCAGCGAGTGTCTCAAGTTCCTTGAGTGAGTCCTTGAAGACTAGCGTTTCACAAAGTGAGTCAGTCTCAACAAGTGTGTCATTGAGTGCTGAGAAATCACAGAGTGTTTCAAGTTCCTTGAGCGAGTCCTTGAAGACTAGCGTTTCACAAAGTGAGTCAGTCTCAACAAGTGCGTCATTGAGTGCTGAGAAATCACAGAGTGTTTCAAGTTCCTTGAGCGAGTCCTTGAAGACTAGCGTTTCACAAAGTGAGTCAGTCTCAACAAGTTCGTCATTGAGTGCTGAGAAATCAGCGAGTGCTTCAAGTTCCTTGAGTGAGTCCTTGAAAACTAGCGTTTCGCAAAGTCAATCTGTTTCAACGAGTGCGTCATTGAGTGCTGAGAAATCACAGAGTGTTTCAAGTTCCTTGAGTGAATCCTTGAAGACTAGTATTTCGCAAAGTGAGTCAGTCTCAACAAGTGCGTCATTGAGTGCTGAGAAATCAGCGAGTGCTTCAAGTTCCTTGAGTGAGTCCTTGAAGGCTAGCGTTTCACAAAGTGAGTCAGTCTCAACAAGTGCGTCATTGAGTGCTGAGAAATCAGCGAGTGCTTCAAGTTCCTTGAGTGAGTCCTTGAAAACTAGCGTTTCGCAAAGTCAATCTGTTTCAACGAGTGCGTCATTGAGTGCTGAGAAATCACAGAGTGTTTCAAGTTCCTTGAGTACATACTTGAAGACTAGTATTTCGCAAAGTGAGTCCGCTTCAGAAAGTGCCTCAATCTCAGAATCACAATCAGTATCAAATTCCGAGTCAGCGTCAGAAAGTACATCGGCATCCGAATCAGCAAGCACATCCGCTTCAGAGTCAGCGTCAACAAGTGCTTCAGAATCAGCGTCAGCAAGTACATCGGCATCCGAGTCAGCAAGTACGTCAGCTTCTGAATCAGCATCAACAAGTGCTTCAGAATCAGCAAGCACAAGTGCTTCAGAATCAGCGTCAACAAGTGAGTCAATTTCTAAATCACAATCAGTATCAAATTCAGAATCAGCCTCTGTAAGTGAGTCAGTTTCAGAGTCACAATCAGTATCGAACTCAGAATCCGCTTCAGTAAGTGCCTCGAACTCAGAATCGCAATCAGTATCAAATTCAGAATCAGCCTCTGTAAGTGAGTCAATCTCAGAATCGCAATCAGTTTCTAATTCTGTGTCTGCCTCAGAAAGTGCCTCTGTATCTACATCACAATCAGTATCAAATTCAGAATCAGCGTCAACAAGTGCGTCAGAGTCAGCAAGTACATCAGTATCAAATTCAGAATCAGCGTCAACAAGTGCATCAGAGTCAGCAAGTACATCAGCATCAGAATCAGCGTCAATAAGTGCGTCAGAATCAGTAAGCACATCGGCCTCAGAGTCAGCATCAACAAGTGCTTCTGTATCTACATCACAATCATTGTCAAATTCCGAATCCGCCTCTGTAAGTGAGTCAGTTTCAGAGTCACAATCAGTATCGAACTCAGAATCAGCGTCAACAAGTGCCTCACTCTCTGAATCACAATCAGTATCAAATTCCGAATCCGCCTCTGTAAGTGAGTCAGTTTCAGAGTCACAATCAGTATCGAACTCAGAATCAGCGTCAACAAGTACCTCACTCTCTGAATCACAATCAGTATCAAATTCCGAATCCGCCTCTGTAAGCGCCTCAGTCTCCGAATCGCAATCAGTTTCAAATTCTGAGTCTGCTTCAGAAAGTGACTCTGTATCTACATCACAATCAGTATCGAACTCAGAATCCGCTTCAACAAGTGCGTCTGTATCTACATCACAGTCTGTTTCCAACTCAGAATCCGCTTCAGTAAGTGAATCAATCTCAGAATCACAATCAGTTTCTAATTCCGATTCAGCGTCAGAAAGTGCCTCAATCTCTGAATCACAGTCTGTTTCAAACTCAGAGTCAGCTTCAACAAGTGAGTCAATTTCCGAGTCACAATCATTGTCAAATTCCGAATCCGCTTCAACAAGTGCCTCAATCTCAGAATCGCAATCAGTATCGAATTCCGAGTCATCGTCAGAAAGTGCCTCAATTTCCGAGTCACAATCAGTATCAGATTCCGAGTCAGCGTCAGTGAGTGAGTCAATTTCCGAGTCACAGTCAGTGTCTAACTCAGAATCAGCCTCTGTAAGTGCCTCAATCTCAGACTCGCAATCAGTATCTAATTCCGAGTCAGCGTCAGAAAGTGAATCAAATTCAGAATCACAATCAGTATCTAATTCTGTGTCCGCGTCAGAAAGTGCCTCTGTATCTGTATCACAATCATTGTCAAATTCAGACTCAGCTTCAACAAGTGAGTCAATTTCTAAATCACAATCAGTATCAAATTCAGAATCGGCTTCAACAAGTGAGTCAATCTCAGACTCGCAATCAGTTTCTAATTCTGTGTCTGCCTCAGAAAGTGCCTCAATTTCAGAATCACAATCAGTATCGAATTCTGCAAGTACATCGGAAAGTGAGTCGGTTTCAGAATCACAATCAGTATCGAATTCAGAATCAGCGTCAACAAGTGCCTCAATTTCCGAATCACAATCAGTGTCTAACTCAAAATCAGCGTCCGTAAGTGCCTCAATTTCCGAGTCACAATCATTGTCAAATTCAGACTCTGCTTCTGTAAGTGAGTCAGTTTCCGAGTCACAATCAGTATCAAATTCCGAATCCGCTTCAACAAGTGCGTCTGTATCTACATCACAGTCTGTTTCCAACTCAGAATCCGCTTCAGTAAGTGAATCAATCTCAGAATCACAATCAGTTTCTAATTCCGAGTCAGCGTCAGAAAGTGAATCAATTTCAGAATCACAATCATTGTCAAATTCAGAATCCGCTTCAGTAAGTGTATCAATTTCCGAGTCACAATCATTGTCTAATTCAGGATCAGCTTCAATAAGTGCCTCAATTTCCGAATCACAATCAGTGTCTAACTCAGAATCAGCGTCTGTAAGTGCCTCAATTTCCGAGTCACAATCATTGTCTAATTCTGAGTCAGCGTCAGAAAGTGCCTCAAATTCCGAGTCAGCGTCAGAAAGTGAGTCAGTTTCCGAGTCACAATCATTGTCAAATTCAGAATCGGCTTCAGTAAGTGCATCAGTTTCAGACTCACAATCAGTCTCTAATTCTGTGTCCGCGTCAGAAAGTGCCTCTATTTCAGAGTCACAATCAGTCTCTAATTCTGAGTCAGCGTCAGAAAGTGCCTCTATTTCAGAGTCACAATCAGTCTCTAATTCTGTGTCCGCGTCAGAAAGTGCCTCTATTTCAGAGTCACAATCAGTCTCTAATTCTGTGTCAGCGTCAGAAAGTGCCTCTATTTCCGAGTCACAATCAGTCTCTAATTCTGTGTCAGCGTCAGAAAGTGCCTCTATTTCAGAGTCACAATCAGTCTCTAATTCTGTGTCCGCTTCAGTAAGTGCCTCAATCTCAAAATCACAATCATTGTCTAATTCAGAATCGGCTTCAACGAGCGCCTCAATCTCAGAATCACAATCAGTATCAAATTCAGAATCCGCTTCAACAAGTGAATCAATCAGCGAGTCACAATCAGTTTCTAATTCTATGTCTGCCTCAGAAAGTGAGTCAATTTCCGAGTCACAGTTAGTGTCGAACTCAGAATCCGCTTCAACAAGTGTCTCAATCTCAGAATCACAATCAGTATCAAATTCAGAATCAGCGTCAATAAGCGCGTCCGAGTCAGCAAGCACATCAGCTTCAGAATCAGCGTCAACAAGTGCGTCCGAGTCAGCAAGTACATCAGCTTCAGAATCAGCGTCAGTGAGTGAGTCAATTTCTGAGTCACAGTTAGTGTCGAACTCAGAATCAGCGTCATTAAGTGCCTCAATCTCAGAATCACAATCTGTATCAAATTCCGAATCATCCCCAGAAAGTGAGTCAATTTCCGAGTCACAATCAGTATCGAACTCAGAGTCAGCTTCAACAAGTGCCTCAGAGTCGTCTTCTGAAGTTAAGGATCCTAAACAAAAACGTGGTAGCCATGCTCTTCCTAAGACAGGTGAGGAAAACTCATCATTATCAATGATATTTGGTGCTTTGGCAACTGCAACAGGTCTTGCTTTTCTTGCTAAACGTAAGAAAGATGAAGAACGTGAGGACTATTAGTAGTTTAGTATTGCAAAAGACATAACAATACTCAGAAAAGCACAAAAAATACCTCTATGTTAGATAACAATCTAGCTATGAGGTGTTTTTTATTTGGGAATGTTGAGGTGGTAGACATTTCTTACTGTATGTCCCATGCTCCAAAGGCTGTTAAAAAAGTAGCAATTTACGTTGCGGATAACTTTGTAGATGCCGTTACACATTTGGAAAACTTGTTAGATTTATGATGTTAACATTCAATATCTAGAATGAAAGTAGATTGGAATTAAGTCCTAATCTACTTTTTGTTATAACTTGATTGAAGTTGAGTAGCTTAGATTTAAAAGAAGATATGGTGGAAAACCATTTCGATAAGAACGGTGACACAGGTTCATCTGTTGATAGCATAACTAACATTAAGATGAGGAAAAAGCAAACAAAGGTAAATGAGGAAAATAATCAAAAGACCTGAAACACTCAGGCATGCCCAGATAGAAAGAAAATCTCAAGTTGCATAGAGAACTTGGTTTTTTTGTTAATGAACGGTCTGAAGGCTACGGAAATTACTAAATATGATAAAAGTATGAAAGGACTTTACTTACTTTTACAGCACACAATCGCTTGTGGTAACATATAGTTCTATACTAAAATATAGGAGAAGAAGTAAGAAGAGGAGAATGCCATGCCGACAGAATATGAAAAAATGATTGCAGGTGATTTTTATAAACCTAGCGATCCTGAGTTACGTGCTTTAGCAGCTAAATCTAGAGAAAAGCAAATGGCCTTTAATGCTGAACCTGACCGTCTCAAGAGGGCAGAGATTGTCAAATCTTGGTTTGGTTCTACTGGGAAAAATGTTGCTATGAACCCTCAGTGCGTTACCGATTATGGGGTCAATATCCATATTGGTGAAAATTTTTATTCTAACTGGAATTTGACTATGCTAGATATTTGTCCTATCACGATTGGTGACAATGCTATGATTGGTCCCAATTGTCAGTTTTTAACACCTCTTCATCCGCTTGATCCAACTGAGCGCAATTCAGGCATTGAATATGGGGCACCGATTACCATTGGCGATAATTTCTGGGCTGGTGGAGGTGTGATCATTCTTCCAGGCGTTACATTGGGGAATAATGTAGTAGCTGGAGCAGGGGCAGTCGTTACCAAGTCCTTTGGTGATAATGTGGTTCTAGGTGGGAATCCAGCGCGTATTATTAAGGAAATTCCTGTCAAAAAAGATTAAGTGAAGCAACTCAAGGATTTAAGTCCTTGAGTTTTTTCGAAATCTATTGAAAGTTGAGTGGAAATTTTTTGAAAAGTTATTGACATTACCTTCTAAAACTCTTATACTACATAACGCTAGTTAGCTAACAATATGGTTAAGGAGTTATTTTTTGGACCATTTTGGAGGCTTGTTGAAGCAAGCAAATAACAATATGTTGCGCCACTTGGATCAGTTTGCCAAACAATATGATTTGACTGGAAATCAGATGGCCATTATCGATTTTATAACCAATCATGCTAAGTATGAGGTATTTCAACGTGACATTGAGCACGAATTTGACATTCAAAGGTCAATAACAACAGTTCTCTTACAGCGGATGGAGAAAAAAGGCCTTATCGAACGACATACCTCATCGAAAGACGCTAGGCAAAAAGCGGTTGTTTTAACGGATAAGGCGGTGAAAATCGCGTCTGCCTGTCAATCCTATCTTCGTAAAGAAGAGAAAGAGTTTGCTCAGCAATTTTCAGCTGAAGAGAGATCTTTCTAAAAATCTTACAACACTATCGTAATCTTTAAGTTTATCAAGGAGGAATAAATACTCATGTCAGAAGAAAAGATCTCCATCAAGGTCTTGTCTGCTATCTTTGCGACAGGCATCCTTTCCTTTTGTGGAGTGGCTGGTGAAACAGCCATGAACATCACCTTCCCGATTTTGATGAAGGAATTTTCAGTAACAACATCAACAGTTCAGTGGGTCACAACCATCTACCTATTAGTCGTTGCTTGTGTGGTACCCTTATCAGCCTACCTCAAGCGTTCCTTTAAGATGAAATCTATCTTCCTAATCGCCAATCTGCTGTCGGTCTTGGGTGTCCTTATCGACTTCATAGCTCCTAACTTTGGCTTTGTAGTCTTGGGTCGCTTGGTACAAGGTCTGGGTGTCGGTTTTGCCCTTCCTCTCATGTTTAATATCATTTTGGAGCGGATACCTAGCCGTAAGATTGGTCTTATGATGGGGGTTGGTACACTGATTACAGCAGTTGCACCAGCCATTGGCCCAACCGTCGGCGGTCTTCTAACGACACATTTTGGCTGGCGTTCTATTTTTCTTGTTCAGTTTCCTATTCTCTTGGCTTCACTGATAGCAGGGCTTCGTTCCATTGAGCAAAAGAGTGAGGTTAAACGTGAATCTTTAGATATCCTCAGTCTACTGGCTATCATCTTTCTTTTCTTGGGCTTGATTTTAGGCCTTCATGGAATTGCTGATCATGCTTTCTTCAGTTTCTCAGTCTTAGGTTGGCTTTTGATTGGTATCTTAGGTCTTGTCATTTTGATTAGGCGTTCAATTAAATTGGATAATTCCATTATCAATCTTTCGATTTTGAAAAATCGTAAACTGACCGGTCATATCATAGCTTTCTTTTCTTTTCAATTGGGATCCCTTGCGATGAGTTTCCTCTTACCTAACTATGTTCAGTTGGTTAACCACTCTAATACAACTCTTGCCGCCCTGATGATTCTTCCGGGTGCATTGATTGGTGCAGGATTTGCACCATTCTCGGGAATTATTTTAGATAAGATGGGGGCACGTAAACCAATTCTGATTGGAGCAATCCTTATCGTACTTGCTCAGTTGCTATTTAGCGTGTTCGGTCTTTCTCTTTCAAATACTTTAATCCTCGTCTTTTACATGATTTTTATGACGGGGCTTGGAGTTGCTTTTGGTAATGTTATGACTAACGGACAAAAGCAATTGCCTTTGGACCAACGGGCTGATGCCAATGCTATTTTTAATACCCTCCAACAGTTTGCAGGAGCAGTAGGGACAACACTTGCTTCCCTCATCGTTGCCTTAAGTCAAACCAATCATAAGATTGACTTTGCGCAAGCAACGGCTCAGGGGAGTCAAAATGGGTTTAGGGTTTTACTTGTTTTAGCAGTATTCCAACTTATTGTACTTGTGAACGTTGTCAAAAAGAACGATTAATAATTAAAATGAAGCAAAGGAAACATGCTTTCCCTTGCTTTTTCTTTTTTAACCGTATACTAATTTTATTGAAAATTCTAGTTAGATTTAAAGTTTTTTATCTATAATAGACTTAAAGAAAAACAGTCTTCGATGAAGATGATAGAAGGAAAGATCAATGTCCTTACTCAGGAAAATTAGTCCCGAACAACCTCTAAAGAATCTGAGGTGGTTTGATATCGGTATTATTACGATCATTATGTTTGGTCAGTTTATTGTCCGCTCGCCCCAGATGTATATGGCTAGTCTATCGCCAACCATTTACACAACAATAAGTGAGACAGCGACAAATACGGCTAGTGAAGGAGCAGCCTACTCAAGTGAACTTACAGGTTATTCTCTTAGTCTTAGTGATCATTTATCTCTGGATATGTCATTTTGACTTTAAACAATTACCTATACGCCTAAAGTGGTATGTTCTCTTTTGGGTATCTTTTATTTTCACGATCATGGATTTCTTCGCTGATATGGTCAGCACTCTGTCAGGTCAGTATAATTACTTTAGCCCTCAAGTTTTAGATTTTATTAGCCCTATGGCCGTGCCTTAATAAGTTTCTGGCTTTCTTACCTAACCTATGGCTATTGTCTACGGATTGCTTGACGGTTTCTACGAGGAATTTTTCGTCCTAGGACTTTTGACTTTAGTTATCGGTAAGAGGTTTAGAAGTTCAATAGAACCTTCTTGTATAGGGGGAATATTTCTAAGTGCTGAGACATTTTCAATAAAAGCAGGCTTTTTACGAATAAGATAGTCAGTAATAAGAGGCAAAAAACAATTATATTATAGGGTGGAGTGCTTCGAAAAGGGAATTGGTGAGATTCCCATAGACTTTATTCATACACTAATCATTGAAACCGTTGGACCAGAAGTTGAGATTTTAGCTCAAGTCAATGGGGCAATCGTGGCAGCCAAGGAAAAACAAATGCTTGTCACCTCATTTCATTCAGAATTGACTGGTGATACAAGGGCTCATGCCTATTTTCTAGAGATGATTAGTCAGTCAAAAAAAGAAAAGCTTTGATTCAAATTTCATAATTTTTGTTCACACAAAAATCCAGGACTTGTGCCCTGGATTTAGGAGATTATGAAAAAGAAAAGTTTTAGGATGGTTATAGTATATAAAGCAAAGCCTAAAGTTTTCTTAAAGTAGGAGAAGAATTTTTGTGGTTAACAAAGAAAGTTGCTGTTAGCTAACTAAACATTTAGTAAACAATATGCTCACCAAATAATTTGTCATCACCAGTATTCAGTTACTAAAAAATCATTAAAATCTATAGAAGTAAACCTTCTAATTTAGTGATTATTCTGCTCATTCTGACAATAGAGATCCAAATTGTCCCCATACAGTTTATAAAAGTGCCACTTTTCTTCAAAAGTTATCCTGTGTAAAATAAGGGTCATAAAAATATATGAGGTGATTGCTATGACAAATCGTTACGACTTAAATAAAAATTTGGCACAAATGCTTAAAGGGGGCGTCATCATGGACGTTCAAAACCCTGAGCAGGCACGTATTGCAGAAGCAGCTGGAGCAGCTGCAGTTATGGCTTTGGAACGTATTCCAGCTGATATTCGTGCTGTGGGTGGTGTATCACGCATGAGTGATCCTAAGATGATCAAGGAAATTCAGGCCGCTGTCAGTATTCCAGTGATGGCCAAGGTGCGTATCGGTCATTTTGTGGAAGCACAGATTTTGCAGGCTATTGAGATTGATTATATCGATGAGAGTGAGGTATTGACGCCTGCTGATGACCTTATTCATGTGGATAAAACCAAGTTTGATGTGCCTTTCGTTTGTGGGGCCAAGGATCTCGGTGAAGCCCTTCGTCGTATTTCTGAAGGGGCATCAATGATTCGTACCAAAGGTGAGCCTGGGACTGGTGATATTGTCCAAGCTGTTCACCACTTGCGACTTATGAACCAAGAGATTCGCCGTATTCAAAATCTCAGAGAAGACGAGCTTTACATTACTGCCAAGGACTTACAGGTACCAATTGACTTGGTCCGTTATGTCCATGAACATGGCAAATTGCCAGTTGTCAATTTTGCGGCTGGTGGTGTAGCGACGCCTGCCGATGCTGCGCTTATGATGCAGTTGGGTGCTGAAGGTGTCTTTGTTGGTTCAGGGATTTTCAAGTCAGGAGATCCCAAAAAACGTGCGGAAGCCATTGTCAAAGCAGTAACTAACTTTGATCGTCCGGATATTTTGGCGCAAGTGTCAGAAGATTTGGGTGAAGCCATGGTTGGTATCAATAAGGATGAAATAGAAATCTTGATGGCAGAGCGAGGAAAATAGATGACAAAAATCGGAATATTGGCATTACAAGGTGCTTTTGCGGAACATGAGCAGGTCTTGAAAGCACTTGATGTTGAAACAGTTCAAATCAGAAATCAACAGGATTGGGAAACTCATGCTGATTTAGACGGGCTCATTCTACCGGGAGGCGAGTCGACAGTCATGGGGAAACTTTTGCATGATTTAGATTTGTTTGAGCCAATTAAGATGAAAATTAATGCAGGACTACCTGTATTTGGAACTTGTGCGGGTCTGATTTTGTTAGCCAAAACCATAGTGGGAGACCAAACAAAACATTTAGCAAGCATGGACATCAATGTAGCCAGAAATGCCTATGGTCGTCAGCTGGGCAGTTTTGTCACAAATGCTGACTTTAAGGGAATTGGTGAGATTCCCATGGTCTTTATTCGTGGACCAATCATTGAAACCATTGGCCCAGAAGTTGAGATTTTAGCTCAAGTCAATGGGGCAATCGTGGCAGCCAAGGAAAAACATATGCTTGTCACCTCTTTTCATCCAGAATTAACAGGTGATACAAGGGTCCATACCTATTTTCTAGAGATGATTAGTCAGTCAAAAAAAGAAAAGCTTTGATTCAAATTTCATAATTTTTGTTCACACAAAAAATCCAGGACCTAATACCTGGATTTAGGAGATTATGAAAAAGAAAAGTTTTAGGATGGTTATAGTATATAAAGCAAAGCCTAAAGTTTTCTTAAAATAGAGGAGAAATTATAAAA
This sequence comes from Streptococcus vestibularis, assembly GCF_900636445.1. NCBI lineage: Bacteria > Bacillati > Bacillota > Bacilli > Lactobacillales > Streptococcaceae > Streptococcus > Streptococcus vestibularis. The sequence continues at coordinate 1,319,552 of NZ_LR134275.1, read as the reverse complement.
AATAGGTAAAAAGGAAGTTGGTGGTTGGTCGACTTCCTTTTATTTTTTCCAAATCCTTATAAATTTGTTGCTCTTATAATTAAAAAAAGCACTCTATTCGTGTTATCGGTACGGCCAACAGCAACCGAGCGGATTCTATAATCTTGGAAAATGGTAAGGCGTGTTACATCACACTAGCGGGCGAAATAGGGCGTAGCATCTTTGGCTATAATACAGCGTGGATGTCTTTCAGCTGGACAAGAATGTTTCGATTGTCGAGATGAGAATTCCCCAATCTTGGGCGGGGAAAAGCCTTAGTCAGCTAGATTTACGTGGGCGATACAACCTCAATGTACTTGGATTTCGTGACTATGAAAATGCTCCTCTAGATGTTCAATTCGGTCCTGATGACTTTTTACGGTCAAGCACCTATATCATGGCGGTGATTAATAACCAACATTTGGATACTCTAACAGAGCTGAGTGAGTAGAAGAGAAAGGACTACTCTTTTTTCAATAACTATGGAGTCAATATAAGTATTTTATAAGAGGGATTTAAGAAAAATTTCAACTTTTTATTAATCCTTTTTAAATTTAGGAGATTATACTAGAGTCATAAAAAAAGAAAGCTCTAAGGAGAATCCTATGAAATTCAATCAAAATCAGAGATATACTCGTTGGTCTATTCGCCGTCTAAGTGTCGGTGTCGCTTCAGTTGTTGTAGCCAGTGGCTTTTTTGTCCTAGTCGGTCAACCAAGTTCTGCACATGCTGACGTCGTCAATCCAACCCCTGCTCAAGTCGTGCCAGACGCTGCTTCCGAGAGTGCAAAGAGCGACTTACCAGTAGAGGTTCTCAAAGAAGCAGTCGATGTAGCTCTTCCTTCAGGACAGTCTGTTCCAACACCTAAAACAAGTTTGGATGCTACAGACTCTTCAGAAAAATCGGATACCGATGCTAAAGATCAAGTAGTAGAACCAAAAGAAGAAGTGCAAGCACAACCTGACTCTAAGAAACAAACAGAAGATGCAGTTAAACCTGTGGAAAGTCCTGCGTCTACAGTTTCTGGGCAAGACCGTGAAGTCAGTGAAGCGCAACCAGCAACAACTCCAGCTGAAGTGCAAAAGGGTGTGGCTGACAATACTAAAGACACAGTAGATGTCCCAGCTACTTACTTGGACAAAGCCAACTTCCCAGGCCCGTTTCCAGCCGGTGTCAACCAAGTTATTCCTTATGAATTCTTCGCTGGTGATGGTATGTTGACTCGCCTTATCTTGAAGGCCTCAGACAAGGCTCCATGGTCCGACAATGGCTCAGCTAAAAACCTCGCCCTTCCACCAGTAGAGAAATTGGGCAAAGGCCTCTACTTCTATGAAGTAGATTTGGCTGGCACTCAAGGTAAGTCTGATAAAGAGCTACTTGACCTCTTAAAACAAAATGGTACACAAAGCTATAAAGCCACCATCAAAGTTTACGGTGCCAAAGACGGCAAGGCCGATTTGACTAACCTAGTAGCGACAAAAGATTTGGATGTCAACTTGAATGGTTTGACTACCCCAGCTGAAGTGCAAAAAGGTGTAGCCGACAACACCAAAGATACAGTAGATGTTCCAGCTACTTACTTGGATAAAGCGAATTTCCCAGGTCCATTCACAGCCGGTGTCAACCAAGTTATTCCTTATGAATTCTTCGCTGGTGATGGTATGTTGACTCGCCTTATCTTGAAGGCCTCAGACAATGCTCCATGGTCAGACAACGGTTCAGCTAAAAATCCTGCCCTTCCACCAGTAGAGAAATTAGGCAAAGGTCTTTACTTCTATGAAGTAGATTTGGCTGGCACTCAAGGAAAATCTGATAAAGATTTGTTAGACTTGTTGAAACAAAATGGCTCTCAAAGCTATAAAGCTACCATCAAAGTTTACGGTGCTAAAGATGGCAAGGCTGATTTGACAAATCTTGTAGCGACTAAGGATTTGACTGTTAATTTGAATGCTTCAACCACACCAAATCAGGTTGAAGAGTCTGTTGTTAACAATATTAAAGACATGATTGATGTTCCAGCTAGCTACCTTAAAAAAGCAAATGTTCCTGGACCTTTCTTGGCCGGTGTCAACCAAGTTATTCCATATGAAGCTTTTGGTGGAGATGGTATGTTGACTCGTCTCTTGTTAAAAGCCTCAGACAAAGCCCCATGGTCTGACAATGGAACAGCGAATAACCCAGCGCTATTGCCACTTGAAGGCTTGGCTAAAGGCCAATATTTCTACGAAGTAGATTTGAATGGCAACACGACAGGCAAAGAAGGACAAGCCCTTCTAGACCAACTTCGTGCCAATGGCACTCACACTTACCAAGCTACTGTCAAAGTGTATGGTTCTAAAGATGGCAAACCTGACTTGAGCAATCTAGTTGCTACTCGTCAAGTAACGATTCGACTTCATGGATCAGAAATGATGTCCAGAACTCCTCAAGGAGATCAGATATCTATGTCTTCTTCTACGTCAGATTCAATGAACAAAATGAAAGATATGACGAAAGAAGCCCATATTTCAGAGATGAGAACGGCTGATTCCACAGATAATTCCATGGCTAAGACTAGGAAAAATGATGGGCAACCTATGCTACCAAATACTGGGGAAGCTCAAACGGCTACAGCTGGCCTTGGTATCTTTGGTATAGCCTTGGCAGGCCTTGTTGGACTTTTAGGTTTGACAACCAAACGAGAAGATTAAGATTCAAATCATTTAAATATTAGAAGAAATAGTGTTATACTAAGGCAAGTATAACACTGTTTTTATCAGAGGAGCGTCAGATGAAAAAGACAATTTTGCTGGTTGATGATGAGATAGATATTCTAGATATTCAAAACCGCTATCTTTTACAGGCAGGATACGATGTTTTAGTCGCCCATGATGGCAAGGAGGGATTAGAACTTTTCAGAAAAAAATCTATTGACCTCATCATCACAGATATCATGATGCCCAATATGGACGGTTATGATTTTATCAGTGAGGTTCAATATATTGCTCCTGATCAACCCTTTCTCTTTACAACTGCTAAGACAAGCGAGCAGGATAAGATTTATGGATTAAGTATGGGGGCAGATGATTTCATAGCCAAACCGTTTAGTCCACGCGAATTGGTTTTAAGAGTGAATAATATCTTACGTCGCCTTAGCCGTGGAGGTGAGACAGAGCGGATCGAGCTTGGTGACTTAGTGATCAACCATGTGACTCATGAGGTTCGCATAGGGGACCAACCTTTGGAATTGACAGTAAAATCCTTTGAACTTCTATGGGTATTAGCCAGCAATCCTGAGAGAGTCTTTTCAAAGACGGAACTTTATGAGAAGGTATGGCAAGAGGACTATGTGGATGATACCAATACACTCAATGTTCATATCCATGCTTTGAGGCAAGAGTTGACCAAGTATACAAATTCAAATGCTCCTGCTATCAAAACTGTCTGGGGTTTGGGCTATAAGATGGAAAAACCAAGAGGTAGAAAATGAAATTAAAAAACTATATTTTAGTGGGGTATCTAGTGTCGACTCTACTAACGATTTTGGTTGTTTTCTGGGCAGTCCAACGAATGTTGATCGAGAAAAGTGAAGTGTACTTTCTAGTTGGAATGACCTTGATTGCTAGTTTCATTGGCGCTGCAGTGAGCATCTTTCTTTTGTCGCCTGTTTTTTCTTCTCTGAAACATTTGAAAAAACAAGCTCAGGATATAGCCAGCAAGGATTTCAGCACAGAAATTGAAACCAAAGGCCCATTAGAGTTTCAAGAGCTGGGCCAGGCTTTTAATGACATGTCCCACAATTTGCAAGCCATCTTTCAATCACTTGATGAGAGCGAGCAAGAAAAGAGAATGATGATTGCGCAGCTCTCTCACGATATTAAAACTCCCATTACCTCCATTCAGGTTACTGTAGAGGGAATTCTAGATGGGGTGATTAAGGAAGAGGAGAGGCTCCACTACTTAGCCACGATTGGTCGGCAAACTGAGCGTCTAAACAAGCTAGTAGAGGAATTGGATGTTTTGACTCTTAACACACAACCTCAAGATACTGCTGATGAAGAAGTCGAAGAGGTATTTTTAGATCAGCTGTTGATTGAGTCAATGAGTGAATTTCAACTCCAGATTGAACAAGAGGAGCGAGATGTTTACATTCAAGTGTCACCTGAGTCAGCGAAAGTCAAGAGCCATTATGACAAACTTTCTCGCATTTTAGTCAATTTGTTAAACAATGCCTTTAAATATTCAGAACCAGGAACCAGAATCGAGGTTCTTGCCCAATTAACAGAACAAGAGCTGACAATCAGTGTGAAAGACGAGGGTCAGGGGATTCATCCTGAGGATTTGGAAAAGATCTTTAAACGACTTTATCGTGTAGAAACTTCGCGCAATATGAAGACAGGTGGTCATGGCTTAGGACTTGCGATTGCACGAGAACTAGCCCATCAGCTTGGCGGCGACATCTCAGCAGAAAGTCAGTATGGCTTAGGTAGCAAGTTTACATTCTCTCTCAAATTGAAATAAAGCCGTACCTTCCCCTTTGCAAATTGATCATTTTATGGTAAAACAGTAGCGGTAAAGCGTGAAGCTAGTCAACAGGTGTCTTATAACAAGTAACCTTGGCTGTTTAGGCGAAGGGCATCTGCACGAATCAGGGCTCTCTAAGTGACTATTTCCACCGAAATATTATTTATATCAGGAGGGACATACATATGTCACGTTATACAGGACCATCTTGGAAACAAGCTCGTCGCCTTGGCCTTTCACTTACAGGTAAAGAATTGGCACGTCGTAACTACATACCAGGACAACACGGTCCAAACAACCGTTCAAAACTTTCAGAGTACGGTTTGCAATTGGCTGAAAAACAAAAACTTCGTTTCACTTACGGTGTGGGTGAAAAACAATTCCGTAACTTGTTCCTACAAGCTACAAAAATCAAAGGCGGCATCCTAGGTTTCAACTTCATGCTTCTTTTGGAACGTCGTTTGGACAACGTTGTTTACCGTCTCGGCCTTGCAACTACTCGTCGTCAAGCACGTCAATTCGTAAACCACGGTCCACATCCTTGTTGACGGAAAACGCGTTGATATCCCATCATACTGCGTAACTCCAGGTCAAGTGATCTCAGTTCGTGAGAAATCATTGAAAGTTCTAGCTATCCTTGAAACAGTAGAAGCTACTCTTGGATGTCCAGCATTCGTATCATTCAACGATAAAAAATTGGAAGGTTCATTGATTCGCTTGCCAGAACGCGACGAGATCAACGAAGCACTTGTCGTTGAATTCTACAACAAAATTCTTTAAGATAAGAATTTATATTGTAAGAAGCCTATAAGAGTGGGCTTTTTGCTTTATCTTAAAACGTTAATTTCTGGGTTTGCTTAGATATTTGCTAGATTGATTTCATAGCCGTTTCAAAGAATGAGACGGCTTTTTTTGTTTTACGAAAACCACTAGCTGTGCTAGTGGTTCCGAAAAGCTTTTAGCGATGTATCAAAAAAGTCCCCCTAAAGTGTTATATTAGATAAGGTTTCCCGACCACTAACTAATATACAAAAGGAGGGCCCCTGATGAGACAGGATAATAATAGTTTAGCACATACTACATGGAATTGTAAGTATCATATTGTATTCGCCCCAAAATATAGACGTCAGATAATCTATGGGAAATACAAAGCAAGTATTGGTCAAATCTTACGGTTATTATGTGAAAGAAAAGACGTTGAAATTCATGAAGCAGCAGCTTGCTCAGATCATATTCACATGTTAGTGAGTATACCATCGAAGCTAAGTATTTCCTCATTTATGGGATATTTAAAAGGTAAAAGTGCATTAATAATGTTTGATAAACACGCCAATTTAAAATATAAATATGGGAATCGCAAATTTTGGTGTCGAGGCTTTTATGTTGATACGGTTGGGCAAAATCAGAAGCGAATTGAAGAATATATTCGTAATCCATTACAAGAGGACATGATAGCAGATCAGTTCAGTATTTTCGAGGAATGTGATTCGTTTACAGGTGATAAGAATAAAAGAAAGTAGTCTTAAAGAGACCCGCTAGACGGGTCAGCTAGAAAAGGTGGTGCTGAAGGGAAACCATTCGGTAGGCCTTTAGGCCTCGGCCAGTAGCAGAGGCTTTCAGCCGCAGAGCAAGCCACCCGTTCTCACGGGTGGGGGGTGACTGTGCTTCTATTTAGATTTTTTTCGGCATAGTATTGACAGTAGTCTATGATAAGCGTAGAATCTTTTTCAAATAAAGAATATAGGTGTGCTTACCAAGATAGCATTTCTTTCCGAATTTGATGATAGTATAAATCAAATGTTTACCTTGAGAAAAGCAGGACCTATTTAGGGAGTGTTCCAGATGACAAAAAGCAATAACATGCAAATTACGGATATCTTAAACAATATCTATAATCTTATTTTAAATCCAGAAACAACTGAAAATGAGAGAAAGTTACTCGTAATGTTTAAAAATGAAATTGAAGTTGGAAAGAAGGATAGTAGTGAACTTCTTGCAGAGTTACGCAGAGCTATTCAAGTTCTAGCAGTCGAGAATCTTTCTAAAGGAATTTCATTAAGTTATGGAGTGAGTGAGTTGAGTAAGACTCTCGCAGAATTCCAAGAGGAATCAGAACGCAACATTAATCTAGCAAGAGGATTGTCATCAATCGCCATGTTTTTTAGATGATTTATCTGTTTGTGATGATTAATAATTAAAATGACAAAAAAGATCAACTGAATTGAACCGACTAAGTTGTATTCTGTTTTTTGCTATTGATTACTTAATTGAGGTATCAAAAAATCCACTGGTATACAAAACCAATGGATTTCAACAATTTATTTTTTCTTCCTTAGTACAAAATAATGGCTAGGGATTTGTTGTGTCAAACTGACTGCGATGGCGATGGTAAATGAGGCTAGGAAGCAAGCTCGTAGGAAGTTGAGGCCTAGGTCTGCATTTCCAATCAATAGGAAGTAGATGGCACGGTAGAAGCTCATTCCTGGAATGAGTGGGAACATGCTTGAGGCTAGGAAGACGGTAGCTGGACATCTACGGTAGTGGGCCAAGAAACGTGAGGTGAAAGTGACCAGTAAGGCAGGGAAGAGGATGGCTAAGACTTCGTGATGGGTATTATTCCAAATCAAGAGGTAGAGGAGCCATGAGCCAGCACCTAGTGTTCCAAGGTCTAGGAAGTATTTCTTAGGTACTCGGTATAGCACGGAGAAGGCTGCTGTTCCTAGTCCTGCCATGACAGTCTGAATCAAGACCTCTTGCCATGAGGTGGACGGTGTTGAGAACATGCCTGATAATTGTTCCGCAAAGGGGAGAAGTGAAATCATGGCAAGAACACCGACAGAGATAGACAGACAAGTGGAGACCCCTGACAGCATCAGGGCCAGACCACTATAATAGTTATTTTGAGTGAATTCACGGATAGCATTAACAAAGTAGGCTCCAGGAATCAAAATCATCAGGGCTCCTAGGATGATAACGCTACGATGTTGCCCGATACCCAGATAATAGAGAATATTAGCTGATAGAGCGGCAATGGCACTAGAGAGAATAATCTGCAAGAAACTAGTATGAATAAAACGGGAAAAAAGCTGCATACCAATCCCCACAAAAAGTCCCGATATAGCCGCAGCAGTACCATCAATCAAGCCACTTCCAAGAGCTAGCGAGAAGCTCCCAGCACCAATGACACAGGCTATAATATCCTCTAAAGGACGATAGAAAGTCTTCTGCTCAATGGTTTTCAGCTTTTGGAAAATGCTAGAAACGGGCTGATTTGGCTGTTCTGCCAGTTCACGAGACAGGCGGTTAACCTCCTCTAGTTTTCCTAGATGAATAGAAGGGACTGAGGTAGCTAGAACACGAGACTCCTTAAGACCTGAGCGGTTGAGTCCGGAAATCATAACTCCTCGATTGACCACGTAAGTGGAGAAGTCTCTGATGCCAAGAGACTTGGCCATATGACCCATGGTGTCTTCGATACGGTAAATCTCGGCACCGCTCTCCATAAGAACTCGCCCTGCCTGAAGGATGGCATCCATTTCGTTTTGCGTCTCTGTTTCATTTGGAAAATCGATAGTCATGTAACCGCTCCTTATCGCTTTAGTAGCCATTTCATTATAAGCTTTGAGAACCCGTTTTTCAATGACTTTAGTGACTAAAATGAGTCTTTTTATGAGATTTTTCTTCTACTTAATAATATATTTTAGGAAAATGACGGTCTTCCTTTTTAACTTGCCACGGCTGGAGGCAAGTGCTACAATTGAATTATAAATTGTATGCGTTTACACGTTGTTGCTTTTCCTCTTCTAAAATGATTGAAAAACTGTATTTATAAGGGAAAATTGATTTGAGATGGAAGTACATTGAAGTGCAAATAGTTGATACCTTTGAAAAGGAGGCAATCCCATGAAAAAAATTATCAATAAACCTGAAAATATTGTTACTGAGATGTTAGATGGCTTGGCTTATGTTCACAATGATCTGGTTCATAGAGTTGAAGGTTTTGATATCATTGCAAGAAATGAGCAGGTTGCTGGTCAGGTAGGTCTTATTTCTGGTGGTGGAAGTGGTCATGAGCCAGCTCATGCTGGTTTTGTAGGTGATGGTATGCTTTCGGCAGCCATCGCAGGTGCAGTATTCACGTCACCAACGCCTGATCAAATTTTGGAAGCAATCAAGGAAGCGGACCAGGGAGCCGGTGTCTTCATGGTTGTTAAAAATTACTCTGGCGACATCATGAATTTTGAGATGGCTCAAGAATTGGCTGAGATGGAAGGTATCGAGGTTGCTAGTGTTGTTGTGGACGACGATATTGCTGTGGAAAATAGCCTCTATACACAAGGTCGTCGCGGGGTTGCTGGTACTATTTTTGTTCACAAAATCCTAGGTCATGCGGCTCGTGAAGGTAAGTCTCTGGCTGAAATCAAAGATTTGGCTGACAAGATTGTTCCTAATATTCACACCATTGGTTTGGCCCTTAGCGGGGCGACGGTTCCTGAGGTTGGTAAGCCTGGTTTTGTTCTAGCTGAGGATGAAATTGAATATGGTATTGGTATTCATGGTGAGCCAGGCTATCGTAAGGAGTCTATGCAGCCATCTCGCCAGTTAGCAGAAGAATTAACTGGTAAGCTTCTTGAATCCTTTGATGCTAAGTCTGGTGATCGCTATGCTCTTCTCATCAATGGTATGGGGGCAACGCCACTCATGGAGCAATATGTCTTTGCCAATGATGTTGCAAGTCTTCTTAGAGACGCGGGTCTAGAAGTGATCTATAGAAAACTAGGAAACTACATGACTTCTATTGATATGGCAGGTTTGTCATTGACGCTCATGAAGATTGAAGATGATGCTTGGCTTGAGGCTCTAGAAAGTCCTGTTAAGACTATCGCATGGTAAGAATGACAAAAACTAGAAATCGGGTATATTATGGATAAAATAGTTGCAGTAAAATGGATGCAAGTCTTTAATCAAAAAGTTGAATCAGAAAAAGATCACTTATCTGAGTTAGATGGTCCTATCGGAGATGGTGATCACGGGGCTAACTTGGCGCGTGGTATGGCAGCAGCCGTTGAAGCTATTAACACATCAGACCCTCAAAGTACGGCAGATGTTCTAAAGACGGTATCAATGGCTCTGATAAGCAAGGTTGGTGGGGCTTCTGGTCCGCTCTATGGCTCTGCCTTTATGGGCATGATGAAGGCTGAACAAGCTGGTCAGGATTTGGCAGGTGTGCTTGAGGCAGGTCTCGAGATGATTAAAAAACGTGGCCATGCAGAAGTCGGTGAAAAGACCATGGTGGATGTTTGGCATCCAGTTGTTGAAGCTGTCAAACAAGGCCAACTCACCATTGATGTCATTGATCAAGCTGTTCTTTCAACCAAGGAAGTTGCGGCTACAAAGGGGCGTGCCTCTTATGTCGGTGAGCGTTCAATTGGTCACATTGACCCAGGTTCCTATTCGTCTGGCCTACTCTTCAAGGCCTTGCTAGAAGCGGAGGGCTAGGATATGCCAGAACTTGGAATTGTGATTGTATCCCACTCCGCTGATATTGCTAAAGGTTTGGTGAGTCTGATTCGCGAAGTTGCACCAGATATTCCTTTAACGGCTACAGGTGGTCTTGAAGATGGTGGACTGGGATCTAGTTTTGACCATGTTCAAGTAGCAGTAGATAGTCAGCCTGCTAAACGTCTCTTGGCCTTTTACGATTTAGGCAGTGCACGCATGAATTTGGAGATGGTTGAGGAATTTTCAGAAAAGGATATTCTCATTCAACATGTCCCCCTTATAGAGGGAGCCTACACGGCTTCAGCCCTTCTTCAAGCAGGAGCGAGTGAGGTTGAAATCTTATCTCAGGTAAATGAATTAACCATTCAAAAATAAAGAAAGTTACACTATGGAAAATCAAATTAAGTATAGGTGGGCCAGTCTTGGGACTGGTGTTATCGCAAATGAGTTGGCACAGGCTTTAGAGGCCCTAGGTGGTAAACTCTATTCCGTTGCAAATCGTACCTATGACAAGGGAGTGGCCTTTGCTGAGAAATATGGAATCGAAAAGGTTTATGAAGAGATTGATCAAGTCTTTGAAGACCCTGAAGTGGATATTATCTACATTTCAACGCCGCACAATATGCATATCAATTTTCTTCGCAAGGCACTCGCAGCGGGCAAACATGTCCTCTGTGAAAAATCTATCACCTTAAACAGTGAAGAATTGGCAGAAGCTATCCAACTCGCCGAAGAAAACCATGTCAAACTGGCAGAAGCCATGACCATTTTCCATATGCCTATCTATCGAAGACTCTCTGAAATCGTGGAAAGTGGTAAGCTAGGGCCTCTCAAGGTTATCCAGATGAACTTTGGTTCCTATAAAGAATATGACATGACCAACCGCTTTTTTAATCGTAACTTGGCTGGTGGAGCTTTGCTTGATATCGGTGTCTATGCTCTTTCCTTTGTACGTTGGTTTATGACGTCACAACCGACAGAAATGGTTTCACAGGTTAAATTAGCTCCGACTGGTGTTGATGAGCAAGCGGGTATTCTCCTTACCAATGCAGAAGGAGAAATGGCGACGGTGACCCTAAGTCTCCATGCCAAACAACCTAAACGTGGCACCATTGCTTATGATAAGGGTTATATCGAAATTTACGAGTATCCACGTGGGCAAAAGGCAGTCATCACCTATACGGAAGATGGCTCACAAGAAGTCATCGAGGTAGGAGAAACTGCCAAAGCCCTCCAGTATGAGGTCCTAGACATGGAGGCAGCCGTCTCAGGTCAAGAAAATCATCTTTATCTCAACTATAGCCAAGATGTTATGGAGCTCATGACGCGACTCCGCAAAGATTGGGGCTTGGTCTACCTAGAAGAAGAATAGTAGCTTACCGACTCACTCAAAAAGACTCAGTTTTTGCTGAGTCTTTTTAACTTATTTAAAACTAAAGCCCTCATAAACGAGCTCAGCCTTTGGATTGTTTGCCGTAAAGGTTTTAGCAAATGCTTCCATCATTTTTACTGGAGCACACATAAAGACAGTTGTGTCATCAGTGAGAGGATAGTCAGTGAAGTCCAGATAACCATCCACTTGACTATTGACAGTGTGAAGTTTGAAATGTTTATTTTTCGCAGCATATGCAGTCAACATCTCCAGATAGACAGCGTTCTGCTCACCTGTATAGGCGTAGTAGAAGTCGATATCCCTATCAAGGACAGGATTTTCACGGATATAGGAAATGAAAGGGGTGATGCCGATACCACCTGCAATCCAAACTTGCTTGTCACGTCCTCGATTTAGCAACATGTGACCATAGGCACGGTCGATTGCTACAGGGCTTCCGACTCTAAGCTTCTTGTAGATTTGTTTGGTATGATCACCTGAGACCTTAATGGTAAAATAGATAATATTGCCATGTCCGCCTGAGATAGAGAAAGGGTGAGGTGCCTTCTCAAAACCAGCTTGAAGTATCTTAATAAAGGTAAATTGACCAAATTGATAATCCATTGGACGTGTTAGCCTAATAGCTATTTCTGTTGTGTCATGGTTAATACGTTTTAAGCCCACAATTTTCCCACGATTTTTAAAACCAATAATTTGGTAGAGGAAGATGATATAAAATCCTGAGCTTAAACCAAGAATAGCGAAGCCCCCCACTACAAATGATAAGAGACTTGGCTTAGTCAATACTTGTCCCAAAATCAAGTAGACATGGGAGAGACCAAAAATATAGGCTAAGTACACCAAACGATGAAGCCAACGCCAAGTTTCATATTTGAGAGTTTTGCCAAGAAAGACCAGAACCACAATAGCCAAGAAAGTATAAATACCAAGGTTTCCTAACTGAGCAGCCAGACGGGAACCCCATAGACTCCCCATACCGATGTTGTGGAAAACAAGGAGAACAACTGATAAGATGGCAAGAAATTTGTGGACAGTGTACATTCTCTCAATTCCGTTAAAGAGTTTTTCTAAAACTCGTGATCGTGTTGCCAACATAAAAGTCCATGATAAGGTTGTTAAAGCTAGACCAGGAGCGACTAAGTTTGTCATGCCCCTTGCTAGCCAGGCGTATACCGTCAGAACAACACTTATGGTTAGTAGGAGAATTCCTTTATATGATTTCATGTAACCTTCTTTCTATTATTTCCATTATCGTCAATTAGTTGTAACTGATATCGTTACATTATATCTTGTAATAGATTTTCTGTCAAAAATAATTAATTTTTTGAAAAAAGCTGACAGTGATATAGTAATCAAGGTATCCAATACTTTTTGAAAAGGTACAATGATTGTCAAGAAACGTTGATTTAATAGTCGATTATCTTGTGAAAGCGTTTCTAAAAGTGTATACTATAAGTAGAAGATAGGAAGAGGAGATGATTAGTGGCTAGTATTACAATAGAAGCTAGTAAGGTGGCTAGAAAGAGTCCCATTCGAGTAGACACTAGTCTTGTCGGGACGGTTTCTGGTGTGGAAGCAGTAACTGTTTCCCTACCGTCATCAAAAGCTCGTTTGAGTGTTGGTAAAATGGGTTACAAGTCCAATACTATTACTGTGGAGGATGGACAAACTGTTCGGGTTACTAGCAATTTTCTAAATCGTTTGATAGCGATAGCTCCATTGCTTCTCTACCTTTTTGGAGGTCGTTATCTCCCGCTTGTTGCTTTCCTATCTACTATAGTTTTGCTTTTTAGCTTACCTTTTCTCAAGTTAGAAATCGTAGGCTGATTAGAATCGGGGGTGGCTTAGCCCTCTGTTTGATTCCTTTAACTCACTTTTTCATAATAATGCTAGGCCACTCCCTTTTTATTAGGAACGGGTTGAGACGAAAAATTAGTTATCAAAAAGGGAACTCGATAGAGTTTCCCTTTTTTCTTTATCAAGCTAAAGTCATTTTTAAAAGACCCTAGTTATTAAAACTGAGGTCTTTGATGTATATAGTCAGTTATCACTTACGGTACAATTTGTCGTATTGATAGTAAGGATCGAATGTGACATTGATACCAAGCTTACGGAGAACATTTTTATCTTCATCAGTAAGGATGATTGTTGAGTGAGCTTCAGAACCCTTAAGGTTACCAAGTTCCTCCATGGCACGCGCCGCATCCGCATTGTTGGCAGCTGTAATGGCCAAGGCAATGAGGATTTCGTTAGAGTGGAGACGAGGATTACGACTACCCAGATGGTCAATTTTCAGACCTTGGATAGGTTTAACCACTTCAGGTTCGATAAGTTTAGTATCCTTATCAATACCTGCAGAAGTTTTGATAGCATTAATCAAAGCTGCAGCTGTTGGACCAAAGAGTTCTGAATTTTTACCAGTGACGATTTGGCCATTTGGCAATTCGAGGGCAAGAGCAGAACTACCTGTTTCTTCAGCCTTAGTACGTGCTGCAACGACCACTTGGCGATCTTCAGGAGTGATACCAAGATCGTTCATGAGCAATTCAATCTTCTTGACAGCAGTCGCAGGAACACGTTCATTTTTGAAATCAAGTACAGTTTGATAGTAGCGACGGATGATTTCTTGTTTAGAAGCTTCTTTGGCAGCATCATCATCTGTAATGGCAAAACCAACCATGTTAACACCCATATCTGTAGGTGAAGCGTAAGGTGATTCACCAAGAATGCGTTCAAGCATACGTTTAAGGACTGGGAAAATCTCGATGTCACGGTTGTAGTTTACTGTAGTTTTGCCATAAGTTTCCAAGTGGAATGGGTCAATCATATTGACATCATCAAGGTCGGCAGTGGCAGCTTCATAGGCCAAGTTAACTGGGTGATGAAGCGGCAGATTCCAAACTGGGAAGGTTTCAAATTTAGCATAACCTGACTTGATACCATTGATTTGGTCGTGGTACATGTTAGACATACATGTCGCCAATTTACCAGAACCAGGACCAGGAGCAGTAACGACGATAAGGTTACGGCTAGTCTTGATATAGTCATTTTTCCCCATACCTTCGGGAGAGATAATATGGTTCATATCCGTTGGATAGCCCTTGATAGGGTAGTGGATGTAAGACGTGATGCCATTTTTTTCAAGTTGGTTACGGAAGGCATCAGCCGTAGGTTGACCTGAATACTGCGTAATAACAACGGAACCTACATAGATATTGAGCTCGTTGAATTTATCAATCAGACGAAGGACCTCTTGATCGTAGGAAATGCCAAGGTCACCACGAGCCTTAGAATGCTCGATATTGCTAGCATTGATGGCGATAACCACTTCGACTTGCTCTTTAAGCTCTTGAAGGAGCTTGATTTTATTGTCAGGTTCATAACCAGGAAGGACGCGGGCAGCGTGGAAATCTTCCAACATCTTTCCACCAAACTCCAAGTAGAGCTTACCGTCAAACTGGTTAATACGCTCCAAAATATGGTCGCGTTGTAGATTCAAATACTGTTCAGAACTAAAAGCTTGTTTCTTCATAAATAAAAATACCTCTGAGAAAAATTATATCAAATGCCGAAGGTAAATGCTATTAGCGAAGGACGATTTATTAGAGAAAAAGAGGTGAAGGTCAATCATGAAACGTATTTTTTATGATAGTCCTTTAAAGTTATTATTTAATTGGGGTTATCATCTCAGCAGTTAGATTTTTAGATAACAATCACTTTAGAGTATTTAATTTCATAAAGGTTTCATATTTGTCGTCTATAATTAGGATAAGAAAAATGAAAGAGTCCTCATTTATCTTTGGTATAGCTGAGGTCCAATGTCTTAAATGGAGGTGGAAGATGGTTCTCTTACAACAGGCAACTGCTTATATTTTCCGCAAAAAAACGCGGAATTTTATCCTTTTTCTTATTTTATTTCTGATATTATCTTGCTTGTATTTTTGTTTCTCTCTTATGCAAGTTGGTGGAGGAATGGAGGCACAAATCAGGAAGTCAGGTGGAGCAAGTTTTTCTCTGGTAAGTAAAGAAAGAGGCAGTGCATTTTCCTGGAAAGAGGGGGAAAAGATTAGTCATCTATCTGATGTGATGTCAACGATACCTCAATATGTAAGTCCGGTGCGACTTATGGATAAGAAGGTAGTTACAGGAAAACAAACGGTGGAACGTGATGATCTTGATAATATGGATAATCAAGCCTTGGGAGCCACTTTTACTAAGGAAACAGCCCAAAGTGTTGATTTTAGGAGTGGTGCTTTTCAACTTCTTAAGGGGAAGTACATATCTGCTAAAGGGCAAATTATGATTCATGAATCGCTTGCTAGGAAAAATAAACTAAGCGTCGGAGACAAGCTGACCTTGTCCAATTTTCAGGTGACTGAAAATGGAGCTAAGAAAATGACCTTTGATATCGTTGGTATTTTTTCTGGCAAGAAAGAGGAGACATTTACTGGAATGTCCTCAGATTTAAGTGAAAATCAAATCTTCCTCCATTATGACGATGCTAGCCAACTGCTTGATTTGACTGATAAGTTAGTGACAAAATTATCCTTTGGTATTAAGAATCCAGATAGAATCAATCAAGTCATTAAACAAGTGAAACACTTAGATATCGATTGGAACCGTCTACGTTTAGACGAGGACCGTAAGGCTTTTGACTCCTTGAAGGAATCGTCTCAAGCGCTACAAGGAATCGTCAGAACGATGATGATTAGTTTAATTGTTACAGGAGCAGGAATCCTATCATTTTTAATGGCACTATGGACGCGTGAGCGAAATCATGAGATAGGTATTCTTTTAGCAATTGGGAAGAGCAAGGGACGCATTTTTGCTCAATTTCTTATGGAGATATTGTTGGTGTCCCTTATGTCTTTGCTACCCGCCCTTGCTATTGGACGGCTACTAAGTCGACTGTTTTTACAAGAATTTATAGGACAGCAAGGACAGCAGCAGGCTCTTCGGTTATTAGATCAAATTCCTCAGGGACTACCTTTAGGCCAATCTTATCTAAGTCTTCTAGTCTTGGTAATGTTATCGCTCGGTGTCACAACAGGTCTCATTTGGCGCAAAACTCCAAAAGAAATCTTATCTAATATGAGTTAAGGAGAAAGGAACACTATGTTAGAACTCAAAGATGTTACGTATAGTTATCAAAATAAAAGTGAAGCTATCCTCTCGAAGGTGAATTATAGTTTCGAGAAAGGTAAATTTTATAGTATTATTGGGCAATCTGGAGCGGGAAAATCGACCTTGCTTTCCCTTTTGGCAGGCCTTGATTATCCCAAGAAGGGGCAGGTCTTGTTTAACGGAGAAAATATCAAGAAAAAAGGCTCTAGTTATCATCGTAGACACCATGTTGCGCTTGTTTTTCAAAATTACAATCTCATTGATTATCTTACACCTTTAGAAAATGTACGACTTGTTAATAAAAATGCCGATAAGAAGATACTTTCTGAATTGGGATTAGATGAAAAACAAATTAATCGAAATGTCCTACAACTTTCAGGTGGACAACAACAACGTGTAGCTATTGCGCGGGCTTTGGTTTCAGAGGCTCCAATTATCTTAGCAGATGAACCGACAGGAAATCTAGACGAGGAAACTGCGAAGGATATTATTGCTATCCTTAAAAGAATGGCCTTAGATCGCCAAAAATGTGTCATAGTTGTAACGCACAGTAAGGAAGTTGCTCAAGCATCTGATGTGGTTTTAGAGTTGAAGAAGAAACAACTCATAGAAAAGAAAAAATAAAGAAAGGACTCTTATGTTTCGAAACGCTTTTGCATATATTACACGAAAATGGTCAAAGTCACTATTACTGTTAATTATTATTCTTTTGATGAGTACTCTTAGTTTGTTAGGACTTGCTATGCGAAGTGCAACCCAAGAAGCTGCATCCAAGAGTCTAGGGTCAATTACCAATAGTTTTTCAATGCAGATTAATCGTAACACGAATCCTGGAACTCCTCGAGGGGCTGGAAATCTTAAGGGAGAAGATATTAAAAAGATTAGTGAGACTAAAGGGATTGTTTCGACTATAAAACGGATAAATGGTATTGGTGATTTACTAGATCATGAGATTATCGAAACAGAGCAAACGCTACAAAATCAGTCGCCAGAACGTGCTAAAAATTTTAAGTCTACCCTGATGTTGACAGGAGTCAATGACTCATCAAAAGAAGATAAATTTGTTTCAGGTGCATATAAACTAGTTGAAGGAGAACATCTAACCGATAAGGATCATAATCAAATCTTGATGCACGAAGCTTTAGCTAAAAAGAATGGTCTTAATGTAGGAGATAAAGTAAAGCTTAAATCTAATCTCTATGATGCTGATAACGAAAAAAGGGCTGATGAAACAGTAGAAGTGACTATCAAAGGTTTATTTTCTGGTCAAAATAAAGCAGCCGTTACCTATGCTCAGGAGTTGTATGAAAACACCCTCATCACTGATCTAGACACAGTAGCAAAACTCTATGGTAATGCTGTAGAAACTGCTACTTATGAGGATGCCACTTTCTTTGCTAAAGGCGATCAAAATCTTGATTCCTTGATAGCAAAGATTAAAAAGTTGAATATTAACTGGTCCCTCTACGATCTTGTTAAGAGCTCGTCAAACTACCCTGCTTTACAGAAATCTATTCTTGGGATGTATCGTGTGGCAAACCGTATGTTTATTGGAAGTCTCATTTTTACAAGTTTATTGCTAACCCTTCTGTTAATTTTATGGTTAAATGCTCGTCGTAGAGAAGTTGGTATCTTTTTGGCCTTGGGACTTAAAAAGACACAGGTTGCGGGTCAATTTTTAATAGAATTGCTGATGATTGCTTTACCAGCCTTTCTTTTGTCATATGGTTTAGCTAGTTTCTTTGCCGAAAAAGTTGGTAATACAGTCCTTTCCAATGTAACAGAAGGTATCAATAAGCAAATGACCAAAGAATCTCTAGCTGCAAATCTTGGTGGAGGGGCTGAGGCAGAAAGCTTCAGTAAGACTCTAACTCAGATTCACATGACAGTCCAACCTAAGCAACTTTTGGTAGTCATTCTAGTCGGTGGATTTATTTTAAGCTTAGTATCCTTGATTTCTTCTCGCTGGCTTCTTCACAAGAAACCCAAGGACCTCTTAGTTGATGTTGAATGATAAGTTTGCTGCATCTATAAAAAACGGTATAATGGAAGAAAGAGACCATATATAGATTAAAAAGGATAATGTATGAAGATACTAATCGTAGAGGATGAAGTCCTGATTCGAGAAGGGATGAGCGACTATCTCATGGAATGTGGCCATGAGGTCTTTGAAGCAGGTGATGGCCATGAGGCCCTGGACCTCTTTTACAGGGAGATGCCAGATCTTGTCTTGCTGGATATCCAGCTCCCAATCCTCAATGGTCTGGAAGTCCTCAAGACTATCCGAAAGACTAGCTCGGTCCCTGTTTTGATGCTGACGGCCTTCCATGACGAGGACTATAAGTTGACAGCCTTTGGAGAGTTGGCAGATGGCTATCTGGAAAAGCCCTTCTCCTTGTCTCTATTGAGAGTCCGTATCGAAGCTATTTTTAAAAAGCTCCAACCTTCCCGGGTTTTCACATATGGAGATGTGCGGGTGGATTTTGAGAGTTATACCGCCAGCCTAGCTGGGCAAGCTATTTCCATGAACGCCAAGGAGTTGGAAATCTTGGAATACCTCCTCCAGCATGAGGGGAAGGCCAGGACCCGCTCTCAGATCCTCGATGCCGTCTGGAAGGAGACGGAGGAGATTCCTTTTGACCGGGTGATCGATGTCTATATCAAGGAACTACGAAAAAAACTAGAGCTGGACTGTATCGTTACGGTACGCAATGTCGGCTATAAATTGGAGAGACCATGACCAAACGGAGTATCTTTGCAAAGATCTTTCTGATCACCTTTGCCCTTTTTAGTAGCTTAGTCATCCTTCTACATGCTTCGGTTTACTTTATTTTTCCATCGACCTATATCGAGTCGCAACGTCAGACGATTTTGAAGAAATCGCAAGTCTTGGCTGACAGTTTTCAAGGTCAGGAAGTGGGCACCATTGAGACGGTTATTGCCCTCTATTCTAAGACTAATGATATCAAGGTCTATATTAAGGGCAAGGAAAAACAAAATTCATTAGAAGTCAAGGATGACCTCCTCCTCAATCCATCTAGCCAGAATAATTCCCTGGTCATCGAAGAGCGAAAAATTCAGACTAAAGAAGGACAAGACTTAACCTTGCAATTTTTAGCGACCGTCGATTCGCAAAAGGAAGCGCGAGATATCAGTCTGGGCTTTCTTCCCTATACACTCCTTGCTTCTTTTGTTCTGTCGTTGATTGCATCCTATCTCTATGCCCGCATGATTTCTGCTCCAATCCTTGAGATCAAGCGGATGACCAAGCGGATGAAGCGCCTGGATCGGACAGCCAGTCTCCCCATTGACTCGCAGGATGAGATCGGCGTCCTCAAGCAACACATCAACGACCTCTATCACCACCTTTTAGAAGTGATCGACAATCTAGAGCAGCAGAAACAGGAAAATCTGAAGTTGGAGCAGATGAAGGTCGAATTTCTAAGAGGGGCTTCGCATGAACTCAAGACGCCTCTAGCTAGCTTGAAAATTATCCTAGAAAATATGCGAGATAATATTGGTCGCTACAAGGATCGAGACCGCTATCTATCGGTTTCCCTCGATATCGTCGATGAGATGAACCAGATCGTCCTGGAAATCTTGTCCCTATCTTCTGTTCAAGAATTAGGTGATGATAAGGAGTGGATTCAGTTAGATGATGTGGTAAATCGCATACTCACTCAAAATCAAGTGTTGGTTGAGAATCGCTTTCTATCAATTGACAATTATCTTCCGGCAACTAGTATTTTCATGAATTTAGCTATTTTGAAACTAGTTCTCTCAAATATCATCAGTAATGCTGTCAAGCATTCTGATGAGGGGGGAGTGGTTCGAATAGGTTTAGAAAATGGAGGAACCGATTTTGTCATTGAAAATACAATTGTATCTAAAGAAAATACTTCAACTAAAGCTCAATCTAAGAAAGAAGGAGGATTAGGACTTTTTGTGGTCAAATACCTTCTAGAACATGAGGAACTTAGCTATAGATTTGAGGAAAGTCCTACGGGGAGGCGCTTTGTTATGGTTTTGCCCAAAAAGTAAAAAGTGACGGTTAAGGCATTAACTGTCATTTTTTGTATTAAGATTAGTAAATGCTAACTTTACATTTCAATTCTATTATTTCTCAACATTACCAAAAATTTAAGTAGTCTGGAGTATAGGTCATTGAAATGTTTTAAACAATGAAAGAGAACGCTTGCATAAATTCTGGAAAAACGTAAAATAGAACTGTCAGACTCAGGATGATAATAAATACTAGGAGTAGAATCATGCAAAAACATTGGTGGCATAAAGCTACGATTTATCAAATTTACCCTAAATCTTTTATGGACAAGAACGGTGATGGTATCGGTGATCTCAAGGGGATTACCAGTAAGTTAGACTACTTGCAAAAGCTTGGAATAACAGCCCTATGGCTTTCGCCTGTCTATGACAGTCCGATGGATGACAATGGCTACGATATCGCTAACTATGAGGCTATTGCAGATATTTTTGGAGACATGAGTGACATGGATGAACTTTTGGTGGAAGCCAAAAAGCGTGATATCCGAATTATCATGGATTTGGTGGTTAACCATACGTCTGATGAGCATGCATGGTTCATCGAAGCGCGTGAAAATCCAGAAAGTCTTGAACGAGATTTCTACATCTGGCGAGACAAACCTAATGAGTTAGTGTCTATCTTTGGTGGATCCGCATGGGAATATGATGAGACATCAGGCCAATATTATCTGCATTTCTTTAGTAAGAAACAGCCAGACCTCAATTGGGAAAATCCACAGTTGCGCCAGAAAGTTTATGACATGATGAATTTCTGGATTGATAAGGGAATCGGTGGTTTCCGCATGGATGTGATTGATATGATTGGTAAGATCCCAGATCAACTGATTGATACAAATGGTCCAAAACTTCACGATTATATCAAGGAGATGAACCAGGCAAGCTTTGGAAAGCACGACCTTCTAACCGTTGGTGAAACTTGGGGAGCAACACCTGAAATTGCTAAACAGTATTCAAATCCAGATAATCAAGAACTTTCCATGGTTTTCCAGTTTGAACATATTGGACTTCAGCATAAGCCAGATAGCCCTAAATGGGAGTATGAGAAGGAGTTGGATGTTTCAGCACTTAAGGCTATTTTTAATAAATGGCAAACGGAATTAGAGTTGGGACAAGGGTGGAACTCACTATTTTGGAACAACCATGACCTGCCTCGTGTTCTCTCAATGTGGGGTGATACTGGTGTCTATCGTGAGAAGTCAGCCAAGGCCTTGGCCATTCTCCTACATCTCATGCGTGGGACACCTTATATCTATCAGGGCGAAGAAATAGGCATGACCAATTATCCTTTTAAAACTTTGGAAGAATTGAATGACATTGAATCTCTCAACTATACCAAAGAAGCTCTCGAAAAAGGGGCATCACTAGAAGTTATCATGGACCAAATCCGTCAGGTGGGTCGTGACAATGCTCGAACACCAATGCAATGGGATACGTCTAAAAATGCTGGATTTAGCTCAGCAGAACAAACATGGCTAGCTGTTAATCCTAACTATAAGGCTATCAATGTTGCCTCAGCCCTTGCCAATCCAGACTCGATTTTTTATACCTATCAGAAACTGGTTGAGCTTCGCAAAACACAGGATTGGTTGGTAGATGCTGACTTTGAACTCTTGGAGACAACTGACAAAGTATTTGCTTATATTCGAAAAACCAAAGATAGCAGCTATCTAATTGCAGTTAATCTATCAGACCAAGAACAAATTTTTGATTATAATTTTGATGTCGAAGAAGTCGTCATCTCAAATACCGAAGTGAAACCAATCTCAGACCAAGGTAAACTCCAAGCCTGGGATGCCTTTTGTGTCAAGTTGAAGAAATAGAAAGAATAATGGTTGTCAACTAACTGTTGGCGACCATTTTTTCTCTTCTTTTCCCTTACTTAAATCACGTTAGTCCCATGGACTAAAATTATGTTATAATAATAGAAAAATAAGAAAAGGTAAATTTTATGGCAATATTAGTATTAGGTGGAGCTGGTTATATCGGTTCTCACATGGTGGACCGTTTGGTTGAAGCGGGGCAAGAAAAAGTCGTTGTCGTGGATAACTTGGTGACTGGTCACCGTGCGGCAGTTCATCCAGACGCTGTATTCTACGAGGGAGATTTAGCAGATCAGGACTTTATGCGTAATGTCTTTAAGGAAAACCCTGATGTTGATGCTGTTATTCACTTTGCGGCCTACTCACTTGTGGCTGAGTCTATGGAAAAGCCACTTAAGTATTTCGACAATAACACTGCTGGTATGGTGAAGTTGCTTGAAGTCATGAACGAATGTGATGTTAAGTACATTGTCTTCTCATCAACAGCAGCAACTTACGGAATTCCAGAAGAAATTCCAATTCTTGAAACAACACCACAAAAACCTATTAACCCATACGGTGAAAGTAAGTTGATGATGGAAACCATCATGAAGTGGTCAGACCAAGCCTACGGCATCAAGTATGTCCCTCTTCGTTACTTTAATGTAGCGGGGGCTAAGCCTGACGGTTCTATCGGTGAGGACCACGGTCCTGAAACCCACCTCTTGCCAATTATTCTCCAAGTAGCTCAAGGTGTTCGTGAAAAAATCATGATCTTTGGGGATGACTACAATACTCCAGACGGGACTAACGTTCGTGACTATGTGCATCCATTCGACTTGGCGGATGCCCACCTTCTGGCAGTGGAATATCTCCGCAAAGGCAATGAGTCAACAGCCTTCAACCTAGGCTCTTCAACAGGATTTTCAAATCTGCAAATCCTTGAAGCAGCTCGTAAGGTAACAGGTAAGGAGATTCCAGCTGAGAAAGCTGATCGTCGTCCTGGTGATCCAGATACATTGATTGCCTCTTCTGAAAAGGCTCGTACGGTACTTGGCTGGAAACCACAATTTGATAACATCGAAAAAATCATCGCAAGTGCTTGGGCATGGCATTCTAGCCATCCAAAAGGGTACGATGATAGAGGGTAATCATAAGGAATAGAAGCTCCATCTGGTAGTAAACTACTATTTGTGTTTTTCTAGACACCATAGCTAATCTTTGCAATTTTATCTTATATCCTTTAAGATAATTCTGTTACAACTTGAAAAGGAGAACAGGATGGAAACATATACACTTTCAAATGGCGTTACGATTCCTAAAATTGGTTTTGGGACTTGGCAGATTCCAGAAGGGGAAGAAGCTTATAACAGTGTTAGTTTCGCACTTAAGGCGGGTTACACACATATTGATACGGCGCAAATCTACGGTAACGAGGTTTCTGTAGGTAAGGCGATTGCAGATAGTGATGTGGCGCGTGAGGATATTTTCCTAACGACTAAACTCTGGAATGACAAGCACGATTACGAATTGGCTAAAGCCTCTATCGCCGAGTCACTCGAAAGATTAGGTGTGGATTATTTGGATCTTTTGCTCATCCACTGGCCAAATCCAAAGGCTCTTCGTGAGAATGATGCTTGGAAGGCTGGCAATGCAGGTGCTTGGAAGGCAATGGAAGAAGCCTACAAAGATGGTAAGGTGCGTGCTATCGGTGTGTCTAACTTTATGCAACATCACCTTGATGCTCTCCTTGAAACGACTGAAATTGTGCCACATGTCAATCAAATTCTCTTGGCTCCAGGTTGTGTCCAAGAAGATTTGGTTACCTATTGCCAAGAGCGTGACATTCTTCTTGAAGCCTACAGTCCACTAGGTACTGGTAGCATTTTTGGAAATGAAGACGTAGAAGCAGTGGCTGAACGTAACGGAAAATCTGTTGCTCAAGTTGCCCTACGTTGGAGCCTTCAAAAAGGTTTCTTGCCACTACCTAAGTCAGTGACACCAAAAAATATCGAAGCCAACTTGGATATATTTGACTTTGATTTGTCAGAGGACGACATGGTAGTCTTGGATAAGATTCAAGGCATCAAGAGTCAGGATAACCCTGACACAGTTAATTTTTAATAGGATAGAAGCAACTCGTGAGGGTTGTTTTTTGCTTGTCTCTTTTGATTTGCTATAATGAAACTGTCATTTTTTTATTTATAGATGGGAGTTACGTAATGGAGTCTCGAAATCTTTTGCCTCAGAACACACGTATGATGGCAAATTTACTCAGTTTTTCAGGGGGAGCTTTGGATGTCTTTTGTCATATGTATTACCATAGTTTGGTTGCTACTCAGACAGGGAATATTCTCCTGTTAGTTGCTGACTGGCGTAGTAGTAGTATGTACCATAACATGTTACGATGCTTTTCCATCCTTTTCTTTTCCTTAGGTTTTCTTTTTGGCATGTGGTTTAAAGATCATCGTAAGAATGCTTACTGGCGTGTTTATGGTTTACTTCCTCTTTGCGTAATGACTGCAATTTTACCATTCTTGACGCCAAATGCTCTATTAGAGCTTCCGATTATTGCTTTTTCTGCAGGTATCATGATGAAGACTTTTACTGGCAGTCAGATTGAGAATCATCCCTTCGTGATATTTATGACCTCAGGAAATTATCGAAGGATGTTAACTGCCCTCTATTATGCCATTCAGGGAAGTGGTGATCAGATAGAATATCGTCGTCAGGCTGTCAATTATGGCTTTGTCGTAGTTAGTTTTGTGGTTGGTGCAGTTGTATCAGCTCTTCTGATGCATTTTATTCATATTAAGTCAATCTGGCTAATCACGATTAGCTTGATTACGATTATGGTTTACTATTCATCAGAAGTGAAACGTCTGGGACTCAAGGAAACTAATCTTTAAGCACTTTTGTAGCAATTATTTTTGATAAAAAATGTCTTGTGTTATAATTTTGATTATATTAATTTCGTCTAATGTTAAAAAGGAGACATAAGATGCCTGTAGTAAGTAATGATTTTTCAGATATCGTTTATAACCGTCGTTCCATTCGTAACTTTGATCCATCTGTTAAGATTCCGCGAGAAGAACTGTTGGAAATCCTAGATAAGACTGTTACAGCACCATCATCAGTCAACATGCAACCTTGGCGCTTTGTCGTTGTTGATAGTGAGGAAGGCAAGGAAAAATTGACACCTTTCGTTAGCTTCAATGGGGTGCAAAATGAAACGTCATCAGCCATGGTTCTCATCTTTGCGGATTTGAAGAGCCAAGAGAGAGCGGAAGAAATCTATGGTAAGGCTGTTGCACAAGGAAAAATGCCTGAAGAGGTCAAGGAGAAACAACTATCAAGCATTGTACCAATGTATGACAATGCTCCACGTGAAGTGATGAATGAAATTGTTCATATTGATGCTAGTCTGGCTGCCATGCAGTTGATGTTGGTCGCTCGTTCTTATGGTTACGATACTAATGCCATTGGTGGCTATAAAAAAGAAGGTCTCGCCAAAGCCTTTGGACTTGATGAAGACCGTCATGTACCAGTTTTGCTCATTGCTCTTGGTAAGTCCAATGAAGAAGGTTTCGAGTCTGTTCGTTTGAATGCTTCTGATGTGACGACTTTTGCTTAATAAATAATTGACCGTCAGTCTCGGAAGCGAAGGCTTACGGTTTTTATTTTTCCTTTTATGCTATCAATAACTCATAATGCACCTTGTCATTAATTTGGCTTTTTGTTAAGATGAAGGAGAAAGTGAGCGTATACAATTGGTAGTATCATTGGAGGATTAAGACATGGCACGTATTTTACAGATTGAAGACAATGAGGATATCCAGAATATTCTTTTTAACTTGTTTTCTGAAGAACATGATATTATCCAAGCCTACTCTGGGACCGAAGGAGAGCTTGTGTTTCAAAGTCAAGAGATTGATTTGGTTCTCCTAGATATCATGTTACCGGGTAAAGGTGGCGAAGAAGTGCTTAAGTTTATCAGGCAAAGAAGCTCTGTTCCTGTTATTATGCTGACAGCCTTGGGTGACAAGCACTTGATTAGCCAGTACTTACTTGATGGTGCAAATGATTATATCGTTAAGCCCTTTGATCTTGAAGAAGTTTATGCGCGTGTCTCGGTTCAACTACGTGAACACAGCAAGGGAAGTGATAGGCCTGATAACATCTATCAAGTCAAAAATATCACGATAAACTCAGACAGTTTTGAAGTCTCCTGTCAGGGAAAAGTCATTCGTTTGGGTAAGAAAGAGTTTCAAATTTTCCACACACTCCTTCAAAATCCAAAGAAAATTTTTACTAAAGATGACCTTTATGAGACGGTTTGGGAAGCCCCTTATCTATCATGTGATAATACATTGAATGCACAGTTGAGTAATCTACGTAAGAAATTAGCCCAAGTGGATGCGGGTACGGAGTATATCGAAACGATTTGGGGCTTAGGTGTGCGACTTAAAGGAGAAGACTGATGGAAGGACTGCTTATTGTATTGATAGGACTTCTTCTGGGAGTAACTACCTGTCTAGTTCGTTACTATTTGGCTGTAAAATCTCTCTCAAAGCAGATTGAAGAAAAGCTAGTTGAAGAAAGTCATCGACGAATTACTTTGAAAAACCAGCCAAAATCATTGGTTACCCTAACGAATCGGATTGAGTCTCTCTTTACCCAAATTGAAAAGACTAAGCTTGTCGCTGTCCAAGAAAAGAAAACCATGGATATGGCTATCAGTAATATTGCCCATGATATACGAACACCACTAACAGTAGCGAGCGGCTATGCTCAGCAAAGTCTTCGAAGTAGTAGGGAAGATGATATGGCTATGGAGAAGATTTCTAAAAATCTATTGACTGTTTCAAAGCGTTTGGAAGCCTTGTTGGAATATCGACGATTAACAGAGGGGGCCATCCAACCACAATTTCAAGATGTGGACTTTTCTCAACTTGTGGTTAAGTCTATCCTACCTTACTATGACATGTTTCAAGAGACAGGGATTACACTAGATATTCAAGTAACCCCTGATATCCAATGCGAAATGGATCCAGATATTTTTGAACGTCTATTTCAGAATATTATCAGTAACGTTCTAAAACATGGTAAGACTCAAGCTCATCTGACATTGCAGAAAAAGGACGATGGCATTTATTTGTCAGTTAGTAATATGGTACAACAGCCGATACAGCATCTAGACCGACTAACGACCCGCTTTTATTCTGAAAACCTGTCAGACACCGAGGATTCCTCTGGACTTGGACTTTATATCACCGAACACTTAGTCCAAGTCTTAGAGGGTGAGTTGCATTTGTCCTATGAGAATGAATGGTTTTATTTAACAGTGAGATTATGAAAGCATAAACTTTATGTTTTTTATAATCTTTTTGCAACTTTGAGGGAAAAATAAAAATTAGAGAATTGCAATATAAAAATAATTTAGTTTTCATTGTAAAATTTTAGAATGTATCGTTCTATCTGGGTTCTTAGTCGGTGCAGTTGTTATTTCTCTAATGAACCAAACAAGTGCTTCTGCAAAAACTGATAATGATTATCAATATAGCAATGTTATCTTTGGATTTAAAAATAAGAAAAATAAAAAAAGTAAGGACATTCCTACTTATAAGATGTCAGAAACTTTTAAAATTGCAGATGTAGAATACACAATTCATACTAAAGAAGTCGTGCAAAATGTAGGTGGCGAATTTGGTATGAATGCAAAAGGTTCATATCTTATTCTAAACGTAACTGTAAAAAATAACGGTACTAAGGCTATTACAGTATCTGATTCTGACTTTAAGCTAGTTAAAGATAAAACAGAGTATAAAACTGATTCAACAGCAGGAATCTATGCAAATGATGATGCAAATCTTTTCTTTACCAGTGTTAATCCAGAAAATGAAGTGACTGGTAATGTTGTTTTTGATTTGAATCCAGATACAATCTCTGATACTAATTTGAAATTAAAAGTTGATGCTGGATTTGGAAACTCAAATAAAGCATTTGTGAAAATCAACGAATGATAACAAGAAATCAAAATAACATCGAGCGTGTGCACGATGTTATTTTTGTTCTCATAAATCTTGTTTTTCAAAAGTAATCAAGCCCAAAGCTGTGAATGCTAGGATAAATCCTACTGCCACGATTGCAGTATTTTGAATGATAGTTTTATCTGCAGTCATGCCGTAATTAAAGTTGAGTGACAAGTATTTCAAAATTTCTACTTTAGGGAAGATTGCTGCTGGTACGGTTAAAGCTACTAAACCAAGGGTGTAAGTCACAAAGGTTGTCACGATAGAATGTGTGAGGTAGAGGGCAACCGTGGTCAGACTTACCCAAGCTAGATTACACAAGAATTGGAGAAGGAAAGTTAAGGCAAAGTTTCTAACAAAGTGATCAGGTACAGTTCCAAGACCGTGGCAAAGAGTACCTAGAACAAAGGCAAGGCCGTAAGACAAGAGGAGTTGTCCTAAAGTGATAGCTACAATGACGGTTGCCTTGGCGAAGAAGAATCCGCTCCGTGAAATGCCGGAGGTGAGATTATTCTTGTACAATTTTTGTGCTAAATCAACACCTAAAATGATAGAGACCACAATTAAAGTGAAGAGGACTGTCATGGAGATACTACTAGAGTAATTAATCAGTGATCCGACACCAGTCCACGAAGAGGCGCTTTTAACGGCTTGTTTTGCCCCAGTTTCTACGCCTACATGACCTGTGCCACCCAATAGGACACCAGAAATAATGTTTAGGGCTAGGATAATTTCAGAAATCCAAAATCCTTTAGAACGGAAGAGTCGATAGAAATCGGCGTGAATAGTGTGTAACATGGCTCTACCTCCTTTCTGAATCTACTAGTTGTGTGAAGTAGTTTTCTAAGTCTTGACGTTTGTAGTAAATTTCATCGATCTCAACTTCTTGTTTAACCAGCTCTTTGACAATTGCCTTTATAACATGGGATTTGTCAAAAATATGAATTTCATTGTCGCCGTTAACTACTTTGAAGTGTTGATGGAGTTGGTCTTGGAGAATGCGACTAGCCAGGGCTAATTGGTTAGTTTTAAGAACGATATAGTCTTCGCTGAGATGTTCGAATTCGTCCTTAGTGATTTCACGGATGATTTGACCGTGATCAATAATGCCAAAGCGGGTTGAAACTTGATAGAGTTCAGACAAGATATGGCTAGAGATGAGAACTGTCATACCTTGCTCTTCGCTCAATTTTTTAATCATTTGACGGAATTCTTTGATAGCAACTGGGTCGAGACCATTAATCGGTTCATCTAAAATAAGTAGGTCTGGTTTTGCAATCAGTGCAATAGCGATACCTAGACGTTGCTTCATACCCAGTGAGAAACTACGAAATTTTTTCTTGCCAGTGTGTCCAAGTCCAACTGTATCAAGGATTTCATCAATGACATTGTCAGGATTTGGAACGTGATGAATCTTGCAGTAGTAACGTAGGTTTTGACGTGCATTGAGATGATTCAGGGCAACTGGTGTTTCAATCACAGAACCAACACGTTTCAGTGCGTGAGTCCACTCTGATTTGGAGGTAGAGTGGAAGAGGGAAACACTGCCTTGGCTAGGGCGTATGAGTTTTGTGATGACTTTAATCAGTGTTGTCTTACCTGCCCCGTTTCTTCCGATAAGGCCATAGACCTCACCCTTTTCTAAGGTCAGGTTTACATTGTCAAGTGCTAGGTGTTGGCCGTAACGTTTAGTCAGATGTCTGACCTCAAGTACCTTTTTCATGATAAGCCTCCTTTCGCTTGTTTGATATCGCTTTCTTTTTATCTTTATTGTAGTATAAAGTCATCAAATAAACATCAAGAAATTCTCAAATGTTTCTTAAATTTTTCAAGAAATCATAAAAATGACGGGGATTAAAGTCTGATAGTGTGTGCTGTAACCCAGGATTAAGGTAAGGCATCTCTCTTTGTGTTATAATGAAGAAAAACGTTGAATGTAAAGTTTATTTTGCCTTTTACTAGGAGTCTTTTATGACAAACTATTTGGTCCAGAGGTTTCTCTGGTTTCGTGAGCGAGGCTTCGTCCAAATTACGCAGAAAACCTTGGTTTCGCTCTTTCCCTTTTTCCTATTTTCAGGAATTATTCGGGTGATTTCACTATCGGTATTTTCAGAGCTTGGCTATGTCAATCAGCTGTTTTTAGTTTCTGACTGGTTACCGGCCTTTAAGATAACTGGTCAGGTGCTCATTAATCTTTCCAACTTTCTTGGTGGCTTAGCTGGGCCCTTATCAACCTACTTTGCAGGAAAATACACAGCTGGTCACTATGGTAGAAGTACTGGTACAGCTGGTGTGACATCCCTTTTGGTTAGCTTAATTATAGGATCGCAGGAGCTGTTGCTGTCACCGCTAAACGATGGTGTTTTGACTCGCATCAATTTACCGGCTTCAATCAACATTATGTTGGCTATCTTTGTTGGCTATCTGGTTGGCCAGATTTTTCGCTTTTCAAGAGCTAGTGATGATCAGATTGTGGACAAGAACTATATTTATCAACCAAAGACTGTCCGTCCTATTTTTTTATCACTCATTTTAGCTATTGGACTTAACATTCTCTTTGTGATTGGAGAGCAGGCTAATATTTTTCAGACGATTAGGCAGGTTACCTCTACCTTTACTGTAACTGATAATCATTTGTTCTTAACCTTTATGATGGGACTTTTGAACACTTTTTTTGCTTGGATTGGTAATAGTCAGGCTTTTGCCCTAAATTCTATTGCCGAGGATAGTTTTGCCTTGGAAAATCTGACCTATGCTGTTTCCCATCATACGACGACTGGGCTTCCCCACCTTTACACACTAACAAATCTTTATCATAGTTATGGCTTGGTTGCTGGCATTGGCTCAGGGCTAGCCCTCTTGGTGGCTCTGCTTTTAGCATCAACCAGTTACAAGGATAAGAAGGTGAGTCTTCTAAGTGTCTTTCCTAGTCTCTTTAATAATGGGGCTCCATTTATGGTGGGGATACCAGTCTTGCTTAATTTAGTTTATCTGGTTCCTTTCCTATTGGCACCTATGATCAATATGGGTATTGCTGCGGTGGCCTTGGCTATTCATCTTATGCCAGCTGCGGTTTATCCAGTTCCAGATGGTACACCAAGTCTTCTTTTCGCCTTTATCGGAACTGGGGGTAGTTTACGAGCTCTAGCAATTAGTCTCCTCTGTTTTGCAGTTGACATTCTTATCTTTATACCATTTGTGCGTTTGTCTAATAAGGTACAACACGGTCTAAAAGAGGAAGGAGAAAGCCTTGAAACTAAATAAAAAAACTAAGTTGGTCTTTATCCTTGTTGCTCTCTTTCTTATTGGGCTAGCCGTCCCATCCTATAGTTGGACTAGGAAAAATGTCAAGGAAATAGAGACTTTCTATAATTCAAAATTATCTCCCATTATCATGATTCCAGGGAGCTCCGCTACGGAAAATAGATTTGATGGCCTAGTACGTAAGCTTAATCAAGACCGTCGTGGTGTCAAGCATAGCCTCCTCAAGGTTAAGGTTTGGAATAATGGGCGTATCACCTTTGAGGGTAAAATCAAAGCTAAGGACAACGAACCAGTCATTGTTATAGGATTTGAAAATAACAAAGATGGCTATAGTAATATCAAGAAACAAGCTAAGATGATGAATCAGGCCTTTGAAGCCTTGCAGAATAAATACAATTTCAATAATTTTAAAGGGTTGGCCCATTCCAATGGTGGTCTGATTTATACGGCTTTTATTGAAAATTATCTTAGCGACTACGATGTCAAGATAAATTCTTTGATGACTATCGGAACGCCCTATAATTTCACTGAAACCAATATCAAAAATAAATCAGTCATGCTAGCAGACTTTATAGCTGCCAAGGAGAATATTCCGTCTACCCTGCATGTCTATTCGGTAGCTGGAACCATTACCTATGATTCGGACGAGCTGGTTCCTGATGCTAGTGTGTCTGCTGGGAAATATATCTATCAGAATCAGGCAAAAAGTTATACTGAAATCACTGTTACAGGTGAAGATGCTCAGCACTCGGACTTGCCAACCAATGATGAAGTTGTGGATCTGGTCAAACAGCATATTGAGGGGCAGGGGGTCCGTAAGAAACAAAAGACCAAACTAGAGCCTCAATAGGATAGAATACTATCTATTATTAGTCTAGTTACTTATTATCAAATACAAAAGGATAGAGTTTACGATGGCTCTATTTTTTAGTGTAAGACTAACTTTTTGAATCGTTGTAACTCCTTGTTTTACAACGTTCTTTTTGTTATAATTAAGTAAAATAGCAAAGAAGAATGAGAGGTCCCAAATATGCAAATTCCAAGTCGCTTTACCATTGCTGTCCATATTTTGACCCTTATAGCACAAAATAAGGAAAATGAAACTAAGCTAACCAGTGATTTAATAGCAGGGAGTGTGGGGGTCAATCCAGTTATTATCCGCAAAACCTTGTCGCAACTGAAGAAAGCAGACTTGATTTTAGTTCAAAGGGGAAGTGGAGGAGCCACATTAGTCAAGACACCAGAGGAGATTAACCTTTTACAGGTTTATCGTGCGGTGGATAGCATCGGTCCAAGTGGCAAACTCTTTAGTTTTCATGACAATCCTAATCCAGCGTGTCCAGTAGGACGTAATATCCATGGGATTTTGGATCAGAGCCTAGAAGACGTTCAAATGGCAATGGAAAAAGAACTCGAAAAGAAAACTTTGGCTGGTATTTTAAAGGATGCTAAGGCTAACTGGAAAGAAGTTGGAGCTTGATTTTTAGATTTTAAACTATAAGGAATCGAAAGTTTTTCGGTTTCTTTTTAATTCCAGGTTGTAATGTTCGATATTACAATTAAACTGAGTATAATAATGTCATAGGAATGATTACAACACAGGAGAAAATCATATGACATACGACTACAATAGTAAGATTTACCTCGCAGAAGCGGTACTCAATGTGAAGGACTTGGCACGTCAGACAGCATTTTATACACAGGTTATAGGACTTGAAATCCTATCTCAAACTGCAACAGAAATTATTTTGGGTGCTGGAAACAAGCCGCTAGTTCACTTGATTGAAACCAATCGTGAGGAAGCGGTCAAGTCCAGTTATGGTCTCTACCATATGGCAATTATGTTGCCATCTCGCGAGGATTTGGCAGATGTTTTCAAACATATTGCTGAGCTAGACTATCCTTTTGTTGGTGCCGCTGACCACGGTTATAGTGAAGCTCTTTATTTGGAAGACCTCGAAGGCAATGGTATTGAGCTCTACAGAGATAAAACTGTTGCTGAATGGGATATTCGTGAGGATGGTCGCATCGTCGGTGTCACAGAAGAACTCTCAGCTCAAGAAATTTACGAGATGGGACGCAAGGTTGAGCCTTTTGTGATAGCTAAGGATACTCGCATGGGGCATATTCATTTATCGGTCAAAGATAGTCAGCTATCAACGACTTTCTATCAGGATGTTTTGGAGCTAGCAGATAAGTTTACCATTCCAAGTGCTAGTTGGATTGCTTCAGGTGATTACCATCACCACTTGGCTGTCAATGAATGGGGTGGCAAAAACTTAGTCAAACGTGAAGAAGATATACCTGGTCTTGCTTACTACGTCCTTGAAGTAGCAAACAAGGAAGACTTGATTACCATAGCAGAACGTGCTAAGAATCGTGGAGCAGAGGTCAAATGGTTATCTTCTAATGCGTTAATCTTCGAGGATAATGATGGTATTTTGACACGAGTGAGAAAAAATATTAATAATTAGTGATTCCCGAGTCGTAACTATTGATATTACATTTGAAAGGTCTATAATGATTATTGTAATCAAACTTATTACAAATGAACTTAACAATTTTAACAATTAACATATATCACAAAGAAAGAGGGAATACCTATGACCTACTTTACAGACTTACAAACAAAACGTCGTTCAATTTATACTTTGGGAAAAGACCTTGAGCTCTCTAATCAAGAATTGATTGATACTATCCAACGAGCGGTTCTTAACACACCAACAGCTTTCAACTCACAAACATCACGTGTGGTGATCTTGCTGGATGAAGAATCAGATGCCTTCTGGAATGAGATTGCTTATTCAGAGCTTGAAAAAGTGACACCTGCAGAAGCCTTCGAAGGAACAAAAGAACGTTTGAAAGGTTTTGCCCAAGCTAAGGGAACAATCCTCTTCTATGAAGATCAAGATGTAGTGAAAGGCCTTCAAGAGCAATTCCCACTTTACGCTGAAAACTTCCCAATTTGGTCAGAGCAAGGTCATGGAATCGCCCTTTATGCGACGTGGTTGGCTTTGGCTGAGAAGAATATCGGCATGAACGTGCAACACTACAACCCACTTGTTGATGCACAATTAGCTGAAAAATATGACATTCCAGCTAACTGGAAACTCCGTGCTCAAGCACCATTTGGCCAAATCGTTGCACCAGCAGGAGATAAAGACATCCAAACAGAAGATCGTTTCAAAGTTTTTGGTGACAAATAATCACTTTAATTTAGTCAGTTAGCTTGACGATTGGCTGTACTATGACTAAACATTATCAAAATGATAAGACAAAAAAGTAGCAGGATTGAAAAATCTTGTTATTTTTTCTATCCTAAGACCAGTTAGTAGATAAATTCTAAATGAAAGCTAGAACTTGAGATTTGAAACCCTGTTCAGTTTCATAGTGTTTTCTAATTTAAATGATCCCAATTTACTAAAACTGCAAAATAATGGACGACTAAAGCAAAGTTTTGAGCAGTCGGTTTTTGACAGATATAGGCCACACGTTAGAAAATACTTGTTACGAAATCTTAATCTTGAATATGCTTTTTATTAATAGAGGTATAAAAACACAGAAATAGCTCTATTTTTGTCCTGTAGTATGGTATAATAGTGCGGTATTTCTCAGAAAATGGAGTATAAAAATGAGTATTTTTCGTAAAAAGGATGTTGGTTTGGCTCAAACCGAGATGAAACGGCATCTGACCCTTAGGGATGTCGTCCTCTTGGGGATTGGTGCCATGGTCGGAACCGGTATCTTTACCATTACTGGTACCGCAGCATCAACCTTGGCAGGTCCAGCCCTGATTATTTCGGTTTTGATTTCAGCCGTTTGTGTGGGTATGTCGGCTATTTTCTTTGCTGAGTTTGCCTCACGCTATCCATCCGCCGGTGGCGTTTATGGTTATCTCTATGCTTCTTGGGGTGAGTACCCTGCTTGGATGGGCGGATGGCTTACAATGATCGTTTTCATGAACGCCGTGTCTAGTGTTGCCTCTGGTTGGGGAGCCTACCTCAAGGGGCTCTTAGCGAGCTTTGGTCTACAGCTCCCCAAGGCTATCAGTGGCCCTTTTAATCCGAGTCAAGGGACCTATATTGACCTATTGCCAGTCTTGGTTTTGGTGCTTGTGACGGCTCTCCTCCTCATGGATTCTAAACAAGTTCTTCGTTTGAACTCACTCCTAGTGGTGCTTAAGTTCTCTGCCTTGGCGGTTTTCATCCTGGTTGGTCTTTTCCATCTGAATCCAGACAACTGGGCTAACTTTGCACCATTTGGCTTTGGTCAAATTTATGGTGGTAAGACGGGGATTATAGCAGGTGCTTCTCTCATGTTCTTTGGTTTTCTTGGATTTGAATCCATCTCTATGACAGTAGATGAGATTAAGGAACCGCAAAAGAATGTTCCTCGAGGTATTGTTCTCGCTTTGATTATCGTCGCTTCACTTTATGCAGTTGTTTCATTAGTCTTGACGGGAGTTGTCCACTATACGAAGTTAAATGTCGACGATGCCGTAGCTTATGCCCTTCGTTACATTGGTGTGCCATGGGCAGCCAATTATGTATCGGTAGTTGCCATTATGACCTTGATTACCGTATGTATTTCCATGGCCTATGCCCTTAGTCGCATGGTTTATAGCTTGGCGCGTGATGGATTTCTTCCACAAACTTTCCAAAAGGTTTCAAAGACCCATAAGGTTCCACATCATGCGACACTTTTGACTGGTATCCTTTCAGCCATCTCAGCAGGTGTTTTCTCCTTGGCCAATATGGCATCCTTGGTTAACATTGCGACCTTGGCTTATTTGGTCCTCTTGGCTATTGCTCTTATCATTCTTCGTAAAGACAAGGGCTTGCCACAAAAGGGTGAATTTAAGGTTCCATTTGTTCCAGTCTTACCAATCCTTTCGATTATTGTATGTCTATCATTTATGAGTCAGTACAGTTGGCAGACATGGTTAGCCTTTGGCATAGCAGTGCTAGTTGGTTCGGCTATTTATGCCTTTTACGGTTACAAGCATTCTAAGTATTAAGATGAAAATGGTAGAGCCCTTTTGGTCTACCATTTTTTGATATTTGGAGTAGAGATAGACTATCTCGCAATTTGGTTTTGGTGGTACAAAAGACAGTAACTAGCTCACCTTTTGCCTTATATGCGGTTAGCTAGGTCCCATTGCCCAAGTAAAATACCGTTTGTATTATTGAAACAACTAAAGTTGTGGTTCTTCCTTTTAAACAAGTCAGCGTTGACCATGCTTACAAAGAAGGTGAAGAAAATCGAAGCCTAGCTTACTGGCAAAATATTCATGAAAACTTCTTTAGCAAATGGTTGCATAGGGATGGACTGAATTTTAGTCAGGTCAGTCTAGTCATTATAGAAGGATTTAGAGTGGTCTATCCTAGAGATTGAAAGTTCTCAATATCTTGGTGATTTTTTTACTTTAAGGGAAGGTTAACTTCTCTTTAAGTCTTATCTTAGGTTTATTGTGTTTAATAGAGTCATCACAAAAGTAAGTAGGAGGTTTAACAGATGACATACAAACATACCAAATAAACACAGGAATGGTATGCCATTAAGAAATCATCAAAATGGGAAAAAGCGGGGGCAGTCCTAGTAGCTAGCTTAATTTTGGGTAGCTCAGTCGTACAAACTAATCTTGCACAAAAAAATACCCAAACAAACTCTAAGGCTAGCCAGTCTGATAAAAGTTCACAAACGAACCAAACAAGTAAATCAAGCCTACCCAATATCGGTGAGGTGAGTAGCTTGGGACTAGGCGCGTTAGGGGCTGTACTCATGACAACATCGTTTGCATTAAAAGGTCAAGGAAAGTCTCAAAAATAAGATAAAAAGAACAGTAGTTATCTGTCTTTCCGGAGTAAACTACTGTTCTTTTTCTATATCATTTCATGATTATATGAGGATGAATAAAAATAAATATAAGTTTTGAAAAAGCTTGTAATCATTAGTTTTTTAGGATACAATTGCTTTGATATTATAAGAATATACGTTCGCATTTTTAATAAAGGAGTTTGGCTATGAATGACAAACAAATGAAAATCGTCGGTTGGGTAGCAACATGTATGTCAGTATTGATGTATGTTTCTTATATCCCACAAATCATGGACAACTTGGCAGGTCATAAAGGAAACTTTATCCAACCCCTCGTTGCAGCTATTAACTGTAGCCTTTGGGTTTATTATGGTCTTTTCAAGAAAGAACGTGATTTACCACTTGCAGCAGCCAATGCTCCTGGTATTGTTTTTGGACTTATCACGACTTTGACATGTTTATTTTAAGCAAAAGATAGTTTAAGTGCTTTAAAAATCATTTGACAGTTTCTGTATTCCAGGACTGTCTTTTTTTAGCTCTATCATTTAAAGCATAAAAAAAGTATCTGATGAACAGATACAGTTTTTTATTATTTTTTAAAGCTATTTTTAAGGCCTTCAACCGCACCTTCAACGCTACCTTTAATGTCTTCGAGGCTATCTTTTGCTTTAGATACAACTTTTTCAACCGCACCTTCGATTTCAGTCTTTTTATCGCCAGTCAGTTTACCAGTCCCCTCTTTAAGAGCGCCTTTAGCTTGATTCAATTTATCTTCGATTCCCATAGTAGAACCTCCTTTTTATGATGAGACCATTGTAGACAATATTAAACGGTAATGCAAGTGATTTGTTTAATAAGTCACGACATTAATGTTTCCTTTATCGTATTCAGCGATGAAGATATCTGAAATGTTGTCATATCCCATTTTAGTAAGTTCGTCATTTAACCATGCTTCGGATTTTCCGATACTGTCAAGAATTTCTAATTGAACGACACCATCTGTGACAATTGGGTATTTAGGATTTTCATCACCTACACGAACCACAATCAATTGGCCGTTCTGTTCAATAACTGCACGTTTAACCTCTTTAAGTTGAAAAATTCCTTGGGAACGTAATTTTAAAGCGACATCAGAGGCTGAAAGTCCTTTAGAGCGACAAGCTTCAGGATCTAGTTGACCATGTTTGATGATGACAGTTGGTTTACCGTCAATCAAATGTTTGATAAAGAGAATATTGGTAATTAGCCATTTTAGAAGTAAAATCAAAATCGTCCAAATAATCAAAATCACGATATATTGGAGGATTGAAATGGTACTACTATAAATTGTACCACCGAGGATTGCACCAAGAACAAAGTTCTGTACTTGGTCAGTAGCTGAGCTAGGTGCTAGGTTTCCTTTACCTGTTAAATTGATAACAAAGACGAGTGAAATAAGCCCCAAAGCTAGTTTAATTGCAACAGTAAGATAAAAAGATGTCATTTTTTAACCTCCACGAGTTCAACATCAGACTTGTAAAGTTTTATTTGTTCTAGCAAGTAGCTATCAGGATCCGAACTTGCAATGGCACGGTAGTAGTTGTCTTTAACTTTTACGATAGCTCCATCAGTGGCTGCAGAAGTATTGACATAGACATTTTCTTTCTTGACGTCTAACTGTTTCGAGATGACTTCAATAAAATGAAGAGATGCTCGGAACTGGTTATCATTGGTCTGATTAGTTTGGAAATTACTGATAGAAATTAGAACCACAGCAACTAAGGTTAAAATAGAAATGATAGAGAGTTCACGAAACTTAGTATTATGGCGTTCTTTGAAGGCCTTAAAAGCAAATACGCCAGTCACTAAAATAAGTCCTGCAGCAATGGCAACCATAACCCAGTTTTGTTGGCTAATCTGACTTAGCACATAGTCATAGGAGTAGAATTTCATTGATAAGTTTCCTTTCACAGTATCACTAGTATTATAGGATAAAAAGCCTTTAATTTCAATAAGTTCATCCAGAAAATGAGGGAGTGAGCTAGACTTTAAAAGTAAATTAGATTATGGGATAACTTAAAGACATTAAGCCAAAATATTATGATTTCTTTAAGACTTTGTTGAATTTTTCACAAATTATGCTTATAATTGAGGTAAACAATCATAAGAACTTGCCTAAAATTTTGGTAAATAAAAGGACTAGCGACTTGCATGTGATTTAAAGACATATGTGGAATTTATCCATCTACGAATCTATCACTGATAGTCATTTTTCTAAAATTTTCCAGAGACTCTGAGGCTCTGTTCCTAGAATAAGGAGAATATTATGTCTGAACCATTGTTTTTACAATCTGTTATGCAAGAAAAAATCTGGGGTGGTACGCATTTACGTGATGTCTTTGGCTATGATATACCAAGCGACCATGTTGGAGAGTACTGGGCTATCTCAGCTCACCCAAATGGTGTATCGACGATTAAGAATGGTCGTTACGCTGGGCAAACTTTAGATGTGCTTTATGCAGAGCATCGTGAATTGTTTGGAAATCGTCAGGAACCTGTCTTCCCACTTTTAACTAAGATTTTGGATGCCAATGATTGGCTTTCGGTTCAGGTTCATCCAGATGATGCTTATGGACTTGAACATGAAGGTGAGCTTGGTAAAACAGAATGCTGGTATATCATTGCTGCTGAACCAGGTGCTGAAATCATTTACGGTCACAATGCTAAATCAAAAGAAGAATTGCGCCAACAAATTGAAAGTAAGGATTGGGAAAATCTCTTGACAAAAGTTCCAGTTAAAGCAGGAGATTTCTTCTATGTTCCAAGCGGTACCATGCATGCTATTGGTGCAGGAATCATGGTTCTTGAAACCCAACAATCTAGTGATACGACCTACCGTGTATATGATTTTGACCGTAAGGATGACCAAGGGAACTTGCGTGAGCTCCATCTAGAAAAATCGATTGATGTGCTTACTATTGGAGAACCTGCCAATAGTCGCCCAGTCACAACAAAAGTAGATGATCTCAAATCAACGCTTTTAGTCGCTAGTGATTTCTTTGCCGTTTATAAGTGGGAAATCTCAGGTAAAGCTGATTTTGAAAAGACTGCTGATTACAGTTTGTTTAGTGTACTTGACGGTCAAGGAAGTCTCCTAGTCGATGGTCAAGAATACCCAATTGCAAAAGGAAGCCACTTTATTCTTCCTAGCGATGTTCAAGCATGGCAAATTAAGGGAGATCTTGAACTGATTGTTAGTCACCCTTAATTAAACTATCAAACTAGACGAGATAAGACTCTTGTCTAGTTTTTTCGTATAATGATACAGAAAATTTGCAATTTTAAAAACCTTTCCTAATACGTTTCAATAGCTTGAAGTTCCAAACTAATCATGTCATACTAAGTAAGTTGACTAAAATAGTAATAAACAAGTTATCTTTTTTGAGATGATGTCTTGTTTGTTTTAGATTGGAGTAACTTATGTTAAAAAAAGGAGGCCTTACAGCCCTTTTGCTGTTTGGTATGTTCTTCGGAGCGGGAAACCTAACCTTCCCACCTCAGCTAGGCTTTGAATCTGGAGGTCATTTCTGGCCAGCTATTGCCGGTTTTGTCCTATCTGGTGTCGGAATTGCAATTCTAACACTTATTATTGGGACTTTAAATCCGAAGGGGTATATTCACGAGATTTCTCAAAAAATCTCACCTAAGTTTGCCTTGTTATACTTGGCAGTGCTTTACTTGTCTATTGGACCATTCTTTGCTATTCCAAGGACAGCAGCGACAGCTTTTTCAATTGGTATTGCACCAATGCTTGGTAATAGTCATACTAGTCTATGGTTACTTGCCTTCACAGCGGTTTATTTTGCCTTGGCTTTATGGATTGCAATGAATCCTTCTAAGATTTTAGATAGTATTGGTCGAATCCTGACACCTATCTTTGCTCTATTAATCGTTATTTTGATTGTAGTTGGTGCCTTTAAATATGGTGGTCATAGCACACATACAGCAACAGAAGCTTACAAAGCCACAGCCTTTGGTAATGGTTTCTTGGAAGGGTACAATACCTTAGATGCCTTGGCTTCGGTAGCCTTTAGTGTGGTGGCAGTAGTAACCCTCAATCAATTAGGCTTTAAATCTAAAAAAGAGTACATCTCAACCATTTGGGTTGTAGGTATTCTGGTTGGATTGATGTTCTCAGGTTTATACTTAGGTCTAGCATTCTTGGGTAACCATTTCCCACTTGATACATCAACTTTGGGAGAAGGTGCTAACCTTGGAGCAGCAGTTCTATCGAGTGCAACACAGGCTATCTTTGGTCCCATGTCACAGATTTTCCTAGCAGTTATGGTAACAGTGACGTGCTTTACGACAACAGCAGGATTGATTGTGGCGACCGGTGAGTTCTTTAATAAGGCCTTCCCACAAGTCTCATACAAAACCTATGCTATTGTCTTCACTCTTATTGGATTTGCGATTGCCAATTTGGGACTTAATAATATCATTGCTTTCTCAGTACCAGTACTGTTGATTCTTTACCCAATTACAATCACAATTGTTATGATTGTGATTGCTAATAAGTTTGTGGCCTTGTCTAAACCTGGTATGCAAATTACAGTTGGTGTAGTGACACTTATCGCTTTGCTTAGTGTAATTGGCAGCCAGTTCAAACTTGCAGGACTTAATGCCATTATTAACTTCCTTCCATTATCAGGAGCATCACTGCCATGGTTGATTCCAGCCATCTTACTCATCCTCCTATCTCTTGTCTTACCAGATAAGATTAAGAGCGAAAGCTTCGAAATGGAATAAAAATAAAATCCTATCACAATGTGGTGGGATTTTTTGTGTCCCCAAGTCACTATAAGTGCGAAATCTTCTCAAAAGCGTTACACTTAAGGCGTGGAGATATAATTATCTATTGAAGGGAGTGTTAAAAATGTCAAATCTAAATATTCATATGATCTATCTTGCAGGTGGTTGTTTCTGGGGTGTGGAAGAGTATTTCTCTCGTGTGCCTGGTGTGCTTGATGCGGTTTCGGGTTATGCTAATGGTCGTAGTGAGACGACTCGTTATGAGCTTATCGGTCAGACGGGTCACGCTGAGACTGTTCAGGTGACCTATGATGCTAGCAAGGTGTCATTGCGAGAGATTCTGCTTCATTTCTTCCGTATCATCAATCCTATGAGTAAAAACAAACAGGGCAATGATGTGGGAACTCAGTACCGTACAGGTGTTTACTACACGGATGCAAATGATTTATCGACTATCAAGCAAGTTTTCCAAGAAATGACTGAGCAATACGGTCAGCCTTTGGCGGTTGAATTGTTGCCCCTGGAGCACTTTATTCCTGCTGAGGATTACCATCAAAATTATCTCAAGAAAAATCCGAATGGCTACTGTCATATCAATGTCAATCAGGCAGCTAATCCTGTCATTGATGCCAGTACTTATCACAAGCAGAATCGGGAGGAGCTTAAGGAAAGTTTGAGTCCAGAAGCCTACGCTGTGACTCAGGAGAATGGAACAGAACGGGCCTTTACGAGTCCACTTTGGAATCAGTTTGAACCAGGTATTTATGTTGATGTAGTGACCGGTGAGCCTCTCTTTTCATCCAAGGACAAGTTTGATTCAGCCTGTGGCTGGCCAAGTTTCTCTCGCCCTATAAGCCCCGAGGTAGCCAATTACAAGGAAGACCATTCGCACAATATGGACCGCATCGAAGTTCGTAGTCGTGTGGGCGACTCCCATCTAGGGCATGTCTTTCCAGATGGGCCAAGTGACAAGGGAGGTCTACGCTACTGTATCAATGGTGTAGCAACGCGATTTGTGCCTAAAGCTGACATGGA
Source organism: Streptococcus vestibularis (assembly GCF_900636445.1). Lineage (NCBI taxonomy): Bacteria > Bacillati > Bacillota > Bacilli > Lactobacillales > Streptococcaceae > Streptococcus > Streptococcus vestibularis. The sequence continues at coordinate 1,276,212 of NZ_LR134275.1, read as the reverse complement.
AAAAGAAGGCTATGCCTACTTACTTGATCAAGTGGACTGATTAGGTATTCTGAAGGAATTAGTAAAAGCTAAAAGAGAGGTTGGTGACCCTTGGTCCCAACCTCTTTTTATGTGACAAAAGAAGATGTAAATAAGATGAAAGCCTTTTAAAACTAACATAATATGTGACCTAACCATTCAGGACAAAAAGTGACCTTTTTCAATATTAAACATTATGTTTTCATTAATGAATCCAGTTTGGTAATAGGTCAGGAAAATCTGAATTTAATTAATCACTCATCAAAAGAAGCTTTCTGTGTATTGATAACAGTTTATCTGTTTTCAATATGCAGGAGTTTTTTTTCTGTATTATCGAGATTTGGACATAGAAAAAGCATTCGGAAAAGACTGCTTCAGGTGTGTTACTGTTGTGATTCGTATCGTTTGACGATCTTATTTAAGCGCCACTGGTAACAGAGACCACTGACGATAAGACTGGCAATCAGGCCAATCCAGTAACTATAGGGACCAAGTCCAGTGACTTTTTCAAGCAAGAAGCCAACTGGGAGGGTGATGCCCCAGTAGGTTAGGACACCGAGATAAAAAGGTACCTTGGTATCTTTATAGCCACGCAGGATTCCTTGAAGGGGAGCCGCAAAGACATCCGCCACTTGGAAGAAGAGGCTATAGGTCATGAAAATGGCCGTCATTCTCAAAAAATCAGGCTCATGCCCATAAAGTTCAGCCAAATCATAACGCAAGAAGTAGAGGAAAATCAAGGTAAAGATAGAGAATCCTAAGGCTGTCAGGCGACCTAGTTTGCTATAGCTCTTGATCGCATCCATGCGTCTGGCCCCAAATTCGTAGGAAATAATGATAGCCATGGCACTGGAAATGCTGAGAGGAAAGGCATACATGAGATTTGAGAAATTCATGGCCGCCTGGTGACTAGCAATCACTAGTGACGGATACTTAGACATAACCAGACCAACACCTGAGAAGATGGCGACTTCCGCAAAGACCGTTCCACCAATAGGGAGACCTAGTTTAAGGGCGCCAAGCAGAGCTGCTTTATCAAGGGGTTGAACCTTTTCAATGTGGTAGGGCTTAATCTTTTTATGCTTTCTGATAACCGCGATGGAAATAAGGAGAAGGGCCCAGTAAGCCAATGAAGTTCCAAGCCCAGCTCCAGCTCCCCCTAACTCTGGTAAACCAGCAATGCCATAGATGAGGAGGAAATTGAAGAAACCATTTAGTGGTAGAAGTAAAAGCATGAGATACATGGAGAGGCGCGTGAGGCCAAGTGAATCAAGGAAGGATCGAGCCACACTAAAGAGCAGAAGGGAAATAATCCCAAGACTCAAAAAGCGTAGGTAACCAAGGGCCACCTTTCTGACAACAGGTTCCAAACCTAAGTGGCTCAAAACTAAGGGAGCCCCCAGAAAAACGAGGGCAAAGAGAATCAGTGATAGGCCCAAAGCCATATAAAGAAATTGATAAAAATCAGGTGCCACTCGGTCCTTGCGACCTGCCCCTAGATGGTGTCCGATAATAGGAACTAGGGCAGAGACGATACCTGTTAAAAAGGTGAAAAAAGGACTCCATAAACTCGTTGCCATGGCTACCCCCGCCAAGTGTAGGGTATCGTATTGACCAGTCATGGTAGTGTCCACAAAGGCTGCCGAGAAGTTGGCAAACTGATAAATCAGTATGGGCACAAAAATCTTGAAGAAAACAAGGAATCGCTCACGGAGAGAATGTGTTTCGTGCATTCTGTTTTCCTTTCTAAATTAATTTTTCAAACATTTATATTTTCATTGTACTATAGATATGACTTGCTTTCAATCTGTTTTAATCTTAAAGAAACACTTTGCTTTCATTTTCTCTACTGACATTTTATAGGCTTTCAGATATAATTAATCTAAGGAAATGAGGCTTTGAAAATGAACACGAAAACAGAATTTTTGAGAATAATGGCAGAACAAACAGAAATGGCCTTGTCAACTTCTGTAAATAACATTCCTAATGTGAGAATCGTTAATTTCTATTTCGACCCTAGTGATAATATTCTTTATTTTTCGTCCTTTAAAGATAATGATAAAGTCAAGGAAATAGAAGAAAATCCTTCGATTGCCTTTACCACTATTCCTCACACTGGAAACCAGCATGTCAAAGCCAAAGGTCTCGCAAAAAGAAGTTCGAAAACTATATTTGATATGGCAGAACATTTCATTGCAAAGGTTCCAGATTATAAAAAGACAATAGATTACGCAGGTGAATCGCTGATTCTATTTGAGGTGAGATTTGATACCGCTATTGTTACCAAAGATCTTGCTACTATCGGTACCTTAAGACTATGATAAAAACTCCCCTTATGGATCAGTACAATCTATAAGGGGAGTTTATTCGTTTTTATTTTTCTTTTTTATTATGGTTCAAAATGGCATTGAGGACGATGGCAAGCAAGCTTGCGACCACGATACCGTTTGAGAAGAACATTTGGAAAGCATTTGGTAGGCTGTTGAAGAGATTGCTATTGTTAAGACCAACCCCTGCAGCGATGGAAACTGCAGCAATCAAGAAGTTGTGTTCGTTGTTGGCGAAATCAACACGCGCCAAGATTTGCATCCCTTGGATAGAAACAAAACCGAACATAACAAGCATAGCGCCACCAAGGACTGGGCTTGGGATGATTTGTGCTAAGGAACCAAACTTAGGAAGGAGTCCAAGAAGAACAAGGAAACCAGCGGCATAGTAAATTGGTAAGCGAGTCTTGATACCTGACAACTTCACAAGACCCACGTTTTGAGAGAAACCTGTGTATGGGAAGGTATTGAAGAGTCCACCAAGGAGAACAGCCAAACCTTCAGCGCGGTAACCGTTACGAAGGCGAGTGCTATCGAGTGCTTCTTTGGTAATATCAGAGAGGGCCAAGTAAACTCCAGTTGATTCAACCATAGACACTGTAGCGATAATACACATCATGATGATTGATGACAACTCAAACTTAGGCATTCCGAAGTAGAATGGTGTTGGCACGTGGACAATAGGTGCCGCAGCCACTGGTGAGAAGTCAACCAAGCCCATGCTTGCTGCGATAGCAGTACCGACAATCAAACCAATCAAGATTGAGATGGATTTGATAAATCCTTTAGTGAAAATATTAATCAAAAGGATGATGAGAACCGTGATAGCTGCAAGAAATAGGCTTTGACCAGTTGGTTTATCAACGTTGTTCCCCATATTTCCGATAGCGACAGGGATGAGGGTCAAACCGATAGTTGTGATGACTGATCCTGTAACGATAGAAGGGAAGAGATTGGCCACTTTTGAAAAGATGCCAGAAATGAGGATAACATAAATCCCTGAAACGATAAGGGCACCAAACATAGCACCGCTACCGTGTTTCTCACCAATCATAATAAGTGGTGCCACTGACTGGAAAGCAACCCCAAGAACAACTGGAAGACCGATACCGAAGTATTTATTAAGTTGAAGTTGGAGGAAGGTTGCTACACCACACATGAAAATGTCGGTTGAAATCAAGTAGGTTAATTCATGAGCTGAATACCCTAAGGCTCCAGCAATCATGATTGGAACCAGGATTGATCCCGAGTACATGGCAAGAAGGTGTTGCAGTCCTAGGACCGCCGCCTGCGAATGTTTCTCTTTATTTTGCATTAGATGTCTGCCTCCTTAAATACGACCTGACCATTTTCAAAACGATCTAAACGAGCAAGTGAAACGACTGGGTAACCAGCTTCTTCTAGAAGGGCACGACCATCTTGGAAAGATTTCTCAATAACGATACCAACCGCTTCGACGTGTGCACCAGCTTCTTCGATGATTTGAATCAAGCCTTTGGCAGCTTGACCGTTAGCCAAGAAGTCATCAACGATGAGAACCTTATCTTCAGGAGTGAGGAACTTGCTTGCGATAGAGACAGTACTAGTCACCTGTTTAGTGAAGGAGTAGACCTCAGCAGTGAGGATCCCTTCATTCATGGTGATATTTTTAGCCTTCTTAGCAAAAATCATAGGGACATCCAAAGCCTCAGCTGCATAGAGGGCTGGAGCAATACCAGATGCCTCGATAGTCACCACCTTGGTGATGCCAGTATCCTTGAACTTTTCAGCAAAGACCTTTCCAATCTCACGCATGAGATCAAAGTCCACTTGGTGAGTAAGGAAAGAGTCAACTTTGAGGATGTTCTCCCCAAGGACATTCCCATCTTTGAGAATGCGGTCTTCCAGTAATTTCATATTACCTCCTATAAATTTAATAACAATGCTGTGTGTTGATTTATTTCAGAATCTATTGAGACTCTGAAATAAACCAAAACAATCGAATAATAGAAAAAGGCCTGCAAAGCAAGCCTTTAAAATCACAAAAAGACATTGAAATCTCTCTATGACTAAATTAGCTTACTTATTGTTAGGTGTTACGGCACCTTGTAGAAACGTCACGCCCATTCGTGACATAAATAAGTAATGTTCTCATTGTTCGATGAAGCTTTCGATGGTTGATGATAAACCAACATCAACACTATTATAATACTATATTTTCTTTGAAGACTCAAAGAATTTTTCTATGAAAACGCACCCTTTAAAAAATTGGGAAATCCAATCTAACATTATCGTAATATTTGCTGAGAAAGGGCGATTCTTATATCATTTTTGTTATAATAGTGAGAAACGAAAGAGGTTGAGTTATGCATAAGATTTTATTAGTTGAAGACGACGAGGTTATCCGTCAACAAGTCAAAAAAATGCTAGAACAGTGGGGTTATGAAGTTGTTCTTGTTGAAGATTTCATGGAAGTATTATCTATTTTTGTAAAAGTAGAGCCCCATTTGGTTCTTATGGATATTGGTTTACCTCTATTTAATGGTTATCACTGGTGTCAGGAAATTCGTAAGGTCTCCAAGGTGCCTATTATGTTCTTGTCCTCTAGAGATCAAGCCATGGATATCGTTATGGCAATCAATATGGGTGGAGACGACTTTGTGACTAAACCATTTGACCAAAATGTTCTCCTAGCGAAAATTCAAGGGCTTTTACGTCGTTCTTATGAGTTTGGTAAGGATCAGAGTCTTTTGGAATATATGGGTGTGATTCTGAACCTTAAGGCCATGGATTTGGTTTATCAGGGAGAGGTTGTTTCTTTGACTAAAAATGAGTTTCAGATTTTACAAGTTCTCTTCGAGCGTTCTGGTAATATTGTTAGTCGTGAAGATCTCATGAAGGAGCTATGGAATAGTGACTTCTTTATTGATGATAATACTCTCTCTGTAAATGTGGCACGTTTGCGTAAGAAGTTAGAGGCAGTCGGTTTGAAGGATTTTATAGAAACCAAGAAAGGTGTCGGCTACGGGTTGCGTCATGATGGGTAAGTGTCAATTTATCAAATACTATATTAGGTCTCGTCTGCCTTTCTATCTCTTGGTTATCTTTAACGGAATCATCTTGATTTTGTTTGCCTTTTTATTTGAAGAGGCAGCAGATGTTCTTTATTATTCCCTGACAATCCTGACTTTTGTGAGCATCATTATGGTGGCTTGGGACTTGTTTAGATCCTATCAGTCTTATAAGCTAGCATATCTATATGAGGAAATTACTCCCTTAAGTCCCTTGGAATTTTACTTAGCCCAGACCTTGGAAAATGCAAGGGAGAATCAGAAGAATCAGACTGAGGAGGGATGTAAGCGCTATACAGATTTGATGGACTACTACACTCTTTGGGTTCATCAAATCAAGACGCCAATAGCGGCTAGTCAATTGTTGGTTCAGGATGTCACAGATAGGAATATTAGATCTCTCTTGGAGCAAGAAATCTTCAAGATCGATGCCTACACTCATTTGGTTTTGCAGTATTTACGTTTAGAAAACTTTCATGATGATTTGCAGTTGAAACAGGTTGCATTAGAACAATTAGTTAAAGAAGTTGTTAGAAAGTATAGTCTTTTCTTTATTCAAAAAGGGTTGACTATTAACCTAGATGACTTGGATGTTAAGGTTATTTCAGATGAAAAATGGCTCTTAGTCATCATTGAGCAGATCTTGTCAAACAGTTTGAAGTATACAAAGAGTGGCGGTATTGAAATTTACTTCAAAGATAATACGCTTTATCTTAAAGATTCTGGGATTGGTATTAAGGATAGTGATATTTTAAGGGTTTTTGAGCGTGGCTTTTCAGGTTACAATGGCCGATTGACTCAGCAGTCGTCTGGGTTAGGCCTCTATCTTTCAAAGAAAATTGCTGATCAGCTTGGACATGATATTAGTATTAGCTCCCAAGTAGGTCAAGGAACCACAGTTTCCATTCATTTTCAAAAGAAGAAGTTAGCCATTGATTGATAACTTACAAAAGTGTAAGAAATTAGACGACAAATGAAAGCAAGGGTTATGGTTTTGCCCCTGCTTTTTCTATAAAATGGTATCAGAAGTTAAGTAAGAGATTCCTAAAATCTCTCCAAAATCTACTAAATAAAGGAGCTTATTATGACATTACTAGATGTTCAACATGTTAAAAAAATTTATAAAACACGTTTCAAAGGAAATCAGGTTGAGGCCCTTAAAGATATCCATTTTACGGTTGAAAAGGGTGAGTATGTTGCTATTATGGGTGAGTCTGGCTCAGGAAAATCAACCCTGCTCAACATTCTTGCCATGCTTGATAAACCAACGGCAGGGCGTGTCTACCTTAATGGCATGGACACAGCAACCATTAAAAATAAGGATGCTTCCAGTTTCCGTCGTGAAAAATTAGGATTTGTTTTCCAGGATTTTAACCTTTTGGATACCCTATCTGTTAAAGATAATATCTTACTACCTTTGGTCCTTTCTCGACGTCCACTTAAGCAAATGATGACGCAAGTAGAAGCAGTCAGTCGTCAATTGGGAATCCATCCCTTGCTAGAGAAGTACCCTTATGAAATTTCAGGTGGGCAAAAGCAAAGGGTTGCAGTTGCGCGTGCAATCATCACTAAACCAGAAATCCTCTTAGCAGATGAGCCAACAGGCGCCTTGGATTCAAAATCTTCAGCGGCCTTATTGGATGTCTTTGATACTATTAATGCCAGCGGTCAGACCATCCTTATGGTAACTCACTCAACATCGGCCGCCAGTCGTGCTCAGCGTGTTTTGTTTATTAAGGATGGTATTCTTTATAATCAAATCTTTAAAGGGGATAAGTCTGAACATCAAATGTTCCAAGAAATTTCCGATACACTAACTACAATGGCAAGTGAGGTGAACTAATATGTTTCGTCTAACCAATAGACTGGCTTTATCCAATCTCATCAAAAATCGTAAGCTTTATTATCCGTATACATTGGCAACTATTCTGGTTATTGCTATTACCTATATTTTTACATCTTTACTGCTTAATCCGCATCTGGGTGACTTACCTGGGGCAGATTCTATCAAGGCGGTTTTGGGTATGGGACTTGTAATTGTCGCCCTCTCTTCTGGGATTATTGTTCTTTATGCCAATAGCTTTGTTATGAAAAATCGTTCAAAGGAGCTTGGTCTCTATAGTGTGCTAGGCTTGGAGAAGCGTCACCTCTTTAGCATGATATTAAAAGAAACGATGATTATGGGGGTTGTAACTTTGCTTCTAGGTATAGGTGTAGGGGCGCTATTCGATAAACTCATTTATGCTTTTCTTCAAAGAATTATCGGAGAAAGTACAGGTTTGGTTTCAACCTTTCAAGTAATGACTATTCCTATTGTTCTTGTCATCTTTGCTTGTATTTTTAGTTTGTTGGTTTTGGTAAATGGTTTCCGATTACTACGGCTTAATCCTTTACAATTAACGAAAGATGGCCTTAAGGGTGAAAAAAAAGGACGTTTCCTAGTTGTTCAAACTCTTTTAGGACTTGGGACTATGGGATGCGGTTACTATCTTGCTCTCTCTGTTAAGAATCCAGTAACAGCTATTATCAGTTTTTTCCTAGCTGTTTTACTGGTCATTTTAGGGACTTATCTTCTTTTCAATGCCGGGACAACAGTAGTTCTGCAACTTTTGAAAAAGAAGAAAAGCTACTATTATAAGCCTAATAATATGATTTCCATTTCCAACCTTGTCTTTCGGATGAAGAAAAATGCAGTTGGGCTGGCGACCATTGCTATCCTCTCAAGTATGGTTCTCGTGACGCTTGTAGGTGCTACAAATATCTATGCTGGAAAAAAAGACTATCTGGCCAGTGCTGCTCCACATGATTACTCAGTTACCGGAACGAATGTGGATGTAACAAGTACACAGAAGGTTATGGATGATTTCTTATCACAGTCGGGAAATCAGGTCAATAGAAAAACGGAAGTAACTTACATCTACTTTGGTATCAAAGAACAAGAAAAAAACAAGTTAACCATCTTTTCTAAGAATGAAAGAAAAGTTCTACCAAAGTCAATTTTTATTGTCTTCTCACAAGCTACTTATAAACAATTAACAGGTAAAGACCTCAATCTGACTTCAAATCAAGTTGGCTTATTTACTAAAAATAAAACATTGAAAGATCAAAAGAGTGTCTCTATCAATGGTCAAAACTACCAGATTCAGAATAGCCTTAATGACTTTATTAAAGGTAAAGTACCCAATAACTTTTCAGTTATATCTTCTGATTATAGCTACCTTGTCGTTCCTGATACGGATAATTTTAAAGAAAGTATCAAAGGAACAGCAACCACTCAGACTACCTATATTGGTGTTAACGTCAAAGACCCTGCACATGATGCCAAGAAAAATTCAGATTTGTTAGACAAACTCGCGGATAAAGAAACGCAACAGTTAGATGGACAAACTACTGGTGTCCCTTGGTTTAACCTCATTACTAATAGCCGATATGATGTAGAAGGGGCACTAAATGGCTTTGTTAGCGGAACATTATTTATCGGTATTTTCCTATCTATCATCTTCATGATTGGTACAGTTCTTGTGATTTACTATAAACAGATTTCTGAAGGTTATGAGGATCGTGAGCGCTTTGTTATTCTTCAAAAGATTGGTTTGGACGATCAACAAGTCAAGAAAACCATTCGTAAACAAGTTCTTACCGTCTTTTTCCTCCCTCTGATTTTTGCCTTTATTCACTTGGCCTTTGCCTATCATATGCTCAGTTTGATTATACGTCTTATTGGGGTTCTCAATCCAGATCTTATGTTAGTGGTCACTATTATTGTTTGTGGCGTTTTCTTCCTAGCCTATGTCTTGGTTTTCGCCCTAACGTCGCGTTCTTATCGTAGAATCGTATCAATGTAACTTACATAGAGTCTAGTTCATGCTAGGCTCTATTTCTTTTATGCTATAATAGATGAAAGAATTATAAATCATCGGAGAAAACACATGTCACAGACTATTGATGTCAAACGTTATGAGGAATTGGCACGTCAAAAGCAGGGGGAGCACCGTAAGTTTCTCGCACAGCTCAAGAAGAAGGCCCCTAAAAATTTAGATAAGATTGTTCAGGAGGTGCATAATGAAGTATTTCAAGAAATTGATTGTACCCAGTGTGCAAATTGCTGTAAGACGCTAGGACCAGATTTCACAGAGCAGGACATCACTCGTATTGCAAAGCATTTTCGTATGAAGTTACCTGCCTTTGAGGAGATGTACTTACAGGTAGATGAGGATGGTGATAAGGTCTTCAAGTCTATGCCTTGTCCATTTTTGGGACCTGATAATCTCTGTGATATCTATGACGTCCGCCCCAAGGCTTGTGCAGCTTTTCCTCACACGAATCGTAAGAAAATCTATCAGATTAATCATTTGACTATCAAAAATACGCTTTTCTGTCCAGCGGCCTACCTCTTTGTGGAAAAACTTAAGGACAGAATTTAGGGAGGGCAAGGCATGAAAGCATTATTAAAAATAGAATGGATAAAACCATGACGTAGCTGGCCAGTCTTTATCATGGGAATCGGGATCCCCGTCACTCTTTATCAAGTCGCAAAGAGAAAGTGATCGAGGTTAAAGGAGAAAAAATGGATATTTGGCAGAAAATGTATGAACGAGCCCAAGCCTTGTATCAGCCACAGGAAGTCTCAGACTTTGTCTATGCTAGGCACGTTGTGGCTGCGGTGGAGGCTGAAGATGGACAAATTTTCACAGGCTTTTGTATGGAAGGGACGTGTGGTGTTTTCCATCTATGTGCCGAAAGGGCTGCCCTTTTCAATATGTATCAAGAAACTGGTCAGACTAAGGTCAAGCGTATTATTGCTTTTCGAGACCAGCCACCTCATGGTGGACCATCTGGTATGCCTTGTGGAGCCTGTCGAGAATTTTTAATGGAACTCCATCCTGATAATCGTAACTTGGAGTTCATGGTTGATTACGAGACACGTCAAACCATCACTCTGGGGGAATTGTTACCACTGTGGTGGGGAGAAGAACGGGCTCAGCAGTTTGAAGAGAAGTCGAAAGACAAGGTTTAAAGTTTGTAGAAATCTCTAAACTCTCGTGATTCAAGTGCGAGGGTTTATTTTTTGAAATAAATTTCAGAAAATTCCAAACACATCTTGAAATTCAAAATGAAAGTGCTATACTATATCGTGAAAATAGAAAGAAGGTTTCACTATGGACTCACTTGTATCTTTTAGTAAATGGCTCAGCAAATGGTTTACTGTAGCTGTTATCCTCTGGGCGGCCTTTAACTACGCCCTTCCTGCAACTAGTAGTTGGGTCATTCCCAATACGGCCTACTTGCTTGGTTTGATTCTCTTTGGTATGGGGCTTACTTTGACCACTGAGGATTTCAAGCGTATTGCTAAGCGTCCAATTCCAGTTGTCCTAGGGACTGTAGCTCACTATGTCATCATGCCTGGTTTGGCTTGGTTGCTTTGTATGATTTTCCATCTGAAAGGTGCGACAGCAGCAGGTGTTATCCTTGTTGGGTCTTGTCCAAGTGGGACTTCATCGAGTGTCATGGCCTTCCTTTCAGGTGGGGATGTTGCCTTGGATGTCTCTATTGAAACCCTCTCAACTCTTTTGGCACCACTCATGATTCCAACCCTCTTGTCATTCCTGGCTGGTCAGTACGTGAGTGTCCCTGCCCAAAGCCTCTTCCTAAGTACCTTGCGTATCGTGGTTGTCCCTATTATCTTGGGTGTGCTTGTTCACTCAATCTTTGGTAAAAAAATCGATGCCATCATCAAGATTATGCCTTTGATTTCACAAGCCGCCATCCTCTTGATTGTTGGAGCAGTTGTTTCTGCCAACCATGCCAATATTTTCACAGCAGCGACAGCCCTTGTTATCCCAGTTGTTATGCTTCATAACCTTTGTGGTTATGCGCTTGGTTTTGGATTTTCAAAAATCCTTGGTTTGGAAGAACCACAACAAAAAGCCATTACTTTCGAAGTGGGGATGCAAGACTCAAGTCTTGGAGCAACCCTTGCCATGAAATATTTCGTGCCACAAGCTGCCATCCCATCAACTATCTTCAGTATTTGGCACAATATCTCAGGTTCTATCCTTTCATCATGGTGGAAGAACCATTCAAAAAATAGTCATTAAGATAAATGAAAAGCTGACCTTGGGTTGGCTTTTTTTTACGTCACATGACAAATGTCATATCATGTCATGACATCTGGTGCTAAAAAGAGAATGACCAAAAAGATATACTTTAGTCATAACTTAGAAATAATAAAAAACGAAAGAGGTCATCTCATGAAAATCAAAACATCTTACCTTATCTACGCTGTCATCGGAACTGTCTTTGCTGGACTTAGCATGTTTACTGACATCTTTGAAAGAGGCAATTTTGAAGTTATCTTCTCAAATTTGGGCATGATTATTGGCTTGTCTATCTCAGCCTACATTCTCATCACTATGGCTAAAAGTTTTATCGACCTTGTCATTAAAGAATTGAAAAACTAGGAGGCCTAGTATGAAATTATTGAAAATACTAAGCATTATGCTTCTAGCAGCAATTTGGACCATCCTCTTTGCTTATGTCCTTCTTCATGGCAGCAGTGATATTCTCTATAGTGTTATGGGCGTCTCAGTTGCAGGCTGTTATGTTTTTCTAGCCTTCTACCAAAAGAAAGGAAATCACAAACATGAGTGAAGCAATCCTTCAAGTCACAAATCTTGTTAAAAAAATCAAGGGAAAAACGATTTTAGACCATATTAGCTTTGAGGTGGGAAAAGGCGACTGTCTTGCTTTAATTGGGCCAAATGGTGCTGGTAAAACGACCTTAATGTCCTGTATTCTTGGTGATAAGAAGGCCAGTAGCGGTCAAGTCTTTATCAAGGGCAAAAAGGGGAAAGCGCAAGATCAAATTGCGGTTCTCCTTCAAGAAAATACCATTCCCTCACAATTAAAAGTCAAGGAACTGATTACTTTTTTCCAAGATATTTCTGAAAATGGGTTATCTAAAGTAGAGATTCAAGCACTCTTACAATTCAAAGACGATCAGTATCAGCAGTTTGCGAACAAACTCTCAGGGGGACAAAAACGTCTTCTTGCCTTTGTCCTCTGTCTAATTGGCAAGCCTGATATTCTCTTTTTAGATGAGCCGACAGCAGGGATGGACACTACGACACGTCAACGTTTCTGGGAAATCATCAATGATCTGAAAAAGTCAGGTGTGACTATTCTTTATTCGTCCCACTATATTGAAGAAGTAGAACACACGGCTGATCGTATCTTGGTCCTTCATCAGGGGAGACTCATCAGGGATACTACGCCACACGCTATGCGTAGCGAAGAAAAGGAAAAACAAGTCACCTTACCGAGTCGCTTTGTGCCAAGTCTTGACAAACTGGCAGCCATTTATGATGTGACTGAAAAACGTGATGTTGTAACCTTTATGACTAAAGATATTGAAAGTGTATGGAGTAGTTTACAAGCTCACGGCTGTCGTATTTCTGACATTGAAATTCAAAACAAGACACTTTTAGATAGCCTATTTGATAGCACAAGGGAGGACAAGTAATGCAAGCACTACTTAAAATCGAATGGATAAAAACATGGCGCAGTTGGCCAGTCTTTATCATGTCCATCGGAATGCCTGTCGGATTCTTCCTATTGTATTCGGGTATGGAAATGAGTCCTGACCCAGAGTCACAAAAAGCTTTTGTCTTGTCCTATATGTTGACCATGACAGGATTCTCTATGTCCAGCTTTGGTTTCTTTACATTTCCCTACATGCTTAGAGAGGACCAAACGGATCACTGGTTAACCTATATCGAACATTCAAAAATCAGTATTCAGGCTTATTACCTCTCTAAAATCTTCCGTGTTCTTATGAACTTTATGGTAGCTATTCTAGTGACTTTCTGTGTGGGAGCTTTTGTGCGTGATGTTGAGATGCCATTATCACATTGGCTCGGTTCAGGGGCTCTTTTACTCTTGTCAAGTCTAGTCTTCCTATCCTTTGGCTTACTCCTTGCCCAAATTAAGTCTCAACAAATCATGGCAATTGTCGGAAATATCGTTTTTCTTGGACTTGCTATTATCGGTGGCTCTTGGATGCCAGTAACCATGTTTCCAAAATGGGTTCAGCACATTTCCGAGTGGACACCCATCTATCATATTAATCAGTTGGTAGTCAATTTTGCAAAAAAAGGGGAATTTTCATGGAAATCACTCATTTTTATCTTGGTCTATGCTACAATAGCTACAGGCTTAGCCCTTTTTATCAAATCGTACAGAGAAAGTGACCATGTTTAGAACATACCAGAAAAATGATTTTGCTTATTTTGTTAGTCTGATTTTCCTTGTCTTCCCAGTATTGGGAGTCTTTGGTGGGTATTTTCCAGTTTGGACTCTAGTTTTGACGGGTCTGTTTACCATCGCTTATCTCCTTATGGTATATTTGAAAAAAGCTTATAGCAAGTGGATTCCCTTCCTGTGGTTTTATACTCTAGCTTACATTATCTTTATGTCCATTTGCTTCCAAGGTGGCATGATGTGGTTTGTTTTTTTCAATGTTAATCTTCTCGTTTGGCGCTTTGAGGATAGCATATCTTCTTATCGATTCTTATCCTTTCTAGCGACACTCTTGATTTTGACGTCATCATCCTTCCTATTGACAGACGATTTGAGCACTCACCTCATGTCTATGGCGATTCCTCTCTTTTCTTTGGGAATGTACTATTTTCAAAATCGTATGCGTCAGGAGAGAAAGATGGAAGAAGCCCTTGCGGAGCAGAATCGTACCATTAATATCCTGTCAGCTGAAAATGAACGCAATCGTATTGGTCGTGATTTGCACGATACCTTGGGACACACCTTTGCCATGATGAGTCTCAAAACCGAGTTGGCTCTAAAACAGATGGACAAGGAGCAGTATGATGCTGCTAGGAAGAATCTGGAAGAATTAAACCAAATTAGCCGTGACTCCATGTACGAGGTGCGTGAAATTGTCAATCAGCTCAAGTACCGAACGGTGGCAGAGGAGTTACTGGAACTCGAGCGACTCTTTGACCTATCTGATATCGTCCTGACTGTGGAGAGCAGTCTTGACTTAGACAGCCTGTCACCAGTTACTCAGTCTACCTTATCTATGGTACTTCGTGAACTGGCCAATAATGTCATCAAACATAGCCAGGCCGATAGCTGTCAGATTCGTCTAAGACGTGATCATGGTATTGTCCTTGAGTTTGAGGATGATGGTTGTGGCTTTGAGGAAGTCACTGGACAAGAACTACACAGTATCAGAGAGCGCCTCAGTTTGGTAGATGGAGACTTGGAAATTCTGTCTCAATCGCATCCAACCATTATTCGTGTGCATTTGAAAGAGGGAGGAAAAGCATGAAATTATTAGTTGCCGAAGACCAGTCAATGTTGAGGGATGCCCTCTGCCAACTCCTCATGTTGGAAGACGATGTCGAAGAGGTCCATGCGGCCAGTGATGGTCAAGAAGCCATTGCTCTCTTGGAAAAAGAAGAAGTAGACGTAGCCATTTTAGACATTGAAATGCCAGTTAAAACAGGCCTTGATGTTCTTGAGTGGATCCGTGCCAACCAAAGAGAAACGAAGGTCGTTATTGTGACCACCTTCAAACGAAAAGGTTATTTTAAACGAGCCCTTGCAGCTCAGGTGGATGCCTACGTTCTCAAAGAGCGTTCCATCAGTGACCTCATGGCGACCATCCATACCGTCCTAGCAGGTCAAAAGGAGTACTCACCAGAGCTTGTCGAAGGTGTCGCCTTTGACAATAATCCACTCAGCCAACGTGAACAAGAAGTCTTGACCATGGTAGCTCAAGGGTCAACCAACCAAGAAATTGCTGAAAGCCTCTTTCTTTCAAATGGAACTGTCCGAAATTACATGACAGCCATCCTGACCAAACTTGATGCAGGCAATAGAACAGAAGCCGTCCGCATTGCCAAAGAAAAAGACTGGTTGGGGTGAGGAGAGATAGATAAGAATGAAGTCATCAGATGGTGGCTTTTTTCATTATCCTGTCCTATATAGAAAGTATTTTGCATTTTTTCCAATATTTTGATTTATAATAGTGCTATAATTGTAGATAACAATTTCATTTTTATCATAGTAACCATTTTGTTAGAGCAAAGGAGACATCAAATGGTAGTTTCTGAAAAACGAATTGAAGACCTAAAAGGGCTAAAATTTAATGTTCCTTCATATCAAAGGGGATATCGCTGGACTGAACATGAGGTTACAACTCTTTTGGAAGACCTCTACACACATAGTAAACAGAACAGAGATTATAAGTACTGTTTGCAGCCCTTGATAGTAAAAAAAGTTTCAGATAATACTTATGATGTTGTCGATGGTCAACAGAGGCTAACAACGATCTTTATCTTTTTGAAATTTATGTCTGCTGAATTTGGAGGCCGTAGAAGAAGTAATCAATATGATTACTTTGAGTTGGTTTATGAAACAAGAGAACAGAGTGCTAAGTATTTAAAAGAATTAAACTTTGACACTTATCAACAAATAGAAGATTATGACATTGACGCAAATCATATCAGTAAGGCTTTTGCTGCTATTGATAAATGGGTGGAACGAGAAGATATTAATTCGGATAATGCTCTACACGATATTTATCAAGTCTTAACAGAGGCTGTTTTCTTTATTTGGTATGAAATTGATGAGACAGAAGACCCTATAAAACTATTTACTAAAGTTAACTTAGGTAAGATTCCTTTGACTAATGCTGAGCTCATTAAGGCTCTATTGTTAGATCAAACTAATTATGAATCTGAAAATGATAGTGAAAGGATACAAAGGGGAATAGAATGGGATATTATTGAACATAGACTTCAAGAGGAATCATTTTGGAAGTTTCTTACAAATAGTGAGAATTATGTCACTAGGATAGATCTTTTGTTTAACCTACTTGAACATGAAACTTTAGAAATACCTCAAAATGATATTTATGCAACTTTTTACTCAATCTACGCAAAATATCAAAATGCTGAAAATAAATCGATTTTTATAAGTGAGTACTGGAATGAAGTCTACTTAAAATTTGAAGATTTGACCAATTGGTACAAGGATCTAAATAGGTACCATTTAATCGGCTATCTCTTATCGGTTGACGATAAGAATATTGAAAAGGTCTTTGAGGCTACAAGAGGGAAGAAAAAGTCAGAAGCTTTTTATGAATTAAAAAAAATTGCTTATAAAACTTTGAAAAAAGATATAGGTTCTATCGAAGATTTTTCCTACAGTAGTAAGAAAAAAGAAATTAAGGATCTACTTTTACTGTTTAATCTCGTTACTTTGATTAATAAGAGTGAAAAACAATATCGATTTCCTTTTGATATTTATAAGAAAGAGAAATGGGATATCGAGCATATTCATGCTACGGCTGATGAGACTGCTGAGGCTGATGATAGTCTAGCTAATTTAACCTTGCTAGACTCTAATACGAATCGCTCTTATGGAAATAGCCCATTTGACCAAAAGCGTAGAATTATTCTTGAGGTTGATGCGGAAGGAAAATTTGTACCTGTTTGTACGCGCAATGTGTTCTTGAAAGTCTATAGCAATGAGGTAGATGGATTTGACGACTGGACTGATAAGGATAAAGACAGTTATATTCAAGCGATAAAACAGGAATTCAACCAATTTTTTGGAGATTATGAGGAGTAGTCATGCAAGAGATTAATGTAAAATATAACTTAAAATCATTGTTAGAAAATTATCGAGTCGTAATTCCATTGATTCAGCGAGACTATGCACAAGGAAGAAAGGATAAAAGAACCACAGAAGTTCGAAAAAAATTACTCCAGGATATAAATACTGCCTTACTTGACACAAACGTTGGACCACTCGATTTGAATTTTATTTATGGAAAATCAATTAATGGGAAGTTTATTCCATTAGATGGGCAACAACGTCTGACAACCTTATTTCTGGTTTATCTTTTTGCCTATAGAGATAATGACGAGTGTGACTTTCTAGGTAATTTTTCTTATAAAACTAGAAAGTCTTCTACACAATTTTTCAAGAGTCTATTTGAGAACAGAAAGAATATCTTTACAGAAACAGAAAGTTCTTCAGAAATCATAACAGATCAGCCATGGTTTGCAGATTCATGGCAGTTAGATCCAACTGTACAAGGTGCCTTGAAAACACTAGATGACATTTCTGATTCTTTTGATTATGGGTTTGATTATGTTTCAGTTTTATCAGATTCTAATAACCAAAAACTTGTCTTCAATTTTCTAGATATTGATAAACTTGGTTCAGAAGATGAGCTCTATATCAAACTGAATTCTAGAGGGCGCCCATTAACTGACTTTGAAAATTTTAAAGCAAGATTAATTGATAGAATAAAGAAAATAGATAGTCATTTAGAAAGGGAATTTTCCCAAAATATTGATACAAAATGGACTGATGTTATTTGGAATATTGATAAAAATGCCTTTGACACCAACTTTTTAAATTTATTTGAAATTGTGCTTATCAATAATTTAGATAGCCTTGATTATTCTAAACGCGACAATTGGACTCTTGAAATCGACTTTGAAACTGTAGAAATAAGTCATATAAAAATAATTGTATCTGTTCTTGACTTTCTCTCTCAGAATAAAGTGCCTGAGGTTTCATCTATCTTAGAAGGTTCAATAGTCGACAAAAAACTGAAGGATAGGGTTTATTTTCACGTTATTTCAACATTCTTAGAACATCACGGTGATTCATTAGATACTAGCTATAAAAACTGGTATCGTATCTTTAGGAACTTGATTAATAACTCAGTTATAGATTCTCAAGAATCATATGAACGGGCAATCAAGGGGATTAATGAACAAATCGAACATACTTCAGACCTGCTAGAATATCTAGCTGAGGGAAATAGAATTAATGGTTTCAGTATTGACCAGGTTGACGAAGAGATTGAAAAAGCTAAATTGATAACAGCAGATGATTCCTATAGAGATATTATTGAAGTCGCTGAAAAGCATCGCTATTTTGATGGTCAGATTCGAAGTTGCTTCTACTTCGAAGCAAATGATTTGCCAAGCAGAAAGATTGATGTTATTTCAATCTATTGGAATAAAATATCAAAAATGTTTACTGAAACAAAGCCTGAAGAAGGTCTATTAATGCGGGCAGCTTTGCTAGCTCTAGGAGACTATACAATGACTACAGCTAATAATTATAAAACGCTGTATCGGGATAATTCAAATGAGTCTTCTGGGTTTGCACCAAGCCTTAAAAGTTTATTTTCATCTCGAAATGAGTATGTCAAAAGATTACTTGATGAAGTAGATATTACCAAGCCACTAGATGGTGAGTATCGTCGTATTATCCAAGACAATATTAGTCATCTGACTCCTCAGGAATGGCGTTATGCCTTCATTTCTTATTATGAAACCATGTTTAGTAAAATGGATTCTTCACAATATAGAATGAAATCTCCGTTCTGGCTTAATCGATCAGAAGAAATGTTGTTAATTCCCAATAAGAGCTCTAGTGCTAGAAACTATGATATTCATTTGATAGCCCTAGAAGAAAAACTAAAGGAATTAGGAATACAATCTTGTTATGAAAGAGAGAAAGGGATTGAAAGTACCAATAGGATACTCTATATAAATGAAGTATATGAAGTCAGATTTCGAGGAAATCATTTTAGCATAAATAAAATAGGTGGCGAAGAAGAGGAGGAAGAACATTTTGATCCTACGCTATCATTTTTGGATATAGCAGAATACTTGAATAATAAATTGCACTAATATTATCACAAAGGCTAGTGAAGTTCACACTGGCCTTTGTGTATTAAATCTCAATTTTTATTGTAAGCTAGTATAAAAAGACTAGAGATTATTACGAACAGAATTAGGATAATTTTTCAATTTTCAAAGGAACTTTGAGTTTTTTGACAAGTATTGAAAGTAAAAGCATACTAACTTAGCGGATAATGATATTATATTCTAGAAGTTATAATCAAGCATGAGGTCGAATAATGAAAGAAGAAAATAATTTGCAAGGGAAAACCAGTCGTCTTTTATATTTTATGTCTGAATTGGAAAAGGGGCATAAGGTTAATAAAACTGAGTACCTTAAACGTTTTAATATCGCCGAGAGAACCTTTAAAGATGATTTAAGGGAATTAAAGGAAAATCTAAAAATACTTAGAGATGACATGAAAATAAAGTATTCTCGACTTGCAGGAACCTATGAGGCAGAATATAACCATGGTTATGGTAACTTAAAGTACAACCAGGCCGTCATCTTGTCTAAGATTCTTTTAGAAAGTAGAGCACTACGTGTTGAGGAAGTTAGAGAAATCATTGATACCTTTGTAGAGAGAGCAGTTGATGATAGGGAACGTCAGCGTATTAGAAACTTTACGGAACGGGAACTAGAGGAGTATAAGGAATTATCGATTTACAGGGACAATAAGAGTAAATCAATCTTGCCTCATCTATCCGCTATTTTTGATGCTATTGAGAATCAGAAGCCTCTTTCTTTTAAGTATACGAAATACCAAGGTAAGGATGCCGATTATGATGTGTTACCGGTCTCGATTATGTTTAATGACCATTATTTTTATTGTATGGCATATAAAGTTGAAGAGAAAGATGGAAGATTAAAAATAGATACAAGGAGTCTGCGTAATTTTCGACTGGATCGTTTTAAAACTGTTCATCGTTCGAAGCATAATACAGAATTAATATTAAGTTCTGAGGAATTAACTCAAATTTTGTCAGATAGTGATGTTCGTTATCATACTTTCTTGATGTTTTCAGATACGGAAAAATTTCGGATTAGATTCAGATATGTTGGTCAGTTTTGGGAAGTACTTGAAGATGATATCCCTGCACTTAAAGTTATTGAGAAGGATACAAGGAGTACAGTACCTAGGGTAATATATGAAATTGAAACCTATGGCAGAGATAGTTTTCAACGTTATATTGATCGATTTAATGGGGTGTTTACTATACTTGAACTAGAAAAAATAAATAAGTAAAATTGACACTTTTTTAAATAGCATTTCGCAAAAAAACAGAAGTACGTTTTATACGTACTTTTTTTGTTGTATTGTTTAAAAGTATAAAACAGATGGACAATGATGTATTTAAGGTACTTGTATTGTGTATTTCTAATGATAAAATATAGTTATAAATAAATAATGCAAAACAAAAGTACAGCATTTATTACCAAAAGGAGGAAAGCAAAATGTCTAAAATTAGAAAGATTATTTATAGAAACAAAATGAAACTAATGGAGAATAGACACTCAACAAAAGGTATTTACTGTCATGGAGCTAAAAAAAATAAAATAGTTTATGAGACTAATGCCAAAGCGCTTCGTGCAGTTATGTTGTGTGAGGATCAAACCATTCGTACTTATTATTGTCATTATTGTGCAGGATTTCATACAACCTCAAGACCTGAACATAATGAATTAGATGATTTGTATTTATTTGCTAGAGTATATGTTTGTTAATAGTTAACGCTGATAATGAACATAGACAGGGAAAACACATCTTTTTAGTGTGAAGTGTTGAAATACATTCAATAGCTGAGAACTAAGAAAATTTATTTTAGAGGGAGAGTAATTATCATGAATCTTGTTGTATTATTTGCTATATTTTCAGTATTAAACTATTTGGTCGCAGGAATCTTTCTTTATATGAAATTAAGAGAAAATCGACGGCGTAAAGAGATTGAAAAAGAAATCGAAAAGTTTGAAGCTCGAAGAAAGATATATTTAGCCATTTTGGAAGATGACGAGGATGCATTGTTAGCTATTATGAAGAATGACAAAGAGTTATTGTTAGATGTGATAAATGAACTTTAATATATTTTTTCGTTTTTTAGATGAAGACTTTCATCTTTTCCATAGCTTGGTTCTAAAGCTTACAACTACTTGAAGCAATTGTTCAAAGGAATTTTTATCATTGTGTAAAGTTATGATTTATATTCACAGAACTCAAAAAAGTAATTATTCCAAATTCTTTTTAGATTGTCTATCATTAAGTCACCATATGGTGGCTTTTTTGTGGTTTATAATCTATCTAAACATTCACAAGCAAAGAATGAGAGAAGTTGAAATGAGCCTCTACAGGAATATGTAGAGGCTTTGATGAATTATTGAATTGTGTCATTTTGTTTAGTGAATTAGACGGGTGGTTTTGTTTTTTTAAAATATCAAAACTATTTTCTCTTTTGTGAGAATAATACTTGGTTTCCTTTTTTAACTGTTTTATAATAGAGTCATACTGAGGCCTTCTGGTGTGAGAAAGATGGCAGATTTTAGGAGATGAGAAATCGGCTTTTTGTGTTTAGATGACAAGATTTGTTGATTTTTTTACGATAGGGAGATAGATATGGCAATGATAGAAGTGGAACATCTTCAGAAAAATTTTGTGAAGACTGTTAAGGAACCGGGCTTGAAGGGTGCTTTGCGCTCCTTTATTCATCCTGAAAAACAGACCTTTGAAGCGGTCAAGGATTTGACTTTTGAGGTTCCTAAGGGGCAGATTTTAGGCTTCATTGGAGCAAATGGAGCTGGGAAGTCGACAACCATCAAAATGCTGACAGGAATTTTGAAACCAACATCTGGTTTTTGTCGGATTAACGGCAAGATTCCCCAGGATAATCGTCAAGATTATGTCAAGGATATTGGAGTGGTCTTCGGACAACGTACCCAGCTATGGTGGGATTTGGCACTGCAAGAGACCTACACGGTTTTAAAAGAAATTTACGATGTTCCAGACTCGCTCTTCCACAAGCGCATGGACTTTTTGAATGAAGTCTTGGATTTGAAGGACTTTATCAAGGACCCCGTTCGAACTCTTTCACTAGGTCAACGGATGCGGGCGGATATTGCGGCTTCCTTGCTTCACAATCCCAAGGTTCTCTTTTTAGATGAACCGACTATTGGTTTGGACGTTTCGGTCAAGGATAACATTCGTCGAGCCATTACCCAGATCAATCAGGAGGAAGAAACAACCATTCTCTTGACCACTCACGATTTGAGCGACATTGAGCAACTGTGTGATCGGATTTTTATGATTGACAAGGGGCAGGAGATTTTTGATGGAACGGTGAGCCAGCTCAAGGAAAACTTTGGCAAGATGAAGACCCTTTCTTTTGAACTGGTGCCAGGTCAAAGTCATCTTGTTTCTCACTATGAAGGCCTGCCTGATATGACCGTTGATAGACAAGGAAATAGCCTCAATATTGAATTCGATAGTTCACGCTACCAGTCAGCTGACATTATCAAGCAAACCCTGTCTGATTTTGAAATTCGCGATTTGAAGATGGTGGATACGGATATCGAGGATATTATCCGTCGCTTCTACCGAAAGGAGCTCTAAGATGGTCAAATTGTGGAGACGTTATAAACCCTTTATCAATGCAGGTGTTCAGGAGTTGATCACCTACCGAGTCAACTTTATTCTTTATCGGATTGGGGATGTTATGGGGGCTTTTGTGGCCTTTTATCTCTGGAAGGCTGTCTTTGATTCCTCGCAGGAGTCCTTGATTCAGGGTTTCAGTATGGCAGATATTACCCTCTACATCATCATGAGTTTTGTGACTAATCTTTTGACCAGGTCTGATAGCTCCTTTATGATTGGGGAAGAGGTCAAGGATGGCTCTATCATCATGCGTTTGTTGCGACCAGTACATTTTGCGGCTTCTTACCTCTTTACCGAGCTTGGGTCCAAGTGGTTGATTTTTATCACTGTTGGGCTTCCATTTTTAAGTGTCATTGTGTTGATGAAAATCTTATCTGGGCAAGGTATTGTAGAAGTGATAGGCTTAACTGTCCTTTACCTCTTTAGCTTAACGCTCGCCTACCTGATTAACTTTTTCTTTAATATCTGTTTTGGTTTTTCAGCCTTTGTATTTAAAAATCTTTGGGGATCAAATCTCCTCAAGAATTCCTTGGTGGCTTTTATGTCTGGAAGTTTGATTCCCTTGGCTTTCTTTCCAAAGGTTGTTTCAGATATTCTGTCCTTCCTGCCTTTTTCATCCTTGATTTATACTCCGGTCATGATCATTGTTGGGAAATACGATGCCAGTCAGATTTTTCAAGCGCTTTTACTCCAGTTCTTCTGGCTTATAGTTATGGTGGGCTTGTCTCAGTTGATTTGGAAACGAGTCCAGTCATTTATCACCATTCAAGGAGGATAGTATGAAAAAATATCAACGCATGCATCTAATTTTTATCAGACAATACATCAAGCAAATCATGGAATATAAGGTGGATTTTGTAGTTGGTGTCTTGGGAGTCTTTCTGACTCAAGGCTTGAACCTCTTGTTTCTCAATGTCATCTTTCAACATATTCCATCCTTACAAGGTTGGACTTTTCAAGAGATTGCCTTTATCTATGGATTTTCCTTGATTCCCAAGGGATTGGACCATCTCTTGTTTGACAATCTCTGGGCTTTAGGTCAACGACTAGTCCGAAAAGGGGAGTTTGACAAGTACCTAACTCGTCCTATCAATCCTCTCTTTCACATCCTCGTAGAGACCTTTCAGATTGATGCTTTGGGCGAACTTTTAGTCGGTTGCATTCTATTGGGAACAACAGTATCAAGCATTGCTTGGACGCTTCCCAAATTTCTACTTTTTCTAGTCTGTATTCCTTTTGCGACCTTGATTTATACTTCCTTGAAAATCGCGACAGCCAGCATCGCTTTTTGGACCAAGCAGTCAGGAGCAATGATTTACATCTTCTATATGTTCAATGACTTTGCCAAGTACCCGATTTCGATTTACAATTCGCTCCTTCGATGGTTGATTAGCTTTATCGTGCCATTTGCCTTTACGGCCTATTATCCTGCCAGCTATTTCTTGCAGGGCAAGAATGTAATCTTTAACATCGGAGGTTTGATGTTGATTTCCCTTGTTTTCTTTGTCATTTCCCTTAAACTCTGGGATAGGGGCTTGGATTCTTATGAAAGTGCTGGGTCGTAAGGGGGAAAGTAAGACTAAAATCAAGAAAGGAACCTATGATGTTTGTAATTAAAGAAGTCAAGTATGAAGATCAAAAAATGGCAGTTGTCGCTGAGATTTTAAAGGATTTGCCAGAATGGTTTGGAATACCAGAAAGCACGCAAGCCTACATCGAGGGAGCCAAGGACTTGCAAGTGTGGGCCGCCTTTTAGGAGGGTAATTTGCTTGGATTTGTGATCTTGTCCTATTCTAGTGAAGATTGTGCAGAGATTGATTGTCTCGGTGTAAAAAAAGCTCATCAAGGTAGAGGAATTGGGAGTCAATTGCTGGCTACTTTAGAAAGTGAAGCACGTAAAAAAGTTGATTATTTGCAGGTCAAAACAGTGGCAGAAGGTTCTAATAAAGATTATGATCGAACGAATGTCTTTTATCGCAGTCTTGGTTTTAAAAAGTTAGAGATTTTTCCACAACTTTGGGGGCCTCAAAATCCTTGTCAGATTTTGATTAAGAAGCTTGAATAATATTCCTTGACATTTATCCTCAGAGTGCTAGACTGTAATTGTATTAGCCGATTTAGCTCAGTTGGTAGAGCAAGGCACTCGTAAAGCCTAGGTCACAGGTTCAAACCCTGCAATCGGCAAAGTGAAGAAACTCATTCTACTGAGTTTCTTTTTATTTTATCTTATACTCAATGAAACTCAAAAAGCAAACTAGGAAGCTAGCCGCAGGTTGCTCAAAACACTGTTTTGAGGTTGCAGATGGAAGCTGACGTGGTTTGAAGAGATTTTCGAAGAGTATTAACTATTCAACCACTTAGACTGAGATATAGACCAGATAGACAAAAGAGTTTATTCTGACCTCTGTTATAATGATTTTTGTAAGAGACGTGAGGCCTCACTATCAGAGAACTCAAGTTCATAAAAAAGAAATTGGAGATGAACAAAAGAAAAGTGAGAAAACCAATTTGGTTTTCTCACTTAATTAACTAAATAAAAGCTAACTAGAATAGATAAATTTCTTAGATTATTTATTAAATCCTGCACCAAAGCGAGTGTTGTTTCCGAACTCACGAGTTGCATCATTCAAAGGTTTACCGTCTGTGCCTGCAACAGGTTTAGCTGGTGCAGTTTGTTTAGCAGCGTTAAATCCTGCACCAAAGCGAGTGTTGTTTCCGAACTCACGAGTTGCATCATTCAAAGGTTTACCGTCTGTACCTGCAATAGGTTTAGCTTGATAAGTTGGAGTTGCTGGTGCAGTTGGAGCTGCTGGAGCTGCTGGAGCTGCTGGAGCTGCTGGAGTTGCTGGTGCTGCTGGAGCTGCTGGAGCTGCTGGAGCTGCTGGAGCTGCTGGAGCTGCTGGAGTTGCTGGTGCTGCTGGAGCTGCTGGTGCTGCTGGAGCTGCTGGTGCAGTTTGTTTAGCAGCGTTAAATCCTGCACCAAAGCGAGTGTTGTCTCCGAACTCACGAGTTGCATCATTCAAAGGTTTACCGTCTGTACCTGCAATAGGTTTAGCTGGATAAGTTTCAGCACCTGCAAAATTAACAGCCTTCTTTTCTCTCAATGGAGAAACTGCGTAACCAAAACGGTTGTTGTGGTTATTTTTAGCATTTGCTTCTGTAACTGTTTTGGTAACTGGGGCAGTTACTCCTGGGATAGAAGGCACTTCAGTAGCTGCATAAGCAACGCTAGCGATTGCTGATACTCCTAATACGCTTGTTAATAAAACTTTTTTCATTGTTTGATCTCCTCTTTAATTTTTCGTTTTATTTCTAAGGCGAACCTTATCGTTTCAATTATATATATATATATATATATATTGTCAAGTATTTATTGCTTTTTAATAAAAAATTTCATTTAACATTCTAAGAAAAATTAGTTGATTGAAAATAAAAATGAAGTCATAAGAGACTTCTTGATGGATTTATAAATTATAGAAGATTTAGTCTAAAGACAATTAGAGTAAGCTTTATAACAATTTTTTATAGGTTTATAATCGGCAAAGTGAAGAATCTCGGCTCTTTTCTACCATTTGTCAAGTCTATCAAGGCTTTAAGTAAAAAAGGGATAAGACAGTAGCTATTCCGAAGTTACTGTCTTATTTTTAAGCCTTTTTGATTCATAAATGGGCATGCTAAAAAAACACCTCATCTGGTATTTTTTGAAATAAGGTGTCTTGCCAGTTTGTCAAGCGACGTCTAGCTCCATAGAGCCCTACGACTTTACAAGACACCACTACTTTAACATAAAGAAAAAGTAGTGAGTACTCTCTCCCGTCGGAGATTTCTTCACTACTAATCTTAGTATGTTTTAACTCTTATTAAAAAATAAATTAATGTATATTAATTTTTCTTGACTTAAATTTTTTAAATGATATACTATTTTTCTGGAGAGCTAACAATTATATATAAATGTACTACTCTATTTCCTAGATAATACTTATACTCGATGAAAATCAAAGAGCAAACTAGAAAACTATCCGCAGGTTGCTCAAAGCACTGCTTTGAGGTTGTAGATAGAACTGACGAAGTCAGTAACCATACATACGCTAAGATGACGTTGACGCGGTTTGAAGCGATCTTCGAAGAGTATTAGTAAAACTTTTTATAACAAATGCTAGCAAAGTTAAAGTTTACTATCTATTGGAAGTTAAATAAATATGTAAGGAATTAAAATGAAAAAAAGTACAGTATTGTCATTAACCACAGCTGCAGTTATTTTAGCAGCATGTGTCCCTAATGAGGTAATCCTAGCAGATACACCTAGTTCTGAAGATTCTTTAAAAATATCTGATAAAGAAACAGTAATAGGTAACCAAAACGAAAACAAAGAAAAACTTGAAGATATTCATAATGTTATAGAAACTTCAAAGGATACTGAAGAAAAGAAAACAACAATTATTGAGGAAAAAGAAGTTGTTAGTAAAAATCCTGTGATAGACAATAACACTAGCAATGAAGAAGCAAAAATCAAAGAAGAAAATTCCAATCAATCCCAAGGAGATAAAGCGGACTTGTCTGCAAGTAAAGACCCAGAAAGTCCCCAAAAAGAGGATAAACTTGTCTATATTGCTGAATTTAAAGATAAAGAATCTGGAGAAAAAGCAATCAAGGAACTATCAAATCTTAAGAATACAAAAGTTTTATATACTTATGATAGAATTTTTAACGGTAGCGCTATTGAAACAACCAAAGATACTCTGGACAAAATTAAACTAATAGAAGGTATTTCATCGGTTGAAAGGTCACAAAAAGTCCAACCTATGATGAATCATGCTAGAAAAGAAATTGGAGTTGAAGAGGCAATCGATTACCTAAAATCTATCAATGCACCATTTGGGAAAAACTTTGATGGTAGAGGTATGGTCATTTCAAATATCGATACGGGAACGGATTATAGGCATAAGGCCATGAGGATTGATGATGACGCTAAAAGCTCAATGAGATTTAAAAAAGAAGACTTAAAAGGTACTGATAAAAATTTCTGGTTGAGTGATAAAATTCCTCATGCTTTCAATTATTATAATGGTGGTAAAATTACTGTAGAAAAAGCTGATGATGGAAGCGATTTTTTTGATCCACATGGGATGCATATTGCAGGGATTCTTGCGGGAAATGATACTGAAAAAGATATTAAAAACTTTAACGGAATAGATGGAATTGCTCCTAATGCACAGATTTTCTCTTATAAAATGTACTCTGACGCAGGATCTGGCTTCGCAGGAGATGAAACAATGTTTCATGCTATTGAAGATTCGATCAAACACAATGTCGATGTTGTTTCGATATCATCTGGCTTTACAGGAACAGGTCTTGTAGGTGAGAAATATTGGCAAGCTATTAGAGCATTAAGAAAAGCAGGCATTCCAATGGTTGTAGCTACGGGTAACTATGCGACTTCTGCTTCAAGTTCTTCATGGGATTTAGTGGCAAATAATAATCTGAAAATGACCGACACTGGAAATGTAACACGAACTGCAGCACATGAAGATGCGATAGCGGTCGCATCTGCTAAAAATCAGACAGTTGAGTTTGATAAAGTCAACATAGGTGGAGAAAATTTTAAATACAGAAATATAGGGGCCTTTTTCGATAAGAATAAAATCACAACAAATGAAGACGGTTCAAAAGCTCCTAGTAAATTAAACTTTGTATATATAGGCAAGGGTCAAGACAAAGATTTGATAGGATTGGATCTTAAGGGCAAAATTGCAGTAATGGATCGAATTTATACCAAGGATTTAAAAGATGCTTTTAAAAGAGCAACGGATAAGGGCGCACGCGCCATTATGGTTGTAAATACTGTCAATTACTACAATAGAGATAATTGGACAGAGCTTCCAGCTATGGGATATGAGGAGGATGAAGGAACTACTAGTCAAGTTTTTTCAATTTCAGGAGATGATGGTGTAAAGTTATGGAACATGATTAACCCTGCCAAAAAAACTGAGGTTAAAAGGAATAATAAAGAAGATTTTAAAGATAAATTGGAGCAATACTATCCAATTGATATGGCAAGCTATAATTCTAATAAACCGAATGTAGGTGACGAAAAAGAGATTGACTTTAAGTTTGCACCTGACACAGACAAAGAACTGTATAAAGAAGAGATCATCGTTCCAGCAGGGTCCACATCTTGGGGGCCAAGAATAGATTTACTTTTAAAACCGGATGTTTCAGCACCCGGTAAAAATATTAAATCCACTCTCAATGTCATTAATGGGAAATCAACTTATGGTTATATGTCAGGGACTAGTATGGCAACTCCAATCGTGGCAGCTTCTACTGTTTTGATTAGACCAAAATTAAAAGAAATGCTTGAAAGACCTGTGTTGAAAAATCTTAAGGGAGATGACAAAATAGATCTTACAAGTCTTACAAAAATAGCCCTACAAAATACTGCACGCCCTATGATGGATGCAACTTCTTGGAAAGAAAAAAGTCAATACTTTGCATCACCTAGACAACAGGGAGCAGGGCTAATTAATGTTGCCAATGCTTTGAGAAATGAAGTCGTAGCTACTTTTAAAAACACGGATTCTAAAGGTTTGGTAAACTCTTATGGTTCTATTTCTCTTAAAGAAATAAAAGGAGATAAAAAATATTTTACAATTAAGCTTCACAATACATCAAACAGGCCTTTAACCTTTAAAGTTTCAGCATCTGCTATAACTACAGATGCTCTCACTGACAGACTCAAACTGGATGAAACATACAAAGATGAAAAATCTCCAGATGGGAAGCAAATTGTTCCAGAAATCCACCCAGAAAAAATCAAAGGAGCAAATATTACATTTGAGCATGACACTTTCACTATAGGCCCAAATTCTAGCTTTGATTTAAATGCGGTTATAAATGTTGGGGAGGCTAAAAACAAAAATAAATTTGTAGAATCATTTATTCATTTTGAGTCAGTGGAAGAAATGGAAGCTCTGAACTCCAACGGGAAGAAAATAAACTTCCAACCTTCTTTATCGATGCCTCTAATGGGATTTGCTGGGAATTGGAACCACGAACCAATCCTTGATAAATGGGCCTGGGAAGAAGGTTCAAGATCAAAAACAATGGAAGGTTATGATGATGATGGCAAACCGAAAATTCCAGGAACCTTAAATAAGGGGATTGGTGGAGAACATGGTATAGATAAATTTAATCCAGCTGGAGTTATACAAAATAGAAAAGATAAAAATAGAACATCCCTAGATCAAAATCCAGAATTATTTGCTTTCAATAACGAAGGAATCAATGCACCATCATCAAGTGGTTCTAAGATTGCTAACATTTATCCTTTAGATTCAAATGGAAATCATCAAGATGCTCAACTTGAGAGAGGATTAACACCTTCTCCACTTGTATTAAGAAGTGCAGAAGAAGGATTGATTTCAATAGTAAATACAAATAAAGAGGGAGAAAATCAAAAAGACTTAAAAGTCATTTCGAGAGAACACTTCATTAAAGGAATTTTAAACTCTAAGAGAAATGATGCTAAGGGAATCCAATCTTCTAAGCTAAAAGTTTGGGGCGACCTGAAATGGGATGGACTCATTTATAATCCTAGAGGTAGAGAAGAAAATGCACCAGAAAGCAAGGATACCAAAGATCCTGCTACTAAGATAAGAGGACAATTTGAACCGATTGCAGAAGGTCAATATTTCTATAAATTTAAATATAGATTAACTAAAGATTACCCATGGCAGGTTTCCTATATTCCTGTAAAAATTGATAATACAGCCCCTAAGATTGTTTCGGTTGATTTTTCAAATCCTGAAAAAATTAAGTTGATTACAAAGGATACTTATCACAAGGTAAAAGATCAATACAAGAATGAAACCCTATTTGCGAGAGATCAAAAAGAACATCCTGAAAAATTTGACGAGATTGCAAACGAAGTTTGGTATGCAGGCGCCGCTCTGGTTAATGAAGATGGAGAGGTTGAGAAAAATCTTGAAGTAACTTATGCAGGTGAGGGTCAAGGAAGAAATAGGAAACTAGACAAAGACGGAAATACCATTTATGAAATTAATGGTGCAGGAGATTTAAGAGGAAAAATCATTGAAGTCATTGCATTAGATGGATCTAGCAATTTCACAAAGATTCATAGAATTAAATTTGCTGATCATGCTGATGAAAAGGGGATGATTTCCTATTATCTAGTAGATCCTGATCAAGATTCATCTAAATACCAAAAGCTTGGCGAGATTTCCGAATCTAAATTTAAAAATTTAGAAAATAGAAAAGAGGATAGTCTTAAAAAAGATACAACTGA
This sequence comes from Streptococcus vestibularis, assembly GCF_900636445.1. Lineage (NCBI taxonomy): Bacteria > Bacillati > Bacillota > Bacilli > Lactobacillales > Streptococcaceae > Streptococcus > Streptococcus vestibularis. Next base: position 1,245,135 of record NZ_LR134275.1, on the reverse strand, counting down.
GGAAGAAAATCATCAAGACAATGAAGAGTCTATCGAAGAAAAATCTAGCTTGACTATTCATAAAACTATTTCAACAATTAGAGATTTTGAAAGTAAAGACTTAAAGAAACTCATTAAAAAGAAATTTAGAGAAGTTGATGACTTTACAAGTGAAACTGGTAAGAGAACAGAGGAATACGATTATAAATACGATGATAAGGGAAATATCATTGCTTATGACGATGGTAGTGCCTTACAATATGAAACTGAAAAACTTGACGAAATCAAATCAAAAATTTATGGTGTTCTAAACCCGTCTAAAGATGGACACTTTGAAATTCTTGGAAAGATAAGTAATGTTTCTAAAAATGCCAAGGTATATTACGGCAATAACTATAAATCTATAGAAATCAAAACGACTAAGTATGATTCCCACTCAAAAACGATGACATTTGATTTATACGCTAATATTAATGATATTGTGGATGGATTAGCTTTTGCAGGAGATATGAGATTCTTTGTTAAAGATGATGATCAGATAAAAGCTGAAACTAAAATTAGAATGCCTGAAAAAAATAAGGAAACTAAAACAGAATATCCCTATACATCAAGTTATGGGAATGTAATAGAATTAGGAGAAGGTGATCTTTCAAAGAACAAACCAAACAATTTAACGGAAATGGAATCTGGTAAAATCTATTCTGATTCAGAAAAACAACAATATCTGTTAAAGGATAACATTATTCTAAGAAAAGGCTATGCACTAAAAGTGACTACCTATAATCCTGGAAAAACGGATATGTTAGAAGGGAATGGAGTCTATAGCAAGGAAGATATAGCAAAAATACAAAAGGCCAATCCTAATCTAAGAGTCCTATCAGAAAAAATAATTTATGCTGATAGTAGAAATGTTGAAGATGGAAGAAGTACTCAATCAGTATTAATGTCGGCTTTGGATGGCTTTAACATTGTAAAATATCAAGTGTTTACCTTTAAAATGAATGATAAAGGGGAGGCAATCGATAAAGATGGAAATCTTGTAACAGATTCTTCTAAACTGGTATTATTTGGTAAAGATGCTAAAGAGTATCATGGGGAGGATAAGTCCAACGTAGAAGCTATAAAAGAAGATGGCTCTATGTTATTTATTGATACCAAACCAGTAAATCTTTCAATGGACAAGAACTACTTTAATCCATCTAAATCTAATAAAATTTATGTACGAAATCCAGAATTTTATTTAAGAGGTAAGATTTCTGATAAGGGTGGTTTTAACTGGGAGTTGAGAGTTAATGAATCGGTTGTAGATAATTATTTAATCTACGGAGATTTACACATTGATAACACTAGAGATTTTAATATTAAGCTTAATGTTAAAGACGGTGACATCATGGACTGGGGAATGAAAGACTATAAAGCAAATGGATTCCCAGATAAGGTAACAGATATGGATGGAAATGTTTATCTTCAAACTGGCTATAGCGATTTGAATGCGAAAGCGGTTGGAGTACACTATCAATTTTTATATGATAATGTTAAACCAGAAGTAAACATTGATCCTAAGGGAAATACTAGTATTGAATATGCTGACGGAAAATCTGTAGTCTTTAATATCAATGATAAAAGAAATAATGGATTCGATGGTGAGATTCAAGACAAACATATTTATGTAAATGGAAAAGAATATAAATCATTTGATGATATTAAACAACTAACAGATACGACACTAAACATTAAGATTGTTGTAAAAGATTTTGCAAGAAATACAACCGTAAAAGAATTCATTTTAAACAAAGATACGGGAGAGGTAAGCGAACTAAAACCTCATACGGTAACTGTGACCATTCAAAATGGAAAAGAAATGAGTTCAACGATAGTGTCGGAAGAAGATTTCATTTTACCTGTCTATAAGGGTGAATTAGAAAAAGGATATCAATTTGATGGCTGGGAAATTTCTGGTGTCGAAGGGAAAAAAGACGCTGGCTATGTTATTAATGTATCAAAAGATACCCTTATAAAACCTGTATTCAAGAAAATAGAGGAGAAAAAGGAGGAGGAAAATAAACCTACTTTTGATGTATCGAAAAAGAAAGATAACGTGCAAGAAAATCATAGTCACTTAGATGAAAATTACAAAAAGGAGGATTTACAAAGAGAAAATCATTCACACAAATCTGATTCAACTAAGGATGTCACAGCTAAAGTTCCTGATGAAAATGATAAAAACTTTGAAAATAAGAAGGAAGTTTATCTTAATGAACCAGAGAACATAGATAATAAACATACCAATATTGATAGTAAATCAACTACTAACAATGATAGGTTGCCAAAAACCGGAACAGTTAACGAAGTCTTCACGTCATTAGTTGCCGGAATAATGTTTACCTTAGGTGCGTTTCTTGGATTAAAGAAAAAAGATCAAGATTAAGACAAAGCTATAGATGAAAAAGATGGTGTTAAAAAGTTAGGCTTTGTAAAAGTTGCTGATAAGACTTATTATTTTGTAGAAGATGGTGAGAAGAAAACTGGTTTTGTTAAAATCGATGATAAAACTTACTATGTCAAAGAAGGTGTTCGTCTAACGGGTGATATTACTGTTGATGAGAAACATTATTTCTCTAAAGAAGATGGAATGAAAACTGGTTGGTTGAAACAAGGTGGTAGTTGGTATTATCTTGATAATTCAGGCGCTATGAAGACCTGTTGGTTCCAAGTAGATGGTAAATGGTACTATGCTTATAGTTCAGGAGCCCTTGCAGTAAGCACTACAATCAATGGTTATACAGTAAATGCCAACGGTGAGTGGGTTTAAAAGTGTAAAATTTACCATCGAAAATGTAAATAATGAAAAGAAAGCTTATAAAACGGGCTTTCTTTTTCTGCTATGAGAGGTGTATTTGAAAATTAACATAAGTATATAATTGTGGCTCTTTGTCAACTGTAGTGGGTGACGAAAAGCTAACATCTAGAGAGGACCTGATAGGTCTTCTCTTTTTTTATGTTCAGAGTGATGAAGACACGTTTCTTAAAGTTGATGAAGTTTCTAAAACCGAAGCCCAACCGTTTGATGTCTTTAATCAACTTGTTGGTAGCTTCCAGTTTTGCGTTTGAATAGTCTGTTTCTAGTGCATTTTGGATGTATTGTTTGTGTCTAAGAAAAGTTCTAAAGACCGTTTGAAAATAGTGATTGACTTTGCTTCTATTTTCCTCTATCAGCTCAAAGAATTCATCTACTCTCTTCTCCTGAAAGTGAAAAAGCAAAAGCTGATAAAGGTTATAATAATTAGCGAGTTCCTCTGAGAAATTCAATGTCTTCTCAACAACTTCATGTGGTGCTAAAGTTTGGCGGAAAGTCTTTGAATAAAAAGAGTTGAGAGATAGTTTACGGCTGTCCTTTTGGAAAAGTCGCCAGTGATTCTTCAAGGCTCGATAGGGTAGTGACTTCTTATCGAACTGGTTCATAATGGCAATTCTTGTCTTTAAAAAGGCTCGACCAAGGTGCTGGATGATGTGGAAACGATCAAGAACGATTTTGGCGTTTGGAAAGAGTCTGTGGGCTAGTGGGATATAGGCTCCAGACATATCCATCGTGATAAACTGCACCTTTTGTCGAGCTTTCAATGGATACTTCAAAAAGTAGTTTCGTATAGTGGTTTGGCGGCGATTATCAAGGATGGTTATGAGTTCGTTGGTCTCATAATTCTGCGCCACAAAAGCCAAGTCACCTTTCTTGAACCCAAACTCATCCCAGGACATTATAGCTGGAAGTTTGTCATAATGTTTCTTGAAAGTGAACTGGTCAAGCTTACGATAGACAGTGGACGTTGACACACGAAGTCTTCTGGCAATATCCGTTAGTGACACCTTCTCAGTTAGGAGTTGTGTAACCTTTTGTCGGACCAGATTAGAGATTTGGCAGTTTTTCTCAACGATAGATGTCTCAGCCACCGTTACTCTCTTACAACTTTTGCACTGGAAACGACGTTTTTTCAGACGTAGTAGAGTTGGAGTTCCAGCTTGCTCGAGAAGAGGGATTTTAGAGTTTTTTTGAAAGTCATATTTGATCATCTTTCCATGGCAGTGAGGACATGATGGTGCAGGGTAATCGAGTTTTGCTTGAATCTCTATATGAGTGTCAGTTTCAAAAACAAGTGAAATAATGATATTTTGGTCTTTAATTCCGATTAATTCTGTGGTATTCTTAATAAGTCTCATAAGTTCTTCCTAATGATGGTTTGGTTGCTTTTCATTATAGTTCTTATGGGACTTTTTGTCTGCATTCAAAAAGCTCCATAATCTCTACAGTGGTTTTACCCACTACAGAAATTATAGAGCCCCAAAAAAACACCCGCTATGTGGGTGCGCGTCGAAGGTTATACCGTTATAACAAAAAACTCCAAACGCGATACAATAAAGGTGTTCAAGCCAATTGTAAAGCGAAAGGAGAAAAATATGGCACAAAAGGCTCATAGTTTATCGCACACAAAGTGGCACTGTTCTATCACATTGTGTTCACCCCTAAGTATAGACGAAAAGTCATCTATAATCAATATCGAAGTAGTTTAGGCGAAATATTTTATCGCTTGTGTAGTTATAAAGGGGTTGAAATTATCGAGGGTCACTTAATGACAGACCATGTACACATGTTAGTAAGTATTTCATCAAGGCTAAGTGTTTCGAGTTTCATGGGTTATTTAAAAGGAAAAAGTGCACTCATAATGTTTGACAAACACGCCAATCTCAAGTAAAAGTTTGGAAATCGGCATTTCTGGGCGGAAGGTTATTATGTGAGTACAGCAGGGCTTAATGAAGCCACAATTAAGAAATATATTCAGGAACAAGAGAAGCATGATATCTCTTTGGACAAATTAAACGTAAAAGAATATGAAAATCTCTTTAGGAATAACGGTAAGTAATACTAAAGCCTCTTTAAGAGGCAAGTGACGAGTCAAGAGCAATAAGGCTTGAACAACGTGAAAGCCAGCGTCTTTAGGCGCTGGCTGGTAATTTGGGCTTATAGCCCTGGGACAAACCACCCGTTTGACGGGTGGTTATGATTTATTCTAAAAAATCAACCAAAGATTTCTTTTGCGAGTGCTTTTCCTTTCGGAGTTGTTGCTAAGCCACCTTCAGCAGTTTCACGAAAGGCAGTTGGCATAGCTGAACCGACTTGATACATAGCATCAACAACTTGGTCTACTGGAATGGCAGATGTGATACCTGCCAAAGCCATGTCGGCAGCGACTAGGGCAAAGCTTGCACCCATGGCATTACGTTTGACACATGGGACCTCAACCAATCCGGCTACAGGGTCGCAAATGAGTCCCAACATATTCTTAAGCACAAAGCAGATGGCCTGGCTGGCTTGGAAAGGTGTTCCACCAGCAGCCATTGTAATAGCGGCAGCAGCCATAGCAGAGGCGGAACCGACTTCAGCTTGGCAGCCTCCCTCGGCACCAGATATCGAGGCATTATTTGCGATGACTAAGCCAAATGCACCAGCAGTAAAGAGAAAATCCAATTGTTGTGATTCGGTTAAGCCCAGTTTTTCGATAGCAGTTGTAAGAACAGCAGGTAGACAACCAGCTGATCCAGCAGTTGGTGTGGCACAAACCAAGCCCATCTTGGCGTTAGATTCATTGACTGCCATGGCATTTCTAGCAGCACCTAAGACGGCAGAATCAGCCAAGGTCTTTCCATTTTTGATATAGGCATCCAGTTTGGCAGCGTCTCCCCCGGTTAAGCCAGTTGGTGATTTCTCAGGAGACAAACCAGCCTGAACAGACTCCTTCATCACTTCAAGATTTCGAGCCATCAGAGCTAGGATTTCAGGACGTTCCCGTCCAGTTAGCTCTGTCTCTGTAGCAATCATGAGTTTGGCGATATTACCTTGGTAATCTCGGTCAGCTTGTTGAACTAATTCTTCAATAGTGTAAAACATGCAATCCCCCTCTTAGCTGAAAAAGTTGACATTATGTAGATGAGGAATTCTAGCGATTTCAGTGACGGCCTCATCACACTGGTGCGAGTCAATTTCGATAATCATAATGGCCTTTTCACCGGCGTTTTCCCGAGTAACAGTCATTTGGGCGATATTGATGCCATAACGCAACAAAATATCTGTGACAAGGGCAATCATTCCTGGAACGTCTTGGTGGACAATGATGAGAGTCGGTGTATTCATCTTGAGATTGACCGCAAAACCATTGAGTTCAGTTACTTGGATATTTCCTCCACCGATAGAAACGCCTGTGGCAGAAATGGTTTTTGTAGCATTTTTTAAGGTGATACGAGTCGTATTGGGGTGTGGCGCATTACTATCCTTGTTAATTTTCCAGTAGACCTTAATGCCTTTTTCGTATGCGATATCCAGAGCGCGTGGGATGTCAGGGTCGTCCGTTTCCATACCTAAAATACCAGCTACTAGAGCCACATCAGTCCCGTGACCTCGATAGGTTTTGGCAAAGGAATTAAAAAGTTGAAATTCTACCTCAGTCGGTGTCTCACCAAAGATGGCAGAAACAATCTTGCCAATACGAACAGCTCCTGCAGTATGACTAGAGGAAGGCCCGACCATGACAGGTCCGATGATGTCAAAAACGGATTGAAATTTTAAATTTTTCATAACACGCCTCGTTTGATTAATCTTGTATTTTCAGTATACCACGAATTAAAGAGATTCGCTGTTTAAGTAAAAATCTATAGAATCAAAAAAATAAGCTACTTTAAGCTTTCTTTAAGGTTCAATGGATATAATAGCAGTCTATTAAGTAAGCAATACTTATTTTTCATAAATCTGAGAGGGTGGCCTGCGGGTCGCCCTTTTGTGTTTCTTTGTTTATATATAGCTGGATTGTGGTAAAATAGAGCCTAAAGATTTCCAGTTAGAAAGGATATACCATGACCTACACGCATTTACTTTTCGACCTTGACCACACCCTCCTAGATTTTGACCGTGCTGAAGATTTGGCTTTGACCTACCTTCTTGAAGGGGCTGGGGTGGCTTCACGAGATCTTAAAGTTTACAAGGATCACTATATCCCCATGAATCGTTCCATGTGGGAAGATCTCAATCATGGTTTAATCACTAAGCCGGAATTGCTTCGCACTCGCTTTTCTCGTCTTTTTGAGCATTTTGGACAGGAGGTTGATGGCAGACACTTAGCTGGCCGTTACCAGCATTTCTTGAGCCAACAGGGGCAGGAGTTGCCTCAGGCCCATGCTTTCTTATCGAACGTTAAAAATCGCGGTCACAAGATTTATGCAGCAACTAATGGTGTTAGCTACATCCAACGTGGTCGTCTGCAAGCCTCAAGCATCTTGCCTTTCTTCGACGATATTTTCATTTCAGATGAAGTGGGTGCCCACAAACCGTCTACTGACTTTTTTGAAAAAATTTCGGATCAGGTAAATGACTTTCATTCCGATTCGGCCCTCATGATTGGTGATAGTCTAACTGCTGATATTCAAGGTGGTAATAATGCAGGAATTGACAGCATTTGGTTTAATCCAAATGGTTTGGTTAATGAGACTCCAGCTGTTCCATCTTATCAAGTCAAAAACTACCAAGAAATTTTGACAATTTTGAGCAAATAGACCACTTTTCAAATTGTATTTACCTATGACTACTAAGAGCTTTTCAGCTCTTTTTTTGCTACAATGAAAGCATGAATGATCTGATTAAACATAAGTTGGAATTGCTCCCAAACAATCCTGGGTGCTATCTCCACAAGGACAAATTCGGCAATATTATCTATGTCGGTAAGGCTAAAAATCTAAAAAATCGTGTGCGTAGCTATTTTCGTGGAAGTCATGATACCAAGACAGAGCTTTTGGTATCTGAGATTGCAGATTTTGAATTTATCGTAACCGAGTCCAATATTGAGGCCCTGCTTTTGGAGATTAATCTTATCCAAGAGAATATGCCCAAATTCAACATCCGCCTCAAGGATGACAAGTCTTATCCATTTATCAAGATTACTAAGGAGCTCTATCCAAGGCTCTTGATTACCCGCCAGGTTAAGAAGGATGGCGGTCTCTATTTTGGTCCTTACCCAGACTCTGGTGCGGCCAATGAAATCAAGAAACTGTTGGACCGTATTTTCCCCTTTAAGAAATGTAAAAATCCCGCCAACAAGGTCTGTTTCTATTACCATATTGGCCAATGTAATGCCCATACCATCTGTCACACCACTGAGGACTATTGGCAAGGTTTGGTTGAGGATGTCAAGAATTTCCTAAACGGTCATGATGATAAAATCGTTAATCAGCTTAAGGCCAAGATGAAGGATATGTCTGACCAGATGGAGTTTGAGCGTGCTGCGGAGTATCGTGATTTGATTGAGGCAGTATCGACGCTGAGGACCAAGCAAAGGGTTATCCGTCAGGACATGCAGGACCGTGATATCTTCGGTTACTACGTGGACAAGGGTTGGATGTGTGTTCAGGTTTTCTTTGTTCGCCAAGGAAAACTCATTCAGCGTGATGTCAATATGTTCCCTTATTATAATGATGCTGAGGAAGATTTTCTAACCTATATGGGTCAGTTTTATCTGGATAGTCGTCATCTCAAGCCTAAGGAGATTTTCATTCCAGGAGACATTGATCAAGAGTCTGTCGAAGCTCTAGTTGGAGATGAGGTCAAGGTCTTTAAACCTCAACGTGGCGAGAAGAAGCAGTTGGTTAATCTGGCGACGAAAAATGCCCGTGTCAGTCTGACTCAAAAATTTGATCTTCTTGAAAAAGATATAGCCAAGACCCAAGGAGCCATTGAAAATCTAGGCAAACTCATGGGAATTCCGACACCGGTTCGCATCGAGTCCTTCGATAACTCTAACATCATGGGAACGAGCCCTGTATCCGCCATGGTCGTCTTTGAGAATGGAAAACCCAATAAAAAAGAGTACCGCAAATACAAGATTAAGACGGTTGAAGGGCCTGACGATTATGCCAGCATGCGTGAGGTCATTCGTCGACGTTATAGTCGTGTCAAACGCGATGGGCTAACACCACCAGATCTTATTATCATGGATGGTGGTCAAGGACAGGTCAATGTGGCCAAGGATGTCCTACGCAATGAATTGAATCTTTCTATCCCAGTTGCGGGGCTTCAGAAAAATGACAAGCACCAAACCAACGAATTGCTCTTTGGGGACCCCTTGCAGGTCATTGATTTGCCACGGCAATCCGAGGAATTTTTCCTTCTTCACCGTATCCAAGATGAAGTTCACCGTTTTGCTATCACCTTCCACCGTCAAGTTCGTAGTAAAAATAGTTTCAGCTCCAAACTTGATGGCGTGGAGGGCCTTGGACCTAAGCGCAAACAAAAACTTCTCAAACACTTCAAGTCTATGACAGCTATCCAAAAAGCTACTGTTGAGGACATCCAAGCACTTGGCATTCCAGAAAAAGTAGCAGAGGCTCTGTTAGATAAATTAAATGATAACAATTAAGTTAGACTTTTCAAGTAACTCAGAAAAACTTGGTAGGGTGATTGATAATTCAATGATTTCCTAGGAATTCTATTTCTTGAGAGTGGGACAGAAATCGGTAATTCGTTAGAATTCGATTTCGTCGTCCCACCTCCGCACAGTTGAGTAGGGCAGTAAAAGCTGATGAAATCAGCGTAGTAGAGCCCACTCAACCACTGCGTCTTGCTCGACAATCCAAAAACAATAAAGAGGCTAGGACTTTTGTCCCAGCCTCATAATTTTGAGAAATATTAGTAAAATCCATTTGATGTCGAGAAAGAGAATGACAAACAAGTGATTGTCTTGCCTGAAGAGACGAAGGAACGGATAACGGGTGATTTGTTTGAGGGACTTTATCGGAAACGACAGATTGGATTTGGAAAACTCTTCAAGACTATCAAGAAAGAATTAGACTTAGATGATGTCGAAGATGGTAATCTTGTTCAGACTGGAGAGGATAGTCAAGAAGTATCGCGAGGTCAGGAAATTGTAGCCGTTTGGAATTGGCAGAGAAAGAATTATTTTTTACAGTTACTAAGAAATATGTTAGTCAGTTTTATTATTAGATGTATTTAATTTGCTGTAGTAATTGACAATTACGGCTGATAAGCATCCAAAAAAAATAAGTCCATATACAGTTAAAAAGACGCTAGTAATACGTCCGATTAGAGTAGTAGCTAGTATATCTCCGTAACCTACTGTTGTTGATGTGACAAAAGCATACCATAGTCCATCCCAGTAATTACTTATTTGAGGTTCAACTAATAAAAGTATTCCTCCTGAAATAAAAATAAAACTTACAAAACTTATCAAAAATTGATTAAAACCTGTAACTTTTATAATATGAAATAGAGTATTTAAACGTTTCATTTGGTTCTCCTTTGTTATAGTGTTAATGAAAATTATAGCATACAAAAAGTTTCTAAATATGTATTTTAGACACTTTTTATATTAATTTTTATTATGTTTTCTTGATAGTAAGCCTCTATCGTTACAAGCTCGTTTGTGGTAAGATGAGTATAGGTCATTTATCTTAGTTCCTTTCAGACAAATGTGGTGTTTATCTGAGCCTAACATAGATGGCTTTTTCTGTCTAGCTTCGTTTTACAAATTGGGTTATTTATTCTTCATAAGATTTGAAGGGTTGATCTTTTTTAGGGTATCGTGTCGGTGTGATTGACAGTCCCATCTTGTCTTTTTCGTGTAGCAATTCAATGACTAGGGAAACCATGATCAGTACCATGATGAGTGAAAATGGAAAGGCTACGATAATCAGCGTATTTTGCAAGGCTACTAAGCCCCCTGAAAGAAGTAAGACGATGGCAATAGTCGCAAGTAGTACGCCCCAGAAGATTTTAATGTTATTCTTTGGTTTGAGATTCCCATCATCAGAGAGCATAGCTAGCACATAGGTCGCAGAGTCTGCTGACGTGATAAAGAAGGTAATGATCAAGATGATGGCAACAACGGAGGCAATAAAACCAAATGGCAGTTGACTGAAGGTTGCAAACAAGGTCTGCTCACTTGGAAACTGTGTTAAATCTACATTTCCAAGTGATTGAACATGCGTTGAAAGTGTTCCAAAGGTAGAAAACCATAAAAAGCTTAATACAGTCGGTGCTAATAAGACGATGGATAGAAATTGTCTGATACTACGTCCTTTAGAAATTCTGGCAATAAAAACTCCCACGAATGGTGACCAAGAAATCCACCAAGCCCAATAGAAAATCGTCCAAGTATTGATCCAGTCACGATTGTATTGACCAAAGGAACCAGCACTGAAACTCATACGGAAGAAATTGGAAATATACAGTCCGATACTATCGGTCAAGGTATTAAAAATCTGGACTGTGGGACCGATGATTATGGTGATGGCGAGTAGTCCAATCGCTAAAATAAGATTGGTGTTTGATAAGATTTTTACCCCTTTTCCAAGACCAGAAAGGGCTGAAATGGTAAAGAGGATGGTTGTGATAATGATGATAATAACTTGCACAAGGGCATTGTTTGGAATACCAAAGAGGTAGTTGAGTCCCCCATTGATTTGGGCTGCCCCAAAACCAAGAGTGGTTGCCACCCCGATAACAGTAGCGACCACTGTAATCGTATCTACGATCTTACCAAGGATACCGTTTGTTTTTTTACCAAACAAGGGCTTTAAGGTAACCGATAAAAGATATTTCTCTTTTTTTCGGAAACCAAAGTAGGCGAGGGCCAGGGCGATTAAAGCATATATTGCCCAGGCATGGATGCCCCAGTGAAAGAAAGTGTAACGGAAAGCATCGGCTAAGGCTTCCTGCGACCCTGGGGTAGCTCGTACCGTTGAAATGGCATAATGGGATAAGGGCTCTGCGGCACCGTAGAAGACAAGGCCGATTCCCATTCCAGCAGAAAATATCATGGCAATCCAAGAGATAGTAGAGTGTTCAGGCACCGAATTGGGTTCCCCCAGTTTGATTTGCCCAACGGGACTAACCAGGAAAAAGCCACAAAGTAGAACGATTGACGTGACCAGTAATAAGTAAAACCAGCCAAGTTTATCTGAAATAACTTCCCTTAGTTGTTCTGACCAAACTTGGTAGCCGTCAGGCATAACAATACCAAGAAGGACGAGGATAGCCAGTAGCACAAAAGAGGTTTTTAAGACCGGCGTTAAATTTTTAGTTGACATAAAGTCTCCTTTCATTCTCTACCATTATATCAAAAATGATAAAAACTTAAAAATGAGGGGAGATTAGATAACACCCAGCTAGTTATAATTTTTAGTTGATTAACTAGAGACGTTTAAGAACCTAAATTGTCAAATTAAGTTAGACTTTTCAAGTAACTCAGAAAAACTTGGTAGGGTGATTGATAATTCAATGATTTCCTAGGAATTCTATTTCTTGAGAGTGGGACAGAAATCGGTAATTCGTTAGAATTCGATTTCGTCGTCCCACCTCCGCACAGTTGAGTAGGGCTGTAAAAGCTGATGAAATCAGTGTAGTAGAGCCCACTCAACCACTGCGTCTTTCTCGACAATCCAAAGACAAATTGAGAGGCTAGGACTTTTGTCCCAGCCTCATAATTTTGAGAAACATTCGTAAAATCCATTTGTTTCGGTAATCCATTTCGTCCTATATGTTAGTTCTTTTCAGATAAATGTGGTGTTTATCTGAGCCTAACATAGATGGCTTTTTCTGTCTAGCTTAATTTTACAAATTTGGTTATAATAAGATTAATTAAAAAGGGAAAGGAGTCATGCTATCAAAAACGAAGCTAAAATTGAACGTCTTTATGATAAGAGTCGTCGCGGATTTCTTCGTGGAATCTTTAGTCGTGCTACGATTATCTTCTTAATCATCTTACTGCAGCTTGTTGTTGTGGCCATGTCTTACCTCTGGTTGCATCAATATAGGATACACCTGCAAGTTACAGAAGTAGTCCTTCGTATTCTGGCCATTATTTATCTCTTTCAAAGTGATATGGAGTCGACGGCTGTTAATACGTGGCTGCTGATTGTCTTACCTTTCCCTATTATCGGAACCTTACTCCTAGCCTATACAAAACTAGATTTGGGCTATACAGGGATGAAGCGTGCGATTCAGAGCAATATTGACCGCAGTTCTGGCATATTGAAACAGGATGATCAGGCTCTCGAAGAGCTTAAGCAGCGTCACACGAGCAACTACAACTTGGTCCAATATCTTGAAAATGTTAATGGGCATTTTCCTGTCTATCGTCAAACGAAGACGACCTATTTTCCAAGTGGTGAGGCCAAGTTTGAGGAAATGAAGAAACAACTCCTTAAAGCGGAGAAGTACATTTTCTTGGAATATTTCATTATTGACGAAGGGGAGATGTGGGGTGAAATCCTAGCTATCTTGAAACAGAAGGTTCAAGAAGGGGTGGAAGTTCGAGTCCTATATGACGGCATGATCGAATTTTCAACCTTGAGTTTCGACTATAAGAAACGTATGGAGAGAATTGGTATTCAATCTCGTGTTTTTGCCTCTGTAACGCCTTTCTTGTCGACCTATTACAACTATCGTGACCATAGAAAAATCTTGCTGATTGATGGTAAGGTTGCTTTTACAGGTGGGGTTAATCTAGCTGATGAGTATATCAACAAAATTGAGCGTTTTGGCCATTGGAAAGATACCGCACTTATGGTTGAGGGGCCAGCAGTCGATACTTTCTTAGTCCTCTTCCTTCAGATGTGGACTTACTCTCATGAAACACTGGATGTGACCCCCTATATGGTCGAGCATGAGGCCTTTGATACTCCTGGTTTTGTTGTCCCTTACGGGGATATTCCACTTGATAAGGATAAGGTTGGTGAGAATGTTTATATTGATATCCTAAACCATGCGCGTGATTTTGTTCATATCATGACACCTTATCTTATTTTAGATGGTGAGTTACTGCATGCTTTGAAGTTTGCGGCTGAGCGTGGGGTAGACGTCAGTATCATCATGCCAGGCATTCCTGATAAAAAGTCAGCTTACTACCTAGCTAAGACTTACTACCCAACACTTTTGGCATCCGGAGTTAAAATCTACGAGTACACACCTGGATTTGTTCATGCTAAGGTCTTTGTGAGTGACAATAGTAGGGCAGTTGTTGGAACGATTAATTTAGATTACCGTAGTCTTTATCACCACTTTGAGTGTGCGACCTATCTTTACAGGACGTCATCAGTGGTAGGTATTGAAGAAGATTTCCAAGCGACAATGGCCAAGTGTCATCGAGTCAGCATGGCTGATGTTAAAAATCGACCATTCCACCAGAAGTGCTTAGGCTTATTGACCAGATTAGTTGCGCCATTGATGTAGTGACAATTTCTTTTCGAAGAGGGTTGAGCCCTCTTTTTTTATAGTTTAAAATAAAGATAATGAAGTCGAAGGAGAAAATGATGTTAACCATTCGTCCAGCCAGCTTGTCAGATGCACAAGCTATTCAGGCCATCTACGCACCCTATGTCGAGAAGACAGCTATTACCTTTGAATATGAGGTTCCCAGTGTTCAAGAGTTTGAAAAACGCATTTGCAAGACGCTTGAAACATATCCCTATTTAGTCGCAGAAGAGAATGGCCAAGTGCTAGGCTATGCTTATGCCTCAACCTATTATGCTCGTACAGCCTATGATTGGACGACAGAGCTGTCTATCTATCTTCATGAAGATGCACGTGGTCGAGGTTTGGGAAGCCAGCTCTATGATGCCCTAGAGAAGGAACTTGAGAAGCGTGGGTACTTGCGTTTCCTAGCCTGCATTGCAGTTCCTAACGAGGCCAGCATTGCCATGCATGAAAAACGTGGCTATGTTCAAGTTGCCCATTTTCCAAAAGTTGGCTACAAGTTTGAGCAATGGCACGACATCGTCTGGATGCAAAAGACCATAGATGGTCCTGTCAGGAAAATACAGTAGAAATCACGACATTTGTAAACCACAATGGCTAATTATCCCTGCCTTTTGCATAGGCTAAAACGATACTAATAAAATTATTGAAAGAGATCGGAAAGTTGTGATGGTCTCCCCTACATGAAAGGAGCTTATATGTCTCAAGTAAGCAGTGCTAGACTGTTACCTCAAAAGCCCTCCAGATGGGCTAAAATTCTACTTAACCGAAAGGTTCCCATTCTCCTGTTCTTCTTACTGGAATTGGCCTTTCTTGTCTTTTCATATCTCAGCCTACAAGAGCATTTCCCATCCATTATCTTATGGGAACACTTGTTGAGTGTCTTTACCTTCTTTTACTTGCTCAATCGTTCCATGGATTCTCGTTCCAAACTGTCCTGGATGATTATCATTGCCCTCTTTCCAATTTTTGGGACGGCTCTGCTTTACTTTTCACTGGCTGATTTGGGTGTGAGACGCTTGAAGAAACGGCTTGAGGATGCTACAGTGCAGGTATCCGACTATCTAAGTACCGATCCAGAAGTTGCTGATTATTTATCCCAAAGTGATCGCCAATTACAGAAATTAGCTTATTTTTTGGAGCATAGTCCAGCACAGTTTCCTATCTACAGAAACACAGAGGTTACCTATTTTCCACTTGGAGATGACATGCTTCCAGCCTTGTTGGAGGATTTGAAAAAGGCGGAGCGTTATATCTTCATGGAATATTTCATCATTGACGAAGGAATCATGTGGGGCGAGATTTTAACCATTTTAGAGGAGAAGGCCAAGGCAGGTCTGGACGTTCGTGTCATGTTTGATGGGATGAATGAGATGACTACCTTGTCCTACGATTATATTGAGCGACTACACAAGGTTGGCATTAAAGCTCAGGCCTTCTCACCAGTCAAGCCTATTCTATCAACCTATTACAATTACCGAGACCATCGAAAGATTACAGTGATTGATGGTCAAGTTGCTTACACTGGTGGCGTTAATATCGCTGACGAGTATGTTAATAAACGAGAACGCTTTGGGCATTGGAAGGACACGGCCCTTCGCTTAGATGGTACAGCAGTTCAAACGCTAAAAGCTCTCTTTTTGACCATGTGGACAGTGACTGGAATAGAAGATAAAACAGATATGGATCGCTATCTACAAGAAGAACCACAAAAAAGAAAGAGTCAGGGCTTTGTACTCCCTTATGGCAATTCACCACTGACCTACCACAAGGTTGCCGAAAATGTTTATTTACATCTTCTAAATACATCAACTAATTATGTCTATATCATGACGCCTTATTTGATTTTGGATGACGAATTGGTTCGGGCCATGACCTTTGCGGCCAGACGAGGTGTGGATGTTCGTATCATTATGCCAGGAATTCCAGATAAACAGTATGCCTTTGATATTGCGACGACCTATTTTAAAGCCCTCTTGGATGCTGGCGTCCGTATTTTCCGCTATACCCCAGGCTTTGTCCATGCTAAAGTTTATGTTTCTGATGGTCAACAAGCTGTGGTAGGTACCATTAATACAGACTACCGAAGTCTCTATCAAAATTTTGAAGACGGGGTTTATCTCTATAAAAATTTGGAAGTGATTAAGATTGAACAAGATTTTGAGAAAACCCAGGCTCTCTCAGAGGAAGTGACATTGGAAAGTTTATCAAAAATGCCTTTAGCTCATCGTCTATGTGGCTATCTCTTTTCTTTGATTGGACCTTTGATGTAAAAAAGGAGGAATCATATGGATACAAAAATTCTTTTGAAATTGTTAGAAGACCAAGCTAATCCAACGAAAGTCCCAGCAATGGAAGCTTATATGAAAAATAAATTCAGCTTTCTTGGCGTTCAAAAACCAATTCTCAAAAAGATTGAAAGAGAGTTTTTTAAGCCTTTCATAAAAAATCCAATTGATTGGACTTTTGTGGAAGAGTGTTGGCAGCAACCTTACCGTGAGTTTCAATATATTGCTATGGATTATCTGGATAAAAAGAAGAAGGAGCTTAGACCTGAAGATTTTCCAAAGCTAAAGGAATTGGCTCAAACCAAATCATGGTGGGACAGTATAGATCAATTGGACCTTATCATCGGAGAGGTTACTTTTCACTATCCAGAAACCAAGAGTATCATGCGCCAATGGAGTCTTGATGAGGATTTTTGGTTGAGACGTATTGCCATTGACCACCAGCTTATGCGTAAAGATTTGACAGATACTGCTCTCCTAGCAGAGGTTATCTGTAACAACTTTGGGCAGACAGAGTTTTTCATTAATAAGGCTATCGGTTGGAGTTTGCGCAATTACTCAAAGGTAAATCCTGATTGGGTTCGGGCTTTTATTGATCAACATGCTAGTCAAATGGCATCTCTTAGCATTCGTGAGGCAAGTAAGTATTTATAGAAATCAAGAGCTTGACTCTTGCGTTCATTATGCTAGAATAGAAACATGCGATGAGTCGATTGGCTCTTTAGAGCCTTTTGCGCTGAGGAGGTCTACATTAAATTGTAACGCAGGAGCGGACCTTGAGTAGTTGTGTGAACCTGCTACTCTCATCGAAAGATGCCTCTTATCCCTTGCCGTTTGGTAGGGGATTTTTCTTTATTCTTGGCTTTTTTACCCTTTTCAACTGGACTTAAACGTAGTATAATAGATTCACTAAACTAAATTGATAGAAAATTCCGAAAGAGGTTTAACTATGGGATACACAGTTGCTGTTGTCGGTGCTACAGGTGCCGTTGGTGCTCAAATGATCAAAATGTTGGAAGAATCAACACTTCCAATCGATAAAATTCGCTACCTTGCGTCTGCTCGTTCTGCAGGAAAAGTCTTGCAGTTTAAAGGTCAAGACGTGACCATCGAAGAAACGACTGAAGACGCATTTGAAGGTGTAGACATTGCACTTTTCTCAGCTGGTGGATCTACCTCTGCTAAATATGCACCATACGCTGTTAAAGCCGGTGCAGTAGTCGTTGATAACACATCTTTCTTCCGTCAAAATCCAGATGTGCCATTGGTTGTACCTGAGGTCAATGCACATGCACTCGATGCTCACAACGGTATTATCGCTTGCCCTAACTGTTCAACGATTCAAATGATGGTTGCCCTTGAGCCAGTTCGTCAAAAATGGGGCTTGGACCGTATCATCGTGTCAACTTACCAAGCCGTATCAGGTGCTGGTATGGGAGCAATCCTTGAAACACAACGTGAGTTGAAAGAAGTTTTGAATGACGGCGTTAACCCACGTGATGTTAAAGCTGAAATCTTGCCATGTGGTGGTGATAAGAAACACTTCCCAATCGCCTTCAACGCCTTGGCTCAAATCGACGTCTTCACTGAAAATGACTATACTTACGAAGAAATGAAGATGACAAACGAAACTAAGAAAATCATGGAAGACGACAGCATTGCTGTATCAGCAACATGTGTACGTATTCCAGTTTTGTCAGCTCACTCAGAGTCAGTCTATATTGAAACAAAAGAAGTGGCACCAATTGACGAAGTGAAAGCTGCTATTGCAGAATTCCCTGGTGCAGTTCTTGAAGACGATGTTGCTAACCAAGTCTACCCACAAGCTGTTAACGCTGTAGGTTCACGTGATACATTCGTTGGACGTATCCGTAAAGATTTGGATGCTGAAAAAGGTATCCACATGTGGGTTGTTTCAGATAACCTCCTTAAAGGTGCCGCTTGGAACTCAGTCCAAATCGCAGAAACACTTCACGAACGTGGTTTGGTTCGCCCAACTTCAGAATTAAAATTTGAATTGAAATAGGGAACAAAACAGAAATCAGTAACTCGAAGAGTTTGATTTCTCCTTCGCTTTTATAATTTAAGGCTCAGGCTATAAAAGTCCACTAGACTTTTATACTCCCCCCGCACAGTTGATTAGGAAGTACGAATGTTGCAGACATGAGTAGTTCCAATCAAACACTGCGTTATGATTCAGGAATTAGTAAGGATTTAGTGTTGTATTTGAATACTAAATTCAAGCTGAATCCTATAAAGCAGAGAGACTTCTCTCTGTTTTTTTGTGTTTTGACTATCATATTGAAACAGTCAGTTCTCACGTTTTCAGAAAATTGTTAACTTATCTGTCTGTCTGGTCAAAATTATGGTAAAATGGAAAGGGTTAGAAAACGGTTGAAGGAGAATATTATGTCAATTGATCAATTAAGAGATGTCAAACTGATTACAGCCCTTATTACACCTTTCCACGAAGATGGCTCTATCAATTACGATGCGCTTCCAGAATTGATTGAGCATCTTTTGGCTCACCATACAGAAGCTCTTCTTTTGGCGGGGACAACAGCTGAAAGTCCAACACTTACTCACGATGAGGAGTTGGAACTCTTTGCGGCTGTTCAGAAAATCGTTAATGGACGTGTGCCATTAATTGCTGGTGTCGGTACTAACGATACACGCGACTCTATCGAGTTTGCCAAAGAAGTTGCTAAATTTGGTGGTTTTGCAGCTGGTCTTGCTATCGTTCCATACTACAACAAGCCATCACAAGAAGGTATGTACCAACACTTCAAAGCTATTGCGGACGCTTCTGATTTGCCAATTATCATCTACAACATCCCTGGGCGTGTGGTTGTTGAAATGGCTCCTGATACCATGCTTCGTTTGGCTGAACATCCAAATATTATCGGTGTTAAAGAATGTACCAGCCTTGCTAATATGGCCTACCTTATCGAACATAAACCAGAAGATTTCTTGGTTTATACCGGTGAAGATGGGGATGCCTTCCACGCTATGAACCTTGGAGCTAACGGTGTTATCTCAGTAGCCTCTCATACAAATGGTGGTGAGATGCATGCCATGCTTGAAGCTATTGAAAATAGTGACCTCAAGACAGCAGCAGCTATCCAACGTAAATTTATTCCTAAAGTTAACGCTCTCTTCTCAGTTCCAAGTCCTGCACCTGTCAAGGCTGTTCTTAACCATCTTGGTTTCGAAGTTGGACCACTTCGTTTGCCATTGGTTGCATGTACTTCAGAAGAAGCCAAACGTATCATCAAGGTTGTCCTTGAAGAAGATGTCGAAGCAACACGTGAGACAGTTACAGGTGTCGTTCGTCCAGATTATTAAGAAAATGAAGTTGAGTAGCTTGCTCAGCTTTTTTAGTTGAATAGGTTAAATCTCACAAATTCAGCAGATATAGGGTCTAAAAGCAGTTTTCTATCATGAAAATTGGCTTTTTTTGATATAATTATAGTTAGTGTGCTTAAAAAGAAAGGAAGTTTCATGAATCAACTTGAACAAAAACTTGAGCAGGATTTTGGTATTGTTTTTAGCCAAAAAGACCTCTTAGAAACAGCATTTACCCATACCTCATATGCCAATGAGCACCGCCTCCTAAACATTTCACATAATGAACGTTTGGAATTTTTAGGAGACGCGGCTCTGCAACTAGTCATTTCTGTTTATCTTTACAAACGCTACCCTAACAAGCCAGAGGGGGAAATGTCTAAGATGCGTAGCACTATCGTTCGTGAAGAGAGCTTAGCCGGATTTTCGAAGGCTTGTGGTTTCGAGCAGTATATTCGTCTTGGTAAAGGTGAAGAAAAATCTGGAGGCCGTGAACGTGCCACTATTCTTGGTGACCTCTGGGAGGCCTTCCTTGGAGCCCTTTATCTGGATCAAGGTTTGCCTGCTGTTGAGAAATTTTTGAATCAGGTCATGATTCCTCAGGTTGAAAAGGGAAACTTTGACCGAGTAACAGACTATAAGACGGCCCTTCAAGAGCGTCTTCAGGTTAATGGTACGGTTGATATTACTTATACCGTTATTGACGAGTCTGGACCAGCTCATGCCAAAGAATTTACTATGCAGGTAGCTGTTGATGGTAAAGAACTCAGCACAGGTCTTGGAAAATCTAAGAAATTAGCTGAACAGGCAGCGGCTAAGGCTGCCCTTGAACAACTAGGAAATTAAGCATGTATTTGAAATCAATTGAAATGCAGGGCTTTAAATCCTTTGCGGACAAGACGCAAGTCGTCTTTGACAAGGGAGTAACAGCCGTTGTAGGTCCAAATGGATCGGGAAAATCAAATATTACAGAGAGTCTACGCTGGGCACTGGGTGAATCCTCTGCCAAGAGTTTGCGTGGGGGCAAGATGCCTGACGTTATTTTTGCGGGGACAGAGGTTCGTAAGGCTCTCAACTATGCGGAAGTGGCAGTCACTCTTGATAACAGTGACGGCTTTATCGCGGGTGCTGGTGAAACCATTCGTGTGGAGCGTCACATTTATCGAAACGGTGACAATGATTACTTGATTGAGGGTCGTAAGGTTCGTCTGCGTGATATTCATGACCTTTTCATGGATACAGGTTTAGGGCGTGATTCTTTTTCCATTATTTCCCAAGGTCGTGTTGAGGCTATTTTTAA
This sequence comes from Streptococcus vestibularis, assembly GCF_900636445.1. Taxonomy (NCBI): domain Bacteria; kingdom Bacillati; phylum Bacillota; class Bacilli; order Lactobacillales; family Streptococcaceae; genus Streptococcus; species Streptococcus vestibularis. The sequence goes on along the minus strand of NZ_LR134275.1, from coordinate 1,223,915 downwards.
TGCCAAACCTGAAGAACGCCGCGCTATTTTCGAAGAAGCAGCAGGGGTTCTCAAATATAAGACACGTAAGAAAGAAACGGAAAGTAAGCTTAATCAAACCCAAGATAACCTTGATCGTTTGGAAGATATTATCTACGAGCTGGACGGTCAGGTTAAACCCCTTGAAAAGCAAGCTGCGACTGCCAAACGTTATTTGGAATTAGATGAAGAGCGTAGACAGACTCAGCTTAATCTTTTGGTCCACGATATTGAAATTGGTAAGTCTGAGTTGAGTCAGACCCAAGAGGATTTGGCAGAGGTCAAGGAAAAATTAACCAGCTATTATGAGGAACGCCATCATCTAGAGACTGAAAATCAAGAACTCAAGCAAAAACGCCATCAAATTTCAGAACAAATTTCTTCTGACCAGCAAACCTTGGTGGATGTCACACGTCTTATTAGTGATTTTGAGCGTCAAATTGATCTTTATACCATGGAGAGTCAGCAGCGTTCAGAGAAAAAAGAAGAGACAGCATCTCGTCTCAATGAGTTAGAGAGTTTGAAAGCAGAAGCTCAGGCATCACTTGATAAGGTTAACCAACGGAAAGTTAAATTAGATGCTGAATTGAATACTATTGCTCAGGAGCTGACTGCCATTCAAAAAGATTTGGAGCAATTTTCTGATGATCCAGATACGCTTATTGAACGTTTACGTGAGGATTATGTTGGTCTGATGCAGGAGGAAGCCAAGGTTTCCAATAGTTTGACTCAGGTCACCCACGACATGGACAGTCAGACACAAGCGCTTGAGGCACAAGCTGAAGAATTTAAACAAGCTCAAGCCGATTTGCTCTCAGCTCAGGAAGTGGCTAGCGAAACCCAAAAAGCTTATCAAGTAGCCAAAGAGAGTCTTCAAAGTCTTTTAGCTAGTTACAAAGAAAAGGCTCAGGTTTATCAAGCTATTGATAAGGACTATCAAGAGGCTCAAAAGCAGATGTTTGACCTCATGGATCACCTTAAAAGTAAAGATGCCCGTCGTCAAAGTCTTGAATCTATTCAAAAAAATCATTCTAATTTCTATGCAGGGGTTAAGGCTGTCCTTCAAAATGCCCAGTCCATTCAGGGAATTATTGGTGCTGTCAGTGAACACTTGACCTTTGATACGCGTTATCAGACAGCTCTTGAAATTGCTATGGGAGCTAGCGGGCAAAATATTATTGTTGAGGACGAAGCGGCTGCCAAGCGTTCGATTGACTACTTGAAGCGCAATCGTCAGGGTCGTGCGACATTCTTGCCGTTGACCACTATTAAACCACGTCAACTTAATGGACAATTTGCTCAAAGTCTTGCCAATGCACCAGGCTTTATTGGTATGGCTTCCGATTTGGTTACCTATGAAGAACGCTTATCTAATATTTTACAAAACCTCCTAGGGGTTACGGCAATCTTTGATACCATTGACAATGCTAATAAGGCTGCTCGAGCTGTTCGTTTCCAAGTACGTATGGTTACTCTTGATGGGTCTGAGATCCGTCCCGGTGGTGCCTTTGCTGGTGGTACCAACAAACAAAATAATAATCTCTTTATCAAGCCTGAACTGGATGAATTGACTGCTGAAATTAACCAGATCAAGGTCCAATTAAGTGATAGTGAAGCCAAAGTTGAAGCCCTTAAGACCAAACGTAAGGCTCTACAGAAAGAGCTAGATGATCTTAAAGTAGATGGTGAAAATGCTCGTCTTCAGGAGCAAAAACTAGATTTAGAACACCAACAAGCCCTGTCAGAGGTGGAGAAAAATCAAACCCTAGTGGATAGTTTCAAACAGGATTCTCAGGGAACTGATGGAGCAAATCTTCAAGATAAGGCTGAACAATTTAAAGCAGAGTTAGCACAAATTGCATCCAAGCGTGAGGCCATTAACGACCGTATTGAGGCTATTAAGGAAGACAAAGACGCTCTTGGCCAACAAAAACAGGTTCTCTTAGACAAGCAATCTGAACTTCAGTTGAAGGAACGTGATTTGCAAGCAGAATTGCGTTTTGCTAGGACAGAAAGTAATCGTCTTCAAGCCGACTTGTCTGAGTTAATGAAGGAATCGGATAATCTTCAAGCGCTCCTTAATAACCAGGTCAATGATGACCAAACTGATCGCCTTCCGCATTTGCAAGCACAGCATAAAGAAGCTGTCCAACGTAAGGACGATTTGGAACAAGCTCTTGTTCGTGCCAAGATTCAGCTGCAAGATTACGAAGGTCAGTTGGAAGATTTGGAGGAGCGTTTGGCTAAAGCAGGTAATCGTAATGAGGACTTGATTCGTCAGCAGACTCGCCTGGAAGAGCGTGAAAGTCAGATTAGTCAATCGCTTCGTAAGTTTGCGACCCAGTTGGCTGAAGATTACCAGATGACACTTGAAGTCGCCAAAGGTCAGGCTTGTCCTCTTGACAATGTCGACCAAACTCGCCAGAATCTGCAAAGTCTCGAGCGTTCGATTAAGGCTCTGGGTCCTGTCAATGTGGACGCTATTGCTCAATTTGAAGAGGTTAAGCAACGTCTAGATTTCTTGAACGGCCAAAAGGATGATTTGCTCGAAGCTAAGAGTCTCCTTCTGAATACCATAAATGACATGGATGATGAAGTGAAATCACGCTTTAAAGCAACTTTTGAGGCTATCCGAGAAAGCTTTAAACAGACCTTTACCCAGATGTTTGGTGGAGGTTCTGCCGACTTGATTTTGACCTCAGACAATCTCCTAGAGGCTGGGGTAGAAATTTCTGTGCAGCCACCAGGTAAGAAAATTCAATCACTTAACCTTATGTCAGGCGGTGAAAAGGCCTTGTCAGCTTTGGCTCTTCTCTTTGCCATCATTCGTGTTAAGACTATACCTTTTGTAATCCTTGACGAAGTAGAAGCGGCTTTGGATGAAGCCAATGTTAAACGCTTCGGGGACTACCTTAATCGTTTTGACAAGTCTAGTCAATTTATTGTGGTTACCCACCGTAAGGGAACCATGTCAGCAGCAGACTCTATTTATGGGGTGACCATGCAGGAATCAGGTGTCTCAAAAATTGTTTCAGTTAAACTAAAAGACCTCGGTTTTGACTAAAAATAGATTATATGTTCATGAAAGATAGTTGATAGCTTTATCACTATCTTTTTTATAGTCTCAAAAAAATTGAAATAACTTTCAGAAAAAATAAGGTTGCCGTGTCTATTTTACTGCTCATCTTTTTCAGTTTGAGACTAGGCTTGTTTGATACGGGCATTGACCATTACCTGAATGATTTTTCCAAAAAGAATAGTTTCAAAAATACCTTATTGAATTGACGTAACTGTAGGCACTTGAAAGCACAACTAATTTTTGATAGAATGGTGGTAATTAAATAGAAGTCGTAGAGACTAGTAACCTTATAGAAATTGACAGGGATTGGGGGTCATGGACTGGAAGCCTCCTCAAGGGAAGTTTGGCGAATTCACTCATGAAAACGGCTGACGAATCAAGGTCTGGGAAAACAGATAAAAAACGGATGGTACCGCGTGTCAACGCTCCGGGTTGGAGTTCTGGCATGTGGTTTTTTGTTTGCGATTCGAAATTGTCACATCAGAAAGGAATCTCATGGATTTACAAACACAATTGCAAGAGTTGAAAACCTCAACGCAGGCTAAACTGGCTGAAATGCGTGGTGAACACTCTAAGGAATTACAAGAATTGCGTGTTGCAGTTTTAGGTAAAAAGGGCTCTTTGACAGACCTTTTGAAGGGACTTAAAGACCTTCCTAATGAAGAACGTCCTAAAGTTGGTAAAATGGTCAACGAAGTTCGTGACGTTTTGACGGAAGCTTTTGACGAAGCCACTAAAATTGTCGAAGCCGCTAAAATTCAAGCACAACTTGACTCTGAAAGTCTTGACGTAACTCTTCCAGGACGCCAAGTTAAACTTGGTAACCGTCATATTCTTAGCCAAACAGCTGAAGAAATCGAAGACATTTTCTTGGGGATGGGCTTCCAAATCGTTGATGGTTTTGAAGTTGAGACTGATTACTATAACTTTGAACGTATGAACTTGCCTAAGGATCACCCAGCGCGTGACATGCAAGATACTTTCTATATTACGGAAGAAATTTTGCTTCGTACTCACACAAGTCCTGTTCAAGCTCGTACACTTGATAAACACGATTTTTCTAAAGGTCCACTTAAGATGATCTCACCAGGACGTGTTTTCCGTCGTGATACAGATGATGCTACTCACAGTCACCAGTTCCACCAAATCGAAGGTTTGGTTGTTGGTAAGAACATTTCAATGGGTGATCTTAAGGGAACGCTTGAGATGATTATTCAAAAAATGTTTGGTGCAGAACGTCAAATCCGTTTGCGTCCTTCTTACTTCCCATTCACTGAACCTTCCGTTGAGGTTGACGTGTCATGCTTCAAGTGTGGAGGTAAAGGATGTAACGTATGTAAAAAGACAGGTTGGATTGAAATCCTTGGTGCTGGTATGGTTCACCCACAAGTGCTTGAGATGTCAGGTGTTGATTCTGAAGAATATTCAGGTTTCGCCTTTGGTCTTGGTCAAGAACGTATTGCCATGCTTCGTTATGGTATTAACGACATCCGTGGTTTCTATCAAGGGGATGTTCGTTTCTCAGAACAGTTTAAATAAGGTTTAGGAGGTTGTCATGTCAGTCGTTATTCGTAAGGTTCTTCCGGAAGAAGTAGCAGAATTAAAAGTTATCTCCGAAGATACCTTTAGAGAGACTTTTGCTCATGATAATACCGAGGCCCAGTTGCAAGATTACTTCGACACCACACTTGCTGAGGAAGTTCTCTTGGATGAAATCACTCATGAAGAATCGCGTTACTTTTTCATTCTCGTTGATGGTGAAAAGGCAGGTTTTCTAAAGACCAATGTTGGTTCTGCTCAAACAGAGCAGTATTTGGACAATGCCTTTGAAATTCAACGTATATATATTAGTCAGGCCTTCCAAGGCATGGGTTTGGGTAAGCAACTCTTTGAATTTGCATTGCAGGAAGCCCGTGATCTAGGTTGTGATTGGGCCTGGTTGGGTGTTTGGGAAAGAAATTTCAAAGCACAGATATTTTACGATAAATATGGCTTTGAAAAATTTTCAGAACACAATTTTCCGGTCGGTGATGGTAAAGTGGACTGCGATTGGTTACTAAAATTGAAATTATAAACCTATTATTAAGTTGATAGAGAGGAGTTTATAAGGCGATTAAACGTGTCAGTTCGTCTTCCTCTTATATCAGCTATACATATTCCTATATTACAGAAAGGATTTGAACCCGCCCTAAGTAGAGGTTTAAATTCTTCTCTCATTTATCAGTTGAACTGATAATTTTACAGAAAGGATTTGAATACGACCTCAAAGTTCGAGATTTAGATAAGTCGCTACTGAAATTAGGATTTCAGGCGACTTCCTAAAATCTTGTCACTTTGGTCCTTGCTCTGCAAGGACATGGTCTTAATATCATTATTATGCTAGTTAGTTATAAATGGTTAAAAGAGTTGGTTGATGTGGATGTTACCACTGCTGAACTCGCTGAAAAAATGTCGACGACAGGTATTGAAGTGGAAGGTGTTGAGACACCTGCTGAAGGCTTGTCTAAATTGGTTGTTGGTCATGTCTTGACATGTGAAGACGTACCTGAAACACACTTGCACTTGTGTCAAGTAGATACAGGAGATGCTGAAGGTCCACGTCAAATTGTATGTGGCGCTCCAAATGTCACTGCTGGAATCAAGGTCATTGTTGCCATTCCTGGTGCCCGAATTGCAGACAATTACAAAATTAAAAAAGGGAAGATTCGAGGCATGGAATCTCTCGGTATGATCTGTTCTTTGGCAGAACTTGGACTTCCAGATAACATTATTCCTAAGGAATTTGCAGATGGAATCCAAATTTTGCCTGAAGATGCTGTACCTGGAGATAGCATTTTCCCATATCTCGACCTTGATGACGAAATTATCGAATTGTCAATCACACCTAACCGTGCCGATGCTCTTTCTATGCGTGGTGTGGCTCATGAAGTTGCTGCAATCTATGGTAAATCTGTTCATTTCCCAGAAAAAACAGTTACTGAAGACAGCAAACCAGCTTCTGATAAGATTTCAGTAGCTATTGAAAGTGATAAAGTGGCTACTTATGCTAGTCGTGTGGTTGAGAATGTCACGGTTCAACCAAGTCCACAATGGCTGCAAAACCTTCTCATGAATGCTGGTATTCGTCCAATTAACAACGTAGTAGATGTGACAAACTATGTTCTTCTTTACTTTGGACAACCAATGCACGCCTTTGATTTGGACAAATTTGAAGATTCACGAATCGTTGCGCGTGATGCCCGTGAGGGGGAAAAATTGGTGACTCTCGATGGTGAAGAACGTGAATTGACTACTGAAGATATTGTTATTACAGTTGCTGACAAACCAGTTGCCCTAGCAGGTGTTATGGGTGGTGCTTCAACTGAAATTGACAACAATTCTAAAAACGTTGTTCTTGAAGCTGCTGTTTTTGATGGCAAATCTGTTCGTAAGACGAGCAGCCGTCTTAACCTTCGTTCAGAATCATCATCACGTTTTGAAAAAGGTATCAATAACGATACTGTCCTTGAAGCGCTTGATTTTGCAGCAGCTATGTTGCAAGAATTGGCAAATGGTACTGTTCTTGCAGGCCGTGTTCAAGCAGGTTCAGTTGATACAGAGCCAGTTCAAGTTTCTACAAGTCTTGACTATGTGAATGTTCGCCTTGGTACAGAATTGACTTTTGCAGATATTGAAGATGTCTTTGCGAAACTTGGTTTTGGATTGACAGGTGATGCCGATAAATTCACAGTATCTGTACCACGTCGTCGTTGGGATATCAGTATCCAAGCAGACTTGGTAGAGGAAATTGCACGTATCTATGGCTATGAAAAATTGCCTACGACACTTCCAGAAGCAGCAGGGACAGCCGGTGAATTGACTGAAACACAAGTACTTCGCCGTAAAGTTCGTACCATTGCTGAAGGTGCTGGTTTGACAGAGATTATTTCATACGCTTTGACAACACCTGAAAAAGCCATAGAATTTGCAGTGACACCAAGTAACTTGACTGAGTTGATGTGGCCAATGACTGTTGATCGCTCAGCCCTCCGTCAGAACATGGTCTCTGGTATGCTTGATACCGTTGCTTACAACGTCAACCGTAAGAATAGTAACGTTGCTATTTACGAAATCGGTAAGGTCTTTGAACAAAAGGGTAATCCAAAAGAGGAATTGCCAAATGAAATCAATACCTTTGCCTTCGCTATTTCTGGTCTTGTAGCTGAAAAAGATTTCCAAACCAAAGCAACGCCAGTTGATTTCTTCTATGCCAAAGGTATTGTTGAAGCACTCTTTGATAAACTTGAAGTTTCAGTTGACTATGTAGCGACAAAAGATCTAGAAAGCATGCATCCAGGTCGTACAGCTGCTATTGTACTTGATGGTCAAACTATTGGATTCCTTGGTCAAGTTCACCCACAAACTGCCAAAAACTATGGCATTCCTGAGACTTATGTGGCTGAAATTAACCTTAGTGCTGTAGAAGCTGCCTTGCAACCAGATCAACCATTTGTTGAAATCACAAAATTCCCTGCAGTATCACGTGATATCGCCCTTCTTCTCAAGGCAGAAATCACTCATCAAGAAGTTCTGGATGCTATCTACTCTGCAGGAGTCAAACGCTTGGTTGCCGTTAAACTCTTCGATGTTTACGCAGGTGAAAAACTTGGTGCAGGTATGAAATCAATGGCTTATAGCCTTACCTTCCAAAATCCAAATGACAACCTCACAGACGAAGAAGTTGCCAAATACATGGAAAAAATTACTAAAGCTCTCACTGAAAAAGTTAAAGCAGAAGTACGTTAATAGTTAGAAAATCCATCTGAGAAGATGGATTTTTAAGTTATTAGACGATATTACATAGAGGAGATAATTTGTTTTTAGAGTTCTTTAACGGGGTGTGGGGACATTACACTTTTGAATCTGATAAAGTCAATGTACTTATTGATGGCTTACCCAGTTTTGCTTATCCCTTGGGGCAATTAACATTTTTAATGTTAGTCTATAGGTTACTCGTTCATCAGTATGTTAAGAAGTTTTTAATCATGTCACCTCAGGATATTTGGGCTTGGCATAAAGAAACGTTTCGCAAAAGTAAATTATCTTTCATTGTTATCCCAATAGTCTATCTGTTTATTTTCGGAATGACCTATGTTTTGGTTGAGGATGTTTTAGCTACCGTCACAATTTACAAGGCTTATGGAGGACCTATATCTAAAAGCATTGATGGCAAAGTTGAACAAATAGATATTAGTCATGTTGGGTCTAAAACGAGTAGTGCTAGGATTAATGCTCACTTTGAAAGTTCTGACGGGCAGACTTATGACATTCACCTGATAAACGGCGATAAAAGAATTGCTAATCATATTCGACATAATCAGTCAATGTCCTATCCCTCAACTCTATCCTTTGATAGACATGGCAAACCACTTTACATTGCTAAATTCTGGGAATAAGCAGTCCGAATAGCTCTTTCAGTGATTTGCACTTGACAAATATGTAAATTCTCTGCATAATAAAAGAAAAAACTTGAAAAGAGGGTAGCCATGCAAATTATTAAACGTAATGGTCAAGTTGCTGAATTTGATCCTGATAAAATCTACCAAGCCATCTTAAAAGCAGCCCAGACTGTGTATGTTATTGATGATGCTTGGCGCCAAAACCTAGCTCAAGTGACTCGTAAAGTAGTGCTTGATCTTCAAGACGCCCAAGTGGAACGCCCAACCATTAACATGATTCAGTCATTGGTTGAAAATCGTCTTATGGAAGCTGGTTTTATCAATATTGCTGAACATTATATTTCATACCGTTTGCAACGAGATTTGGAGCGTAACGGTTATGGTGACAAAGTAATCGTACACCTACGCTTTGAACAGACTAAATAATAAAAAGCCATTGCTTTGATGGCTTTTTTGTGTGTCTGAGTTTTTAGTCTGTCATTTTCAAAAGTTTTAAAAAAGTCTTCAGTTCTTTTCCATGTCCTATTTGCATATAAGTCTCAGAACTCGGTCTTATAAAGGATGTTTCTAAAAAGCGAATTTGTTTCTGAGCTTTGAAATTCTCTAATGAGACCCCTTTTGGAAGCTTCCAGGTAATGTGTCTAGGAGAAATCTGATAGGGAATGGAAACCTTAGCTTGCTCGATAGTTTCGTGACTTTTAGCCATGGTTTCTTGAAAAAGATCACGCAATTTTTTTATATTTTTTTGGAACATGCCATTATCTAGGTAGACTGAGAGGGCCTTCTGCATAATGAGGTTGGTATCGTAGTCGATAAGCCCTTTGTGAGCCAAAAAGGTCGCTCTGAGATTTGGTGGTAAGACAACACTCCCCAGACGTAACCCAGGGAAAAGTGCCATGGAAAATGATTTGATATAGATGGTCTGATTTTGGGTATCGTAGTAGTGAATTGGTAGATTTTTACTATCGCTAAAGTCACCCATATAGTCGTCCTCGACGATATAGACATTATACTGTTTGGCAAGTTGGGCAAGCTTTTCTTTTTCACTAGCAGTGTAGCTCAATCCAAGAGGATTAGAGTAACGACTAATGGTATAGAAAAACTTAAACTGACCAGACTTAAAGTACTCCTCTAATAGTGTGAAGTCCAGACCATCAAAATTGCGATTGATGGTTTCGTAGGCTAGATTTTGACGATTGACTAGTTGGTTCATACGGTGGTAGGTAGGTTGTTCCAAAAGAATTTTGTGAGCACCATTACCGAAATCCATCTGTGATAGGATATAGAGGGCCTGTTGGCTTCCTGAAGTAATGACAATTTGATTTGAATTGACATAAATGTCGTCAGATGCAAGGCGATTTTTTAATGCTTCAACCAGTTCTTTTAGTCCAGCTTGCTCATGATAATAGTTGAAGAGGTAGTCTTGGTGGCCTGCTAAACTTTCATCTAAGCAAAGACGAAAATCCTCGTAGGCTAATTGATTATAGTCATTAAGGTTGAGTAGAACCTTATCATTGGATTTAGAGGCGCCCTCGAGAACATAATAGCCACTTTGGGGGACGGCATAAATATAGTTTTGATACTTGAGTTCCAAGAGTGCTCTTTGAGCAGTATCTTTACTGCAACCATAAGTTTGGCTAAGCTGACGAATAGATGGTAATTTACTTCCTTTCTCTAATTTACCATTTTGGATATCTTTGGTGATAGTCTCAACAATTTCTTGATAAATGCTCATAACTGACCCCTTACAGATTTTTTCTTATTCTACCCTATTTGTTCTCTGAGAGCAAGATGTCTGGAGATATTTGACAAGATTATTAGATTTTGACATAATAAAAAGGTTATTAGGAAATACTAAATTCCTATTTTAAACAAGTTTAAGGAGATTGTAAGAATGACATTTAAGAAAGTCTTAGGACTTATCGCTCTTGCCTGCTTAACCATTATTGGTTTGTCAGCCTGTACGCCGGATAAAGAGTCTACTTGGACATATGATAAAAACAAAATGCAATTTGTGGGACAAGATGCTAGTGTACAAGTTCTTTCTGCAACTAAAATCGAATCACCAGAAGGTCAGAAAGCTGTACGTGTTCACTATAAACTTAGCAACTCAAGTAAAGAAACCATGAATGCCTACACTCTTTTGATGAAGGTGGTTCTCGATGTTAAACAGGAGAAGGAAGAATTGAAGGTTGCGACAATGGTCTTCTCTAAAGATGATGACAGAGACAAGATTGCTAATAAGACCAAGATTGCTCCTAAGGAAGTTAAAGAAATCGTTGTTGACTATGCCGTTGTAGATTTTGATCATGAACTTAGCATTGATTTTTCTGATTACGGTACTGAGGCTAACGCGACTGCTAAGCTTTCACTACAAAATCTTGAAAAGGCACCTGTCAAATACTTTGATAAAAAAGCTCAATAAGTCTTATCACCACATGAATGTGTGGTGTTTTTTTTATTGTCTTAAATCTGTACCCAGACAGTAGCGGAAATACTATCTTGTTTAATCGTCAGAATTTTCATAAACTTATACTATATTTATTGACTAAGGAGTTTTAGGTATGTCTTCAAAACGTTTAACCATTTCTGCATTTTTCATGGCACTTGTCATTATTTTGAGCTCGAGTCTCTTATCTATTCCTGTGCCAGGAGGTCATTTCTATTTTAACGGGATTATTATTTTCCTAGTTGGTTTAATTTTCCCACCTACAGAAGCAGTTATTATTGCCGGAGTAGGTTCCTTTATTGGAGATTTTCTTTTCTACCCCCTTCCTATGTGGGTGACCCTAGTAACACACAGCCTTCAAGTTCTTGCTATTGCACTCATTGTTGGAGGACGCTTAGGAAAATTGAGTAAGTCTAAGGCAGCTTTAGGTCTCTTAATTGGGGCTATTATTGACTTAGTCGGATATGGCTTAGGAAGAGCCTTTATCTATGGAACGCCTGCCTATGCTATTATGAAGATTCCTTTTGACATTGTAGCTGCTATTCTTGGTTTAGGAATGGCCTACTACATTTATTTCCACACAGGTTTTGTTAAACAGTTTAAAAAGACCTGGGAAGGAAAATAGATGACCAAAGTAATTGTTGCCAATGACCTGGTTGGTCTAGGTAAGGTTGCTTTAACAAGTAGCCTCCCTATCATGTCAGCTTGTCAAACTGAAGTTCTTCCCCTACCAACAGTCCTTTTATCTTCGCATACTGGTGAGTTTGACAATATCTATGTGCGAGATCTTACGGATGATCTAAAGGGACTTTGTAAGCAGTGGGAGCACTTGGATTTTAGAGTAGATGGCCTTGTGAGTGGTTATTTTAAGTCAGAAGAAGCACTAAAGCGTGTAGGTCAATTGGCTCGCGATAAACAGATAGCTCTATTTGTTGACCCTATTATGGGTGACAATGGTTGTCTCTATCAAGGTTTTGATAGAAACTATGTAGAAGCTATGAAGGATTTCTGTCAACAGGCAGATGTCATCATTCCCAATCTGACAGAAGCTGCCTTGTTGACGGATACTCCATATCTTGAAGCAGGTTCCTATGACAAGGCTAGTATTGAGAAGCTTCTGAGAGATTTAAGCAAGATTGGCCCTCGAAAAGTTATTTTGACAGGTATCTCATTTGAGACAGAAAAAATGGGTTTGGCTTATTTTGATAAAGAGATTAATGAAACGGCTTATCTTATGAGGAAAAGTTATCAATCTCATTTTTATGGTAGTGGTGATTTACTAACGGCAATCTTATCAGCTGGTTACTTTTATGATCTTGATTTACTAAAGGTTTGTGATTTAGCCTTGGATGTCATGGATAGGGTTCTTTCGTCAACACTGTCCGATGGTCGTCCTTTAAAATATGGTCTTTGCTATGAGCCCCATATCGGTTATTTATTCAGTGGTTTTAATGCCCTATTGGAGGAGAAAAATGAAAAGTGATAAAACACGTGAATTAGTTGAATTGAGTTTGTATGCAGCTTTAATTATTGTGAGTGTACAGTTTATTCGTATTCCTTTTGGACCTCAATTTGTCCATCTGGGAAATGCTCTAGTGGTAATTGCTGTTTTGATTTTCGGTGCTAGAAAAGGTGCGCTAGTCGCAACAGTAGGGTTAGGGTTATTTGATATTTTCAATGGTTATGCCGCTGAAGTCTGGATTACTATTTTAGAATCTTTGATTGTCTGTTATGTTCTCTATCTTGTTTTTGAAAAGCTCCTAAAATCAAATGACAAAATGGCTAATATCATAATTATTGGGGTGATAGCTGCAGTGACGAAAATCATTCTTAATTTTGTCAAATATACGATTATAAACACTGCTGTTGCATCTCTACCTTTAAAAGCTGCAATGTTGGCTTCATTGGTTAAGATTGGTGGTACTTTTGGGACATCAGTTGTTACAATTATTGCGGTTCCTCTCCTATATCCTGTCTTTAAACGTATTTTACAGAGAAACTAAAGAGTTAGCAGGTTGGTCCTGATAACTCTTTTTAATTTTCCAGAAGCATAGGTCCAAATTTAAACTAAAAAATGGTAAAATAGTAGAGTTAATGTCAAGAAAGGAAAGGGCTGAAGACTGTTTTAGCCCAGATATGCTATGTCTATTTTAGAAGTCAAAAATCTTAGTCACGGATTTGGTGACCGTGCTATTTTTGAAAATGTCTCATTCCGTTTGCTCAAGGGTGAGCATATCGGTCTTGTCGGTGCTAACGGTGAAGGGAAATCAACCTTTATGTCTATCGTTACTGGGAAATTGCAGCCAGATGAAGGTAAGGTAGAGTGGTCTAAGTATGTAACAGCAGGTTACTTGGATCAGCATGCTGTCCTTGAAAAGGGTATGACCGTACGTGATGTCCTTCGTACGGCTTTCGATGAGCTCTTTAAAACTGAAGAACGCATCAACGAGATTTACATGTCTATGGCTGACGAAGGAGCCGACGTTGATGCTCTGATGGAAGAAGTAGGTGAGCTTCAGGATCGTTTGGAAACGCGTGATTTCTATACACTAGATGCTAAGATTGATGAGGTTGCCCGTGCACTAGGTGTTATGGACTTTGGTATGGACACTGATGTAACAGATCTTTCAGGTGGTCAACGTACCAAGATTCTCTTGGCTAAGTTATTGCTTGAAAAACCTGATATCTTGCTCCTCGATGAGCCAACAAATTATTTGGACGCAGAACACATCGCCTGGCTTAAACGCTATCTCCAAGAGTATGAGAATGCTTTTGTTCTCATTTCGCATGATATTCCATTCTTAAACGATGTGATTAACATTGTCTACCATGTTGAAAATCAAGATTTGGTTCGCTATGCAGGTGATTATGACAATTTCCAATCTGTCTATGCAATGAAGAAAGCTCAATTGGAAGCAGCCTATGAACGTCAGCAAAAGGAAATTGCAGACCTTCAAGATTTTGTTAACCGTAATAAAGCGCGCGTTGCTACTCGAAATATGGCCATGTCTCGTCAGAAGAAATTGGATAAGATGGAAATTATCGAGTTGCAGGCAGAGAAGCCAAAACCAGAATTCCATTTCAAGGAAAGTCGTACACCTGGACGCTTTATTTTCCAAACCAAAGATCTTGTTATTGGTTACGACCGTCCGTTGACCAAGGCTCCATTGAATCTTACATTCGAACGTAATCAAAAGGTAGCTATTGTCGGTGCCAATGGTATTGGTAAGACCACTTTGCTTAAGAGCCTGCTTGGTATTATTCAACCTCTTGAAGGAGAAGTTGAAACGGGTGATTTTATTGACCTAGGTTATTTTGAGCAAGAAGCAGAAGGCTCACGTCAGACCCCACTTGAAGCGGTTTGGGATGCTTTCCCAGCTCTAAATCAAGCTGAGGTTCGTGCAGCATTAGCCAAATGTGGTTTAACTTCTAAACATATTGAAAGTCAAATTCAGGTCTTGTCAGGAGGAGAGCAGGCTAAAGTTCGTTTCTGTCTCCTTATGAATCGTGAAAATAATGTCCTTGTTCTTGACGAGCCCACCAATCACTTGGATGTTGAAGCCAAGGACGAATTGAAGCGTGCTCTTCAGGCCTTTAAAGGTAGTGTCCTCATGGTATGTCACGAACCCGAATTTTATGAAGGTTGGACAGACGTTTGGGATTTTAATGAGTTAGTATAATCAAAAAGAGTGTTGATATCTTCTCAATGAGTTGGAGTGTCACTCACTCTTTTTTTGAGTGGCCAAAGAGCCAAGTAGTAGTCATTAGGGGTTGATAATAGCTTAATGATAGAGACTCTAGGGTCAATTAGTGATAAGAATATTTAACATAGCACACTAGTTAATATGGATTGAGCTAATAAAATGACGATTTTAAATCAAAATGTCTTATTTTGTTCAAAAAGTAACAAAGTTTGAGCATAAAACGTGTAACCGTTTTCCAATTGTGGTAAAATGGTATAGTAAACTATTATCAAAAGAAAGTTGGATAAACTTATGTCAAAAATCGTAGTTGTTGGTGCTAACCATGCTGGTACTTTTAGTATTAATACCATTCTTGATAATTACGGAGACCAAAATGAAGTAGTTGTTTTTGATCAAAACTCTAACATTTCATTCTTGGGTTGTGGTATGGCTCTTTGGATTGGTAATCAAATCTCAGGTTCTGATGGCCTTTTCTATGCCAATAAAGAAGGCCTCGAAAGCAAGGGAGCAAAAGTTTATATGAACTCACCAGTTGAGTCTATTGACTTTGACGGTAAAACTGTTACAGCTCTTGTTGATGGTAAAGAACATGTTGAATCATATGACAAATTGATTTTAGCTACTGGTTCACAGCCAATCTTACCTCCAATCGATGGTGCTGAGATTAAAGAAGGGAGTCGTACTTTCGAAGCGACTCTTGAAAACCTTCAATTCGTTAAACTTTTCCAAAATGCTCAAGAAGTTATTGATAAGTTGAATGATAAGTCACAAGACATCAAACGTGTAGCAGTCGTTGGTGCAGGTTACATTGGTGTTGAATTGGCTGAAGCTTTCCAACGCCATGGTAAAGAAGTTATCCTTATTGATGTTGTTGACACATGTTTGGCAGGATACTATGACCGCGATTTTACAGACCGTATGGCTAAAAATATGGAAGACCATGGTATCCAATTGGCCTTTGGCGAAACTGTTAAAGCAGTAGAAGGTGAAACTAATGTAGAACGCATCGTAACAGATAAAAATGCTTATGATGTAGATATGGTTGTTCTTGCCGTTGGTTTCCGTCCTAATACAGCCCTTGGAGCTGGTAAATTGGAAACATTCCGAAATGGTGCTTACCTTGTTAATAAGAAACAAGAAACATCAGTTAAGGATGTTTACGCTGTTGGTGATTGTGCTACGGTTTATGACAATGCTCTTGACGATGTCAACTACATTGCCTTGGCTTCAAATGCTGTTCGTTCAGGTATTGTAGGTGGACACAATGTCGGTGGTGGTGATGTAGAATCAAATGGTGTTCAAGGATCAAATGGTATCTCTATCTATGGTTTGAACATGGTTTCTACTGGTTTGACTGAAGAGAAAGCAAAACGTTTTGGTTTCAATCCAGCAGTAGTAGAATCAACAGATCTTCAAAAAGCTGCCTTCATGGAAGATGAAAATGACGATGTAACTATCAAGATTGTTTATGATAAAGATACTCGTAAAGTTTTGGGAGCTCAAATGGTTTCACGCATGGATATCTCAATGGGAATCCACATGTTCTCATTGGCAATTCAAGAAGGAGTAACAATTGATCGTCTACAATTGCTTGATTTGTTCTTCTTGCCACATTTTAACCAACCACTTAGCTATATTGCTAAAGCAGCTATCTCAGCTGAATAATATTAAACAGCTAATTCATTTGAATTAGCTGTTTTTCTTTTTTAAATACTAAAAAACCTCCAACTGGAGGCTTTTATTTAACTAAAGTAAGATTAGTTTTTTGAAGCTTCTTGGAATTCAGGGTTTTTCCATGCTTCATCAATGATAGCTTGCAATTCATCAGCAGAAGCTTTCATCTTTTGTTGTTCCGCATCGTTCAATGGGATGTTTACTGGACGTACGATACCGTGTGCACCTACGATAGCAGGTTGACCGATAAAGACGTTACTTACACCATATTGACCTTCTTGGAATACAGACAATGGAAGTACTGAATTTTCATCGTCAAGGATAGCTTTAGTGATACGAGCAAGGGCTACTGCGATACCGTAGTATGTAGCACCTTTTTTGTTGATAATTGTGTAAGCTGCATCACGAACACCTTCGAACAATTCAACCAATTCAGCTTCTTGAACGTTTTCTTTGTCTTTAAGGAACTCTTCAAGGTTGACACCGGCGATGTTAGCGTGTGACCAAACCGCAAACTCTGAGTCACCGTGTTCACCCATGATGTAAGCGTGAACTGAACGAGCATCGACATCAAGTTTTTCAGCAAGTGCTTGACGGAAACGAGCTGAGTCAAGTGAAGTACCTGAACCGATAACGCGTTCTTTAGGGAATCCTGAGAATTTCCATGTTGAGTAAGTCAATACGTCAACTGGGTTAGCTGCTACAAGGAAGATTCCTTTGAAGCCTGATTCAACAACTTGAGTAACGATAGATTTGTTGATAGCAAGGTTTTTACCAACAAGATCAAGACGAGTTTCACCTGGTTTTTGTGGAGCACCAGCAGTGATAACTACAAGGTCAGCATCCGCACAGTCTTCATATTTAGCTGCGTAGATTTTTTTAGGTGAAGTGAAAGCAAGTGCGTGGCTAAGGTCAAGCGCATCACCAACAGCTTTTTCAAACAATTGTGGAATTTCGATGATACCGAGTTCTTGAGCGATACCTTGGTTTACAAGTGCGAAAGCGTAAGATGAACCTACGGCACCGTCACCAACAAGGATGACTTTTTTGTGTTGTTTAGTTGCAGTCATGGTCTAAACATCTCCTTAATTTTTTATTGGGTTACCCCATACACTGCTTATTCTACCATTTTAAGTGATGGATGTCACGAAATATTAAGGAATTATCAAATGAAAGCGTTTTAGGGAACTGAAATATAAAGCGTTTTATGGTATAATATTATAGAAATTTTCCATTCTCTTTTATGAGAATTTAGAATGATTTGAATGAAAGAAAAGAGGCATTTTTAGAGTGCAAGATAATAATTTAATTGACGTTAATTTGACGTCTGAGATGAAAACGAGTTTTATCGATTATGCCATGAGTGTTATCGTATCTCGTGCACTCCCAGATGTTCGTGACGGTTTAAAACCGGTACAACGTCGTATTCTTTATGGAATGAATGAGCTTGGGGTGACACCTGATAAGCCTCATAAAAAATCTGCCCGTATTACCGGGGATGTTATGGGTAAATATCACCCACATGGTGATTCATCTATCTATGAAGCCATGGTTCGTATGGCTCAATGGTGGAGTTACCGTTACATGTTGGTTGACGGCCACGGAAACTTTGGTTCTATGGATGGTGATGGCGCAGCCGCTCAGCGTTACACTGAGGCTCGTATGTCTAAAATCGCCCTGGAGATGCTCCGTGATCTCAATAAGAATACCGTAGATTTTCAAGATAACTACGATGGTTCTGAACGTGAGCCAATTGTTCTTCCATCACGTATTCCAAATCTTCTTGTTAATGGTGCTACAGGGATTGCGGTTGGTATGGCGACCAACATTCCACCACACAATTTGGCTGAAACTATAGATGCCGTTGAACTGATGATGGACAATCCTGAAGTCACAACCCGTGAATTGATGGAAGTTCTTCCTGGTCCAGACTTTCCAACTGGTGGTTTGGTCATGGGGAGATCTGGTATTCACCGTGCTTACGAAACTGGTAAAGGCTCTATTGTTCTTCGTTCGCGTACCGAAATTGAAACAACAAAATCAGGTCGTGAGCGCATTGTAGTCACTGAGTTCCCTTATATGGTCAATAAGACTAAGGTCCATGAACACATCGTTCGTTTGGCCCAGGAAAAACGTATTGAGGGGATTACAGCAGTTCGTGACGAGTCTTCTCGTGAGGGGGTACGTTTTATCATCGAAGTGCGTCGCGATGCATCTGCCAACGTAATCTTGAACAATTTGTTCAAATTAACGCAACTTCAGACAAACTTCAGCTTCAATATGTTGGCCATTGAAAAGGGTGTGCCCAAAATCCTTTCCTTGCGTCAAATTTTGGCTGACTATATTGCTCACCAACAAGAGGTTGTGGTCCGTCGTACACAGTTTGATAAGGATAAGGCTGAAGCACGTGCCCATATTTTAGAAGGCTTGTTAATTGCGCTTGATCATCTGGATGAAGTGATTACGATTATTCGTAACAGTCAAACTGATGCAGAGGCTCAAGCCGAGTTGATGGCTCGCTTTGAACTCACTGAACGTCAAAGTCAGGCCATTCTTGATATGCGTTTGCGTCGTTTGACCGGTTTGGAACGCGATAAGATTCAGAATGAGTACAATGATCTCCTTGCTTTGATTGCTGATTTGGCTGATATTTTGGCAAAACCAGAACGTGTCATTGCTATCATCAAGGAAGAGTTGGATGAAAGTAAGCGTAAATTCGCAGATGCCCGTCGTACAGAATTGATGGTCGGTGAAGTTGTCTCACTTGAAGATGAAGATCTAATCGAAGAAGAAGATGTCGTTATCACTCTTTCTAGCAAGGGATATATCAAACGATTGGCTCAAGACGAATTTCGTTCTCAGAAACGTGGAGGACGTGGAGTTCAAGGAACAGGTGTGAACGATGACGACTTTGTTCGAGATATTGTCTCAACAAGCACTCATGATCACCTTTACTTTATGACCAACAAAGGGCGTGTATACCGTCTCAAGGGGTATGAAATCCCTGAGTATGGTCGTACGGCCAAAGGCTTACCTATTGTCAATCTCTTGAAATTGGATGAAGGTGAGACAATTCAAACAGTGATTAATGCTAAGAGTGATGAAGCATCAGATAACAACCACCTTGTCTTTGTAACTCGCCAAGGTTTAGTGAAACGAACTAAAGAAGCAGAATTCAAAAATATCCGTCAAAATGGATTGATTGCCTTGAAACTTAGAGAAGGTGACGAGCTAATCAATGTCTTCTTGACTACTGGTAATGAAGAAATTATTATTGGTACTAAATTTGGTTACAGTGTGCGTTTCAAAGAGGATACTATTCGCAGTATGAGTCGTATGGCCGCTGGTGTTAAAGGGGTAACCCTTCGTGACGGTGACCAAGTCGTTGGTGCAGCAGCTATTACTGAAGACCAAGAAGTCTTGATTGTCACCGAAAAAGGTTACGGTAAGCGTACCTCAGCTACTGAATACCCAACTAAGGGGCGTGGTGGTAAAGGTATTAAGACAGCTAATATCACTGATAAAAATGGTAACCTAGCAGGTATTGTAACAGTTTCTGGTGATGAGGATATTATGGTCATAACTGATACGGGTGTTATTATCCGTACCGCAGTTGCTAATATCTCGCAAACTGGTCGTGCAACTCAAGGGGTTAAGGTCATGCGTTTAGATGATACTGCTCGTATTGTCACCTTTGCTTTGGTTGAACCTGAAGAAGTTGATCAAGTTACTGAAGACCAAGAAAGTGGTGATAACTAATGAGAAAAGATAACAAAAATAAGACTCCTAAAAAGCATCGTAAGTGGCTTGAGGTCCTTCGTTGGATCTTGATTGTTGTTCTCTTGGTTGTTGGTTTAGCTTTAATTTTCAATAAATCGATTCGAAACACTGTAATTGCTTGGAATACTAATAAATATCAAGTAAGTAAGGTTTCTAAAAAGACAATAGAGAAAAACAAGGAAGCTGAGGCAAGTTATGACTTTGATACGGTTAAATCTGTTAGTACAGAGTCGGTATTGCAAGCCCAGATAGGTGCCCAAGAACTTCCAGTTGTTGGTGGAATTGCTATCCCTGAGGTTGGTATTAATCTCCCTATTTTCAAAGGACTTGGCAATACAGAGCTTACCTACGGTGCTGGAACTATGAAGGAAAACCAAGTCATGGGTGGTGAAAACAACTATTCACTAGCTAGCCACCACGTCTTTGGTATTGCCGGTGCATCTGATATGCTATTTTCACCACTAGATAAGGCTAAGGAAGGCATGAAGATTTATCTTACGGATAAAAATAAGGTCTACACCTATGTTATCAGTGAGGTAAAAATTGTTCAACCAACTGAAGTAGCAGTGGTTGATGACACTCCTGGCAAATCTGAAGTGACTTTGGTAACTTGTACAGATGCTGAAGCAACTCAGCGTACAATCGTCAAAGGTGAATTGAAATCACAGGTAGATTTTGACAAGGCAAGTTCAGATATTATTGAAGCCTTCAATAAGTCATACAATCAATTTCAAAGTTAAGAAAAGGCCATAAGGCCTTTTTCTATGGAGGGAAAAATGTTTTTGAAAACAATACACCATGTCGCTATCATTGTTTCTGATTATGATTCATCTCGAGATTTTTATGTTAATAAACTAGGTTTTGAAATTATACGTGAAAATTATCGTCCGGAACGTCATGATTATAAATTAGATCTACGTTGTGGTGATATAGAACTGGAAATCTTTGGAAATAAGACTAGTGATCTAGCCTATGTGGAGCCACCAAAACGTCTGTCTTATCCTGAGGCATGTGGATTACGTCATTTAGCTTTTAAAGTGGCTAATATTGAAGAGGTTGTCAAGAGTTTAGAAGAAAAGGGTATTTCCTGCCAACCTATTCGCAAGGACAGTTTTACTGGGGAAAAGATGACTTTCTTTACTGATCCGGATGGTCTTCCCTTGGAGTTGCACGAGTAGTTTTTTTGACCTTAATTTTTTAAGTCATGGTATAATAAATTCACGGTTGGTCTCATACCAGTCGTCCTTCAGGAGATTATGGAATAATATTCTATTTTCGAAAGGAAACACACATGAAATTGAAAAAACTTCTTGTTACTGGGATGGCTTTATTGGCTTCAGTAACAGCCTTCACTTTGGTTGCGCAAGCAGCAACGTCATCGCAAGTCCAAAAGGTTATTGATGAATCTTATGTTCAACCAGACTATGTGATGGGTTACTCATTGTCGGAAGAGCAACGTAATGAAACCTTGAATTTGTTAGGGTATGATAGTAGTAAGGATACCAATGTTAAGACACTTACGACATCTGCTTATGCGAATATCATGAATGTTGCTGACGATTCTAGTCTTCAGCTATATTCTTCAGTAAAGATTGCTAAGCTAGGTGCTAAGGAAACCTTGAGTGTAGAGATTGTGACACCGCAAAATATCACTAAAATCACTCCAGATATGTACCGTAATGCTGCCACGACACTTGGTATCGAACATGCTAAGATTACAGTAGCAGCACCTATTCCAGTAACTGGGGAAAGTGCCTTGGCTGGTATTTATTATTCTCTAGAGCAGAATGGAGCCAAAGTCTCAGATGAAAGCAAAGAGCTTGCTCAGGAGGAGCTTAAAACCCTTTCCCAAATCAATGAGGAAAATTCAGGTAAGAGTAACTATGATGCGGATAAGCTTAATGTAGCCATGACTGATATCAAGGCGGCAGTTGCTGATAAAGGAAATAAGTTGACTGAAGATCAAGCTAAAACAATTGTTCAGCAAACCATCAATAACTACAACTTGAATCTTTCTGATACACAAATCAATCTTTTAGTGAACTTTGCTTTAAATTTATCTAAGTCATCAATCATTGATAGTGCTAGCTTCAAGTCAAGTCTGAGTTCACTTAAAGATTCTATCGTTTCGAAAGCTGGTAATACCTTCTCTGGAATCAACCTAAACTTTAATGCTAACAAAGCAGTTGAGAATAGCAAAAATATTTTCTCAAAAATCTGGCAAGCTATCGTAGACTTTTTTACTGGACTTTCTAAATAGTGAAAGAGCTGTCCATTTGGATGGCTTTTCCTATTTTTTAGCTCTTTGTCGACTGTAGTGGATGACGAAAAGCTAGTATCTAGATAGGGGCATAAAAACTCAAAAGCTTGTCTAGAATTTCTTTATTCGTCAAGTGCATACGAAAAGTAGGACGATAAAATCGCTTAGCGCTGAGTTTACAACAATCTTGTTGAATGAGCTTTCAATAACGTTTGATTGTCTTGTATCCATGAGGTTCTCGCTCAAATTGATTTATGATTTGAACACGCATATGACTCATAACACGGCTAAGATCTAAGGTGTTGGAGTAAAACTGTTCACTGAACTGTTTCAGCATGAGTTTAGAAATATAATAACGAAGGGTGAAAGCAATCAAGTACAATTTTAGCATATGGAAAAAGCTGTTTAGCCAAGTCATAGTAAGAGCTAAACATATCCATAGTCATGATTTTCACTCGACATCGGACTACTCTATCATATTTAAGAAAGTGATTTCGGATGGTCTCTGGAAGACGAGAAAAATCATGCTTAAAACGGAAGTCATTGAGCTTACGAATGACAAATGACAGTTGACGTTGAAATGGAAAGCAGATGTGCAATATCGGTCATAGAAGTCTTTTCAATTAACTTTTGAGCAATATTTTGATTGATGATACGAGGAATTTGGTGATTTTTCTTGACGAAAGATGTCTCGGCGACCATCATTTTCGAACAATAGTAGCACTTAAAACGACGCTTTTTTCAGAAGAATTCTGGTAGGAGTACCAGTCATCTCAAGGTAAGGAATCTTAGACGGTTTTTGAAAATCCTATTTCTTCATTTGGCTTTCGCAATCAGGACAAGATGGGGCATTATAGTCCAGTTAAGCGATGATCTTCTTGTGTGTATCCTTATTGATGATGTCTAGAATCTGGATATTAGAGTCTTAAATATCGAGTGGTTTTGTGATCAAGTGTAATTCTTTCATATGATTCTTTCTAATGAGTTGTTGTGTCTCTTCTCATTATAGATTTTATGGGACTTTTAGGCTCCATAAAATCTATAGAGTTTTATCCACTACAAAAGTTACAGGAATTGGTTTTTGTTAAGGAAGTATATAAATCAGATAAGAGAAAAAGTCAGCACATCATGCTGACTTTTTTCTAGCTTATAAAGTATTGGATAAATGGATCTCATTTGATAAAGTATTAAGATGATTGACCAAATCCATGATTGACAGATGGTTTTGGCAAATAAACTTCTTGGTGATATCTGGAATATAGAAATTAGACACGATGACATCGTAATCTGTCTGATTTAAAATCTCAGGACTTGTTTCTAATTCATCCCAAATATCGAAGGTGAAGCGGTTATTACAGTAATAGGAGAGCATATCAACAAAGGTAAGGGATATAGCATGGTCAAAGTTACTGATAATCAAAACCTTGATAGGTGGTCGATTTTCTAACAGCTGAGTAGAGAGGTGTTCAGCATGGGTTAAGATGGTGTACATCAAGTGTTCCAACTGTTCAGGATGGTCATGCTGTCCAATTGCTTGACGGTATTGAGCCAGTTCTTGACGCGCACTTTCCATAAAGTCTGGGAAGTAAACTTCGAATTTTTGAATCGTCAATGCTTTTTGTTCAAATAAGATTGGGGTAGAAAAGATTTCCTGTCTTTCAAATAAAGCAGTGTTGTGCAAATGCCAAATCAGCTCATCGTGGTTGGTAAAAGTAATCTTATATTGTTTTGATAGGCGTTCTAATATTTGACTAAGTAATTGGTAAGAGTATCTTGCTTCACTGTTCTCTTCTAAAGAGTTGAAGAATTCTTGAGGATCTAAGAAAAGATTGTTTTGAATAAAGGATATAAAAATTTGTGCGATTATATCTGGAGTGATTTCCAACCCCAATTTCTCAGAGAAATGGACAAGTATCTCCTCAAAGTTTGGAATACTTTCCAAAATAGGATAGTATTCATCATAGAAATGATTTGGTAAGTCGATAAAATGACCATTTTTGATGCGGTGGATACTGATAGCCAGCATCAATTTGTACATTCTATAAATTGAAAATGTCATTGGGTAATTCGTGATTTTATAGAAGAAGTCAGCAAACTCTGTTAAATCTTCTTCAGGAAGGTCAGGAAAAGGCCAGTCTAGGAAATAATAGCGCTCAGAAAAATATTGGGCAAAAAAATAGCGAATATCAATCTCATTCCCACGTATCTCGGATGGAGTAAAAGATAATTCTATTTGAAACTGAGATGATAGAGTTTTTGTAATATTTCGACCTAATCGATAGAGATTAGCATTACTAGAATGAAGATTTTCTATTGTTCGATAAATAGGTAGGCCCTCATTGAAAAACAGATACTCTAGTAATTGAAAAGATTGAGAATGTGCAAGAAAATATTGATATACATCTTCTACACTAGTGTTAAGTGCTAAATCTATCATGATTCCGTTAGCAGAAAATTGGATGTCAATATCTGGAAAGGCAAGACGTAGTTCATTTAAATCACTTTTTAAGATTCGTTCTGTACATTCTAATTTTTCGGCAAGTTCATGTAATTTCATCCAATTACGATTTTGAATTAAAGTTTCCATTAAACGTAATTGTCGTTGAACTTTTGTGGATAAAAGGTTACGCATGTAGATAGTCTCCTCCTTAATTTATTCTATCACATTCTTGTCCAAAAAGTACAATAAAATTAGAATAAGAAAATTGTCGTTAGTAGTCAGAGAATTTAGAATAATATAAGTGACTCTTAGGTGCAAAAACAGAATATATCAATTATTCAGAAAATATTGATTTATATATCAAATGGTTGTAGATTGGGAATTGTAAAATATTATTTAGGAGTTCAAAATGAAACATTCACATAAGAAATCATTTGACTGGTATAGCATGCATCAACGATACTCTATTCGTAAGTATCACTTTGGTGCGGCTAGTGTCTTGCTTGGGACAGCCTTAGTCTTGGGAACTGCTGCTAATGCGCAAGCAGTACAAGCGGAGGAACAAAATCCAGAAGTAACTAACATTGTTTCTGTTGATAAGGTAGAAGAAGCTACTAAACCAGCAGAAGTCTCTACCCCTAAAAAAGAAACAACCTACGCAGCTCCAACTGTTGCTCATCCGGTAGAAACGACTCCAGCTAAAACTGAAGAAGCTACTAAACTAGCAGAAGTCTCTACCCCTAAAAAAGAAACAACTTACACAGCTCCAACTGTTGCTCATCCAGTAGAAACGACTCCAGTTAAAACTGAAGAAGCTACTAAACCAGCAGAAAAAGTTGAAGAAGCAAAAGATAAATCAGCTAATATTGGTCTAGAGTCTCGTTCTAACTCTGACAAAGGAACTGTATTAGAAACGCCTGTAGGGAAGAAAGCTGATGTAGTTGAAGCGAAAGAAGAGTCTAAGCCAGCTGCAACAACGTCTGATCGCTCAGCTGTTGATAGTGCTGTTTTGCCAACTAGCACAACTGCTAAAGTAGAAGCAACTAATGAAATCTTGAAACCAGGATTGAGCCTTTCTGATGCTCGTCAAAATCCAGCAATTCGTAAGGAAGACTTAGATAAGGGACACAGTGGCTTTAGAGCGTCTAGCAATCCAGCAAACCCAATTGTTTCAGGTTCTGGAAATACAGTTGCATTTACAGATATTAGTCAAGGTGGTCGTAGTTATAGTTTCCGTGGCTACGGGAACTCACGTGGTGGTAATTCCATTCATTACGATGTAACAACAGTACGTCAAGGTAATAAATTGAATTTCACAATCGACTATTCTGGTCCAGGTGAATTTGTTAATAATAACTTTATCTTGGATAAAGGGGATGGATTTGGAAATCCTTCAAATGCAACCATCACGACTCCAAGGTTGAGAGAACAAACAAGACCTGTTAGTCAGGGTGGCAACTTCGTATCGCACTCAGGATACAGTATGACTTCTGCTACATCAACGAGTGAAAAACAAACAATCAGATTTAGTTTGCCTATCATTAATCCAAATGGTGACTTATCTGTTCGTTTGAAACCAGTTACTTTTAACGTGGACCAAGGTGGTGGTAGTGCCGCTACTAGCAATGACCCATACAGCAACTCCAACTATTATTATAGAGCAAACCCACTATACTTGGATGCAAACCCTTATGGTGGTACTAATAACAAGACTGTTTCAGAAGACATTGACTTCCAAACTGTCTATCTTCCAACTAGTAAGTTACTAGAAGGTCAAACTAGATTAGTTCGAGAAGGTGAAAAAGGACAACGTCAAATTACCTATAAAGTACATCGATTTGGTAACGAAACACTTTTAGGATTACCAATTAGTAATTCTGTTACTAAAGAAGCTAAGCCACGTATTATGCAAATTGGTGTGGCTAAAGAGCTAATCGATACAGTAAAACCACGTGTCGATCAAAATAAAGTCGGTGATACAAATAACCTCACTTTCTATCTTGATAACGATGGAAACGGTGTTTATACTGAAGGTGTAGACGAACTTGTTCAAAAAATTGCTATTAAAGATGGAGCCAAAGGTGAAAAAGGAGACCAAGGCGAACGTGGTCTCACTGGAGCTAAAGGTGAAAAAGGAGACCGAGGCGAACGTGGTCTCACTGGAGCTAAAGGTGAAAAAGGAGACCAAGGTGAACGCGGTTTAACTGGAGCTAAAGGTGAAAAAGGAGACCAAGGTGAACGCGGTCTCACTGGAGCTAAAGGTGAAAAAGGAGACCAAGGTGAACGCGGTCTCACTGGAGCTAAAGGTGAAAAAGGAGACCGAGGCGAACGCGGTCTCACTGGAGCTAAAGGTGAAAAAGGAGACCGAGGCGAACGTGGTCTCACTGGAGCTAAAGGTGAAAAAGGAGACCAAGGTGAACGCGGTTTAACTGGAGCTAAAGGTGAAAAAGGAGACCGAGGCGAACGCGGTCTCACTGGAGCGCAAGGATCTGCAGGACGTGACGGTGTAACTCCAACCGTAACCGTTAAAGATAATAAAAATGACGGCACTCATACTATCACTATTAACGACGGTAGAGGTAATGTTACAAGTACTGTTGTAAGAGATGGTTTCGATGGCGCAAGTCCATTAGTTGCGACTCAACGAAATGAAGCAGATAAGACAACAACTGTTATCTTCTATTATGATCAAAATGGAAATAATGAATTAGATGCTTCTGATAAGAAATTAAAAGAAGTTGTCATTGCAGATGGTGCCAAAGGTGAAAAAGGAGACCAAGGCGAACGCGGTCTCACTGGAGCGCAAGGTGAAAAAGGTGAACGTGGAGACCGTGGTGAAACAGGGGCAGCGGGACGTGACGGAAAAACTCCAAAAATCACAACTGCTCGTGGAGCAGACGGCCGTAGTACTGATATTACATTTACTATTCCTGGTGAAGAACCTGTAACCGTTAATGTAAAAGACGGAAAAGATGGACGTACACCAAATATTGATTTAAATGCTTTAGCAGAGGCAGCAGTAAGACTGAATAATCAAAGAAGCGGAAGAGTAAGAAGATCATTATCAGATACCCCAGCTCCAACTGAAAAACCAAAAGTAATTGGAACTCGTATTACAGCTTACTTCGATAACAATGGAAATGGTAAATATGATCCAGGAGTTGACGAACCAATTAGTTCAGCTGATATTTTAAATGGTACAGACGGTGCCAATGGTGCAGCCGGAGCAGCCGGAGCAGATGGACGTAATGGTGCTGAATTATTAAGTGGACCTAAAGCACCAACAGCAGATGATGGTAAAGATGGCGACACTTATATCGATGCAACTACAGGTGATGTTTATAAGAAAGAAAACGGAACTTGGGATAAGATTGGTAACATTCGTGGACCTCAAGGTCTAAAAGGTGAAGACGGAGTTGCAGGGCCACAAGGACCACAAGGACCTAAAGGGGACAAAGGTGCTCAAGGTCTTCAAGGTGAACGTGGTCAAGACGGAGCTCAAGGTTTACCAGGTCGTGATGGACGTGATGGCGCAGCAGGTCGTGACGGACGAGATGGCCGCGACGGTAAGGATGTCTTGAACGGCAAAGTTGATCCAACAACAGAAGGAAAAGACGGCGATAAATACGTTAACACAGAAACAGGCGACGTCTTCGTTAAGAATAACGGCAACTGGGAAAAGGAAGGCAACATCAAGGGACCTAAAGGGGACAAAGGTGCACAAGGTCTTCAAGGTGAGCGTGGTCAAGACGGAGCCCAAGGTTTACCAGGCCGCGATGGGCGTGATGGAGCTCAAGGTCGTGACGGACGAGATGGCCGCGACGGTAAGGATGTCTTGAACGGCAAAGTTGATCCAACAACAGAAGGAAAAGACGGCGATAAATACGTTAACACAGAAACAGGTGACGTTTTCGTTAAGAATAACGGCACATGGGAAAAAGAAGGTAACATCAAGGGACCTAAAGGGGACAAAGGTGCTCAAGGTCTTCAAGGTGAACGTGGTCAAGACGGAGCCCAAGGTTTACCAGGCCGCGATGGACGTGATGGCGCAGCAGGTCGTGACGGACGAGATGGCCGCGACGGTAAGGATGTCTTGAACGGCAAAGTTGATCCAACAACAGAAGGAAAAGACGGCGATAAATACGTTAACACAGAAACAGGTGACGTCTTCGTTAAGAATAACGGCACATGGGAAAAAGAAGGTAACATCAAGGGACCTAAGGGTGATAAAGGTGCAGAAGGTGCACAAGGACCTAAAGGTGCGGATGGAGCCCAAGGTTTACCAGGCCGCGACGGACGAGATGGTGCTCAAGGACGTGACGGACGAGATGGCCGCGACGGAAAAGACGTCTTGAACGGCAAAGTTGATCCAACAACAGAAGGAAAAGACGGCGATAAATACGTTAACACAGAAACAGGTGACGTCTTCGTTAAGAATAACGGCACATGGGAAAAAGAAGGCAACATCAAGGGACCTAAGGGTGATAAAGGTGCTCAAGGTCTTCAAGGTGAACGTGGTCAAGACGGAGCTCAAGGTTTACCAGGTCGTGATGGACGAGATGGCGCAGCAGGACGTGACGGCCGTGATGGCCGCGACGGAAAAGACGTCTTGAACGGCAAAGTTGATCCAACAACAGAAGGTAAAGACGGCGATAAATACGTCAATACCGAAACAGGCGACGTCTTCGTTAAGAATAACGGCAACTGGGAAAAAGAAGGCAACATCAAAGGCCCTAAAGGGGACAAAGGTGCTCAAGGTCTTCAAGGTGAACGTGGTCAAGACGGAGCCCAAGGTTTACCAGGCCGCGACGGACGAGATGGCGCACAAGGACCAGCAGGACGAGATGGCCGCGACGGAAAAGATGTCTTGAATGGCAAAGTTAATCCAGACGCGACTCAAGGTAAAGACGGCGATAAATACGTCAATACCGAAACAGGTGACGTCTTCGTTAAGAATAACGGCAACTGGGAAAAAGAAGGCAACATCAAAGGCCCTAAAGGGGACAAAGGTGCTCAAGGTCTTCAAGGTGAACGTGGTCAAGACGGAGCCCAAGGTTTACCAGGCCGCGATGGACGTGATGGAGCAGCAGGTCGTGACGGACGAGATGGCCGCGACGGAAAAGATGTCTTGAATGGCAAAGTTAATCCAGACGCGACTCAAGGTAAAGACGGCGATAAATACGTCAATACCGAAACAGGTGACGTCTTCGTTAAGAATAACGGCAACTGGGAAAAAGAAGGCAACATCAAAGGCCCTAAAGGGGACAAAGGTGCTCAAGGTCTTCAAGGTGAACGTGGTCAAGACGGAGCCCAAGGTTTACCAGGCCGCGATGGACGTGATGGAGCAGCAGGTCGTGACGGACGAGATGGCCGCGACGGAAAAGATGTCTTGAACGGCAAAGTTAACCCAGAAGCAACTCAAGGTAAAGACGGCGATAAATACGTCAATACCGAAACAGGCGATGTCTTCGTTAAGAATAACGGTAACTGGGAAAAAGAAGGCAACATCAAAGGCCCTAAAGGGGACAAAGGTGCAGAAGGTGCGCAAGGACCTAAAGGTGCGGATGGAGCCCAAGGTTTACCAGGCCGCGACGGACGAGATGGCGCACAAGGACCAGCAGGACGAGATGGCCGCGACGGAAAAGATGTCTTGAATGGCAAAGTTAATCCAGACGCGACTCAAGGTAAAGACGGCGATAAATACGTCAATACCGAAACAGGTGACGTCTTCGTTAAGAATAACGGCAACTGGGAAAAAGAAGGCAACATCAAAGGCCCTAAAGGGGACAAAGGTGCTCAAGGTCTTCAAGGTGAACGTGGTCAAGACGGAGCCCAAGGTTTACCAGGCCGCGATGGACGTGATGGAGCAGCAGGTCGTGACGGACGAGATGGCCGCGACGGAAAAGATGTCTTGAATGGCAAAGTTAATCCAGACGCGACTCAAGGTAAAGACGGCGATAAATACGTCAATACCGAAACAGGTGACGTCTTCGTTAAGAATAACGGCAACTGGGAAAAAGAAGGCAACATCAAAGGCCCTAAAGGGGACAAAGGTGCTCAAGGTCTTCAAGGTGAACGTGGTCAAGACGGAGCCCAAGGTTTACCAGGCCGCGATGGACGTGATGGAGCAGCAGGTCGTGACGGACGAGATGGCCGCGACGGAAAAGATGTCTTGAACGGCAAAGTTAACCCAGAAGCAACTCAAGGTAAAGACGGCGATAAATACGTCAATACCGAAACAGGCGATGTCTTCGTTAAGAATAACGGTAACTGGGAAAAAGAAGGCAACATCAAAGGCCCTAAAGGGGACAAAGGTGCAGAAGGTGCGCAAGGACCTAAAGGTGCGGATGGAGCCCAAGGTTTACCAGGCCGCGACGGACGAGATGGCGCACAAGGACCAGCAGGACGAGATGGCCGCGACGGAAAAGATGTCTTGAATGGCAAAGTTAATCCAGACGCGACTCAAGGTAAAGACGGCGATAAATACGTCAATACCGAAACAGGTGACGTCTTCGTTAAGAATAACGGCAACTGGGAAAAAGAAGGCAACATCAAAGGCCCTAAAGGGGACAAAGGTGCTCAAGGTCTTCAAGGTGAACGTGGTCAAGACGGAGCCCAAGGTTTACCAGGCCGCGATGGACGTGATGGAGCAGCAGGTCGTGACGGACGAGATGGCCGCGACGGAAAAGATGTCTTGAATGGCAAAGTTAATCCAGACGCGACTCAAGGTAAAGACGGCGATAAATACGTCAATACCGAAACAGGTGACGTCTTCGTTAAGAATAACGGCAACTGGGAAAAAGAAGGCAACATCAAAGGCCCTAAAGGGGATAAAGGTGAACGTGGAGAAGATGGTAAGACTCCAGAAGTAACTGTAACTCCAGGTAAAGATGGTCATAGTACCGACATTACATTCACTGTTCCAGGTAAAGATCCAGTTACAGTAAATGTTAAGGACGGAGAAAATGGTCTAAACGGTAAAACTCCAAAAGTTGATTTGCTCCGTGTCGAAGGACAAAACGGAAATCCATCTCATACAATTGTGACATTCTATACAGATGAAAACAATGATGGTAAGTACACTCCAGGAACTGATGAACTTCTAGGTTCAGAAATGATTAAAGATGGAGCTAAAGGTGCGGACGGACGTGATGGTAAATCATTGCTTACTGTCAAAGATGGTAAAGAAACCAAAGTTTACCAAGAAGATCCAGCACATCCAGGTCAACCATTGAACCCAGAAAAACCTCTTGCAGTTATTAAAGATGGAGTGGACGGAGTCTCTCCAACAGTAACAGCTGTACGTAAGGATGAAGAAGGTCATAAAGGTGTTGAAATCACTGTTGATAACCATGATGGTTCACAACCAACTACAGTCTTTGTTCATGATGGTGAAAAAGGAGAAACTGGAGCAACAGGTCAAGATGGACAAACTCCTACAATTACAACTCAACCTGGAAAAGATGGCCAAAGCACTCTTGTAACTATCACAACACCAGGAAAAGATCCAGTAACCTTTACAGTGAAAGATGGTAAGAATGGTAAAGATGGACGTACACCGCATATTGACTTAAATGCATTAGTGGATGCAGTAAGAAGAGGTGCTGGATTAGCTGTTAATCCACAACCTTCTGGAACATCAAGAAGTGCAAGAAGAGCGAGAAGTGTAGGGGATAATCCAGATGAGGAAACTGCATCAGCTCAACCAGTAGCTACAGACTCAACAGGTTCACAACCAGCAGCTACACAACCAGCGACTACCGGTTCAACAGATTCACAACCAGTAGATGGTACTCGTATTACAGCCTACTATGATAACAATGGTAACGGTAAATATGATCCGGGAGTTGATGAATTAATTGGTACAAGCGATATCTTGAATGGTATCAATGGACGTAATGGTACAAATGGAGCTTCCGGACATGATGGACGTGATGGCCGAAACGGTGCTGAGTTACTAAGTGGAGCTACTGCCCCAACTGCTAAGGATGGTAAAGACGGTGATACTTATATCGATGCTAACACAGGAGACGTTTATAAGAAAAATAACGGAACTTGGGATAAGATTGGTAATATCCGTGGACCTCAAGGAGTAGCCGGTGAAAAAGGCGACAAAGGTGAAAACGGGGCTAATGGAGCAGACGGTAAATCGCCAGTTGTAAATGTAACGGACAATGGAGATGGAACACACTCTATTACTGTTAGAAACCCTGATGGTTCTGAATCAACAACTAAAGTTAAAGATGGTAAAGACGGTAAAACTGCCAATATCACTACAACAGAAAATCCAGATGGAAGTCACACAATTACTGTAACAAATCCAGATGGAACAACTAAAGAAACAGTTGTTAAAAACGGTAAAGATGGTAAGACTCCAAAAGTTGAAGTAACTGATAACAATGATGGAACTCATACTGTTAAAGTTACAGATGGAGACGGCAATGTTACTAACGCTATCATCAAAGATGGTAAAGACGGTAAAGCTGCAACAGCAACAACTACTGAAAACCCAGATGGAAGCCACACTGTAACAATCACTAACCCAGATGGAACTAAGAATGAATTCATTGTGAAAAATGGACGTGACGGTGTTGACGGACGTACTCCAACCGCATCTGTTCGTGACAATGGGGACGGAAGTCATACAATCGTTATTACAAATCCAGAAGGTGTGACAACTGAAACAACAGTACGTGATGGTAAATCACCAAAAGTGACTATAACTGACGAACAAAATGGAACTCATAAGATTTCAGTTCTAAATGGTGATGGAACAACTACTGAAACAATCATTAAAGATGGTAAATCACCAGTAGCGACTGTTACTGACAACCATGATGGTACTTACACTATTCGTGTAGAAAATGGAAATGGAACTGTTTCTGAAACCACAGTTCGTGATGGTAAATCACCAACTGCTAAAGTAGTAGACAATGGAGATGGCACTCACACAGTTACAATTGTTAACTCTGATGGAACTACTACAACTACAACAGTACGTGATGGTAAATCACCAAAACTTGAAGTAATCGATAACAACAATGGTTCACACACTATTAAAGTTACAGGAGCAGACGGTAAAGAAACTAATACTACAATCTTTGACGGTAAATCACCAAAAGCTAATATCGTTGATAATGGAGATGGCACTCACACCTTAACAATCGTAGATTCTGACGGACGTGAATACAAATCTGTTATTAAAGATGGAAAAGACGGAAAAGATGGAGTATCACCAACTGTAACAGTTAAAAATAATAATGATGGAACTCACACAGTTACAATCACAAATCCAGACGGAAGTAAAACTGATATGGTTATTAAAGACGGAAAAGATGGTAAATCACCAAAAGTTTCTGTTGAAGATAACGGAGATGGTAGTCATACAATCACAATCATCAATTCTGACGGAACTGTGACAAAAACAGTTGTTAAAGACGGAAAAGATGGTCGTGATGGTCGCGACGGCAAAGACGGTAAAGATGGCAAATGTGGATGCCAAGACAAACCAGTAACACCATCAAATGACAAACCAGTTCCTCCAACACCAAATGTGCCAGAAGGACCAACATTTGCAATGCCAGAACCACCAGTTCATGAATTGCCAGAATTCAACGGTGGTGTGCCAGGAATACCAGAAGTTCATGAATTGCCAGAGTTTAACGGTGGAGTACCAGGTATGCCTGAAGTTACTGAAGTACCAGAATTAGATATTCCAACAGTACCAGTACAACCAACACCAAATGTACCGACGCCAGAAGTGCCAGTACAACCAACTCCAGTTGTTCCGACACCAGAGGTACCGGTCCAACCAGTACCAGTGGTTCCAGAACAACCTGTAGTGCCAACATCGGCTCAACCAGCAAGTCCAGTAAATGCTAACCCAGAAGTACCAACTACAGTTAAAGAAAACCATGGGGACAAATTACCTGAAACTGGAAGCCAATCTGATTATATCTTTGTTCTTCTAGGTAGCGGTATTCTATTGAGCCTATATGTAGGTCGAAGAAAAGAAGATTAATCATCTAAAAGCAGTCTCTAATTTCTCAAAAGAAGATGATAAGTGATAGATATCGAATGAAAGAATATTCTTAGAACGATTTTCATATGATGGAAAAGACTGCAAAAATCCCATGGGATTTGTGAACTGCACCCTAAAAGTTAGACAAAAAATGGCTCTTTTCTACCATTTGTCAAGTCTATCAAGGCTTTAAGTAAAAAAAGAGATAAGACAGTATCTATTCTGAGGTTACTGTCTTATTTTTAACACTTTTTGATCTATAAATGGGCATGCTAAAAAAACACCTCATCTGGTATTTTTTGAAACAAGGTGTTACAATAATACGGTATAGACAGCCTTATCGATTTTGGGTCAAAGAGTAATCGTAAAGTTTGTTATGCGTAATGAGGTAATACATTGTTCGAATGAGACGATGTATAGAGGCAATCGTATGTGGCTTAGTTGAAGCTATTGTCGATTGTCTTTTTCGTTTCTCATAAAAGTCAGCGATATGGCAGGGATTGGTATGACTAGCTGAAGCGATGTTGTGAATGCACTTGAACAAGATTTTTCTGGCATAGGGATTCCCTCGTTTAGTGATGTGTTCCTTGGCGAGAAAGTTCCCAGATTCATAGTGTCTCAGGTCAATGCCAATAAAAGCGTTGATTTGATTGGTAGACTGAAAGCGACGAATATCTCCCAATTCGCCAATGATAGATGTCGCTGTGGCTTCTGCGATGCCAGGAATTGACCGTAAGATGTCATACTCTGGTAAAGGCTGAGCTAGAGCTACCATGTCGTTTAAGACAACTTGTCTGCGTTCAGAAAGACGAAGCAACTCTTGAGCATAGTAACGAACCTCTTCAAGCATTGGAGAGGTTTTCTTGACCGCACAAAAAGATTGTTTAGCGAGTTTTATAAGTTTATCAGTTAGGTAAGCAATACGCTTTTCAGAGATGCGTTTGGAGGTAGATTGACGGATAATCTCACACAAGTTACTTTGAGATAGGCTTAATACAAACTCTTTGCATGGAAAAGCCATCACTAAGTTCCAATATTGCTCTCCAGTAGGTGTGGATAATAGATTTTCCAATTCAGGAAATGTGACTTGTAGGACCTTGTGCAGACGGTTTTTAGTTCGAACAAGATCTTCTGTCATATTTTGATAGAAACGGCTTAAATCACGCAGGTGTTGATAAACTTCTTCCTGCACGTAAGTTGGTTTACGATTGTGCACAAGCTGAGATTTAGCCAGCTTTTCAGCGTCAATTTTATCTGTTTTACGAACTCGCAGACTGTCCAATTGCTTCTTAGCTTCCAGTGGATTTAGCCGTGTGTAAGCGTAACTATATTCCTCAAGAAAGGCTTGAAGACGTCGAGAATAGACGCCTGTAGCCTCAAATATAATCTCACGGTTATGAACAGTTTTCAAGTCGCCCAACAGGCGATTGAATCCAATGGTATCATTGAGTATGGTGTAGCCATGAACCTTCTCACCATTGACTAAAATGGCCACCTCAGAACTTGTTTTACTGACATCAATTCCAAATACTGCACGCATGACATTACCTCTTTTGTCTTGAATAATTCCATGTTTTAGTGATTTTATTTTCAATACGCGACGTTTAGCGTCCTACATACTTTGATCAAACTCCACCTAAAACAAGGTGTCTTGCCAGTTTGTCAAGCGACGTCTAGCGCCATAGAGCCCTACGACTTTACAAGACACCACTACTTTAACATAAAGAAAAAGTAGTGAGTACTCTCTCCCGTCGGAGATTTCTTCACTACTAATCTTAGTATGTTTGTCAACTGTAGTGGGTGACGAAAAGCTAACATCTAGAGAGGACCTGATAGGTCTTCTCTTTTTTTATGTTCAGAGTGATGAAGACACGTTTCTTAAAGTTGATGAAGTTTCTAAAACCGAATCCCAACCGTTTGATGTCTTTAATCAACTTGTTAGTCGCTTCTAGTTTCGCGTTTGAATAGTCTGTTTCTAGTGCATTTTGGATGTATTGTTTGTGTCTAAGAAAAGTTCTAAAGACCGTTTGAAAATAGTGATTGACTTTGCTTCTATTTTCCTCTATCAGCTCAAAGAACTCATCTACTCTCTTCTCCTGAAAGTGAAAAAGCAAAAGCTGATAAAGTGTATAGTAGTCAGTAAGCTCTTTTGAAAAGCCTAGTGTCTTCTCAACAACTTCATGTGGTGCTAAAGTTTGGCGGAAAGTCTTTGAATAAAAAGAGTTGAGAGATAGTTTACGGCTGTCCTTTTGGAAGAGTCGCCAATGATTTTTCAAGGCTCGATAGGGTAGTGACTTCTTATCGAACTGGTTCATGGTTGCAATTCTAGTCTTTAAAAATGCTCTACCAAGGTGCTGGATAATGTGGAAACGATCAAGAACGATTTTAGCGTTTGGGAAAAGTTTTTTGGCTAGTGGAATATAAGCCCCAGACATATCCATCGTGATAAACTGCACCTTTTGTCGAGCTTTCAATGGATACTTCAAAAAGTAGTTTCGTATAGTAGTCTGGCGACGATTATCAAGGATGGTTATGAGCTCGTTGGTCTCATAGTTTTGAGCGATAAAAGCCAAGTCACCTTTCTTGAACCCAAACTCATCCCAGGACATTATAGCTGGGAGTTTGTCATAATGTTTCTTGAAAGTGAACTGGTCAAGCTTACGATAGACAGTGGACGTCGACACACGAAGTCTTCTGGCAATATCAGTTAGTGACACCTTCTCAGTTAGGAGTTGTGTAACCTTTTGTCGGACTATATTGGAGATTTGGCAGTTTTTCTCAACGATTGATGTCTCAGCCACCGTTACTCTCTTACAACTTTTGCACTGGAAACGACGTTTTTTCAGACGTAGTAGTGTCGGCGTTCCCGCTTGTTCGAGAAGAGGAATTTTAGAAG
Organism: Streptococcus vestibularis; assembly: GCF_900636445.1. Lineage (NCBI taxonomy): Bacteria > Bacillati > Bacillota > Bacilli > Lactobacillales > Streptococcaceae > Streptococcus > Streptococcus vestibularis. The sequence continues at coordinate 1,186,156 of NZ_LR134275.1, read as the reverse complement.
TTTTTTGAAAGTCGTACTTGATCATCTTTCCATGGCAGTGAGGACATGATGGTGCAGGATAATCCAGTTTTGCTTGAACCTCGATATGAGTATCCGTTTCAAAAACAAGAGAAATAATGATGTTAGGGTCTTTAATTCCGATTAATTCTGTGGTATTCTTAATAAGTCTCATAAGTTCTTCCTAATGATGGTTTTGTCGCTTTTCATTATAGTTCTTATGGGACTTTTTGTGTACACTTAAAAAGCTCTATAATCTCTACAGTGGTTTTACCCACTACAGAAATTATAGAGCCCAAAAAATCTAACTTTTGGGGTGTTTTTATTATGAAATTAACTTATGAAGATAGAGTTAAAATACATGAATTGAGAAAGCAAGGTCAAACTTTCAACCAACTTTCAAAAAGATTTGGTGTGGATGCTTCTGGATTAAGATATATGATGAGATTGATCGAACGTTACGGAATAGAAATTGTCAAGAAAGGTAAGAATTGTTACTATTCTCCAGAATTAAAACAAGAAATGATTGATAAAGTGCTACTTGAAGGTCGTTCACAAAAAAGTATAAGTCTTGATTATGCTCTTCCAAGTGGTGGAATGTTACCTAATTGGATAGCACAATACAAGAAAATGGGTATACTATTGTTGAGAAAACAAGAGGAAGACCGCCTAAAATGGGACGTAAGCCAAAGAAGAAATCTGAAGAGATGACAGAGCTAGAGCAACTTCAAGCAGAAAATGAGTACTTGAGAGCGGAGAACGCTGTTCTAAAAAGGTTGAGAAAACTCCGATTGAGGGGCGAGAAAGAGTAAAGAGAAAAACAGAAATTGTTCGAGGATTGGTAACAGAGTTTGCTTTAGAGAGTCTTCTAAAGATTGTTAAGCTTGCTCGTTCGACCTATTATTACCACTTAAAACAGCTGGATCAAACGGATAATAATCAAACTATCAAAGCTGAAATTCAAGCTATTTTTACTGAACACAAGGGAAATTATGGTTCTCGTCGAATGACTCTTGAATTGCGAAATTGTAGTTTTATAGTGAACCATAAGAAGGTGCAACGGCATGATGAAGTCTTTCTTTTGCATTCTGAAGTCTGAGATGTTTTATGGTTATGAGAAGATGTTTAAGTCAATTAAGCATTTGAAACAAGCTATTGTAAACTATTTTGATTATTACAACAACGAACGAATTGGGGCAAAACTAAAAGGACTCAGTCCTGTGCAATACAGAACTAAATCCTTCGGATAAATTAATTGTCTAACTTTTTGGGGGCAGTACACCTTCTTCATTTCGATACAAGCTAGCTTAGTTTCTACTGAATATACTTTTTTGACTATAACAAAACACTCCTGTTTCTAGTTTACCAGAATTCAACAGGAGTGTTTTCTTGTGTCTCATTTTATTGGTGCAGTGCCCCGAGCTAGTTTTTTATTTTAGTCCGTAGTTATAATCATCGTCTTGCATGGCTTCAACAGTACCTAGAAGGTAACCATTACCGACTTGAGAGAAGAAATCGTGGTTTGATGTTCCTGTAGAAATACCATTCATAACGATTGGATTAACATCGTTAGCAGAATCTGGGAAAAGAGGATCTTGTCCTAAATTCATCAATGCCTTATTGGCGTTATAGCGAAGGAATGTCATTACTTCTTCAGTCCATCCAACACCGTCATAAAGAGATTTAGTGTAGAGTTCTTCATTTTCATACAATTGATAGAGGAGATCATACATCCATTCACGGAAACTCTCTTGCTCTTCTTCAGGTAATTCGTTGAATCCTAGTTGGAACTTATAGCCAATATAGGTACCGTGAACAGATTCGTCACGGATAATGAGTTTGATAATTTCAGCGACGTTAGCTAGCTTATTATTACCAAGATAATAGAGTGGAGTGAAGAAGCCTGAATAGAAAAGGAAGGTTTCAAGATAAGTTGAAGCAACTTTTTTCTGAAGTGGCGTTCCGTTTTCATAGATATCATTAATGATTTTTGCTTTAGTTTGCAAGTACTTGTTGCTATTTGTCCACTCAAAAATTTCCTCAATTTCTGATTTAGTATTCAAAGTTGAGAAAATAGAAGAGTAAGATTTTGCGTGAACAGATTCCATAAACTGAATGTTGTTCAAGACAGCTTCTTCATGTGGTGTACGAACGTCTGCTCGAATGGCTTCAACACCCGTTTGAGATTGCATGGTATCTAGCAAGGTCAAACCGCCGAAAACTTTTCCAACTAAATCTTTTTCTTTAGCTGAAAGTTTACGCCAGTCATCAAGGTCATTTGAAAGGGGGATACGAGTATCTAACCAAAATTGTTCAGTTAATTTTTCCCAGGTAGATTTATCAATCGCATCTTCGATTTCATTCCAGTTAATGGCTTTATAGTAAGTTTCCATTAGAAACCTCTTTCTTTATTGATATCATTTCTATTTTATCATAATTAAAAATCATGATATAGTTTTTTGAGTTTATCTATTAAAAAAGTCGGCGAACCGACCTTTTTATGCATTTTATAAATAAGAGTAGTGAAGTTGTTAGTCTCAAATCACTATCTTAGATGACACAGCTTTCACACTGGTTAGAGCCAACTTCTTCACCGTCATCTGTGTAAGTACGGATGTAGTAGATTGACTTGATTCCTTTGTTAAAGGCGTAGTTACGAAGGATAGAAAGGTCACGAGTTGTTTGTTTATTTTCCGTTTTCCATTCGTAAATTTCTTTAGGCAACTCACTACGCAAGAATAGAGTTAATGACAAACCTTGATCAACGTGTTCAGTCGCAGCGGCATAGACGTCGATAACTTTACGCATGTCCATGTCGTAGGCTGAAGTGTAGAAAGGAATAGTGTCTGTTGAAAGGCTGTTGGCTGGGTAGTAAATTTTTCCGATTTTCTTCTCTTGACGTTCTTCAATACGTTGTGTGATTGGATGAATAGAAGCAGAACAGTCGTTAATGTAAGAGATTGAGCCATTTGGCGCAACAGCCAAACGGTTTTGATGGTAGAGACCATCTTTCTTAACGAGTTCACGTAGTTCTTCCCAATCTTTGGCTTGTGGGATGAAGTGGCCTTCGAAAAGTTCTTTGATACGGTCAGATTTAGGAACGTATTGGCCTGTAACGTATTTATCAAAGTAAGAACCGTCAGCATATTTTGAATTCTCAAAGCCGACAAAGGTTTCTTGACGTTCACGGGCAATATTGTTAGATTCAACTAAAGTCCAGTAGTTCATAAGCATGAAGTAGATATTAGTGAATTCAACAGATTCAGGGCTACCATACTCGATATGGTGTTTAGCAAGGTAAGAGTGAAGCCCCATAGCTCCCAAACCAAAAGTATGAGCTTGTTGGTTACCATTTTTGATAGATGGTACAGCATCAATACTTGAGCTGTCTGTAACAAAAGTAAGCGCACGTGTCATAGCCTTAATGGAACGACCAAAGTCAGGTGAAGTCATCATGTTCAGGATATTAGTAGATCCAAGGTTACATGAAATATCTGTACCGAGTTTGACAAACTCTTGTGCATCGTTAAGTTCACTTGGTGTTTGAACTTGGAGAATTTCAGAACAAAGGTTGGACATGACGATCTTACCATCAATTGGGTTGTATCGATTGGCTGTATCAACATTGACAATATATGGATAACCTGATTCTTGTTGGAGTTTAGAAATTTCAGTTTCTAGCTCACGTGCATTAATCTTGGTTTTTGTAATATTGGGATTGGCAACCAACTCATCATACATAGCTGTAATATCAATGTAGTTATATGGTTTACCATACTCTTTTTCGACTGAGTAAGGGCTGAAGAGGTACATATCTTCATTATTACGTGCCAACTCGTAGAATTTATCTGGAACTGTAACACCAAGTGACAGTGTCTTAACACGCACCTTCTCATCAGCATTCTCTTTCTTAGTAGAAAGGAAGGCAAGAATATCTGGGTGGAAAACATCCAGGTAAACAACACCAGCACCTTGACGTTGGCCAAGTTGGTTTGAGTAAGAGAAACTGTCTTCAAAAAGCTTCATAACTGGGACAACTCCAGAAGCAGCACCAGCATATCCTTTGATAGGAGCACCAGCTTCACGTAGGTTAGATAGGCTAATACCTACCCCTCCACCAATACGTGATAATTGGAGAGCTGAGTTAATAGAACGACCGATAGAATTCATGTCGTCCGTTACTTGAATAAGGAAACATGACACGAGTTCACCACGACGGCTACGTCCAGCATTTAGAAATGAAGGAGTAGCAGGTTGGTAACGTTGGTGAATCATTTCGTTAGCAAGGTCACTAGCAAGGCTTTCATCACCATCAGCAAAGTAAAGGGCGTTGAAAAGAACGCGATCTTCAATACTTTCGAGGTAAGACTCGCCATCGTTTGTTTTGAGGGCATATTGTTGGTAGAACTTGTAGGCTGCCATGAAAGATTGGAAGCGGAATTTTTGAGTATGAATGTCTGCAGACAACTTTTCGATGAAAGCAGGTTCGTATTTACCGATGAATTCAGACTCAATATAGTCGTTTTCAATCAAATAATTAATTTTATCTGTGATGCTGTTGAATACCATTGAATTTGGCTTAACATTTTCAAGGAAGAAGGCACGAAGCGCTTCTTTATCCTTATGCAAAGGAATTTGACCGTTTACAGGACGGTTAATTTCATTGTTGAGGCGGAAGTAAGAAACATCGCCAAGATTTTTTAAAGACATAATACAGATACCAGGCTTAGTTTAAAGGTAGATTAAGGTTAACATATTAAACTAAGCAAACAAGTTCCTTTCTATATAAAAACTTGATAATTAAAGGATTTCTTTAAGTTTAGCCGGTTGAAAACCTGAAAAGACGCTATCGCCTGCTTCAATAACTGGAGCAGCAGTGAAACCAAGACTTTTTACGTAATCGATTTTTTCTGGTTGTTCATCAATGTTGATTTCTTCGAAATCAGCACCTTCCTTTTCCAAGAATTTTTTAGTCATTTTGCACTGCATGCAGTTGTTTTTAGAAAACAATGTAATCTTTGCCATTGCAAATACTCCTTTTTTAAAGATTTTAAGTGACTAGGAGTCACTTTTTCGACTTTAATAGAATACCCAAAATATTGGGAAAAATCAAGCTAAATATCTTAAGGGAATACAATATTTTGTGTTTAGTATTGAAACACAACCCTATATCTTGTGTTTTAAAGGCTTTTTTTAGTTTCTTAAATTAAATCAAATTTGTTTATAGAAATTGCTAAAATTCCAACAACTGACTGAATATGTAATAAAACATGACATCAAAATGCCGATTCTATTTGTTTTTTCAAAAAAAACAGTGTAGAATAAAGGAAATTTTTTAACTAATGGAGGTTCAAGTATGCAAGAATACTGTTCAAATCTAACTGTAAATGGTAAGACATTCTCTTTTTATGATCTCGAAAAAGCAGCAAAATCTTATGATGTCAAGGTCGGAGAACTACCTTATAGCATTCGAATACTACTTGAAAGTCTACTCCGAAAAAAAGATGGTGCTGATGTCAAGGAATCTCACATTTCTGATCTAATAAAATTTCCGAATTTTCCAACAATTTCTGAAGTACCATTTAAACCAAGTCGCGTCATTTTACAAGATTTCACAGGGGTTCCTGTTGTCGTTGACTTGGCCTCAATGCGGGATGCTATAGTGTCTAATGGTGGTAAAGCAGAACTTATTAATCCAGAGATTCCAGTAGATTTGGTTATTGACCACTCTGTTCAAGTTGATTCATATGGATGTGATACAGCGCTTGAAGATAATATCAATCTAGAATTTAAACGTAACAATGAGCGCTACGAATTTCTTAAATGGGCCGAACAGTCTTTTGAAAATTACCGTGCGGTTCCACCAGCTACCGGTATTATTCACCAGGTTAATATTGAATTTCTGAGTGATGTCATTATTGAAAAAAATGGGCTACTATATCCTGACTCTATGTTTGGTACAGATAGTCATACAACTATGATTAATGGTATTGGTGTTCTGGGTTGGGGTGTCGGTGGAATTGAAGCTGAGGCAGCTATGCTAGGCGAAGCTTCCTATTTCCCTATTCCAGAGGTTATTGGTGTACATTTAACAGGTGAACTGCCTAAAATTGCTACGGCAACAGACTTGGCTCTCAAGGTTACTCAGGTACTTCGTTCTGAAAATGTTGTTGGTAAATTTGTAGAGTATTTTGGTTCTGGCTTAAAGAACCTATCTCTAGCTGATCGTGCTACAGTGGCTAATATGGCACCAGAATATGGGGCAACTTGTGGTTATTTTCCTATTGATGACGAAACCCTTAACTACATGCGTTTAACTAACCGTGATGAGGAACATATCCAGGTCACCGAAGCCTACACAAAAGCCAATCATCTTTTTTATGACCCAAGTAAAGAAGTCAAGTATACTAAGATTGTTGAAATTGATTTGTCAACCATTAAACCTTCAATCTCAGGTCCTAAACGTCCACAGGATTTGATTCTCTTATCCGATGCTAAGCAAGAATTTCAGGATGCAGTGGTACGAGAAGCAGGTGTGCGTGGCTTTGGTTTGGATAATGAAGAGTTAGAAAAAACTGCAAAAGTTGATTTTGAGGATCATTCAGAAACAATTCAAACAGGTCATGTGGCCATAGCAGCGATTACATCATGTACCAATACCTCAAATCCTTACGTCCTTATGGCAGCCGGTCTTTTAGCCAAAAAAGCTGTTGAGAAGGGACTCGAAGTCTCTCCAACAGTCAAGACCTCTTTGGCGCCTGGATCTAAAGTCGTTACAGGTTATCTCAAAGCTTCAGGCTTGCAAAGCTACTTAGATAAGCTTGGCTTCAATTTGGTAGGTTACGGTTGTACGACGTGTATTGGTAACTCGGGAGATTTACGTCCTGAGGTAGCTAAAGCTATTGTAGACAAGGACTTACTAGCGAGTGCCGTTTTGTCAGGAAATCGTAACTTTGAAGGGCGTATTAATCCACTTGTTAAAGCAAATTTCTTGGCTAGCCCACCATTGGTTGTTGCCTATGCTTTGGCTGGTAATACTAATATTGATTTGACAACGGAGCCTTTAGGTTTTGATGACAATGGGCAAGCTGTCTATCTAGAAGATATTATGCCATCACGTGATGAAATTGAAGCTTATGTTGATAAATACGTAACCCGTCAACTTTTCCGAGACGAATATGCTAGTGTCTTCTCTGACAGTGAGAAGTGGAATGCGATTCCAACTGAACATAGACAAAATTATAAATGGAATCAGAAGTCTACCTATATTCAAAACCCACCTTACTTTGATGCTTTAGGAGATGATTTGACCATCAAACCATTGAATAATTTGAAGGTATTGGCTAAATTTGGAGATACGGTTACAACAGACCATATTTCTCCAGCTGGTAATATTGCTAGAAATAGTCCTGCGGCAGTCTATTTGTCTGAAAATGGTGTAGATTACCAAGAATTTAATTCTTATGGTAGTCGTCGTGGAAACCATGAAGTCATGATGCGAGGAACTTTTGCTAATATTCGTATCAAGAATGAGTTGGCAGAAGGAAAAATTGGTGGATATACTAAATATGATGGTGACATTCTTCCTATATATGATGCTGCTATGAAATATAAAGAAGCTAATCGAGATACGCTTGTAATTGCTGGTAAAGATTATGGGATGGGCTCAAGTCGTGACTGGGCAGCCAAAGGGGCAAATCTCCTTGGTGTAAAAGTAGTGCTTGCTGAGAGTTTTGAGCGTATTCACCGTTCAAATCTAGTCATGATGGGAATTTTGCCGGTACAATTTATGGAAGGAGAAAATGCTGAAAGTCTTGGATTGACAGGACATGAGACCTTTAGCTTTGACCTTTCAGAAAATCCAGGTGTGCATGATGTTATCACCGTTACAGCTTCAACACCTGAACAAACCAAAACCTTTAAAGCCTTGGTACGCTTTGATGCAGATGCCGATATTCGCTACTATAAAAATGGTGGTATCTTGCCAATGGTTGTAAGAAAAAAATTGAAGGGAGCCTAATATGACAACAGTTGAAATTAATGGACTTAAGGATATGATTGCCTGTAATACTAGGATTTCATCTATCATTGATGATCATTTATCGTATTCAGGATATGATATTTCTGAGTTTATGGATAATAAAGCGTCTTTTGAGGAAGTGATTTATCTCTTGTGGAATGGGCATCTTCCTACGCAAATGGAACTCAAGTATTTTGAAGCTGAGTTGCGTAAGAACTATGATATTTCTGATGCTGTAGAGCAATGCATTCTTATCCAATCTCGGCCACATTTGCACCCAATGAGTGTTTTACGTTCAACAGTCTCCCTTCTTGGAGTTTACAATGTGGATGCTGAGGAAAGATCCATGGAGGCAATTTATCAGCAAAGTATTGAATTGATGGCTAAATTGCCTACAATTATTACGACTTTTGCACGCTTACGTACTGGTAAAATGCCCCTTAAACCACGGAAGGATTTAGGCTTTGCGGCTAATTTTCTCTACATGCTGAATGGTGTTGAACCTTCTGAAATTGAAGTTGAGGCTATGAATAAGGCCTTAATTCTACATGCTGACCATGAGTTGAATGCTTCAACTTTTGCAGCGCGTGTTTGTGCCTCGACTCTGACAGATATCTATTCTTGTGTTACAACAGCTATTGGTGCTCTAAAAGGTCCCCTGCATGGTGGAGCTAATGAACGCGTCTTTGATATGCTTAAAGAAATCCGTGAATCCGGTGATGTTAATGCTTACTTGCAGGAAAAGCTTGACTCTAAAGAGAAAATTATGGGATTTGGACACCGTGTATACAAGAAACAGGATCCTCGTGAAATTTTCTTAAGAGATATGGCTAAAAAGTTGACAGAGGGTACTGAGAATGAAGAATTCTTTAATATGTCTCAAGAAATTGAAGAGTTCATGAAAGAAAAGAAGGGATTAATTCCCAATGTGGACTTCTATTCAGCCACTGTATATCATACTCTAGGAATTGATAGTGATATCTTTACACTCATCTTTGCTATGAGTCGGGTTGCCGGCTGGATTGCTCATATTCAAGAGCAACAAAAAAATAACAAATTGATTCGTCCACGCTCGCAGTACATCGGACAAGAAAATATGACGTATATTCCTTTAGAAAAACGCTAGGGAGGAAAGCTATATGGCAGAAAAAATCGTAATGAAAAATGGACAGCTTCAAGTTTCTGATCATCCAATTATCCCTTTTATTGAAGGGGATGGTGTTGGACATGATATCTGGAAGAATGCCCAAGCAATCTTTGATAAAGCAGTAGAAGTAGCCTATGAAGGAAATCGTCATATTGAGTGGCAAGAGCTTCTAGCCGGTAAGAAGGCTTATGACAAAACAGGCGAGTGGTTGCCGAAAGAAACCTTGGAGGCTATTCGAGAAAGTTTAGTAGCTATTAAGGGACCGCTTGAGACGCCAGTAGGTGGTGGTATTCGTTCTTTAAATGTAGCTTTACGTCAAGAACTTGATCTCTACGCTTGTGTTAGACCTGTTCGTTACTTTGACGGAGTAGCAAGTCCACTTAAAGAACCAGAAAAAACAAATATTACTATCTTCCGTGAGAATACTGAGGATATTTATGCGGGAATTGAATGGGAAGCAGGAACGACAGATGTCAAGCGCGTGATTGAGTTTCTCCAGACAGAGATGAATGTTAGTAAAATTCGCTTCCCAGAATCAAGTAGTATCGGAATCAAGCCAATTTCAATAGAAGGAAGTAAACGTCTCATTCGCTCGGCTATCGACTATGCTCTCAAAAACAATCTAAAGAAAGTGACATTGGTTCATAAAGGGAATATTCAAAAATTCACAGAAGGTGGCTTCCGTAAATGGGGTTATGAAGTGGCTCAGGAAGACTATAAAGAAGAATTGATGGATGGTCGTTTAGAGATTAACGATATAATCGCGGATAACTTTTTACAACAGATTCTTTTGAATCCAGAAAAATTTGATGTTGTTGCATTAACCAACTTGAATGGTGATTATGCCAGTGATGCACTAGCTGCTCAGGTTGGTGGTATCGGAATCTCCCCTGGAGCCAATATTAACTATCAAACAGGTCATGCAATTTTTGAAGCAACACATGGAACAGCTCCGGATATTGCGAATCAAGATAAGGCTAATCCTTGCTCAGTTCTATTATCTGGCTGCATGCTTCTAGAATATATCGGTTGGTCTGAAGCAGCTCAACTGATTAAAAGTGCTATTGAGGAGACATTTAAAGATGATATCTTTACAGCTGACTTAGCATTTGGGAAACAAGAATATTCAACGAGTGCTTTTAGTAATCAAATTCTTTCAATTATGTGATTGTTTTTGCTCAAAAATGAAAATTAATGGTTGAAAACACTATGAAAGACATTTTCTGAAAATGTTGTAAATAACTAAAGACTAGTATTTGCTTATGTTTTAAAAAATGAAAATGAGCAGTAAAATGAGAGACAGTCTTTTGAAAAACTTGTAGAAAGTGCGTTTTAACCTTGATAATATCAAACAGCTATGTTATAATTCTAAATTGTAAGGGTTATCATTGATAACTCAAATATTCCAAATTAAGAAGGAGAGTCCATTATGGCTTCTAAAGATTTCCACATTGTTGCAGAAACTGGTATTCACGCACGTCCAGCTACTTTGCTTGTTCAAACAGCAAGTAAATTTGCTTCAGATATCACTCTTGACTATAAAGGTAAAGCAGTTAACCTTAAATCTATCATGGGTGTTATGAGTCTTGGTGTTGGTCAAGGTGCTGACGTAACTATTTCTGCAGAAGGTGCTGACGCTGATGATGCAATCTCAGCAATCGCAGAAACAATGACAAAAGAAGGATTGGCATAAAAATATGACAGAAATGCTTAAAGGAATCGCGGCATCTGATGGTGTTGCAGTTGCTAAGGCATATCTGCTTGTTCAACCGGACTTGTCATTTGAAACTGTTACAGTTGAAGATACAAGTGCAGAAGAGGCTCGTCTAGATGCTGCTCTAGCGGCGTCGCAAGACGAGCTTTCTGTTATCCGTGAAAAAGCAGTTGAAAGCCTTGGTGAAGAGGCCGCAGCCGTTTTTGATGCTCATTTGATGGTCCTTGCTGACCCAGAAATGACTGGTCAAATCAAAGAAACTATCCGTGCTAAACAAGTCAATGCCGAAGCTGCTTTGACAGAAGTAACTAACATGTTTATCGCGATCTTTGAAGGTATGGAAGATAACCCATACATGCAAGAACGTGCAGCGGATATTCGTGACGTTACTAAACGTGTGCTTGCAAACTTGCTTGGTAAGAAATTGCCAAATCCAGCAACAATCGATGAAGAATCAATCGTTGTTGCTCATGACTTGACTCCATCTGATACAGCTCAGTTGAACAAAAAATTTGTAAAAGCTTTTGTTACTAATATCGGTGGACGTACTAGTCACTCTGCAATTATGGCTCGTACACTTGAAATCGCAGCAGTTCTTGGAACAAACAACATAACTGAACTTGTTAAAGATGGTGACATTTTAGCGGTTTCAGGTATTACTGGTGAAGTTGTTATTAATCCAACTGAAGAACAAATTGCTGAGTTTAAGGCGGCTGGTGAAGCTTACGCTAAACAAAAGGCAGAATGGGCTCAACTTAAAGATGCTCAAACAGTTACTGCTGATGGAAAACACTTCGAGTTAGCAGCAAACATCGGTACACCTAAAGACGTTGAAGGTGTTAACGATAATGGTGCAGAAGCAGTTGGTCTTTATCGTACAGAATTCTTGTATATGGATTCTCAAGACTTCCCAACTGAAGAAGACCAATATGAAGCATATAAAGCAGTTCTTGAAGGTATGAATGGTAAACCTGTTGTTGTTCGTACAATGGACATCGGTGGGGATAAAGAACTTCCTTACTTTGACCTTCCTAAAGAAATGAATCCATTCTTGGGTTACCGTGCATTACGTATTTCTATCTCTGAAACTGGTAACCAAATGTTCCGTACTCAATTACGTGCCTTGCTTCGTGCATCTGTTCACGGTAAATTGCGTATTATGTTCCCAATGGTTGCTTTGTTGACTGAGTTCCGTACTGCTAAAGGTATTCTTGAAGAAGAAAAAGCTAAATTAGTTGCTGAAGGTGTTGCCGTTGCAGACGACATCGAAGTAGGTATCATGATTGAAATCCCAGCTGCAGCAATGCTTGCTGATCAATTTGCTAAGGAAGTTGATTTCTTCTCAATTGGTACAAACGACCTTATCCAATACACTATGGCTGCTGACCGTATGAATGAACAAGTTTCATACCTTTACCAACCATATAACCCATCAATCCTTCGCTTGATTAACAACGTTATTAAGGCGGCTCACGCTGAAGGTAAATGGGCTGGTATGTGTGGTGAAATGGCCGGTGACCAAACTGCTGTTCCACTTCTTGTCGGAATGGGCTTGGATGAGTTCTCAATGTCAGCGACATCTGTCCTTCGTACACGTAGCTTGATGAAGAAACTTGACACAGCTAAAATGGAAGAATACGCTAACCGTGCCCTTACTGAATGTTCAACAATGGAAGAAGTTCTTGAACTTTCAAAAGAATATGTTAACGTAGATTAATCAAAAAAAGTGGAGGCTTGAGCTTTCACTTTTTTTATATCTAAACAGAGACAAAATAATTGACTCATTCTTTAGTTAGGAGTAAAATACGGCTAACCTAGGTTAATAATTTTTAGTATTTTTTGTCAAAATTTTCTGAATAATTCTCATTTAAATGTTGGAATATTTCTAAAAAAGTGATAAAATAGGTCTTATAATAGATAAAAGGAGTTACTATCTTGGCTAAACAATACAAAAACTATGTCAATGGTGAGTGGAAAACATCTGAAAATTCAATTACTATCTACGCACCTGCAAACGGTGAGGAACTTGGGTCAGTTCCAGCTATGAGCCAAGCTGAAGTAGACGAAGTCTACGCAGCAGCTAAAGCAGCACTCCCAGCATGGCGTGCGCTTTCATATGCTGAACGTGCAGCTTATCTTCATAAAGCAGCTGATATCTTGGAACGTGATGCAGAAAAAATTGGACAAGTTCTTTCTAAAGAAATTTCAAAAGGTTTGAAATCTGCAATTGGTGAAGTTGTTCGTACTGCTGAAATTATCCACTATGCAGCTGAAGAAGGTTTGCGTTTGGAAGGTGAAGTACTTGAAGGTGGTGCTTTTGATGCTGGTAGCAAGAAAAAAATTGCTGTTGTTCGTCGCGAACCAGTAGGTCTTGTACTTGCTATCTCACCATTTAACTACCCAGTAAACTTGGCTGGTTCTAAAATTGCTCCTGCCTTGATCGCTGGTGACGTTGTTGCCTTCAAACCACCAACACAAGGTTCTATCTCAGGGCTTCTTTTGGTAGAAGCGTTCGTTGAAGCTGGTATCCCTGCTGGTGTCTTGAACTCTATCACAGGACGTGGTTCAGTTATTGGTGATTACATCGTTGAACACAAAGCAGTTGACTTTATCAACTTTACAGGTTCGACTCCAGTCGGTGAAAACATCGGTCGTTTGGCAGCAATGCGTCCAATCATGCTTGAACTTGGTGGTAAAGATGCCGCTATCGTTCTTGAAGATGCTGATCTTGACTTGACTGCTAAAAACATTGTGGCTGGTGCCTTTGACTATTCAGGTCAACGTTGTACAGCTATCAAACGTGTCCTTGTAATGGATAGCGTTGCAGATGAATTGGTAGAAAAAGTAACTGCTTTGGTAGGTAATATCACTGTTGGTATGCCTGAAGAAAGCGCAAGCGTTACACCACTTATCGATACAAAAGCAGCTGACTTCGTACAAGGTTTGATTGATGATGCAGTTGAACAAGGTGCTACTGCTAAAACTGAATTGAAACGTGAAGGTAACCTTATTTACCCAGTAGTCTTTGACCATGTAACAACTGATATGCGTCTTGCTTGGGAAGAACCATTTGGTCCAGTATTGCCATTCATCCGTGTATCTTCAGTTGAAGAGGCAATCAAGATTTCTAACGAATCTGAATTTGGACTTCAAGGTGCTGTCTTCACACAAGACTACCCACGTGCATTCGCAATTGCTGAGCAACTTGAAGTTGGTACAGTTCACATCAACAATAAAACACAACGTGGTACAGATAACTTCCCATTCCTTGGTGTTAAAGGATCTGGTGCCGGAACTCAGGGTGTGAAATACTCTATCGAAGCTATGACTCGTGTGAAATCAACAGTATTTGATGTTACAAACTACTAAGCGTTAAGTCAGTCAATAATTGTAAAAAGTAAAGAGGGCCTTAGTTATAAGGCTCTTTTTTTGTAAAAATTTGGTATAATAGAATAAAATTTTGAATAGAGTGAGTTTTCTGACAATGAATAAATCTTATTTTTATTTGGTGATGAAGACGCATGAGTTAGAAGTGCCTTACACTGGTAAACTTCGTCGTGTGCGTGTTCTTCTACCTAAAAACTATGAAACAGATACAGATCGTTCCTACCCTGTCGTGTATTTTCATGATGGTCAGAATGTTCTTTATAGTAAGGAGTCATTTTCTGGCTATTCTTGGAAGATTATCCCAACAATCAAGCGTAACCCTGATATTTCGCGTATGATTGTTGTAGCCATTGATAATGATGGTCCTGCCCGTATGAACGAGTATTCTGCATGGAAGTATCAAGAATCTAATATCCCAGGTGTGCAGTTTGGCGGTAAGGGCGTAGAGTATGCTGAGTTCGTTATGGATGTGGTAAAACCCTTTATTGATAAGGAATACCGCACACTTCCAGACCGACAACATACTGCCATGATTGGATCTTCTCTTGGTGGTAATATCACTCAGTTTATGGGGCTTGATTACAAGGATCAAATTGGCTGTTTAGGGGTATTTTCTTCAGCCAACTGGTTGCATCAGGAGGCCTTTGATCGATATATATCCCGTCAAGATCTAGATGCTAATCAACGTGTCTATATCTATGTAGGCACAGAAGAAGCTGATGATACAGACAAAACTTTGATGGCTGGTAATATTAAGCAGGCTTATATTGATTCGTCTCTGAGATATTATCATGATTTGATTGATCGTGGGGTTGATTTGGAGAATATCAAGATTCACATTCAATCTGGAGCTGAACATAATGAGGAGGCCTGGGCCGAGAATCTACCTGACTGTCTTCGCTTTTTCGCTGAAAACTGGGAATAGTCATCCTTGCCATAACTATTAAAATTGTAATAAAGGAAAAGGAATTAAAATATGAATACCGAACATCTTAGCCACTGGAGTGGTCAGCTTAATCGTGAAATGTATGTTAACCGTTATGGGCACGCTGGTATCCCTATCGTGGTTTTTGCCTCATCAGGTGGTAGCCATAACGAATACTATGATTTTGGTATGATTGATGCCTGTGCACGTTTTATTGAAGAAGGACGCTTACAATTCTTTACACTTTCAAGTGTAGATAGTGAAAGTTGGCTTTGCGATTGGAAAAATCCACACGATCGTGCTGAAATGCATCGTGCTTATGAACGTTATGTTATTGAAGAAGCTATTCCATATATCAAACATAAAACTGGTTGGTTTGATCCAATGATGACAACAGGTTGTTCAATGGGTGCTTACCATGCTCTTAATTTCTTCTTGCAACATCCTGATGTTTTCAATAAAGTAGTGGCACTTAGTGGTGTTTATGATGCTCGTTTCTTTGTTGGAGAGTTTGGAGGAGATGAGGCTATTTACCAAAATTCACCATCAGATTATATTTGGAATCAAAATGATGGTTGGTTTATTGATCGTTATCGTCAAGCTGAAATTGTTGTGTGTACAGGTCTTGGTGCCTGGGAACAAGATGGTCTTCCTTCTTATTACAAACTTAAGGAAGCTTTTGAACAAAAGAATATTCCAGCTTGGTTCTCTGAGTGGGGCCACGATGTTGCTCACGATTGGGAATGGTGGCGCAAACAAATGCCTTATTTCCTTGATAATATGAACCTATAATATCGTATCTAAGCTATCTAAATAACTATCAAAGAGGAATCACTAATGAATTATCTTGTTATTTCACCATACTATCCACAAAACTTCCAACAGTTTACAGTCGAACTTGCTAATAAGGGAATCACAGTTCTTGGTATTGGTCAAGAGCCTTATGAACAGTTGGATCAATCTTTGAAAGATGCTTTGACTGAGTACTTCCGTGTAGACAATTTGGAAAATTTAGATGAAGTTAAACGTGCGGTAGCCTTTCTTTTCTACAAACATGGTCCAATCGACCGTATCGAATCTCATAATGAATACTGGTTGGAATTGGATGCGGCACTTCGTGAACAGTTCAATGTTTTTGGTGCTAAGCCAGAAGACCTTAAGAAGACTAAATTTAAGTCTGAAATGAAGAAACTTTTCCAAAAAGCTGGAGTGCCAGTTGTACCTGGTGCTGTCATTAAAACTGACGAAGATGTGGATAAAGCTGTGAAAGAAATTGGTCTTCCAATGATTGCTAAGCCAGATAATGGGGTTGGTGCAGCTGCAACTTTCAAACTCGAAACAGAAGATGATATCAATCATTTCAAGGCTGAATGGGACCGTGAAACCGTTTATTTCTTTGAAAAATTTGTAAATTCAAGTGAAATCTGTACTTTTGATGGTTTGGTTGATAGAAATGGTAATATCGTATTTTCAACTACCTTTGATTATGCTCACACTCCACTTGACTTGATGATTTACAAGATGGATAATTCTTACTATGTTCTTAAGGAAATGGATCCTAAATTGCGTAAGTATGGTGAAGCCATTGTCAAAGAATTCGGTATGAAGGAACGTTTCTTCCATATTGAATTTTTCCGTGATGGTGATGATTATATTGCTATTGAGTACAATAATCGCCCTGCCGGTGGTTTCACGATTGATGTATATAACTATGCCCACTCTATCGATTTGTACAAGGGCTATGCAGATATCGTTGCTGGTGATCCATTCCCTGGATCTCACTTTGAACCACTTTATTGTTTAGCGACTTCACGTCGTGCAAGTTCTTATTATGCTTATTCAGAAGAAGAACTTTTCGACAAGTATCGTAAACAACTCAAAGTTAAGAAAATCATGCCAGCTGCCTTTGCAGAGTTGCAAGGTGACTACCTCTATATGTTGACTACTCCAAGTCGTGAGGAAATGGAACAAATGATTGAGGACTTTGGTAAAAAAGCTTAATCTGCATATGTTAAAAGCACTTCAGTTGATTCTGAAGTGCTTTTGTCATGCCTTATTTTTCGTGAAGTTCTTGATTTTTAAGAACTATTTCTGAAACTTTAGCGAATTTTTTAAGTTTTTTGAGATCTTCTGGATGGGTTACCAAGCTGATGACACTCCCTTCATTTCCCATACGACCAGTACGTCCTGCACGGTGAGTGTAGGCTTCACGATCTCGAGGAATATCGAAGTTGATGACCACTTCAAGGTTTTCAATATCAATACCACGTGCTAAGAGATCAGTCCCTAATAAGAGTGAAATTTCATGGTTCTTGAATTTTTCCAAGATAACCTTACGGAATTTGACGTTGATGTCACTAGCCAATGATACCGCTGAAGCTCCGTTAAATTGGAGGCGCTCTTCAGTAGCCCCAAGGTCAGAAAGACTGTTGAAAAAGACAAGGCCACGGAAATCAGGAATATTGGAGAACTTACGGAGAAGTTCGACACGGTTACGTTTATCAACACTGATATAATAATGTTTAATGGTGTCTAGTTTCTGATCAGACAGGTCATAAACGATAGTATTTTCGATAAGATCTTGATCGTCAATTTTGTTGGTTGCTGAAATATAGATCATTTGATGATCACGAGGAACATGGTGGCTGATTTTTGTCACAAAGTGGTATTGGCTATCACTGAGAAGCTCATCAAATTCATCGAGGACGATAGTATTGACGTTCATCATCTTGATTTTTTTAAGTTTAATCAGCTCAAAGACACGGCCAGGGGTTCCGATGAGAATTTCCGGTCCTTTCTTCAGGCGTTCAATTTGTCGCTTTTGACTAGAGCCAGAAAGGAAGAGCTGTGCAGTGAGTCCTAGTGGCTCAGCCCACTGTTTGGTTACATCAAAAATTTGTCCAGCAAGTTCAGAGTTAGGTGCTAGGATAAGCAGTTGCTGAGCTTTTTGGGGCTTAAGAGAGAGAAGAAGTGGGAGAAGGTAGGCTAGGGTCTTACCTGTTCCAGTTGGACTGATACCTAGGACATTGTCTCCTTCAGTGATTGGTGCAAAGAGTTCTTTTTGAATGGCAGTTTCTGTAGTGATTCCTTTTTCTTTAAGGAGGTCTTGCCATTGTTCGGGAAAGTTTTTAAACATAAAAGTCTCATTTTCTATATGGATTTGCTTTTATTATATCATGATTTAGTGTAAAATAGATAAGAAAGACTATATTAGATAGGAATTTACCATGCCTAAAAAACCGATTATTATTGGGGTTACGGGTGGCTCTGGTGGTGGTAAGACCAGTGTTTCTCGTGCCATTCTATCAAATTTTCCAGATGAGAAAATTGCCATGATTGAGCATGATTCTTATTATAAGGATCAGTCACATTTGACTTTTGAAGAGCGTGTGTCAACTAACTATGACCATCCTTTTGCTTTTGATACAGATCTTATGATTGAGCATATCAATGAGCTGATTGCTGGGCGTCCAGTAGATATTCCGATTTATGATTACACGCAACACACTCGTAGTGATAAGACCTATCGTCAGGAACCTCAGGATGTTTTTATCGTTGAAGGGATTTTGGTACTTGAAGATAAACGTTTGCGTGATTTGATGGATATCAAGCTCTTTGTAGATACTGATGATGACATCCGTATTATCCGCCGTATTAAGCGTGATATGGAAGAGCGTGGTCGTAGCTTAGATAGTATTATCGAGCAGTATATCAGTGTGGTCAAACCTATGTATCATCAGTTTATTGAGCCAACCAAACGCTATGCGGATGTGGTGATTCCTGAAGGTGTCACAAATACTGTTGCAATCGATTTGATTAATACTAAGGTAGCTAGCATTCTAGAAGAAAGTAAGAAAGCCTAAGCAGGAGCTTGGCTTTTTTGGTATAATTGAAACGTTATGATTATTTTACAAGGAAATAAAATTGAGCGCTCTTTCTCAGGAGATGTGCTCTTTGATAATATTAATATTCAGGTAGATGAACGTGATCGTATTGCCTTGGTTGGCCGTAACGGTGCTGGAAAATCAACCTTGTTGAAAATCTTGGTTGGAGAGGAAGCACCGACAAGTGGTGACATCAACACCAAACGTGATTTGAACCTGTCTTACTTGGCTCAGGATAGTCGTTTTGAGTCTAGTAAGACCATCTATGCGGAAATGTTGAATGTCTTTGCAGATCTACGTGCAGATGAAAACCGTTTGCGTGACATGGAAATGAAGATGGCTGACTTGACTGGGGCAGACTTGGACAAGTTAATGACTGACTACGATCGCCTTTCCGAGGATTTCAGACAGCGTGGTGGTTTTACCTATGAATCTGACATCAAAGCTATTCTCAATGGTTTTAAGTTTGATGAAAGCATGTGGGAGATGTCCATTTCAGAACTTTCTGGAGGGCAAAACACGCGCTTGGCTTTGGCAAAAATGCTTTTAGAGAAGCCTGAGCTCTTGGTACTGGACGAACCGACCAACCACTTGGATATCGAAACCATTGCCTGGTTGGAGAATTACCTGGTTAATTATCAGGGAGCTCTAATCATTGTCAGCCACGACCGTTATTTTTTGGATAAGGTGGCGACAGTAACCCTGGATTTGACCAAACATAGTTTAGATCGTTATGTCGGAAATTATTCAAAATTCATGGACCTTAAGGCTGAAAAGTTGGCCACTGAAGCAAAGAACTTCGAAAAGCAACAAAAGGAAATTGCTAAGCTGGAGGACTTTGTTAATCGTAATATTGTTCGTGCCTCTACAACTAAGCGTGCCCAAGCCCGTCGTAAACAGCTTGAGAAAATGGAACGTCTGGATAAGCCAACAGAAGGTCAAAAGTCAGCTAATATGACTTTCCATGCGGACAAGGTCTCTGGAAATGTGGTCTTGACAGTGAGGGATGCTGCTATTGGTTATGACGACGAGATTCTCTCAGAGCCTATTTCTCTGGATGTTAAGAAGATGGATGCCATTGCCATTGTGGGACCTAATGGTATTGGAAAAACAACCTTTATCAAGTCGGTAGTCGGTAAACTGCCATTTATCAAGGGAACATCAACTTATGGTGCCAATGTTGAAGTGGGTTACTATGACCAAACCCAATCTGCCTTGACACCGTCAAACACTGTTCTTGATGAGTTGTGGAATGATTTTGCGACAACTCCTGAAGTTGAGATTCGTAACCGTTTGGGAGCCTTTCTCTTCTCAGGTGACGATGTCAAAAAGTCTGTTTCCATGCTTTCTGGTGGTGAGAAGGCTCGTCTGCTCCTAGCCAAATTGTCAATGGAAAATAATAACTTTCTAATCCTGGATGAGCCAACCAACCACTTGGATATTGATAGCAAGGAAGTATTGGAAAATGCTCTTATTGACTTTGATGGAACACTTCTCTTTGTCAGCCACGACCGTTACTTTATCAACCGTGTGGCAACAAAAGTGATGGAAATCTCTGAGGAGGGGGCAACCATTTATCTTGGGGATTATGATTACTACCTTGAGAAAAAGGCGGAGCTTGAAGAATTAGCACGACTTGAAGCGGAAGAAAATCAAGGGCCAGAGGAGACCCAAGTAGCTTCAGCGGGTGCTAGTGATTATCAAGCTCAAAAAGCTAGTCAAAAAGAGATCCGTAAACTAAGCCGACGCATTGAGCAAATCGAAAATGAATTAGAAACTATCGAAGAACGCTTGGGGGAAATCTCTGTTGCCATGCTTGAAACCAATGAAGTGGCGGAATTGTCTGACTTGCAGAAAGAACTAGATGACTTATCAGTCAATCAAGAGGCTCTGATGGAAGAGTGGAGTGACCTTTCGGAACAGTTGGAAAGTTAAACAAACATGGAAACCTTTTTATATTTTAATAGGAGAAACCTGAAAAGGTTTTTTCTTTTTTTGCAGAAAATGTACTAATATTCTGAGTTTTGCTAAATGGAAGTGTTATAATGGAATGAGAGGGTCTGAGCACTTTGTTTTATGGTATCGGACCCAATGCCTTATAAGACTAATCATCGTATAAGAATACGTTAGTGAAAAGGTAGGTAATATTATGGAATTCAAAGTGAAAGATGGTCAAATCATCTATTATCGTGACCTTGGTAAAGGCTTTCCAATTGTCTTCTTGCATGGCAATAATTTATCAGGAAACTACTTTGGTAAGCAAGGAATTCTATATCGAGACTATCGTTTAATTTTCATTGATAGTCGTAATCATGGCAGATCCAGTCGTCAGAGTGCTAAGATGACCTTTGAACAGATGGCTGCCGATTTGGAGGAAATTTTGCAATTTTTAAATATCAAAAAGGCTTTGTTTGTTGGTCACAGTGATGGGGCTAATCTAGCTATGGTTTATGCCAGTCGCTTTCCTGACCGGATTGCAGGGCTCTTGCTTAATGCAGGGAATATGACCTTTAAAGGATTGACCAGACGCTCAAGATTTCTGGTTTATATACAGTATTATTGCCTAAAAGCCTTATCGCCATTTTCATCTAAAATGGACATCATGGCTCAGATAACGGAGCTCATGCTACATGATTTGCCACTGGATAGGGAACGACTACATCAAGCATCCTATCCTGTTTGGGTAGTTATGGGACAAAGAGATGTCATTAGTATTAGTCATTCAAGGGATATTTCGGACCTTTTTCCAATTCATAAGCTATATGTTGAACGGAGACAGGGGCATCGTCTAGCTCAACGAAAATATAAGGTTTTTAATCAAATGATCCGTGAGTTAGTTAGAATTAGTCGAAAAGAGGTGGTGGCATGAAGCGACTTATAGAGAGACTTCAACCTTTAAAAACTGCCGTTAAATCTATCTTCTTTATTTCTATTACGGTTCTTGTTGTTGTAGAGTTGGTTCGTTTGAAACGAACGATCACTTTAGAATCGCTAGAATCAGCTTTATCAGGTCTATCAATTTGGCATCTTGCTTTGATGGTAGTGATAGGTTTAGTTGCTGTGTCACCTATGCTCTTTTATGACCTTATCTTGAACAGGGAGCTAGAGACGGATTTTTCAAAATCCTATATACTAGAAACGAGTTGGGCTGTCAATACCATTAATAACCTGGCTGGTTTTGCCGGTTTAGTCGACGTGGGGTTGAGGTATTCCTTTTATTCTGAAGATGGGCAGGAGAAGTCTGGTGTTAAGGCACTATCACGTTTATTGCCTTACTTTATGTCGGGCTTGTCACTCCTAAGCGGCTTGGTGTTTGCTACCTTTTGGTTTTTCCCTCTAAGTCCAGACTTGAGAAAGTATTGGTTGCTTTTGTTAGGAATTTTCCTTTATTTGCCTTTTATTTTCTTTATTTCCAGTCGTGAAAAGTTGGCCTATTTTGGGCAAGTACCGTTGAAAACGAGACTAAGTCTTCTTTTAGCTTCGACAGCTGAATGGGGAACGGCCCTTGGGAGCTTTGTAAGTGTGGCTTATTTAATGGGCTTGCATGTTCCTCTTTATAATCTGATTCCTCTTTATTTCCTAGCGGTTATTATTGGTATCTTCTCTATGATTCCGGGCGGGATTGGTAGTTTCGATTTGATTGTGATTACCGGTCTGACTTCTATGGGGGTTAGTAATGCTCTAGCGGTCAGCCTACTATTGCTCTTTCGTCTAACCTACTACATCATTCCATTTTTATTAGGTGTTGTCTTCTTTTTCAAACACATGGGAGGCCACATCAATGAGAAATACTTCAAGATTCCTTCACGAGTATTTGGTGGAAGTTTCCATCGTATCCTTGTTTATTTGTTACGTTTTTTAGGAATCTTCTTGATTTTATCTGCCCTAATCCCAGAACGCTTGGCAAATGTTTACTTTATTAACCGTTTCGATCCTATTCAGGAACAGTTGATCTGGCAGTTTCCGAGTATTTTATTTGGAACCCTCTTTGTTTTCATGGCTCGTCTGATCAGACGTCGGGTTAAGGGAGCTTTCATTGCCTCCTTGGTAACCTTTGTCTTGGCTTTAATTTATGTCAATCTCAATGGTATTTCTTGGGCCATGTCATTCCTAATTGTACTCTCTTTGGTGCTTATGTTGATCATCAGAAAGCGGTTGTATCATCGTTACTTTGTTTATAGTTGGGAAGACAAAACTAAGGATTTCCTTTTCCTAGCCTTTACTATTCTGGTTCTTCTTGTTCTGGGTGGTAGCGGTTTTTGGTCTCATTTATTGCCACCTAGGAACCGGGATGTTCTTGGACATTTTGTTCATATTTGGTTTGATATTTTACTGGGATCGGTAATCATTGCAACCATTGTTTGGGTTGTTTTGAGAGTTTTGGCACCTCGTAAGCATTTTGGTCAAAGCATGGATAATGAGCGCTTCACAGCACTTCTTGAGAAATATGGGGGCGCATCAGAAAGTGCTCTAGCTTATTTACATGATAAACGCCTCTTTTGGTATCGTGTCGATGGACAAGACCAGGTGGTTTTCCAATTTGCACAAACCAGTAACAAGTGTGTGATTATGGGCAATCCTATTGGTAATGAAATATATTATCGTCCAGCTTGGGAAGCTTTCTTGAAAAACTTATCTGATTGGAATTTACAGGCTTTATTTTATGAGGCGGATGAGAGTGTGACCCTTATGCTTCATGATTATGGCTTTGACTTCATGAAATTTGGAGAAAATGCCATGGTTGATTTGACGACATTTTCTGTCGATGGTAAGCATGGTAAGAAGTTTCGTAAACCAACCAATCGTGTGGAAAAAGCAGGCTTCCAGTTTAAATTACTTAATCCTCCATTTTCGGAGACTCAGATGCAGGAAATGAAGGCAGTCTCAGATATTTGGCTTAATGGTCGTAAGGAGAAAGGTTTCTCTCTTGGTTTCTTTGATGAAGCCTATCTGCAACAAGCACCGATTGCTATCGTTGAGAGTGAAGAAGGCGACATTGTGGCATTTGCTAATATCATGCCGACCCAAAATAAACAGGTGGCGACCATTGACCTTATGCGTTACGACTTTGAGAAGGCTCCTGAAGGCATTATGGACTACCTCTTCGTTAAACTCTTCCAATACTTCCAAGCAGAAGACAAGAAGTACTTTGATATGGGAATGGCTCCCCTAGCCAACGTTGGTACTGAAGAAGATAGTTTTTTAGAGGAAAAGGTTGCCAATTTAGTTTATATTTTTGCTCAGCGTTTTTACTCTTTTAGTGGGCTCCAACGTTACAAGGAAAAATTCTCTCCAATTTGGTCTCCAAAATACATTGTCTATCCAAAAAGAACCTGGCTCTTGTTTGATATGATTGCTATTCTAAGGATTGATAATCGTAAAATTGAAGATAAAATGAAGAAAAGACGTCTTTGGAAGTAAATACGACAAAAAAAAGTGACCCTTGGAGGGTCACTTTTTTTGTTTAAAAGAATTATTTCTCGAATTCAGCTTTTGATTTAGTATCTGCATACTCTTCAGCAATCTCGCTTGAGAGGATGTCATCATAACTTGGTAATTGAATATCCTGACCATATTTGTTACGAAGGGCAGTTGTTACTAAGCGGTAAGCAAGGTTAGCATTACGAGAAAGAATCGGACCATGGAAGTAGCTACCATAAACGTTTTTATAGTGGACACCTTCAGTACCATCTTCCTTGTTATTACCATTACCGTAGACCACTTTACCAAGTGGTTTTTCATCATCAGAAAGAAAGGTACGTCCTTGGTGATTTTCAAAACCATAATAGGTTTCATTGAACTCTTCGTTATGAATTTTGATGTCACCGATGTAACGGTTATTTTCTTGATTAAGGGTGTAGTGACCCATAACACCAATACCATCAATGCGGACACCATTGGCTTGGACATAATATTGTCCAAGAAGTTGGAAACCACCGCAGATGGCTAGGAGCACTTTATTATCTTGGATGAATTGACCAATGGCATCACGTTTTGATGGGAGGTCTTTAGCAACGATAGATTGTTCATAGTCTTGACCACCACCAAAGAAGACCATGTCGTAGTAGTCCTTGTCGAAGTAGTCTCCAACAGAAACGATGTCGAAGGTCATTTTAGCACCAAGCTTTTCCCCCACGTATTTTATCATAAGGACATTACCATTGTCACCATAGGTATTGAGCAGATTACCGTAAAGGTGGGCAACATTTAGGTCATAGGTGTAGTCACGATTTTCTGGAGATTTGAGAGAAGTATAAGTCATTAGTTCATCTCCTTTCCGACAACATGACGTTGGGCAAGAATATCACGGAATTCAAGCATAGCAGTATAGGTCGCTAGGATATAGGCATGGTCGCAGTCTTGCTTTTCGATTAGGGTCATAATATCTTCGAGTTTTTCTGCTTGTGTAATTTTGTCCTCTGGATAGCCAGTCACACGCAGACGACGGGCAATTTCAGAGTGACGGACACCACCAGCATTAATTTCAGGAATATCCATATCGAGAATGCTTTCAAAGTTGGCATCCCAGATCCAGCTGGTGTCAATACCATCAGCATAATTGGCATTAAGAAGGACTGACAAGCTAAATGGATAATCTGCAAGTTTAATCATGTCAAGAGCTTGGCTAGCTCCAACTGGATTCTTAATCAGTACGAGAGTACATGATTTATCACCAATTTTAAAGGTTTCTTGGCGTCCAAAGACAGCGCGACTCTTTTCAAAACCAGATTTGATTTGCTCTGGCGCAACGCCGAAGAATTCAGCGACAGAAACGGCAGCAAGGGCATTATAGATGTTGTAGAGCCCCCCAACGTTAATTTTGTAATCTTGACCATCAATGATAAATTCAGAAGTGGTGTTGGTGATTTTTGTCAGCTGCGTTAGCTTATAATCTAATTCTGGACGGTGGAAGTCGCAGTTAAGGCACACATAGTCACCCAAGTTAGCGTAAGTATTAAGGCGATACTGAAGAATGCTCTCGCACTTAGGACACACAATTCCTTCAGTATTATAGTGTGCAAGCTCTGGCGCATGTTTTTCAGTGTCAAAACCGTAGAAACGCACGGGATTGACTATCTCTTTAGAATTAAAGAGAGGACTGTCCCCATTAGCCAAAATAGTTGCTGCTGGCGCCTTAGCAGCACCATCTAAAATCATCTGATAAGTAGTGTAGATTTCACCGTAGCGGTCCATTTGGTCACGGAAAATATTTGTGAAGACAAAAAGACTTGGAGTGATGTATTCAGTGATTTTTGGAAGGCTGGCCTCGTCAATTTCCAAGACAGCAATTTTCTTACCAGAATTGGCTTTTTTGGCTGTTAGGAAGGTAGAAGTAATCCCTGTGATCATGTTGGCTCCACTAGGGTTAGTTACAATTTCACCGAAAGCTTCTTTTAGAATACCGACTGTCAAAGCGGTTGTCAGCGTTTTACCGTTGGTACCAGTGACAACGACAATTTCGTAGTCCTTAGCTAAAGTGTCTAAAATATCTTTGTCAAATTTAAGGGCAATTTTTCCAGGCAAGGTTGAACCACGTCCCAATTTTGAAAGGACGAGATGGCTAGCTTTACCCGCCAGAACTCCCATGGTAGTTTTCATAGTCATGAATTTATTTTATCACAAAAAGTAGTGATTGTAGTCTCAAAATAGTTAGAATTCGTGGTATAATAGAAACTGTTTAAAAATTAAAAGAAAGTGTGATATGTATGGGAATACTTTCGTCCATTGATATTGATTTTTGGCGGTCACTCTTTGATAGTCCGCTGAAAGTTATCGTCAATAGTTTGGACATATTGATTGTTGCTTTTTTAATTTATCGCTTTATTAGGGCCCTACGAGGGACAAAAATTATGACCCTTGTTCAAGGGGTTGTCTTATTTATTTTAGTCAAACTGATTTCTGATTTTATAGGCTTCACGACGATTTCTTATTTGATGAATCAGGTTATCAACTATGGAGCTATTGCGGCGGTTGTGATCTTTGCGCCAGAGCTTCGTTCTGCTCTTGAAACCTTTGGACGTACGCCTCAGCATTTTTTGCAAAATAAAGAGGTTAGCTCAGACGAAAAGTTGGTTCAAGCCTACGTTAAAGCTGTTAAGTACATGAGTCCTCGTAAGATTGGGGCCTTGGTTTCTATTGAACAGACTCAGACCTTACAAGAGCAGATTGCGACTGGGATTCCACTTGATGCGGTGGTGACTGGGGAACTGTTAATTAATATTTTCATTCCAAATACACCTCTTCATGATGGGGCAGTTATCATCAGAGATAACAAGGTTGCAACAGCTTGTTCTTATCTGCCATTGACGGAATCTAATAAGATTTCCAAAGAGTTTGGGACTAGACATAGGGCTGCTATTGGTCTTTCAGAACAGACAGATGCACTGACCTTTATTGTGTCTGAGGAAACTGGTGCGATTTCAATTGCGTACAAGGGAAATTTCATCCATGATCTCTCTGTTCAAGAATTTGAACAAGAGTTGAGTCTTATCTTGTTGAAAGAACAAGAACCACGTCAGTCATTCTTCCAACGTTGGATGGGAGGTAGCAAAAAATGAAGCGTTTTGTAAATTTCTTTAAAAACGATCGTTTATGGCAGATGCTAGTTGCTCTCTTCTTTGCTGTGGTACTCTTTTTCACGGCATGGTCGGGAAATACGCAAAATAAAAACAATAGCTCAAGTGCATCTAATACCTTTACACAAACCGTTGAGTCGGTTCCTGTGGATATTAAATATGATAGTGATAAGTACTTTATCAGTGGTTATTCCTATGATGCTGAGGTCTATCTGACAGCGACGACACAATTGGCCTTGACGACTGAAGCAACAAGTGATACACGTCATTTTAAGTTGGTTGCAGATTTATCAAATCTTGGCCAAGGGACAAGTCGTGTTCCTATTCAGGTTAAGAATTTACCGGCTGGAATGTCTGCCCAAGTATCACCATCTACCTTGACAGCAACCATAGGTAAAAAAGCTAGTAAGACATTTGATGTAGTTGCAAATATCACACAGGATAAGTTGGCTAATGGCTATGAAGTGAAAAAGGTTAGCTTGAATGAAACCAAGGTAGAGGTGACGTCAAGTGAGGATATCATCAATCAAATTGATCACGTTCAAGCAGTCTTGGAAGGAGATGACAACTTGTCTGATGATTATGATGGTAACTTGGTTCTTCAAGCAGTTTCGTCTAATGGAACGATTCTAGCTAGTTCAATTTCTCCAGCTAAGGTTCATGCTAAAATTAGTTTGAGAAAATTGAGTAAATCAGTTCCAGTTAAGCTAGAGTTGACTGGCGATAAGGCTAGCAACGTGTCTAATATCAGTTATAGTTTTGATCGTGGTCATGTGACCATTGTTGGTAGTCAAGAAGCGATGGATAAAATCGATAGCATCACAGTCCCTGTAGACATTAGCCAAGTAACTAAGGATACATCGAAAACCTTAGAGCTTACAGCAGAAGGTGTCACAGTGCAACCAAGTACTGTGAAGGTTAACTTGAAAGTCACGCAAAAATGAGGGAGTTACATTTTCGTCAAATTCAGATATAATAGATTGGATTGAGAGGGACTAGTCTCATAAAAATGTAACCAATTAATAATATTTTAAAACAAGGGTTGAAAATATTGGTGAAATCTTATACAGTTAGATTATCTAGATAGGGTTCACTAGATTGACTCTTGTTAAACGGCATCAAAGTTTAAGGAGGATTTAGTGCACAAGCACTAATAGTAAATTTATGGGTAAATATTTTGGAACAGACGGTGTTCGTGGAGAAGCAAACGTTGAGCTTACGCCTGAATTGGCTTTCAAATTAGGTCGTTTTGGTGGTTATGTGCTTAGTCAACATGAAACTGGCCGTCCTAAAGTTTTTGTGGCTCGTGATACACGTATTTCTGGTGAGATGTTAGAATCTGCTTTGGTAGCGGGACTGCTCTCAGTAGGTATCGAGGTCTATAAACTTGGGGTACTTGCGACACCAGGTGTATCATACTTGGTACGTACAGAAAATGCTAGTGCTGGTGTAATGATTTCAGCTAGTCACAATCCAGCTCTTGATAATGGGATCAAGTTCTTTGGTGGAGATGGCTTTAAATTAGATGATGC
Organism: Streptococcus vestibularis; assembly: GCF_900636445.1. Lineage (NCBI taxonomy): Bacteria > Bacillati > Bacillota > Bacilli > Lactobacillales > Streptococcaceae > Streptococcus > Streptococcus vestibularis. The sequence continues at coordinate 1,156,974 of NZ_LR134275.1, read as the reverse complement.
ACGTGAAGCGGAAATTGAAGCTCTTCTAGATGCTGCAGAAGATACGCTTCCACGCCCTTCAGCGGAGGGACTTGGAACACTTGTGGATTATCCAGAAGGTCTTCGTAAATACGAAAAATTCTTGGTGGCTACTGGTCTTGACCTCGGTGGTATGAAGGTTGCCTTGGATGCAGCTAATGGTGCGGCTGCGGTATCTGCACGTAACATTTTCCTTGACTTGAATGCAGAAATCGCTGTTATTGGTGATCAACCTGATGGCCTTAACATCAATGCCGGTGTAGGTTCTACACATCCAGAGCAATTGCAGGCCTTAGTTAGAGAAACTGGTTCAGCAATCGGTCTTGCCTTTGATGGTGACAGTGACCGTCTCATTGCCGTTGATGAAAATGGCGATATTGTCGATGGTGACAAGGTGATGTATATCATTGGTAAATACTTGTCCCAAAAAGGTGAGTTAGCTAAAAACACCATTGTTACAACAGTTATGTCGAACCTTGGTTTCCACAAGGCTCTCGATCGTGAGGGTATTAACAAGGCTGTCACTGCTGTTGGTGACCGATACGTTGTCGAAGAAATGCGTAAAAACGGTTATAACCTTGGTGGCGAACAATCTGGTCACGTTATTATCATGGATTACAACACAACTGGTGATGGTCAATTGACAGCTATCCAATTGACTAAAGTCATGGTTGAAACAGGTAAGAGCTTGTCTGAATTGGCAGCAGAAGTGACCATTTATCCTCAAAAATTGGTTAATATCCGTGTGGAAAATAGCCTGAAAGATAAAGCTATGGAAGTTCCTGCAATTGCCGCTATCATTGAAAAAATGGAAGCTGAGATGGCTGGAAATGGCCGTATCTTGGTTCGTCCAAGTGGTACAGAACCTCTCCTTCGTGTTATGGCAGAAGCACCAACAGATGATGAAGTGAACTATTATGTTGATACGATTGCTGATGTTGTTCGTGCAGAAATTGGATTGGACTGAGTATGATAGCTAAACTCAGAGCCTTCATGGCTACTGAAGTATTCAAATATCTCTTCTTTGGGGTTTTGGCAACTTTGGTTTACATGGTTAGTCGTACCTTTATTTTTCAGTTGACCCAACAAGGGACCCTATCGGCTGTCTTGGCCAATGCGATTGCCATTATCTTTGCCTTTTTTACAAATGACATCTTTGTCTTTAATCAGGAAACGACCGGTATGGCCATGCGCTTTGTTAAGTTCGTAGGAGCCCGCCTTTTGACCTTGGTCTTGGATTTGGCATTAGCTTATTTCTTGGTAGATACCTATCCAGAAATTATTGGTCAATTTGTTGGTCATAGTCAGGCATGGGTAAATGGTATAGAGAGTGTATTTGCTCAGGTCCTTATCATTGTGTTGAATTATATTATTTCTAAATTATTTGTCTTTACGGGCGAAAAGGTATAAATAAAAAGGAAGTTGTTAGGAAATGTGTTAAAACCATTTCTTACCAACCTCCTTTTTTGATATAATTGAAGAGACTTAAAAAAATAGAAAGATGAAACATGTACGTACAATTATCTCAACGCCTCAAAGACGTAGCAACCTATGTTCCCAAAGGCGCAAAACTCTTGGATGTAGGCAGTGATCATGCCTATCTTCCGATTTATTTACTTGAAAAAGGCTTGATTACCTCAGCTATTGCTGGTGAAGTGGTAAAGGGCCCTTATGAATCAGCTCTTGCTAATGTCTCAGCTTCTGGCTTCCAAGATAAAATCGAGGTGCGCTTGGCTAATGGCTTGGCTGCCTTCGAATATTCTGATGCTGTCACAACCATCACAATCTGTGGTATGGGAGGACGTCTTATTGCGGATATCCTTGATGCTGGGAAGGACAAACTTAAGGGCGTAGACCGTCTGATTTTTCAACCAAATAATCGTGAAGATGATCTCCGTATCTGGTTGATGGAAAATGGTTTTGAGATTATTGCAGAGTCTATCATGACTGAAAATGGCAAATATTACGAAATCATGGTGGCAGAAGCTGGACACATGAGCCTTTCGGACAAGGAAGTACGTTTTGGTCCTCATCTCATGAAAGACCAATCTCAGGTTTTCCAGCTCAAATGGCAGCGAGAAATAAATAAACTAGAGATTGCCTTAGGTTCCATTCCTCTTGCCAATCAGGCTGATCGTACAGCTATTGAAGATAAAATTCAAACCATTAAGGAGGTCTTGAATCATGTTAGCTAGTGAACTTATTAAGACTTATGAAGAATTCTGTCCACAGGAGTTTTCTATGGAAGGTGATGTGGTTGGCTTGCAGATTGGCAGTCTGGATAAAGAGATTCAGAAGGTCATGGTTACCTTGGATGTTCGTGAAAATACAGTAGCTGAAGCCATTGAAAAAGGTGTGGACCTCATCATTGCTAAACATGCCCCTATCTTCCGTCCGGTTAAGGACTTGGTGTCTTCACCGGATCGTGATATTTTACTTGACTTGGTTAAGCACGACATTGTTGTCTATGTCAGCCATACCAATATTGATGTCGTTGATGATGGCCTTAATGATTGGTTCTGCGAGTTACTTGACATTAAAGACACCACTTATTTAACACAGACTTCTGAAAATCATGGAATTGGTCGAGTGGGTGATATCATGCCACAGACCATTGAAGAACTTGCTCTTAAAGTAAAAGCAGTTTTTGGCTTGGACAGTGTTCGATTGGTTCGTTATGACCATGATAATCCTCTTGTTAGCCGTGTGGCTATTTGTGGTGGTAGCGGTCAAGGATTTTACAAGGATGCTTTGAAAAAGGGAGCACAGGTCTTTATCACGGGTGATGTTTATTACCATACAGGTCAGGAAATGATTACTAATGGTCTCTTGGCTATTGATCCTGGGCATCATATCGAAGCCCTCTTTATCGCAAAGATTGCTGAGAAACTTGAAGCCTGGAAACGTGAGCATAATTGGAATGTGACGATACTTGAAAGTCAGTCATCAACCAATCCTTTTGATCATTTGTAGGAGAATGTGTTTATGACTTGGCTGTTACATCAAAATGTTGTTTTCTTGGTTTTTCTTGCCGGTCTCTTTACCTGGGGATGTACTATTGTTGGCTCAGCCATAGTTTTCTTCTTCAAGAATATTAGCCGTAAATTGCTAGACATCATGATGGCCTTTACAGCAGGTGCCATGATTTTTGTGGTAACAGAGGAATTGATTCCTGAATCACAGACCAATGGTAATACTGATGTGGCAACCTTGGGGCTTATGGTTGGCTTTGTAGTCATGATGGTTATGGATGTGGCCTTGGGATAAATGATTAATGATGAGCTGTACCTATATGTATAGGTCTCAGCTTTTTTCAAATAGATGGAGTTAGAGATGAAAATTGCAATTGTTGGAGCAGGTATTGTCGGTTCAACGGCTGCCTATTACTTATCAAAAGAAAAAGATGTAGAGGTTACTGTTTTTGACCATGGTCTTGGACAAGCAACAAAGGCAGCAGCAGGGATTATCAGTCCCTGGTTTTCTAAACGCCGAAATAAGGCCTGGTATCGTATGGCTCGTTTGGGAGCTGATTTTTACCAAGAGTTAACTTCAAATCTTGAAAATGATGGTTATGACACGAGTTTTTATGATCAGTCTGGTGTGGCCCTTCTAAAGAAAGACGATAGTAAATTGGACGGTTTGTATCAGCATGCTGAGACTAGGCTAGAGGAGTCACCTATTATTGGTGAACTCTCTATAAAAAATGCTGACAACCTCCCTGAATTCGCTGGATTTGACCGTTATCTCTATGCCTCAGGAGGAGCCAGAGTCGAAGGGGCAGAATTGACAGCAACTTTGATTAATGCATCTGGTTTTGAAAAGGTAGAGGGGCCAGTTACACTCTCTTCTCTTGATAATGGGTCTTATGAGATTAATTGTCAAACTTTTGACAAGGTCATTCTCGCTTGTGGTGCCTGGCTAGGTCAAACGCTTGAACCCCTTGGTTTTGAGGTGGATGTTCGCCCCCAAAAGGGTCAATTACGAGATTATTTCTTTGATGGGTTAGATACTGGTAAATTACCAGTTCTGATGCCAGAGGGTGAATTAGATGTCATTCCCTTTGCTGGTGGAAAGATTTCGGTAGGGGCCAGTCACGAAAATGACAAAGGCTTTGATTTAACGGTTGATGAAGCTATTCTAGAAGGTTTGGAGGAGGAGGCTAAGACCTATTTCCCTGACTTAAGTACTGCTAAGTCCTTCTCTGAACGTGTGGGAACTAGAGCATATACCAGTGACTTTTCGCCTTTCTTTGGAGAAGTTCCAGAGCTTAAAAACGTCTTCGTTGCTTCAGGTCTAGGTTCCTCAGGGCTTACAACTGGTCCACTGATTGGAAAAAATCTAGTTGATTTGGCCATGAATCGCTCTGGTAGCTTGGACAGTGCAGATTATCCAGTGACTCAGTACGTTAGGAAGAAAGAGCAATAGTTGTAAAGCCCCTCAACATATTAAAATTTAAGAAAAGGATGACAATCACTATTCCCAAGAGTAATAGTGCAAGAAAAGGATTTCATTCGAAATTCTTATTCCATTTGATTAAGAAAATGGACACTTGTGATTTTCTTAATGAAAGCTTAAGAACATAGGGTTTACCGTGACAAGAGGGCTGAAAAATGCTAAAATATAGGTAATATATTAGAGAAAAAAGGAGCCTTCTTATGAAAGGTATTATTCTTGCAGGCGGTTCAGGGACACGTTTGTATCCACTGACACGTGCTGCATCAAAACAACTGATGCCGATTTACGATAAACCAATGATTTACTACCCACTCTCAACGCTTATGTTGGCTGGTATTAAGGAAATCCTCATTATCTCAACACCACAGGACCTTCCACGTTTTGAAGAGCTCCTTGGCGATGGTTCAGAGTTTGGTATTTCCCTTTCCTACGCTGTACAACCAAGTCCAGATGGCTTGGCTCAAGCCTTTATCATTGGTGAAGACTTCATCGGTGATGATAGTGTTGCTCTTGTGCTAGGGGACAACATTTTCCATGGCAATGGTCTTTCTGCCATGCTTCAACGTGCTGAAGCTAAGGAAAAAGGAGCCACAGTCTTTGGCTACCAAGTTAAGGACCCAGAACGTTTTGGTGTGGTTGAGTTTGACGACAATATGAATGCCATCTCAATCGAGGAAAAACCAGAACATCCAAAATCAAATTTTGCTGTAACAGGCCTTTATTTCTATGACAATGATGTCGTGGAAATTGCTAAAAATATCAAACCAAGCCCTCGTGGAGAACTTGAAATTACTGATGTTAACAAGGCTTACTTAGATCGTGGTGACCTCTCTGTTGAACTTATGGGACGTGGCTTTGCTTGGTTGGATACAGGCACTCACGAAAGTCTCTTGCAAGCTGCTCAGTACATTGAAACTGTTCAACGGTTGCAAAATGTCCAAGTGGCTAACCTTGAGGAAATTGCCTATCGTATGGGTTACATCACTAAGGAACAGGTCCTCGAATTGGCACAACCGCTTAAAAAGAATGAATACGGACAATATTTGCTCCGTTTGATTGGAGAAGCATAATGACTGAACAATTTTTTGGAAAAGAACTAGCTGCACGTAAGATTGAAGCTATCCCAGGTCTGCTTGAATTTGATATTCCTGTTCATGGAGATAACCGTGGTTGGTTTAAGGAAAACTTCCAAAAAGAAAAAATGTTGCCACTCGGTTTTCCAGAATCATTTTTTGCAGAAGGAAAATTGCAAAATAACGTTTCTTTCTCACGTAAAAATGTTTTGCGTGGCTTGCACGCCGAGCCTTGGGATAAATACATCTCAGTAGCAGATGAAGGAAAGGTTCTTGGAACATGGGTTGACCTTCGTGAAGGCGAAACTTTTGGGAATACTTACCAAACAGTTATTGATGCTTCAAAAGGAATCTTCGTTCCTCGCGGTGTTGCCAATGGTTTCCAAGTTTTGTCTGATAAGGTTGCATACAGCTATCTTGTGAACGACTACTGGGCACTTGAACTCAAACCAAAATACGCCTTTGTCAACTACGCAGACCCAAGCCTTGATATCAAGTGGGAAAACTTGGAAGAAGCAGAAGTCTCAGAAGCAGATAAAAATCACCCATTGCTCAAAGACGTCAAACCACTAAAAGCAGAAGATTTGTAAAAACGAGCTTTGCACAGCAGTACCTCGACTGCAAGGAGCATTATAAGATCGTTCCTACCCTAGTGAAAACAAGATTTCCTCAAGGAATCTTGTAGGGAAATTCAGAGACTTCGGCTTCGGATTTAGCCATGAAATCGAAGGGTTGCTGGCGTCCCTCACTAGCGAAAGGAACGAATAAGAAAAAACAATATTTTTTGGAGAAAAAATGACTGAATATAAAAATATCATCGTAACTGGTGGCGCAGGTTTCATCGGTTCAAACTTCGTACACTATGTCTACAACAACCATCCAGACGTACATGTGACTGTCCTTGACAAACTCACTTACGCTGGTAACCGTGCCAACATTGAAGAAATCCTTGGTGATCGTGTTGAATTGGTTGTTGGTGATATTGCTGATGCTGAATTGGTTGATAAATTGGCTGCTAAGGCTGATGCCATCGTTCACTATGCAGCTGAAAGCCACAATGATAATTCATTGAACGACCCATCACCATTTATCTACACAAACTTCATTGGTACTTACACACTCTTGGAAGCTGCTCGTAAATACGATATTCGTTTCCACCACGTGTCAACAGACGAAGTTTATGGTGACCTTCCATTGCGCGAAGATCTCCCTGGTCACGGTGAAGGTCCTGGTGAAAAATTCACAGCAGAAACAAAATACAACCCATCATCACCATACTCATCAACTAAGGCTGCTTCAGACCTTATCGTTAAAGCATGGGTGCGTTCATTTGGTGTTAAGGCAACTATTTCAAACTGCTCAAACAACTATGGACCATACCAACACATCGAAAAATTCATTCCACGTCAAATCACCAATATCTTGTCAGGAATTAAGCCAAAACTTTATGGTGAAGGTAAAAACGTTCGTGACTGGATTCACACTAATGACCACTCAACTGGTGTTTGGGCCATTCTTACTAAGGGACGTATCGGTGAAACTTACTTGATTGGTGCTGATGGTGAAAAGAATAACAAGGAAGTTCTTGAACTCATCCTTGAAAAAATGGGTCAACCAAAAGATGCTTACGACCGTGTCACAGACCGTGCTGGTCACGATTTACGTTACGCTATTGACTCAACAAAATTGCGTGAAGAACTTGGTTGGGAACCACAATTCACAAACTTTGAATCAGGTTTGGAAGAAACAATCAAGTGGTACACCGATCACCAAGACTGGTGGAAAGCTGAAAAAGAAGCTGTTGAAGCTAACTACGCTAAGACACAAGAAGTGCTTAAATAATTGGAAAATCTATCACTTATAAGCTAGTGATAGATTTTTCTATTAAGAATTGTGAGGAGAGATGATGCATAGAAAAGAATGGATTGAATATTTTGAAGCGATTAATAATCGTAAGTCCACTATTCAAGAGTGTCAGCAGGCCCTTTTAAAAGGTGAATTTGTCATGGAAGAAAAGCAAGCTACTTTTTCTAGCAATAGTAAATCTGGGACTGAAGAAGTCATATTTTTACCAAATCAGATGACTGGTCAATTACTCCTCTGCACAGCAGCTTGTCTTTGTTAAACAGAAAAAGTTTGGTAAGAAGACTTTTATAGGTTTTACCATTGCTTTATTTCTTGTCGTAGCAACAAGTCTTGGATTCTTTTTGTTTTCTTCTAAAGGAACAAACTTAGGGGGTTTGTGGGTAAATGGTAATAATGATGGGCTTGTTTATGATTTAAATGGGAAGAAGTCAAAACTCGTTGCAGGCTATACGGAAGAAGAAATCAAAGAAATCTCTACTGGTAAGAAAGCTGGACAGAAGTTTGAAGCAAACTTAGAGAAACTCAGTGATTCAAAACTAAAAATTATTGCTGATTTTGACAAGAAATATCAATTATAAACAAAAGAGGTCATACTGGTAACGACGGAAGATTCTGGCTACTATAATCTGATTCAGAAAGTTGGGACAAACTTTGTTCTAGGTTTAAGCTCATCAGAACTAGCCCACTACGGATCAAAAAACAAAGATTTAAAAAAGAGCTATCTTTTTCATAAGGCAGGGGTTCCCAAAGTTTTTGTTGGAAAATGGAAGACATTTAATTATGAAGATGAATCAGAAGGAGAAGCGGTTATCTCTGAAAATGGTGTTATGACTACAGATTATGATGATATAGATATATTAATTGTTAAACCTTTGAAAGAATATCTGGTGGACAAAACTGGTAAAGTAGGTAATGGTAAGGTGCAAAAAGAGTTTGCTAGAATACAGAAGTCTCTTAAGTCACATGGTTACCAAGGTAAGAGTGTTAATGATATCTACCATGACGAGAAAGGTTTATACTATTTTCTAGTTGTGAATGGTGGTAAGCGCATTACTGTCTTGGAAGATGGCTACGATCATCCCTATTCAGGTTATCTTGAAAGAGAAGGTACTCGCTAATATCAGATAAGATAAGGAGTACTTAAATAATAGTCAAAAGTCTATCATTCCTGTGGGAGTGATAGGCTTTTTTGGTTAAAAGAATATATTAACTTATGACAGCGATACAATTAATTACATAAATGTTACAAAAATTACACAAAATACTTGTTTTTTGTAATGAAATAGATATAATAGACATATAGAAAAGAGGTTTATGAAAATGAAAAGAAAAGTTATTCGTGTTTGCTCACTTGTTTTGTTGTCTGTAGCTGTTTCTATAGCTCTTGGTGGATGTGGCTCTAAGTCAGAAAAAGACACTGCAGCATCATCGACAACGTCAACTTCTAAAGTAGTGAAGTCATCTGCTAAAACACAAACATCTGAGAAGCAGTCTGCTAAAAAGGCCAAGACAGAAGCTTCAAAGGATTTTCAAGGCCAAAAAGAAGCGAGCGCTCCTGAAGCAAGCTCTTCAAAAAATCAAGCTACAGCTGGAAATGATGCTCAAGGAGGAACAAGTAGCAGTGCTGCTTCTGAGTCAAACAAGTCTAGTCAAGCAACAGCTGATACTCAAAGTGATGCTCCTGTTCCAGCAGCATTAGTGGGAACTTGGACTGGTACGAGTCCACAAGCAACAGACATTAGTTTTACAGTTGATGCCGAAGGAAACATCACTTCAAAGGCAAATTTCAATGTTGATTACGAACCCTATCGTCAAAGCTCTACAACTGCAAAAGCTGTTCAAATTTCTGGAAATCTCTATGTTTGGGAGGGTGGCGATTTTTCTACCTTGCTTCCAGGTATTACAGGCCTAGGGGGAGCTGGTTTCCAAGCTAAGCCTGGCTTTATTCTTAAAAATGGAACTTATACGCCAGTTCAATTCATCTCTGACTTGGGACCAACCTTTGATTATAGCAACTATAATGCTTTCCCATTCTCATTAACAAAATAAAGTAAAGAAGCTATCTGGAGAGATGGCTTCTTTTTTGGCTCAAACTCTTATCATTCGAAGTCTCATTTCTGCTTAAAAAATGGTAGAATAGTTACATGCAAACAAAACCAACGTCAGCCTATGTGCACATTCCATTTTGCACACAAATTTGTTATTATTGTGACTTTTCTAAGGTCTTCATTAAAAATCAGCCCGTTGATGACTACCTGAGTGCTTTGATTCGTGAGTGGGAGCTTTTAAATATCAAGGAGCTTCGTACCCTTTATATTGGTGGGGGGACCCCAACGGCTATTTCTGCAGAGCAATTGGATTACCTTTTGAGCAATCTTCAGAAGAACTTGGATCTGTCTAAGCTGGAGGAGTTTACTATTGAGGCTAATCCCGGGGATTTGACGGTTGATAAGATTGAAGTGCTCAAAAAATCTGCTGTTAATCGCGTCTCTTTAGGGGTTCAGACTTTTGATGACAAGCACTTGCGTCAAATTGGTCGCAGTCATAATCAAGCACAGATTTATGAAAGCATTGATAGCTTGAAGTCTGCTGGTTTCCATAATATTTCCATTGACCTCATTTATGCTCTGCCTGGTCAAACCATGGATCAGGTCAAGGAAAATGTGAGAAAGGCACTGGAACTGGATATTCCACACCTAAGTCTCTATAGCTTGATATTGGAACATCACACGGTCTTTATGAATAAGATGCGTCGAGGTAAGCTTAATCTACCAACTGAGGACTTGGAAGCAGAGATGTTTGACTATATTATCCAAGAGTTGGAAAAAAAAGGTTTTGAGCATTATGAGATTTCCAACTTTACCAAACCTGGGATGGAGAGTCGTCACAATCTCATGTACTGGAATAATGATGAGTATTATGGTGTGGGTGCTGGAGCCTCTGGTTATGTCAATGGTGTTCGTTATCGCAATAGAGGACCTATCCAGCATTACCTTAAGGCTATAGCTGAGGATGGTCATGCTAGACTTCACGAGGAGCATCTGACTAAGGCGGAGATGATGGAGGAGGAGTTCTTCCTTGGTTTGCGTAAAAAATCAGGTGTATCTATTAAACGTTTTGAAGAGAAGTTTGGCTTGTCATTCGCGGATACTTATGGAGACATTGTAAAAAAACTACAGGAAGATGGGCTCTTGGTCAAGGATCCAGAAGTTGTTCGTATGACCAAACGAGGACTCTTTTTGGGTGATAGTGTCGCTGAACAATTTATCTTGGAGGATTAGATGGGATTAAAATTTAGTATTCCTTATCAGATTCCGTTTTATGAGACGGATATCACGCATCAGGTAAAATTACCACACTTACTGGCTTTTTCATTGCAAGTATCCGGTATGCAGTCAGAGTCTCTGGGAAATACGGATAAGGACGTTTTTGATAAATACGGTCTGGTTTGGATTGTGACAGACTATGCGATTGAGATTGACCGTTTGCCTCGCTACAATGAAAAGGTGACAATTACAACGGAAGCTATTTCCTATAATAAGATTTTCTGTTACCGTAATTTTTACATCACAGATGAAACTGGTCAACAAATCATGCTCTTTAAGACTACTTTTGCCCTTATGGATTATGAAACGCGTAAGGTAGCCGAAGTGCCAGATGAGGTGGTAGCACCTTATGGGGCTGAAAAAACTAAAAAGTTACTTCGGGGTCCTCGCTACAAGGTTTTGGAAAATCCAATTGAGACGCTTTATCGTGTGCGTTATTTTGACCTAGACATGAATGGCCACGTTAACAATAGTAAGTACTTAGAGTGGATGTTGGATGTTTTCAATTTGGACTTTTTGACCAAGTACACGCCAGCCCATATTGATCTCAAGTACGTTAAGGAAATTCATCATGGGTCAGAAATTTATTCTGGCTATGAGTTTGACCAAGAAAATTTGAGCAGTCAACATCATATTTGTGTTGATGGCAATATTAATGCTCAGGCCATTATCCAATGGAAAGAAATAGGAGACGAGTAAGATGACATATAAAGGTTATTTGATTGATTTAGATGGAACCATTTACAAGGGTAAGGACCGTATTCCTGAAGGGGAGGCCTTTGTTAAGGAGTTGCAGAAGCGTCAAATTCCCTATCTTTTTGTGACTAATAACAGTATGCGTACACCAGAAATGGTCCAAGAGCTTTTGCGTAATCAGTGCGAGTTGGAAACGCCTCTTGAAACTATTTATACAGCAACCCTGGCGACAGTTGACTACATGAATGATATGAATCGTGGTAAGACAGTTTATGTTATTGGTGAAACTGGGCTTAAATCTGCTATTGCGGATGCGGGATATACGGTAGATGAGGAAAATCCTGCTTATGTGGTAGTGGGATTGGACCGTGAAGTCACTTATGAAATGTTGGTAAAGGCAACACTTGCTATCCAAAAAGGAGCTATGTTTATTGGGACAAACCCAGATTTGAATATCCCAACAGAACGCGGTCTGCTTCCAGGTGCTGGTTCACTCTTAGCTCTTATCGAGGCGGCTACACGTGTGCCCCCAATCATTATTGGTAAGCCTAAAGCTATTATCATGAACAAGGCTCTTGAAATCCTTGGAACAGAACGTAGCCAAACTATTGTGGTTGGTGATAATTACTTGACAGATATTACAGCTGGCATTAAAAATGACTTTCCAACACTTCTTGTGACGACTGGTTTCACCAAGGCGGAAGAGGTTGCGGATTTACCAGTAAAACCAGACCATGTACTTGCTAGTCTAGCGGAGTGGGATTTTGATGCGAACTAAGATTGAAGCAGTGTTGACTCCCATTTGTCTCCTAGCCTTGTCTATTCTAGTTACGATTTACCTAGCATGGGGCTTCTATTATTTTGATGTTGATTGGATGCGTCTTTTGGACTATGTCATTATCGGAAAGACGGAGCTTTGGCATAATTTCAATGTCCTCATGCGGTACCTGACTTTTCCTTGGGTAAATCATCTGGCCATGCCTGATTTTCCGTCGTCAGAGAGTGGTCTTAAGCATTTTCATGATGTCAAGTGGCTCTTTCATCTGGTTCAGGTCCTTATTGTCCTACTGGTTTATCCAGCTGTGGGCTTTATTTGGCGAAATGTGAAGAAGGGGACTTTTGGTCTCTATCGTAGACTTTATCTGAGTCTAGCTGTTTTACCAATCCTTATTGGAGTAGTGGGACTTTTCCTAGGATTTGATCAGTTCTTCATTCTCTTTCATGAGGCTCTCTTTCCTGGAGATAGCAGTTGGCTCTTTAATCCAATGTTGGACCCGATTATTAATGTTTTGCCAGAAGAATATTTTCTTCAATGTTTTGTGATTTTCTTTATAATTTATGAGGGAATCATGGTGAGTTTGACCTGGTTGGCCCATAAGCAGCTTACAATGTATTTGAAAAATAAGGAGTAGTTATGTCTATTCGTGATAACCATTTGCATACCCATCATTCCTATGATTCGGATGCGGTTTTTACTGATTATTTGACACATTTTGATGGCGAGATTGTAACGACTGAGCATTATGATCTCTCTAATCCTTATACCAAACAGGACGATGTGCCCGAGTATGAGGCCTATAGTCGTGAGATTGAAAGGCTTAACCGTAAGTATGGCAATCGTATTAAACGAGGCATCGAAATTGGTTATTACAAGCCTAGAGAAAGCGATATTTTAGACTTTTTGGATGGTAAGGACTATGATCTCAAACTGCTTTCTATTCACCATAATGGGGTTAATGATTACCTTGATGATGAGGTAGCTGATATGGACAAGGCTAGCATTATTCAAGAATATCTGGACAAGTTGGAGTATGCCATTGGTCGTGTGGACGCAGATGTTCTGGCCCACTTTGACTATGGTTTCCGCCTTTTTGATGTGACTGTTGATGAGCTAAAAGCCTATGAGAATCAGCTTAAACGTATTTTCCAGAAAATGATGGCTAATGATTTGGCTTTTGAGCTGAATGCAAAGAGCATGTATCTCTATCATCACGAAGACCTATATCGTTATGCGCTAGGCCTTGTTAAGGATTTGGGATGTCGCAAGTATTCTATTGGGTCTGATGGACATAAATTAGAGCATTTCCGTCTGAACTTTGATAAGATTCAGGAGATCTTGAGAGAATTCGGCATTACGGAAGATATGATTATATAGTGAAGACAGCTTCAACTGAAGCTGTCTTTTTCTTAAGGAAAACTTAAAGAAAAGGCGTGGTTGTGGGAATTATAGAAGATTTTAAGATTTGCTTGTTATGCTAATTTTAAGCAAAAGAAACTTATGGTTTCTATCTTATCTTTCACAATTGGAGGTCTTCTATGAAATTTCTCAAAAGGCATGCCTATGCCTTACTCTTTACCCTTTTTCTGATGGGGGCAAATGTCTACTCTCTCTTAAAGGTCTTTGTCATTCCCTCAGCGGTCTCAACGGTTTCAGCCAATACGACTAGCTCAACCACAGCGTCGTCGACGACATCTACCAGCACTGGTAAGGTAACTAAGACGGATACGACTTATAAAGATGACAATATGGATATCAAAATCACGACAGGTAAAACCAGTGATACCACATACTATGTGGCAGATATCAAGCTTTCGAGTGCAGATTACCTTAAAACGGCTTTGGCACAAAATACCTATGGGACCAACATCACCGAGACTACTTCAAGTATTGCCCAGCAAAACAATGCAATCTTTGCCATCAATGGTGACTACTACGGAGCTAATCAGTCGGGCTATGTGATTAAAAATGGCCAAGTCTATCGTGATACTGATCGAAACAGTGACTACGAGGATCTTGCTGTTTATTCAGATGGTAGCTTCAAGACCTTTAAGGAGAGCGATACAACAGCTCAAAAATTGGTCGATTCAGGTGTGGTCAATACCTTTGCCTTTGGTCCAACCTTGGTTGAAAATGGCAAGATAGCTGTCTCAAAAAATGAAGAGGTTGGTCAAGCCATGGCTGACAATCCACGTACAGCCATCGGGGTCATCGAAGAGAGTGATGGCAGTGTGCACTATATTGTCATTGTCTCTGATGGTCGTACCAGTGAATCGTCAGGGTTGACTCTCTATGAAATGGCAGAGTTGATGAAATCCTATGGTGTGACGACAGCCTACAACCTTGACGGTGGTGGCTCATCTACTATGTACTTCAATGGTCAAGTCATTAACAAGCCAACCACAAACGGAAACAAAATTTCAGAAAGGGCGGTGAGTGATATTGTTTACATCGGTTACTAAAAAATCAGCTAGACAGCACTTTTTCACCTACATTGGTTTAACCATTTTTAGTCTAGTATTTACATTTGTTTATGAACGCTTTTCTTATGGTGAATCCTCCATGTTTATGCGCATGATGTTCTTTGCACCATTGGCCGGAGCACTTATCTATCTACTTACTGGACTGGGAATGTCCTGGCTGAAAACACGTCTTTCAAAACTTCTCTTTAATTCGTCTATCGCAGTTGTAGCAAGTGCCTGTTTAGTTAAAGGCATTGTTGAAGTCTCAGGACGTACAACTAGTGTAGATATGCCCTATTGGTATGTTGCTGCGGGGCTACTTTGTTTGAGTATTATGACAGGATTTATCAGACCTAGAAAATTGGCTTAAAAATGAAAGCTTGGGGTAATGCTCCAGTCTTTTTGTCTTGCCTTGAAAAATTATTTAGGATAAATATACAACTTATAAATGGAGACATTATTTTGAATTAGGAAATGGACTAAAGAGATCTTCATAAAAATAACAGAGATTGATTTTTGTGATAGGAATATAGATAAAGGGAGACTTTTTCTAGTGATGGAAGTACCTGAAACTAATGCACTTAAGGCATTCGGAAGTTTTGAGAGTAGAGCAGCTTGGGAAACTGTTTTATTTTGAGGCTAAAAATTAGATCACCTACAAGAGATTGGTGTGGCAGGAACCATTGTTGGCAAAGCCTACTATAACGGCAATATCACATTGGACCAACTCAAGTCTTTCGGAGGTTAATATGCTTAAAAAACGTATTATTCCTTGTTTGGATGTCAAGGATGGCCGTGTCGTCAAGGGGGTTAATTTTGTGAATTTGACAGACGTTGGAGACCCTGTTGATTCTGCGCGTGCCTATTATGAGGCTGGTTGTGATGAACTTGTTTTCTTGGACATCACAGCGACTTCAGATAATCGCGAAACAACGGTTGACATGGTGCGTCGTGTTGCCGATCAGGTCTTTATTCCTTTCACGGTTGGGGGTGGTATCCGTTCAGTTGAAGACATGAACAAGATGCTTAAAGCTGGTGCTGACAAGGTTGCGATCAATTCCTCAGCCCTTGCCAACCCGCAACTAATCGCTGATTGTGCTCAAAAATTTGGAAATCAGTGTGTCGTGGCTGCGATTGATGCTAAAAAGATGGCTGATGGGAGCTGGCATGTTTTTGTGGCAGGTGGCCGTAAGGATACAGGTAGGGATCTCATCCAATGGGTGCAAGAAGTTGTCGCCTTGGGAGCTGGAGAAATTCTCTTGACCAGTATGGACAAGGACGGAACCAAATCTGGTTTTGATTTGGAAATGCTAAATCGTGTGGCGGAAGTCGTTGATGTTCCGATCATCGCTTCTGGTGGTGCGGGAAATATTGAGGACATTGTAGAGGTCTTTGAAAAGACAACAGCGACGGGTGCTCTGGCAGCCTCTATCTTCCACTTTGGTGAGGTAAATATAGGCGAAACCAAACAAGTCTTGGCAAATGCAGGAATTGAGGTGAGACGATGACAGAGGTTAAACTTGATTTTGACAAACAAGGAGGACTGGTGCCAGTCATTGTGACAGACTACAAGACGGGACAGGTGCTCATGTTGGCCTATATGAATGAGGAGTCCTATCAGTTGATCATAGAGACCAAATAAATGCATTACTGGAGCCGTTCTAGAAACGAGCTTTGGCATAAGGGAGCCACATCTGGTCATTTCCAACATGTCAAAAGCATCAAGACAGATTGTGATCAGGACACCTTGCTTATCGCTGTGGAACAAGAAGGAGCAGCCTGTCATACAGGAGCCTACAGCTGTTTCTTTACGGATATATATATATGACAGACAAGACAGATAGGAGTAGATATGTTAGAAACACTTTATAAGGAAGCCTTAGATCGTAAAAAAAATCCCAAAGAAGGCTCTTATACCAATTACCTTTTTGACAAGGGCCTAGACAAGATTCTTAAAAAGGTTGGCGAAGAAGCAACAGAAGTTGTGATCGGAGCTAAAAATGCTGATAAAGAAGAAATTGCCAACGAGACAGCAGACGTCCTCTATCACCTAGCAGTCATGCTCGTTGAAACAGAGGTTAGCCCTGAAGACGTTGAAGCCGTTCTTAAAGCACGTCAGGGCAAGCAAAGCAATGTCCATGACCGAAAAGAAGTAACGGATTATTAAGGATATCTCAACCAATTGATACTAAGAATAAAAGCTTGAAGTGAATGTATTGAAAAATATTCAAAAAAAGTTTAAGTAATTAATTTTTCTTTGAGAAATCATTTGTAAAACCAAAAGACATCTCCAAAAACTAGTCGGAGATGTCTTTTTGTCTTACAAATTCTTTTTCTTTTTAGCTTTTTTGGTTAGGGCAAGGTCACAATTTTCAATACTTGAGATAAGATGATTAGTTAATTGGAAGTCGTCCATTTGGGGATTCAAGTCCACTTCGTAGACCAGTTGCATGGTCTCCCCTCCACCTGTGGTGTTAAGGGAGATTAGGTCACATTCGCTAGTGAAATTGAGCAAGGCTTTAGTGATTTTTTGGTCAATCAAGTCCTGATGGGAGACATTAATAGTCAGGAGCCTACGACGTTGGTTGTCGGTACGACTTTGACGATTTTCCAAAAGGAGCCAAACAGCTAAAAGAAAGATGGTAAAGAGTAAAGCCAGTAGCAGATATCCTGTCCCAGATGCTAGACCAATAATCATGGACATAAAGACGGCGATTAGTTCTCTGGAACCACTGGTAGCTGAACGAAAACGAATGAGACTAAAGGTCCCCGCCACGGCAATAGAGGTCCCCAAACTACCATTAACCAGAAAGATGACTAGGGTCATCAAACATGGAAGTAGGGTCAAACTGATGACAAATTCCCTGGTGTAGAGAGTTCGGTATTTATAAGTCCAGGTAAGAGCTAAGCCCAAAACAAGGCTGACCAGTAAGGCCAGCATGAGTTGAAGGGGACTTGCAGTTGCGGTCGCATCGTTAAAAATAGAGTTGAAGAGATTAGACATAGGTGACACCTCCTTTTTCTCGAACTGGATGTGGCCCGTAGTCCAGACCTTGAGACTTATGATAGGCACAGCTGTATTTGGAGAATTTCTGCTCTTCCAACCCATGTTTGTCTAAGATGCTTTGCAGCCAGTTTGGCTTTTGGCCAGGTGCCTTGATTTCCATGATTATCGTATCTTCATCAAGAAGACTAAAACCATGATTTCCTTTGAAAAGACTGACGTCTTCATCACGGTAAGTCAGATTTTGGTCTAGGGTAACACGAACTTTATTGTAAGCATATCCTTCGATACTTTCTTTTTCTTTCATCGAAAAACGGTCGTAGTAGATATACATACGAGGTTTGAGACCTTCATCGTAGCGTTGACGTAAGTGTTGAATATCCTGTAAGAGCTGACGATCAGTGATTTGACCATGGTTCTTACCATCTGTCATCAAGTTAGTGATGGCAAGCGGTGTTGAAACGAGACGAAACTTATGACCGATTCCTTCATCATCTTTGGCTTTGATCTCTAGAAATACCTTACTATCAATTTTGGGATTGGCTAGGTAGGTACGCATACGGATTTTCTCTTGACGGTGATTACCATCTAAGGCATCTTGGATGACGTCAAAATTATCCGTATCAAAGTAAATATTTGAAATGGTAGATGTCGGATAGTCATCCTCTACCAAATACTCCTTAAGATCAGTGAGCAGGTCTTCAAGATTTTCCTTTGAGACCACATATTTTGTTTCAATACGTTTAAAACGTGTTTCCAATTGTTTAACCATGAAAAACTCCTTTTATAGATAAGATACAAAGCTGTACAGCAACTCACAGGAAAATAGAGTGTTGTCGTAGCACACCTACCCTTAAACAGTCGCCTTATTCTTTTTTGTTTTATAGTAAAAAATTGAGTGTAAATGTACTATCTCTATAAAGCACTTACTTGCTCGCCTATTAGTCTATGGAACTTTTCTGAAAGAAGTCCTAAGCCAAACTTTCACCAAACTTAACTTAAGATAAGTTTCAGTTAATCTTTAGAAATGTTTTAGGTAAGTCCCGTAAACTGTAATCATCCAAACGAACACGAGAGGAAAAAATATGAAATCAAAAAAACTAAAAAAATGGACGACTTTATTAACTTGTGCGACTGCTCTAACAATCATGACAGCGTGTAGCCAATCAAACAGTCAAGCAACGGGGACTACGTCAAGCACGACATCAAAAACAAGTGCTGTAACAGCAACGACTAGTAAGAAAACGAATAAGAATAACAGCAACTATTTTACTTCTAAAGATTCTGATACCTCTTATAACGAGAGCTCAGCTTCTAAGATTAAGTTGTCAGGCTCATCTGCGGATGTTTCAGGTGATGGCGTAACGGTATCAGGTTCAACTGTAACCATCTCTAAATCGGGTACCTACGTCATTTCAGGAAAATCCGATGGTGTGCAAATCAAGGTGGACGCCGGTGATTCAGATGATGTCCATATTGTTTTGGATGGTGTTACCATGACAAATACAAATGCAGCAATCAACGCCACAAAAGCCGGGCATGTCTACCTGACGCTTAAAGATGGAACCACTAGCACCCTCTCTGATTCAAGTTCTAATAATGATGAAGATGCGGATGCTGTGATTTTCTCTAAAGGAGATTTGACCATTAACGGTTCAGGTACCCTAAATATTGATGCCAAGAAAAATAACGGTATTAAAGCAAACGACAGTCTTCATATGACTGGCGGTACCTATAAGATTTCCTCAGTCGGTGATGCCTTCAATGTCAACGATGAACTTAATATCACAGGAACAACCATGACCATTGAAGCGGAAGAAGATGGCGTTAAGGTCGACAACGATGACGACACCTCAGTAGGGACCATGTATCTATCTGACAATACCATGACCATTAAGGCTGGTGACGACGGTATTCATGCGTCCGGTGACCTGATTATTGATAGTGGTACTTACAAGGTTGAAAAATCAACCGAAGGTATCGAAGGTAAATCTGTGACCATCAATGGTGGAAATATCGATGTCTATGCAACGGATGATGGTGTCAATGCGGCCAATGCTAATGCCAGTCAAAGTGAGATTTTCTTCAAGATGACCGATGGAACCCTAAATGTTGAGGTTGGCGAGGGCGATACAGACCCAATTGACTCTAACGGCGATATTATTGTATCGGGTGGAACGATCAATTTGACTGGTCAGTCTGGCTTTGACTTCGACGGTTCAGCGACCTATACTGGTGGTGACATTACTATCAATGGTGAGAAACAAACTAAGATTGAAAACTCAATGCCTGGCGGCGGTGGCCCTCAAGGTGACGGTGGTCCCCAAGGTGGTGGGCAACCAGGTGGCTTTGGCGGAGGTCACTAAAGAGTCATAGGATGAAACAGAAAGGAAGTGCCTATGTATATTATTATTCCAGCTTATGAACCAGACAAACGCCTGATTCAGGTGGTTCAAGATATTACTTTAAAACTCCCTAAATCACGGATTATTATTGTCAATGATGGGAGCGGTCCACCCTATGACGACTTTTACGACGAAACAGCCCTTTTTGGAGCTACGGTCCTTAAACACCCGATTAATAAAGGAAAAGGAGCTGCTCTAAAGACTGCTTTCGCTTATATCCAAGAAGAAGTGGTCAGCCAACATCTGTCTGCTCAACCTATAGTAACAGTTGACAGCGATGGTCAGCATCTGATTAAGGATATTGTCCGTGTGGCCAAGGCGACTGAGGAAAATCCAAGTCATCTTATCTTGGGTGCGCGTGCCTTTGTAGGTAAAGTACCAGCACGAAGCCGCTTTGGAAATAAAGTGACTGCGGGGCTCTTCCGTCTAGTAACTGGTCAGAAGGTAACGGATACCCAGACTGGTCTTCGAGGAATGTCAACAGACCTTATCCCATGGTTGATTAATCTAGATGGCAATCGTTTCGAGTACGAGTTTAATATGCTACTTGAAGCCAAGAAGTCAGGCTACCAAATCTCTGAAGTCCCAATCGAGACCGTTTATCTGGAGGAGAATAAAAGCTCGCACTTTCGGCCCATTCGTGATTCCATCCGTATTTACAGCCCTTTTTTAAAGTTCTCTGGCACGGCCATCCTGGCCTCAGTCATTGATGCAACAGTCTTATTTGTGCTCTTTACCTTGACGAAAAACCTCCTCCTTTCAGTCGTGCTAGCGCGTGTCATTTCGGCTTCAAGTCAGTGTTTGCTAAATGCAAATGTTGTCTTCAATCCGACAAGTTCTCTCTTTAGATCAAGTGTTCGCTACTTTATGTTGGTCTTGGTTCTCTTAGCTTGTAACTATTTCTTGCTTAGCAGCTTAGTGGCTATTGGTTTAGGGCTGGTTGTGGCTAAATTACTTACAGAAACCTTACTATTTTTAATCAGCTATAGGGTTCAACATGACCTTGTCTTTGCTTGATATCTGGATTGAAAATTGCAATCCAGTTAAATAGACTGTGTTTAATTCTCTCATAGCTTTAAAAAATTTCTAGAAAATAGAAAAACTACCGTTTTCAAGATTCGGTAGTTTTTAATGTTTATCGAAATATAAATCAATTTAAATTACGATTAAAAGAATAAAATGATATGAAAAATGAGATATTTGAGTGAAAAAAACATGATATAATGAGAATGTTTGAATTATGTAGATTTTCATTTAAACTAGGAAAATGAAATGAGGACCTAAAATGGGGAAAAAGGTACATTACACGCTTCACAAAGTTAAGAAGCAATGGGTGACGATTGCTGCTATGTGTAGGTGGTGCTACAGTAGCTAATCAAAAGGTTTCAGACGATCAAACAACTGAATCAGTTTCTACTTATGATTGAACAAGAGATTTCTGCTAAACAATCAACAGAATGGCTTCCTCAGGCAATTACTTCATTTGTTAAGGAACAATAGCAGTGGAGTGTTGCAACAGAAAACTATACTCTGGCTGACCATCTTCAGGGTGGGGACCTCCTCTTTGTCTATAGTGATGTAACCTCATGGGCTAGCTCAAATTATCGTATTCTTAGTCGCACACCAAGTAATGAAGATGGTTCTCTTAGTGGTTATGAGATCCTTCTTGCAAACGATGTGGATACTTCAAATCCAGTTGTACAAGCTGAGCAGTTGAACAAAATCCACTACTTCATGAACTGGGGTTCAATAGTTATAGGTGAGAAGGATGCTAATTTTGATGGTATCCCTGTTGATGCGGTTGATAATGGACAACAAACTCCGTACAGCTGTTTTGACTCACTTGACGACACGTGTATACTATGGTGAACTCTACACAGATGATGCTCGATACATGGCTAAGCAATCACCATATTACGATGCCATCACAACTCTTTTGACTAACCGCATGAAGTATGTTTCAGGTGACCAATCAATGAAGGTTGATTCATTTGGTGGCAAGGAAATCTTGTATTCAGTGCGTTACGGTAAAGACATTATGTCTGCTGATCAGATTAGGGGTGTTGAAACTATCAAACATTCAGGTTTGTTGACTCTTATTACCAACGACTCAAACTTCTAAGATTTTATTGAAAATGATAGCCAATATACTAATAAGTTGATTGCTGAAAATGCAGAGCTCTTTAAGTCATGGAGAATTACACCATTCGAGATATAACCTCAATATTTATCTGCAGACGCTCATACCTTCCTTGACCTAGTTATCCAAAATAGTTATTCCTTTGCGAACTGCTATGACCTTAACGGTGAGCAACAACAATAAATACGGTTCAAAAAAAGACCTTCGTGATATCCTCAAGGCTCTTCACAAACAAATGTATTCAAGTCATTGCTGACTGAGTTCCAGATCAATTGTACACTCTTCCAGGGAAAGAAGTAGTTACAGCTACTCGTACAGATATGCACGGTAAGGTGTTGGATGATACTAGCCTGGTTAATAAACTTTATGTGACAAAAACTAGGTCATCAGGTGATGATTTCCAAGCACAGTACGGCGGTGCCTTCCTAGACAAACTTCAAAAGCTTTATCCAGAAATCTTTAAAGAAGTTATGGAAGATTCGGGTAAGACGATTGATCCCTCTGTTAAGATTAAACAGAGGAAAGCTAAATACTTTAACGGTACAACCATTCAAAAACGTGGCTTTGACTACGTTCTCAGTGATGGTAAATTGTACTTCAACGTTAATAATAAGGTACCTCCTTACCAGTAGTTTCGACTGGTGATACCGGAGCTAAGACTGGATTTGCTTATGATAGTACAGGTTTGACTTATTACACAACATCAGGAACTCAAGCTAAAAGTCAATTTGTGACTTATACTGGTAAACAGTATCACTTTAACGATAAGGGTTACCCTGTGACAGGTGAGCAAACTATCGATGGTTCTTACTATTACTTCTTACCAAATGGTGTGATGTTTGCTGATGGTATCATTAAGAATGTTAAAGGTCAATCATTGGTTTATGGTAAGTCAGGTAAATTGACAACTCAAACTGGTTGGAAAGAAGTCACTGTTAAATATGACAAATGATGGTAAGCAAGTTAAAGGTAGCTTTGCAACAAACGATAATGTCACCTGCTCATATTACCATGGGGATGCCGAAGATAAGTTAGTATCAACTTCCTTCAGGTCAATGGGTATACTTCAATGATCAAGTAATTTGTGGTTGCTTTTTTCGTTAAAAAATTAACAACTTTTTATACATTCAGGCCATTTATCTGGCCGAAAAAGTGGTATAATAACTCTTGCTAAATCTTTATTTTGGAGTACACATGGCTAAGTCAAAAAATACTATTGAAAGTCGGATAGATTACTCGATTCTCTTGCCAGTCCTTATCTTACTGCTGGTTGGTCTGGTCTCGGTTTTTATCGCGACAAATTTTGATTATCCAAAGAATCTCGTGCAAGTCATTTCTCAGCAAGTACTATGGATTTTTCTTGGTTCGGTACTTGCTTTTGTTGTCATGTTATTTAATACAGAGTTTCTTTGGAAGGTAACTCCCTGGCTTTATATTTTTGGCCTGGGACTTATGGTTCTGCCTCTTGTTTTTTATTCACCCGCTTTGGTTGCCTCGACAGGAGCAAAAAACTGGGTCAGTATTGGATCAGTCACCCTTTTTCAACCATCAGAATTTATGAAGATATCCTACATCCTTTTTCTTTCGAGAATAGGTGTTTGGGCTAAACAAGGAAAAGAAGTAACTGAGCTTAAAGATGACTGGCTGCTACTTTTCCAATATGTAGCGGTCACGCTTCCTGTCTTAGGCTTACTGGTTCTTCAAGGTGATATGGGAACGGCCTTAGTCTTCCTCGCTATTTTAGCGGGTATAATAGTGGTTTCGGGAATATCCTGGCGTATCATCTTGCCGGTAGTGCTAGCCTTTGTAGCTAGCGTAGCTCTGTTTATAATGGTGTTTATCACAGATTGGGGAAAGGAAGCCTTGCTCAAGTTAGGGGTTCAGACTTATCAGATTAACCGTATCTCAGCTTGGTTGGACCCTTTCACCTATGCGGATGGCATCGCCTTTCAACAGACACAAGGGATGGTATCGATAGGTACTGGGGGGATATACGGAAAAGGTTTTAATCATCTTGATTTGAATGTACCAGTTCGTGAGAGTGATATGATCTTCACGGTTATTGCAGAAGACTTTGGTTTGGTAGGCGGTGGATTGGTTCTGTTGACCTATCTCTTCCTCATTTATCGCATGTTGCGAGTGACTTTTAAGTCTAACAACCGTTTCTATACCTTTATTTCTACAGGTTTTATTATGATGATTGTCTTCCATATTTTTGAAAATATTGGGGCAGCAGTAGGAATTCTTCCTCTGACAGGTATTCCTTTGCCCTTTATTTCTCAAGGTGGATCTTCACTCATCTCAAACTTGATTGGTGTTGGTCTAGTACTTTCAATGGCCTACCAGACCAACCTCAACGAAGAAAATAAAATTCTTCTAGCTATGTCTCGTCGTATGCGTACATCGGGGACTAGTCAAGTAAAGTCAGTGTCTAAGATCAAAACTAAGAAAAACAAACCTTCGAAGAGTGCAATCAAGGCCTCACAAGAATTGGTTAAGGCTAAAGATAAGGTTGATAAGGTCACTGAGAAAATGCGTCAAACCATTTCTCAAAATACGCCTATTCTTCACCAAGGCAAGCGTCGTAAGGGGTCTAAAAAGAAACCGACACGTAAACACTAATTAGAAGCAAGTTGGGCAATCCAACTTGTTTTTCTTTATAAAAAATTAAGGTCTGTCCCCTTCTCTTTAGGTCTCCCTGTGGTATAATAGAAGGCGACTATTTCGAAAAGGGGGTTGCTATGATAGAGACAGCTAAGCAGCAAGAACGTGCTATTTTAGTAGGTGTTGAATTGCAAGAGACAGAGCATTTTGACATGTCCATGGAGGAACTTGCTAGTCTTGCCAAAACAGCAGGAGCAGAGGTTGTAGCTAGCTATACCCAAAAACGTGAACGCTATGATAGTAAGTCCTTCGTAGGTTCAGGAAAATTAGAAGAAATCAAGGCTATGGTGGACGCGGATGAGATTACTACGGTCATTGTCAATAACCGTTTAACCCCACGTCAAAATACCAATCTTGAAGCAGCATTTGGTGTAAAAGTCATCGATCGTATGCAATTAATTTTGGATATCTTCGCCATGAGGGCTAGGAGTCATGAAGGAAAACTTCAGGTTCACCTAGCTCAGCTCAAATACATGTTGCCTCGTTTAGCTGGTCAGGGGATTATGCTCAGCCGTCAAGCGGGGGGCATTGGTAGCCGTGGACCTGGTGAAAGTCAGCTGGAACTTAATCGTCGTTCGATTCGTAACCAGATTGCTGATATTGAACGCCAGTTAAAGGTTGTTGAGAAGAATCGAGAAACCATTCGCGAAAAACGTGTTGATTCAAGTACCTTTAAAATTGGTTTGATTGGTTATACCAATGCTGGAAAGTCAACGATCATGAACCTTATGACGGATGATAAGCAGTATGAGGCCAATGAACTTTTCGCGACCTTGGATGCAACGACTAAGAAAATTTACTTAAAAGATCAGTTTCGAGTGACCTTGACAGATACGGTTGGTTTTATCCAAGATTTGCCAACAGAATTGGTTGCTGCCTTTAAGTCAACGCTTGAAGAAAGTCGTAATGTGGACCTCCTTTTGCATGTCATTGATGCGAGTGATCCTAATCACGAAGAGCACGAAAAGGTGGTCTTAGACATTCTCAAAGACTTAGATATGACTGATATTCCTCGCCTAGCAATCTACAATAAGATGGATGTAGCTGATAATCTAGTAGCAACAGTCTTTCCTAATGTTCGCCTCTCAGCACGTGACAAGGGAAGTCGTGAGGCCCTCAGAAGACTCTTGATTGATGAAATTCAACAGATTTTTGAACCCTTTAGTATTAAGGTACATCAGGAGCAAGCTTATAAACTTTATCAGTTGAGTCAATTGGCCTTGTTAGATAGCTACACTTTTGAGACAGAAGTGGAAGAAATTACAGGTTATATTTCACCGAAAAATAAATGGAAATTGGAAGAGTTTTATGACTGATTATATGGATTTAGCTTTAAAATATGGTGGTTTTACAAGTCTAGATAAAGTGTATCTGGAAAACACCTTGTCAGACCTTTCAGACCGTCAAAAACTGGCCTTTATTACACCACCACCAAGCGTGATTAATGCTTATTTTGCAGAGATTTACCAGAAACAGTCTCCAGAAGCAGCAACGGATTACTATTTGGAGCTTTCGAAAGAATTGAACCTCTTTAATCCAGTACCATCTTTTGATGAACACAAGCCCTTTATTCGTCTCAATTTGTCAGGAAAATCTTATGGTTTTTGCTATGAAAATGCCGATGAGGTGGCCCTAGTCTTTGCAGAGCATTTAGAGGTTCCAACAGCTAGCATTTTGTTTGAGCTTGCTCAAGTTTTCCCGCAGTATAAGGTTTATTTTGAAGGCACTCAAATTAAGATGGCCAAGGTTGATTTTGACGAAGAAGTGTTGGAGGAGTTGACACCAGAAACTCAGTTACTTAGTCGTGTCACTAAACTGAAGGGGAATGTCATTAAGTTAGCTAGCTTCAATCAAGACGAATTAGTGGAACTTTTATCTCAATATAAAGGGCAAACTGTATTTTATGGCTTTGCTCAGCGTGAATGCCTGGCTTATATTGTCCAGAAATAAGAAAAACGATAGATAGAAAGTATAGAAAGTCATGGAATTACAATTTTTAGGGACGGGCGCCGGACAGCCATCCAAGGCCCGTAACGTGTCGAGTCTGGTTTTGAAGCTACTCGATGAAATCAACGAAGTCTGGATGTTTGACTGTGGGGAAGGAACCCAACGTCAGATTTTAGAAACAACAATCAAACCTCGTAAAGTAAAAAAAATCTTTATTACACATATGCACGGGGACCATATTTTCGGTCTACCTGGTTTCTTGGCTAGTCGTTCTTTCCAATCTAGCGAAGAACAAACTGACCTTGAAGTTTATGGACCAGTTGGTATTAAGCAATACGTCATGACCAGCCTTCGTACCTCGGGGACACGCTTACCTTATCATGTGCATTTTAAGGAAATTGATGAGCACAAGCTAGGCTTGGTTATGGAAGATGACAAGTTCGCTGTTTATGCAGATAAGTTGGATCACACCATTTTTTGTATTGGTTACCGTGTGGTTCAAAAGGATCTCGAAGGAACCTTGGATGCTGAGGCCCTTAAGGTAGCAGGCGTACCATTTGGTCCGCTTTTTGGACAAATTAAGAATGGACAAGATGTAGTTCTTGAAGATGGAACGAAAATCATTGCCAAAGACTTTATTTCCGCACCTAAGAAAGGTAAGGTTATCACTATCTTAGGTGATACTCGTAAGACGAATGCCAGTGTT
Source organism: Streptococcus vestibularis (assembly GCF_900636445.1). Lineage (NCBI taxonomy): Bacteria > Bacillati > Bacillota > Bacilli > Lactobacillales > Streptococcaceae > Streptococcus > Streptococcus vestibularis. The sequence goes on along the minus strand of NZ_LR134275.1, from coordinate 1,129,434 downwards.
CGTCTTGGATTGGGTGCAGATGTCTTGGTTCATGAGTCCACTTATGGTAAGGGTGATGAAAAAATTGCTAAGAACCATGGGCATTCAACCAATATGCAAGCAGCACAGGTCGCTAAAGATGCTTCAGCTAAGCGCCTTCTTCTAAATCATGTATCAGCACGATTCTTGGGACGTGATATCGGTAAGATGGCAGCAGATGCTAAAACAATTTTCGAAAACACCCACATCGTTCGTGACTTGGAAGAGGTAGAGATTTAATGGCTAAACAACGTATTATTGCTATTACTGGTGCCTCAGGAGGCCTTGCTCAAGAAATTGTCAAGCAGCTCTCACCTAGTGATGGTATTATCCTCTTAGGACGAGACAAGGACAAACTTGAGAAATGTTATCGCCATGTGGAAAATAAAACTTGTCTTGCTATTGACCTTAGAGACGACAATGCCATTAAAGAAATGGTCGATTATCTCTATCAACGGTTTGGCCGTATTGATGTCTTTATCAATAATGCTGGCTTCGGTGAATTCAAGTCTTATGATAATTACACTAGCCAAGAAGTACGTGATATGTTTGATATCAATACTTTTGCGACGATGACCTTTTCACGTCTGATGGCTGAGAAAATGGTGGAGCAAGGCCATGGTCATATCGTCAATATCGCCAGTATAGCGGGTAAGATTGCGACAGCTAACTCAAGTGTCTATGCAGCGACAAAGTTTGCGGTAATTGGCTTCTCAGATGCCCTTCGTCTAGAGTTGGCTGATAAGGGAGTCTATGTGACAACAGTCAATCCTGGTCCAATTGAGACATCTTTCTTCGATCAAGCTGATCCCTCTGGAGCCTATCTTGAGAGTGTTAAAAAGTTTGTCCTCAGTCCTAAATACGTGGCTAAAAAGATTGTCCGTATTCTGGGAAAAAATAAACGTGAAGTTAATCTACCACGACTCTTATCAGTTGCTCACAAAGGCTACATGCTATTTCCACGAATCTCGGACAAACTAGCTACCAATGTGTTTAACTACAAATAGGAGGATACTAGATGGCCGCAAATATCCAAGCGTATTTAGAGAATCTTAAGCAACCCTGGGGTCAAATCTATTATGATATTCTTTTTGACCAATTACAGGACATCAAGGGGAAGCGAGTTCTTGATTTTGGCAGTGGCTTTGGCCTTGTGGCCAACCACTTGGCTCAAGAAAATCAAGTTCTAGCTGTAGAACCTAATGAAGAAATGGTGACCTTGCGGCCCCAGAATCACCCCTATCAGCAACTAGTCGGGAGTCTGGATCAGTTAGAAAGCTTTGAGGATGCTAGCTTTGATGTCATTCTCTGCCACAATGTCTTAGAGTATGTAGAGAATCGCAAGGCTGTTCTCAAGGCATTCATCTGCCTCTTGAAACCAGGAGGCCTGCTCTCTATCGTCAAGCACAATGAAGTTGGCCGAGTCCTACAGACCGTCGTCTTTGAAAATGATACTCAGAAGGCCCTCGATTTACTAGCAGGCCAAGATCTGAAAACCCACTCCATGGGTTTGGCTCAGGCCTATGATCTTGATAGTAGTAGAAAATTTAGCTCTTGAAATTAAAGACTACCAAGGAATCCGTGTCTTTTATGCCTTGCAGGACAATCGCTTCAAAGGCCAAGAAGGATGGCGAGAGTCTATGCTTAAGATGGAGCTGGCGGTCTGCCAAAAGTCCCCTTATCGGGATATCGCCTTCTTCCAGCATTATAGGTTAAAAAGGAGTTAAGATGTTAAATTATAAAAAAGAGATTCCAGCGATGACAGACCTACTCGCACTGTACAGTTCAGTCGGCTGGACCAATTATACTAACAATCCAACCATGTTGGAAGAAGCTGTCAAAGCCAGTCTATGGCAGTTGGCGGTCTATGATGAGGAAGAGCTCGTAGCCTACATTCGTTTGGTAGGAGATGGGCACTCTGTCATTTTTGTGCAGGACCTCTTGGTGCGACCAGATCATCAGCGCCAAGGGATCGGAAAGAAACTCTTAGAAGAGGCTTTAGGGACTTTCCACAATGTCTATCAACGGCTCCTTGCCACTGATCGTAGCGAGAAAAATTTAGCCTTTTACCAGTCCCTGGGATTTGTCGAACTTTCAGAGCAAACTTGTACAGGGATGATTTATAAATATTGATGTAGAGGATTTCCAATTAGGGAATCTTTTTCTTGTTTTTCCTAATATTACTTGAAAATGATAGTAGAATAGAGTTAGTTAACGTAAAGAGGAGAAGGGAATATCTGAGAAAATACAAGTCAAAAAGGGAGCAATATCCAGACTATTATTTTGTCTAGAAAAGCAGGTCTTGATTGGAAATGTACCATGAGTCGAAGCACCTTCCGATGTTTTCTATTCTAATTTTAGGAAACTTAGGCTTCTATCCACTATGATAAATTTATTCATGTTATAATAGGTAGACTAGATGACAGGGAGAAAATATAAAAACATGATTACATCAACGTATGATTGGAAAATAAACACAAAAGAGCCAGATGCTGGCTTTTTTAAACTTGCTAAAAAACATGGACTGGCAGAAACAGCAGCCAAGATTGCTTATGAACGTGGCATTGGGACAGAAGAGGCACTTGAAGACTTTCTAAAGGCAGATTTATCGCACCTTCATGCCCCTTATCTTCTTCATGATATGGATAAAGCAGTGGCTAGAATTCGTCAGGCTATTGAAAATTATGAGCAAATCTTAGTATATGGAGATTACGATGCGGATGGTATGACGTCAGCCTCGATTGTTAAAGAAGCTCTTGAAATGATGGGCGCTGAGGCTCGAGTTTATTTGCCTAACCGTTTTACAGATGGTTATGGGCCGAACGAAAGTGTCTACAAGTATTTCATTGAGCAAGAAGGCATTTCACTCATTGTTACAGTGGATAATGGGGTTGCGGGAAATGAAGCTATTGCTTATGCGCAAGAGCAAGGTGTGGACGTTATCGTTACAGACCATCACAGTATGCCGGCACAGCTTCCAGATGCCTATGCCATTGTCCATCCAGAGCATCCAGATGCCGATTATCCTTTTAAGTATTTGGCAGGTTGTGGTGTAGCTTTCAAATTGGCAACTGCCCTCCTTGAAACTATTCCTACAGAGATGTTGGATTTGGTAGCCATTGGTACCATTGCTGATATGGTTAGCCTAACGGATGAGAATCGTATTATGGTCAAGGTCGGCCTGGAAATTCTCAAGACTACTGAGCGTATTGGGCTTCAAGAATTGCTTCGCATTTCAGATGTGGACCCAACAACGATTTCCGAAGAAACGGTAGGTTTCAAACTGGCTCCTCAACTCAATGCCTTGGGACGCTTAGATGATCCAAATCCAGCCATTGAACTACTGACCGGATTTGACGATGAGGAAGCTCAAGCCATTGCTCTGGAAATCAATGCTAAAAATGAAGAACGTAAGGAAGTTGTTCAAAAAATATTTGATGAAGCCATGACTATGGTAGACTTGGACAAACCAGTTCAGGTTTTGGCCAAGGAAGGTTGGCATCCTGGCGTTCTAGGTATTGTAGCGGGGCGCATCATGGAGCAAATCAGCCAGACAGTAGTGGTTTTGAATATTGAAGATGGTTTAGCTAAGGGATCAGCCCGTAGTTTGGAATCTATTAATGTCTTCCATGCCCTTGATGATCACCGAGACATCTTTACTGCTTTTGGAGGACATGCTGGGGCGGCTGGGATGACCCTTCCTGAAGAAAATCTTGGTCAACTATCAGAGATCTTGTGTCATTATGTCTACGATAATGACATTGATACGACTGCCAAAAATACGCTTAATTTAGACGAGGAGCTCCAACTCAGTGAGCTTAGCTTGGATACTATTAAGAGCCTTGAAAAATTAGCACCTTTTGGTATGGATAATAAAAAGCCAGTCTTTTGGCTACATGATATTTCCGTTATTCAAGCTAGAACTATGGGGCAAAATGGAGCTCATCTTAAGTTTAAGGTTAAGCAAGGCAAGGATAGTTTTGATGTTGTTGCCTTTAATAAAGGCCACTTGCTTCAAGAATTTCAACAAGCTCAAGGTTTGGAATTGGCAGTGACCTTATCTGTTAATGTTTGGAATGGTCAAACAACGCTACAGCTCATGCTAGAAGATGCGCGCGTGGACGGTGTTCAGTTATTTGATTTTCGCTCAAAAAATATGATATTACCTGAAGGCCTACCAACGGTAGAAGAGGCCTCAAACGAAACAGCAGCAGTTGTCCTCAATACCCTACCGGATTCAGCGACGGAATTAAAAGCGTGGTTTGATGGTAAGGAATTCCAGGCTATTTATTTTAAGAATTGCATTAAGGAAGCCTATTATCTGACGGGCTATGGAACTAGAGAACAATTTGCAAGGCTCTATAAAACCATTTATCAATTTCCAGAATTTGATGTGCGCTATAAACTAGATGACCTCAGTCATTACCTTAAGATTGATAAAATTCTCCTCATCAAGATGATTCAAATCTTTGATGAATTGGACTTTGTCACTATTGATAATGGCGTCATGACAGTTAATAAAGAGGCTGAAAAACGTGAGATTGAGGAAAGCAAGATTTTCCAGGACCTTAAACGTCTTGTCAAGTTCCAAGAACTCATGGCTTTGGGAACACCACAGGAAATTTATGATTGGCTCTACAAACAGGAGCAGTAGTGCCTAACTAAGATAACTGGTTTAGGATCTAGTGGTTAGCATTTTCTAAATCCACGGATTCATGCTATAATAATATGTAAATATTTTTTGGCAAAATGCCTATAGGAAGAACAAATGAAATTAGAAGATTATATTGCATCTATTGAAAACTACCCTAAAGAAGGGGTTACTTTCCGTGATATTAGCCCGTTGATGGCTGATGGAAATGCTTATAGCTATGCTATTCGTGAAATCGTTCAGTATGCGACTGACAAGAAGATTGACATGATTGTTGGTCCCGAAGCACGTGGTTTCATCGTTGGGTGTCCAGTTGCCTTTGAACTTGGTATTGGATTTGCGCCAGTTCGTAAACCTGGTAAATTGCCACGTGAAGTGATTTCAGCCGATTATGAAAAAGAGTATGGTGTCGATACTCTTTGCATGCATGCCGATGCAATCAAACCAGGCCAACGTGTACTTATCGTTGACGATCTCTTGGCGACTGGTGGTACTGTCAAAGCAACAATTGAAATGATTGAACGCCTGGGTGGTGTCGTTGCTGGATGTGCCTTCTTGATTGAGCTTGACGGACTTAATGGTCGTGAAGCAATCGAAGGTTATGACGCTAAAGTATTGATGAACTTCCCAGGATAAATCTATCTATGTTTTACAAAAGGCCTCAGGGCCTTTTTAACTCTTTTAAAAAATAAGTGTGTTCTTATATAGCTTAAAGCTATAGCTAACTAGAGAAAATATATATTTGATAACAATATTTACCCGGTTTATAATATGAAGATAGAATAAACAAGGATGGAGATATTGTTATGCCTATAAAACTTGATAATAAGTTACCAGCTCTTGATGTATTGCGTTCGGAAAATGTCTTCATCATGGATGAGAATAGAGCTAGTAGCCAGGATATTAGACCAATGGAGGTCCTGATCCTTAACCTAATGCCAACTAAAGAAGTGACAGAAACTCAGTTGCTACGTCTTTTAGCGAATACACCACTCCAAATTAACGTAGAGTTTCTGTATATGGCTAGTCATAAATCAAAAAATACCCACGCTGAACATATGGAAACCTTCTATAAGACTTTTGATGAAATCAAGGACAAGTATTACGATGGTCTTATCGTAACGGGGGCTCCTGTTGAACAAATGCCTTTTGAGGAAGTTGATTATTGGCAGGAATTAACACAAGTTTTTGACTGGTCTAAAAAGCATGTTTATTCAACTCTTCACTTGTGTTGGGGAGCTCAAGCAGGTCTCTATTACAAACATGGGGTTGATAAGGTTCCCTTGTCAGAGAAATTATCAGGTATCTATAAGCAAACTGTTGACATGCCAAAAAATTTCCTCATGAATGGCTTTGATGATAGCTTTGTGTCACCGCACTCACGCTATACAGAGGTAACTCTGGAAGATATCAAGAATAAAACAGATTTAGACGTTGTTGTATCAGGTAAAGAGGTAGGTCTGTCCATTCTGGCAAGTAAGAATCTTCGTGAAGTTTATAGTTTTGGTCATTTCGAATATGATTGTGATACTCTGGCCAGAGAATATAGAAGGGATTTGGATGCAGGCATCAATCCAGATATGCCAGCAAACTATTTCCCTGGGGACGATCCAAGTCAGGAACCTAAACTTCGTTGGAACCTTGCGGCATCAGCATTCTTTAGTAATTGGATTAACTACGCGGTATATCAAGAAACACCCTATCGTTTAGAAGAGTTGGAAGACGATTTTTCATTCTACGGTTATTTGTAGTAGGTCTCTCAAAAGACTTATGTTGAAACATAAATTTTTTGAGTTGACCTATCTACTCTGAAAGGTAAATATGAGTTTTTTTGAACAGTATCGAACAGGAAATTTAGTCCTTCCAAATGCCTTATTTTTTCACTTTAAGGATATTTTTCCATCAGCGGATGACTTTTTAGTTTGGCAGTTTCTCTATCTACAAACGACTACTCAGATTGGAGAAGTGGCCTCTAGTCAGATAGCGCAGGCAACTGGAAAGACCCTCACTGAGGTTAATAAAAGTATTACGACATTAACTGAGGCTGGACTCCTTGATTTTACGACTATTAAAGTTAATAATGAAATTGAGATGGTTGTTGATGCTTCACCTGCCCTAGCAGTGTTAGACAAGCTAGTGAGTAGTGAAAAGCCAACGACAGGTCCTGTTGTTGGCCAACCAACAAATACGCAGCTTATTAAACAGCTGACAGATGAGTTGGAACAGGCTTTGGGAATATTGAATCCTATGGTAATCGAAGATTTAAATAAGGAAATTCAGGAAGAACACACTGACCCGGAATTAATCCGTGAAGCTCTGAAAGAGGCAGTATTTAACCGAAAAAACAACTGGAATTATATCAAAGGGGTTCTTCGTAACTGGAAAACAAGTGGTATTACTACTAAAATTCAAGTTGAAGAACGTCGTTTGGAGCATCAAGGAAAGAAACAACATCACCAGATTTCGGATGAGTTCAAAACTGGTATGGATGCGGCCCGTCAATTGTGGGGTGGTCAATAATGTTAGGTAGAAAACGTGTTAATGAAGCTCTAGCTTTAATGGGAAAGATGTTTCCAGATGCACATGGCGAGCTGGAGTGGGAGACTCCCTTTCAACTACTAGTTGCTGTTATTTTATCTGCTCAAACAACAGACAAAGCTGTTAATAAGGTAACACCGGGTTTGTGGGCTCGTTATCCAGAAATTGAAGATTTAGCATCTGCTAATCTTGATGATGTTGAAATGTGCTTAAGAACCATTGGACTATATAAGAATAAGGCAAAGAATATCATCAAAACTGCTAGAGTTGTTTTAATGAATTTCGACGGACAAGTTCCCAAAACTCACAAGGAATTAGAGAGTTTACCTGGTGTTGGACGAAAAACAGCTAACGTCGTATTGGCTGAAGTCTACGGGATTCCGTCTATTGCTGTAGATACACATGTCTCTCGCGTTTCTAAACGTCTGAATATAGCTCCAGAAAATGCTAGTGTAGAGGAAATCGAAGCAGAATTGATGAAGAAAATACCAAAGAAAGATTGGATTATCAGTCATCACCGCATGATTTTCTTTGGACGCTATCATTGTTTAGCCAAGAATCCTAAATGCCAGACTTGTCCTCTTCAAAGTTACTGTAAGTATTATCGAGGAATAACCAAGAAATAAGCTGAAGATGTGATTTTCTTCAGCTTTTACAGTTGTAAGATTTTGTTACAAATTAGTAACTTGACAAAAGTCCCAGGCTTTAAGAAAATAGAAGAAACGATTTAGAAGTAGTAGCGAAATAGTGAATGGCTGAATTCAGTAATGAAGGGTATCTGAGAGCCTTAGCTGATAACGGTGATAGAGAAGCAGCCAAAGAATATGAGCAAGCTTTGGATAATCGTATTTTTTAGTTGCAAATTTCATTGACTCAAACGAGTGATTCGCAGGGTCGTAGGGAAGTGCAAAAACTCTTGGAACAAGAGGAAAAGAAAAAAAGGGACTACTTTCAAGAAAAAGAGGATAAAGCTGTGAGCGAATTTAGACGTCGTAAAACTGAAAGAACTAAGGGAAGGAATGTTTCGAGTTTTAATAAACTCAAAGATCCTAAAATCATTAGATGGGTAATTGGAGTTGTTGCAGTACTTGCAGTGGTTATTCCTGTTGTTACTTTGATGTGGTATAGTAATAACCAAAAAGAGAGTGAAACAAACCCATGGAAAAATGGCCAGTTAGCTAAAAGTAAGGAAGCAGCTGCAGCGTCATCTGATAATCAATCCTCTCAAGTTGATACCTCATCTTTGTCTGATAAACAGTTAGAAGATTGGGTTTTTTCTACCTATGCTAAAGAACAAGGTTCAACTGGAGAAAATTATAAAAATCTAGGTTGGAATGTTTATTCATGGACGGATGATGATGATAACCTAGTTTATGCTCAACTTTATGATACCTATGGTAATGAGGTTCTTCTTTTCCGTGTAGATAAGAAGGGACAACTCGAAGCCTATGGTGGTATTGACGGTTCAAGCGATTCTTGGGACGTCGTTTCAAAAACTTATACAACCGATTAATGAAACTATATAAAACACCTGACAATGGTGGTTGAGACTGTCTTTTGACAGTCTTTTTTGATATAATTTAAGGTAATCGTGTATACAATTAAAAAACTGACTGAGAAGATTTGGGGATGATGGTTCTACAGAACTTTTTTAATGTCTTCAGGTTTTCGAGGATAGGTTAAATAAAGGAGAATTGTCGTGTCAGACTATTTATCGGTCACATCCTTAACCAAATATTTGAAAATGAAATTTGACCGTGACCCTTATTTAGAGAGGGTATATTTGACAGGTCAGGTTTCCAATTTTCGCCGTCGGCCGAGTCATCAGTATTTTTCTTTGAAGGATGAAGGGGCTGTTATCCAAGCTACAATTTGGGCGGGAGTTTTCAAAAAACTTGGTTTTGACCTCGAAGAAGGGATGAAAATCAATGTCGTTGGTCGGGTACAGATTTATGAGCCGAGTGGTTCCTACTCGATTATTATTGAGAAAGCCGAGCCAGATGGTGTGGGTGCCTTGGCTCTCCAATTTGAACAGCTTCGTAAGAAATTAACTGCTGAAGGCTATTTCGACGAGCGTCATAAGCGGGGTCTTCCTAATTTTGTCAAAAAAATCGGGGTTGTCACAAGTCCTAGTGGTGCGGTTATTCGAGATATTATTACGACTGTTAACCGTCGTTTTCCTGGTGTAGAAATCTTACTTTTTCCTACCAAGGTTCAAGGTGAAGGAGCTGCACAGGAAATTGCTGAAAATATTTATAGAGCCAATCAAAGGGGCGATCTGGATCTTTTAATCGTAGGTCGTGGTGGAGGCTCTATCGAAGATCTCTGGGCCTTTAACGAAGAAATTGTGGTGCAATCGATTTTTGAGAGTCGTTTGCCTGTAATTTCTAGTGTTGGTCATGAAACCGATACGACCTTGGCTGACTTTGTTGCAGATCGTAGGGCTGCTACGCCTACAGCAGCGGCAGAACTTGCGACTCCGGTATCAAAGGCCGATACCTTGGTTTGGATTCGTGAGAGACAAAATAGAGCCTATCAAGCCTGTTTGAGACGTATACAGTATAACCAAGAACGTTTAGCCAAATTATCGCAATCGGTTGTCTTTAGGCAACCTGAACGTCTTTATGATAGTTATTTGCAAAAGATTGACCAATTGACAGCCCGACTTGAAGTCTTTATAAAGCAGGATTTTGAACGCAAACAAAAAGAAGTGGCTCTTTTAAGTCAGAGACTGCAAGGTTTGAATCTCTTGACTAGTGTAGAGAATTACCAAGACCGTCGAGAGTCCTTACAGCGTTTGTTAGTTACCACAACTAAGAACACCCTTAACGGCTATCATGTGAGACTAGAGAAAGCGCAAGATACCCTATTATCACTGGATACTAGCCGTATTGTTGCGAGGGGCTATGCTATTGTCAATAAAGACGATAAGCCCCTAACCACTATTAAGGATATTACTGAAGGTGATCAATTAACTATCCAAATGAGGGATGGAGAACTAGAAGTAGAGGTAAAAAATGTCAACTAAAAAAACATTTGAGGAAAATTTACAGGACCTAGAGGCCATCGTTACTAAGCTTGAGACAGGCGATGTTGCTCTTGAAGATGCTATTGCGGAGTTCCAAAAGGGTATGGCCCTATCTAAAGATTTGCAAAAGACCTTAGAAGATGCTGAAAAGACATTGGTTAAGGTTATGCAAGCGGACGGTACAGAAACGGAAATGGATGCCTAATGACCAAGCGTGAAAAAATTGATGCGGCTATCCGTGATTTCTATCAAAAGAAAAACCTTCCAATATCAAGTGATTTAATCACTGCTATTCTTTATTCGGTTGATAGTGGCGGTAAGCGTATTCGTCCACTGATTTTCTTAGATTTACTTGAAGGATTTGGTTTAGAGCTTACTCCTAGTCATTTTGATGTCGCAGCAAGTCTTGAAATGATTCATACTGGAAGTCTTATTCACGACGATTTACCGGCAATGGATAATGATGATTACCGTCGAGGACGTTTAACAAACCATAAAAAATTTGATGAAGCAACGGCAATATTAGCTGGTGATTCTCTCTTTTTGGATCCCTTCGCACTTGTAGCCCAAACAGAACTTTCTGCAGAGATTCGTGTTCAATTGATTCAAGCTTTATCTTATGCGTCAGGGACCTTCGGTATGGTTGGTGGTCAGATGTTGGATATGAAGGGTGAAGGTCAGGAACTTGATTTATCGCAACTGGCTCAAATTCATGAGCATAAGACAGGAAAGCTTTTAACCTTTCCGTTTGTAGCGGCTGGTATTGTTGCTCAAAAAGATCAAGAGGTTTTGGAAAATCTAAAAGAAGCTGGTCGCCTGATTGGTCTTGCCTTTCAAGTACGTGATGATATTTTGGATGTGACTGCTGATTTCGAAGAGCTTGGGAAGACACCTGGGAAAGACGTAGTTGCTGGAAAATCAACTTATCCGGCTCTTCTTGGTTTGGAAAAATCGCATGTCATTCTTGAGGAGTCACTAAATAAGGCTGAGTCTATTTTCAAAGATTTGGCTGAGGACCAAGGTTTCAAGCAAGATAATATTATGAAAATCATAGAAAGGTTAAGACTCCATGCCTAAGGAAAGAGTAGATGTCTTGGCTTATAAACAAGGCCTATTTGAAACGCGAGAACAAGCTAAACGTGGTGTTATGGCTGGTTTAGTTGTTAATGTTATCAATGGTGAGCGTTACGATAAACCTGGTGAAAAAATTGATGATGGAACAGAGTTGAAGCTCAAAGGTGAAAAGCTTAAGTATGTGAGTCGTGGAGGACTCAAACTTGAAAAAGCTTTAGCTGTTTTCAATCTATCAGTTGAAGATATGACAACTATCGATATCGGTGCCTCAACAGGTGGATTTACCGATGTCATGCTTCAAAATGGTGCCAAACTAGTTTATGCAGTAGATGTTGGTACCAATCAGTTAGTTTGGAAATTGCGTCAAGATGATCGAGTGCGTTCTATGGAGCAATATAATTTTCGATATGCTGAACCTGTCGATTTCACAGAGGGATTACCATCATTTGCATCTATTGATGTCAGCTTTATCTCTCTTAATTTGATTCTACCGGCCTTAGCTAAGATATTGGTTGATGGAGGGCAAGTTGTTGCTCTTGTGAAACCTCAATTTGAGGCGGGCCGTGAACAAATTGGAAAAAATGGAATTGTTCGTGAGAGCAGTATCCATGAAAAAGTATTAGAAACCGTAGCAGCTTTTGCAGTTGACTATGGATTTTCAGTTAAAGGACTGGATTTTTCACCTATTCAAGGTGGTCATGGTAACATTGAATTTCTCGCACACTTGGAGAAGACAGGTTCTCCTCGAAATGATGTTCAAACTTCAATCAAAGAAGTTGTAGCACAAGCACATAAGGAGTTTAAGAAGAATGAAGAAGAATGATCGTTTGGAGTTAATCCGAAAGATTGTCCAAGAAAATAAAATTACGACCCAGGGAGAATTGGTAAGATTACTCCAGGCTGAGGGGTTGAAGGCTACTCAGGCTACGGTATCACGTGATATCAATGAAATTGGTATTACCAAAGTGCCAACCGAAGATGGTTCCTACATCTATGGGCTTTCAACTGCGCCTAGACGAGTAGGTGGATCTTCTGTTGCTTGCCGCCGCTTGTTGCGTATTGATCGACAACATGCCTTTATGAATATCTTAGTTCAGCCAGGGACTAGTCGTCTCATCAAAAAGATTCTTTTGGATGAATACAAGCATTTGATTTTTAGCTTGATTGCTGATGATGACACGCTCTTTTTGGTTGCTCAGTCAGAATTAGCAGCTATTGAATTACAGGGACAAATCGTCAAGTGGGTTGAAGAATAGGAGGAAGCATGCTTCTCGAAATTACGATAAAGAATTTCGCAATTATTGAAGAAATTTCTCTTAACTTTGAAAATGGCATGACTGTTCTCACCGGAGAGACTGGGGCAGGGAAATCCATTATCATTGATGCCATGAATCTTATGTTGGGGGCACGGGCATCTAGCGAGGTTGTCCGTCATTCAGCCCCTAAGGCGGAGATTCAGGGATTCTTTTCAATTGAACAAAATCCTGCTTTAGTTAGTCTCTTGGAAGATAATGGGATTCCTGTTGAGGATGAATTAATTATCCGACGTGAAGTCTTCCAAAATGGTCGAAGTGTCAGTCGTATCAACGGTCAAATGGTCAATTTAACGACTCTTAAATCTGTTGGACACTTTTTGGTAGATATCCATGGACAGCATGACCAAGAAGAACTTATGAGACCTGCTCTTCACATTAGCATGTTGGATGCTTTTGGAGATAAGGCATTTTTCCAAACGAAGAAAAAGTATCAAGAGTATTTTGATCGCTACCGTGAGTTAAGAAAAGCTGTTCTTGAAAAACAGAAAAATGAGCAAGAGCATAAGGCTCGAATTGAAATGCTAGCCTTTCAGATTGCAGAAATTGAGGCAGCTTCCTTGAAATCAGGAGAAGATTTTGCTTTACTGAAGGAACGAGACAAACTATTGAATCATAAGCAGATAGCTGATACCCTAACAAATGCCTATGTTATGCTGGATAATGAAGATTTTTCAAGTCTATCAAATGTCCGTTCTGCTATGAATGACCTTCAATCTCTTGAAGAGTATGACTCTGATTATAAAGAACTCTCTAATAATTTATCAGAGGCCTATTATGTCCTTGAGGATGTTACTAAACAGTTGGGAGATCTTGTGGATAATTTAGATTTTGATGCTGGGCGTTTGCAAGAGATTGAACACCGTTTAGATACGATTAATGCCATTACCCGTAAATATGGTGGAACTGTTGATGATGTCTTAGATTATCTCGAAAATTCAAGTAAAGAATACAATCTTCTGACTGGCAATTCCAGCTCTTCGGATGCTATGGAACAAGAGCTTAAGCAACTTGAAAAAGATCTGCTGGCGGCTGCAGAGACCCTACAAACGGCACGCCATCAAATTGCCACAGCCCTTGAAGCTGAGATTAAGGCTGAACTATGTGACCTTTATATGGATAAGGCTGATTTTAAAGTTATCTTTACTAAGGGGAAATTTAACCGTGATGGTAATGAGCAAGTTGAGTTTTATATTTCAACCAATCCAGGTGAAGGTTTTAAACCGCTTGTTAAGGTCGCATCTGGTGGCGAACTGTCTCGACTTATGCTAGCCATTAAGTCAGCCTTTGCTCGAAAAGAAGATAAAACTAGTATTGTCTTTGACGAGGTTGATACTGGAGTATCAGGCCGCGTAGCCCAGGCTATCGCACAGAAGATTCATAAGATTGGAAGTCATGGTCAGGTATTGGCTATCAGTCACCTTCCTCAAGTAATCGCTATTGCAGATTATCAATTCTTTATTTCTAAAGAAAGTGATAACGAGACAACTGTATCTCGTGTTCGTCTCTTGACATCTGAAGAAAGAGTTGAGGAAATCGCCAAGATGCTTGCAGGTGACAATGTGACTGATGCTGCCTTGAGTCAAGCTAGAGCTTTATTAAAAGTGGATGAACCTGTTTAGGAAAATAGCTGGGAAAACCTCTCTAGTCATGCTATAATAGAATAAAAATTTGTGTTAAGCGAGAGAAATATGAGTAAAATCAGAATTGTAACCGATTCGTCAATTACGATTGAACCGGAATTGGTTGAAAAGTACAATATCACTGTCGTTCCATTGTCAGTTATGGTGGATGGTGTCATCTATTCAGATAGTGACCTTCGTGAAGAAGGTCGTTTCCTGGAAATGATGAAGCATAGTAAAGAGTTACCAAAGACAAGCCAACCACCAGTGGGGTTGTTTGCTGAGACATATGAAAAATTGGTTAAAGATGGTGCAGAGCAAATTGTGGCCATCCATCTTATGCATACTCTTTCTGGGACATGTGAGGCTTCGCGTCAAGGAGCTAACCTTTCAGGAGCTGATGTAACAGTTATAGACTCAGGTTTTACAGATCAGTGTCTCAAATTTCAAGTAGTTGAGGCTGCTAAACTCGCGCAAGAAGGGGCTAGTCTTGAAGACATTGTGGCACATGTAGAAGAAGTGAAAAGTAAATCTGAACTTCATATTGGTGTCTCTACCCTTGAGAATCTTGTCAAAGGTGGCCGTATTGGACGTGTTACAGGCCTCTTATCATCATTGCTCAATATCCGTGTTATTATGGAATTGAAGGACTATCAGTTAAATACTATTGCTAAAGGTCGTGGTGCAAAAACTTTCATGAAATGGTTGGATTCTTACATTGATGCTATCAAGGATCGCAAGGTTGCTGAGATAGGTATTTCTTATGCAGGAAAACGGGATTTGGCGAATGAACTTGCTTCGAAACTTGAGGTATTGGGTGCTCCAATTTCAATTCTTGAAACAGGGTCAATCATTCAAACACACACTGGTGAAGACGCCTTTGCCGTAATGGTTCGCTATGAATAAATTGAAAGAATCAGAATTACTTAGAAGTCTAGTAGGCTTCTTATTGCTTTTTCTATTATTTGTAGGGCTTTTCATTTTTATTGTACCAAGCAATCATCGGTCATCAAAGATTACTGACAAGATAAGGTTTGTAAAAAAAGAAAAGGTAACTTATGTGGCCATTGGAGACTCACTTACCCAAGGTGTGGGTGACAGCAGTAAACAAGGAGGCTTCGTTCCTGTTTTATCCCAGGCCTTAGAGTCAGATTTTAATTGGCAAGTGACTTCTCGCAACTATGGTATCGCAGGAAACACCAGCAATCAAATCCTCAAGAGGATGCAGGAAAAGAAGGATATCAAAAGGGAGCTCAAAAAGGCAAAAATGATGACTTTGACTGTTGGTGGAAATGATGTGATTCATGTCATTAAGGATAATATCACCAATCTTAATGTGAATACCTTTAGCAAACCTGCTGTGGAGTATCAAAAGAGATTGCGACATATTATTGAGCTAGCTCGTAAGGATAATAAAACTTTACCGATTTATATTGTTGGTATTTACAATCCGTTTTATCTTAATTTTCCAGAGATGACAGAAATGCAAACCATTGTTGATAATTGGAACCAGTCTACCGAAGACGTGTGTAAGGAGTACGACAATGTCTACTTTGTTCCAGTTAACGATCTGCTCTATAAGGGAATTGATGGTAAGGGAGGAGTGACGAGCTCTGATGAAACATCACAGTCTGCCAAATCATCCCAAGGTAGTTTAAACGATGCTCTATTCGAGGATGATCATTTTCACCCCAACAACACAGGTTATCAAATTATGTCAGATGCGATTTTAAAACGTATAAACCAAACAAAGAAGGAGTGGTCAGGTGAGTAAGGTATGGAAATGGTTGTTTTTGGGACTTTTAGCCTTAAATTTAGCCCTAATTAGTGTCGTGACAGTTAGAATAATGACACCAGTCGAAACGAGCTCAGTATCCTTACCTAAAGGAGCTACTAAAATTGGAAAGTATAGTATGAGTAAAGAGGAGCTTGATGCGGCGCTTACAGGGTTTGCACAAGATTATTCTACTGACAAAATGCGTTTCAAGGTCAATGTTACCAATTCCAAAATTGTTTTTGAGAGTAGTTATAAGGTCTTAGGTCACGCAGTACCCCTCTATGTTTACTTTACACCTCTTGTAAGTGAGTCGGGTGCTGTCGTTCTTCAAGTGTCTGAGCTCTCGGCAGGAACCTTGAAGCTCCCTGTTTCAGATGCTCTTAAGATGATTAAACGTTCAACAAAACTTCCTGATTATATTGTAATTGACAGTAAGAAGGGAAAGGTTACCCTAAATATTCAGTCTATGAAGAATGATAAGGGAATAACAGCACGTGCTCAGAGTTTCGATTTAGTTAACGACCGTATCGAATTTGACATCTATAAGACAATAAATTAAAAAGGCTTTATTTTTTACAAAAAAGCGATGAAATTAGCGTTTATTACTTGACCTCATAAGGCTTTTAGGATAAGATAATATTTGTCGAAGCGCTAAAAATATCATTCGCTTAGAAATAAATTGGAGGATTGTTACAATGGCTAACAAACAAGATTTGATCGCTAAAGTTGCAGAAGCAACTGAGCTTACTAAAAAAGATTCAGCAGCAGCTGTAGATGCGGTTTTCGCTTCTATCGAAGAATTCCTTGCTGCAGGTGAAAAAGTACAATTGATTGGTTTCGGTAACTTTGAAGTGCGTGAACGTGCTGCTCGTCAAGGTCGTAACCCACAAACTGGTGAAACTATCTCAATCGCAGCTTCTAAAGTTCCTGCATTTAAAGCTGGTAAAGCTCTTAAAGACGCAGTTAAATAATGTTAAAACCCCTAAGCTTTTAGGGGTTTTGATTTATTGAAAAAATATAAGGAAAACTATGAAAACCATAACAGTGGTATTGATCTTTCTTTTGGTTTTTACTGTTATTAAGTTATCAGCTATTGCTGCTATTAGCAAACTGATGAAACCAAGTGAAAAACAAATCGAAGAAGCTCGTCAGAAACGTCTTCAAGCTGAAAAAGAGGGAAAGGATCCTTTTGAAGACTGGGACGAACGTGACGATGATGGTCTTGTCTAATAGGAGAATCCTCATCAATAAAAAAGTTTGGAAGACCTTCCAAACTTTTTTTATAGACTAGTCAATGTAATGAAGTTTTCCTCGGAAGTCTTCAAGAGTTTCGTAACCTTTTTCTTCCATGATTTCTTTGAGTTCTTTAGTAATACGGTCAAAAATAGCGACACCTTCTTTTTGAAGTGCAGTACCAACTTGTACCATACTTGCGCCACAAAGGATGTGTTCAAAGGCATCACGACCAGATTTGACACCACCAGTACCAATGATTTGGATTTCAGGTTTCAAGCGTTGGTAGAAAGCATGAACGTTTGCCAAGGCAGTAGGTTTGATATAGTCACCTCCGATACCCCCAAAACCATTTTTAGGTTTGATGACAACAGATTCATCTTCAATGTAAAGTCCATTACCAATAGAGTTCACACAGTTAACGAAGACAAGAGGGAATTGGTTGAAAACAGCAGCTGCTTGATCAAAGTGTACAATATCAAAGTATGGTGGTAATTTCACACCAATAGGTTTCGTAAAGTAAGAAAAGACTTCAGTTAGGATCTCGGTTGTTGTTTCAAAATCGTAAGCAATTTGAGGTTTACCTGGAACGTTAGGACATGAAAGATTGAGTTCAACGAGCCCCTCATAGTCGCTATCTTGAACCTTCTTAAGAATAGTGTGTGTTTCTTCTGGCGAGAGCCCCACTAGTGAGAGGAAATGTTTTTTTGTATTGGGTTGATTTTGCAATTCAATGACATAGTCAAGATAGTATTCAAAACCGTTATTTGGCAATCCCATTGAGTTGATTGAACCAAGGGGTACATTGACATAACGTGGTTCAGGATTACCAGGGCGGGCCTCAAGTGTTCCTGTTTTTGTGACGAATGAACCAGCAGCTGAAGTTTCAACCTCTGCCAATTCTTCCTTAGTCATGCAGTAAACACCAGCAGCATTCATAAGACAGTTATCAAACGTAAATTGGCCAACTTTTGTAGCAGTAGAAACCATAATATCCTCCTTAGAGATCACAAAGTAAAATGTTACTATTTTCATCCCATTTTAGCATGAAAGAAGGCCTAAAACAAGGAAATAATGGATAGGTATAAACTTCTGACTTAAACTTCCGCTTAGTTCCAATTTGACAAAGGAAAGAAGCAGTAGAATTTTACAGAATTTTGGGATTTTGCTAGCTTTTTCAAGGTTTTTTGGGTAGAATAGATAGAGTAAATGGGTATAACCCAAAATAAAAAGGAGACATAACTAATGGTAAAATTGGTTTTCGCTCGCCACGGTGAGTCTGAATGGAACAAAGCTAACCTTTTCACAGGTTGGGCTGACGTAGATCTTTCTGAAAAAGGTACTCAACAAGCTATCGACGCTGGTAAATTGATCAAAGAAGCTGGCATCGAATTTGACCAAGCATACACTTCAGTATTGAAACGTGCGATCAAAACAACTAACCTTGCACTTGAAGCATCTGACCAACTTTGGGTTCCAGTTGAAAAATCATGGCGCTTGAATGAACGTCACTACGGTGGTTTGACTGGCAAAAACAAAGCAGAAGCTGCTGAACAATTTGGTGATGAGCAAGTTCACATCTGGCGTCGTTCATACGATGTATTGCCTCCAGCAATGGATCGTGATGATGAGCACTCAGCACACACTGACCGTCGTTACGCTTCACTTGATGACTCAGTAATTCCAGATGCTGAAAACTTGAAAGTTACTTTGGAACGTGCCCTTCCATTCTGGGAAGATAAAATCGCTCCAGCTCTTAAAGATGGTAAAAACGTATTCGTAGGTGCACACGGTAACTCAATCCGTGCCCTTGTAAAACACATCAAACAATTGTCAGATGACGAAATCATGGATGTTGAAATTCCAAACTTCCCACCATTGGTATTCGAATTTGACGAAAAATTGAACGTTGTTTCTGAATATTACCTTGGAAAATAATTATAAAAGATAAAAGGCGGGATTTATTCCGCCTTTTTTTGAGAACTGACTCTCGGTTCGTCTCATTTTGTAAGGTGAGATGAACCGAGGAGATAATTAGTCTAGAGTTTCGATATACTCCAGTCCCCAACTTTCAATGGCATCTAGGACACCTTGAAAGTTTCTACCCATTTCAGTTAGACTGTATTCAACCCGTGGGGGAACTTCAGCATAGACTTTACGCTCCACGATTTTATCCTTCTCGAGCTGTCTGAGGTGTCGTGTTAGAATGGTTTGGGTAATGCCAGGAATTAGACGTTGTAGTTCATTAAAACGCTTAGTCCCCGTACTGAGTTGATAGATGATGACTAGAGCCCATTTGCCTGTTAGTACACGCTGCGTCGTGGCAAAAGGACAAATTCCGTATTCACTGACTTTGGTTACCATAATTCCTCCAAATTTTTTAAAATTATTCTCTTATTTGACAATAATAGTATCGTATTTGATACTAGATAACAATAAAGTGCCTACTTGTCTTTTTGTTAGTAAGTGATAATATTATATCATAAATAAAAGAAACGAGGAGTAACTCATGTCAGTAAATTTAGAAATTTTTAACGCGTATAACAATGGTCTTATAACAGGTGATTTTCCAGCTGTTTTTGAGACTATGGCAGATGATATCATCTGGCACCAGCCAGGTCAGCATAGTAATTCCGGTACAGTTGTTGGAAAAGAAGCACTTGGAGCACACTTGGCTCAATTTTCAGAAAAAACAAACGGTACCTTCAAAGTATTGACTAACTGGGTGTCTGAAAATATTGACCTTGTAGCAGCCAATGTGACCTTTGTCGGAACTCGCCCAGACGGCGAGGAACTCAACATGAATGGTATTGATCTTTTTCGCATGGATGATGGAAAGATCAAGGAAGTTTGGCTCTTTTCATCAGATCAAGCAGTAGAAGATGCTTTCTGGGGTTAGACAGTAAATTAATCTATAATCTGAAATGAAATTTGATTTATGGATCGTGATGATGAGCACTCAGCACACACTGACCGTCGTTACGCTTCACTTGATGACTCAGTAATTCCAGATGCTGAAAACTTGAAAGTTACTTTGGAACGTGCCCTTCCATTCTGGGAAGATAAAATCGCTCCAGCACTTAAAGATGGTAAAAACGTATTCGTAGGAGCACACGGTAACTCAATCCGTGCCCTTGTAAAACACTTCAAAGACTTGTCTGATGACGAAATCATGGACGTTGAAATTCCAAACTTCCCACCATTAGTATTCGAATTTGATGAAAAATTGAACGTTGTTAACGAATACTACCTCGAAAAATAAGCTGAGATAGGTAGTTATCATTAACAAATAAAAAGTTGACTTTGGTCAGCTTTTTTGTTTTTCTGAAAAAAATTGTAAAAAACGGTCAGAAAAGTCAGTCAATTCAGTAATTTTTCCTTGACTTTCAAGTTGGAAAGATGTATCATATTAGTCAAGATACATCGAAAGGAAATCAGTCAAATGACATTCGCAACTACAACAACTTTGCTATTGCGTAATGAGGGCTAGTGCAAAAGCATTAGTCCTGTTTGGCTTACCAAGCGGGAGGTAAAAACATCTCGCTTGGGTTTCCGAGTGAGATGTTTTTTTACTACTATCGTTTTTACTTTTAGAAAGAGGAATGTCTATGCGTAAAGTTGAATTTTTTGATACAAGTCTTCGTGATGGGGAACAAACACCAGGTGTTAACTTTTCAATCAAAGAAAAAGTTGCCATTGCTAAGCAACTTGAAAAATGGGGAATTTCTGTAATCGAAGCAGGTTTTCCTGCAGCTAGCCCAGATTCATTTGAGGCAGTAAAACAAATTGCGGAAGCTATGACAACAACTTCTGTTACTGGTTTGGCTCGTTCAGTAAAATCTGATATCGATGCTTGTTATGAAGCTTTGAAAGATGCTAAGTATCCACAAATTCATGTCTTTATCGCAACAAGCCCAATTCACCGTGAATTCAAATTTAATAAATCAAAAGAAGAAATTCTTGAAATTGTAAAAGAGCATGTGTCATATGCACGTTCAAAGTTTGAAGTTGTAGAGTTTTCACCAGAGGATGCTACTCGTACAGAGCTTGATTTCTTGACTGAAGTTGTTCAAACAGCAGTTGATGCTGGTGCATCATATATTAATATTCCTGATACAGTAGGATTTACGACTCCAGAAGAGTTTGCGCGTATTTTTGATCATTTGACTGAAAATATTAAATCAGACCATAAAGTTGTCTTTGGTGTTCACTGTCACGATGACCTCGGTATGGCAACTGCAAATACTTTGACAGCAATTAAACACGGTGCTGGACGTGTACAGGGAACTGTTAATGGTATCGGTGAACGTGCGGGTAATGTTGCTCTTGAAGAAGTAGCTGTTGCTTTGAAAATTCGTGAAGACTTTTTCCAAGCAACAAGTGATATTGTTCTTAATGAAACAATGAATACTTCAGAGCTTGTTTCTCGCTTCTCTGGAATTCCTGTTCCTAAAAATAAAGCTGTTGTTGGTGGGAATGCCTTCTCTCACGAATCTGGTATCCACCAAGATGGTGTTCTTAAGAACCCACAAACTTATGAAATTTTCACACCAGAATTGGTAGGTGTGAAGAGTAACAGTCTTCCTCTTGGTAAATTGTCAGGACGTCATGCCTTTGTTGAAAAATTGAAAGAACTTGAGCTTGACTTTGTGGAAGAAGATATCAAACCACTCTTTGCCAAATTTAAAGTCTTGGCTGGGAAAAAACATGATATTACTGATGCAGATATTCGTGCACTTGTTGCTGGTACAAGTGTAGATAATCCAGAAGGCTTCCACTTCCAAGATCTTCGCTTGACAACTAATGCTGATGAAACAATTACTGCTACAGTAAGCTTGGTTAATGAAGATGGTGAATCTGTTGAATTTTTGGCAAATGGCCAAGGGTCAGTTGAAGCTATCTTCAATGCTATTGACAAATTCTTCAACCAAACAGTTCGCTTGACTTCTTATAATATTGACGCAGTAACTGATGGTATTGATGCGCAAGCGCGTGTACTTGTAACTGTCGAAAATGTAGATACAGATACTATTTTCAATGCATCTGGTTTGGACTTTGACGTCTTGAAAGCATCAGCAATTGCCTATATTAATGCGAATACGCTGGTTCAAAAAGAAAATGCTGGTGAGATGGCACGAAAAGTTTCTTACCGTGACCTTCCATAAGCCTAAGAGGAGTTAAACATGACAAAAAAAATTGTAACACTTTCAGGTGATGGAATTGGACCTGAGATTATGGCAGCGGGTCTTGAAGTTCTGGATAAAGTAGCTTCAAAAATTGGATTTGATTACGACATCGATGCTAAACCATTTGGTGGTGCTGGCATTGATGCTGAGGGTCATCCACTTCCTAAGTCAACTTTGGATGCTGCTAAATCAGCAGATGCTATCCTCTTGGCTGCAATTGGTGGACCTAAATATGACAATGCGCCAGTTCGTCCTGAACAAGGACTTTTGGCCATTCGTAAAGAGTTAAATCTCTTTGCTAATATCCGTCCTGTCCGCATCTTTGATGCTTTGAAACACTTGTCACCTCTTAAGCCTGAGCGTATTGAAGGCGTAGATTTTGTCGTTGTTCGTGAGCTTACGGGCGGTATTTACTTTGGTGAGCATATTCTTGAAGAAGATAAGGCTCGTGATATCAATGATTATTCAGCAGATGAGATTCGTCGAATCATGCGTCGTGCTTTCAAGATTGCTCAAGGTCGTGGCAAAAAGGTCACTAGCATTGATAAACAAAATGTCTTGGCAACTTCTAAATTGTGGCGTAAGGTTGCTGATGAAGTTTCTTTGGAGTTTCCAGATGTAACTCTTGAACACCAACTCGTTGATAGTGCCGCAATGATTATGATTACCAACCCAGCTCGTTTTGACGTAGTTGTGACAGAAAATCTTTTTGGGGATATCTTGTCTGATGAATCAAGTGTTCTTCCAGGAACTTTAGGTGTTATGCCATCTGCCAGTCACTCTGAAAATGGTCCAAGTCTTTATGAACCAATCCACGGTTCGGCACCAGACATCGCTGGTCAAGGTATCGCCAACCCAATTTCAATGATTTTGTCAGTAGCTATGATGTTACGTGAAAGTTTTAATGAAACTGAAGGGGCAGAATTGATTGAAAATGCTGTTGATAAGACCTTGAATCAAGGCATCTTGACACGTGATTTGGGTGGTCAGGATTCGACTGCTGAAATGACAGCAGCTATTATTGGCAATCTCTAACATCATGACACTGAAATTAGTGTTACTAAGTGTTTTGTTGGTGTGGAATCTAGTCGTCTTATCCGTTTATGGACTTGATAAACATAAGGCTATTCAACATAAGAGACGGATTTCTGAGAAGTCATTATTATTGCAGACTATTATCTTTGGTGGTATTGGTGCCTTTCTAGGTGGGAGACTATTTAGACATAAAATTAACAAATGGTACTTTAAGTTCTGCTGGCTTTTAGGGATTGTTATAGATGTCGTTCTTTTATACCTTATTCTAACAAGACTTTCGGATTAGCTAATCCTTAGATTATATTTGGAGTATTTTATGAGCGGAAAATCAATTTTTGATAAACTATGGGAACGCCATGTAATTGCAGGTGATGAGGGGCAACCCCAACTTATGTACGTGGACCAACATTATATTCATGAAGTGACTAGTCCTCAAGCTTTTCAAGGTCTTCGTGATGCTGGACGTAAAGTAAGGCGTCCAGATCTGACTTTTGGGACCTTTGACCATAATGTTCCAACTGTGAATATCTTTGATATTAGAGATGTTATTTCTAAGGCACAAATTGATAAACTTGCTGAAAATGTCATTGAGTTTGGTATTGACAATGCGCCACATGGTTCGGATAAGCAAGGAATCGTACATATGGTTGGTCCAGAAACAGGACGTACGCAACCAGGTAAGTTTATTGTTTGTGGGGATAGCCACACAGCTACCCACGGTGCCTTTGGAGCTATAGCCTTTGGTATTGGAACGAGCGAGGTTGAGCATGTCTTTGCTACACAGACACTTTGGCAAGTCAAGCCTAAAAAGATGTTGGTAGAATTCACTGGGAAACCTCAGAAAGGGATTTATTCAAAAGATTACATTCTCGCCTTGATTGCTAAATATGGGGTTGCTTGTGGAGTGGGTTATGTTGTAGAGTACCGCGGTGAGGCAATTGACCGTTTAACTATGGAAGAACGCATGACAATCTGTAATATGTCGATTGAATTTGGTTCGAAAATGGGAATTATGAATCCAGACCAAGCAACATATGATTATATGCGTGGTCGAGAATGTGTTCCTGAGGATTTTGATGCAGCAGTAGCTGACTGGAAGACACTAGTTAGTGATGATGATGCGGAATACGATAAAGTCATTCGTATGGATGTTTCTGAGTTGGCACCAATGGTCACATGGGGGACTAATCCATCTATGGGAGTAGATTTTGATACGCCTTTCCCTGAAGTTCGAGATATGAATGATGAGCGTGCATACCATTATATGGATCTTCGTCCGGGTCAAAAAGCAGAAGACATTGATCTTGGGTATATCTTTATTGGGTCTTGTACTAATGCTCGCTTGAGTGACTTGCAGTTGGCAGCCAGATTTGTTAAAGGTAAGAAGATTGCCCCTAATTTGACAGCTATTGTGGTTCCAGGTTCTAGACCTGTTAAACAAGCTGCAGAGAAAATTGGGTTGGATAAGATATTTAAAGATGCCGGTTTTGAATGGAGAGACCCAGGATGCTCGATGTGTCTTGGAATGAATCCAGATAAAGTTCCTGATGGGGTCCACTGTGCTTCAACAAGTAATCGAAATTTTGAGGATCGACAGGGGTTTGGAGCAAAAACACACCTTTGCAGTCCTGCAATGGCAGCGGCAGCAGCTATCGCCGGACGTTTCGTTGATGTTCGCCAAATGCCAGAAGTACAATAAGGAGGAAACATGGAAAAATTTACCATTTATACCGGGACGACAGTTCCATTGATGAATGATAACATCGATACCGACCAGATTCTTCCCAAACAGTTTCTCAAACTGATTGACAAAAAAGGTTTTGGAAAATATTTAATGTATGCTTGGCGTTATAAAGATGACAAATATACTGAGGATCCTGATTTTGTTTTTAATCGACCTGAATATCGTAAAGCAACTATTTTAATAACAGGTGATAATTTCGGTGCAGGTTCATCTCGTGAACATGCTGCGTGGGCCCTAGCTGACTACGGATTTAAAGTTGTTATTGCAGGTTCCTTCGGAGACATTCACTATAATAATGAACTTAATAATGGGATGTTACCAATTGTTCAACCGATAGAAGTACGTCAAAAATTGAAACAATTAAAACCTACTGATGAAGTGACGGTAGACTTAGAACAACAAAAAATTATTTCACCGGTTGGTGAGTTCACTTTTGAAATTGATGGTGAATGGAAACATAAACTTTTAAATGGATTAGATGATATAGGGATTACCCTGCAGTATGAGGATTTGATCACCGAGTACGAAAAACATCGTCCAAGCTATTGGCAGTAATAGTCTTATATTTTCGAATATTCCGAAAATTACTTGCCTGATAACTATGAACATGATAAAATATATGTATTATAAATTAGATGGAGAACACACATTATGACTAAACATGTCCAATGGGATGGTAACCTTAACCAAGAAGGTTTTGAAATTCTTAAAGGTGAAGGTGGATGTATCGTTACACCAACTAAAGTTGGTTACATTATTATGACTAGCGATAAAGCTGGTTTGGAACGTAAATTCGAAGCTAAAGAACGTAACCGTAACAAACCAGGTGTTGTTCTTTGCGGAAGCATGGATGAGTTGCGTGCATTGGCACAATTGACTCCTGAAATTGATGCATTCTATCAAAAGCACTGGGATGAAGATATCCTTCTTGGATGTATTCTTCCGTGGCGTGAGGATGCTTACGCAAAACTCCAAGCATTTGGTGATGGCCGTGAAGAGCTTATGACTGATGTACGTGGAACATCATGTTTCGTTATTAAATTTGGTAAAGCTGGTGAGCAAATTGCCAAAGAAATGTGGGAAAAAGAAGGCAAGATGGTTTACGCTTCATCAGCAAACCCTTCAGGTAAAGGTAACCGTGGTAAGGTTGAAGGTATTGGTGAACGTATTGAAAATGCTGTTGACCTTGTCATCGAAGCTGATGAATACGTTGCGTCAATTCAGCCTGATAAAACTGTTGAAACACGTTATGAACAAGGGGTTATGGTATCAATGGTTGATGCAGATGGTAAATTAATTCCTGAACAAGGTGAGGGAAGCCGTTCAGTAGAACCATGTCCAGTAGTTATCCGTAAGGGGCTTGATATAGATAAAATTATGATGCACCTTTCAGACCACTTTAATTCTTGGAACTACCGTCAAGGTGAGTATTATTAAGAAAATAATGTCTTCAAGAAAGCAGGACCTCTGGTTCTGCTTTTAATATTCTTAAAAACTTGTGATATAATACTATTTGAATAGGTTTCTTTGATTTTTTCTAGAAAACTAAATTATTATTTGACAAAAAATAATTTTGAAAGGAGGCCCTCATGTTTGCACAATTGGATACAAAATCAGTATATAGTTTCATGGACAGCGTTGTAGATTTAAACACCTATGTAAAACGTGCCAAAGAGCTTGGTTATCAAAGTATAGGTTTGATGGATCGTGATAATCTCTATGCTGCCTATCATTTTGCCCAGCTTGCAATCAGAAATGGTTTACGTCCCTTGATTGGAATAGAAGCTAATTTATTCTATGATGGGAGAAAAATTCCCTTTCGCCTATTAGCTAAAAATAATCAAGGCTATAAAAATTTGATGAAGTTGGCGACAGAGCTCTCCTCAGGGCAGCGGGAGTTTACGCCTTTTTCAGACTATCTGAATGACATCGCCCTAATTATTCCAAGTGAGGACTGGGAGCCAGGGATGACTCTTGGTTCAGAGGTTTTTATTGGGGTAAGGCCAGAAGATGCTGGTAAAGAGTTCGATTATCCTGTGGTTCCTTTACATACAGTGCGTTATTTTGAAAATGCAGATCGCTCGACTATCCAGACGTTACATGCCATCTCACAAAATGTGTCCTTGTCTGAGGTCTCCATCTGCCCTATGAATCAGCTTCTTTTCTCGCCTCAAGAAATGGAAAGTGCATATAGTGATATTCCAGAGGCTTTGAACAATTTGGAGCAACTTGTTTCAGATGTCTCTTATCAATTTGATACAAATCTCAAGCTTCCTCGTTTTAATCGTGATATGCCAGCAGTTGACCAATTACGTCAATTAGCTCAATCTGGATTGGATAGTAAAGCGTTAAGAGAACCAGTTTATCAGGAACGTTTAGACAAAGAATTATCTATCATTCATCAGATGGGATTTGATGATTATTTCTTGATTGTCTGGGACTTATTACGCTTTGGGCGTAGCCGTGGTTATTATATGGGAATGGGGCGTGGCTCTGCTGCAGGAAGCTTAGTGGCCTATGTCCTTGATATTACTGGAATTGATCCCGTTAAAAATGACTTGCTTTTCGAGCGTTTCCTAAATGAAGAGCGTTATAGCATGCCTGATATTGATATTGACTTGCCCGATATCTATCGAAGCGAGTTTCTTCATTATGTTAGGGACCGTTATGGTAGTAAACACTCTGCTCAGATTGTTACTTTTTCAACCTTTGGAGCTAAGCAGGCTATTCGAGATGTTTTTAAACGTTTTGGTGCTAAAGAATTTGAACTGTCCCAACTAAGTAAAAAGATTTCTTTTCGTGACAATCTGACTTCTGTCTATGAGAAGAATATGTCATTTAGACAGTTGATTAATCAGAGACAGGAATTTCAGAGGGCTTTTGAAATTGCTAAGGCTATTGAAGGCCAGCCAAGACAAACCTCTATACATGCTGCAGGTATCGTGATGAGCGATGATGACCTGACCAACCATATTCCTCTTAAGGCAGGTGAGGACATGATGGTTACACAGTACGATGCCTCCGCAGTCGAGGACAATGGTTTGCTTAAGATGGATTTCTTGGGGCTTCGAAATTTGACCTTTGTTCAAAAAATGAGGGAGAAGCTTGAAGAAGAACAAGGAATCGCTATTGATATCAAATCCATTGACTTGGAAGATTCACAAACCCTAGCGCTCTTTGCCAGTGGTAAGACAAAGGGGATTTTTCAGTTCGAGCAGGCAGGTGCTATAAATCTCCTTAAACGGATTAAACCTACTAAGTTTGAAGAAGTAGTAGCGACTACCTCTCTTAACCGTCCAGGAGCTAGCGATTATACAGATAATTTTATCGCTCGTAAATCTGGTAAGGAGAAAGTTGATCTCATTGACCCAGTGGTTGCTCCAATTCTTGAACCTACCTATGGCATCATGCTTTATCAGGAGCAGGTTATGCAGATTGCCCAAGTATTTGCAGGCTTTACACTCGGAAAAGCCGATTTGCTTCGTCGAGCGATGTCTAAAAAAGATGCCAATGAAATGTCTAAGATGTCTGAAGAGTTCATGGAAGGAAGTCGTCAATTGGGACGTGACCCTCAGATTGCTAAACGTCTCTTTAGTATGATGGCTAAATTTGCAGGTTATGGTTTTAATAGAAGTCATGCCTATGCTTATTCAGCCCTAGCCTTCCAATTAGCTTATTTTAAAACGCATTATCCTCAGATATTCTATGACGTCATGTTAAATTATTCGTCAAGTGATTACATTAAGGATGCCATTGAAAATGGCTTCTCCCTAGCTAGCCTCGATATTAATAGGATTCCCTATCTGGACAAGATTTCAGATGGAAAGATTGTTTTGGGACTTAAGACAATAAAAGGCTTGCCAAGAGATTTTGCCCTTTGGATTATTGAGGAACGCAAACAAAATGGCAAATACATTTCTATAGAAGACTTTTTGACACGTATTCCTAGCAAATATCAGAAAGTCGATATTCTGACTCCTCTCATCCAAATTGGTTTGTTTGATATCTTTGAACCAAATCGTCAGAAAATCATTGGTAATTTAAGCAACCTCTTTACTTTTGTGAACGAGTTAGGAAGTTTGTTTGCAGAGTCCTCTTATTCTTGGGTGGAGTATGAAGACTATAGTCAGACAGAACGCTACAGTATAGAGCAGGATTTACTAGGCGTTGGGCTTAGTACACATCCATTACATTTAGCTCAAAAAATGACATCACGGCCCTACCAACCAATTTCTGAGTTGGCTTTGAACAGTAAGGCTACAGTTTTGGTTCAGCTTGAATCAGTTCGCATTATCAGAACGAAAAAGGGAGACCAGATGGCTTTTCTAAGCGTTTTTGATGGGGTAAATAAACTGGATGTCACTCTTTTTCCAGAAACTTATTTCTATCATAAAGATAAGTTAAAAGAAGGTGGTCTCTTTTATCTAGAGGGACGAACTCAGGAGCGCGACGGACGTCTTCAATTAATTTTGTCAAATATAGAGGAGGCTAGTACTGAGCGTTTTTGGATTTTACTAGAGAATCATAATAAAGATTTAGAAGTTTCTCAAATTTTAGCCAAGCATCCTGGACATATTCCTGTGGTTATTCGTTATCAGGGAAGCAAGGAAACGATAGTTAGTCAACGATATAAAGTGTCTAAGAACGAAGAACTCAGTAGGGAATTAGCACCCTTAGTGTTGAAAACGGTTTTACGTTAAAAAAAACGATAAAACTTTTCAAATTTAAAGCCATTTAGAATTCTTTGTGTTATAATGAAAATGTTAAATATATAAAAGGAGTATCAGGAATAATGAAACGTATTGCTGTTTTGACTAGTGGTGGAGATGCCCCTGGTATGAACGCTGCCGCTCGTGCAGTTGTTCTCAAAGCAATTTCTGAAGGAATTGAAGTATTCGGCATTAACCGTGGATACGCTGGTATGGTTGAAGGAGATATCTTCCAACTTGATGCCAAAGGCGTAGACAACATCCTCAGCCGTGGTGGTACTTTCCTTCAGTCTGCTCGCTATCCTGAGTTTGCCCAACTTGAGGGTCAACTTAAAGGTATTGAGCAACTTAAAAAACATGGAATCGAAGGTGTAGTAGTTATTGGTGGAGATGGTTCTTACCATGGTGCTATGCGTTTGACTGAACATGGTTTCCCAGCAGTTGGTCTTCCAGGAACTATCGATAACGATATTGTTGGTACAGACTATACAATTGGATTTGATACAGCTGTTGCAACTGCAACAGAAGCCTTGGATAAAATCCAAGATACTGCTTTCAGTCATGGACGTACTTTTGTCGTTGAGGTAATGGGACGTAACGCTGGTGATATCGCTCTTTGGGCTGGTATTGCTTCTGGTGCAGATCAAATTATTGTACCTGAAGAAGAGTACGACATCAATGAAGTTGTTCGTAAAGTTAAAGAAGGTTACGAATCAGGTGCTAAAACTCACCATGTAATCGTACTTGCTGAAGGTGTTATGGGTGCAGAAGAATTTGCAACTAAAATGAAAGAGGCTGGAGACACTTCAGATCTTCGTGCAACAAACATTGGACACGTGGTTCGTGGTGGTACACCAACTGCGCGTGACCGTGTTCTTGCTTCATGGATGGGTGCGCATGCGGTTGACCTCCTTAAACAAGGTATTGGTGGTGTAGCTGTTGGTATCCACAATGAAGAGCTTGTTGAGAGCCCAATCCTTGGTACGGCAGAAGAAGGCGCTTTGTTCAGTCTTACTGAAGACGGTAAAATTATCGTTAACAATCCACACAAAGCTCGTCTTGACTTTGCAGACCTTAACCGTTCATTGTCTAACTTGAACTAATCTCAGTTACTTAAATTATTGTTAATCCGTCGCTAAGGCGACAAAAAATATAAGGGAGATTTATTTATCATGAATAAACGTGTAAAAATCGTTGCAACACTTGGTCCTGCGGTTGAAATCCGTGGCGGTAAAAAATTTGGTGAAGATGGTTACTGGGGTGAAAAACTTGACCGTGAAGCATCTGCTAAAAACATTGCTCAATTGATCAAGGAAGGTGCCAACGTTTTCCGTTTCAACTTCTCACATGGTGACCACGCTGAACAAGGTGAACGTATGGATGTCGTTCGTATGGCAGAAGACCTTGCTGGTCAAAAAGTAGGTTTCCTTCTTGATACAAAAGGACCTGAAATCCGTACAGAATTGTTCGAAGGTGATGCTAAAGAGTATGCATACAAAACTGGTGAACAAATTCGTGTTGCTACTAAACAAGGTATCAAATCAACTCGCGACGTTATCGCTTTGAACGTTGCAGGCGCACTTGACGTTTTTGACGATGTAGAAGTTGGTAAACAAGTTCTTGTCGATGATGGTAAACTTGGTCTTCGTGTTGTAGACAAAGATGCTGAAAAACGTGAATTCATCGTTGAAGTTGAAAATGATGGTATCATCGCTAAACAAAAAGGTGTAAACATTCCTAACACTAAAATCCCATTCCCAGCACTTGCTGAAAGAGATAATGACGATATTCGTTTCGGTCTTGAACAAGGTCTTAACTTTATCGCTATCTCATTTGTGCGTACTGCAAAAGACGTACAAGAAGTTCGTGCTATCTGTGAAGAAACTGGTAATGGACATGTTAAATTGTTGGCTAAAATCGAAAACCAACAAGGTATTGAAAACATTGATTCAATCATCGAAGCTGCTGATGGTATCATGATTGCACGTGGTGACATGGGTATCGAAGTTCCATTTGAAATGGTTCCAGTTTACCAAAAAATGATCATCACTAAAGTAAACGCTGCTGGTAAAGTTGTTGTTACAGCTACTAACATGCTTGAAACAATGACAGAAAAACCACGTGCAACTCGTTCTGAAGTATCTGACGTATTCAACGCAGTTATCGATGGTACAGATGCTACAATGCTTTCTGGTGAGTCTGCAAATGGTAAATACCCAGTTGAATCAGTTCGTACAATGGCTACAATTGATAAAAACGCTCAAACTCTTCTTAAAGAGTATGGACGTCTTGATTCATCAACATTTGACCGTTCAACTAAGACTGAAGTAGTTGCGTCTGCAGTTAAAGATGCTACTAACTCAATGGATATCAAACTTGTTGTTGCGCTTACTGAATCAGGTAACACTGCTCGTTTGATTTCTAAATACCGTCCAGAAGCTGATATCTTGGCTGTAACATTCGATGAAATTACTCAAAAATCATTGATGCTTAACTGGGGTGTTATTCCAGTAGTTACTGAAAAACCAAGCTCAACTGATGATATGTTTGATGTTGCTGAAAAAGTTGCATTGGAATCAGGTCTTGTAGAATCTGGTGATAACATTGTTATCGTTGCTGGTGTTCCAGTAGGTACAGGTGGTACAAACACTATGCGTATCCGCACAGTAAAATAATTTAAGTTATACTTAAATATAAAGGGCTCTTTTCTACCATTTGTCAAGTCTATCAAGGCTTTAAGTAAAAAAAGAGATAAGACAGTATCTATTCTGAGGTTACTGTCTTATTTTTAACACTTTTTGATCTATAAATGGGCATGCTAAAAAAACACCTCATCTGGTATTTTTTGAAACAAGGTGTTACAATAATACGGTATAGACAGCCTTATCGATTTTGGGTCAAAGAGTAATCGTAAAGTTTGTTATGCGTAATGAGGTAATACATTGTTCGAATGAGACGATGTATAGAGGCAATCGTATGTGGCTTAGTTGAAGCTATTGTCGATTGTCTTTTTCGTTTCTCATAAAAGTCAGCGATATGGCAGGGATTGGTATGACTAGCTGAAGCGATGTTGTGAATGCACTTGAACAAGATTTTTCTGGCATAGGGATTCCCTCGTTTAGTGATGTGTTCCTTGGCGAGAAAGTTCCCAGATTCATAGTGTCTCAGGTCAATGCCAATAAAAGCGTTGATTTGATTGGTAGACTGAAAGCGACGAATATCTCCCAATTCGCCAATGATAGATGTCGCTGTGGCTTCTGCGATGCCAGGAATTGACCGTAAGATGTCATACTCTGGTAAAGGCTGAGCTAGAGCTACCATGTCGTTTAAGACAACTTGTCTGCGTTCAGAAAGACGAAGCAACTCTTGAGCATAGTAACGAACCTCTTCAAGCATTGGAGAGGTTTTCTTGACCGCACAAAAAGATTGTTTAGCGAGTTTTATAAGTTTATCAGTTAGGTAAGCAATACGCTTTTCAGAGATGCGTTTGGAGGTAGATTGACGGATAATCTCACACAAGTTACTTTGAGATAGGCTTAATACAAACTCTTTGCATGGAAAAGCCATCACTAAGTTCCAATATTGCTCTCCAGTAGGTGTGGATAATAGATTTTCCAATTCAGGAAATGTGACTTGTAGGACCTTGTGCAGACGGTTTTTAGTTCGAACAAGATCTTCTGTCATATTTTGATAGAAACGGCTTAAATCACGCAGGTGTTGATAAACTTCTTCCTGCACGTAAGTTGGTTTACGATTGTGCACAAGCTGAGATTTAGCCAGCTTTTCAGCGTCAATTTTATCTGTTTTACGAACTCGCAGACTGTCCAATTGCTTCTTAGCTTCCAGTGGATTTAGCCGTGTGTAAGCGTAACTATATTCCTCAAGAAAGGCTTGAAGACGTCGAGAATAGACGCCTGTAGCCTCAAATATAATCTCAGGGTTATGAACAGTTTTCAAGTCGCCCAACAGGCGATTGAATCCAATGGTATCATTGAGTATGGTGTAGCCATGAACCTTCTCACCATTGACTAAAATGGCCACCTCAGAACTTGTTTTACTGACATCAATTCCAAATACTGCACGCATGACATTACCTCTTTTGTCTTGAATAATTCCATGTTTTAGTGATTTTATTTTCAATACGCGACGTTTAGCGTCCTACATACTTTGATCAAACTCCACCTAAAACAAGGTGTCTTGCCAGTTTGTCAACTGTAGTGGGTGACGAAAAGCTAACATCTAGAGAGGACCTGATAGGTCTTCTCTTTTTTTATGTTCAGAGTGATGAAGACACGTTTCTTAAAGTTGATGAAGTTTCTAAAACCGAAGCCCAACCGTTTGATGTCTTTAATCAACTTGTTGGTAGCTTCCAGTTTTGCGTTTGAATAGTCTGTTTCTAGTGCATTTTGGATGTATTGTTTGTGTCTAAGAAAAGTTCTAAAGACCGTTTGAAAATAGTGATTGACTTTGCTTCTATTTTCCTCTATCAGCTCAAAGAATTCATCTACTCTCTTCTCCTGAAAGTGAAAAAGCAAAAGCTGATAGAGGTTATAATAATTAGCGAGTTCCTCTGAGAAATTCAATGTCTTCTCAACAACTTCATGTGGTGCTAAAGTTTGGCGGAAAGTCTTTGAATAAAAAGAGTTGAGAGATAGTTTACGGCTGTCCTTTTGGAAAAGTCGCCAATGATTTTTCAAGGCTCGATAGGGTAGTGACTTCTTATCAAACTGGTTCATAATGGCAATTCTTGTCTTTAAAAAGGCTCGACCAAGGTGCTGGATGATGTGGAAACGATCAAGAACGATTTTAGCGTTTGGGAAAAGTTTTTTGGCTAGTGGAATATAAGCCCCAGACATATCCATCGTGATAAACTGCACCTTTTGTCGAGCTTTCAATGGATACTTCAAAAAGTAGTTTCGTATAGTGGTTTGACGGCGATTATCAAGGATAGTTATGAGTTTGTTTGTCTCATAGTTTTGTGCCACAAAAGCTAATTCCCCTTTCTTGAACCCAAACTCATCCCAGGACATAACAGCTGGGAGTTTATCAAAATGTTCCTTGAAAGAAAACTGATCAAGCTTACGATAGACAGTGGATGTCGATACACGAAGTCTTCTGGCAATATCCGTTAGTGACACCTTCTCAGTTAGGAGTTGTGTAACCTTTTGTCGGACCAGATTAGAGATTTGGCAGTTTTTCTCAACGATTGATGTCTTAGCCACCGTGTTCTCCTACAACTTTTACACTGAAACCGACGTTTCTTCAGACGTAGCAGTGTCGGTATTCCCGCTTGCTCGAGAAGAGGGATTTTAGAAGGTCTTTGAAAGTCATATTTAATCATCTTTCCTTGGCAATGAGGGCATGGTGGTGCAGGATAATCCAGTTTTGCTTGAATCTCGATATGAGTATCCGTTTCAAAAACAAGAGAAATAATGATGTTAGGGTCTTTAATTCCGATTAATTCTGTGGTGTTCTTAATAAGTCTCATAAGTTCTTCCTAATGATGGTTTGGTTGCTTTTCATTATAGTTCTTATGGGACTTTTTGTGTACACTTAAAAAGCTCTATAATCTCTACAGTGGTTTTACCCACTACAGAAATTATAGAGCCTTTTATATTTTATTTAACTATAAAATTTATCTAGTGGAATATGCTATATAGATTATCTTTGAGGAAGTGGATTAATGGGGGGATATAAAATGGCTGAGTTGGTTATAAATGAGTATTATGATAAATTACATGATTTTTCGTTGAATCTTAGCTTTTATTTTGATTGTAAAATCCTAGAAGATTCAGGTATAGCTGTAATAGTATAGACTTTACACTCCTATTTTAAGTAGCTAGCTAAATTGAATTGCTTAAGATAATTTGCCTAGAAATATATTGTTTTAGCTACATTTATTTTAAGAGTGTATACGAAATTTGTTAAAGCTCCTAGAAACTTTCAAAAAGACACTAAAGAGACGTTTTATGAAGTTGACTATAATGATTAGGATTTAGAAATTTAAACATTTCCCTTGAATTCATTTTTCTAAGGTTAATTAATGTAATTGCTTTCTTCGAAATAATGAAACTTTAAAATTATTTTTTTTGGACAATTTTAAATACTGGTAAACATATGCATATATTTTATATAGACTTGGATAAAGTTATATTTATACAAAAAATAAATTATCTTTACTGATCGTGTTAGAATGTTAAACGATTAATATTTTAAAATACTTTTAATCTCATTGAGGGGTAGGATACTTAAATGTTAAGTGTGGAGGATTACCAAAGTGGGTAAAGATTTATTAAATAATTGTTTAAGTCGATTTTCAATTCGTAAACTCAATGTAGGCGTGTACTCTGTCTTACTTGGAACTTGGTATTGATAACAAAGTTTTAGCAGATGAGTTAACTACAGAAGTTCAAACAGCTGGTGTAGCAAGTGCCGCTACACCTATTAGTCAAGATGCACAACTATATAGTACATTGGCATTAATGATTGCGAACGAAGCAACAAGTGAAACTGCACCCTCAGTTACAGATAGCCAAGCAAGTGCTAAAACTGAACCTTTTCAATCTACAGATAACGGTAGTGGAACTGCTAAATCGATGGATTTATCAAGTCAAACATCAGAAGCCAAGAATCATGAATCATCTTCTACAGCTCAAGCCTCATTAGAGAATTTGGTAGTTGCTAACGGTTTGACAAATACTTCAGCTCTTTCTGCAAGTAATGAATTAGAGGCAACTGAGGCAGCCATAATGAATACTGAATCAGATTACTGATAACAACGGCTATACAACTGATTGAGTTTCTAAAGACAAAGAAGTACTTCCTTCTATAAATGAAGTTTGGGATAGCATGGATGGTCTATATATTCCAACTGTTACTCCGAAGGAACTTGAGAGGGAAGACAAGACATCTATGGATGTTCAAGGAGTTAGTCAAACTGGTACTCCAGAATTAGCTATTGAAGGAACAAATAATAATGGTGAGAAAGTTAAAATCACACTTGATTTTGATTATATGTCCAAGTTTGTCGATCCAACAACTGGAAATGTAATCAATGATCCTGTTTCGACTGTAGAAGGAATCTACTATTTAGATGAGCTGACTGGAAAGGTTACCTTTGTATCAGACCCAGGATTTACTGGAACTGCCAAGGGTGTAACAGTTTCTCTTACGACTTCAGTTGGTCGTGATAAAGATGGTAGAGTGTCAGATAATGCTCTTAAGACTGCAACTGATAAGTACACACAAACTGTCACAACAGTTACTTCAATTGGTAAGAAGAGTGCAACTCAAACAGGCAAGCCAATCTTTACTGAAGGTGACATCCGTGTATCAATAAATGATGCCGTTCCAGTTACATTTGAAGATAGCACCACTACCAAGACTGTTTCAGGTCTTGGTAGTTACACGGTAGCAGCAGATGGTACAGTAACATTCACACCAGAAGCTGAATTTACAGAACCTGTCCCAGCAGTTACAGTGGTTCATGAAGATGTGAACGAAACTAAGGCTTCAGCGACTTACACACTTACTGTATTGCCAGTTACGTCATTTGTAGATAAGGGTGGTAGGGAAATCCTACAGTTGATGGTGAACAAGCAAAAGCTGAAATTCCAGGTTATCGCTTCGTAGAAACCAAGAAATTACTTAATTGTGATATCGAACATGTCTACGAACAAGTAACGACATCATACGTTGATGAAAATGGTAATACTCAGCACATCTACAAACAGACTGTGACTCCAACACCAGTGCCACAGCCAGCTCCACAAACAGAAGAGCCTAAGGCTCCAGTTCTCCCAGAAACAAAAGAAGAAGCATACTTTATCAATCCAACTGATAAGACAGCTCAACTTCCAGAAACTGGTAGTGAGAATTCAAATCTTGCATTTGTTAGTTTGTCAAGTCTTATAGCAGGAATGGGACTCTATACTGGAAAACGACGCAAATGTTAAAATGATTTAACGGTCGTTTAGGGCAGTAGAATTCTGATTCGAATCAATATAGATTTCACAGCATTTGCCATGGGGTCTATTTGTATAGTCTAGCCTGCTAGTTTTTTAAGTCGTCATGATTGACTTTACTCTCTAAGAAGCGTAATCTAGACATTAATTAAAGGATAAGAAGGAGGTCCCTCGATGATTGAAGTAACTTATTTAAATACTGCAAAGCAAGAAAAACACACTTCTTTTGAAGATTACAATGAATTTGTCAGAGCACAGCAAGCTTGTTGGATTGCCTTACCGGATTCAACGCCAGTCACTAAGGTGACTATAAACGGACATGATATTGGCTACAAAGGACAATATGGCGACCTTTACTTTTATATTATGAAGCTAGACTTGGCACAATATCAGTAATAATAGGAAAAAGAATCAGACATCGTGTTCTGATTCTTTTTCTTTGAGAAAGGTAATTTTTATAAATTAAGAATATTGCTAATTGACTGAAAATGACTTACAATAGAAAGTAAGAATTTATATAAGGAGACAGATATGAAAAACAAGCGTTTAATTTGGACTTTGGTTTTCTTAGCTATCTTGACGCTCAGCTCCATTGGTACAGATCTGTTCAAAAAAGAACACCAAAATACCAATAAGGTCGTCAAAGTAGGAATCCTTCAGTTCGTCACTCATGATGCCCTGGATCAAATCGAGAAAGGTATTGAGGATGGCCTTAAGGAAGCTGGTTATAAAGGGAACAAGGTTCAAGTTACCCTCCTAAATGCTGAAGGGGATCAATCAAAGATTCAAACCATGTCTAAACAATTGGTCAACGACAAGAACGATGTCGTTATCGGCATTGCCACACCAGCAGCACAAGGGCTAGCGGCAGCTACCAAGGATATTCCAGTCATTATGGGGGCTATCTCGGACCCTATTGGGGCAAAATTAGTTAAGGATCTCAAGCATCCAGAAGGTAATGTCACTGGTACCTCTAACCAAGTGCCGATTAAGCAGACAGTAGAATTGGTCAAATCACTGACACCCAACGCCAAAACGATTGGTATTCTCTACGCTTCAAGTGAAGATAATTCCAAATCACAGGTTGAAAACTTTAAAAAATATGCTGAACAAGATGGTCTGAATGTGGTCGAGTACGCCGTACCATCAACCAATGAAATCAACACAACCATGTCAGTCATGACTGGTAAGGTTGACGCCATCTGGACACCTCAGGATAATACCATTGCATCAGCTTTCTCAACAGTAATCTCTTCAGCCAACCAAGCTAAGATTCCAGTTTATACGACGGTTGATACGATGGTGAAAGAGGGCGGTTTGGCTTCAGTTGCTCAAAGCCAATATGAACTCGGAAAGGCTACAGCTCGCAGTGCCGTTAAGGTTCTAAAAGGTAAAAAAGTTAAGGATGTCCCAGTTGATGTGATTGATGATGGGACACCAACCCTCAATCTCAAAGTAGCTCAAGACCTCAATATCACCATCCCTGAAAATGTGCTTAAACAGTCAGACATCGCTGTTAAAGCTGATAAATAAGAGGAGGACATATGATTATTTCATCTATTTATCAGGGGCTTCTATACGGAATCCTAGGTCTTGGTATTTACATGACTTTCCGTATCTTGGATTTTCCTGATTTGACAACAGAAGGTTCCTTTCCTCTTGGTGGGGCAGTAGCAGTAACCCTTATGAATTTTGGTTGGAACCCCATCTTGGCGACCTTGGTTGCTGTTTTGGCCGGCTGTGGTGCTGGACTTGTGACTGGTCTCCTCTATACTAAGGGAGAAATTCCTACTATTTTGGCAGGGATTTTGGTCATGACTTCTCTTAACTCAGTCATGCTTATGATTATGGGTAGGGCCAACCTAGGACTTCTTGATATTAAGACTATTCAAGATTTACTTCCTTTCAGCAAGGACTACAACCTCTTAATCGTCGGTCTCATTGCTGTAACCATTGTTATCACTGCCTTGATTGCCTTTCTTAACACGCGCCTAGGGCAAGCCTATATTGCCACAGGTGATAATAGAGACATGGCTAAATCTTTTGGTATCAATACGGATTCAATGGAAGTGATGGGACTTGTTATCTCAAATGGTATTATTGCCCTCTCAGGAGCCTTGATTAGTCAACAGGACGGTTATGCCGACGTTTCAAAAGGGATTGGGGTTATCGTCATCGGACTTGCCAGCATTATCATTGGTGAAGTCTTGTATACGACTAACTTGACCTTGTTGGAACGACTGATTGCCATCTGTGTAGGTTCAATCCTTTATCAGTTCCTTTTGACAGCAGTTATCGCTCTTGGATTTAACACGAACTACCTCAAACTCTTTAGTGCGATTGTTCTGGCCATTTGCTTGATCTCGCCTGTCCTACGCCGAAAATTCTTTAAGGGGGTGACCTTATCACGATGACAGCTATTGTAGAACTCAAAGATGCGACTGTTAAGGTCAATAACGGTTTTAACACCGAAAAAACCATCCTGGACCATGTCAACCTTACCATTAGAGAAGGTGATTTTATTACCATTCTTGGTGGAAATGGTGCCGGGAAATCAACCCTCTTCAACGTCATTGCAGGGACCCTC
This sequence comes from Streptococcus vestibularis, assembly GCF_900636445.1. Taxonomy (NCBI): domain Bacteria; kingdom Bacillati; phylum Bacillota; class Bacilli; order Lactobacillales; family Streptococcaceae; genus Streptococcus; species Streptococcus vestibularis. The sequence continues at coordinate 1,088,955 of NZ_LR134275.1, read as the reverse complement.
ATGTTGACCAGTGGTCAGATTTTCATCATGGGTGAGGATGTTACGTCTCTCCCTGCTGAGAAGCGTGCTAAGTACCTCTCAAGAGTCTTCCAAGATCCTAAAATGGGGACAGCTCCTCGTATGACCGTTGCAGAAAACCTCTTGATTGCCAAATACCGTGGCGAAAAACGAGGCCTTAAATCACGCCAAATTCATCTCTTCACAGAGGAATTTCAAGGTCTGATTGAACGTATCAGTAATGGTTTAGAAAAGCACTTAGATACACCAGCAGGTCTCCTTTCAGGTGGTCAGCGCCAAGCCCTTAGCCTTTTAATGGCAACACTTAAACGTCCTGAGCTCTTGCTCTTAGATGAGCACACCGCAGCCTTGGATCCTAAGACAAGTGTGGCTCTTATGGAGTTGACTGATGAGTTTGTGACGGGCGACCATCTTACAGCCTTGATGATTACCCATCACATGGAAGATGCTCTTAAATATGGGAACCGTCTTATCGTTATGAAGGATGGACAAATCATTAAAGATCTTACCAAGGAAGAAAAGGATCAATTGGATATCACAGACTACTATGCTATGTTCGAGTAGGCCCAGATTGACTCTAAATTGTAAAATAAGCTAAAAAGTTGTATACTTAAAGAGTATGCAACTTTTTGTTGTGGCCTGTAAATCGACAAGGAGACTGTTCGCACGAACGTTCAGCTTCTTGGACCGTCTGTAAAAATAGGCTCTAGAAGAGAGTCAAACTAAAAAGGAGAAAAACAAGCATGAGCGATATTAAAATTATTGCCCTAGGTGGAGTACGTGAAAATGCTAAGAACCTCTATATTGTTGAAATTAACGACTCTATCTTTATCTTGGATGCTGGTCTAAAGTATCCTGAAAATGAACAACTAGGTGTTGACTTTGTCATTCCTAACTTAGATTACTTGATTGAAAATAGAGATCGTATCCAAGGGATTTTCTTGACGCACGGACATGCTGATGCCATTGGTGCCCTACCTTATATCTTGCAAGACGTCAAAGTACCGGTCTTTGGGTCATCACTTACTATTGAGTTGGCTAAGCTTTTTGTAAAAAATGCTGGCGTTAAGAAATTCAATAACTTCCATGTTATTGACGCAGAAACTGAAATTGAATTTGAAGATGCAGTGGTCTCATTCTTTAAGACAACTCACTCTATCCCAGAATCAATGGGGATTGTTCTTGGCACGGACCGAGGCAATATTGTCTATACTGGTGATTTCAAGTTTGACCAGGCTGCTCGCCCTTACTACAAAACTGATTTAAGTCGCTTGGCTGAAATCGGTCGAGAAGGTGTCTTGGCACTCTTGTCAGACTCAGCAAATGCGACAAGTACTGAACAAACAGCTTCTGAAGCAGAGGTTGGCCAAGAGATTGACCAAGTTATTGCTGATGCAGAGGGACGTGTTATTGTTGCTGCAGTTGCCTCAAACTTGGTACGTATTCAACAAGTCTTCGATTCAGCTGCTGATCACGGACGTCGCGTTGTTCTTACTGGTTTTGACGTAGAAAATATTGTCCGTACAGCCATCCGTCTTAAAAAATTGACTGTGGAGCATGAAAAACTTATTGTCAAACCAAAAGACATGAACAAGTTTGAAGACCACGAGTTGATTATCCTTGAAAATGGTCGTATGGGTGAACCAATCGATGGCCTCCAAAAGATGGCCGTTGGTCGTCACCGTTACGTTCAAATTAAGGATGGAGATCTGGTTTATATCGTAACAACTCCAAGCATTGCTAAGGAAGCTGTAGTGGCACGTGTTAACAACGCTATCTATAAGGCTGGTGGAACTGTTAAGATGATTACGCAGAGCCTTCGTGTATCTGGACATGCCAATGCTCGTGAACTTCAATTGATGATTAACCTCCTTCGTCCACAGTATCTCTTCCCTGTCCAAGGTGAGTACCGTGACCTTCAAGCCCATGCAGAGTTAGCCTTGGAAGTTGGTATTCTTCCAGAAAACATTTATATCGTTAAACGCGGTGACATCATGCACTTGTCAGAGGATCAAGGTTTCCTTCATGAAGGAGCTGTTCCAGCCGGTGATGTTATGATTGACGGTAATGCCATCGGTGATGTGGGTAATATCGTCCTTCGTGACCGCAAGGTCTTGTCTGAAGATGGTATCTTTATCGTAGCTATCACTGTTAACAAGAAGGAACGTAAGATTGTCTCTAAAGCGCGTGTGAATACACGTGGGTTCGTTTATGTGAAGAAGAGCCGTGACATTCTCCGTGAGGCTGCTGACATTGTCAATGCTACCGTTGAAAATTACTTGGCAGGAGACAGCTTTGATTGGGGTGAACTTAAAGGTGCCGTCCGAGACGATGTAGCTAAGTTCCTCTTTGACCAAACTAAACGTCGCCCAGCGATTCTTCCAGTAGTCATGGAAGTACGTTAATCATTGATTTTACATTAAGAGTGTGAGCGTCTCGCTTGCATTCATCGAAGTAGAGGTAAATCTCGACAAGATTTTCTTCTTAAAGCAGAAGCTGGGGTATCCCAGCTTTTCTGACATTTAGAAAGGAAAATACAAATGGCTTTTTTTCAAATTGAATACTCATCAGACGTTCTAGGACAGTACCGTCAAGTAGATGTCATTTATCCAGACCGCGACCAGATTGCTGAAAGGGAAAGTGATATGGATATTCCGGTTCTCTATCTCCTTCATGGCATGGGGGGCAATCATAATTCTTGGGCCTTCCGTACCAATATTCAGCGTCTCCTTCGTAAGACTAATCTCATCGTTATTATGCCTAACACGGAAAATGGCTGGTATACAAATACCAACTACGGGGTTAAGTATTACGATGCCATTGCTAAGGAGCTTCCTCAAGTTATGCAACGTTTCTTCCCTAGTATGACTAAGAAGCGTGAAAAGACCTTTATCGCTGGACTTTCTATGGGTGGCTATGGTTCTTTCAAACTAGCCTTAACGACAAATAACTTTGCTTGTGCAGGTTCCTTCTCTGGTGCCCTTGGATTATCAGCGGAGATGATTACAGATGAGACGAGTGAGTCTAAGGAATACTGGCAAGGTGTCTTTGGCGATTTGGAAGGAAAAGACATTGAGCAGCATAAACTGGTTAATCTAGCCAAGCAACATGACAAGAAAACCAAATTCTTTGCCTGGTGTGGTCTTGAGGATTTCCTTTTTGACTCTCAAAACAAAGCAGTAGCTGACTTGAAAGCTCTTGGTTTGGACATTGACTACCGCACGGACCATGGAAGACATGAGTGGTATTATTGGGAAAAACAACTAGAAGCCTATTTAGAATGGTTACCTATTGATTACATTAAAGAAGAACGTTTATCTTAATTGGTCAAGTATGTAACATCTTATCAAAGAGATGATAAAAGCTTAAAGTGATATTTTTTACTTTTTAGAACTATTAGAGCATGATATACTAGGGGAAGTTTCGAAAAGGAGGCTCTGTATTGAAAAAATTATTGAGAGTAATCTTCTATATTCCCAAACTTCTTTTACAATTTATTTGGAATCTTATTTGGGCTATATTTAAACTTGCCCTAGTCTTAGCCATAGTTGGTTATGGACTTATCTATTATGCTAATAACTCTTCAAGTACCTTAGCTACAAACATTAATCAAGCCTTTCGACAAGTTGAGCTAGGTTTTAGTGGGACCAATGCAAGTGATGTTAAAAAGGTTGTTTCAAACCTATCGACGACAGATACAATTCCTGAGTCTAATGGAGCTAGATGGGCGCAAAATACAGCCAGTATCTATATTCAGTCCACGGATGAGACCTTGGTAGCTGCCTATAAGGAAGCTATCACCGACTGGAATAACACGGGTGCTTTCATCTTTACTTTAACTGATGATGCTTCAACAGCTGACATTGTTGCGACTGACTATTCCGATGCGAATTCACAGGCAGCTGGTCTAGCGGACAGTCAGACTAATGTTTTAACAAATCGTATCACTCATGTGGATGTTAAGTTGAATCGTTATTTCCTCTTGAATAGTGATTTTGGTTATACTCACAAGCGTATTGTGAATACGGCTGAGCACGAATTGGGGCATGCCATCGGCTTAGATCACGATGACTCTAAGACATCCGTTATGCAATCAGCTGGATCTTATTACGGGATTCAACAGGTGGATATTGATACGGTCCATGCTCTTTATGCTAATTAAGGAGGAGCTGTCATGCGCTATTTGAAACGCCTTGCTAGACGTTACCCCATGCAAACCTTCCTTTTTCTTTTCAATGCAGAGGTCCTTACTTGGTTGCAAACAACAGGAACCATGATTGCCAATCGTTTGGGCTTATCAAGTGATGGCATTTATATTTATATTCCCACTTGGGTAAAAATGCTGACTAGTCATTCCATAGAGAGTATTCAAACCCTTTACGGTGCTTCTGGATGGAGTTGGCTAATCACCTCTATGATTCTTACTTGGCTCTTGACTTTTCTGAGAGGTCTCATGAGAGCAGTGATTCTCATTCTGATAGTTGGTCTTGGCTTATGGCTAGTCTATCGACAGTTTGAGCTCTTACAAAATCTAAAACTGTCCTGATGGGCAGTTTTTTTGAGTTATTAGGTCATTTATTTTCTGAAGAAATATGATATAATATAGTTAATTTATTATTTTGGAGGACAGTATGGCTTTAGCAAAAATCGTTTATGCCAGTATGACCGGTAACACGGAAGAAATCGCAGATATCGTTGCCAAAAAATTGGAAGAATTGGGTCACACTGTAGATGTAGACGAGTGTACAACGGTTGATGCCGCTGATTTTGAAGATGCAGACATCTGTATTGTAGCGACTTACACTTATGGTGATGGAGAGTTGCCAGATGAAATCGTTGACTTTTACGAAGATTTGGCTGACCTTGATTTGTCAGGCAAGATTTTCGGTGTTGTAGGTTCAGGAGATACTTTCTACGATTATTTCTGTAAATCAGTTGATGAATTTGAAACACAATTCACCTTTACTGGTGCAACTAAAGGTGCGGATAGTGTCAAAGTTGACCTTTCTGCTGAAGATGAAGATATCGAAAACCTCGAAGCTTTCGCTGAGAAAGTTTCAGAAGCATTAGCATAAGAAAAAGCAGAGTAAAGTCTGCTTTTATTGTAGTTAAAAATGGAGTTTTTATGAATGAAATAGAAAGAGATTTTAGGACGCAATCTCAACATCTCCTTTGGTCCGTTTGGCGTGGGCTCTTAGTCGGTGTGGCTGCAGGTGCAGTCGTTAGCTTCTTTCGTTGGTTAATTGCTAAAGGGGCCCAAATCTCGGTATCCATTTATCAAGACGCCCTGCACAATCCAGTCCTTATTTTAGAAATTGTCTTTGTCAATTTGGTCTTTGCTATTTTAATTGGTTATCTCATTAAGCAGGAAAAAGACATCAAGGGATCAGGGATTCCTCATGTTGAAGGGGAACTGATGGGGCTTTTACATCCGTCTTGGTGGTCAGTTTTATGGCGTAAGTTCCTAGGAGGTGTTCTTGGGATTTCAATGGGACTGATGTTGGGTCGTGAGGGGCCTAGTATTCAACTAGGTGCCATGACTGCTAAGGGATTAGCCGAGGGACTTAAGCTCTCTGCGCGTGAGAAGCGCGTCTTGATTGCTGCAGGAGCAGCAGCAGGGTTATCGGCTGCCTTCAATGCCCCAATTGCAGGTCTTCTATTTGTCGTCGAAGAAGTCTATCATCATTTCTCTCGTCATGTTTGGGTGACAGCTTTAACGGCATCTTTAGTAGCCAATGCTGTTTCCCTACGCATCTTTGGCCAGGTACCAGTCCTTGCTATGACAGAAAAATTACCCGTATTTCCTTTGAAAGATTATTGGATTCTTATTGTCTTGGGGATTTTTCTAGGTGTGCTTGGATACGGTTATGAGTGGGTTGTCTTACGTATTGGTAAGGTCTACCAAGGGTTAGGAAAAATCTTCCACTTGCCATCTCATTTTCATGGCCTTTTGGCAGTTCTGTTTATCATTCCTATAGGCCTCTATTTTCCACATCTTTTAGGTGGTGGGAATGAATTGATTCTTGCCTTAAATGGTTTACATCCTGCTCTAACTGTGGCTATCCTCTATTTGGCTATTCGCTTTATTTGGAGTATGTTGTCATTCGGGTCAGGTTTTCCTGGTGGTATTTTCCTTCCGATTTTGACTCTCGGTGCTCTTTCTGGTAGCGTTTTTGCTGCAGCTTTTGAAAATTTAGGTTTCTTGGATTCGACTAAGTTCCCCATCTTCATCATCTTAGGCATGGCAGGTTATTTCGGTGCAGTATCCAAGGCACCGCTAACTGCTATGATTTTGGTGACTGAGATGGTAGGGGATCTTCACCAGTTAATGACAATTGGTGTCGTGACCCTAATTGCCTATCTGGTCATGGATTTCATGGGAGGAGAACCTGTCTATGAAGCCATGCTTCACAATCTAATCGCTCACGAACCAAAGCAAGTTGATAAAATACCGACGATGATTGACTTACCAGTTACAGACAGTCTAGCCGGTCGATTGGTTAAGGATTTAACCTTACCTGATGGGGTTTTGATTTCCACTCAGATTTTTCAAGACCAGTCTGAAGTTGTTCATGGAGACACACGTCTAAAAGCAGGAGCAACCCTGTATCTGGTTGTTAATGAAAGTAATATCAGTCAGGTAAGAAAACTCTTTTTATAAGCAATTCAATGGCTTGAGGCTCTTTTGTCCTCAGGTCATTTTTGTTATAATGAAGAGAAAAAAGGAGGTCAGTATGGACTTAAATGAGATCCGCCAACAGATTGACACAGTTGATAATGAGATTGTTGCCTTGTTGGAAGAACGTATGAAATTGGTAACTCGAGTTAGTGCTTTTAAGCAACGCACTGGAAAGGCGATTTATGATCCTGAGCGTGAGCAGGCCTTGCTAGATAAAGTAGCAGCGAGTGTCACAAATCCGGAATACCAAGAGGTTATCGTAGCTAGTTTTTCGGATATTATGAAGCATTCTCGTACTTATCAAGCAGGGAAGCTTGAAGGAAAGTAGGCTACTAAAATGAAAGTTAGACAATTAAGTGAGAGTCAAGGTCTCTCATACTCCAATCTAGTGATTTTGAGTCTATATGCTGTCTTTCTAGGAGTGATAGTTGGACTAATTGATGCTATTTTTGGTCGTGTTCTTATAGGGCTTTCAGAATATCGAGACCATCATCTCATTTATCTAGTCCCAGCGCTTCCTATAGCGGGGCTTTTGATTGTTTACCTATACCAAAGGTTTGCAGGCAAAGCAGCACAAGGGATGGGCTTAATTTTCAAGGTTGGTCACAATGAGGAGAAGCAGGTACCTTTAAGATTAATCCCACTTGTGACAGTGACAACGTGGCTGACCCATCTTTTTGGGGGCTCTGCAGGTCGAGAAGGAGTTGCTGTTCAGCTCGGAGCCACAGTTTCCCATGCTTTTAGTCGCTATTTTAAGATCCCTAATGCTTCACGCATTTTCTTGACCATGGGGATGGCAGCTGGTTTTGGAGGGCTCTTCCAAACACCAATCGCTGCGACTTTCTTCGCTATTGAGGTCTTGACTCTGGGTCAGTTAAGCCTACCAATTCTAGCACCAACTCTTATCGCATCTTTTGTAGCTAGTACAACAAGTCATTTTTTAGGACTTGAAAAGTTTAGTCACTTTGTATCTGACAGTTTGAGTATTGATCTTGAGACTTTTGTTAAATTAGTTCTTTTGGGTCTTACCTTTGGTTTAGTAGGTAATCTCTTTGCCTATCTATTGGCAATGGCTAAAAAAAAGGTTGCTAGTATTCTTCCTAATCCCTACTATCGTGTTCTTTTAGGAAGTGTCGTATTGACCTGTCTTCTTTTGCTTTTGTGGAAGGGGCGCTATACAGGACTTGGGACAAATTTGATTGTTTTAAGTGTTGGTGGTGGGACCATTTATTCATTTGATTGGCTCTTGAAATTGCTCTTGACCGTCTTTACTTTATCTCTTGGTTTCCAAGGAGGAGAAGTAACACCTTTGTTTGCTATCGGAGCAAGTCTTGGTGCTGTTCTAGCACCAGTTCTAGGACTTCCAATTCCACTTGTAGCAGGTCTTGGTTATTTGTCAGTCTTTGGTAGCAGTACCAATACCCTTTTAGCACCGATTTTCATTGGTGTAGAGGTCTTTGGACCAGCTAACATCCTTCCTTATGTGATTGTCATGGCTTTTGCTTATCTCATTAATCATAAGACGAGCATTTATGGACAACAAAAAATGCTAGAAATGCAATAAGATACTAGACATCCTGACAATTTTTTGATAAGATAATAAGAGTGTGTAATGGACACACAAAAATAACGGCTAATCCGCTGAGACACAGAGGTTGCTCTTAAGATTAGTAAGATAGGAGTATATAAAAATGAATCCATTGATCCAAAGTTTGACAGAAGGTCAACTTCGTACTGACATCCCATCATTCCGTCCTGGTGACACAGTTCGCGTTCACGCGAAAGTTGTCGAAGGAACTCGCGAACGTATCCAGATCTTTGAAGGTGTAGTTATTTCACGCAAAGGTCAAGGGATCTCAGAAATGTACACAGTTCGTAAAATCTCAAGCGGTATCGGTGTAGAACGTACTTTCCCAATCCACACTCCACGTGTTGACAAGATTGAAGTTGTACGCTACGGTAAAGTCCGCCGTGCTAAACTTTACTACTTGCGTGCTTTGCAAGGTAAAGCTGCACGTATCAAAGAAATCCGTAAATAATTTACAGATTTCGACAAAAAAATCTGTCCTCGTGGCAGATTTTTTCATAAGTCCTCTTAGTTAAATGGATATAACAACTCCCTCCTAAGGAGTCGTTGCTGGTTCGATTCCGGCAGGGGACATCAAAAATAGTTTGAATGGTTTTGGAATCATTTTGAATTTCTGAACTAACTTTTTAGTAAGGTCTTGACAATATATATATATATAATAGTCTCGTGATTTTTTATAGAAAATAGAAAAAGGAGATTATTGTGAAACAAACCTTCATCACTTCGTATCTAACATTTTATCTAAAAGCATCTGTAGCACTTGAAGGAGATTTTATCAAGACTTCAAACCCTAACACTATTTTGAAGGTTATTCCTCTTGGAGCACAGAATAAAACGATTCCAGTGGATCATATCTCAAGTGTTGATGATTCATTCAGATTAGATTTTAAATCTTTCGCATGGGGAATTATCTTTGCTCTAGTTGGCTTTAATATGATGGGTTCATCTATCTTAGGAGGATTGATCTTAGCTGCTTATGGTATTTTGACGGTATTAAGTGCATTCCAGACTCTTTTGATTTTAAATCTAACTTCTGGAGGTGCACATGTATTGAGTGTTGTTGTATTTGAAAAGTCCAATCTTTTGACTTGCAAAGAAACAATCGAAAGTCTAATTCAACATCGTTACAATAATACAAATGTGACAGCTAATACTGACCGAGTTATTGAAGCTTTAAATAATAAGTAAACTGGTTTCATAAGTCTCTTTAAAAGAGGCTTTTTTATTGCGTTATAAATAAAAGATGATAGGTAAAGAATATGAAATAGTCATTTTTGATGTACCAAATAAACTTTTCTGAGGACATTATATTGTGATAAAAAGGTCTGAGATTTTGAATAACAGGCGATTGGAAGTTTGGTGAAGATATTGTTTTATCTACTTTGGAGATTGAACAAAAGGGTCCAAAACAAATTGCGAATTATGTTTTTATTTCATTCTGGAGCCATAATAACTATTGAGATTACCTTTAGATTTTTCCCTTTGATGTGATTATCAGACCAGTTAACTAACGTAAAAGAAATCTATCTCTTCAATCAAAAAACCAGGTTTCCCTGGTTATAACTATTAGCGACTTACACGACGGCGAGCTGCTTTTTTACGGTTTTCTTCGATGAAAGCCAATTTCTTTTCTTCTGGATCGATAATTGTCTTTTTAACTGCGAAAACGGCACCTGCAACAGTAGCAGCAGTTCCGAGAATACCAGTAGCAAGACCTTTAGCAAATGAATGTTTTTTAGCCATGAGACTATCCTCCGTATATGTTATAATATGCTTATATTATCTAAAAAAATATCTAGAATAGCAAGTGGAAACATTATGAAAACCAAACTTATTGTAGTGGCTGGACCTACTGCTGTGGGAAAAACGGCACTTGGAATTGAATTGGCCCAGCGTTTTAATGGGGAGATAATTTCGGGAGATAGCCAGCAGATTTATCGACAATTGAATATAGGAACTGCAAAGGCCACTCCTGAAGAACAGGCAGCGGCAGTGCATCATCTGATTGATGTCCGAGATGTCGATGAGTCTTATTCAGCCTATGATTTTGTGACTGAAGCGCAAATTGCCATTACTGAAATTGTCAATCGTGGCAAACTTCCTATTATTGTTGGTGGTACAGGTCTTTATTTGCAAAGTCTTCTTGAAGGTTATCATCTGGGGGGGCAAGTGGATCAAGAGCAGGTGTTAGCCTATCGCTCTGAGTTAGAGCAACTTTCTGATTTGGAACTTTTTGAGCAGATCGATAATTTAGGTATAGAGATAAAGGAGATTAATCGTCGTCGTGCCATTAGGGCTCTTGAGTTGCATCGCTTTTCTGATAATCCTGAAAATACAGAAACGACTTTTGATCCTTTTATTATTGGGTTGGATGATGAGCGCTCTCTGATTTATGAACGTATTAATACTCGTGTTGACAAGATGGTTGAACTTGGGCTTTTGGAAGAGGCTAAGTGGCTCTATGATAATTATCCTGAGGTCCAGTCCGCACGTGGAATTGGCTACAAGGAATTATTTCCTTATTTTTCTGGGGAACAAACTTTAGATGAGGCCTTAGAAAAACTCAAGCAAAATACCCGTCGATTTGCTAAACGCCAATTAACCTGGTTCAGAAATCGCATGAGGGTTAAGTTTTATCAGATTTCTAGTCCAGATTATCCTGAAAATGTGATTCAAGATCTTGCTTTATTTTTAAATGAAAGGGAAGGATAGGAGTAGGTGGTTCCTAGTTTTAAATACCTATCTTTGCTATAATAATAACTATGACTAAAGAAGAAAAAAAATCAGCCTATGAAATAATGCTAGCTCAGGCTAAGGCACTTTTTGCCAATGAAGACAATGCTCTGGCCAACTTTTCTAATGCCTCGGCTCTCTTGAATACCACATTGCCAAACTCAGTGTTCACAGGTTTTTATCTATTGGATCATGCTAAAAACGAGTTAATCCTTGGACCATTTCAAGGGAATGTCTCTTGTGTTCGAATTGCCTTAGGTAAGGGTGTTTGTGGCCAATCTGCGGCAGAAAATAGAACCTTGATTGTCCAAGATGTCACTAAACATGCCAACTATATTGCCTGTGATTCTGCTGCTCGAAGTGAGATTGTTGTCCCTATGGTGAAGGATGGTACATTAGTTGGTGTTCTTGATTTGGATTCTCATCAAGTAGGAGACTACGATGACATTGACCAAGACTATCTTGAACAGTTTGTCAAAGTCTTACTTGAAAAAACAAATCTTACTTTTGCAATGTTTGAGGTTAACTAATGTATCAAGCCTTATATCGTAAATACCGTAGTCAGACTTTTGGCGAGATGGTTGGTCAAAAAGTGATTTCAACCACGCTAAGACAGGCGGTAGAGTCAGGGAAAATCAGCCACGCCTATCTCTTTTCTGGCCCACGTGGTACTGGTAAGACCAGTGCAGCAAAAATTTTTGCCAAAGCAATGAATTGTCCTAATCAGGTCGATGGTGAGCCATGTAACCACTGTGATATCTGTCGTGATATTACTAACGGCAGTCTTGAAGATGTTATTGAGATCGATGCGGCTTCCAATAACGGTGTTGATGAGATTCGTGAGATTCGTGATAAGTCAACCTATGCTCCAAGTCGTGCGACTTACAAGGTCTATATTATTGACGAAGTTCACATGCTCTCGACAGGTGCCTTCAATGCTCTTTTGAAGACTTTGGAAGAACCAACTCAAAATGTTGTTTTTATCCTGGCGACCACTGAATTACATAAGATTCCTGCAACCATTCTTTCTCGTGTCCAACGCTTTGAGTTTAAATCGATCAAACAGGGAGCTATTAAGGAGCATTTGGCTTCAATTCTGGAAAAAGAAGGATTAACCTTTGATGATGAGGCTTTGACCATTATTGCTCGTCGTGCGGAAGGTGGTATGCGTGATGCTTTGTCAATCTTAGACCAAGCACTGAGTCTTTCTCCTGACAATCATGTCAGCCAAGCCGTAGCTGAAGAAATCACTGGTTCTATTGGTTTAACAGCCCTAGATAGTTTTGTCGCTAACGTTCGCAATCAAGAGACTACGCAAGCTTTATCAAATCTTGAAACTCTTTTTGATAATGGGAAGTCTATGAGCCGTTTTGCGACTGATCTCTTGGAGTATTTCCGTGATCTTTTGATTGTCAAAGCGGGCGGAGAGAACAGTCATCATAGTCCCCTTTTTGAAGAAAACCTTTCTCTGGAGCAAGACCGACTTTTCCAATTGATTGACTTGGTTACAAGTGCCTTGCCAGAAATTAAAACTGGGACACATCCTAAAATCTATGCGGAGATGCTGACTATAAAATTGTCAGAAACCCATAGTCAGATGTCACAAGAAATTCCAGAGAATTTACAAGAAGAGTTAGATAGTCTTCGTCGCGAAGTAGAAGGCCTACGTAAAGCTCTTAAAGAGGGCAAAGTCCAAGGAGATGCATTACCAACTCGAAAAGCCAAACCTGCTTATCAGTACAAGGTGGATCGTGAAAAGATTCTCACTATTATGCGTGAAACCATGGAAAATCCCCAGAAATCACGCCAGTGTCTGGATGCTCTAAAGGGAACTTGGCCTGAAATCTTGGATTCTATTAGCCCACAAAATAGGGCCCTTTTGAATGGATCTGAGCCTGTACTAGCCAATCAGGAAAATGCCATCCTGGCATTTAATGCTGCCTTTAATGCTGAACTGGTCATGAAACGTAGTGATCTCAATGATATGTTTGGTAATATCATGAGTTCAGCTGCCGGTTTCTCGCCTAATATTATGGCTGTTCCAAAATCAGAATTTGAAAAACTCCGTACAGAATTTGCACGAAGTCTAAAATCTAAGGAAGAGTTAGAAAAAGAAGATCGTGAAGAGTATATCCCTCAAGAACTCGAGTTTCTCTCTGATATTGTAGAAATAGAGGACTAAAAAGGTCCAGTGGACCTTTTTAGGTCCGAGCCAAGAAATGAAAAAGCGAGGAGGTCCAGTGGACCTCTTTAGGTCCGAGCCAAGAAATGTAGAAGCTAGGGAAAGTTAGTTATCCCGCCTTAGGTATCTTGTGAGTGTGTTTATCTATCTTGAGGTCTAATCTTTCTAACATCTAAAAGAGCCTAGACTGCTTGTCCCAGGCTCTATCTATTGATATAATAATCTTATGATTCAACAAATTTTGTTTATTACGCTTGAAACTATTTTTGAAACGGTTTGTTTTAATTATAGTTTACAGCATGGCTATTACTTTTTTACAGTCTTTTTTGGTTACTTACTCTTACGTCGTCTTTGGACAACCTATGTTGTTTCACGCATTGCGCGTGCAGCCGACAAGTCTACCAAGAAGTAAGGCTCACTTCACCAGCGGTCAACCATTTTTCCTGACCATCATCAGTAAGAACGAGAAGTTGGCCCTTATTACCAATTTCCTTGGCAATACCAGTATAAGTCCTTCCAGCTTGTTTAAAGGTCACTTGTTTGTCTAAAACGATGGACTTTTCTTTATAGACCTTGACCAGATCGCTAGTAGGAATGGTTAAAAAGAGCTTCCAAATTTCTGAAATGAGCTGGTTTCGAGTGATGCTTGGTTTTTCAGAAGTAAAAAGACTAGTAGCTTTATTAGCTAACTTTTCAGGAAAATCACTGATTGAGAAGTTAAGCCCAACCCCGATAATGACATCTGTGATGCGACCAGATTCGATAGAACTAATGGCTTCGGTAAGGATACCAGCCATTTTTTTGTTGTTGAGGTAGATGTCATTAACCCATTTGATTTCTGTATTGATACCGGTTAGACGCTGAATAGCTTTGACAATAGTAGCTGCCACCATCATCGTATAAGGGGGTAACTCCTCAAAATGACAGTTGGGCTTTAAGTGGATACTCATGTAGATACCACCTTGTGGACTGGCAAAGAAGTGACGTTCAAATCGTCCTTTGGCTGCCTTTTGACTTGATGCCAGATAAAGTGCAGGCGTTGAATTATTCTTTTCCATGCCATGTTTAGCATCTAGTTGGGTAGAATTAGAATCTGGATTAAAGTAGACTGGAATGTTGAGTTGCTTAGAAATATCTTGAGGAAGAAGAATATCTCCCTTTTCTAAATAGTAGCCTTTCTTTCGGACACTTGTAATGTCAATTCCTTGTTCTTGAAGTGTTTGAATTGCCTTCCAAATAGCTGTCCGTGAGACCCCAAGGCTTTTAGCCAAGCTCTCTCCCGTTACAAAGTCTGGACTCTTCGATAAGATGTCATAAACGTGCTCATAAGTTTTCATATCCTAAGTATAATACAAAAGATGGTAAAATGCTCACTATAAATTATTGATGAGGCTTGATAATAAATAACTATATGACTAGACTGAAAAAAATGATATAATGGAGGATAGTTATTAAGTCCCGATAAGGCAACAGTCATCCTAGCTTGACTGTTGGTTCTTTGTAACTTTTTAACGGCGTTTATCTCTACCAGGAGAATAGCGTTTTACCTATTAGGAGACGGTTAAATCCGTGCTGTCTAATACTATTTTTCATATTAAAAGGGGGACATTTTATATGTCAGAACGTAAACTTTTCACGTCTGAATCAGTATCTGAAGGGCATCCAGATAAAATTGCAGACCAAATTTCAGATGCCATTCTCGATGCGATTTTAGCAGAAGATCCAGACGCCCATGTAGCAGCAGAAACAGCTGTTTACACTGGTTCTGTCCATGTTTTTGGTGAGGTTTCTACAACAGCTTATGTGGACATTAACCGTGTGGTTCGTGATACTATCGCTGAAATTGGTTATAACAATGCAGAATACGGCTTTGCAGCAGAATCTGTTGGGGTTCACCCATCATTGATTGAACAATCTCCAGATATTGCTCAAGGTGTCAATGAAGCACTTGAAGTTCGTGGAACTGGTGATCAAGATCCACTTGATCTTATCGGAGCTGGTGACCAAGGTTTGATGTTTGGTTTTGCTATTGATGAAACTCCTGAATTTATGCCACTTCCAGTTAGTCTTTCACATAAATTGGTTAAAAAATTGGCAGATTTGCGTAAATCTGGTGAGATTTCCTACCTTCGTCCGGATGCTAAATCTCAGGTTACTGTTGAGTATGATGAGCATGACCAACCAGTACGTGTTGATGCTGTTGTTATTTCAACACAACACGATCCTGAAGCGACTAACGACCAAATTCGTCAAGACGTCATTGAAAAAGTCATTAAAGCAGTTATTCCAGCCGAATACTTGGATAATGAGACTAAATTCTTTATCAACCCAACAGGTCGTTTTGTTATTGGAGGACCTCAAGGGGACTCTGGTTTGACTGGTCGTAAGATTATTGTTGATACTTATGGTGGCTACTCAAGACACGGTGGTGGTGCCTTCTCTGGTAAAGATGCCACTAAGGTTGACCGTTCAGCTTCATATGCAGCTCGCTACATTGCCAAAAACATCGTAGCTGCTGGTCTTGCTAAGAAAGCAGAAGTACAACTGGCTTATGCTATCGGTGTTGCTACCCCTGTGTCTGTCCGTGTTGATACTTTCGGAACGGCGACAGTTGCTGAAAGCAAACTTGAATCTGCTGTCCGTAATCTCTTTGACTTGCGCCCAGCTGGTATCATTGCAATGCTTGATCTTAAACGTCCTATCTACCGTCAAACAGCGGCTTATGGTCACATGGGACGTACAGATGTCGATCTTCCATGGGAAAAATTGGATAAGGTTGAAGCACTTAAAGCAGCAGTAGAGGCTTAAGATAATATTATATCTAATTTAATGATTTTAATTAAGGCAGAATTTAATTTTTTGAATTCTGTTTTTTGTACCTATTATAAATAATATGAATTTTCTTATTTAAGACTTTACTGAAACGGTTAGATGTTTAAAATGATAGGCTTAAGGACACCAACCATTAATAATTTCTTTATAGATGACTTACTGTCACCTGTTCCAAATCAAACTGCTGAGCTGAAGTCAAGTATCGCTTATTAAAAAAATTAGAATTATCACATGAAGCTCAGGATTATATCTCCAATGACACAAGAACCTTCGGTTCATTTTACCATGAAAGATTGTGAGAGAAGAGATGCTGACGAACAAGAAAGGAAATACCTATGTCTATTTTAATTACAGGAGGAGCTGGCTACATTGGTAGTCACACCACTGTCGAACTCCTTAATGCAGGTTTTGATGTAGTCTTGGTTGATGACTTTTCAAATAGCTCTCCAGCAGTCCTTGAACGCTTGGAAAATATCACAGGTAAGAAGTTCCCATTCTATCAAGGTTCAATTTTAGATACAGAACTTTTAGATAAGGTTTTTACAAATGAAGATATTGAATTGATCATTCACTTTGCTGCCTTCAAGACAGTTGATGAATCTGTTCAAAAACCTTTGAAATATTATAAAAACAATATCAGTGGTACAATCACCCTTCTTGAAAAAATGAAGGAATATGAAGTTAAAAACATCGTCTTCAGTTCAAGTGCCACAGTTTACGGTACCAATAATCCTTCTCCAATGACCGAAGATATGCCCACATCAGCTATTAACCCATACGGTTATACTAAGTTGATGATGGAACAAATTCTTATAGACGTAGCTGCATCAGATCCGTCATGGTCTGTCACAAATCTTCGTTATTTCAATCCTATCGGTGCTCATGAAAGTGGTTTGATTGGGGAATTGCCAAACGGTATTCCAAACAATCTTATGCCATATATTACACAAGTAGCTATCGGTAAACTGCCTGAGCTTAATATTTTTGGTGATGATTATCCAACTCCAGATGGTACAGGTGTGCGTGACTACATTCACGTTCTTGACTTGGCCTCAGGTCACTTGGCTGCTGTCAAATATAATTTGAGTCATAAAGGTGCTGAGATTTTCAACTTGGGTACTGGATATGGTTATAGCGTTTTGGATCTCGTTAAGACTTTCGAAGCTGAAAACAAGGTTGCTATTCCATACCGTATTCAAGGACGTCGTGCTGGTGATATTGCGACTTGTTATGCGTCTCCTGAAAAGGCTAGAGAGGTTCTCGGCTGGGAAGCTAAGAAAACTTTGAAAGAGATGGTCAGAGATTCTTGGCGTTGGCAAAAAACAAACCCAAATGGTTACGAAGACTATGCTTAGTCTAGGAAATCATACCCTATAGAGAGTAGGACAAGAACTATATTTTAAAAAAAGCCCTAATCTAGTAGTTTCAGAAATAAAGAGAAGAGGAGTGAAAGCAGTCACTTAATGATTATAGGTTTAGAACTGTCTCACCCCTCTTTTTATGTTTTAGACTAGCTTTCTATGGTATAATGAAACTATGGCTATTATTAATCAATTCGTCACTTTGGCGAGTCACCTAGTATTTATTGGATTGAGCTATCATATGCTGATTAGCCTCTTTGATTGGGCAAAAATCATCAAAAATCCGATTGAAAATACTGGTAAATTGAAACTCTTTTTACTCTTTATCAGTATTGCCTTAGGCTACCTTATCAGTTCCTTTATTCTGTCGGTTTTAGCATTTGGACAGAATATGGCTAGCTCGATTTCTTAAATTAGTGATTTTAAAAGACTTTTGATATAATACAAAAAGATGAAAATGACCCTTGAAAGGAATCCTTATGGATAAAATTATTGTGCAGGGTGGCAACACTCGATTAAGTGGTGAGGTTGTCATTGAAGGTGCTAAAAACGCTGTCCTTCCCTTGTTGGCAGCGACTATCTTGGCCTCGGAAGGTCAAACAACCTTAACTAATGTTCCAATCTTGTCAGATGTTTACACGATGAATAATGTTGTTCGTGGTTTAGATATTGCTGTAGACTTTGACGAGGAAAAGAATACCGTTGTCGTTGATGCTAGTGGAGAAATTCTCGATCAAGCACCATATGAGTATGTTAGCAAGATGCGTGCGTCAATCGTAGTTCTTGGACCTATTCTTGCTCGTAATGGTCACGCTAAGGTCTCAATGCCTGGCGGTTGTACGATTGGTAGTCGTCCAATCGACCTCCACCTCAAAGGTTTAGAAGCAATGGGTGCTAAAATTACCCAAGTTGGTGGTGACATTACTGCGACGGCAGAAAACCTTAAAGGTGCAACGATTTATATGGACTTCCCATCTGTTGGTGCCACTCAAAACCTTATGATGGCAGCAACATTGGCTGATGGAGTTACAACCATTGAAAATGCTGCACGTGAACCAGAAATTGTTGATTTGGCCCTTCTTCTTAACGAGATGGGAGCAGACGTCAAAGGTGCTGGAACTGAAACACTCGTGATTAAAGGTGTTAAAGCTCTCCGTGGTACTAAACATGCAGTTGTTCAAGACCGTATTGAAGCAGGTACCTTTATGGTAGCAGCGGCTATGACTTCTGGAGATATCCTCATCAAAGATGCTATCTGGGAACATAACCGTCCTTTGATTTCAAAATTATTGGAAATGGGTGTTGATGTTAAGGAAGAAGAAGGTGGCATTCGTGTTAAATCTGATGTTTCTCAATTGAAACCAGTAACCGTTAAAACTCTACCTCACCCTGGTTTCCCAACTGACATGCAGGCTCAATTTACAGCACTTATGGCAGTGGTAAACGGGGAATCAACCATGATCGAAACAGTCTTTGAAAATCGCTTCCAACACTTGGAAGAAATGCGTCGTATGGGACTTCATTCAGAAATCCTTCGTGATACGGCTATGATTCACGGTGGTTTACCACTTCAAGGTGCTCAAGTTATGTCTACTGACCTTCGAGCTTCAGCAGCACTTATTCTTACAGGAATGGTAGCTGAAGGAACAACGACTGTTGGTAAATTGACACACTTGGATCGTGGTTACTATCAATTTCATGAGAAACTAGCTAAACTAGGAGCAAATATTTCACGTGTAAGTGAGGCTTAGTATGGAAACTGGTAAAGGCTATGTTTTTCGTCAATTATTACTAGTTTTAAGTGTGTGTGTGATTGGCCTTGCTTTTCTAGCTATCGGCTTGATGGTTGGCTATGCTGTTTTAGGAGAGGGCAAGGATCCTATAAGCATCTTAAAACCAGAAACTTGGCAGGCAATTGTTGCTAAATTTACAGGAAAATAAAAGGGAGTGGGAAGTAATCCCGCTCCTTTAGTCATGATATTCATATAAAAGAAAGAGAACAATGGCAAAAAGAAAGACATCTTTAACAAATAAACAGAAACGTCAGCTAATCTCGTTACTAATAGCGGTCTTGATAGCGGTTCTAGGTTACATTGGGACGAGCAGTAAGCTCTCGCCTAATAATCCAATCAAGCAGGTAGCTAGTCTAGTCTCGGGAAAATCCAATAACTTCGTCAAATCAAACAGTTCAACAAGTGGGCAGTCTACACCACAAGAGCAGCTCGCTGAGATAGTGATGACTAGCTCTGTCAAGAGTCAACTCGGAAACTCTTTAGAATGGAATGGGGCAGGGGCTTATATTGTTAATGGAAATAAGACTAATCTAAATGCTAAGGTATCAAGCCAACCCTATGCTAATAACCAAGTCAAAACAGTTCACGGTCAAACGGTTCCTACAGTTGCTAATGCTTTGTTAAGTAAAGCGACCAGACAGTACAAAAATCGTCAAGAAACAGGGAATGGCTCAACGTCTTGGACACCAGCTGGATGGCATCAAGTTCACAATCTATCTGGAGAGTATAACCATGCCGTAGATCGAGGTCACTTGTTAGGCTATGCACTTGTAGGTGGTCTCAAAGGATTTGATGCCTCGACTTCAAATCCAGAAAATGTTGCCGTTCAAACTGCTTGGGCTAACCAAGCCAATAGCGAGAGTTCTACGGGACAAAATTATTATGAAAGCCTGGTACGAAAAGCTCTGGATAAAAACAAACGTGTCCGTTATCGCGTGACCTTGATTTATGAAGGAGATAACCTCATTCCATCGGGATCGCATCTTGAAGCCAAGTCTGCAGATGGCTCACTTGAGTTCAATGTCTTTGTTCCAAATGTACAAAAAGGGATTACCCTAGATTATTATTCAGGGAAAGTAACGGTGAATTAACGAAACAAACGACTCCAATCGGAGTCGTTTTTAGTATCCAGCAAACAAAAACCACCCTAAGGTGAGTTTTTGTTTATTCACTAGCTTGCTCCCATTGTTTAGAGAGGTAGCGAGAGTAGCTAGAAATAGCAAAGTTAACCACGAAATAAGCTAAAGCCACAATACCGTATAAGGTAAAGATTTGACTAGGTTCGTAGTACCCACCCATCAGAATCTGGCTCTTACCAAACAATTCTTGTAGGGCGATAACAGAGTAAAGGAAAGAAGTATCCTTGATAACTGTTACGAATTGAGAGATGATAGATGGCAACATCTTACGAATAGCTTGTGGGAAGATGATGTAAATAAAGATTTGTTTGTTGTTAAATCCTTGAGATAAGCCGGCTTCCGTTTGGCCATGATCGATAGAGTTCAGTCCCCCACGAATGATTTCCGCCAAGGCCGCTGAGGTGAAGACCGTGAAAGAGGTAATTCCTGCCGCAGTTGACTTAAGCTGGAAGACCAAGAAGATAATGAAAATCCAAAGTAAGTTAGGAACGTTACGGACGAACTCAACGTAGATAGAAGCGATCCAACGAAGAATAGGATTCTTTCCATTACGCATGACCGCCAGAATTGTTCCGAACAAGGTAGATAGCACGATGATGAAGAAAGACAAGTAAAGGGTCGTCCACATCCCTTGTGCTAAGAATTTAAGGTTAGTAGCTGATAAAACTTCTGACATAGTGGACCTCCTTAGTAAGCTTTCTTATTCTCTTCTTCTTTACGACGTGCCCAGGTAGCTAGAGGGAAACACATGATAAAGTAGAGGAAAGCAGCCCCAGCAAAGGCCGGCACATAGTTAGTGGTATCATAAGCCCAAGCCTTAGCCGTGAACATGATATCTGCTCCAGAGATGATGGCAACTGTTGAAGTATTCTTAATCAAGTTAACCACTTGGTTGGTCAATGGTGGCAAGATAGTACGGACGGCTTGAGGCAAGATGATGATACGCATGGTATCAGCGTAGGTGAACCCTTGAGACAAAGCTGCTTCGGTTTGACCTTTAGGAACTGCCTCGATACCTGTACGAATAATTTCAGAGATATAAGCTCCTGTGTAGACCCCTACACAAAGGATAGCTGTCAATGAAATTGGGATCATGACATGACCATCAGTCAATATTGAAATCCCATAGAAGACAACCACGAATTGCACAAGCAAGGGTGTGTTCTGGAAGATTTCGACATAGACACGTGAGATGCCACGGAGAACCTTGTTGTGAGTTGAACTCATAGCCCCAAAGATGAGCCCAAGAAGAAGAGCTACAATCAAGGCACCGATTGAAATGCCAAGAGTGTAAAAGAAACCTTTGGCAAACTGACCAAAGTTAGCGAAGAAAGCAGCCCAACGTTCAAGAGCGAAAGGACTAGCCGTTTCAGTTAAAAGATACATAAATTCAGGACTCCTTTCTATTTATCTTCAGCTTTAGCTGGTTTCAAGTGATACTTATCGTAGAGTTTATGAAGGCTACCATCTTTTTGCCATTTAGCAATCAAATCGTTGGTATAATCAATCAACTCTTGGTTAGACTTGCTTGAGGCGATACCGTATTCTTGTGTTTTGAAACCTTCTTTTAAGGTTTTAGTCTTTTTACTTTCATAGCCAGAAAGGATAGATTTATCAACTGAGAAAGCATTTACACGATGAGCGTAAAGAGATACAGCCAATTCTGGGAAAGAACCGAGTTGAACGTAGTTGAACTTAAGATTGTGGGCTGAGGCATATTCTTGTAAGGCAGCCTTAGTTGACGCTCCTTGAGAAACCCCGATAGTCTTACCATTCAAATCTGAGATTTTATTAATATCTGAATTCTTTAGGACCAAGAAACCAATTTGATCATGGTAGTAAGGATCTGAGATGGCATAAGATGCCTTACGTTCGTCATTAATGGTGTAGGTACCGATGAGTAAGTCGATAGTACCGTTATCCATAAGAGGTTCACGGGTTTGCGTCGTTACAGGGATGTAATTTACTTTCACTTTTAACTCATCAGCAATCTTTTTAGCAAGATCAACTTCCATACCTTCGTAGCTATTGGTCTTAGCAGAATAGTAACCAAAGTTAGGAACGTCTTGTTTTACACCAACATTGAGTGTCCCTCGCTTAACAATCTTTTGGACTGCTTTACTATCAAGAAGCTTACTAGTGTCTTCCGCCTTAGTCTTGTGACTCGAGATAAGAAAAATAGTGACAATTGCTAAGCATGCGACAGTTAGGTAACGTAAGATTTTTTTGAAAATCATAGGCAACCTCCTTAGGCATCCACTTGGACACGATCAGAGTTGTGGTCGATAATCTTAGAAAGGAATTGAACAGCACGAGGTTCAGTTGGATTGTCAAAGAAGCCATCGACATCCGTAGTATCCACGAGAACCTGACCTTCAGCCATGAAAATGATACGGTCTGCCACACTGCGAGCAAAGCCCATTTCGTGGGTAACCACTACCATGTTCATGCCACCTTTGGCAAGGTTCTGCATAACCGCCAGTACGTCACCGATAGTCTCTGGGTCAAGGGCTGACGTTGGCTCATCAAAGAGCAAGAGCTCAGGATTCATGGCAAGACCACGGGCAATAGCGATACGCTGTTTTTGTCCACCAGAAAGCATACCAGGGTATGAATCTTTCTTGTCCCACATGTTAACGTAGCGAAGGAATTTTTCAGCAGTCTTTTCAGCCTCTGCCTTACTGATTCCAAGCACCTTGATAGGTGCCAAGGTAACATTTTCAAGAACGGTTTTGTGAGGGTAGAGGTTAAAGTGTTGGAAAACCATACCTGCTTCCTTACGCAATTCTACCAAATCTTTGGCAGAAGCCTCCGTCACATTATGTCCGTTAACGATAAGCGTACCGTTATCAATTGATTCCAAGGCATTGATTGTACGGATAAGGGTAGATTTCCCAGACCCAGAAGGGCCCAAGAGAACCACAACTTGTCCTTTTTCAATTTCTAGATTGATATCACGAAGTGCATGATAATCTCCGTAGTATTTATTGACATTTTTAAATTCGATAAGTGCCATAAGAGCCTCCTATAATGGATTTGCTTGTTAGCTTTTCTAACATGTATTAAATTTTAGCATAAGTAAAGACGAAAGTCAAAAAATTCCGAATATTCTTTCAAAACGTTCGGTTTTTACTAAATAATTAATCATTTTTTTGTTATAAATATGAGCAAACAAAAACCCACCCGTAGGTGAGTTTTTGTTTATTCACTAGCTTGCTCCCATTGTTTAGAGAGGTAGCGAGAGTAGCTAGAAATAGCAAAGTTAACCACGAAATAGGCTAGAGCTACAATACCGTATAAGGTAAAGATTTGACTAGGTTCGTAGTAACCACCCATCAGAATCTGGCTCTTACCAAACAATTCTTGTAGGGCGATAACAGAGTAAAGGAAAGAAGTATCCTTGATAACTGTTACGAATTGAGAGATGATAGATGGCAACATCTTACGAATAGCTTGTGGGAAGATGATGTAAACAAAGATTTGTCTGCTGTTAAATCCTTGAGACAAGCCGGCTTCCGTTTGGCCATGGTCGATAGAGTTCAGTCCCCCACGAATGATTTCCGCTAAGGCGGCTGAGGTGAAGACTGTGAAAGAGGTAATCCCTGCCGCAGTTGACTTAAGCTGGAAGACCAAGAAGATAATGAAAATCCAAAGCAAGTTAGGAACGTTACGGACGAACTCAACGTAGATAGAAGCGATCCAACGAAGAATAGGATTCTTTCCGTTACGCATGACCGCCAGAATTGTTCCGAACAAGGTAGATAGCACGATGATGAAGAAAGACAAGTAAAGGGTCGTCCACATCCCTTGTGCTAAGAATTTAAGGTTAGTAGCTGATAAAACTTCTGACATAGTGGACCTCCTTAGTAAGCTTTCTTATTCTCTTCTTCTTTACGACGTGCCCAGGTAGCTAGAGGGAAACACATGATAAAGTAGAGGAAAGCAGCCCCAGCAAAGGCCGGCACATAGTTAGTGGTATCATAAGCCCAAGCCTTAGCCGTGAACATGATATCTGCTCCAGAGATGATGGCAACTGTTGAAGTATTCTTAATCAAGTTAACCACTTGGTTGGTCAATGGTGGCAAGATAGTACGGACGGCTTGAGGCAAGACGATGATACGCATGGTATCAGCGTAGGTGAACCCTTGAGACAAAGCTGCTTCGGTTTGACCTTTAGGAACTGCCTCGATACCTGTACGAATAATTTCAGAGATATAAGCTCCTGTGTAGACCCCTACACAAAGGATAGCTGTCAATGAAATTGGGATCATGACATGACCATCAGTCAATATTGAAATCCCATAGAAGACAACCACGAATTGCACAAGTAAGGGTGTGTTCTGGAAGATTTCGACATAGACACGTGAGATGCCGCGAAGGACCTTGTTGTGAGTTGAACTCATAGCCCCAAAGATGAGCCCAAGAAGAAGAGCTACAATCAAGGCACCAATTGAAATGCCAAGAGTGTAAAAGAAACCTTTGGCAAACTGACCAAAGTTAGCGAAGAAAGCAGCCCAACGTTCAAGAGCGAAAGGACTAGCCGTTTCAGTTAAAAGATACATAAATTCAGGACTCCTTTCTATTTATCTTCAGCCTTAGCTGGTTTCAAGTGATACTTATCGTAGAGTTTTTGAAGGCTACCATCTTTTTGCCATTTAGCAATCAAATCGTTGGTATAATCAATTAACTCTTGGTTAGACTTGCTTGAGGCGATACCGTATTCTTGTGTTTTGAAACCTTCATCAAGGATCTTGGTTTTATCACTTTCGTAACCTGACAAGATTGATTTATCACCAGCAAAGGCGTCAATACGGTAAGCATAGAGGGATACGGTTAACTCAGGATAAGATCCAAGTTGAACGTAGTCAAACTTAAGGTTATTAGCTGAAGCGTACTCTTCAACAGCAGTTTTGGCAGATGACCCTTGAGATACTCCAATAGTTTTACCGTTTAGATCAGAAAGTTTCTTGTAGCCAGATTTAGTTTGAACAAGGAAACCGATTTGGTCGTAGTAGTAAGGATTTGACATGGCATATGAAGCCTTACGCTCATCTGTAATGGTATAAGTAGCGATAAGCATGTCAATAGTCCCGTTATCCATAAGGGCTTCACGAGTTTGTGGGGTAACCGCTGTAAAATTCACCTTCACCTTAAGTTTTTTGGCGATTTTCTTAGCGAGGTCAATTTCCATCCCTTGATAGGTATTGGTTTTGGCTGAGTAGTAACCAAAGTTTGGGACATCCTGTTTGACACCAACGTTTAGAGTCCCTTTTTTGACAATTTTTTGAATTGCAGCACTATTGAGTAGTTTACTGCTCTCATCTGCCTGACTACTTTTGGTGTTCCAGAGGAGAACTGCTACAAAAGCCAAAGCAGAGATAGCAAAAATGCGACTAAGTTTCTTGATTAACATAAGTCCTCCTTAGGCATCCACTTGGACACGATCAGAGTTGTGGTCGATAATCTTAGAAAGGAATTGAACTGCACGAGGTTCAGTTGGACTGTCGAAGAAGCCATCGACATCCGTAGTGTCTACAAGGACCTGACCTTCAGCCATGAAAATGATACGGTCAGCTACACTACGGGCAAAGCCCATTTCGTGGGTTACGACAACCATGTTCATGCCACCTTTGGCAAGGTTTTGCATAACGGCAAGAACGTCACCAATAGTCTCTGGGTCAAGGGCTGATGTTGGTTCGTCAAAGAGCAAGAGCTCAGGATTCATGGCAAGACCACGGGCGATAGCGATACGTTGTTTTTGCCCACCAGAAAGCATACCAGGGTATGAATCTTTCTTGTCCCACATGTTAACGTAGCGAAGGAATTTTTCAGCAGTTTTTTCGGCGTCTGACTTACTGATTCCAAGCACCTTGATAGGTGCCAAGGTAACATTTTCAAGAACGGTTTTGTGAGGGTAGAGGTTAAAGTGTTGGAAAACCATCCCTGCTTCCTTACGCAATTCTACCAAATCTTTGGCAGAAGCCTCCGTCATATTATGTCCGTTAACGATAAGCGTACCGTTATCGATGGATTCCAAGGCATTGATAGTACGGATAAGGGTAGATTTCCCAGACCCAGAAGGGCCCAAGAGAACCACAACTTGTCCTTTTTCAATTTCTAGATTGATATCACGAAGTGCATGATAATCTCCGTAGTATTTATTGACATTTTTAAATTCGATAAGTGCCATAAGAGCCTCCTAAAATTTTACATTAATATATGTAATAACAAGAGTGTATTTTACTATAGATATAGCAAAATGTCAAAAATGTTTGAAAATTCAATCATAGTGTTCGTCTTTTTACCGATTACACATAGCAAAGCTATCTCAAAAAACAAAGAAAGCTTGTATATCAGCTTAATATCTATAGTAGAAACTTGGTCCTTGACCTATTTTTTGGTATAATACCTTTGATACGTAAAGTTTTTGGCTTTACTAAATTGAATGACTTAAGAAAACCGATGAGGTGTTTATTATGAAAAAAATTCTAGTTGTTGATGATGAAAGACCAATATCGGATATCATCAAGTTTAACCTTACTAAGGAGGGTTATGAAGTGGTTACGGCCTTTGATGGTCGAGAAGCTTTAGAACAATTTGAAGCTGAAAAACCAGACTTGGTTATCCTGGACTTGATGTTGCCTGAACTGGATGGCTTGGAAGTAGCCAAGGAAATCCGTAAAACGAGCCACACACCGATTATTATGCTTTCAGCTAAAGATAGTGAGTTTGATAAGGTTATCGGATTAGAAATTGGGGCAGACGACTATGTGACTAAGCCATTTTCTAACCGTGAATTGTTGGCACGTATTAAAGCCCACTTGCGTCGTACAGAAACTATTGAAACTGCAGTAGAAGAGAGCTCTAACTCTGGCAAGCAGGAAATTTCAATTGGTGAGTTGATTATTGTTCCGGATGCCTTTGTTGCTAAAAAACGTGGAAACGAAGTTGAGTTGACCCACCGTGAATTTGAGTTGCTCTTCCATTTGGCAACACATATGGGACAAGTTATGACGCGTGAACATTTGCTTGAAACCGTTTGGGGTTATGACTATTTTGGGGATGTTCGTACTGTGGACGTAACTATTCGTCGTCTGCGTGAAAAGATTGAAGATACACCTAGCCGTCCTGAATATATCTTGACGCGTCGTGGTGTCGGTTATTACATGAAGAATTATGACTAGTATTGGCTTAAATATTACAAGCTTTGAACTAGCCTTACTCTTTACGCTCCTATTTGTTGCTTTCTATTTTATTTTTTTAGCTTATCGTGATTATCGACAAGCTAAAAATATCCGAAAGTTGACTAAGAGAGTCAAGTCCCTTATGGCAGGTAATTATAATGAAAAATTACGCATAAAGGGAGATTCAGAGCTTTTAGAGCTAGCGGATCGCTTGAATGATTTGTCGGACGTCTTTCGTTTGACACATGAAAATCTAGCCCAGGAAAAAAACCGCTTATCATCTGTCCTTTCGTACATGAGTGACGGGGTTATTGCGACCAATCGCCGTGGTCAGATTACCATGATTAATAGCACTGCTCAACGCTTGTTGAATTTAGATCGCGAAAGTGCGACTCAGATGTCTATTTTGGATTTATTAGATGGTGAGAATCCCTACACCTATAGTGAATTGTTGTCTAAGACGCCCGAAATCCATCTGTCGCGTCGAGATGCTAATGATGAATTTGTGACGCTACGTGTTAATTTTGCACTAATTCGTAAGGAATCTGGTTTTATTTCAGGTCTGGTAGCCGTTCTTCATGATGCCACTGAACAGGAAAAAGAGGAGCGTGAACGTCGTCTCTTCGTATCAAATGTTAGTCACGAATTGCGGACACCTTTGACTTCAGTGAAATCCTATCTTGAAGCGCTTGATGATGGTGCTCTCCACGAAGAAATTGCTCCAAACTTTATTAAAGTTTCTTTAGATGAAACCAACCGCATGATGCGTATGATTTCTGACCTCTTGGCATTGTCTCGAATTGACAATAAAAGCACACAGCTTGATGTCGAAATGACAAACTTTACAGCCTTTATGACCTATATATTGAATCGGTTTGATCAAATTAAGAGTCAAGAAACTAATCCAGGTAAGTTTTATGAAATCATTAGAGATTACTCAGTAAACTCTATTTGGGTGGAAATTGATACTGATAAGATGACTCAGGTCGTAGATAATATACTTAATAATGCCATCAAGTATTCGCCTGATGGTGGTAAGATTACAGTGTCTATGAAGACGACTGATTCACAGTTGATTGTTTCTATTTCTGACCAAGGTTTGGGTATTCCTAAGAAGGATTTGCCGTTGATTTTCGACCGTTTTTACCGCGTTGATAAGGCCAGAAGTCGTGCTCAAGGTGGAACAGGACTTGGCTTGTCCATTGCAAAAGAAATTGTTAAACAACATAAGGGCTTTATTTGGGCTAAGAGTGAGTATGGTAAGGGTTCAACTTTTACAATTGTGCTTCCATATGACAAGGATGCCATGATGGTTGATGAATGGGAGATGTAGTATAAATGACCTCAGATTTAGGGTTTAAATACAGTATTTTGGCTTCAGGCTCAACCGGGAATTCCTTTTATTTGGAAACTCCCGAAAAGAAGATTTTAGTGGATGCTGGTTTATCAGGAAAAAAGATTACAAGTTTGCTAGCAGAGATTGATCGTGATCCAAGTGATCTTGATGCCATCTTAGTAACACATGAACACAAGGACCATATCCATGGTGTAGGTGTTTTAGCTCGTAAATATGGCATGGATATCTACGCCAATGAGAAAACCTGGCAAATTATGGATAGTAAGAACATGCTTGGCAAGATTGAAAATAGCCAGAAACATGTTTTTTCTCGTGATAAGCTTCTAACCTTTGGAGACATTGATATTGAGTCTTTTGGAGTTAGTCACGATGCTATTGATCCACAGTTCTATCGCTTCATGAAAGATGGAAAAAGTTTTGTCATGTTGACGGATACGGGTTATGTGTCTGATCGCATGGCAGGTATTATTGAGAATGCTGATGGTTATCTGATTGAGTCCAATCATGATATTGAAATCCTTAGGGCGGGTTCTTATCCTTGGTCAACTAAGCAACGTATCCTCTCTGATCAAGGTCATTTGTGTAATGAAGATGGAGCGGATGCTATGATTCGTAGCATTGGTAATAAAACTAAAAAGATCTACTTGGGTCACCTTTCCAAAGAAAATAATATCAAGGAGTTGGCCCACATGACCATGGAAAATCAGTTGGCTCGCGCTGACTTTGGTGTTGGAACTGACTTTAAGGTTTTTGATACCTCACCAGACACGGCGACCCCACTAACAGATATTTAAAATAATAGCAGAAGAGCTGCACTAATGCCTTTAGTGTAGCTTTTTAAAAGGAATGTATTTATGAAAGTAATTTATCTCTCGCTAGGGTTTGTCTCGCTTGGTTTGGGCATTCTTGGAATTCCTCTTCCTATCTTGCCCACAACACCTTTTCTACTTTTAGCCATTGCTTGTTTTGCTAAAAGTTCCAAACGTTTTGAGAAATGGTTATATAATACCAAACTTTACCAAACTTATGTCGCCGATTTTCGAGAAACAAAATCGATTGCCAAAGAACGAAAGAAAAGAATCATTATCCAAATCTATGTTTTAATGGGAATATCGATAGTTTTCGCTCCTATTATTTGGGTAAAAATTGCGCTTTTTTGCCTAACACTCTTTATCACCTATTACTTATTTAAGGTTATTCCTGATAAAGACTAATAAAAGATAAAAAATGAGGCTCCCAAAAGGAAGTCTCATTTTAAATACTATCCATTAATGTTTGCTACGTAATTTCTTACGGAGTTTATAGGCAAAATTGGCTAGTCCGTAAAGAGGGCTAACTGGAAGGTTGAATTCCCCAATGAATTGTTCAATACGTGGGTTAAATTTAGACTTGAAATTATACAAACCACCATCAAGTGAATTTTCAATTCCCCCCATATTTTGCCATTCGGAACCACGCTCAAAGGCGTGATTAGCTGTTTCATACCAGGTCAGAATAGCCGGTTGATAACGGCGGTAGTCTTCATCCATTCCTGCATAGATATTCTCAGACGTCTTGCCAAATTCAAGAACTAATGTACCTGAA
This sequence comes from Streptococcus vestibularis, assembly GCF_900636445.1. Taxonomy (NCBI): domain Bacteria; kingdom Bacillati; phylum Bacillota; class Bacilli; order Lactobacillales; family Streptococcaceae; genus Streptococcus; species Streptococcus vestibularis. The sequence goes on along the minus strand of NZ_LR134275.1, from coordinate 1,058,505 downwards.
AGTGGGACAGTCTTATTTCCAGCATCAACCTTTTCTTGAAGAAAGTCAATCTCTTCTTTAAGTCTTTTGTGCTCTTGCTTATTGTTCTCGATTTTTCCTGGTTTAGTTTTTTCAGTGAACTTGGCTGCATCAGCGATGTTCTTTTCCAGTTGTTTATTAAGATCTTTGAGACGAGCTGGCAAGTCTAGTGTCGAGAGTGTAATGTATGACGACTCTGGGTAAGTCGTCAACAACTTTTCATAATAGTCAATGCCACGAAGGTGGATGTTCTTACGGGCCTCTGTCTTCTTCATCAAAGATGCGAATTGTTCAAGAAGTTCAGTACCACCAAATTGGACTGAAATCCCCTTGTTTCGAGCAGTACGAACAGCCTGCTTGGTACTTTTAGAGAGTTGTTCTTCAGTGAAATCTTCCTTATGGATATTAGCCTGGAAGCGAGGTTGGATATTTTCAGCCATATCTTCAGTGAGGCCTGTCCATTCAACGCCAAGAGCTTGGATGTATTTGGCAATTGCCATAGTCTCTTTACGGATTTCAGCTTCTTGTGAAATCAAGCTTTTAGTCACGAAGAGACTTGGGTCAAATTTCACAAAGAGGGCACGCTTTGTTTTGGCATATTTTTTTAGTGAAGCTATAACAAAGGCGAGCAACTCTTTATTTTGATAGTCCATAATAGGCCCACGAGGAATATAAATCATAGAAAAGCCAAGAGGAAGTGGCTGAATAAGGACACTAGCGACAGCAACGAGATTACCATCTTGATAGAAACCTAGGCGGTCATTGCCCCAACTATCCTTGATTTTTGCCCATGAGCTACTTTGTAATAAGTTGGTTTGAGGACTATCAATCACAAAGCGGTCATGCTCGGAAGTACTGAGACCAGTTTTATAGGTATACATATTAGTCTAGCACCCACTTTCTAATAGCGTAAGCGACACCAGATTCATCATTTGATTTTGTGATGTGTTTGGCGATTTTCTTGATTTCTGGATTTCCATTTTTCATAACAACAGGAGAGCCAACGACTTCAAGCATAGCACGGTCATTTTCTTCATCACCGATAGCCATTGTTTCTTCTTTCGAAAGACCGAGTTTTTCAGCAAGATGGGTTACAGCGATACCTTTGTTGGCTGTTTTCTTGAGAATTTCTAGATAAAATGGTGTTGATTTTACAATGGTAAAGCGGTCATAAAATTCCTGTGGAAGTTTGGCAATGGCTGCATCAAGAATTTCAGGTTCATCGATATACATGGCCTTAACGAATTCCTTGTCAGCTACCTCTTCAGGTGTACGATAGTAAATTGGCATATGAACAAGTGTAGACTCATGAACGGTGTAACGTCCAATATTTCGATTACTTGTGTAGATACCATCTTTAGTAATAGCATGTGAATGAACACCAAGTTTGTTAGCCAAAACTTCAATATCAAGATAGTCTTCATATGAAAGGGTCTCACGAATCAATTCATTACCAGTAGAAGTCTCTTGGACAAGACCACCATTAAAAGTGATAACATAGTCTCCGTCTTGGTTGAGGTTAAGCTCTTCAAGAAGTGGAAGTACTCCTGGAATAGGGCGACCAGTCGCAATAACAACCTTTACACCAGCGGCTTTAGCATCTTGAATCGCTTGAAAGACTTCCGGTGTAACTTGACGTTGGCTATTTAGAAGCGTTCCATCAATATCAACAGCAATAAGTTTAATAGACATAATAATTACCTGTTTCGTTTAGTTAGTTTCCCTTCTATTTTACTAAAATTTAGGTGCTTTGTCATAGTTCTTCCTGATAAAAGTATTATTGTCTCTTTAAAGAAGTAGATTAGGTGAGAATTGCTCAAATGCTTTTTAATTGGTAAAATAAGGTCAGACTAATAAAGGAGAGACAAGAGTGATTCGATTTACCAACCAACTGACCGATAAAGAACGTAAGGAAGCAAAAGTATTGATTGCCAGCTGCCAAGCCCATGATCAAACCTTTCGAGAACCTTATCTCTCCAATATGTTTAATTTTGATCCCAATATGCCGGCTTTTTTCCTCTATTATCAAGAGGAAGAGTTGCTTGGCTTATTAACGGTCTATGCGGATGATGAGGATGTTGAACTAAGTATCCTAGTTCATCCCAATCATCGTCGTAAGGGCATTGCACGTGCCTTGTTTAAGAGTTTTAAAGAAGAAACGGCATCTTACCCTATTCGCTCAGTGACCTTTCAGACGGAGCGTGTTTTTCTAGATGGTCATCCTGATTTGGCAAGTCATTGGGGTTTGATTGAGAATGAAGAAACGGAAACCTGGCTAGGGCGAGATAGGACACCATATGTTTTGGAGTCCCGTTCAGATGTTAAGGTGCTCTTAGCAGAACCCTCTTATCTTGAAGAAATTACTCAACTTCACCACCAAGCCTTTTCTGATGCGGAAGAAACTCTTGAGGTGCCCCACAGATATATTGCTGAGGCCTTAAAAGATTCGAGTAGCCTGCTTTACATCCTCCTCAAAGAAGGTCAGGTTATTGGAGTTTGTACGGTTGATTTATCTGGGAATAGTAACTACCTCTATGGGCTTGCTGTAGTAGAAGCCTATCGTGGCAAAGGATATGGTAGCTATCTGGCTAAATCAGTCGTAAATCAACTCATTGCACAAAATGACAAGTCCTTCCAAATCGCAGTGGAAGATGACAATATTGGAGCAAAACGTTTGTATGAAAAAATTGGCTTTGTCAAACAAACCCAAGTGGTTTACTTGAAACAGATTTAATGACTTTTTTGGAGATTGCTGTCAGTATCGCATTAGAGTTGCCAAAATAGGTATAGTAACAAAAGGAGTAATTAATGAAAATCAAAATAAAAAATAAAATTAAAGTAGGCGATCAAACGGAAATTATCGAAGAAATCCACACTTGTGAAGTTATGGAAAAAGGAGATTATACCTATCTTGTTCACCATAATTCCGAGAAAGAAAAAGTGGTTATTAAGTTGAACAAGGAAGAGCTGGTGATGACACGCTTTTCTAATCCTAAATCCATTATGCGTTTTTCTGCTAAAGTACCTGCCTTAGTTCACATTCCGACACCGCTTGGCACCCAGCATTTTCTGACAGATACTAGTCTATTTGCCCATGATCCAAATGGACAAACACTTGATGTTCATTATCAGTTGAAGCATCCAGAAACAGAAGATGTTTTTGCTGATTATGAATTAGAAGTTTCTTGGTTTTAATTTTTGAAAAAATAGAATCATTTTGCTTGAATAAAGAATAATTTATGATAAAATATTTAGTACAAATAAGGGAGTAGCAGGTGACTGTAATCATGAGATTTGATTAACAGTTGCGATTATGTCGTCATTACGAAATTTCACATTTCCGGCATATTCTTAAACAGCGAGACTTGTTTTTAATTAAACAAGTCTCTTTTTATATAAAAAGAGTCTTGTTAGCCATTTTTACCTATAGAGAAGGAGGAAATTATTTTGTCTAAAGAACAAAATAAAGCCTTGTTTTACACACAAGGAGAGGAAGAAGTCCTAAAAAACTTGGACACTTCTGTTGATGGTTTGTCCACTGCACAAGCCAAGGAACGTTTAGATGCCTATGGCTATAACGAGTTGGATGAAGGTGAAAAACGCAGCCTCTTGTCAAAATTCATTGATCAGTTTAAAGATTTGATGATCATCATCTTGCTTGTCGCTGCCGCCCTTTCTGTTATTACAGAAGGTATTCATGGTTTGACGGATGCCTGCATTATTTTAGCCGTTGTTGTTTTGAATGCTGCCTTTGGTGTGTATCAAGAAGGACAAGCAGAAGCGGCTATTGAAGCTCTCAAAAACATGTCTAGTCCTAGGGCTCGTGTGCGCCGTGATGGCCATGTCGTTGAAATTGATTCACGTGAATTGGTTCCTGGAGACATCGTCTTGCTTGAAGCAGGTGATGTTGTTCCTGCGGATATGCGCTTGCTCGAAGCTGCCTCACTTAAGATTGAAGAAGCAGCCCTTACAGGTGAATCCGTTCCAGTTGAAAAGGATATTACTGAAACGGTTGCAGCTGATGCAGGTATTGGTGACCGTGTGAATATGGGTTACCAAAACTCTAACGTTACTTATGGTCGTGGTACTGGAGTTGTAACCAATACTGGTATGTATACTGAGGTTGGTAAGATTGCAGATATGCTGGCTAATGCGGACGAATCACAAACACCATTGAAACAAAGCTTGGAGCAATTGTCTAAGACCTTGACTTATCTGATTGTCGCTATTGCCTTGGTGACATTCTTGGTTAGTGTCTTCATTCGTGGTGAACAGCCTCTTGAAGGCTTGATGGTTGCCGTTGCGCTTGCCGTTGCAGCCATTCCTGAAGGTTTGCCTGCCATTGTAACGATTCTCCTGTCACTTGGAACAACGACTCTTGCCAAACGCAATTCAATTGTTCGTAAATTGCCAGCCGTTGAAACCCTTGGTTCAACAGAAATTATCGCATCTGATAAGACTGGTACCTTAACCATGAACCAGATGACTGTTGAAAAAGTCTATACAAACGGTCAATTGCAAAACGCTGATACAGAACTTAGTGCTGACAATACGACCCTTCGTATTATGAACTTTGCTAATGATACGAAGGTGGATCCAGATGGTAAATTAATCGGGGACCCAACCGAAACAGCCCTTGTACAGTTTGGTTTGGATCACAATTTTGATGTTCGCGACGTCTTGAAATCAGAGCCTCGTGTGGCAGAATTGCCATTTGACTCTGACCGTAAGCTCATGTCTACTATTCATAAAGAAGCAGATGGCACATACTTTGTAGCTGTTAAAGGTGCACCTGACCAATTGCTCAAACGTGTGACTCAAATTGAAATCAATGGTGAGGTTCGTTCTATCACGGATGAAGACAAGAAAGCTATCCTTGCAACTAATAAAGACTTGGCCAAACAAGCTCTCCGTGTCTTGATGATGGCTTATAAGACAACGAGTGAAATTCCTACTTTGGAATCTGAAGTTGTTGAATCTGATTTGATTTTCTCTGGTTTGGTAGGGATGATTGACCCAGAACGTCCTGAAGCAGCAGAAGCTGTTCGTGTCGCTAAAGAAGCGGGAATCCGTCCAATTATGATTACAGGTGATCACCAAGATACAGCGGAAGCAATCGCTAAGCGTCTCGGTATCATTGATCCAAATGATACGGAAGATCATGTCTTTACTGGAGCTGAGCTTAATGAGCTTTCTGATGAAGAGTTCCAAAAAGTCTTCAAACAGTACTCTGTTTATGCGCGTGTGTCTCCTGAACACAAGGTTCGTATTGTTAAGGCGTGGCAAAATGAGGGCAAGGTTGTTGCCATGACAGGTGATGGGGTTAATGATGCGCCTTCACTTAAGACAGCTGATATCGGTATCGGTATGGGAATTACAGGTACAGAGGTTTCTAAGGGAGCTTCAGATATGGTTCTTGCCGATGATAATTTTGCGACAATCATCGTTGCAGTAGAAGAAGGACGTAAGGTCTTCTCAAATATTCAAAAATCAATCCAATACCTTTTGTCAGCCAACATGGCCGAAGTCTTTATTATCTTCTTTGCTACATTATTTGGATGGGATGTGCTTCAACCGGTGCATCTTCTCTGGATTAACTTAGTAACTGATACCCTTCCAGCCATCGCTCTTGGGGTTGAACCAGCTGAACCAGGTATTATGACTCACAAACCTCGTGGTCGCCAATCAAACTTCTTTGATGGTGGTGTCTTCGAAGCGATTATGTATCAAGGTGTTTTCCAAACTATCCTTGTTCTGGCAGTATATGGTTGGGGTCTTGCCTTTCCAGAGCATCATACGCAAGCAGAAATTCATGCGGATGCCCTTACAATGGCCTTTGCTACCCTTGGATTAATCCAGTTGCTCCATGCCTTTAACGTTAAATCTGTTTATCAATCAGTCTTTAAAGTTGGTCTCTTTAGAAACAAGACTTTCAACTGGGCAATTCCAGTAGCCTTTGTTCTTTTGATGGCAACTATCGTAGTTCCTGGATTTAATAACCTTTTTCATGTATCACACCTTAGTCTTACACAATGGCTTGCTGTTATTGTAGGTTCATTCTTGATTGTGGTTTCGGTTGAATTAGTCAAAGCTATTCAACGTGCCCTTGGTAAGGATAAAGACGCTATTTAAGACATAAAGTCAGAGATAATGGTCTCTGGCTTTTTCTTATCACATCTTGAATTCAGGAGGGGTCTTGTTTATAATTGAAAGGAACTAATCATAAGTTAAGGAGAAGGCTATGAACGAAACCATTAAGACACAACTCAATCACCGCAGTATTCGTCAGTTTAAACCTGTGACTTTGACACAAGAAGAGGTTAACCTCCTTGTTGATGTTGCCAGACATACATCAACAAGTAATTTTAGACAATCCTATTCGATTATCAGTATTACTGATCAAAAATTGAAGGAAGAAATTGCTGAAATTGCCAATCAGCCTTATATTCCAAATGCTGGGCACCTATTTGTATTTGTTGTGGACCAAAGACGTAATACCCTGATTGCAGAAGCTAAGGGAGCCAAGGCTTTGGTACAAGGTAGCCCCGAACGCTTTATTTCTGCTTTTTCAGATGCTATGATTGCTGCTCAAAATATGGTTGTGGCTGCAGAAAGTTTAGGTATGGGAACAGTTTATTTGGGGAGTATCTTAAATGATAATGCCAAACTTTCAGAGCTTCTCAAACTTCCCAAGTATGTCTATCCAGCAGTGGGCTTAGCAGTTGGTTGGCCAGATCAGGAACCACAGCTTAAACCTCGTTTGCCACGTCACGTCATCCATATGGAAAATTATTATCAGGATTTAGAAAATCCCTTGGAGGAGTTAAAAGATTACGATGCTGAAGTTCATGAGTATTATGACCTTCGCGATCTTAATAATAGGGTTGACGAATTTACGACTCAGATTGCAAAGACTATGGATAAATCCGTTGCCAATCGTGCGAATACTTTGAAGGACCTTCAAAAGCAGGGATTTTTCACCGACTAAAAAAACGACTCTCATGAGAGCCGTTCTATAAATTGAACAGTGTCATAGATGAAAGGAACTCATTTGCTAGTTCCTTTTTTTCATACTCTAAAAACTCTGGTCGTTTCTTGACCAGATTATAACGTTTGGAGAGGTTCCACGTTCCAGTAGGATTGAGTTCAGGGTGATTGGAAACAAAGTCGATGGTTAAATCCCATTCTCGTCGGTATCCAAGAGGTCGTGAGTGATAGGTTATACCGTCAATAGTTACCGTCCCATAACTGCGGTGGGCATGACCAAAAACAGCATCTTTAACGCCATGCTTGACGAAAATCTGGTGGAATTCTTCCGAGCCTAAGTAGGCATTAAACGGTGCAAAACGTTCATGCGTCATGGTAAAGCGACTGTGAGGAACACAATGCATGGCAACTATAAGGTTATTCGTGTCTAAATCATTTAGAATATTATCTAGCTTCTTGAGACTCCTTTGACAGATTTCCGGATCAGTACCTAAACGCATAAGTCGACGGTCGAACCAAAGTTGTTTCTTACGTTTAAGAATCTTATCTAACGTTTCATCTGAATAGGAATAGTCATACCACCCATGAAAAGCCAATAATGTCTTACTACCTAAATTTGTCACCTGAAAATCCAGATTATCAATAAGGTCATCCTCTAAATCAAGCATATCATGATTGCCTAAATTATAGGTGACCTTGACCTCCTTAGAAAGTTTCCGTAGAAAAGGTTTCGTATCGATAAAAAAATGGTTAGAAATATCACCAGCGATATGGAGATGGCTAACCTCTTGATTTTTTAGGCACTTTATAAGAGTATCAATTTCATATGTTTCAAAGTGATTTATATCAATATGTAAATCACTCATTACTGCAAGTCTCGTCATAGAAACATTGTAACAAAAAGGTTAAGGCTTGTCTGTAAATGAAGATGGTGGAAAATACTTGCCCTTAGACTACAATTTCATTATGATAAGAATATGGATATCAAGTTAGAGATACAAAAGATGGCCAAGGAAATTGGCATTTCAAAAATTGGTTTTACAACCGCTGATGATTTCGCCTATCTGGAAAAATCCCTTCGACTTGGTGTTGAAGAAGGGCGAACGACAGGCTTTGAACATAAAAATATTGAAGAGCGTATTTATCCTAAGTTGACCTTGGAATCAGCTAAAACCATCATTTCCATTGCAGTTGCCTATCCGCATAAGCTGCCACAACAACCCCCAAAAACAGAATATAAGCGTGGCAAAATCACTCCAAATTCATGGGGTATAGATTATCACTATGTCTTGCAGGATAAATTGAAGCGTCTGGCAGAAGGCATTGAAAAACTGACGGAAAACTTCGAATATAAAGGTATGGTGGACACTGGAGCTCTGGTCGATACAGCAGTGGCCAAGCGAGCTGGTATTGGTTTCATAGGGAAAAATGGACTAGTTATCTCGAAAGAATACGGGTCCTACATGTATCTTGGCGAGCTTATCACTAATCTAGAGATTGAACCAGATCAAGAAGTTGACTATGGTTGTGGGGATTGCCGTCGTTGTCTGGATGCCTGTCCGACATCTTGTCTCATTGGCGATGGGACTATGAATGCTCGTCGTTGCCTATCCTTCCAAACACAGGATAAAGGTATGATGGATATGGAGTTTCGAAAGAAAATCAAGACTGTTATCTATGGTTGCGACATTTGTCAGATTTCCTGTCCATATAACAGAGGTATCGACAATCCCTTGGCTTCAGATATTGATCCTGAGCTTGCCATGCCTGAATTACTTCCTTTTCTCGAGCTGACCAACAAATCCTTCAAGGAGAAATTTGGGATGATTGCCGGTTCATGGCGCGGGAAAAATATTCTTCAGCGTAATGCTATTATTGCCTTGGCCAACCTACATGATCGCAATGCTATTGTCAAACTGATGGAGATAATTGATAAGAATAATAATCCCATCCATACGGCGACTGCCATTTGGGCTCTCGGTGAGATTGTTAAGAAGCCTGATGAGGCCATGTTAGACTATATGAGCAATCTTTCACTTAAAGATGAAGACGCCCAAGCAGAGTGGGAGCTTGTGTGTGCAAAATGGCAAATTTAAGTGATTTATGCTAGAATTAAGCATAATACTATAAAATGGAGGAAACCTATCCATGGAAGTGGCAGAAATTCGCCAAAAAATCTCTGAAAATCAAGAGAAGCTCGTGAGCTTCGGGAGGTCTCTTTGACTTAGATCGTTTGGAAGAGGACATTGCGCTCCTTGAAAACCGAATGACTGAGCCAGATTTTTGGAATGATAATATTGCAGCTCAAAAGACTTCACAAGAGTTAAATGAGCTCAAAATGAAGTACGAAACTTTCAACAATATGCAAGAACTCTCTGACGAGACAGAGCTTTATTTGGAAATGTTGGAAGAAGATGATAGCATTCAAGAGGAACTCGAAGAAACTCTCGAAAAACTTGATAAGATTATGACAAGTTACGAGATGACGCTGCTCCTGTCTGAGCCATATGACCATAATAATGCCATTCTTGAAATTCACCCAGGATCTGGTGGGACAGAGGCTCAAGACTGGGCAGATATGTTACTCCGGATGTACCAGCGTTATGGAAATGCCAAAGGTTTCAAAGTTGAGACTTTGGATTATCAGGCGGGTGATGAAGCTGGAATCAAATCTGTAACCCTTGCTTTTGAAGGACCTAATGCTTATGGTTTCCTTAAGTCAGAAATGGGTGTCCACCGTTTGGTTCGTATCTCACCATTTGACTCTGCCAAACGTCGTCATACCTCATTTACATCAGTGGAAGTCATGCCTGAATTAGATGATACCATTGAAGTTGAAATCCGTGATGATGATATCAAGATGGATACTTTCCGCTCAGGTGGTGCAGGTGGTCAGAACGTCAATAAGGTTTCTACCGGTGTGCGTTTGACTCACATTCCAACAGGTATTGTTGTAGCTTCTACGGTTGACCGTACACAATACGGAAACCGTGACCGTGCTATGAAGATGCTTCAAGCTAAGCTTTATCAAATGGAGCAAGAAAAGAAAGCAGAAGAAGTTAATGCTTTGAAAGGTGATAAGAAAGAAATCACTTGGGGAAGTCAAATTCGCTCATACGTTTTCACGCCATATACCATGGTTAAAGATCACCGTACAGGCTACGAAGTTGCCCAGGTTGATAAGGTAATGGATGGGGATATTGAAGGCTTCATCGATGCCTACCTCAAGTGGCGCATGGAAGAATAGTAATAATATACTTGTTTTATGTATTAAGATACTCTATCTCAATGAAAGGAAGGCTTCAACTAATTTAGTAGTTGAATACTGACATTATGGCTCTTATTGAATTAAAAGATGTTACTAAGAAGTATGATAAGTCAACAACAGCTCTAAGACATATTGATTTATCTGTCAACTCAGGGGAGTTTGTTTACTTAGTCGGCCCTTCTGGTGCTGGTAAATCAAGTTTAATTCGCTTGTTCTACCAAGAAGAAAAATTAACGAGTGGTTCTATGAAGGTTGGGGAGTTTGATTTAACCCGTCTTCGTAAGAAAGATGTACCACTCTTGCGACGTTCTATTGGGGTTGTTTTCCAGGATTATAAACTTCTTCCCAAGAAAACAGCTTTTGAAAATGTTGCTTATGCCATGGAAGTTATTGGTGAGAAACCTCGTCATATCAAGAAACGAGTGGCAGAAGTACTCGAGTTGGTTGGTCTTAAACACAAGATGCGTTCATTCCCAAATCAATTGTCTGGTGGTGAGCAACAGCGTGTCGCTATTGCACGTGCTATTGTAAATAATCCAAAAGTTTTGATTGCGGATGAACCAACAGGGAACTTGGACCCAGAAATTTCTTGGGAAATTATGCAGGTACTTGAACGTATCAACTTGCAAGGGACTACCATTATAATGGCAACCCATAACTCAACTATCGTTAATAACCTTCGTCATCGTGTTTTAGCGATTGAGGAAGGACGTATTGTTCGTGATGAAGAGGAAGGAGAGTACGGTTACCATGATTAGACGCTTTTTCCGCCATTTAGGAGAATCGATTAAGAATCTCAAACGTAATCTATTGTCGACACTTACCGCAGTATTTTCGGTAATGATTGTTCTTTCACTTTTAGGTGTCTTTGGCTCTGTTATTTTAAATACGCAGAAATTGGCTTCAGATATTGAAAAGAATATTCAGGTCAATGTCTACTTGGATCCAGATTCATCAGATGCTTCGAAAACAGTCAAGGAACTTTCTGGACAGATTGTTGCTAATAAAGACTACCATAAGATTTATGATGCTTTGACCAAAATCAAAGGTGTAGATAAGGTTACCTTCTCTAGCAAAGAAGAACAAAAGAAACAACTGATTGAAACAATGGGTTCAAGTTTCGAGACAGCTACTGGAGATGCCAACCCTCTTTCAGATGTTTACATCGTCCAAACGAAATCACCAGATGATGTCAGTCGTGTTGCCAAGGAAGCAAAAGCCATTCAGGGTGTTGATAACGCTAACTTTGGTGGTTCCGATACCGAAATTCTGATGTCTACTATGAAACGTGTTCAATTTTGGGGAATCATTGCCACAGCTCTCTTAACTATTGTGGCTGTCCTATTGATTTCAAATACCATCCGTATTACCATTATGTCACGTGCGACTGAAATTCAAATCATGCGTTTGGTAGGTGCTAAGAATTCATACATTCGTCGTCCCTACTTGATGGAAGGTGCTTGGATTGGAGCACTTGGTGCTATCATTCCTTCTGGCCTCATTTACCTTTTGTATCATATGGTATACTCATCTTTGAACCCTGATTTCGTTAAAGGTGGTATTTCGATGTATGATCCAGAGTGGTTTGTCTATGCAGTTATCGGAACTCTCTTTGCAGTCGGTATCATTATCGGTTCGATTGGGTCACGTATGGCAATGCGCCGTTATTTGAAGTATTAATGCAATTAAAGGAGAACCGTTCTGGTTCTCTTTTTGCTTGTCAAGAGATTCAGGAGCAGAGATTTCAGCTTTATCTGAAAATGGTTATGCTCAAAGCCCAAATCAAAGACTATATTTGGTATAATATTTAAAAAACATTGGAAAAGAGATGCATTATGACAAAGTTAGCTACCATTTGTTATATTGACAATGGAAAGGAGCTTTTGCTCCTACATCGTAATAAAAAGCCTAATGATGTTCATGAAGGAAAGTGGATTTCTGTCGGGGGAAAACTAGAAGCTGGAGAGACACCTGACGAATGTGCTCGTCGTGAAATTTTCGAGGAAACCCATTTTACAGTAACTGAGATGAACTTCAAAGGTATGATTACCTTCCCTGAATTTACTCCGGGCCACGATTGGTATACCTATGTCTTTAAGGTGACTGATTTTGAAGGAGAACTCATTTCTGATGAGGAATCTCGCGAAGGGACACTTGAATGGGTGCCATATGATCAGGTTTTAACGAAGCCAACCTGGGAAGGTGACTATGAGATTTTTAAGTGGATTCTTGAAGATAGACCTTTCTTCTCTGCAAAATTTGTTTATGATTCTAACCAGAACTTGGTAGATAAAACTGTAACTTTTTATGATAAATAAGGAGAAACTATGAGCCGTAAAAAGACAGAAAAATTTTCACAAACATGGTTTTTTATGTGGATTTTGAATAATCAGGTGGTAATGGCCTTTCTAATCTTACTCTTGATTGGTTTGACGGTCTTGATTTTTACCAAAATTAGTCCAATTTTTTCACCAGTTATTCAATTTCTGACCATTATTATGTTGCCGCTGGTTATTTCCATGCTCCTTTATTATCTGATAAAACCTTTGGTGCTATTAGTCGAAAAAACTGGTTTAAATCGGACCATGTCTATCTTGCTTATCTATGCTATTCTTGCCTTACTCCTAGTTTGGGGAATTTCGACGGCTATTCCTAACTTACAAGATCAAATTTTGATTTTGATTAGAAATGCACCATCATACATTGCTCGGGCAAACAGTGAAACGGAACGTTGGTTGAAACTTCCTATTCTTTCCAATTTTCATGGAGATTTAGAGGCTGTGCTCAGTGATTTTTCAGCGAGAATGGTCAACTATGCCGAGCACTTTTCTACTTCAGCTCTGACTTGGATTGGGACCTTTGCTAGCACAGTAGCAAGAGTAACAGTTGCTATCATTTTGACACCATTCATTCTTTTTTATCTCTTAAGAGATAGTCAAAAGATGAAACATAGCTTTGTCTCAGCTTTACCGACACGTTTTCGTAAAACGACTGTCCGTATGCTTTCAGATATCAATAGTCAGCTCGAAGGTTATGTTCAAGGTCAAGTGACAGTAGCAATTGTCGTGGCAATTATGTTCTGTATCATGTTCAAGATTGTTGGGCTTCGTTATGGAATGACTTTTGGTATTTTAGCAGGATTTCTAAATATGATTCCCTATCTTGGAAGCTTTCTAGCTATGGTACCCGTTGTTATTATGGGATTGGTTCAAGGCCCTGCTATGCTAATCAAGGTCCTCATCATTTTTGTTATCGAGCAAACTATTGAAGGACGTTTTGTTTCTCCACTTGTTTTGGGAAATAAACTAAGCATTCACCCTATCACCATTATGTTTATTCTCTTGACAGCAGGATCTCTGTACGGTGTGTGGGGTGTCCTATTAGGGATTCCAATCTATGCCTCTGTCAAGGTTGTTGTTAGAGAGATTTTTGATTGGTACCGTTCTGTAAGTAATCTTTATCAAGATGATCTAGAAAATGAAGGACAAAAAGACGATGTTAAATAGTGAAAAAATGGTTGCCTCTATCGGAAACCAAGATTTAGACCACGCTGACAAATATTTTAAAAAAGCTTTACGAGAAGACCCTGCAGAGGTTCTTGTTGAGTTGGGCCAATACTTAGAGTCTATTGGTTTCTTACCACAGGCACAGGAAATTTACGAAAAAGTTCGTTTTGATTTTCCAGAGGTTAATGTCAATCTAGCACAAATTGTAGCCGAAGATGGCGATATTGAAGAGGCCTTTCTTTATTTGGATGCCATACCTGAAGACTCTGACGACTATTTGTCCGCTTTAATTGTAAAGGCAGACATCTATCAAATGGAGGGTTTAACTGATGTGGCACGTGATAAGTTGTTGGAGGCAAGTCAATTATCAGATGATTCATTGATTATTTTTGGTTTGGCTGAGATGGAATTTGAACTTGGAAATTTTGAACAAGCTATTCAATACTATGCTAAATTGGATAATCGTGACCTCCTGGCAATGACTGGGGTTTCTACTTATGAACGCATTGGTAAGGCTTATGCCAGTCTTGGAAAGTTTGAAGCTGCTCGTGAATTTTTGGAAAAAGCTATTGAAATTGAGTACGATGATACCACTGCTTTTGAATTAGCCACTTTGCTCTATGATCAAGAAGAGTATCAAAAAGCTAATTTTTACTTTAAGCAGATAGAAACCATGTCTGCAGACTTCGAAGGTTATGAGTATGTTTACGCTTTGTCGTTACATGCAGAACATAAAACCGAAGAAGCCTTACGTATGGCACAACAAGGAATTTCAAAAAATGCCTTTGATGTTCAATTACTTTTGTTAGCGTCACAGTTATCCTACGAGTTGCATGATACTCAATCTGCTGAATCTTATTTGAAGCAAGCCTTGCCATTGGCTGAGGACCAGGATGAGATTGTCTTACGTTTAAGTACTCTCTATTTGGAAGAAGAACGTTACGAGGACCTGGTAGCTTTAGCTGATTACGAGGTTGATTCTGTTTTGGCTCGTTGGAATATCGCCAGAGCCTATCAAGCACTTGATGATGAAGAAGAAGCTTTTCAAATTTATCAAGATTTGTCTAAAGATTTGGCTGATAATCCTGAATTCTTACAGGATTATGCATATATTCTAAGAGAATTTGGTTACAGAGACCAGGCGCGTGTAACAGCAGAAAAATACCTTGCCTTGGTGCCAGACGATGTCAATATGCAAACGTTTCTTGAAGATTACTAAGCTTTAAAATGTTTTAATTGGTGGTTTAAATAGAAGGAGGGGAGTGCGAATCTTACTCAACCTCCTCTTTTTTTATTTGTCTATTTATGTTATGATTTTATTAGAACCCATAAGGAGTAAATATGGTTAAGAGAGATTTAATTCGAAATATTATCATAGCAGTTCTTGCCATTGTAGTGATTTTATTGTTAAGAGCTTTTGTGTTATCAACACACCGTGTAACCGAAGGTCAGGCAAATGACTATATTCATGCAGGTGATTATGTTACTTTCAATAAAAATGTTGAACCGCATAATAAGGACTTTATCTTGTATACGGTTAATGGTAAGGAATATATCGGCCGTGTTATTGCTGATGAGGGCAAGAGCGTGACAGCTATGGATGATTTCCTTTATATCAATGATAAGTCAGTTGACGAAGCCTATATTAGCAAAGATAAATCAGCTTATTTGGCGACAGTGTCACCTGGGAATTTCTTTACTGATGATTTTTCCATTGCAACATTGACAGATAATAAACAAACTAAGATTGAAAAAGGTCAATACCTTGTGTTGAACGATAACCGTCGTAATACAGATGATAGTCGTAAGTTTGGTCTTATTGAAAAGGACCAAATTAAAGGTGTTATCTCTTTCAGATTGTATCCTCTATCACGTTTTGGTTTCGTTGATGTCGATTAATATTTCAATACTACTAAAAAGCTAGGAACTTTTGATAAGTTTCTAGCTTTTTTAGTGATATTGTCTTTAGCAAATGCAATTGTGATGGGGACTAAGGCTTATTACGAAAAAGAAACTAAAGTTTCAGTCATACGGTCAACCCATCAATATGATGGGTTTTTATGCTATAATTGAGATAAATAGTAAATACAATAAAAGGAGTACTTATGGCCTACGATTTACTCTTAGAACGTTTTCTACGCTATGTCAAAATAAATACACGCAGTGATGAAAATGCAACAAGGACGCCGACAACACAAAGCCAGGTAGATTTTGCTTTGAATATTCTAAAACCAGAATTGGAAGAGCTTGGTTTAAGTAACGTCCATTATTTGGAAAGTAATGGTTACCTAGTGGCAACCCTGCCGGCTAACGATGACCAATTAACACGTAAGATTGGTTTCATCTCTCATATGGATACTGCAGATTTTAATGCAGAAGGAGTATCACCCCAAGTTATTGAATCCTATGATGGAGGCATTATTCCTCTTGGGACCTCAGGTTACAACCTAAATCCAACTGATTTTCCAAATCTCCAGAATTACATCGGTCATACACTTATTACGACAGATGGCACCACTCTTCTTGGAGCTGATGATAAATCTGGTATTGCTGAGATTATGACAGCATTGGCTCATTTGAAGGCACATCCTGAAATCAAGCATTGTGAGATTCGTGTAGGCTTTGGTCCTGATGAAGAAATTGGAATTGGCGCAGATAAATTTGATGTTGATGATTTTGATGTCGATTTTGCATACACTGTTGACGGTGGTCCATTGGGTGAATTACAGTATGAAACCTTCTCTGCCGCGGGTGCAGAGCTGACCTTTTATGGCCGTAATGTCCACCCTGGAACAGCAAAAGGTCAGATGGTCAATGCTTTGCAATTGGCAATTGATTTTCATAATCAGTTGCCCGCAGAAGATCGTCCAGAGTTGACGGATGGTTATCAAGGTTTCAACCATCTTCAAACAATGACAGGTACTGTTGAAGAAGCAAATTCATCATATATCATTCGTGATTTTGAGACAGAGTCTTTTGAAAATCGAAAAGCAACTTTCCAAGAAATTGCCGATAAAATGAATCAAGCCTACGGTCAAACGCGAGTTGATTTGGTGATCAAAGATCAATATTATAACATGCGTCAAGTCATTGAAAAAGATATGATGCCTGTTGAGTTGGCTAAGGAGGTTATGGAGGACCTAGGAATTGTTCCAGTCATTGAGCCAATTCGTGGTGGAACTGATGGTTCAAAGATATCTTTCATGGGAATTCCGACGCCAAACCTTTTTGCAGGTGGTGAAAATATGCATGGTCGTTATGAGTACGTTTCTTTACAAACAATGGAAAAAGCTGTAGATGTTATTCTTGGAATTGTCAGTAATCCCTAATTGTGCTTGCTAAAAACTGATTTTATGGTAGAATTAGAAGTAATGGAGGTGCTGAGATGATTAAAATTTTCGGCAAGTATCGTTACCATTGGCAACCTGAATTATCTTGGCTTATCATTTATTGGTCTTTAGCCATCACGCCAATCTTTATTGCAGCCGCCCTTCTGTTCGAGTTGTACTCGGTGCCCTCACATATTTTGATGCTTTTCACTATTTTTGTTGCTTTATTTGGTCTAGGGTTCCATCGTTACTTTATTATTGAAGATTATGGAATACTGCGTATTGTTTCTTTCAATATTTTTAAACCGCGTAAGGTACAGATTAGTGATATTGAAAAAGTGGAAGTTGTCAAAACCGGCTTGTGCCTCATTTTTAAAAATGGAAAGAAACGTCAGTTTTATATGAGAAAGTGGCCTAAGAAATATTTCTTAGATGCTTTAGCACTTCATCCTGATTTCAAAGGTGAGGTAGAACTAATGGATTATATGACTAATTTTGATTATTTTGCCTTTTATGAGGAATCAAAAAAAGCCCTCAAGATTAAACTTCGCAAATAAGGGCTTTAGTAGGACAAGATTTGACAGCTGTCAAAGTTTCGGGACTATTTTCAATCGTTCTAATAAGTTGGTCGCTATCTTTAAACCTAACGATTCCTTCGTCATCATAATCAAAGACAGGAGAGTAGGTTTGGCACAAACCACAAGCGATACATTTTTCTGGAATTAATGATACTTTCATAGTATTATTTTAAAATAGATTTATTGTTTTTACAAGGAGAAAATCATGAGTAAAAAACCATGGAAAGATAAGGTTTCTGAAGAAGAGTTGGAAGAAGTAGTTGATGCTGATTTTCTAGATGACGAAGATGAGTTTGAGGATTTTGAAGAAGAGGAGAACACTCCTTCAGATGAGAAGCAAGAAAAAGGTGGCTTCATCAATTCGTCATTCTTGACAGTCTTGCTTGGCTTATTCTTTATTATTGTTGTATGTATTTTGTTCTTTGTTTTCTACACATCAAATGTTGGAGGAAGCAAAACTGCAGCGTCTAAGGAATCTTCAGGTTTCTCTTCAACTTCAACTAGCAAAGTTGTTAAATCTTCATCAAGCGAAAAAGATTCAGGTAAGGGTGAAGATAGTGAGAAATCTACTAAAGAGAAATCTTCATCAACGAAAGCATCAAGCTCTTCTAAACATGTTGAAAAAGACTATGCAACTGGCTCAGCTGAAACAACACCATCAAGTGCGGCAGCAGCAACCGACGGTTCATCAATCGTTGTTCAATCTGGTGAAGGTGCCGGTTCAATCGCTGCACGTGCAGGTATCTCTGTAGATGAGTTGGAACGTCTTAACCCTGATCACATGACAAGTGGTTACTGGTATGCTAACCCAGGTGATGTCGTTAATGTTCAATAATTTTAAAAGCAAAGGAACATCATGAAAGATATTAGAATTGCTATTGATGGTCCTGCGTCAAGTGGAAAAAGTACAGTAGCCAAGATTATTGCAAAAAATCTTGGCTATACTTATCTTGATACAGGTGCTATGTACCGATCTGCAACTTATTTGGCCTTGCAGAATGGTTTGACTGAGGAAAATGTACCAGAAATTTTGGAGCAACTATCTCAACATCCGATTTCATTTGGAAAAGCAGCAGATGGTAGCCAGCAGGTTTATGTTGGTGATGTTGATATTACACACCCCATTCGTGATAACCAAGTCACAAATAATGTTTCTTGGGTAGCAGCCATTCCTGAAGTGCGCCAAGAACTGGTTGCGCAACAACAACGTATTGCTCAAGATGGTGCTATTATCATGGATGGTCGTGATATTGGGACTGTGGTTTTGCCTGATGCAGAACTCAAAATCTTCTTGATTGCTTCAGTTGATGAACGTGCGGAACGCCGTTATAAGGAAAATATCGAAAAAGGTATTCCTGCTGACCTTGAGACTTTAAAAAAAGAAATTGCTGAACGTGACTATAAAGATAGTCATCGTAAGGTATCACCTCTTAAACCAGCGGAAGATGCCATCACTTTTGACACTACAGGAGTGTCAATTGAGGGTGTTGTGGAATTTATTCAAGAAAAAGCAAAAAAAATTATTGACAAAGGATGACTCACTTGTTATACTATTAACAATGAGAAAAGCAGAAGTGAGAACTTCTCGCCTTGCGACTTAGGTTGTCTGGCCCAACATGTCAAATCCTTAAAGGGATATTATGTGTGCGGGCTTGTATATCAAGTCCGCTTTGTTTTTCTCTAAAAAAATAAAGAGGTGAAGATCATAGCTAAGAAAGATCTATTCATTAATGATGAAATTCGCGTTCGTGAAGTTCGTCTTGTTGGTCTTGATGGTGAACAATTGGGAATTAAACCATTGTCAGAAGCACAAGCTATTGCAGATGATGCAAATGTTGACTTGGTTCTTATCCAACCACAAGCTACGCCACCTGTTGCTAAGATTATGGACTATGGTAAGTTCAAATTTGAGTATCAAAAGAAACAAAAAGAACAACGTAAGAAACAAAGCGTTGTTACCGTTAAGGAAGTTCGTTTGAGCCCAGTCATCGATAAAGGTGACTTTGAAACAAAACTTCGTAACGGCCGTAAATTCCTTGAAAAAGGAAACAAGGTTAAAGTTTCTATCCGATTCAAAGGTCGTATGATTACTCATAAAGAAATCGGAGCTAAGGTATTGGCGGAATTTGCTGAAAAAACGCAAGATATTGCGATTATTGAGCAAAGAGCGAAGATGGATGGACGTCAAATGTTCATGCAACTTGCACCAATTCCTGACAAAAAATAATTGTCAAACTAACACTATTTTAAGAGGAGAATTTTAAAATGCCAAAACAAAAAACACACCGCGCATCAGCTAAACGTTTCAAACGTACAGGTTCAGGTGGATTGAAACGCTTCCGTGCCTTCACATCTCACCGTTTCCACGGTAAAACTAAAAAACAACGTCGTCACCTTCGTAAAGCGTCAATGGTACATTCAGGTGACTTTAAACGTATCAAATCAATGCTTTCACAAATGCGTTAATCCGCTACAAGCATTACAAATTAACTAAACTAGAACTAATTCGGAGGAATATATAAATGGCTCGTGTTAAAGGTGGCGTTGTATCACGCAAACGTCGTAAACGTGTATTGAAACTTGCTAAAGGTTACTATGGTGCAAAACACATCTTGTTCCGTACTGCAAAAGAACAAGTAATGAATTCTTACTACTATGCATACCGTGACCGTCGTCAAAAGAAACGTGATTTCCGTAAGCTTTGGATTACACGTATCAATGCGGCAGCTCGTTTGAACGGTTTGTCATACTCACAATTGATGCACGGTTTGAAATTGGCTGAAATCGAAGTTAACCGTAAAATGCTTGCTGATTTGGCAGTTAACGATGCAGCAGCTTTCACATCTCTTGCAGATGCAGCTAAAGCAAAACTTGGTAAATAAGAATTAAGATGGGTTTTACCCATCTTTTTTTATGGAGGTAATTATGATTCGTTTAGCAAGAGCAGAAGATATCCCAAGATTACAGGAGTTATTGGGGCAGATTCTTCTAGTTCATCATCACGCACGTCCTGATGTTTTTAAGTCAGAAGGCAGTAAATTTACAGATGTAGAGTTAGAAGCAGTGATTAATGATCCAAATAAACCTATTTTTGTTTATGAGGCGAAAGATGGGCGTATCTTGGGTCATCTGTTCTTAATGATTAAAGAAGTATCTGATAATAATGGTCCACTAAAGGCTGTTAAGACTCTTTTTATTGATGATTTATGCGTTGATAAGGAGGCTCGAGGTCAAAAATTAGGGGAGAAGCTTTATCAATTTGCCTTGGACTATGCTAAGGAGTTAGGTTGTTATAATCTGACACTTCACGTATGGAATGATAATGAGGGAGCTGTACGTTTTTACGAACGTTTAGGTATGAAACCGAGATATACAGAAATGGAAAGTATCCTAAAATAATACGTTTTCATGAGAGAAATTTAACTTACGAGGAGAAAAAATTTTTGATATGCTGAAAGAGAACTTTTAGAAATGGAGAATTTTAATGCCTCGTAATTTTAAAGAAGCTTTGCTTTTTACGTTTTTGATGTGTGGAATGATGGTCTATGGAATCTTCTCATCCTTGATTGGACTGGAGTAGTTCCCTTTGTTTGGGGTCACTTTTTCCAAGGTTATCTTCCTGGATTTGTAGTTGCTTTCTTACTGGATATGCTTTTGGTGGGACCACTAGCCAAGACAATAGCATTTGCGATTTTACATAAAGTAAAAGCCCATGATAAACGATGGGCAAAGATTTTAGTGATTTCTGGAACCATGGCGCTATTCATGGTAACCTTTATGTCATTCTATGGATTAGTTTACAACAGTCATTTGGTGACGCTATTATCCTATGGTCGTGCTTGGTTGACAAATGTTATCATGGCTTTACCACTTAATTTTCTAGTGGTTGGTCCAATCTCACGTTTTATCTTGGGAAAACTACAAAAACCTTTGCCTGGTGAAGGAGTCGTTGAGAATTTTGACGACGATGACGAATTACCAACTATTATTTAAGTTGTGAACTGAAGTTAGACTCCAGATTTTATATCAAAAAGCAGTCACAGATGTGACTGCTTTTTGATGATTAGTTTTTCTTTTTCATTTCACCGTGTGGGTAGTAAGTCCCTTCTGGCATATCGTTAATGAAAACATGGATAGCTTCCTTAGGGGCTTTTGCAACACGTGATACAACCTCAGTAACTTCGCGAGCAAGTTCAATCTTTTGTTCTTCTGAACGACCTTCAAAGAGATCAATTTTTACAAATGGCATAATGCATCTCCTTAGTTTTGATAGTCCTATTATAGCATGAATTAAGAGAATATTCTAAAGTTTTTAGAAATTCTTGAAATAATGCTAGACTATGAATTATTTTGAAAGAGGTAGGTGTCTTGTGATCTTAGAAAACTATTTTCCTTTTTAATTTGGTATATTCAAAGAGATGAAAACTCTTACTAAAAATGGTAAAATAGTGCTAACTAAAGACAGTAAGGAGTAAATTATGACAATTGATTTTCGCGCCGAAGTTGATAAACGTAAAGAAGCTTTGATGGAGGACCTTTTTGGTCTTTTGCGTATTAATTCAGAACGTGATGACAGTAAGGTTGATGAAAAGCACCCATTTGGTCCTGGACCAGTAAAAGCTTTGGAACATTTTCTTGCTTTAGCTGAACGTGATGGTTATAAAACTCGTAATATTGATAATTACGCTGGTGACTTTGAATTTGGTCAAGGAGATGAGGTATTGGGTATCTTTGCACACTTGGATGTGGTTCCAGCGGGTAGCGGATGGGACACTGATCCTTATGAGCCAGTCATCAAAGAAGGAAAGCTTTATGCTCGTGGTTCATCAGATGATAAAGGGCCCACAATGGCTTGTTATTATGCCTTGAAAATTATCAAAGAGCTTGAGCTTCCAGTATCTAAGCGCGTTCGCTTTATTGTTGGTACAGATGAAGAATCTGGTTGGGGTGATATGGATTATTACTTCGCTCATAATGGATTGAAAGATCCTGATTTTGGTTTTTCTCCTGATGCAGAATTTCCAATTATCAATGGGGAAAAAGGAAATATTACTGCCTATCTTCATTTTGAAGGACAAAACGATGGTGACTTTAGCCTCGTAAGCTTTAATGGTGGCATGCGTGAAAATATGGTTCCTGAATCTGCAAGTGCAGAGTTTACGGCACCTATCACTTTACAGGAACTTGAGTCTAAACTTAATGACTTTGTTGCTGATCAAGAAGTAACTGGTCAAGTGACTGAAGAAGCAGGTGCTTTCCATGTGACTATTCATGGGAAATCAGCTCATGGTATGATGCCTCAAAATGGTATCAATGGGGCAACATACTTAGCACTCTTCCTTAGCCAATTTGATTTTCAGGCTAATGCTAAGACTTATTTGAATTTAGTTGCTGAAACACTTCATCAAGATTTCTTTGCTGAAAAGACAGGTCTTGCCTATACAGATTCTAAAATGGGTGAGTTAACTATGAATGCCGGTGTCTTTACCTTCAACAAGGAATCTGAAGATAATACAATTGCTTTGAATTTCCGCTACCCTCAAGGGGTTGATACGGATGATATTAAGACTTGTCTTGAAAAACTTGAAGAGCCTAAGGCAGTCAGTCTCTCAGAACATGGTCACGTACCGCACTATGTACCAGTTAGTGATCCTATGGTACAGACACTTCTTTCTGTTTATGAGAAACAGACAGGCCTTAAAGGTCATGAACAAATCATTGGTGGCGGAACCTTTGGGCGTCTGCTTAAACGTGGTGTTGCTTATGGTGCTATGTTCCCAGGGTATGTCAATACCATGCATCAAGCAAATGAGTTTACTGAAGTTGAGGACTTGTACCGTGCAGCTGCTATTTATGCAGAAGCTATCTATGAGTTGGTCAAATAAAAAAGAAGAGACATTTTGTCTCTTTTTTTGGAGGAAAATATGGAAACACTTGAAGAATTGACACAAGCAATTATGGATGATGAACAAAATAAAACTTATACTGAACAAGGTATCAAACCCTTGTTTAGTATTCCAAAAACGGCACGGATTAATATCGTCGGACAAGCTCCTGGTATCCGTGCTCAAGAGTCTGGGCTTTATTGGAATGATCCTAGTGGGGATAATCTACGGGATTGGATGGGTGTTTCGAGAGAAGATTTTTATGAATCGGGTATGTTTGCCATTGTACCAATGGATTTTTATTTCCCGGGTCACGGAAAATCGGGAGATTTACCGCCTCGCAAAGGTTTTGCAGATAAATGGCATGAGAGAGTTTTAGATTTAGCTCCAAATATTCAATTAACCATACTAGTAGGAAACTATGCTCAGCGTTACTATTTGCATCAAAAGTCATCAGCTAAGTTAACAGATACAGTTAAGCATTACAAAGATTATCTTCCAGACTATTTTCCTTTAGTGCATCCGTCACCACGAAATAATATCTGGCAAGCGAAAAATCCATGGTTTATGAAAGAAGTGGTTCCAGATTTAAAAGCATTGGTTCAAAAAATCTTGAGTCAATGAATTCAGATATCTGAACTTGGATTGTCACTAGGTATTGTTTCAAATCAATGAAGCAACTATCAGAGCATACCCAAATATTGTAAAGATTTTGGCCCTTTGGGGCTTTTTTTGATCTTCTAACAAAATTATTTGAAAAATATAATTAATAAAAACTTCAATACCAAACGCATTAATTGCAATATAATTTTAATTTCAATAAGAGCAACATATAAAATTAAAATAACTATTTTTTAGACTAAAGAAATTGCCCTGTTGCACTTCATTTTACAACAGCGCAATGATTTTTTTCAGCTTTCGTAGAATTCTTCAAATGTCGTAAAGAAGACTAAGTGGTGCTATTATATTATTTCTCCGTCCAAACTAGATTCTAATTTTAGGGTCTAGTTTTATTGTTTTAAAGTTTTTGATAGCCTTTTCATACTTATCGTTGCAATTTAAAGAAGACTCATGTTATAATGAGTCTAACTAAATGTATAGAAAGATGCAAGGAGATGTGCATGGAAGAATTGAAAAAGCTCGCTGGTGTAAGGGCTGCTAGTTTTGTTGGAGATGGCATGGTTGTTGGACTAGGTACTGGTTCAACAGCTTATTTCTTTGTAGAGGAGATTGGTCGTCGAATAAAGGAGGAAGGTCTTAGTGTAGTAGGTGTAACGACATCTAGTCAAACAACGAAGCAAGCTGAAGGTCTAGGTATTCCTTTGAAATCAGTGGATGATATTGATAGTATTGATGTTACCGTTGATGGCGCCGACGAAGTAGATCCTCAACTCAACGGTATTAAAGGTGGCGGTGGTGCCCTCTTGATGGAAAAAATCGTTGCTACACCTACTAAAGAGTACATCTGGGTAGTTGATGAGTCTAAGATGGTTGAACAACTTGGTGCTTTTAAATTACCAGTCGAAGTTGTTCAATATGGTGCTGATCGATTATATCGCGTCTTTGAATCTAAGGGTTATAAGCCATCATTCCGATTAACTGAACAAGGTGATCGCTTTGTTACAGATATGAAGAATTTCATTATTGATTTGGATCTCGGCAAAATTAATAATCCAGTTGCTTTAGGTGACGAACTAAAAGCTATGACTGGTGTTGTTGATCATGGTTTATTCAATGGAATGGTTAACAAGGTTATCGTTGCTGGAAAAGACGGTGTTAAGATTGTTGAGGCTAAGGATTAGTCCTGTTTAATTTTCTTTTAAATTGTAAATGAATAAAGTAGCTTAATAGTTATGTTATTACTAGATTATTATGTAGAAAGGAAAGAGGTAATTTCGAAAGATTTTAGCTCTATGTGGTGTTGTTATGTCCAAATTTAATCGAATGCATTTAATCGTTCTTGACTCAGTAGGTATTGGTGCAGCTCCAGATGCCAATAACTTTGTCAATGCTGGTGTTCCTGACGGAGCTTCAGATACTCTTGGACATATTTCTAAAACTGTTGGTTTGAATGTGCCAAACATGGCTAAACTTGGTCTTGGAAATATTCCTCGCGAACAAGCCTTG
This sequence comes from Streptococcus vestibularis, assembly GCF_900636445.1. Classification (NCBI taxonomy): domain Bacteria; kingdom Bacillati; phylum Bacillota; class Bacilli; order Lactobacillales; family Streptococcaceae; genus Streptococcus; species Streptococcus vestibularis. Next base: position 1,032,807 of record NZ_LR134275.1, on the reverse strand, counting down.
AAAACTGTTCCAGCTGAGAGCAATCCAACTGGTTACGCAACTAAGTTAGAAGAAGTCTCTCTTGGAAAAGATACCATGACAGGTCACTGGGAAATCATGGGACTTAATATTACAGAGCCTTTCGATACTTTCTGGAATGGCTTCCCAGAGGAAATTCTTACTCAAATCGAAGAATTCTCAGGACGCAAGGTCATCCGCGAGGCCAACAAACCTTATTCTGGTACAGCAGTTATCGATGATTTTGGACCACGCCAAATGGAAACAGGCGAATTGATTATTTATACATCAGCTGATCCGGTTCTTCAAATCGCAGCTCACGAGGATATTATTCCTGTTGAAGAATTGTATCGTATTTGTGAATTTGCTCGTTCTATCACTTTGGAACGTCCAGCTCTTCTTGGTCGTATCATTGCTCGTCCTTACGTTGGTGAGCCTGGAAACTTTACTCGTACATCTAACCGTCGTGACTTGGCTGTTTCACCATTTGCTCCAACTGTTTTGGACAAATTGAATGAGGCTGGTATCGATACTTACTCAGTTGGTAAGATTAGTGACATCTTCAATGGTGAAGGTATCAACCACGATATGGGCCACAACAAATCAAATAGCCACGGTGTAGACAATTTGATTAAGGCTATGACATCAGAAGAGTTTAAACATGGTTTCTCTTTCACAAACTTAGTAGACTTTGATGCCCTTTACGGACACCGTCGTAATCCACATGGCTATCGCGATTGCTTGCATGAATTTGATGAGCGCTTGCCTGAAATCATCGCTGCTATGAAAGAAGATGATCTCTTGATGATTACTGCAGACCATGGTAATGACCCAACTTATGCTGGTACAGACCATACGCGTGAATACATCCCGTTTTTGGCTTACAGTCCAGCCTTCAAAGGTAGTGGCTTGATTCCAGTTGGACACTTCGCCGACATCTCAGCAACAATTGCGGATAACTTCGGTGTTGAGAAAGCCATGATTGGTGAAAGTTTCTTAGATAAACTTGTCTAAAATGAAACGTTATGCACTTCTGGTTCGTGGGATAAATGTCGGCGGTCGTAATAAGGTAGTCATGGAAAAATTCCGCCATGACCTTGAGAAACTTGGTTTTAAGAATGTTTCCTCCTATATTAATAGTGGAAATTTTTTCTTTGATTCACCCATGATGAAAGAAGAATTACTTTTTGTAATAGAAGAATTTCTGAATAAGTCTTACTCATTTATTACTGTCTTTTCCCTTTTCACACTAGAGGAATACCAAAATGAGTGTAAATCTCTACCAAAATGGTGGGAAAATGATTTGTACAGAAAAGATGTCCTCTTTTATACAGTACAATTAGACAAGGATCAATTAAAGAGAGTAATAAATTCTTTTGATTTGGCAGATGAGACTCTTCATTTTGGGGAATTAGGAATTTACTGGGGGAAATATGATAAGACAAGCTACAATCAAACGGCTTATCATAAAAATCTATTAAAGTCATCATTTTATCCTTATATTACGATTCGAAATGCAAGAACTTTTTCAAACATTGGTCATTATTTAAAAAAATAAGGAACTAAAGGAGATTTAGATGTCACTACTTGAAAAAATTAGAGTTACGCAAGCCTTTTTGGAAAGCAAAGGAATTGAAAAACCTGAGTTTGGTTTGATTTTGGGTTCTGGACTTGGAGAATTGGCTGAAGAGGTCCAAGATGCTATTGTAATCGATTACGCAGATATTCCAAACTGGGGACAATCAACAGTAGTCGGTCATGCAGGTAAACTTGTATATGGTACTTTGTCTGGACGTAAGGTATTGGCTCTTCAAGGACGTTTCCATTTTTATGAAGGAAATCCTCTTGAAGTGGTAACTTTCCCTGTACGTGTTATGAAAGCTCTTGGTTGTGAAGGTGTTATTGTAACTAATGCTGCTGGTGGTATTGGCTTCGGTCCTGGTACTTTGATGACTATTACTGACCATATCAATATGACTGGTCAAAACCCATTGATCGGTGAAAACTTGGATGACTTTGGCCCACGTTTCCCTGATATGTCTAAAGCCTACACACCAGAATACCGTGCTACTGCCCATGAAGTGGCTAAGAAACTTGGTATCAAGCTTGATGAAGGTGTCTATATCGGTGTAACTGGTCCGACTTATGAAACACCTGCAGAGATTCGTGCCTATAAGACATTGGGGGCAGATGCAGTTGGTATGTCCACTGTTCCTGAAGTTATTGTGGCAGCTCACTCAGGCTTGAAAGTTCTAGGAATTTCATGTATCACTAACCATGCTGCTGGTTTCCAAGAAGAACTCAACCACGAAGAAGTTGTAGAAGTGACTGAACGTATCAAGGGGGACTTCAAAGGATTGCTTAAAGCTATTTTGGCGGAACTCTAAGAAATGATTTCTCAGGTAAGGAGACGTTTAAGGTTGTTACTAAAATTCCTTAAGCTGAGTTTAGCTGTTATTGGGACTGGCGTTGCTTCAGGGGTTGTTGGAATTTTTTGCCACTATCTTCTAGAATTTATACAAGTTCTTGCGTTTGGTAAAGATAAAGGGAACCTCTTGTTACAGTTTCAATCAGTGAGTGCTTTTCGAAGGCTCTCAGTCTTACTTGTTGTTGGGGTCTTATCTAGTTTATTTTGGTATTTTCTTCAACGGCGTGTCACCTTACTTTCTATTAGCAAAGCTAAAAAACTCGTTGGTAAAAGGAGTCCAAATTTTCTAGGTCAGTCTCTACATGCATTAATCCAGGTGGCAATCGTTGCTGCTGGGGCCTCAATAGGCAAAGAAGGAGCACCTCGAGAATTGGGTGCTCTCTTTGGTGGTAGTCTTTCTAAAGGATTGCATTTAGACATTTCCGATAGACAATTATTAATTGCTTGTGGTGCTGGTGCAGGGCTAGCCTCTGTTTACCAAGTGCCTTTTGCTAGCGCTTTATTTGTTTTGGAAACATTAGGAGTCTCTTGGACACTAAAGAATATTATCATTATTTTTGCGACTACTTATGTATCTGCTTATTGTGCTAAACCAATTGTTGGTGGACACGCCTTATATATAGTCGATACAGTGACTATTGATTCTTCCAGTTTCATACAGGCAATCATCTTAGCATTATTTGTAACACCATTTGCCATAATATTTGGATATTTTGCAAAGAAGGCCAGTAGCCATCGTATTACAGGTAAAGAAATTCTTTGGACGTTGCCCTTTGCCTTTCTAATTCTTGGTGTATTGTCAGCTTACCTTCCTATTTTTATGGGAAATGGACAAGTTTTAGCTCAATGGATTTTTTCTGGGAACTCTTCAGCAGATCTTCCTGTCATTCTCATCATCAAATGTCTATTGGTCTGTCTACTTTTAAGGAGTGGTGCTTATGGTGGAACTCTGACGCCATCCTTTGCTTTAGGTGTAGGTACGGGTTATCTGATAACGGTACTTCTTGGAAATTTTGGATTTTCTCATAGTCTTAGTTTAGGAATGTTACTAGGGGCAACCGTATTTTTAGGAACAACGCTTGATGCCCCTCTAACAGGAATAGCCTTAGTTGTTGGTTTTACAGGTACTGGAGGTGTTATCGTATTCCCTCTTATACTAGCGAGTATCCTATCAAAGATAATAAACAATAAATGGAAGAAAAGATTATGAATATTCATTTTATTTTACACGAAAAATTTGAGGTTCCAGGAGCTTATTTGAAATGGGCTCAAAAGCGTGGACACCATATTTCGTCAACAAAGGTTTATGAGAAAGAGAAACTTCCAGAAACTGTTGATGATATTGATTTCCTTATAGTAATGGGCGGACCTCAGTCACCTGATGAAGATCGTCAAGTCTTTCCATACTATGATCCAAAGGCTGAAATTGCATTAATTCAAAAAGCTATTGATGCTGATATCTATATTGTCGGGGTATGCTTAGGGGCTCAACTGTTAGCTGGAGCTTATGGTGGGAAATATGAACATAGTCCAGAACGCGAGATTGGCGTTTTCCCTTTGACCTTAACAGAGGAAGGATTAGCTGATGAGCACATTAAAGATTTTGGTTCTACTTTAAACACGGGTCACTGGCATGGAGATATGCCTGGTTTGACCGACAAGGCAGTTGTTCTTGCGACCAGTCAGGGCTGTCCACGCCAAATAGTTCGCTTTAGCCCTAAACATTATGCCTTCCAAGCACATTTAGAGTTTGACCTTGAAGCGATTGATTTACTGATAGCTGCTGATGGTGAAGAGCACTTGTGCCAGCAAAATAAACAGTTACCTTTTGTTCAAACACCAGATCAATTACGTAAAAACGATTATTCTGAAATGAACAAAAAGTTATTTGCTTTTCTAGATTCACTAATCCAGATCTAAACATTTAAGTAGCTCATATACTATTTATATAATAGTAGAAAACTTTAAAAAAATATAACTTAAGGATGGTGCAGCAGGTATTCATATTTGAAAACGAGTGGAGAGTTTAGAAAATAGCTAACCTTCTTAGATGCGTAGAGCTATGTCAGCCTTCCTAATTTTCAGTCACTTTCTAGTTGCTCTTTTACCTTAATAAATAATAGAAAGGATGGGTTAACTGTATTCACTGAACTGAATACGGGCGGAGAACAGTGAAAAAGATAGAATGGATAGCATTTGCAATGCTTCGTCAGTTTCCTATTTTTACTTCGTCTCTGTCGCCCTTTATAGATTAATTATGTCAATTCATATTTCTGCCAAACAAGGAGATATTGCTGATAAGATTCTTCTTCCTGGGGATCCTTTACGTGCAAAATTTATTGCCGAAAATTTCCTTGAAGATGCTGTGTGTTTCAACGAAGTACGTAACATGTTTGGTTACACAGGAACATACAAGGGTGAACGTATCTCAGTAATGGGAACTGGGATGGGGATGCCATCTATCTCTATCTATGCACGTGAGCTCATTGTTGACTACGGTGTTAAAAAATTAATTCGAGTAGGAACTGCCGGTTCTTTGAATGAGAATGTTCACGTTCGTGAGTTAGTTCTAGCACAAGCAGCAGCAACTAACTCTAATATTATTCGTAATGACTGGCCTCAATACGACTTTCCTCAAATTGCAAGTTTCAATCTCTTGGATAAAGCTTATCATATTGCCAAAGATTTTGGTATGACAACACATGTTGGTAATGTTCTATCTTCTGATGTTTTTTACTCAAATTATTTTGAAAAAAATATTGAGCTTGGGAAATGGGGCGTGAAGGCTGTCGAAATGGAAGCAGCAGCACTTTATTACCTTGCAGCCCAACACCAAGTAGATGCTCTGGCTATTATGACTATTTCTGATAGTTTGGTAAATCCAGATGAGGATACAACTGCTGAAGAACGTCAAAATACCTTTACTGACATGATGAAAGTAGGTCTTGAAACTCTTATTGCAGACTAGATTATGAAAAGGATGTCTGTAGCTATCTTTTTTGATTAGCCGAAAGGTTATATTATTTCGATAGCTAGAAAGGTTAAAAGTTTTCAAACTACAAGAATACTCTAAAAGTATTTTAAGGAATTTGTCTTTAATGATTAGATAAATAACTGATAATCTCATGAAACATCTTGAAAATGGGATATAATACTTACAATATTAGAAATAGTGATAAAGAATAGATACTTGATAGGCTTATGAAAAACGGTTTCTTCTTTTTTAAAAATAATGACAATTGAAATGAAGTTATAGTAATGTTATAATGATGATGGAAAATGTCTAATTTTAATATTCAGGAGAAATTTATATGAGTTCGCGTACGAAGCGTAAGCAAAAACGGACGAACAATAGATCGTTGGTAATGGTCAACTTTGGATTGACCGTTCTGTATGCTATTTTGGCAGCGGTCTTATTATTCATTATGTTCAATTATAACTTCCTATCTTTTAGGTTTTTGAACATAATTATTACCTTTGGTTTGTTACTGGTTCTTGCGGTTAGTATCTTCTTTCAGAAAACCAAAAAATCACCACTAGTGACAACGGTTGTATTAGTAATCTTTTCACTATCTTCTTTGGTTGGTATTTTTGGATTTAAACAACTGATTGATATCACTAATCGTATGAATCAGACTGCAGCTTTTTCAGAGGTAGAAATGAGCATTGTGGTTCCGAAGGATAGTGATATCAAAGATGTGAGTCAGATTACTAGCGTTCAGGCACCGATTAAGATTGATAAGAAAAATATCGATACTTTGATGTCAGCTTTAAAGGATGACAAAAAGGTTGATGTCAAAGTCGATGATGTTGCTTCCTATCAAGAAGCTTATGACAATCTTAAGTCTGGAAATTCTCAAGCAATGGTCTTGAGTGGTTCTTATGCTAGCCTATTAGAATCAGTTGATAGTGACTACGCTTCAAATCTAAAAACTATTTATACCTACAAAATTAAAAGGAAGAATAACGGTTCTGCGAAACAGGTGGACTCAAAAGTTTTCAATATTTATATTAGTGGTATTGATACCTATGGTTCTATTTCGACAATATCACGTTCAGACGTTAATATCATTATGACTGTTAATATGAATACGCATAAGATTCTTTTGACAACAACACCTCGTGACGCATATGTTAAGATTCCTGGTGGTGGAGCGAACCAGTATGATAAGCTAACTCATGCAGGTATCTATGGTGTTGAAACATCAGAGCAAACTTTGGAAAATCTTTATGGTATTAATATTGATTATTATGCACGTATCAACTTCACGTCATTCCTTAAATTGATTGACCAACTTGGTGGAGTGACCGTTCATAATGATCAAGCCTTCAAAAGTCTTCATGGGAAGTTTGATTTCCCAGTTGGAGATATTCAAATGAACTCAGAACAAGCACTTGGTTTTGTTCGTGAGCGTTATAGCTTGGATGGTGGTGATAATGATCGTGGTAAAAATCAAGAAAAAGTTATTTCAGCGATTGTTAACAAATTAGCTTCACTTCATTCAGTATCAAACTTTACGTCAATTGTTAACAATCTTCAAGATTCTGTTCAAACTAACATGTCTTTGGATACCATTAACGCCTTGGCTAATACACAACTGGATTCAGGAACTAAATTTACAGTTACATCTCAAGCGGTGACAGGTACAGGCTCAACGGGACAATTGACTTCATATGCTATGCCAAATTCTAGTCTCTACATGATGAAGCTAGATGATTCTAGTGTGGAAAGTGCTGCTCAAGCTATCAAAAATATGATGGAGGAAAAATAAGTGATTGATGTTCACTCACATATTGTTTTTGATGTCGATGATGGTCCTAAAACTTTAGAGGAAAGTTTGGAACTCATTGGAGAAAGTTACGCTCAGGGTGTGCGTACGATTGTTTCTACCTCCCACCGTCGTAAGGGGATGTTTGAAACCCCAGAGGATAAAATCTTTGCAAATTTTTCAAAAGTTAAAGAAAAAGCAGAAGCACTTTATCCAGACTTAACTATTTATTATGGTGGTGAACTTTATTACACCTCAGACATTGTGGAGAAACTTGAAAAGAATCTTATTCCGCGTATGCACAACACGCAATTTGCTTTGATTGAGTTTAGTGCCAGAACATCTTGGAAGGAAATTCATGACGGGCTGAGTAATGTTATACGAGCAGGGGTAACACCGATTGTTGCTCACATTGAACGCTATGACGCCCTCGAAGAAAACGCTGATCGAGTTCGTGAAATTATCAATATGGGTTGCTACACACAAGTTAATAGCTCTCATGTCTTAAAACCAAAGCTATTTGGCGATAAAGAAAAAGTGAGAAAGAAACGTGTACGCTTTTTCTTGGAAAATAATTTAGTTCATATTGTTGCTAGTGATATGCATAATCTTGGTCCAAGACCACCATTTATGAAGGATGCATATGCTATTATTAAAAAAACATATGGGACTAGACGCGCACGTAATCTCTTTATCGATAACCCCCAAACACTACTTGAAAATCAATACATATAGGAGAAACTATGACTCAGGAAAACACGAAACGTGTTGAAATCGATGTGCTTGCACTATTGCATAAACTTTGGAGTAAAAAGGTGTTCATCCTTTTCACGGCCTTTTATGTAGCTGTCTTTGCTTTCTTGGGAACTTACTTCCTAATTCAGCCTACATATACGTCATCTACACGCATATATGTGGCTAATCAAACCAATGACAGTAAAAATATTTCAGCTCAAGATTTGCAGGCTGGTACATTTTTGACAAAAGACTATAAAGAAATTATTACATCTAATGATGTCTTATCTGAAGTTATCAAGGATGAAAAATTGAAGATGACTGAAGCTGAGCTTGCTAAAAAGATTTCGGTTAATATCCCTACTGATACACGTCTTATTTCGATTTCTGTAAGTGCTAAAACAGGTCAAGACGCTCAACTCCTTGCTAATAAGGTACGTGAAGTTGCTTCAGAAAAAATCAAGAACGTGACAAAAGTTGAAGATGTTACAACACTTGAAGACGCTAAATTACCGGAATCACCATCTTCACCAAACATTAAACGTAATGTACTTATTGGAGCAGTGTTTGGGGTATTCCTTGCAGTGGTTGGTGTATTAGGTCGTGAAATCTTAGATGATCGCATTCGCCGTCCAGAGGATATTGAAGAGACTCTTGGAATGACACTTCTTGGAATTGTCCCTGATACAGATAAAATTTAAGGAGAAGAAATGCCTCTATTAAAGTTAGTAAAATCTAAAGTACAGTTTGCCAAACAAACAGAAGAATATTACAATGCCATTCGCACAAATATTCAATTTTCTGGTGCTCAGATGAAAGTGATTTCTATTAGCTCTGTTGAAGCTGGTGAAGGAAAATCAACGACATCTGTTAACTTAGCGATTTCATTTGCTAGTGTTGGGCTTCGAACACTTTTCATTGATGCAGATACTCGTAACTCTGTTTTGTCAGGGACCTTTAAATCAAATGCGCCGTATAAAGGTCTTTCAAATTTTCTTTCAGGAAATGCTGATTTAAATGAAACAATTTGTCAAACTAATATTTCCGGTTTGGATGTCATTGCATCTGGCCCTGTTCCACCTAATCCAACAAGTCTTTTGCAAAATGATAATTTTAGACATTTGATGGATGTTGCTCGCAGTCGTTATGATTACGTCATCATCGATACGCCACCAATTGGTTTGGTAATTGATGCCGCTATTATTGCCCATCAGGCTGACGCAAGTATCTTAGTTACAGCAGCTGGAAAAATTAAACGTCGCTTTGTAGCCAAAGCTGTTGAACAATTGGAACAAAGTAGTTCTCAATTTTTAGGTGTCGTTCTTAATAAAGTTGATATGACAGTTGATAAATATGGGTCATACGGTTCGTACGGTTCGTACGGTTCGTATGGATCATATGGTGAGTACGGAAAAAAAGGAAAACAAAAAGAAAGTCATTCAAGAGCACATCGTCGTAGAAAAGGATAGCGTTAATGGTGATAATGCGGCTCCTTATGCATTAATATTTAAAGAGGAGTTAAGAGTGAAAGAAAAACAAGAAATTCGTCGCATTGAAATTGGAGTTGTACAGTTAGTTGTGGTTGTGTTTGCAGCCTGGTTAGCTAGTAAATTACCTTACACTGAGATAACCAAAGGAAGTATGGTCATTCTAGGCGTGGTCCATGTTGTCACATACTATATCAGTAGTTATTATGAAAATCTTAAATATAGGGGCTATTTAGATGAGCTTATTGCAACTGTTAAGTATGGTTTTATATTTGCTCTAGTTGTAACCTTCCTATCATTTTTTGCAGATGGTGATTTTTCGATTTCACGACGAGGTCTTCTATACGTCACTCTAATCACATGTACTTTGTTATATCTGACAAATACTCTTCTAAGGTACTTCCGCTCATCCATTTATACGCGCCGTAAAGGAAATAAAAATATCCTCTTAATTTCTGATCAAGCACGTCTGGAAGATGTTTTGATTCGTATGAAAGACAATATGGATGGTAGGATTACTGCGGTCTGTGTTTTGGATAATCCTTATTTTACAAGTCCTTTTATTAAGAGTGTGAAACCTGAAAATCTTGTTGAATATGCTACACACTCGGTTGTTGACCAAGTGCTAATTAATCTACCTAGTGAACAGTACAAAATTTGGGACTATGCCTCGCCTTTTGAGCTTATGGGAATTCCAGTATCCATTAATTTAAATTCCCTTGAATTTATGAGTCAAGGTAAAAAACGTATCCAACAGTTGGGTCCTTTTAATGTTGTTACATTTTCAACGCAGTTTTATAGTTACGGTGATATCGTAGCTAAACGTTTTCTTGATATCTGTGGGGCCTTATTTGGTTTGCTCCTATGTGGTTTAGTCGGAATCTTTCTTTACCCTCTTATCCGTAGGGATGGTGGACCAGCAATTTTTGTTCAAGATCGCGTAGGTGAAAATGGACGTATCTTCAAGTTTTATAAATTCCGTTCGATGCGTGTAGATGCCGAAGAAATTAAGAAGAATTTGATGTCTCAAAATAAGATGTCTGGTGGTATGTTTAAGATGGATAATGATCCACGGATTACCAAGATTGGACATTTTATTCGTAAAACGAGTCTTGATGAACTTCCACAATTTTGGAATGTTCTAAAAGGTGATATGAGTTTAGTTGGAACACGCCCTCCAACATTGGACGAATACGAATCGTATACGCCAGAACAAAAACGTCGGTTAAGCTTTAGACCAGGAATCACTGGTCTTTGGCAAGTAAGTGGTCGTAGTGAAATTACTGATTTTGATGAAGTTGTCAAACTAGATGTTGCTTATATGGACGATTGGATAATCTGGCGTGATATAAGAATCTTATTAAAGACAATTAAAGTAGTAGTAAAGAAGGATGGAGCAAAGTGATAGCTTTCTCCATTTCTTTTGATGGTGATTAAATGACAAAAACAGTTTATATCGTTGGTTCTAAGGGAATTCCAGCAAAATATGGGGGATTTGAAACCTTTGTTGAGAAGTTAACAGAGTTCCAACAAGATAAAGATATTCAGTATTATGTAGCTTGTATGCGTGAAAACTCTGCTAAATCAGGTATTACAGCAGACACTTTCGAACATAACGGTGCTAAATGCTACAATATCGACGTCCCAAATATCGGGCCTGCACGTGCCATCGCTTATGACATCGCAGCTCTCAATAAGGCCATTGAAATTGCCAAGGAAAATAAAGACCAAGCACCAATCTTTTATGTTTTGGCCTGCCGAATTGGTCCATTTATCTCAAGTATTAAAAAGAAAATCAGGGATATCGGTGGTACCCTTATGGTTAACCCGGACGGTCATGAATGGCTTCGTGCTAAATGGAGTCTTCCTGTCCGTAAATATTGGAAGATTTCAGAACAACTTATGGTTAAGCATGCAGACCTTCTGATTTGTGATAGTAAAAACATTGAATCATATATTCAGAAGGATTATGCCAAGTATCGTCCTCAAACAACCTACATTGCCTATGGAACAGATACGACTAAATCTCGATTGACTAAAGTTGATGATAAGGTACGCACATGGTATTTTGAAAAGGGTGTCATTGAAAGCAATTATTACCTTGTTGTAGGACGTTTTGTGCCTGAAAATAACTATGAGGCCATGATTCGTGGTTTTATGGCGTCTAACTCTGACAAGGACTTTGTTCTCATTACCAATGTTGAAGAAAACAAGTTCTACGACAAGTTGCGTCAGGAAACTGGTTTTGATAAAGATCCTCGTGTTAAATTTGTTGGAACTGTCTATGATCAAGAATTGCTCAAATACATTCGTGAGAATGCCTTCGCTTACTTCCATGGTCATGAAGTAGGTGGTACCAATCCGTCCCTTCTTGAGGCTCTTGAGTCTACTAAGCTCAATCTTTTGTTGGATGTTGGCTTTAACCGTGAAGTCGGTGAAGATGGTGCTCTCTATTGGAAGAAAGATCAATTAGCAAGTGTCATTGATCAAGCTGAGCAATTGGATGAACAAGCTATAGAAGATCTCAATCAAAAATCAAGTAAACGTATCTCTGAAGCCTTTACTTGGGAAAAAATTGTTGCAGATTACGAAAAAGTATTTAAAGGATAGAAATGCAGAAAATTTTATATCTCCACGCTGGTGCTGAAATGTATGGCGCTGATAAGGTTTTGTTGGAGCTTATTAAAGGTTTGAATAAAGACGAATTTGAAGCACACGTTATCTTACCCAATGATGGTGTCCTAGCCGGTGCATTGGAGAGTGTTGGTGCTAAAGTTAGAGTTATCGATTATCCAATCTTGCGTCGTAAATATTTTAATCCTAAGGGGATTCTTGAGTATTTTAGCTCATATAATCGTTATTCAAAGAAAATCGCCGAATATGCTAAGGAAAATGGAATTACTCTCCTTCACAACAATACGACTGCAGTACTTGAGGGGATTTATCTCAAACGTAAATTGAAACTTCCTTTAATTTGGCATGTGCATGAAATTATTGTGAAACCAAAAGCAATCTCAGATTTCATCAACTTTTTGATGGGACGTTATGCTGATACGATTGTGACGGTATCAAATGCTGTAGCCAACCACGTCAAGCAGTCTCGCTTTGTAAAAAATGACCAAGTTCAAGTCATCTATAATGGTGTTGACAATGCCGTATATCATGAAATGGATGCCAAGGCCGTCCGTGATCAGTTTGGCATCGCACAAGATTCGCTTGTCATTGGTATGGTTGGTCGAGTTAATGCCTGGAAAGGGCAAGGCGACTTTTTAGAAGCTGTGACTCCAATTTTGAAGGCTAATCCAAAAGCAGTTGCCTTTTTGGCTGGTAGTGCATTTGAGGGTGAAGAATGGCGTGTTGATGAGTTGGAAAAAGCTATATCAGCCTTACCAGTAGCTAGACAAATCAAGCGTATTGACTATTATAGTAAGACGACAGAGCTCTATAATATGTTTGATATCTTTGTCTTACCAAGTACCAATCCAGATCCTCTACCAACAGTAGTCCTCGAAGCAATGGCTTGTGGCAAACCTGTAGTTGGTTATCGTCATGGTGGTGTCTGTGAAATGGTTAAGGAGGGGGTAAACGGTCTCCTAGCCACTCCAAATCAGCCTGCAGAATTATCGAAGGCCATTCAAGAATTAGTTGAGAAGACTGAGAAGAGAGAGCAATTTGGCAAGGCATCGGTCAAACGTCAAAAAGAACTTTTCTCATTACAAAGTTATATTCGTAATTTCTCAGAGCTATATAAGAAATACTAAGATGAATATTGAAAAAATTAAGAATAAATTAAAACCAATTGTTTATCCAATTATTAACTTTATTCCTAGAAGAAGACTTAAGAATAAAAACTTTACTATCATTTGTGATAATTGTTGGGCTGGAAAAGTCTATCAGGAATTGGGCTTACCTTATCAAACGCCATTTGTAGGGATGTTTGTTTTCTCTCCTGATTACATCAAGATGCTCAAGAATTTAAAACACTATTTGAGTGGAAATATCCCCTTGAAATTTGTTAAGGAATCGAAATACATTAAAGACTTTGATAATGCTTATCCACTTGCCCTTTTAGACGATATCGAATTACATTTCTTACATTATGCAGATGAGAAAGAAACAACTCAAAAATGGAACCGTCGTTTAGAAAGAATTCATTGGGATAATTTGTATTTCAAGTTCAATGATAATGATGCTTGTACTTATGAATTGATGAAAGAGTTCGAAGAGCTTCCATACAAGAGTAAGGTTATCTTCTCTTCTAAGAATTATAGTGATTTACCTTCCCTAGTTCATTTCAAATCAGCTGAAAAGCAAGGGCACGTTGGCATCGACTTGAAAACGTATCATCGCTATTTTAATGTTGTTACCTGGTTGAATAAGGGCGGAGAGGATTTAAGTAAATGAAAAAGATAAGACTCATTATTCCATATTTTGGAAAACTTCCAAAGTTTTTCCCTTATTTTTTGTTGACCGCCAAACGTAATCAAAAGATTGATTTCTTAATTTATACTGATCAAAATGTTGACCAATTTGAAGTTTTAAACGCTGATAATATTGAATTTAAGACTCTTTCGTTTGATGATTTAAGAAAAAAAGTACAGTCTAAATTTGATTTTGAAATTTCTCTCAAAACTCCGTATAAATTATGTGACTATAGGGTTGCCTACGGGCTTATTTTTGAAGAAGAATTAAAAGAGTATGATTACTGGGGATTTTGTGATACAGATGTCTTACTTGGTGATATTTATCAATTTCTGGAAAAGCATAGCTTTTTTGAGAATGATTATGCTCGATATGGTCTTTTTGGTCACCTCCAAATATTTAAAAATTCACAAGAAGTTAATCATGTATTCATGTCTGGTAGAGGTTTAAACTATCGATTAGATTATCATAATGTCTTCACTAACGAGCAAACTTTTATTTTTGATGAGGCAGATGGTATCCAAAAGATTTTTGAAAAAAGTAATTTCAAACAACTGCAAGATAAATTCTTTCATGATATCGATATTAGTCATTTCTCATTTCGAGAATATGGTGAAGATGAACCTAAACGCTATTATTTTTGGTCAGAAAAGAATGGACTTGAAAGTATTGAAATTAAAGACAATAAGCTAGTCGTTAAACATCCATTATATGCACATTTCCAAAAAAGGACGATTGAATGTCCAGAGTTTGAGGTTGTCGATTCATTTTATGTTATACCTAACCGACTAGTCGTTGGAGATAAAATTTCTATACAAGAGATTGAAAAAGTAACAAATAATAGATTTTATTGGGAACATGTTAAGTCAACATTTTTAAAGAAGTTTAAGAGAGAAAAATGGACATTAGGTTTTATTCGACATAAGTTAAGGATGAAGAGTAAATGAATAATATAGATTTGAGCATTATTATTCCAGTATATAATGTTGAAAATTATTTAAGAAGGGGTCTAGATTCAATACTTTTGCAACCGTCATCAATCACATATGAAATTCTGCTAATTAATGATGGTTCAAGTGATAAAAGTGGTGCGATTTGTGATGAGTACCAAAGTAATTTTTCAAATGTTTTTGTTAGTCACATCGAAAATAACGGAGTGGCAGAAGCTAGGAATTTAGGTATTTCTTTATCGAAGGGAAATTATTTATATTTTATGGATCCGGATGATTTTTTGTCAGATAATTTCTTTGATAAGATTTCTTCTAATTTAAAACAAAAATGGGATGTTCTTTGTTTTGGCTACAATGAAATTAAAGAAAATAAGAATACGGTATTGTCTTGTCGCCCTCATTTTTATACACATTGTGGTCTTCTTAGAAAGAATGAATTTAGAAATGAATTTATAGAATTATTCAAAACTGATATGATGTATAATGTTTGGTCAAGAATCTATAACAAGACATTTATTTTAAAGCATGATATTAGGTTTCCTAATAAACAAATAGGAGAAGATACTTTATTCAATTTTCAAGTTTATCGACATTTAAATACTATTCTATTTATTGATTCGACACTCTATAATTATATTGCTGGTAGAAGTGGTTCAGCATTAACCAGTTTTCATCCTAGGAGAATTGAAATTCAATTAGATGAACTTCAAGAATTACATAAATTGCTTGAACAGTTCCAATTAGAAGATGCCACATTAATTCAAGAAATTAAGACGAAAATCATTGTAAGCGCAACCTTTCAAATTTCTAATTTAAATATGAGAAGGAAAGATAAGATAGAATTACTGCGATCTATAATTGCTAATAAAGCTTTTTACGATATTTTTTCAGGAAATAGGAATCAAATTATTGGGTCTTATAAGACGTTATTAAGGCGGCAAGATATTTCCTCCTTTCTTCGGAGACTATGTATTGATCTTCTTGCAAGAAAAAAATTTAGTACTGTCATATTTGTTGAAAAATTAAAAATGAATCCAATCTTACGTAAAATTGCTTTTAAATAGGTGTAGTTATTTTATTAAGAGTAAAAAGGTATTATGTTAAAAATTAAGTTTGAGAACCTTTTGGTTATCCTAGTGTTGACCCTAATTGTTGGGTACGATACTCTTATGACAACAATGTTAAACAGAACGATACCAAATCTCCCGGTTATTTTATTAATCTGTTTTTCATTATTATTATGTTTTAGATTTTTATATATAAAAAAATTCACTTTCTTTTATATCTTAACTTCTATTTTATTACTAGCAACAAGCTCTGTCGTATTTATGAGTACAGGGGGGACTAATTTCTTACTTTATTCATTGTTAATTTTATTATTATATGATGCAGATATCGATGTTATATTAAAAACATACGTTATTGTATCAGGAGCGATAGTATTAGGAGTTTTCGTACTTTCAATTCTGGGAGTTATTCCAAATTTACAGTTTGCTCAGGTCCGTTCGTCAGTTTTAGTGATTAGAAATTCCTTTGGTTTCATTTATCCAACTGACTTTGCATCTCACTGCTTTTATTTATTTATTGCCTGGGGATATATACTACGTAAGAGACTCATCATATTACGAACTTTGGTAGGTCTTAGTTTGTCATTTTTCATTATCAAATTTTGTGATGCTAGGCTAAATGCTCTTTCTGTACTTTTAGCAACTGTCATTTTTATTCTAATGTATGTGACTAAAGAAAGAAAATTCAAAATTTATGGAATCCTACCTTATTCTGCAGCTATTTTTTCTTCCATAATGTTTTATTTGACATATTTCTTTACCTGGTCTTCTTCTCTATTTGTAAGTTTGAACAACTTATTCAGTATGAGGTTGTTTTTAGGAAAAAACGCAATAGATACCTATGACATACATTTATTTGGAACAACTGGAGTTAAGTTTATTGGATATGGTGGTACCACAGAGTCAGTATACAGTTATAATTATGTAGATTCCTCTTATATTCAAATGTTATTCTATTACGGAGTTGTTCCTGTTGTATTACTGGTATTGATTTATGTTATTGCATCAAAAAGGTTTTATAAACAAGGTATGTTTTTATTCTTGGCCTTATTATCGCTTATTACAGTGAATTGTATGATTGAAGCTTTTTGGGTAAGACCAGGATATAATATCTTTATGTTTGCATTATTTGCAAGTCTTTTGCCAAATCAATACAAAACGAAAGATAGAATTGAATTATCATGAAAGTTCTTAAAAACTACGCCTACAATCTTTCCTACCAGTTACTGGTTATTGTTTTACCGATCATTACGACACCTTATGTTACTCGTATTTTCAGTTCAAAGGATTTAGGTACTTATGGTTACTTTAATTCGATTGTGACCTACTTTATTCTCCTGGCGACTTTAGGTGTTGCCAATTATGGGACCAAGGAGATTTCAGCACATCGTAAGGATATTCGCAAAAATTTCTGGGGTATTTATACTCTTCAATTGATAGCTACTATTTTGTCTCTTGCCTTGTATACGCTTTTGTGTTTATTCTTTCCTGGCATGCAAAATATGGTGGCTTATATCTTAGGACTAAGTTTGATATCAAAAGGAATGGATATTTCTTGGTTATTCCAAGGCTTGGAGGATTTTCGTCGTATTACCGCAAGGAATACAACGGTGAAGGTCTTAGGTGTTATTTCCATCTTCCTATTTGTGAAAACACCTGGTGATTTGTATCTTTATGTTTTCCTTTTGACCTTCTTCGAATTGCTAGGCCAATTGAGTATGTGGTTACCAGCCAGATCTTATATTGGTGATCCTCATTTTGATTTGTCTTACGCTAGGATACATCTCAAGCCTGTTATCTTGCTTTTTCTACCGCAGGTTGCCATTTCATTATACGTGACTTTGGATCGTACGATGCTAGGTGCCTTATCATCTACCAATGATGTCGGTATTTATGATCAAGCATTGAAGATTATCAATATCCTTTTAACTCTAGTGACTTCTTTAGGAAGTGTTATGCTTCCTAGGGTATCTGGTCTACTATCTAGTGGTGATTATAAGGCAGTTAACAAGATGCATGAACTTTCTTTCTTGATTTATAATCTGGTAATTTTCCCGATTATAGCAGGTCTCTTGATTGTCAATAAGGACTTTGTGAGTTTCTTCCTAGGGAAAGATTTTCAAGAGGCTTATCTTGCTATTGCCATCATGGTCTTTAGGATGTTCTTCATCGGATGGACAAATATTATGGGGATTCAGATTTTGATTCCACACAATAAACATCGTGAGTTTATGCTCTCTACGACTATTCCGGCAGTTGTCAGTGTGGGACTTAATCTCTTGTTAATTCCTCCATTTGGTTTTGTCGGAGCCTCTATTGTTTCAGTTTTAACAGAGGCTTTGGTATGGGTTATCCAACTGAAATTTTCAAGGGGATTCATGAAAGATGTGTCTATCCTTCCAGCTATGTCTAAAATCATTTTAGCATCAGTTGTCATGTATCTTGGGCTCTTTGTCTTTAAGATGTTTGTCCAATTTAAACCTATGGCAAATGTAGCAGTAGATGGCTTTGTGGGAGCTATTATTTATGTCATTTTAATTTTTGTCTTGCGTGTCGTTGATATGAAAGACTTGAAACAACAGTTAATGAAAAACTAAGGAGAAGAATATGTACGATTATCTTATCGTTGGTGCTGGTTTGTCTGGAGCAATCTTCGCATACGAAGCTACAAAACGTGGTAAAAAAGTAAAAGTGATTGACAAACGTGATCACATCGGTGGAAATATCTACTGTGAGGAGGTTGAAGGCATCAATGTTCACAAGTATGGTGCCCACATTTTCCATACGTCTAATAAAAAAGTATGGGACTATGTCAACCAATTTGCTGAATTTAACAACTATATCAACTCACCAGTGGCTAACTACAAGGGGAGCCTCTACAATCTTCCCTTCAACATGAATACCTTCTACGCTATGTGGGGGACCAAGACTCCACAAGAAGTCAAGGACAAGATTGCGGAGCAAACGGCTGACATGAAGGATGTTGATCCTAAAAACTTGGAAGAACAAGCAATCAAGTTGATTGGTCCTGATATCTATGAAAAGTTGATCAAAGGTTACACGGAAAAACAATGGGGACGTTCTGCAACAGACCTTCCACCATTTATCATCAAACGTCTTCCAGTTCGCTTAACCTTTGATAATAACTACTTTAATGACCGTTATCAAGGGATTCCAATCGGTGGTTACAATGTCATCATTGAAAATATGCTTGGAGATGTAGAAGTAGAGCTTGGAGTTGACTTCTTTGCCAATCGTGAAGAGCTTGAAGCATCAGCGGAAAAAGTTGTCTTTACAGGGATGATTGACCAGTACTTTGACTACAAGCATGGGGAGTTGGAGTACCGCAGCCTGCGTTTTGAACACGAAATCTTGGATGAGGAAAATCATCAAGGTAATGCTGTAGTCAACTACACAGAGCGTAAGATTCCTTATACTCGTATCATTGAGCATAAGCACTTCGAGTATGGAACCCAACCAAAGACTGTCATCACGCGCGAATACCCAGCTGACTGGAAACGTGGGGATGAGCCATACTACCCAATCAATGATGAAAAGAACAATGCTATGTTTGCCAAGTACCAAGAAGAAGCTGAGAAAAATAACAAGGTTATCTTCTGTGGACGTCTTGCAGATTATAAATACTACGACATGCACGTGGTCATTGAGCGTGCCTTGGAAGTCGTTGAGAAAGAATTTACTAAATGACACAAGAAAAGATTGATATCGTTGTTCCCTGGGTCGATGGTAGTGATCCAGAGTTTATCCGTGAGAAACAAGCTGTGACTGCTCATTTTGATGATTTGGGCGAAGAGATTGATGGAGAGCAACGTTATCGTGATTATGGTATTTTTAATTATTGGTTTCGAATGATTGAAAAACATGCTCCTTGGGTAAATCATGTTTACTTAGTCACCAATGGACAAAAACCTGAATGGTTGAACTTGGAGCATCCAAAACTTAAATTGGTCACTCATAAGGAATTTATCCCTAAAGAGTATCTACCTACTTATAATTCAGCGGCTATTGAGCTTAACTTCCATCGGATTGAAGGCTTGTCGGAAAACTATCTCTATTTCAATGATGATATGTACTTAATAAGGGATAGCCAGCCTTCGGATTTTTATAAGCATGGACAACCGAAGCTTTTAGCGGTTTATGATGCTTTGGTTCCTTGGTCACCATTTACGAATACGTATAACAATAATGTTGAATTAATTTATCGTCATTTTCCTAATAAAAAAGCCTTAAAATCTTCACCTTGGAAATTCTTTAATTACCGTTATGGGTCTTTGGTTTTGAAAAACTTGCTACTCTTGCCATGGGGGCCAACAGGCTATGTGAACCAGCATTTACCTGTTCCAATGAAAAAGAGTACCTTGGCACATTTATGGGAAATTGAAAGAGAAACATTAGATAAAACGTCACGTAATCAAGTGAGAGACTATGGAGTGGATGTCAATCAATACATCTGTTCTCACTGGCAAATTGAAAGTAACCAGTTTTATCCTATGTCAAAGAATTTTGGAGAGACAATTGGTTTAAATCAAGTGGATAAACTTGATAAAATCTTTGAAGATAAACATAAAAAGCTGCTTTGTGTGAATGACGATGGTAACTTTAAGGAAGAAAATCTCGTTCATTTTAAGCAAATCTTACAAAAACGCTATCCTGAAAAATCAGCTTTTGAAAAATGAGAAATAAGAGATGAAATACTATTTAAAAGAAGAATTCTTACACGATAATAATGTGAAAAATGCCGGGAATAAGGCACGTAATGATGTTGAAGAAATTGTAAAGAGAGAAGGGTATCAGGCCTTGGTTCTTTCGGTTGATAATTGGTACAATATGAGTATAATAAAGGCTCAAATACATAAGGCTAAATCATTCAGCCAGTCTTTAAATCGTTTGAATAAAGGGGATGAACTTCTAATTCAATTTCCAATGCTTCATCATAGTTTTTTCACTACTTTACTTGTTAAAAAAGCAAGAAAAAGAGGTGTGAAAATTCAGTTTATCATCCATGATTTGGATGCACTTCGTTTTATGAATAGTCAAGCTGCTCGATTAAAACATAGAATTCGAATGAGAATCCAGGAATCAGGTCTTTTAGGTGTAGCTGATGGTATCATTGCCCACAATCCAATTATGAAATCTGTTTTGGTGGATAAAGGGGTCGATGCAGATAAGATTATTAGCCTTGGCATTTTCGACTATTTGATTCCAAATTTCCAAGATAAGACGGGGCTTACTAAGAATCAGCCAATTATTGTAGCTGGTAATTTGGCTCAGGAAAAAGCTGGTTATCTTTACTCCATTCCTGAAGAACCTGCTTACAACCTTTATGGTGTTGGTTTCGACGAGAGCAGAGCTCTTACGAATGAGACTTACTTTGGGTCATTCCTACCTGACGAGCTACCATCAGCTCTTGAGGGTGGTTTTGGGCTTGTCTGGGATGGTGATAGCGCTGAGACATGTAGTGGTGTATTTGGTGAGTACCTACGCTATAACAACTCTCACAAGGCGTCACTATACTTGGCCTCAGGTTTTCCTCTTGTAGTTTGGAAACAGTCTGCCTTGTCTCACTTTGTTCTTGAGAACGGCTGTGGGATTGCAGTAGAGTCGCTTCATGATTTGAAGGCGACAATCGACAATCTTTCAGATACTAACTATCAAGATTTGGTTGAAAATGCTAAGTGTGTTGGTAAAGGCATCCGTGATGGTCACTATCTGATTACAGCATTAAACAATTTGAAATAAGAAAATCCTCATGTTTGTGAGGATTTTTTGTATTATTTAGAGATTTCAAATTGGTATTGGGTTCCTGGAACTATTCCATTTGAAAAGATTGCTTCAATATAGTCCTTATAAGTGATTGACTTTGATTTACCTGCTTTTACGAGCTCTTGATCACGCCATATATATGGATCAGTAGCATTGCTGTCACGCTTGGCGAGATAGAGGTACTCAATATAGGTTCTGTCATCAACAAAGGCACCAACAACCTTTTCTTTACCATTGTCAGATCGGGTGTACATGCGAGTCGTTCCACCACCATCAAGTAAGAAAGCTAGGCGAATATTTGAGTAGCCTAAATTTTTCAAAAGATTATAAATATCTTTGTGATTTAATCCTTTATTGAGAGAAGTGTGGCCGTATGTTTGGATAATACGGATAATACCATCATAGGTCTCGACGTAAATAGAACGGGCATTCGGTTCATCAGGATCACCTTTTTCCCAATTTTTATCTAGCTTTTTATCCTTAATGATAATTCCAAAGGCACCTGTATTCCAACCGTTACTTCCCATGTGTGTGAACATTTGTGCCGTGTCTATATTAGGATAGGTCCCAGCAGTTATATTATTTTGATCATCCCCATAAAGAAGGCCAGTTTTGCCAAGTCCGATTTCTTTTTGAGCGAAAGGACGATCTAGTCCTTCGTAAGACCAAAAACCTGAGTTAATAAGAGCAAGAGCTTCTCTACGATTAGCCTCGTACTTAATATTGTGTTCTGTAAGTTCAGGATTATTATCTTCGGTTTTTCCCTTTTGAAGGACATATTTTCCATCTTTTTTAAAAGACAAGATTTGCATATCTACATTCTTAATACTGCCTTTTTCAAGTAGGACTGACTGGTCGAGGAGCTCCTTATTTTCTATGTTAAAGGTCAATCCATCCTTGTTTGATGGCATGGAAAGCTTCTTAATATCTCGGTTATTGAAATAGATGGTAAGGTAGATTAGTCCACCAACTATAGCACCTATCATTAGAAGAGAAAATAGCATTCTTAAAAATTTTTTTAATTTCATACTATCATTATAAACAATCTAGGCTGGCAACACAATCTTAAGAGCATTAAATATCCAAGAATAGTATCAGTTTTTCCTATTATGATACTGGTAAGCGTTTTCTAAAAAGGTTATAATAAGAGTAAGTTAGTCAAGGAGGTACTTTATGTCTATTAAGGTGATTGCATCAGATAGGGGTGGGACATTTTTAGACGATAAAGGGAGCTATGACAAGGAGCGTTTTCATCAGATTTTAGATGCTATGGCTGCGCGTGATATGCACTTTGTCGTTGCATCAAGTAATAGTATGAGTAGTCTTAAACCCATGTTTGCAGAGACTTTTGACCGCCTGCATTTTGTAGCTGAAAATGGTGGATAGGTGGTTAGCTATGGTCAGCTCTTATGTCAGGAATTTATGGCATCAAATGATGTTGAAAACCTGCTAAGCTATTTCAATTATAATTTGTTAGATAGGCCAACTATATTTAATGGTGCTCAAGGCTACTATATGTTAAAAGGGTCTAGGGTTAATTTTGCTGAGATGATAACAGAATAAGAGCAAAAAGCCCTAGAAGCTGCCATTCAGCGTTTGAATGGGCTTGAGGAGTTAGATGATGATTTCATCAAAATTACAATGTTACTGAGTCCTGAAGAAGCTAATCGTGTTTCAGAGGCTTTTAATCATGATTTCGATGGTAATCTTGTAGATGTTCCAAGCGGTTTTGGTGCCATTGATTTCATTCAAAAAGGAGTTCACACTTAAGATTGGATTTGTTTGAGGCAAATGTTATGGCCTTTGGTGATGGCGATAATGATATTGAGCTCCTGCATATGTCTAGTCATTCTTATGCGATGGAAAATGCCAGCCCTGCTCTTTTGCAAGTGGCAGACCAAATAGCACCGCACCACAAGGATCAAGGCGTATTGACTATCTTAGAAGATTATTTAGGTTTATCGTAAAAAAGGGTGGTAAAGTAATGAAGTTATATTTAATGAGACATGGTGAGACATTATTTAATACACAAAAGCGTGTTCAGGGATGGTGTGACTCTCCTCTAACTGAAAATGGAATCTGTCAGGCAGAACAAGCTAAGCAGTACTTTGCGGAGAAAGGTATTTCTTTTGATGCTGTCTGTTCATCTACGCAAGAGAGAGCAACTGACACGGCAAAGATTGTGGCGCCTGAGTACACTGTAACCCAGCTCAAGGGAATTAAAGAAATGAATTTTGGGTCTTTTGAAGCTCAACCAGAGCATCTCCTACCCAAACATCGTCCAGGTTCACGATCTTTTGAAGATCTCTTGGTCCCATACGGTGGCGAAGATATTCGCAAGGTTGGACAGAGGGTTTTAAAGACTGTCATAGAGAAAGCAGAAGAACATACTAAGGAGGGTGCTGAGAATCTTCTATTTGTTAGTCATGGAGCGGCTTTATGGGGGTTAATTATTACTATGGATTTGCCATTTCCTGAAGGGATAGGCTTTGGTAACTGCAATATTTGTGTTTATGATTATAACAAAGGGCAATTGGAACTCCTTCAGGTGGTTGACCCGATTTCTGGTTTAGAGGTGACATTATGAAAGAATTTTATTTAATGAGACATGGACAAACACGATTTAACGCTCAACATAGGATTCAAGGGGTCTGCGATGCTCCTTTGACGGAAGTCGGGATTGAACAGGCTAAAAAGGCTGGTCAGTATCTAGCCAAGCAAGAGACAATTTTTGATCATGTCTTTACGTCAACCTCTGAGAGAGCTAGCGATACTCTAGAAATTGTGACAGGACGAACAGATTATGAAAGACTTAAAGGTCTTAGAGGACAGGATTTTGGATCTTTTGAGGGGCAACCAGAATATCTTACCCCTAAAGCCTTACCTGATGGACAAGGCTTTGGTGATTTCTTTGTTCAATTTGGTGGTGAAAGTACAACTCAAGTCCGGGATCGTATGGAGTTGACTGTTAGAGCTATCATGGAGAGTGTGGCCGAGGGCTCTAAGTCCTTGCTTGTTAGTCATGGTCCATCTATTTTGCAGTTCTGTAGGCGTGTTTTAGATCCTGTTCCAGATATTCATGGCCTTAAAAATTGTTCTATCTTACATTTTACCTATAATCAAGGTCAATTTGAATTGGTTTCAATTTATAACCCTGTGGAAGAAGAGTATATCTACGGAGGAGAAGGATGACAAGATTCTATTTAATGCGACATGGTCAAACACTTTTTAACACACTTAATCGGATTCAAGGGTGGTGTGACTCGCCCTTGACTGAAAAAGGTAGAGACCAAGCTCGTCAGGTGCGTGCTTATTTTGAAAAACATGATATGGCTTTTGATCA
Source organism: Streptococcus vestibularis (assembly GCF_900636445.1). NCBI lineage: Bacteria > Bacillati > Bacillota > Bacilli > Lactobacillales > Streptococcaceae > Streptococcus > Streptococcus vestibularis. The sequence goes on along the minus strand of NZ_LR134275.1, from coordinate 1,007,825 downwards.
TTATTACTGCACGACAACTGAAAGGGCTTCTGATACGCTTGAATTGGCTACTGGGCGTACTGATTATAAACGTGTTAAGGGACTTAAAGAAATGCATTTTGGTATCTTTGAGGGTCAGCCAGAGTATCTTCATCCCAAGACATCTGTTGTGGGGCATTTTGGTGACCACTATGCCCAGTTTGGTGGAGAAAGTCAAGATCAGTTTGTTATGCGTGTGGTTGCGAGTGCTAAGGAGATAGTAGATAAGCATCCTGACCAATCTATTTTAGCCGTTAGTCACGCAGGAGCCTTGATGACTTTTCTTCATGCTGTGGAGCCAGAGCGTGCTTTTCAGTCTTGTCCAGGCAATTGTGCCATCTTGGTCTTTGATTACGATGGATCGGACTTTCACTTTGTCAAACTAATAGATCCTTTAACTGATCAAGAATTCATGGAGTTTTAGTTTCTTTCTTTAAAAAAAGATAGTAAGAACCCCTTTCTTAGTGTATAATGGAAGGGTATTTTAAATTTGGGAGTGCCTATGAAGTTTACAAAAAATCAGTTCATTTGGATGGCTGTGCTGTTTTTCAGCTGTTTCTTGATATATACCTATTGGGAAACAGTTGTTTCGATTTGTAACACGATATTTGTCGCCAGTCAGCCCTTCTTAGTTGGAGCGGGAATTGCCTTTGTGGTCAATATCCTGATGTCTTTTTATGAAAAAATACTGGTCAAGTTTATACCATTTGGTTTTATCACTAAAATTAAACGTCCCGTTTCCCTGCTCTTGGCTTTTGCGACCATCGGTTTGGTCTTTACTTGGGTAGTATTCACTGTCCTTCCTGATTTGATTGACAGTATCAATACCTTGATTAGTCAAGATCGCTCGGCTATTAATAATTTGATTAATTGGTTACTTAAGAACAAATCTTTGCAGAAGGTTATCCAAGACCTGGGTGGTGTGACACAGGTTAGAGAGCTAATCAATAGCTACAGTGCTCAGTTACTTCAACAAATCATGACTGGTTTGACGAATTTCTTGACTTCCTTGACTAGCCTACCGTCAACTTTGATTAATCTCTTTATTAGTGTTGTCTTTTCTTGCTATGTCTTAGCTGGGAAGGAGAAACTTGGTAATCAGGTTAATCGCTTAGTAGATGTCTATTTGGGGCGTTATGGTAAAACTTTCCACTATGTGGTTGGTATTCTAAATAATCGTTTCCGCAATTTCTTTGTCTATCAGTCTATTGAAGCCTGCATTTTGGGGACCTTATGTTATATTGGGATGCGTATCTTTAATTTTCCTTATGCTGCGACCATTTCTATCCTGATTGGCTTTTCAGCAATGATACCAGTTGTGGGTGCCTATATTGGTGTTACCATTGGTACCATTTTGATTATGACTCATTCCGTGACCTTGGCACTTTTGTTTGTTGCCTACGTGGTTATTCTGCAACAGTTTGAAGGAAATCTCATCTATCCCTATGTGGTTGGTGGTTCTACCGGACTTCCAGGCATTTGGGTTATCTTTGCCATTACCATAGGATCTGCCTTAGCGGGGATCTTGGGTATGTTGGTTTCCGTTCCAGTAGCCGCAACCCTTTATCAGATTGTTAAGGATAATGTGGTTACACGCGAAGAAGCCAAAGCAGTTGCTTCTTTAGAAAATAGTGATTAATTCAAACAGACTTCGGTCTGTTTTTTCGTGTTATAGTATCAGATTTCAATAATATAATTGCAATCGTTTTCTAAGTGTTAAACTATGAGTAAATTGAACAATACAAGGAGATAAAAGATGACTTATACATTTCCGAAAGAATTTCTCTAGGGTGGTTCAACAGCTGCCAACCAGTTTGAAGGTGCTTATAACCTAGATGGTAAAGGTTTATCTGTCCAGGATGTGACTCCAAAAGGTGGTGTCCCTTTTGAACCTGGGGCTTTGAATCCTTTGATTACTGAAGAACCAACACCAGATAATCTAAAGCTAGAAGGTATAGATTTCTATCACCGTTATAAAGAGGACATAGCACTTTTGGCAGAGATGGACTTCAGGGTCTTTCATATGTCAATTGCATGGTCTCGTATTTTCCCAAATGGTGATGATGCTGAGCCAAATGAAGCAGGACTAGCCTTCTACGATAAAGTCTTTGATGAATTGGCTAAGTACGGCATTGAACCACTTGTAACCTTGTCTCACTATGAAACACCTCTAAACTTGGCGCGTGAATACAATGGATGGACTAATCGTAAAATTAATTGGTTTTTATGAAAACTATGTTTGCACCGTCTTCACACGTTATAAAGATAAGGTCAAATATTGGTTGACCTTTAATGAAGTGAACTCTGTTCTACATGCACCGTTCATGTCAGGTGGTATTGCAACTCTCATGGAAAAGCTATCTAAACAGGAACTCTACCAAGCAGTCTACCACGAATTAGTCGCTTCAGCTTCAGCAACCAAGATTGGTCATGACATCAACCCTGATTTTAAGATTGGTTGTATGGTTCTTGCCATGCCAGCTTATGGAATGACAGCTAATTCTTTGGAACAGTTGGCTATTCACGAGTTTGAAAATCAAAACTATCTCTCTCGGATATTCATGCACGTGGGAAATATCCGACTTACATTAAAGGATATTTCAAAAAAGCATAGTATTGGAATACAATTTGCCCCTGGCGATGATGAAATTTTGAAGAATATCGTTGATTTTATTTCATTCTCTTATTACATGTCTGTCGCACAGCATACAATACAGAAGACTATACGATTGGTAAAGGAAATATTATGGGTGGTGTTGAAAATCCCTACCTTGAGAAATCTGAGTGGGGTTGGGGCAATTGATCCAATCGGTCTTCGTCTAGTTTTGAATGACTTCTATAATCGTTATCAATTACCATTGTTTATCGTCGAAAATGGTTTGGCTGCCAAGGATGTCCTTGTCGATGGTCCTGATGGTTCAACAGTTGAAGATGATTATCTTCGAAAACACTTGATGCAAGTCAGTGAAGCTCTTCAAGATGGTGTGGAGCTTTGGGGTTATACGACTTGGGGGACAATTGATTTGGTTTCAGCCTCAACTGCAGAATTTAGTAAACGTTATGGTTTCATCTACGTTGATCGAAATGATGATGATAGTGGTAGCTTGGCACGTTATAAGAAAAAGTCATTTGCTTGGTATAAATCTGTTATCGTAAGTAATGGTGCTGCCCTTTACAAATAGAAACTTGTTAAGAATCTCAGCAAAAGCTTGAGATTCTTAATTAGTATTTTAGTACAATGTTGATAAATAAGGATTTCGTTGGATATATTTGTGTTATGAGTATCGAAATACCATATATTGTAATTTATGTTATTTAACACATTTTTTGAAAAAGTGGTAGAATAAAAGTGTGAAAACGTTCTTATATTTTCTGAAGAAGTGGCTAGTCTATTTCTTTGCTTTTCCTACTTAGATGGAGGTAGCGATAATGAATGATTTGAAAAAAGTTCTCTTAGCTGGAATCGGATTGACTGCTATGACAGTAGATAAAGCTGATAGTTTTGTCAAAGAGTTGGTTGAAAAGGGGCGCTTGACTGTTGAAGAAGGTAAGGAACTGGAACAAGAGCTCAAACGTCAAAGTAAGGAAGAAGCTCAAGAATTTTTAGCTAAACTCGATGCCAAGAAAACTTCAGTTGAGTATGCGACTAAGGAGGATGTGAAACGTCTTGAAGAAAAACTTGACGCTTTGCTCAGTCAAAATAAATAAAATGTAAGGAGACTAAAATGGCAAGTAAACGATTGAGACATGTGTTGAAGGTTTTCTCGTCAGTTGGTCTCCTTTCTTATCGTGAAAAGCATCTTCCTCAAGACCAACAGACAACACCTGTCAAGCTCCGCCAAGCCTTTGAGCAATTAGGACCTAGTTTTGTTAAAATTGGTCAAATCCTATCCACGCGCTCTGACCTTTTGCCGGAAAACTATATCAAAGAATTATCAAAGCTCCAGAGCTCAGTTCCTCCCTTGAATAAAGAGGAAGTCATGACTGCCATTAAGAGAGAATTACCCAATGGGCTTTCTGACAGTTTCCTTGATTTCTCGGAAGAGCCCTTGGCTTCTGGTTCTGTAGCTCAGACTCATAGGGCTAGATTGTTGTCTGGTCAGGAAGTGATTATAAAAATTCAGAGACCAGGTATTGATAAGGTCGTTAAGGAAGATATTCAGCTTCTCATTAAGCTTGCACGGCATATACCTAAGCATTTTATCCCTATGGTCGATGTTCAAGAGGTTCTGGAAAATCTGCGTGAAACCCTAATCAAGGAACTTGATTTCAGGAATGAAGCAGAGGCCATGAAGCGTTTTAAGGCAAATAACAGGGCTGTTGCTTGTCTAGGTGTCCCAGAGGTCTATGATTCCTTTACGAGGCCACACCTCATAGTCGAAGAGTACATCGATGGGATTCCCCTTAATGACTACAGCCAACTGATTGAGGTTGGCTATGACCTGGAAGACGTGGGTAAGAAACTAATGCTGTCATTTATCAAGCAAGTGTTCAAGGATGGCTATTTTCATGGTGACCCTCATCCTGGAAATCTGTTGGTACGTGATGGCAAGATTTGTTTCATTGACTTTGGAATTATGGGTGAGTTGGAAGCGGGGATGCGTGCGTCCTTAAATGACATCTTATATAGTTTTACTGCTCAGGATGTTGACGGCATGACTAAGGCTATTTTGTCAGTTACTCAGTTTGATAATGGTCTAAATCGTGCAGCTCTAAGTCAGGATGTGGAGCAGATGCTGGGCCGTTATTCTGGTGTAGAACTAGGCAGTCTGTCGATGACAGATTTGCTTGAAGATTTGCTGGCTATTTTCCAGAAGAATCATCTTAAAGCCTCTTCTCAAATTACTATTTTGGAGAAATCTTCGATTCAAATTGAAGGTATTTTTCGAGAATTAGCACCAAATATGGATCTGATGACCCTGGCCAAGGATTACTTCCTAGAGAATATGGGGCCGGATATGCTTAAGCAGACCCTAAATAAAGAGACTATCTTGATTGAACTCTTTTACCTGCTTCGCAATGGAAAAAATATTCCACGTCGCCTGCATCAGCTCTTGGAGCAGATTTTAAACGGACGAATCGTGCTTAACCATGATTTTATTGACTTTTCAGGTAGGGTTAAAGTCTTTGAGAAAGTTTTAAATAATCTGGTTTTAGCCTTGCTGACATTGGCATTTCTTCTGTCTGGTGCTCTTTTGTCCAATAAATCAGATTTTCAAAATCTTGCTTGGCTATTTCTTGGAATTGGAACTTTCCTAGCTTTAGTTACCGTAGGTCGTATAATATTTAAGAAAAAAGGATAAGGTATGATGGAAACAACTAGGCCTGAGCTTGTGGCTTATCAAAAAGAACGTTTAGCTAAATTTGTAAGTGAAAATCAAAAGTTAGACAAGGGACAAATTGTTTTTGCAGGGGACTCTATCACGGAGTTTTTTGCATTGAAAAAATATTTGGGTCGAGAGTTTCCCTTGGTAAACCGCGGGATTGCAGGAACAGACTCGGTTTGGCTTTTAGAACATCTTAAAGAGCAAGTTTTAGATTTGGAACCCAGTAAATTGGTTATCTTGATTGGAATTAATGACATTGGACGAGGTTACCCCATTCAAGATGTCGTCAATCGTATTTCCGATATTATCATGACAGTTCGACAAGAATCTCTATATACAGAAATTTACTTGCTAAGTGTCTTTCCCGTCAGTGAAAGATTGGAATATGCTTCGAAGGTTAAAATTCGAAACAATGCTACTGTAGGTGAACTTAATCAACAACTAGCAGTCCTACCTGGCGTGACTTATGTCGATCTTTTTGATTACCTTACGGATGCTCAAGGACAGTTAAATGCCAACTATACAACTGATGGTTTGCACTTGAGTCCACAAGCTTATCAGGTCATAGCAGAACCAATTATAAAGGAGATTTTAGAATGAAGGTAGGCTTAGTCCTAGAAGGCGGTGGTATGCGTGGTTTATACACAGCTGGTGTCTTAGACGCCTTCTTAGAAGCTGGGATCAAGGTGGATGGCGTTGTCTCGGTATCTGCTGGAGCACTTTTTGGTGTCAATTATCTCTCTAACCAACCCAAAAGAGCTCTTCGCTATAACAAGCGATTCATGGGGGACCGTCGTTACATGAGTTTCTGGTCATGGCTGACAACCGGTAACTTCGTTAATAAGGAGTTCTCCTATTATAAGGTTCCTATGGAGTTAGATGTTTTTGATCAGGAAGCTTTTGCTGAGTCTGGTGTTCCCTTCTATGTGGTCACTACAGATATTGAGACGGGAAAACCAGACTATATTAAGATTGATCATGTCTTTGAGCAGATGGAAGCCTTTCGTGCAAGTTCCGCTCTACCCTTGGTTTCTGAAATAGTCGAGTACAAGGGCAAACGCTACATGGATGGTGGTCTGTCTGATAGTCTTCCCATTGATTTTATGGAAAATATGGGATTTGATAAATTCGTTGTGGTTTTAACACGCCCTAAGTCTTATCGTAAACAACCTTCTAAAACTAGCAAGCGGATTTACAAGCTCTTTTACCGCAAGTATCCTGAATTTGTTGAGGTGCCTTCAAATCGCCATATACACTACAATAAGAGTATTGAGAAGATTGAGACTTTGGAAAAAACTGGAAAAGTATATGCCATTCGTCCAGAGCATGCTCTTGAAGTTGGTCGATTGGAAAAGGACCCAGAAAAGTTCGAAGCTATTTATCAAGAAGGATTGGAACAAATACGTAATGATATGTCCAATCTCAAAATATTTCTTGGAGATAACTAAAAAACGTGCTTTTCTGGGCACGTTTTTTTTAGTTATGTGACTTTAAGTCCGTTTCGCTCCGAAGGTGCGAAACAGATAAACCACCCGCTATGCGGGTGCGCATCGAAGGTTATACCGTCATAACAAAAAAACTCCAAACGAGTTACAATATAGGTGTTCAAGCCAATTGTAAAGCGGAAGGAGTTAAGACTATGGCGCAAAAAGCTCACAGTTTATCACATACAAAATGGATGTGTAAGTACCACATTGTATTTACACCTAAGTATAGACGAAAAATAATCTATAATCAATATAGGAGTAGTCTGGGAGAGATTTTTCATAGACTATGCCAATATAAAGGCGTTGAAATAATAGAAGGCCACTTAATGCCAGATCATGTCCATATGTTAGTAAGTATTCCACCACGAATGAGTGTAGCTAGTTTTATGGGATATTTGAAAGGTAAAAGTGCATTAATGATGTTTGATAAACACGCCAATTTAAAATATAAATTTGGGAACAGACATTTTTGGGCAGAAGGTTATTATGTAAGTACGGTAGGACTTAATGAAGCCACAATTAAGAAATATATTCAGGAACAAGAGAAGCATGATATCGCTTTAGATAAATTAAGCGTGAAAGAATATGAAAATCCCTTTAGGGATAACGGTAAGTAATGCGAATGCCTCTTTGAGAGGCTTGTGACGAGTCAAAAGCAATAAGGCTTGAACAAAGTGAAAGCCAGCGTCTTTAGGCGCTGGCTGGTATTATGGGCTTATAGCCCTTGGTCAAACCACCCGTTAGACGGGTGGTTATGATTATTCATTTGTCGAGCTTGACAACGTTCGTTGAGTTTTTGACGACGCTTCTTTTCATTGTTGAAAATCAGGTAGATAACGTAAATTGGCAACAGGAGGAAGCAGGGTCGCGGACTTCATCAATATTATCTTGCCAAAGGATATCACCGGTGTTTGCATCAATCAAAAGAGATGATTTAGGTCTGTATGTCTCAGTGGCTTCCTTGTAACCTGCTTTTTGTGCAATATCTCCCAGTTGGTCAGCGAATGACAGACTGGGAGATATTGTCAGACTAGCTACTAGAAGGAGGCCCAACAATTTCTTTTTCACAAATAGTCTCCTTAAGTAATAACGTATTGTCTGATATATTAATATATTTTATTGTTTATAAAACGTTATACCGTAGTATTATAGCATAGATTTCAGCAATTTTAGTTTTCTATTTAAAATCAGAAAAAAACGTGTCATAGACACGCTTTCTTTTATTTATGTTGTTCTCGAGCCAGACGTCGTTCTTTAACTTTCTGAAGACGTCCCTTTTCATTTAGATAAATCAAGTAGAGAAGTCCAATTGGAACAAGGCAGAGTAGCCAGAAATAAACTGGGAGTTGGCCATTATTTGTTGCTTTTGTAGCCTTTTTATCTTTTTGCTTACTTCCAAAATCGAACCATCCCTTAACTTTTGTAGCTTTAACAGAAGTAGCCTTGATATTAGGTGATACTGTCTTCAGACCATTATCAATAACAATTTGATCATCTTTAACAGAGATTTTAGGGTCTTTGCCTTTTTTGACTGTGGCGTAGACATCTTTTTCGACATTGTATTTTTTACCGTCGATTTCTTGTTCACCCTTGCTAAGAACTTTCTTGTAAGAGAAGTCTTTATACATTTTCTCAACGAGAGCATTACCAAAGGTATGACGAATCTCTTCACCTGTTTGGTCAGACCAATCACCAGAGCCCATGATGACAGCAATCATACGTTGATTACCACGTTTGATGGTGTCAATATAGTTGAAGGCACCTTCTGGGCTAGATCCTGTCTTCAACCCATCAACCCCATCAATTCCGTATTTGGCACCTGGAATAGAGTAGTTGTAAGTCTCGAAGGTTTCCTCGTAAGGTGTTCCCTTCTTAACTGTGACAACAGGTTTGCTAGTGTACTTGAGAATTTTTGGGTATTTCTTGATGAAGTTATAGGTCATGATAGCCAAATCACGCGCAGTTGTTTGGTTGGTTTGGTTGTTATCGTAACGTTGAGGACTGTAGTAACCTTTGAAGGCAACAGCAACGGCACCAGAAGCGTTAAACCATTTGGTATTGGTCATCCCCAGCTCTTTAGATTTTTCATTCATCATGTCTAGCCATTTATCAGGATTATTATTGGTCAAGTAGTTGGCTAGCATCACAGTTGTAACGTTAGAGGATGGCACCGCTGTCATGGTAATGAGCTCTGAAACCGTGTAGTCAACACCAGCAACAATCTTGTTGTTGGAGATTTCATAAATATCGGCAATAGCTTGGTCTGTAGGAGTAGCTGTAATAACAGTATCTTCTGAAATTTCTCCTTTGGACATGGCTTCGAAGACCAAGTACAGGGTCATAGCCTTAGACATAGAGGCTGGGTCACGGATTTCATCAGCATTCTCCTCCCAGAGGACATCTCCGGTAGTTCCATCAATTAATAGAGTAGATTTAGGACGATAGGCCTCTGTCGCTTCAGTATAACCAGCAGCGCGTGTAATATCCATTAATTCATCTGCACTAGACAAACTAGGGGCTAGGGCTAGACAAGCTGATAAAAGGATGGAAACAATTTTCTTTTTCATAATGTGTCTCCTTTATTTTATATTGGTTCTGTCGTAGGCAGAACCAATATAAATACTTTAATAGAATTTATGTATCAACCAAATTTAAAAAGACAAATTTGATGGTGATAAACACTTCCATTATACCATATAACATACTGTGTTTTCGTAATATTTTATATTTTAATACAATTTTTAGAATCTATAGTGTTTTAAAAATAACATACTTTTGATGACAAAAAAACGAGCTGAGTTGCTCGTTACTCGTTATCTTTTATAGCTGTGACTTGATGGTAAATCATAAACCATGTCTCATTTCGGCGCCAGATGCTGGTATGGAAATTGCCTCCCAGTTCGTAACTAATTAATTTCGTTTTTTGACTAACAGATGTCATCTTGAAGCTGTCAAAGTTATTGAGAAGTGGTTGATGATTGGCAATGACTTTCTCACGTGTGTGATGATGACCATTTTCATCAATTAAGTAGAAGTCAGGTGCTAAGAGGTTTTCGTAGTCTGGAATCTTTGATAAGATAATCTTTTCATTCCGAGTGAGTTTGCGAAGTACATTTCCATAAATTTCGTCTTCAGGAATTGCAGCAGGCTCTACATGGACATCAGTATCATAGACAGAAAAACGCTTACTGAGGATTTCTTCAATTTGTTCAGTAATGGCGTGACTCTCGTAGACGGAGAGGTCAGGGTTCATTTCAACAACGATATCAAGATAGATATTACTACCATAGGAACGTCCACGTTGCTTTTTAACTTTGGTAACTTTGGGAATCTCCAGAATGGCTTTTTCATAGGCCTTAAGATTCCTCTCATCAAAACCATCTGACAAGCTGAAGGTTGCTTCCATGAAGATACCATAGGCTGTCTTTAGGATAAAGAAGGTGATGATAATAGCAGTAATATAGTCGATGATGGTAAGGTTGAAGGATGCTGCAAGAATGGCGATTGATGTTCCAATAGAAGTTACGGCATCGGAGAGATTGTCCTTAGCAGCAGCTATCAAAGCACTGGATTTTAGCTTTTTAGCAAGTCTTTTATTGTATAAGTAAACGCCACACATGACGAGAGCAGATAGGACACCGACAGTGGCACCAAGTGGATCAACGACAGTTTCTTCTCTCAAAAAAATCTTTCGAACTGTCTGAATTAGGACTTGGAAGCCTACTACGAACATGATAAAGGAAGTAACTAGGCTTGATAAGTCTTCAATCTTCCAATGACCAAACCTATGATCTGCATCGGCTGGTTGACTAGCCAGGTGCAATCCAATGAGTAGGGCGACATTCCCCAAAATATCAGATAAGTTGTTAAAACCATCAGCAATCAATGAGCTAGAGTTTAAAAAGTGTCCAGCAATAAGTTTGGCAATGGTAAGAAGTAAGTAGGCTGCAATGCTGACAATAGGCCCTCGTTTGGCTGCCCTTAAATTTTCATACGTCGTCATAGATTTACCTTTTTGTTTAAATATAAGTATTTATTATAGCACAAAAGAATAGTTACTTAAAGCCTGTAATACATTGATTGTTAATATGAATCGCCTTTTTAAAAGGAAAAGATTGAAGAAACAGCTATCACATAGTATTTTTCAGTATTTTCCGAATATTATCTACAAATTATGGTATAATTTAGGGTGTATAATAATCTAAAAGAGGTTTTTATGGAACATTCGACATGGCACAAGCTTCTGAAAGAGGAACTGCCGGATCATTATTTTTCAAAGATAAATCAGTTTATGGATCAGGTTTATAGTCAGGGAACGGTTTATCCCCCACGAGATAAGGTATTTAATGCTTTGTTAGAGACTCCTTTTGAAGAAGTTCGGGTGGTAATCCTTGGTCAGGACCCTTACCATGGGCCTAATCAGGCTCAGGGGCTTTCGTTTTCAGTTCCTGAGACGATTCCAGCTCCACCTTCTTTGGTTAATATTCTCAAAGAATTGGGGGAGGATCTTGGTCCTAGAAGTCATCATGATTTAACAACCTGGGCCGAGCAAGGGGTGCTATTGCTTAATGCCTGTCTGACTGTCCCAGCTGGTCAGGCAAATGGACATGCTGGTCAGATTTGGGAACCTTTTACAGATGCTGTTATTAAGGTTCTTAATCAAAAGGATACTCCTGTAGTCTTTATACTTTGGGGTGGCTATGCTCGTAAGAAGAAAGTGCTAGTGACTAATTCTAAACATGCCATTATTGAGAGTGCCCATCCGAGTCCCTTGTCGGCCTATCGTGGTTTTTTTGGCAGCAAGCCATTTTCAAAAGCCAATGCCTACCTTGTATCTCAAGGCCAATCCCCAATTGATTGGTTGAAGTAAAATAGAAAGTTGGAAGATTATGTTACTGATTAAAAATGGTCGTGTTGTAGACCCTAAGTCTGGTTTGGATACGCAAGCTGATGTTCTTGTGGACGGTAAAAAAGTCGTTAAAATTGCTGAAAATATCGATGCTGGAGATGCCCAAGTTATCGATGCCACTGGTCTTGTGGTTGCTCCTGGTTTGGTGGATATCCATGTTCATTTCCGTGAGCCAGGTCAAACCCATAAGGAAGACATTCATACGGGTGCCTTGGCAGCGGCTGCAGGTGGTTTTACAACAGTTGTGATGATGGCTAATACGAATCCAACGATTTCAGACAAGGAAACTTTGAAAGATGTCTTGACTTCGGCAGCTAAGGAAAATATCCATGTTAAGTCTGTTGCGACTATTACAAAGAACTTTGATGGTGAAAACCTCACTGATTTCAAGGGTTTGCTTGAAGCCGGTGCTGTCGGATTCTCAGATGATGGTATTCCATTGACCAATGCTGGTATTGTCAAAAAAGCCATGGAGCTAGCTAAGGAGAATAATACCTTTATCAGTCTTCACGAGGAGGATCCTGATCTTAATGGTATTCTCGGTTTCAATGAAAATATTGCTAAAAAAGAGTTTCATATCTGTGGGGCGACTGGTGTAGCTGAGTACAGTATGATTGCGCGTGATGTCATGATTGCTTATGATACACAAGCCCATGTTCATATTCAACACTTGTCGAAAGCTGAATCTGTAAAAGTCGTTGAGTTTGCTCAAAAACTTGGAGCACAAGTCACTGCTGAAGTAGCGCCACAGCACTTCTCAAAAACTGAAGACCTCTTACTCTCAAAAGGCGCTAATGCCAAGATGAACCCACCACTTCGTTTGGAATCTGACCGTCGGGCCGTCATCGAAGGGTTGAAATCTGGAGTCATCTCAGTCATTGCCACAGACCACGCGCCACATCATGCCGATGAAAAGAATGTGTCTGATGTGACTAAAGCACTATCAGGAATGACTGGTCTGGAAACCTCTCTATCTCTTGGTTTGACTAATTTAGTTGAAGCAGGACATTTAAGTTTGACAGAACTCTTGAAAGTAATGACTAGCAACCCATCTGATCTTTATGGCTTCGATGCTGGTTATTTGGCTGAAAATGGACCAGCTGACCTTGTGATTTTTGCAGACAAGGAAAAACGTCAGGTTACAGCAGACTTTAAGTCTAAAGCAGCTAATTCACCATTTGTAGGCGAAGAACTTACGGGCAGTGTTAAATACACTATCTGTGACGGTGAGATTGTTTATCAAGCCTAAATAGCAGATCAGAGCAGGGCACATCGAGACACTTGGTGTTGTACCTGCTTTTTTAGTCATTAAAGGGGACGCAGATGAAAAAAATTCTTTTGTTTCTGATTGTTATTCTTACCATCCTCCTGCCGACAACAACAGTTCATGCAAAAGAGGTAAGATATGACATTGCTTCCTACAAGGGGCACCTAATTATAAATGATGATGGCAATGGGACCTTCACCCAGGAAGTACTATATGTTTTTAATAGTGACTATAATGGACAATATGTGACACTTGGATATGCTGATCCTGTACCTAAAGGATTCATGATTTCGGAAAACCCTAGTGTTTCAGCAACCGTGAATGGTCAAGAAAAGAAAGATATTCAAGTGGAGGAAACAAATCTTTCTGACGGTGTAAAACTAAAAGTTTACAATTCGGGTTCCGATGGTGATAAGGTTCAGTTAAAAGTTACCTGGCAGATACAGAATATGTTGTCACTCTATTCAGATATTGCTGTTTTAAACTGGTTTCCTATCTCTGATTGGGATGAATCAATCAACCATGTTGACTTTGAAGTTGAAGGCCTAGATGCAAGTCATGGGGAGCTTTTTGCTCATACGGGCTATTTTGGAAAAACTCCCGATGTAGAGCGAACTTCAAACGGTTATCGTGTGCGGGTTGAAAACTTACCGTCGGGTGGTAAGCTAGAAATACATGCATATTGGCCTATGACGTCTGCGTTAAAAGATGGTCATTTGTCATATATCAGTGATGAGAAATATAGGGAAAAGTTTATAGAGAAGGAAGCATCTATTAGCAAGACAATGGCAGCCTATCAGAATGCTTTTTACAAGATTTTGCCTAAAGTGATGGTTGGTTTCTTTATTCTCGGCTCTTTCTTATTCTGGAGAGTTTTGAGATGGACTAAGGAGCCTTCCTTCCCATACGATGTACGAATATACGAAACTCCTCAAGATTTACCACCTTTAGTTTTAGCAAAAAGTATTTATAACCAATCATTTGATAAAACAGGACTTGGCGAAGAGAATGGACATTTAAAATTTAAGAACATGGTTCAAGCAGTAATTCTAGATCTTGTCGATAGAGGCTACATAGGCTATAGCCAAGAAAATGGTGTTCATACTCTGAGAAGAATTCCAAAGGAGGGCTTAGCAGACTACGAGTTTGATTTCCTTGAAATGTTGTTTGATGATCGTATAGAAATCACGGATCGCGAGATGTTCTCTAGATACTATCTTGACGAGAAAGGATTAAGAAAACAGTTTAACAACGCTAAGTCTAATTATGAAAGGAATTCTGTTCGTGAAGAAGGACAGCGTATCAGGAGGAAGTTTGTTCAAGATGGAAGAAGTGTAACTGAAGGTGTGAATCGAGAGATTGTCTCACTCGGTCTTCCTAACCTATATCGAGACTTTACCATTAAAGAAAATATGTTTATTACTTCAGGGAATGTGGTATTTGCTTTACTTTTTATTATTTCTACACTAGCAACAATATTTTTATTTGTGGGCCTTGGTTCTGGCCTAGGAGTTATTTATCTTTTGGTTTCGCTCTTTGTTGCTTTAGTTTGGTACTCTAATAGAAGATTTATTAAAAAAAGACGGAAGAAAACTTTAGACCCGTCACATATCGAAGAATATCGTCATTGGCAATATTTCGAAAGCATGCTCCGAAGTATTACATCTTTTAGGCAATCAGAACTCGAATCTGTTATCCTATGGAATCGTATCTTGGTTTATGCGACACTTTACGGACAAGCGAATAAAGTAAGTGATGTATTGAAACGATATAACATCCACCTCAGCAATCCATCTTTAGATGAGTTCACTCATTCTGCAACGCCATTTCTTCTTTTGAACAATGTTAGTCGCTTAGAATCCTATGTTTCGACTTCGAATACAGTAAGTAACTTTTCTATCAACTCAAACAGTGGTAGTGGAGGTCTAGGTGGCGGTGGCTTCTCTGGGGGCGGAGGAGGCGGCGGCGGTGGTGCCTTCTAAGACCCACCAATCCATCGTGGAATATTAGCATAAAAGGACATCCAGTTTACCAACTTGGGTGTCTTTGTTTAGCTTGAGGATTATCTGATTTAGCTCCTCTCATTTCATACGAGAATAATCCACTTGAAGCAGTACGTTTTAGTAAAAAAGAGAGAAAGAGGTTAAAGGGGCCAGCAAAATAGTAATCCAAGACTACAGGGAAAAATATTGGGATAATCAGAAAAATCACCAGTCTTACCATTAAGGCAAAGGTGAAAGGTATGAAGAAAGTCTCCAAAATGGTATGTCTTAGATTTTTGTAGGATTTGGCAGCTAGAAAGAGTACAAATGCAATAAAACCGGATTTTGGATACAAAATGCCCAAATAACTAGAGGCAAAAATTGCTATACCAGCTAAAATAATAATCCAGTATCTAAGCGGCCTTTGCGTGGTCACCTTGAAGATAATAATTTGAAGTATAAAAGCTATACATGCCGTAAGCCCGTTAATAATGGCATCACCCAATATAATAAAATACCCTATTTGAGTACGAGTAAAATCTATCCAATCATATCATAACGCTTTGAAAAAGAGCATACGAATTGCCTATAAGCGATAGGGATGTAAGGCTTTTCATTTTTTAAGCATATTTCTTGCTCATTGAGTTTTTTTAACCTATCCTAGATGTATAGAAAAATTTCGATAGAGGAGATCGATATGGTAAAACTTTCTAAAGAGACACATCTTGAGATGTTCACTAAAATGGAACGTATCCGTGAATTCGATTCACGTATTAATAAATTAGTTCGTCGTGGTTTTGTTCAAGGAATGACTCACTTTTCAGTTGGTGAGGAAGCAGCCAACGTTGGGGCTGTTCAACACTTGAGTTATGACGATATCTTCTTTTCAAATCACCGTGGTCACGGACAATCTATTGCTCAAGATATGGATTTGAATAAAATGATGGCAGAGCTTGCTGGTAAGGCAACAGGAGTTTCTAAGGGGCGTGGAGGTTCTATGCACTTGGCTGACTTTGAAAAAGGTAACTATGGTACTAACGGTATTGTTGGTGGTGGTTATGCTCTTGCCGTAGGTGCAGCTCTTACTCAACAGTACAAAGAAACTGGAAATATCGTTGTTGCCTTTTCAGGTGATGGCGCTACTAATGAAGGTTCATTCCATGAGTCAGTCAATATGGCGGCTACTTGGAAATTGCCTGTTATCTTCTTTATCATCAATAATCGTTATGGTATCTCAATGGATATTCATAGAGCTACCAACACTCCTCACTTGTATACACGTGCAGAAGCTTATGGTATTCCTGGATTCTACTGTGAAGATGGTAACGATGTAATGGCTGTATATGATACAATGGGTAAAGCTGTTGACCATGTTCGTGGTGGTAATGGTCCTGCTATTGTTGAAGTTGAATCATACCGTTGGTTTGGTCACTCTACAGCCGATGCGGGTGTTTACCGTACTAAGGAAGAAGTTGACGAGTGGAAGAACAATAACGACCCAATTATTAAATACCGTGACTATCTCGTTTCTGAAAATATCGCAAGCGCTGAAGAGTTGGATGCTATCCAAAGCCAAGTTAAAGCAGAGGTTGATGCAGCTTATGAGTTCGCCCAAAATAGCCCAGATCCAGAACTTTCAGTTGCCTTTGAAGATGTATGGGTAGACTAAAGAGAAAGGATGAGTAATACAAGTATGAGTGAAACAAAATTGATGGCCTTGCGTGAGGCAGTAAACCTTGCTATGAGCGAGGAAATGCGTAAAGACGAAAACATCTTCCTTATGGGTGAAGATGTTGGTATCTATGGTGGTGACTTCGGTACATCAGTTGGTATGTTGGCAGAGTTTGGTGAAAAACGTGTTAAAGATACGCCAATTTCAGAGGCAGCTATCGCTGGTGCAGCTGTTGGGTCTGCCATTACAGGTCTTCGTCCAATCGTTGACTTGACTTTCATGGACTTCATTACGATTGCCCTTGACGCTATCGTTAATAATGGTGCAAAAAACAACTACATGTTTGGTGGTGGTTTGAAGACTCCTGTAACTTTCCGTGTAGCCTCTGGTTCAGGGATTGGTTCTGCGGCACAACACTCACAATCTCTTGAGTCATGGTTGACTCACATTCCAGGGATTAAAGTGGTTGCTCCAGGTAATGCTAACGATGCTAAAGGTCTTTTGAAATCTGCTATTCAAGATAATAACATTGTTATTTTCATGGAACCAAAAGCACTTTACGGTAAGAAAGAGGAAGTGACACAAGACCCTGATTTCTACATTCCACTTGGAAAAGGTGAAATCAAGCGTGAAGGAACTGACCTTACTATTGTCACATATGGTCGTATGTTGGAACGTGTTCTTAAGGCGGCTGAAGAAGTGACTGAACAAGGTATTAATGTTGAGGTCGTTGACCCTCGTACTCTCGTTCCACTTGATAAAGAATTGATTTTTGAATCAGTCAAGAAGACTGGAAAACTTATGTTGGTCAATGACGCATATAAAACAGGTGGCTTCATCGGTGAGATTGCTGCTATGGTTACTGAAAGTGAAGCATTTGATTACCTCGACCACCCAATTGTACGTTTGGCAAGTGAAGATGTGCCTGTACCTTATGCGCGTGTCTTGGAACAAGCGGTTCTTCCAGATGTTGAAAAGATTAAGGCTGCTATTATCAAGATGGCCAATAAAGGAAACTAACTTTCTAGCGACGGTTAAGTGATATGTCTCGCTAGTAAAATGTGTTTCTTGTTTTAACTGTGAGAGTATCGGAAAATATAATTTAAAGTAGAAAGGAGAGGGCGTTAAAGCGTTTGAGTTGATTTGAACTCGGACGAAATGCTTCGGAATTTAGATAGTTTTACTTGCGTGCAAGCACACTAACATAAAACTACTAAAATTTTGTCGCATTTTAGCGTTCTTAGTATCATAAAATATGGCTTTTGAGATTATTATGCCAAAACTTGGTGTGGACATGCAGGAAGGCGAAATCATCGAGTGGAAGAAACAAGAGGGTGATGTGGTTAATGAGGGAGATATCCTTCTTGAAATCATGTCAGATAAAACGAACATGGAACTTGAAGCAGAAGATTCAGGTGTTCTTTTGAAGATTACCCGTCAGGCTGGTGAAACTGTACCAGTTACTGAGGTTATTGGTTATATTGGATCAGAAGGTGAAGTTGTGGCTGATAATGCTGCGAGCGCACCAGCTGCAGAAGCTGCCCTGCAAGTTGAAGAAGTTGCTACTGTGGAAGCAACTGTAGTAGCAGCACAAGCCCAAGCACCTGTCGTATACGAAGGTGGCAAAGTACGTGCAACACCTAAAGCACGTAAAGTAGCGCGTGAGTTGGGAATTGACATCGCTCAAGTTCCAGGAACTGGAGCAAAAGGTCGTGTTCATGTTGATGACGTTGAGAACTTTAAGGGTGCTCAACCTAAGGCAACTCCGTTGGCACGTAAGATTGCAGCGGACCTTGGTATTGATTTAGCTAGCGTATCTGGAACAGGCTTTGGCGGTAAGATTACTAAGGAAGACATCCTTGCAATCAGTGCCCCAGCCCAAGTTAAGGAAGCTACACGTGTGGTTGAAGCTAAGCCAGAAAAAGTCTTGCCAGAAGGTGTGGAAGTTATCCCAATGTCTGCTATGCGTAAGGCTATTTCGAAGGGAATGACTCACTCTTACTTAACTGCGCCAACCTTTACCCTTAACTACGATGTGGACATGACTAACCTTATGGCTCTTCGTAAGCAAGTCCTTGATCCAATCATGAATAAGACTGGCATGAAGGTGACCTTCACTGATTTGATTGGTTTGGCAGTTGTGCGTACCCTTATGAAAGAGGAACACCGTTACCTCAATGCATCCTTGATTGATGATGCGCAAAATATCGAATTACACAAATTTGTTAATCTCGGTATTGCCGTTGGTCTCGATGATGGCTTGATTGTACCAGTAGTTCATGGTGCAGATAAGATGAGTTTGTCTGACTTTGTGGTGGCCTCTAAGGATGTCATCAAAAAAGCTCAGGCTGGTAAATTGAAGGCGGCAGAAATGTCAGGTTCAACCTTCTCTATCACTAACTTGGGAATGTTCGGAACCAAGTCATTCAATCCAATCATTAATCAACCAAACTCAGCCATCCTTGGTGTTTCAGCAACTATTCAGACACCGGTTGTTGTTGATGGTGAAGTTGTCGTACGTCCAATCATGGGGTTATGCTTGACTATTGACCACCGTATTGTAGATGGTATGAATGGTGCAAAATTCATGGTTGATTTAAAACATTTGATTGAAAATCCAATGGAATTGTTGATTTAAGTAAAAAAATATCTGAAAACTGAAGTTTTAAAATAGAAAGGAGAGGGCGTTAAAGCGTTTGAGTTGATTTGAACTCGAACGAAATGCTTCGGAATTTAGATAGTTTTACTTGTGTGCAAGCACACTAACGTAAAACTCCTAAAATTCTGTCGCATTTTAGCGTTCTTAGTATCATAAAATATGGCTTTTGAGATTATTATGCCTAAGCTTGGTGTGGACATGCAGGAAGGTGAAATCATCGAGTGGAAGAAACAAGAGGGTGATGTGGTTAATGAGGGAGATATCCTTCTTGAAATTATGTCAGATAAAACGAACATGGAACTTGAAGCAGAAGATTCTGGTGTTCTTTTGAAGATTACTCGTCAGGCTGGTGAAACTGTACCAGTTACTGAGGTTATTGGTTATATTGGAGCAGAAGGTGAAGTTGTGGCTGACAACGCAGCTAGCGCACCTGTTGTAGAAGCAACTGCTCAGTTGGAATCAGCTGGTCTTGAAGTTCCTAAAGCTCCTGCCCAAACTGCTCCAGCAGCTGCTGCAGAAAAAGCACCACTTGCTGACAATGAGTACGATATTATCGTTGTTGGTGGTGGTCCTGCTGGATACTATTCTGCCATTCGTGGAGCACAACTTGGCGGCAAAGTTGCTATCGTTGAAAAATCAGAATTTGGTGGAACATGTTTGAATAAAGGATGTATTCCAACTAAGACCTACCTTAAAAATGCAGAAATCCTTGATGGGCTTAAGATTGCTGCAGGTCGTGGTATCAACCTAGCATCAACAAATTACACTATCGATATGGATAAAACGGTTGACTTTAAGAACTCTGTTGTTAAGACCCTTACAGGTGGTGTGCAAGGTCTCCTGAAGGCTAATAAGGTAACTATTTTCAATGGTCTTGGTCAAGTTAACCCCGATAAGACTGTTACTATTGGATCAGAAACAATCAAGGGACGTAATATCATCCTTGCAACTGGATCAAAAGTATCACGTATTAATATCCCTGGAATCGATTCACAACTTGTGATGACATCAGATGATATTCTTGACTTACGTGAATTGCCTAAATCACTTGCTGTTATGGGTGGTGGTGTTGTTGGTATCGAGCTTGGTCTTGTTTATGCTTCATACGGTGTAGAAGTAACTGTTGTTGAGATGGCTGACCGCATTATTCCAGCTATGGATAAAGAAGTGTCACTTGAACTTCAAAAAATCCTTGCTAAGAAGGGTATGAAGATCATGACATCTGTCGGAGTTTCTGAGATTGTAGAAGCTAACAACCAATTGACCCTTAAACTCAATAATGGTGAAGAGATTGTAGCTGATCGCGCCCTTCTTTCAATTGGTCGTGTTCCTCAGTTGGATGGTCTTGAAAATCTTAACCTTGAATTAGACCGTGGTCGTATCAAAGTGAATGCTTATCAAGAAACATCAATCCCTGGTATCTATGCACCGGGTGATGTAAACGGAACTAAGATGCTTGCTCACGCTGCTTACCGTATGGGTGAAGTTGCAGCTGAAAATGCTATGCGTGGCAATGTCCGTAAGGCTCACCTTGACTACACACCAGCTGCTGTATACACACACCCAGAAGTCGCAATGTGTGGTCTTACGGAAGAAGATGCACGCGCTAAATATGGTGATGTCCTCATTGGTAAATCAAGCTTTGCTGGTAATGGACGTGCTATTGCTTCAAACGAAGCTCAAGGTTTTGTTAAAGTCGTTGCAGATGCGAAGTACCATGAAATCCTTGGTGTTCATATCATTGGACCGGCTGCAGCTGAGTTGATTAACGAAGCATCAACTATTATGGAAAATGAACTGACTGTAGATGAGCTCTTGCAATCTATCCATGGTCACCCAACTTTCTCTGAAAATATGTATGAAGCTTTTGCTGACGTACTTGGAGAAGCTATCCATAACCCACCAAAACGTAAATAAGATAAATTAAATTCTCGGACAGATGTTCGGGAATTTTTTCAAATATTATCATTTGTATTTATTAAAAAATCGTTACGGATTTTCAATAGTTTTAGAGAAAAATACGAATAATAAGTTAAATAGTTTTCTATCAGGAAAGATAGTTTGTTTATGATTCTATAATATATCTATTTTATTTAGAAACTTTTTAATAATAACCTTTCCATGAGAGTTTTTCTGTGGTAAAATGGTTCAAGTATTACAAATGCAAAAGGAAAGTTAAATGCGAACGAAAGATTTTATCTACTATGCCAGCGCGGCTGTTCTCTTGTCTGTAACTACTCAGGTTGCTCAAGCAGATGAAGTGGCAACACAAGCACCTTCTATTGCTGAAGGAAACCACTATCAGCCTGCAACCGTAGCAGATGTTTTGGGTGGTGAAGCGTCACTTATTGAAACATCAAGCTCAACTGTTTCAGCCCCTGCCTCTACAGCTACTGCTAAGCAAAATTCGGAAGCGCCTACGTCTAGTGTGGCGGCTGTAACCTCAATTGCATCAACAAATGTAGCTAACTCAACAACGACTGTTACGTCTACATCAGTAGCAACTTCAAATGCTAGCTCTGAGAGTGTGACTTCTTCTGCACATTCAACGGCTTCTGAGGCTTCTAACAAGGTTGTTGCCAAGCCTGCTAAATTAACGAATTCTTCAGATGTCCCTTCGACAACTCTTAGGGTTCAGCCTAAGACTTTTATTGATGTTAGCAGCCACAATGGCGATATCAGTGTAGATGATTACCGTGCTCTTGCACGCCAAGGTGTGGGTGGCGTAGTCGTTAAATTGACTGAAGATACTTGGTACAATAATCCCAAAGCTCCATCACAGGTTCGCAATGCGCAAATCGCAGGCCTCCAAGTATCGACTTATCATTTTTCTCGATACACAACTGAGGAAGAAGCACGTGCAGAGGCTCGTTTCTATATCGAGGCAGCACAAAGACTTAACCTTCCAAAGAGCACTGTTATGGTTAACGATTTTGAAGATTCTAACATGCTTCCTAATATCAACCGTAACACTCAAGCATGGGTTAATGAAATGCGCAAGCATGGTTACAATAACTTGATGTTCTATACTAGTGCTAGTTGGTTGGATGAGAACAATCTAGGCTACCGTGGACCTGTTTCTACCTCTCAATTTGGTATTGAAAACTTCTGGGTTGCCCAATATCCATCAGCAAGACTTACGGCTACTAGTGCAAAGAATATGCGCTATAACGGTAAAACTGGTGCATGGCAGTTCTCAGCGACAGCTAATCTTTTGCCAGGCAAACATGTCTTCGATCAAAGTGTTGACTATACTGGACGTTTTACTGCTAATGTAGGCATTGAAACAGATCCAACTCAAGGTGATTTGAGTGGTGTTATCTCAATTGTCAATAACAACCCAATCTTAGGTAGCTTTGATGTTGTCATCTCTAATGTCAAAGCACCAAATGGTGTTGGAACAGTCTCTGTTCCAATTTGGTCAGAAATTAATGGCCAAGATGACATTATCTGGTATACTGCTGACCGTCAAAATAATGGAACTTACACAGTCAATGTTAAAGCTTCAGCCCATAAAAACTCAACAGGCCTTTATAATGTTCACCTTTATTATGTTCAAAAAGACGGACAATTGACGGGTGTTGGTGGAACAACTACTCAAGTCTTTATTGGTAAGACACCAGAGCAGTTGAAACCCAAAGCAAGTTTTGCTATTGAGAATAACAACGTCAATGCTGGTACTTTTGACGCCGTTATCACTAATATATCAGCTCCTCTAGGTGTTAAAGAAGTTTTAGTTCCATCGTGGAGTCTGGATGGTGGTCAGGACGACCTCATCTGGCATAAGGCGACTAAGCAAAGTGATGGTAGCTATCGTGTAACTATAAAGGCAAGTGAGCATAAGGGTAATACAGGGAATTACCGTGCAGATGCCTATATCGTAGACAACTCTAACAATCGACACTACATTTCTGAAAAAGTGGTGTCTGTTGATTATGCTCGACCAAGCGGTGTTCTTACGATTGAAAACAATAACACTGCAACAGGTACCTTTGATGCTGTTGTCCGTAATATTGTTGCACCTACTGGTTTGAAAGAGGTTCTTGTGCCATCGTGGAGTCTGAATGGTGGTCAAGATGACCTTATCTGGCATAAGGCGACTAAGCAAAGTGATGGTAGCTATCGTGTAACTATAAAGGCAAGTGAGCATAAGGGTAATAAAGGAAATTACCGTGCAGATGCCTATATCGTGGACAACTCTAACAATCGACACTACATTTCTGAAAAAGTGGTGTCTGTTGATTATGCTCGACCAAGCGGTGTTCTTACAATTGAAAACAATAACACTGCAACAGGCACCTTTGATGCTGTTGTCCGTAATATTGTTGCTCCTACAGGTTTGAAAGAGGTTCTTGTGCCATCGTGGAGTCTGGATGGTGGTCAGGACGACCTTATCTGGCATAAGGCAACTCGCCAAGCGGATGGCTCTTACCGTGTGACTATCAAAGCAACGGATCATAAGAATTCAACTGGTAAATACCGTGCCGATGCCTACATCGTAGATGACTCTAACAAACGTTTCTATCTCACTGAAAAAGTGGTAGAAGTTACTCAAACTCGCCCTAGCGCAAGTCTCGTTATTGAAAATAATAATGCTGATTTAGGTACTTTTGACGCTGTTATTCGCAATATCGTTGCACCAAATGGGGTTAAGGAAGTCTTAGTCCCATCATGGAGTTTAGTTAACGGACAAGATGATTTGGTTTGGCACAAAGCAAGTCGCCAATCTGATGGTAGTTATCGTGTAACAATCAAGTCTAGTGAGCATAAGAATTCACTAGGAAATTACCGTGCTGACCTTTATATCGTAGATAATGCCAACCAACGTCATTATATCACTGAAACAATTGTAGATGTAAAACATAATAAGCCAGTCGGCACTATTTCAGTAGTTAATAACAATAAAGACACTGGAACTTTTGATGTTATTATTAGTGATGTCTATAGTTCTAAAGGTGTTCGTGCTGTTCAAGTACCTATTTGGTCTGAAAAAGATGGTCAAGATGACATCCGTTGGTATGAAGCCACACGTCAAGCTAATGGCACTTATACGGTAAATGTTCAAGCTACTAACCACAAAAATTCAACAGGTTTGTACAATATTCATTTGTACTACATTTTAAATGATGGGTCACAAGTTGGTGTAGGAGGGACAACGACAACAGTTGAATTCCGTAATGCTAAGACTAAAACGCAAACCTATATCACTAATGTTAATTCAGAAGCAGGTAGTTTTACAGTTGTAGTTGATCAAGCGCCACAAGGACGTCAGATTAAGAATATTCATGTAGCTGTATGGTCAGAAAGTAACCAAGGAAACCTTTCTTGGTACAATACAGCACCTACTGGAACACATACTGAAATAAATGTATCGACTGTTAATCATAAGAATCTCATAGGTAACTATACGACTCATGTTTATGTAGACTATGTAGACAATACTGAAGACGGATTTAACCTTGGTGAGACAGCTCTTGCTCCACGTAATCGTCGTGTTGAGCCTCAGACGACTTATTATTCTCAACGTGATCCTCGTTGGGCTTCTAAGTGGTATGGTGTCAGCAATATGGATCAATCTGGCTGTGTTCCAACATCACTTGCCATGACTTTTACAGATATCTTGGGAACTGTCATTGCACCAACGACAGTTGCGGATTATTTGTATTACAATACAAATTCATTTAACAAAACATCAGTCGCTGGTACTGATGCAGATGGTATTGTATTAGCAAGTAAAAATTGGGGTCTGAAGAGCAACGTACTTTCAAGTATTGATAACATTGCCTCAGCTTTGATGTCAGGTCAACACGTTTTGGCGGCAGTAGGAGCAAGTCAATTTACCAATTATCCTTACACGCATGAAATCGTACTTCATGGCTATGATAATGGTAAAACATATGTTCGTGATCCATTTAACGCCAATAACAATGGATGGTATTCATTGGATTACATTCATGGTGTTCAGAGTAGAGATGCAATGGATACTAAGCTTGGTGCACCATTCTTCTCTGTCTTTGCTTAATCTATAAATCCGGCTCTTTTCTACCATTTGTCAAGTCGATCAAGGATTTAAGTAAAAAAGGGATAAGACAGTAGCTATTTCGAAGTTACTGTCTTATTTTTAAGCCTTTTTGATTCATAAATGGGCATGCTAAAAAAACACCTTATCTGGTATTTTTTGAAACAAGGTGTTACAATAATACGGCATAGACAGCCTTATCGATTTTGGGCCAAAGAGTAATCATATAACTCAAAGAACTCATCTACTCTTTTCTCCTGAAAGTGAAAAAGTAAAAGCTGGTAAAGAGTATAGTAGTTGGTGAGTTCTTCTGAGAAAATCAATGTCTTCTCAACAACTTCATGTGGTGCTAAAGTTTGGCGGAAAGTCTTTGAATAAAAAGAGTTGAGAGATAGTTTACGGCTGTCCTTTTGGAAAAGTCGCCAATGATTTTTCAAGGCTCGATAGGGTAGTGACTTCTTATCAAACTGGTTCATAATGGCAATTCTTGTCTTTAAAAAGGCTCGACCAAGGTGCTGGATGATGTGGAAACGATCAATAATGATTTCGGCATTTGGGAAAAGCCTTCGAGCTAGTGGCATATAGGCTCCAGACATATCCATCGTGATAAACCGTACCTTTTGACGTGCTTTCAAAGGATACTTCAAAAAGTAGTTTCGAATAGTGGTTTGACGGCGATTATCAAGGATGGTTATGAGTTCGTTTGTCTCATAATTCTGCGCCACAAAAGCCAAGTCACCTTTCTTGAACCCAAACTCATCCCAGGACATTATAGCTGGAAGTTTGTCATAATGTTTCTTGAAAGTGAACTGGTCAAGCTTACGATAGACAGTGGACGTTGACACACGAAGTCTTCTGGCAATATCAGTTAGTGACACCTTCTCAGTTAGGAGTTGTGTAACCTTTTGTCGGACTAGATTGGAGATTTGGCAGTTTTTCTCAACGATAGATGTCTCAGCCACCGTTACTCTCCTACAACTTTTACACTGGAAACGACGTTTTTTCAGACGTAGTAGAGTTGGCGTTCCAGCTTGCTCGAGAAGAGGGATTTTAGAGTTTTTTTGAAAGTCATATTTGATCATCTTTCCTTGGCAGTGAGGGCATGATGGTGCAGGATAATCAAGTTTTGCTTGAATCTCTATATGAGTGTCAGTTTCAAAAACAAGTGAAATAATGATATTTTGGTCTTTAATTCCGATTAATTCTGTGGTATTCTTAATAAGTCTCATAAGTTCTTCCTAATGATGGTTTTGTCGCTTTTCATTATAGTTCTTATGGGACTTTTTGTGTACACTCAAAAAGCTCTATAAGAACTATAGTGGTTTTACCCACTACAGAAATTATAGAGTAAGAATTCCTTGGTTTTGTATTATTTATAATCATTCTTATCTGCTCTTTAGAATAGTTCTTAAATAGCCTAAAACCGTTGACAGTGCTAGTTTCTTCTGTTAGTTTAGATATGTTCTCTTACATATGAGAGATCATTATTGACTTATCATCGTTCGTTCTTTATTAATGTTAAAACGACGATTCACATATATAACGACAAATGTCGAACACTATCTTGAAAATAGGAGACATTCATGAAAAAACTTAGCAAACTTGGTGTTGTTCTTTTGGCATCAGGACTTTTATTGACGGCTTGTGCCAAATCTGGTAATTCAAGTAATTCAAGCTCAACTAACTCAAAACTCACAGCCAGTGAGCAAAAGCAATTGAATCAGGCCACAAGTGATTATAAGACTTTCGTAGAAGGCGAAATTGATCAGCTTTTGAAAGATACTGAAGGATTCAGTGAAACCCTCAAGTCAGGAAATCTTGAAGAAGCTAAGAAACAATACCCATTGATTCGTATGGCTTACGAGCGTTCAGAGCCGATTGCAGAAAGCTTTGGTGAGTCTGACGTGAAAATCGACTACCGTTTGGTTGATTACATGGACGAAAATAAATCAGAAGACGGTTGGTCAGGGTTCCACCGTATCGAACGTATCATGTGGCAAGACAACACGACAGAGGGTACAGCTGCCTATGTGGATCAATTAGTCAATGATATCAAGGAACTAAAGGCTAAAATCGCAACTGTTAAAGTCACTCCAGATATCATGTTGACAGGTGCTGTTGATCTTCTTAACGAAGTAGCAACTCAAAAGATTACAGGTGAAGAAGAGGTCTTCTCACACACTGATCTTTATGATTTCCGTGCCAATATTGAAGGTGCAGAAAAAATCTTTGAACTCTTCAAGCCATTGATTGAGAAGAAAGATGCTAAACTTGTTAAGACTTTGGAAACAGAATTCAAGAATGTTAATGGTCTCTTAGATAAACACATGACTGATGAGAAAAACTATAAGTCTTATACTGATTTGAGTGAAGCAGATACTAAGGAATTGGCCGAAGCTGTAACGAAACTTGGTGAACCATTATCACAAATGGGTGTTATCCTAGATGGGAAATAAGAAAAATGACTGACGAAAAATTTTTAGATAAAAAAATGGACCGTCGTGAATTTCTTAAAAAAGCAGGTATTGGAGGAGCTGGGCTTGCGCTTGGTCTTTCTGGTGCATCTGCTTTTTTCGCTAATCAGGATAGTTCAACAAAAAAGGCCCTAGACGGGGATGAAGATATTAGTTTCTTTGGAAAGCACCAGGCTGGAATTACGACTCCTATGCAGAAGGCTTGTTATTTGGTGGTTCTAGATCTTCGCACGACCGATAAAAAAGAAGTGATTCAGCTCTTTAAGGACTGGACAGATTATAGTAGTAAATTAGTAGAAGGTGAACTAGTTAAAAAGGATGGTTCTAATGCCCTCTTGCCTCCTACGGATACAGGCGAAACGGTGGGACTCAATCCCTATCGCCTGAGTCTGACTTTTGGAATTTCGGCTGATTTTCTTAAAAAACTTGGTTTAGAATCCAAACGTCCTAAGCTCTTCCGTGATTTGCCTCCATTTCCTAAGGAGCAGTTGCAGGACAAGTATACGGGTGGAGATATCGTTATTCAAGCCTGTGCAGATGATGAACAAGTGGCATTTCATGCTGTTCGCAATTTGATTCGCAAAGGTCGTAATAAAATTACCATGAAGTGGAGCAAATCAGGTTTTGCTGCCATTGGAGACCGCAAGGAAACGCCACGAAATCTCTTTGGCTTCAAGGACGGTACTGCCAATGTTACGACAGAAAAGGAATTCGACAAGGTGGTCTGGACCGATAGTAAAGATTGGATGAAGGGTGGTTCTTATATGGCTCTTCGTCTGGTACAGATGCACTTGGAAACTTGGGATCGTACCAATTTGCAGGAGCAGGAAAATACCTTTGGTCGTTACAAGGAATCAGGTGCACCCTTTGGAAAGAAAGATGAGTTTGACGAAGTAGATTTGTCAAAACTTCCAGTCGATTCACATGTCCGTTTGGCTAAAGAAGTGAACCTTCCTATCTTACGCCGTTCCTATTCCTATTCAGATGGCATTGATGAGAGAACTGGCCAGTTTGATTCAGGTTTGATTTTCATTGCCTACCAGAAGGATCCCGACCGTTTTGTTAAAATTCAGACCAATCTTGGTGCTGTAGACAAGATGAATGAGTACATCACCCATATCGGAAGTGGGCTCTTTGCTTGCTTTGCAGGCGTGGAGAAAGGAGGCTACCTTGGTCAAGCACTCTTTGAATAAACTCCTCGTTTTACTTGGGCTTCTGGCCTTATTCTGTACTTATCCAGTAGCTGCTGAATCTTACAGTGATCTTTTCATCAAAATCACAGATACGACAACAGCTGTTCAAAATAAAGATCAAACAAAAGCTAATGAATTGGTTAGTGAGATTAAGTCTGATTTCGAAACTAAAGAAAATCACGATTCCAAGGCTGGTCGAAAAGTTAGCAAGGCTCTTGATATTAAGGGAGATGTGACAGAAGAGGACTTAACCGCCATCTCGTCAGCCCTTCTTAAATTTGAGAAAGAGCAAAATCCTGTTGATTTAGACGCAGAGAAGGAAAAACTTGAAATTCACCTAAATCCTTATTTCAAGAACTTACAGGATGCCATTAATGCCAAAGATTTGATTGTGACACGAAAAACTTACAGTGAATTAAATAATGCTTGGACGCGAAATGAAGCTGTTGTCCGTGACCATAGTACTGCCTACTACGGTAAGATTGAGACCGCCATTTCACTATTAAGAAGTAGCATCGAGACAGAACCAACTGATTTCACTAGCATCCAGTCATCCTATGATGATCTTAAAGGGGGGATTGATGACTTTATCAAGGGTGTCCCTCTTGATAGCACTAGTACCAGTTTAACTCTTAAAGATGGTATTAAGCTCTTGAAAAAAGCTTTAGGTCAATTCCAATCGGGTGATGAAAAAACGGCTGCGGCCACTATGAAGAAATTCATCACTATTTGGCCAACCATTGAAGGAGATGTAAGCACAACTAATCCTAGCCTCTATACACGTGTGGAGAGTGAAACGCCTGTTATCATGGTTAAGGGAAAAGAAAAAGCTTATCAGGACAAACTCCAAGCTTTGATTACAGACCTATCTGCTATCGATACCAGTGCTTCTTACAATGCCTTTGATGCTATGTTAATTCTCTTGCGTGAAGGGGTTGAAGCCCTCCTCATCGTTATGGCCCTTGTGACAACTCTTAAGGCAGCTAAGATGCGTAAGGGACTCAAATGGGTATATGGAGGAGCCGTTTCTGGGGTATTAGCCAGTGCTGCTATAGCTGTCGTCTTGCAAGTTGTCTTTCCAGCAGTAACTTCGGGCTCTAACCGTGAAATTATTGAAGGTGGCGTTGGTATTTTCGCAGTTGCAATGATGATTCTCATTGGAATATGGCTCCATAGTAAGTCATCAGTCAAACAGTGGAATGACTTTATGGACCGCCAGATGAAGACGGTGACGGCTACTGGAAGCTTTGTATCTATGTTTGCCCTCAGTTTCTTGGCTGTCTTCCGTGAAGGAGCTGAGACAATCCTTTTCTATGTTGGTATTATCCCACGTATCACGACAGCTAATTTCTTGATTGGTATTGCTTCAGCTATTGCAGTTCTTGTTATCATTGCTGTGGCTATGACTAAGGCTAGTCATTATATTAAACCACACCGTATTTTCTTTATTTTAACCTGGTTGATTTATGCCTTGGCCTTCAAGATGCTCGGTGTCAGCATTCATGCCCTCCAGTTGACTAATATGATGTCCAATCATTTGATCACTGGTTTCCCAACCATTGATTGGGCTGGTATTTATCCAAGCTGGGAAGTCTTGATTCCACAACTTATCTTTATTGTTATTATTGCCTTTGTGACGGTGAGACAGCATGGCAAGAAGTAAGGATGAGATGACTATTGTTGAGCATCTGGTGGAGTTTCGGAGACGCTTCATGGCAGTAGTGTTTTGTTTTTTCCTAGTTTTTTGTATTACCCTGTTGTTTGCTGGGGAGCTCTATGCTTATCTGACTAGAGGGTTTGACAAGCCTTTATTGGTTCTTGGGCCTAACGATATTCTCTGGATTTACATTAATCTAGCAAGTCTCATGGCTTTTACGGTTACTCTGCCTTTCACGACCTACCAGATTTGGCAGTTTGTAAAACCAGGTTTGAGGGACAATGAAGCGCGTGCTATCTTTGCTTATATCCCAGCAACTTTTGTCTGTTTTGTATTGGGTTTGGCCTTTGGTTATTATTTTGTTAGTCCAGCTATCTTAGAAGTACTTTTAAAACTAGGAGAAGGGCACTTTAATACACAAATTACAGCACAGAACTACCTTAGTTTTTTACTGCATACGACAGTGCCTTTAGCAGTTCTCTTTGAACTTCCCGTAGTTGTGAGTTTTTTGACATCTATCGGCATGATAACACCAGTTTTTCTGACACACAATAGACGCTATGCTTACTTTATTCTCTTGGTTTTGGCGGTCATTCTAACACCAGCTGACTTTATCAGTGACCTGGCCATGACGGCACCCTTAATCTTGCTTTATGAAGTTAGCGTAACTCTAAGTAAGCTCATTTATAAACGTAAACAAAGAAAATATAAAGATAACTAGAAAGGAGATCTTATGGGAATTCTACGTGATATCGGAGCCCCAGGACTTATCATTATTGTCCTAGGTGCCCTCCTTATTTTCGGTCCTAAACGCTTGCCAGAACTCGGCCAATCCATCGGTAAAATGCTAGCCGAATTTAAAGCAGCTGTAAATAAGACTGATGAAGATAAAAAGGATCATGAGACTGAGAAGAAAGACTAGTTCCTAGATACTCTAGTTTCTTGACAATTCGAAGCTTTTATGACATAATTCACCTGTATTGAATAGTAAGTCTATATCATAGGCAAGAAAAGACCCCAGGCTAACTTCCACATAAGCTCGGGGTCTTTTTTAGGACTATCTATCCTTGTTTAACCACTTGTCGATCAGACGAAGGATAATATCGACCACAATGGGTCCGATGATAATTTTGAATAGTAAATCCATCATAGGCAATCCCACTTCCCTTCGTAGGCGGTGTCGAGGTGCCAAGGGATATTATATCATAGTTTGATAGAGATATCTTTAATAACTGTAAGGAAGTAAACGTTAGAATGTATTGCGATCATAACAAAAAAATCAGCTCTTTTGAGCCGATTTTTTATAGCTTACAAACTGATACGTTTTTCTGTTTCAGCGTCGAAGAAGTGACCTTTAGCAACGTTGAAAGTAAGGTTAACTTTCTCACCTGGATTGTGGAAATCACGTGCATCAACGCGAGCAGCAAACTCAGTTTCTCCAAGTTTTAGGTAAAGCATTGTCTCTGCACCGAGAAGTTCTGAAACGACTACTTCAGCATCAACATTGGCATCTGGATATACTTCTTGAACGATTGGACGACTAGAAACGTCTTCAGGACGGATACCAAAGATAACTTCCTTACCTTGGTAACCTGTTTCCCTTAAGATTTTAGCTTGACCTTCAGAAATCACAATATCCAAACCTTCAGAGTTAGTGATACGATTGCCATCAACTTTGACATTGAAGAAGTTCATGGCAGGACTTCCAATAAATCCAGCAACAAACTTATTAGCTGGCTCATTGTAAAGTTCTTGAGGAGTACCAATTTGCTCGATACGACCAATAGTACCAGAACCATCAGGATTCTTAGTTGAACTCATGATAACGATACGGTCAGCAAGAGTCATAGCTTCTGTTTGGTCGTGAGTAACGTAGATAGTAGTAGCCCCAATATTACGAGTAATCTTAGCAATTTCAGCACGCATTGTGACACGAAGTTTAGCATCCAAGTTTGAGAGAGGTTCGTCCATAAGAAAGACTTTAGCATCACGAACAATGGCACGACCCATAGCTACACGCTGACGTTGACCACCAGAAAGGTCAGCAGGTTTACGTTCCAAGAATTCAGTTAAGCCAAGGCTGGCAGCTGCTTCACGTACACGTCTGTCAATATCGTCTTTTTTATATTTACGAAGTTTTAGACCAAAGGCCATATTTTCATAAACAGTCATGTGTGGGTAAAGTGCGTAGTTTTGGAATACCATGGCAATGTCACGGTCTTTTGGTGATTTGTCATTAACCACTTCACCATCAATAGAAAGTGTTCCTTCTGTGATTTCTTCAAGACCAGCTACCATACGGAGTGTTGTTGATTTACCACATCCTGAAGGACCTACGAACACGATGAATTCTTTGTCTTTGATGTCGATACTGAAATCTTCGACAGAGTAGTGGGTTGCATTTGGGTATTTTTTATAAATTTTATCCAGTTTAAGAGTTGTCATATCATTTATCCTTTATTATTTAACTGATCCGCCGGTTACACCTTCAACATAGTATTTCTGCATGAAAATAAAGAGAAGAGTGATTGGGATGGCGATGATAATAGCACCTGCGGTAAATGGAAGGAACCATTCATTGATAGCGTCTTGGTTAAGCATTTGGTAGAGTCCAAGGGCAACAGTATATTTATCTTTAACGTCACCGAGGATAACAGATGCAAAAATGAAGTCTACCCAAGGTCCCATGAAGGCCATGAGGGCGGTGTAGACGATGATCGGTTTAGAAAGTGGTAAGGTAATCTTAGTGAAGATTTGAAGACGAGTTGCCCCGTCAATCATTGCTGATTCATCCAATGAGTAAGGAATGGTATCAAAGAAACCTTTCGCAATGTAGAAACCAAGAGCTGCCCCAGCAGAATAAACCAAAACCAAAGATGTCAACGTTTGTGTCAAATTGAGGGCCTTCAAAATATAGTAGACCGCAATCATTGACATGAAACCAGGGAACATATTAAGTACAAGCGCCAATTTTAAGAAGCCGTTTCTGTGCTTAAATTTAATGCGGCTAAGTGAGTAGGCCATCCCAACGGTAATCAAAGTTGAGAGGATACATGTACATGTAGCAACGATGAAAGTATTGATAAACCATTTCCCAAATGGATAAGCATCGCTGGTAAACAGTTTGATGTAGTTATTAAAAGTGTAAGTCTTAGGGAAGAAGTATGGTACGGCATTAGCTCCTTCACCACGGAAACTTGTAAGGAAGATCCAAATAATCGGAATCAACCAGATAACAGTTAGAACTGTCAATAGAATATAAGTACCAGTTAGATAAAGATTTTTCTTACGTTTCATTATTTAGCAGCCCCTTCCTTGAATGAAGATGATCTTGTGTAGGCCAAGAGACTGAATGTTGCAGAGATGGCAAAAATCAAGATACCGATAACAGATGCCAAGTTGTAGTCTTTAGCGCTAACAGTTAGTTTGTAGAGCCAAGTTACCAAGAGGTCAGTTGAACCTGCTTGATAGTATTCAGAGTTAGTAGGTCCACCGCCAGTAAGGAAGTAGATAACGTTGAAGTTATTAATATTACCGATGAATTGTTGAATCAAAGATGGTGCCATAATCAAGAGAATTTGTGGGAAAGTGATACTCTTGAAAATTTGGAATTTACTTGCCCCATCAATTTCAGCTGCTTCAATTTGCTCAGTTGGCAAGTTCATGATGATACCAGTTGCGACCAACATTGTAAATGGAATACCAATCCACATATTAACAAAGATAATAGAGAACTTAGCCCACAAGGGATCAGTCAAGAACGGAATAGGTCCGTTAGTGATATGCAAGGTTTGAAGTAAACCATTCAAAGGACCGTGGTCATTAAGGAAATTACGCATCAAAAGAAGTGATACAAATTGAGGAACGGCGATAGTGATAACGAATAGAGTACGCCATACTTTCTTGAATTTAAGCCCCTTAGTATTAAGCAAGAGGGCGAGAACAATACCAAAGAAGAAAGTAGTTGCTGTTGCGGCAACTGCCCAAATCAAGGTCCAAGTCAAAAGTGGGAAGAAAGTACCAGCCATACGACCTTGTAAAACTTCACCAAAACTTGCAAAGCCAACCCAATCGAAGAGTGATTTAGGGGCTGGGTGATTGTGGTCAAAGTTAGTAAAGGCCAAACAGACCATATAGATCAAAGGCAAGATTGTGAATAGCAGAACCCCAATCAAAGGGACAGTCATAAGCCCCATGTGGAAGCGACCGTCAGCCAAGGTCTTGAAGTCCTCGATAAAGTTCGGCACCTTGCGACCCGATTGTTTAAGAGCCATGAGATGGCGAGCACTCTTAAGGTTACACCAGTAAATATAAACGAAGACTGCACAGAAGATTAATGACGCAAGTCCAAA
Source organism: Streptococcus vestibularis (assembly GCF_900636445.1). Lineage (NCBI taxonomy): Bacteria > Bacillati > Bacillota > Bacilli > Lactobacillales > Streptococcaceae > Streptococcus > Streptococcus vestibularis. The sequence continues at coordinate 972,809 of NZ_LR134275.1, read as the reverse complement.
AATCAACAATAGCATAGAGTTGTCTCCAGCAACCTGAACAGTAAGTTTAACACCATTAACTTCCTTAACAGCCTCACCCTGTTCTTGAGTCCCCAAGCTAATCATCCCTTGAAGTGCAGGAATAATTTGTATAACGAATGCCGCTAGAAAGGCAATCTCAGAAAGGAGGAAGAGCAATCCCTTGGTAAACTGTTTGTTGACCAAGTTTGCCAATCCCATTACCAGAAAGGATAATTTGACATCCCATGTACCTTCTTTGAAGACCTGGCGCATAGGAGTTGTGTCGTAGATTGTTTGTGACATAGATATCTCCTCAGATAAATGTGTGATTAGTGATGGTTTCTATTTTGTCTACAAATAAGTGAGAAAGAGGCTAGGAACTTGACCTGCCTCTTTACCTCCTCATTTGTTAGGTTTCTTATTTAGCCGCTGCCAAATCTTTATCAAATTGTTGTAATTTAGTAAGGAATTGGTCTTCCTTGATTTTACCGTTATAAGCGTCACTCATAAGAGCAGCACTTTCAGTCCAGAAGACTGACATTTGACTAAGTTTAGGCATAACAGTTGTGTATTGCTCAGATGAACCCATAGTAATTACAGCTTGTGCAAGTGCATCATTTTTAACTGCTTCAGAAGCTTGAACTTCTTTATTAGCAGGGATGATGTGACGATCTTCATTAGTGAATTGGTTATTTTGACTGTCTTTGCTTGTCAAAGCTTGTGCCAATTGGTAAGAAGCAGCGATACGTTTAGCATTACCTTTAGAAGGTGTTTGGTTTACAGCGTAAAGTTTTACACCCATGAAGGCTTTTTGTTGAACATCTTGGCCACCGATATTAACTGTTGGATACACGGCAACACCAAGCTTGTCTTTGCCAACAGCTTTAGCAGCAGCTGCGTAATCCCATGGTCCTGATTGGAATGCATCAACTGAACCATCTTCGAATTTAGCCATCATGTTAGCTGAATCAACATTGACAAATCCTTTGTTGTCTTTTTGAGCTGCGATGAATTTAAGAACATTCACACCAGCCTCGTTACCCCAGTTAGTACCTTTCGCATCTTCACCGTTAGGACCAAAGAGAGTGTCACCAACTGAAAGGAAGAGAGGACCAGTTCCGTAAGCATTAACTTCTTTCAGGTTGCTACCAAATTTAGCTTTAGAAGTGATTGTTTCATACGATTTCACATCTTCTTCATTAAGCTTAGATTTGTTGTAGTAAGTAACTTGTGTTTCGATACCATATGGGAAGGCGTAGGTTTTACCTTTGTATTGAGCACCTTTGGCAGCTTGCTCAGTATCTTGCTCAGTAATTTCTTTTGAGTATTTCTCAGGAATCTCTTGGATAGCTCCAGCGTCCACCAATTTACCGAGTTGGTCATGTGGAAGTGAGAAGACATCTGCAGCAGTAGATGCATCTTTAGTCAAGTTTTCTTGAGCGTTTGGGTCTTCCATTTCTACCATATCAACTTTGTAACCAGATTTCTTTTCAAACTCTGCTACTGTATTTGAATAAGACTTCTTGGCACCAGTTGGAACCCAAAGTTTCAAAGTCTTGCTATCTGAACTTGAGCTTTTGCTTGAGTTTGAGCTACACGCTACCAAGAGCGAACCAGCTACAAGAAGTCCAGCACTACCAAGTAATACTTTTTGCCATTTTTTCATTTCTATGTCCTCCAGAAATATATTTTACGGTATATATTATGCAACCGTTTCCAACATCTGTCAAGTGTTTTCTAAAAAAAATTAAACTTTTTTTGCAAACGATTGCAAGAGCTGTTTATTTTAGTTATAATAATTCTTGTATTTTACGAATATAAAGAAATATTTATAAAAATGAGAGGAAAATAATGGCTACAATTAAAGATGTTGCTAAGAGGGCTGGTGTCAGCCCATCAACAGTAAGCAGGACCTTAAAGGATAACCAGGCCATATCAGAAGAAACCAAAGTTAAAGTAAGAGCGGCTATGGATGAATTAGGTTATGTACCAAACTCAGCAGCACAAATGTTGGCGACAGGCTTAACACATAGTTTAGGTGTTGTTCTTCCTCCCTTAACAGACCGTGAAAAAATTAGTCAACCATTCTATATGGAGATTCTAACAGCAATTAATGAAGAAGCTAGTTGCCATTCTCAGGTCATTAGTATTGCTACGGGTGCCACACTTGAAGAATTAGTTAAACAGGTCGAGCTTATGCATCGTCAAAAACGAGCTGATGGCTTTATCATTCTCTATTCAGAAAAAAAAGATCCAGTTAAAGACTACTTATTAAAAGAAAAAGTTCCTTTCGTAGTTGTTGGAGCAGCAGTTGATAATAATAATAAAGTAACCTATATTGATAATGATAATAAAGAACTTGGACAAGAAGCTGTTAGTTATTTAAGAACTAAAGGTCACCAAAAGGTTGGTTTTGTAACAGATGATCTTTTTGGTCAAGTAGGTCAAGAACGTTATCAAGGATATATTGAAGCGACTAACGAATTTAATTTAGAAGCTTATCCAGAACTTGTTTTTTCATCTAGAGTCATTGATTCATTGACAGAGAGTTTGCAATCTTATCAACTGACCGCCTTAATTGTTAAAGATGACTTGATTGCCCTACGGCTTATACACTGGCTAAATAATCAGGGAATCAGAATTCCCGAAGATTACGCCGTTATTTCTTTCAATAATTCGACTTTTGCTGAAATCATGCATCCTTTCCTAACTACCTATGACATTAATATTAAAGAACTGGGTAAGGAAAGCGTCCGAAGGCTATTGGATCTTCTTAAAAATCCTCATACTAAGGCACAGAAAATAACAATTCCATTTAAACTCATTGAAAGAGAAAGTGTCTCAACGAGATAAAAAAGGTTTAAATATTTACTTTTGGTTGGTAACTTAAGTTACCAACCATTTTTTATTACCTAGACAATTATTTTTCAGAAAATCCAGAGCGCAATTAAGTTAGTAGAAGAACTCACTAAATGAAAACGTTTATTTCACGAACGTTGATTTAAAGAGAAATAAAAAGTTTATATTTTTTTTGCTAAAAATTCTTGACTTGTGCAACCGTTTGCATTATAATCGTTAGTGTAAAAAATAATTTGAGGTAAACTTTATGAACAAACGAGCAAGCGGTGTTTTGATGCACATCACATCACTTCCAGGTGACTACGGGATCGGATCTTTCGGTCAAGCAGCCTACGACTTTGTTGATTTCTTGAAAGAAACAAAGCAAACATACTGGCAAATTTTGCCATTGACTACTACAAGTTATGGGGATTCACCTTACCAATCATTCTCAGCAGTAGCGGGAAACACACACTTCATCGATTTGGATTTCCTTATCCGTGACGGTTTCTTGACTGAAGCAGATGTTGAGGGTGTTGACTTTGGTTCAAATCCAGAGTTTATCGACTATGCTAAAGTTTACGAAGCTCGTCGTCCAATCCTTGAAAAAGCTGTAAAAGCAATCTTGGCTGACAAAAAAGAAGCTAAGAAGTTTGAAGCTTTCAAATCTGAAAATGTTAACTGGTTAGCAGATTATGCTGACTTCATGGCTATCAAAGAACACTTTGATAACAAAGCCCTTCAAGATTGGGATGACAAAAAAGCGGTTAAACGCGATGAGGCAACTCTTGAAAAACTTCGCAAAGAACTTGTTGATGTCATCACTTACCACCAAGTAGTACAATACCTCTTCTTTAGTCAATGGGCAGAGCTTAAAGCCTATGCTAACAAAAATGGTATTCAAATCATTGGTGACATGCCAATCTACATTTCAGCTGATAGTGTTGAAGTTTGGACTCAACCACACCTCTTCAAACTAGATGCCGAATGTAAACCACGTTACATTGCCGGCGTTCCACCAGATAACTTCTCAGCTACTGGTCAGCTTTGGGGTAACCCAATCTACGCTTGGGATAAACACAAAGCAGAAAACTATGCTTGGTGGGTCTTCCGTATTCAAGAATCATTCAAACTCTATGATTACTTGCGTATCGACCACTTCAAAGGTTTCTCTGATTTCTGGGAAATCCCTGGTGGAGATGAAACTGCTGAAAATGGTAAATGGGTTCCAGGACCTGGTTATGACCTCTTCAAAGTGGTTAAAGAAGAGTTGGGTGATCTTAAGATTATTGCCGAAGACCTTGGTAATATTGATGATAAGACACGTAAACTTCTTGCAGACTGTGGTTACCCAGGAATGAAGATTGTTCAGTTTGGTTTCTATGATACCACTGGAAACAGCATTGATATTCCACACGTATACACACACCACTCAGTGGCTTACACTGGTACACATGATAACGAAGTAATCAACGGTTGGTACGACAACTTGACACAAGAGCAACGTGATTACACTGATGCTTATATCAACCGTCGTCAAGGTGAACCAATCACACGTGCCCTTCTTCGCACACTCTTCGCAACAGTAAGTAACACAGCTATTGCGACTATGCAAGATATTCTTGATAAACCTGAAAATAGTCGTACAAACTTCCCTAACACAGTTGGAGAAAACTGGAAATGGCGTATGCTTCCAGGTGAAATCACCGTTGATAAGAAAGAATTTTTAACTGATATTACAGAAAGATATAATCGAGGAAATAAATAAAATGTCTACATTTACAAATTACGTTGAAGCGAAAAATAAAAATCTTAAAGAACTTTCAAACGAAGAAATCTACTACCTTTTGTTAGAATTTGTAAAAGAAGCAGCTGCCCCAAAACCTAAAAACGATAGCAAACGTAAAGTTTACTACATCTCAGCTGAGTTCTTGATTGGTAAACTTTTGTCTAATAACTTGATTAACTTGGGCATCTATAAAGATGTGAAAGCTGAATTAGCTGCTGCCGGAAAATCAATCAGTGAAATCGAAGATGTTGAACCAGAACCATCTCTTGGTAACGGTGGTTTGGGACGTTTGGCTTCATGTTTCATAGATTCTATGTCAACACTTGGCATTAACGGTGAAGGTGTTGGTCTTAACTACCACTGTGGTCTTTTCAAACAAGTCTTCAAAGATAACAAACAATATGCTGAACCAAACTACTGGATTGAAGATCAATCATGGTTGGTACCAACTGATATCTCTTATGATGTTCCATTCAAAAACTTCACATTGAAATCACGTTTGGACCGTTTGGATATCTTGGGTTACAAGAAAGAAACTAAGAACTACCTTAACCTCTTCGATATCAATGGCTTGGACTATGGCTTAATTGAAAAAGGAATCACTTTTGATCAAGACGAAATCCAAAAAAACTTGACACTTTTCCTTTACCCAGATGATTCAACTCGTAAAGGTGAGCTCTTGCGTATCTACCAACAATACTTCATGGTATCAAACGCTGCTCAACTTTTGATTGACGAAGCTATCGAACGTGGTTCTAACCTTCACGATCTTCCAGATTACGCTTACGTACAAATAAACGATACTCACCCATCAATGGTTATCCCTGAATTGATCCGTCTTTTAACAGAAAAACATGGATTTGAATTTGATGAAGCAGTATCAATCGTGAGCAAAATGGTGGGTTACACAAACCACACTATCTTGGCTGAAGCCCTTGAAAAATGGCCTCTTGATTACCTTGAAGAAGTTGTTCCACACCTTGTTGTTATCATCAAGAAATTGGACGCTATCGTTCGTGAAAAATTTGAAGATCCACGTGTTCAAATCATTGACGAACACAACCGTGTTCACATGGCACACATGGACATCCACTTCTCTACAAGCGTTAACGGTGTAGCAGCACTTCACACAGAAATCCTTAAAGCTTCTGAGTTGAAACCATTCTACGACCTTTACCCAGAACGCTTCAACAACAAAACAAACGGTATTACATTCCGTCGTTGGTTGGAATTCTCAAACCAAGAACTTGCTGACTACATCAAAGAATTGATTGGTGATGGTTATCTTACTGACGCAACTCAATTGGAAAAATTGGCTGCCTTTGCAGATGATCCAGCAGTTCACAAACGTTTGTCTCAAATCAAATATGATAACAAATTGGCTCTTAAACGTTATCTTAAAGCCAATAAAGGTATTGACCTTGACGAAAATTCAATCATCGATACACAAATCAAACGTTTCCACGAATACAAACGTCAACAAATGAACGCTTTGTATGTCATCCACAAATACTTGGAAATCAAAAAAGGAAATCTTCCAAAACGTAAAATCACAATCATCTTTGGTGGTAAAGCAGCTCCTGCCTACGTTATTGCTCAAGACATCATTCACTTGATCTTGTCACTTTCTGAACTCATTAATAATGATCCAGAAGTAAGCAAATACCTCAACGTCCACTTGGTTGAGAACTACAACGTAACAGTTGCTGAACACCTTATCCCAGCGACAGATATTTCAGAACAAATCTCATTGGCTTCTAAAGAAGCTTCAGGTACAGGTAACATGAAATTCATGCTTAATGGTGCCCTTACACTTGGTACAATGGACGGTGCCAACGTAGAGATTGCTGAATTGGTAGGACCAGAAAACATCTTCACATTTGGTAAAGACTCTGATACAATCATCGACCTTTATGAAAAAGCTGGCTATGTATCACGTGATTACTATGAAAAAGATGCAAACATCAAAGCAGCTGTTGACTTTATCGTAAGCGAAGACCTTGTTAAACTTGGTGATAAAGAACGCTTGGAACGTCTCCACAATGAACTTATCTCTAAAGACTGGTTCATGACATTGATTGACTTGGCTGAATACATCGAGAAAAAAGAGGAAGTCTATGCAGCTTACGAAGATCAAGAAGCATGGAACAAAAAAGTTGTTTATAACATCGCTGAAGCAGGATTCTTCTCATCTGACCGTACAATCGAACAGTATGACAAAGACATCTGGCACACAAAATAATATTCTAGTTGCATAGAAGGAAAGCAAGATCAGAAATGGTCTTGTTTTTTTGCATGAAAAAAAAACTAAAAAAAGTGTGCAATCAATATCTATGTTTTGTTATAATAAAAGAATGAAACCTTTTACAAAGTGGACCGGTGGTAAACGTAAGTTATTACCTATTTTGACAGAGTTAATACCTGATGACTTTAATAGGTACTATGAGCCTTTTATTGGTGGAGGAGCTTTATTTTTTAAACTCTTACCACATGATGCAATTATAAATGACTTTAATGAGGAATTGATAAATGCGTATTTACAGATACGCGATAATCCAAATGAATTAATAGATCTATTAGCAGAACATAGAGATAATAATTCGAAAGATTATTATCTTAATATTCGTTCCGCTGACAGAGATGGACGCATTGAGAATATGACTGATGTTGAAAGAGCCGCAAGAATTCTTTATATGTTACGCGTCGATTTTAATGGTCTTTATCGTGTGAATTCAAAAAATCAATTCAATGTCCCATACGGTCGATATAAGAATCCTAAAATTCTAGACGAAGATTTGATTTATGAAGTATCTGGGTATCTAAATGCTAATAATATTCAAATTTTACAAGGAGACTTTGCTAACGCTGTTGCCGATGCCGTTGATGGTGATTTAGTATATTTTGACCCACCATATATTCCTTTGTCTGAGACCAGTTCTTTTACTTCCTATACTCATGAAGGTTTTTCTTATGAAGATCAAGTAAGGTTAAGAAATACCGTTAGAGATTTAACTCGACGTGGTGTTAAGGTTATTTTATCAAATTCTTCAAGTCCGTTAGTCGAGGATCTTTATCAGGAGTTTAATCTTCATTATGTGGATGCTTCGCGTACAAATGGTGCAAAGCCAAAAAGTCGAGGGACAATTAAGGAAATCATCGTTACAAATTATGAATAATTACGAATATGAGTATGGAGGTGTTTTAATGGACAAACCATACTATTATAAAGATAAAGCAATCCTGGTACATGCGGATACATTTGAGTTTTTAAAAAAGATAAAACCTGAAAGTATGGATATGATTTTTGCGGATCCACCTTATTTCTTAAGTAATGGAGGTTTCTCAAATTCAGGAGGTAAAATCGTTTCAGTGAACAAAGGAGACTGGGATAAAATCGATACTCTTGAAGAAAAGCATGAGTTTAATAGAAATTGGATTAGATTAGCAAAAAGGGTCTTGAAAACCAATGGAACACTATGGGTTTCAGGTAGTTTTCATAATATATATTCTGTTGGGATGGCCTTAGAACAAGAAGGTTTTAAAATCCTAAATAATATAACATGGCAAAAAACTAATCCTGCTCCGAATCTGTCTTGTCGTTATTTCACACATTCCACGGAGACTATATTATGGGCTCGAAAAAATGATAAAAAAGCAAAGCATTATTATAACTATGAATTGATGAAAGAACTTAATGGTGGAAAACAGATGAAAGATGTCTGGACTGGTGCCTTAACTAAGAAATCTGAAAAGTGGGCAGGTAAGCATCCGACACAAAAGCCAGAGTACCTTTTAGAGCGCATCATTTTAGCGTCTACCAGACCTAATGATTATATCCTTGATCCTTTTGTAGGTAGTGGTACAACTGGAGTGGTGGCTAAGAGGTTAGGACGATGTTTTATTGGAATAGATTCTGAGAAGGATTATTTAAAAATAGCACAAGCAAGATTAGAGAGAGAAGACTATGCTTCGACTATAAGTTCTGATAAAACTTTTTTAAAGGAGGGAAATAATTGATAAAAGGTGGAGTCGGTGGTGCAAATACTAAAACAGGATTAGCTTTTGAGTTAAAAACGGATTTGCCAACGTTTATCGCAAAGCAAAATGGATACGAAATATTTGAGAATGATTTTGATTTCGAGCGAAAAGATGGCAAAGTTACAAAAAAGAAACGAAAAAAAGTTTCTCGATGGAGTGTAACTTATAAAGGAGAGTACGTTGCAGAAATATTTCAAAAGCATGGCTTATACCGTTATTTTGATGAAGTAGATTTAAAATACAATGAAATTCTTTCAAAAAAACTATTGCCAGATGATTCTATTTTTGTAATGGATAATAATACAGTTTTCATAATTGAAAAAAAGACTCAAAATACTAATGGAAGTGTAGATGAAAAATTGCAGACTTGTGATTTTAAACTAAAGCAGTATAAGAAACTTTTTTCTCCATTAAATAAGGAAGTAAAGTATTATTATCTTCTAGATGAATGGTTCTTGAAGAAGAAATATAAAGATGTTCTAGATTATGTAAATAGTGTCGGATGTTATTATCGGTTTAATTATATTCCATTAAAGGAGTTTGGATTACCTGTACCTAAAGTTTGACAATAAACTTACTTTTAATACTATCCAATGAATATAAGAACTTTTACTGAATAAGAATATTTATTATCTTCATTTTAACTAATGAAATGACCATATAATTAATAATAGTTCAAGGAGATTACTATAATGGATTACTACAAATATATTTCATCTTTACCATCAGACCGTCTTAATATTTTTTTATCGACTCTTTCTGTCACAAATCGCACACCTGAATATTATGTGAATTGGGAAAAAGTAAATCGAGAAACTAAAAAATTTGAGATTGAGTTAAATACACTAAATTATTTAATTGGTAAGAAAAATATTTATAATGTTGCTCTAGAGTTGTTTGAAAAACAACCAGAACTATTAAAAGCCATTCCTAGTTTAATTGCATGCCGTGATAAGGTTATTGATGTGTTATCACTGGATGAAACTGATAATATGAGTTTTTATCAATTAGATTTTAAAAATATTGATACAAATAACATCAAAGGTTATATTGATTTTATTGAGAGATCTGGTCTTTTAAATTTTCTTCAAAATGAAGCCAATCGGTCTTTAGTTGACTATGTCTATGGGGTTGAAACAGGATTAGATAGTAATGGCCGTAAAAACCGTAGTGGTACAACGATGGAAGGTATACTTGAAAGAAATGTCTCAAAAGTATGCAAAGCATACGGTCTATCCTATAAAGCTCAAGCAACTGCAAGTTTTATCAAAGAGACTTGGGATATTGATGTACCAGTTGATAAATCTCAACGTAGATTCGATGTTGCAGTTTATTCTGAAGAAAAACATAAAGTGTGGTTAATTGAAACAAATTACTATGGTGGAGGTGGAAGCAAGCTTAAAGCTGTGGCTGGGGAATTTACAGAACTAAGCCAGTTTGTAGTCACATCAGATGATAATGTGGAATTTGTTTGGGTGACAGATGGAATAGGCTGGAAAACTGCTCATCTCCCGCTAGCTGAGGCTTTTGGACACATTGTCAATGTCTTTAATTTAGAAATGTTAAAAAATGGATTTCTATTTAATTTACTAAAGTAACAAGTTAACGTTTTATCTCCCAAGCCGTCTTCGTGTACTTTGTCACCGTTTTCCTTTATAATATAAGTATCACATTACAAGAGGAGACCTCATGAAATATATTGTAAACACATCAAATGACCCTGCCTATAATATTGCTTTGGAAGCCTATGCCTTTCGTGAATTGGTAAATGAAGATGAATTGTTCATTCTTTGGATTAACCGTCCAGCTATCATTGTTGGTAAACACCAAAATACCATTCAAGAGATTAACAAAGAATATACAGATGCTCATGGTATCAAGGTCGTTCGTCGTTTATCTGGTGGTGGCGCTGTTTATCACGATTTGAACAACCTCAACTATACTATCATCTCTAACAAGGCAGATGAAGGAGCATTTGACTTTAAGACTTTCTCTCAACCGGTAATCGCAACACTTGCTGATTTGGGAGTTAAAGCTGAATTTACCGGTCGAAATGACCTTGAAATCGATGGTAAAAAGTTTTGTGGAAATGCTCAAGCTTACTATAAAGGTCGTATGATGCACCATGGTTGCTTGCTTTTTGACGTTGATATGTCGGTTCTTGGCCAAGCCCTTAAAGTCAGCAAAGACAAAATTGAATCAAAAGGTGTTAAATCTGTACGAGCTCGTGTGACAAATATTGTAGACGAATTGCCAGAAAAAATCACTGTAAATGAATTCTCAGATAAAATCTTGGAAAAAATGAAAGAATTCTACCCAGAAATGACTGAATACGTCCTTTCTGAAGACGAATTGGCTAAGATTCAAGAGTCTTATGAGAAACAATTCAATACCTGGGATTGGACTTACGGACAGTCGCCAGAATACACAGTAGAGCGTAACGTTCGTTACCCAGCAGGTAAGATTTCAACTTATGCGAATGTTGAAAATTCAATTATCAAATCTGTTAAGATTTACGGAGATTTCTTTGGTATCGGGGATGTATCTGATATTGAAGAGCTGCTGGTCGGTGTACCTTACGAGTACGAAGATGTCTTGGCTAAACTTAAAACCATCGACACAACACATTATTTCTCACGCATGACAACCGAGGAGGTTGCAAAAGCTATCGCAGCTTAATCATTATTTAAACAACCCGGAAAACTCTAGGTTGTTTTTTTGGTGAGTTTCTATATTGTCTAAAGTAAACTTTAAATAATTTCCAGAATCAAATTCACATGATACTCTGAAAGTTCCTTTATGATTGACTAAGTTAGTCATTTTATAAAATAGGCCAACGAACCTAAAAAGCCCATATAAGAGAAAAATACCCCACAACATCTTTCCGAAAAACTATAATTTTCTTGAAAGAAATATGAGGGTGTGATATACTTCTATTAAGTAATTATGGAGAATAAAATTAATGAAACGTGAACTCTTACTAGAAAAAATTGAAGAATACAAATCTCTTATGCCTTGGTTTGTTTTGGAGTATTATCAATCTAAACTATCGGTACCGTATTCTTTCACGACCTTATATGAATATCTCAAGGAATATAAACGCTTTTTTGACTGGTTGATTGACTCAGGTATTTCAGATGCTGATGATATTGCCTCAATTGATATCAAAACCTTGGAAAATCTAACTAAAAAAGATATGGAATCGTTTGTCCTCTATCTACGTGAACGTCCATCTTTAAATACCTACTCCAAGAAACAAGGTGTCTCTCAAACAACCATTAATCGTACGCTTTCAGCATTATCTAGTCTCTATAAGTATTTAACTGAGGAGGTCGAGGGACCTGATGGTGAACCATATTTCTATCGTAACGTCATGAAAAAAGTTTCGACTAAGAAAAAGAAAGAAACCTTGGCTGCACGTGCTGAGAATATCAAACAAAAACTTTTTCTAGGCGATGAAACCATGGATTTCCTTGATTATGTAGAAAATGAATATGAAGTCAAGCTCTCAAATCGTGCTAAATCTTCGTTTTATAAGAATAAAGAGCGTGATTTAGCTATCATTGCCTTGCTGCTGGCTTCAGGTGTTCGACTATCTGAGGCTGTTAATCTAGACCTTAAAGATATAAATTTAAAAATGATGGTCATTGACGTCACTCGAAAAGGTGGCAAACGGGACTCCGTTAATGTGGCGAGTTTTGCAAGACCCTATCTTGAAAATTATCTTAACATACGTGATAAACGCTATAAGGCTGAAAAGCAAGACCTTGCCCTATTTTTAACAGAATATCGAGGGGTTCCAAACCGTATCGATGCTTCAAGTATCGAAAAAATGGTTGCTAAGTATTCTCAGGATTTCAAGATTCGTGTTACTCCTCACAAACTACGCCATACTCTGGCAACACGTCTTTATGATGCTACTAAGTCTCAAGTTTTAGTTAGTCATCAACTTGGTCATGCTTCCACTCAGGTCACTGATCTTTACACCCATATTGTAAATGATGAGCAAAAAAATGCTCTAGATAATTTATAATTAACCAATCATAACCATTCCTATTTGGCTTGATTATTTTTATTTTACATAAATTTAATTATATCAAACTAATTTTATTCACGATTGTTAACAAAACTAAAATTATGTAAATGATTGTGAACAAAAACAAACTCTCCTTCATGGAAAGCTTGTTTTTTATATTAATAATCTTTAAGAGCTGATTCAACCGCAGCTTTTTCTTTTTCAATCAAGTCTACGCGTGCAGCAATTGTTTTAATTCCCATCAAAATATTACGTTCCAAAGCTTTGTCACTTGTTTGTGGCTCGAAGAATGCAATATATTGGTCAAGACGTTCTTTCGTTTTAAAGATTCCTGCTGGGATATTAACAAAGCTATCAAAGCTCATATCACCACCAAGGGCTGCTTTAATCCACTCCCAGTTTTCTTTAGCCCAATTCCAAACGGTTTCTTGAGCAAAAGATTTGCTGAGGAAGTTCATATACCATAGATACAAATCTTGCGGTTTAACAACGTTTTTATCTTTAAGTTTACCTAGTACGTAGTCAAGACCTTCTTGATTTTTAAGGTATGAAAGTGCTTGAGTCAATTGACGACGGAAGTTACTGTCGTTTGTTGCTACGTATGCATTAACATACTCTTCAACAAGAGAAAGACTGTTTTCTTGTTTCATTTGGTTGATGAGGACAAGGCCACGGACACTTGCTGGAATACTTTCGATGTTTTCTTTATGGGCTTGGAAAACACTTGCTGCTGCAAGGACTGCTGGTTGATAGTCTGCTTGAATCAAGTAGCTAAGAGCTGTTTGACGGACCATTTCATCTTCATCAGACTCTCCTTCTTTGGCATCGAAACCAAGGTGTTCAAAGTCATTTTGAAATTGACGACATACTAAGGCTTTATAATGCACTTCTGTTTCTGTATCTTCATCGATAAAGCGTTTCAAACCAGCAAGGATTTGAGATTTAGCTTGAGAAATCAAGAAGCTTTCTTCCTTTTCGACAAGATCAAGAAGAGCAACTAGGCTTGCATACGAGATACGTCCACTTTCCGCTAGAAGACGGCGTTCTTGTAAAATTTGAAGTTTACTTACAGTATCAAGGTTTACAAAATCCTCTAAGATATTGTCCAAGAGTTGTCCTTGATAGTCTGTGATGTAATGTGCTGTATTAGCTGTATTAAGACGGAGAGCACCATTATTTTCGGTAGCAAGCTGGCTATAATTTGGAATCTCAATACGCTCTTCTGAAAGTGTATCTGGAAGCCTATTCCAGTTTGTATTCAATGGAATCTCCCAAAGACGTCCTTTGTCTTCATGTTCACCAATAAAGAATTGTTTTTGACTAAGGATAAGCGTATCATCAACAACTTCTGCACTAACCACAGGGTAACCTGGTTGCTCTAACCATGTATCCATGAAGCTAGAAACATCCTTACCTGAAGCATCCGAAAGAGCATTCCAAAGGTCACGTCCAACAGTATTGTTATATTGGTGTTTTTCAAAGTAAGCTTTAAGCCCTTTGGCAAAGGCTTCATCGCCCAACCAACGGCGGAGCATATGCATAAGACGGCTACCTTTGGCATAAACAATAGCACTATCAAAGAGGGTATTAATCTCGTCTGGATGATTAACTTCCATGTGGACGGACTGTACTCCGTCTGTTGCGTCACGTTGAAGAGCATGAGGCACACCAGTTGTTTGGAAATCTTCAAAGATGTTCCAGCTTGGTTCAATAGCATCCACTGAAACATACTCCATCATGTTGGCAAAACTTTCGTTAAGCCATAAATCATCCCACCATTTCATGGTAACAAGGTTACCGAACCATTGGTGAGCCAATTCGTGGGCAACAACAAGGGCAACTTGTTGGCGGCTTTCAGCTGAGCTATTTTCATCTACAAGGAGGTAAACTTCACGATAGGTAACGAGACCCCAGTTTTCCATGGCACCCGCTGAGAAGTCAGGAAGAGCAAGGTGGTATGATAATGGGATAGGATACTTGACTTGGAAGTAGTCTTCATAGAAGTCGATGACACGAACGGCAATATCAAGAGCGAAGTCGACGCTATTTTCTGCTTGTGCAACTGTAGCGAAGACACCAACTTCAGTGCCATTTTGTGTTTTGGCTGTTTTACCCTGGAGAGCACCGAAACCAAAGGCGAGAAGGTATGTTGACATGCGAGGTGTTGTCTCAAATGTCCAAACTCCAGTTTCCTCACGCAAATGGCTATTGATTTCTGGCATGTTTGACAAGGCAGTATCGCCTTCTTCAGCGTCAAATTTCAATGAGAGATCAAAAGTCGCTTTTGCTTCTGGTTCATCAACAGAAGGAAAAGCTTCACGGGCGAAATGAGATTCAAACTGTGTTGAAATAATTTCCTTCTTTTCACCATTGTAAGTGTAATATGATGGATAAATACCAGTCATATTATCTGTGATGCGGCCAGAAAATTCGATGAACATTGTTAGAACCCCAGTTTCTGGGAGTTCAATATGGAAAGCCTCATTGGCATCATCCATTTGGAAGTTCAAGGATTCATTATCCAAGAGAACTGAATTAATGGTAAGGTCTTTTTGGTGAAGGGAGATGTGATTATCAAAGGCTTCACCTGTAATGGCAACATTCCCTGTAAAGGTCTTTTCAGAACGATTAATGTCCAAGAAAAGATTGTAATTTTCAGGGATGAAACTTTCGATAAAACGAGCAACAGATGCTGTCATACGTATATACTCCTAATCTAACTTTTCGTATCGAAACAGACTGACAAATGTTTCGATATTAGACTCTTTTACAAAAGAAAAGGGTCTGAATTATTTAATACAGACCCATTATAACATAGATTGGAAGCTTTGCCTACAGTTCAATGATTTTACCAGATTTGAGGTAGACAACCCACTCGCAGAGATTGCGGGCATAGTCGCCGATACGTTCCAAATACATAAGTACTTGGAAATATTCTTTGGCAGCGAAGGCAGCATCAGGATTCTTACGAACACCTTCTACTGTCATGGCCTGAATATCACGGAAATAGTTATCAATGATTTCATCTGAAGCTGCGATTTCATAAGCGCGTTGTTCGTCACTGTTCAAGTAAACATCTAGAGCATCCTCGACCATGTGGCGAACTGCTTTCCCCATTTTCTTGATTTCAGCTTCAATTTCAGTTATCCGTTCTTCACCTTTAATGCGGATGGTTGCTTTAGCGACAGCAACGGCATGGTCACCCATACGCTCAACGTCGCTAGATGCTTTAAGTGCGGTGATAACTGTACGCAAATCACTTGATACAGGTTGCTGTAGAGCAATAATTTCAAGTGATTTTTTCTCAAGTTTGGTTTCGTAGTTATTGATGATTTCGTCATTTTCAATAACTTCCTTAGCCAAATCACGATCATGGCTGATAAAGGCACGTACAGCTTTCTTAAGCTGAGCTGCAACCTCTGTACCCATAGCGTAAAATTGGTTGTGGAGTTTTTCTAATTCTTCTTCGAAGGGTGTTCGTAACATCATAATTATTTTAGTAATCTGTCCTTTCTTAACCGAATTTACCGGTAATATAATCTTCTGTTTCTTTATGTTGTGGATTTAGGAACATGTCTTTTGTTGATGAATACTCAATGAGTTCTCCATCGAGGAAAAAGGTGGTTCGTTGTGAGATGCGGCTTGCCTGTTGCATAGAACGTGTGACTAATAGCAAGGTGTATTGGTCTTTAAGGTTATATAGGGTCTCCTCAATTTTACCAGCGGAGATAGGGTCGAGGGCTGAGGTTGGTTCATCAAGAAGGATAACCTTTGGAGATGTAGCAAGAACCCGTGCAATACAGACACGTTGCTGTTGTCCTCCTGAAAGTCCAAGCGCTGAGTCATGGAGACGGTCTTTGACCTCTTCCCAGATTGAAGCACCTTTTAGTGACTCTTCTACTGCTTTGTCAAGGACAGTCTTATCTTTGATTCCATTGATACGAAGGCCATAAACCACGTTTTCATAGATAGACATTGGAAAAGGATTGGGTTGTTGGAAGACCATTCCGATTTCTTTACGGAGTTCAACGGTATCTGTTCGAGGACTGTAGACATTGTGACCATTGTAGGAAACAGCACCAGTAAGTGTCCACTCGGGGTTTAAATCTCCCATTCGGTTGATAGAGCGGAGCAGGGTTGATTTCCCGGATCCTGAAGGACCGATAAGGGCCGTGATTTCATTTGGATAGAAATCCATTGTCACATTATTGAGGGCTTTTTTCTTATTGAAATACACCGATAAATCATTAATTGAAATGATAGGTTCAGTCATGAGTGCTCCTTTCTATCCAAAACGTCCTGATACATAGTCATTGGTCGACTGTAGGGCAGCGTCTTGGAAGATTTTCTTGGTTTCATCATATTCGATAAGATCACCAAGGTAGAAGAATGCTGTATAATCACTAGCACGCGCTGCTTGTTGCATATTGTGCGTCACGATGATAATAGAGTAATCTTCCTTAAGTTCAAACATGGTCTCTTCGAGCTGCATAGTAGCTACAGGGTCCAATGAAGCTGCAGGTTCGTCCATGAGGAGAATCTGCGGTTTCACGGCAATAGCTCTTGCAATACAAAGACGTTGTTGCTGACCACCTGAAAGGGTAAAGGCAGATTTATGAAGGTCATCTTTAACTTGATCCCAAAGTCCAGCTTGCTTAAGTGATGTTTCAACAATCTCGTCCAAGGTTTGCTTATCTCTTACACCTTTACGTTCGTGAGCAAAGGTGATATTTCTGTAAATAGACTTGGCGAATGGATTTGGACGTTGGAAAACCATTCCAATATGTTTACGCATTTCATAAACATTGATATTACTTGCATTGACATCGACGCCTTGATAAAGGATTTGTCCAGTAACCTTAGCAATATCAATCGTATCATTCATACGGTTTAGGCTACGAAGAAAGGTTGATTTCCCGCATCCTGAAGGGCCAATAAGAGCTGTGATTTTATTTTTCTCGAATTGCATGTCAATGCCTTTGATGGCTTCTTTTTGACCATAGTAGACATGCAAGTCCTTTGTTTCAAGAGCGAGCTCCTTCTCTGGGAAGGTAATAATATGACGCTCGTCCCAATTATATTTTGTCATGATAACTCCTTTAAGCGGATGTTAATTTCTTATGGAGGTAAGCTCCCAAACGACGTGCACCAAAGTTGAAAATCAGAATGAAAATCAAGAGCACTGCTGCTGAACCAGCAGATACTGCAGTGGCGTCAGGTGTCGTACCTTCTGAGTTGACCTTCCAGATGTGAACAGCAAGTGTCTCTGCTTGACGGAAAATCGAAATTGGACTAGAGATGCTAAGCGGATTCCAGTCGCTCCAGTTAAGTGCTGGTGCCGATTGACCTGCTGTGTAGATAAGTGCTGCTGCTTCCCCGAAAATACGACCAGAAGCAAGAACGATACCAGTAACAATACCAGGTAAGGCTTCTGGAACAACAACGTGACAGACAGTTTCCCATCGAGACAAGCCTAGAGCTAGGCCAGCTTCACGTTGGGTATGGTGAACGGTTCTTAAGCTATCTTCAACAGTACGAGTCATTTGTGGCAAGTTAAAGACAGTTAAGGCCAAGGCACCTGATAGGATTGAAAATCCATACTGAAATTGGACAACGAAAATCAAATAACCAAAGAGTCCGACCACCACTGAAGGTAGTGAAGATAGGATTTCAATACAGGTACGGACAAAGTTGGTAAGTCGTCCTTTTTTAGCATATTCTGATAAGAAGATGCCAGCTCCCATTGAAAGAGGCACAGAAATAATCAAGGTAATAACCAAAAGGAAGAATGAATTGTAGAGTTGAACCCCAATTCCTCCACCAGCTTTGTAGGAAGATGATCGACTAGTCAGGAATGACCAGCTGATGTGTGGTATCCCGCGAACCAAGATATAGAGAATCAAGGCTGCCAGGATTGTTACAATAATGCCAGCAATCACATAAAGCGTGCTGATGGCAATTTTATCAATTTTTTTAGCGTTCATAATTTCTCTTTCTCTCACGGGTAATGAATTTTACCAACATATTAAAACCAAGACTCATCAATAAGAGCACCAAGGCGAGAGACCAAAGGACATTGTTTGAAACAGTACCCATGACTGTATTCCCGATTCCCATAGTCAAGACAGATGTCAATGTTGCTGCTGGTGTCGTTAAAGAAGTTGGAATCACTGCGGAATTTCCGACAACCATTTGGATGGCTAGAGCCTCACCAAAGGCACGGGCCATACCAAAGATAACGGCCGTGAAAATACCTGGTTTAGCCGCATTAAGTGTCACACGCCAAATCGTTTGCCAACGTGTAGCTCCCATTGCTAGACTAGCTTCACGATAGTGACGAGGCACTGCACGAAGCGTATCTGTTGTCATAAAGGTTACGGTTGGTAGAATCATGACGAACAAGACAAAGGTACCTGAAAGAATACCAAAACCTGTTCCACCAAAAATTAAGCGAACAAATGGAACCACGACTTGGAGACCAATAAATCCATAAACAACGGATGGAATCCCGACCAAAAGTTCGATGGCGGGTTGTAGGAATTTAGCCCCTTTAGGAGAAATCTCAGTCATAAAGATGGCTGCTCCAATGGCAAATGGGGTTGCAACCAAGGCTGAAAGTAAAGTCACTACGAATGATCCCAAAATCATTGGTAGAGCTCCGAATTTGCCTTCAGATGGTGACCAATCACCACTAAAGAGAAACTCGACCAAGCTAACTTTATTGACAAAGAAAGTCGCCAGCCCTTTTTGAGCAACGAAAAGTAAAATCATCGCCACGATGAAAACAATCAAAGCCAGGCAAAGGAAAGTGATTGTTTTACCAAACTTCTCGAGGCGTGAATTTTTAGAGGGTGATGTTAATTGTTTCACCAATTCTTCATTTTTCATGCTTACTCCTCACTCTTCTTTGAGACGTTACCATCAGCATCCTTGGTAACTTTCATGCTATGAATGGAAATGTAACCCATTTTTGCGACGACGTTTTCTTGGACTTCGTCACTCATCATGTAATCTAAGAATTGTTTGGTATAGCTATCCGGTTTTCCCTTGGTATACATATGTTCGTAGGACCAAATCGGCCAATCGTTAGTTGCAACATTTTCAGCTTTGGGTTCAAATCCATTTAACTTCAATGTTTTAACAGAATCATCAAGGTAAGCAAATGATAGGTATGAAATAGCACCTGGTGTCTGAGCAACGATTGACTTAACCATACCATTAGAATCTTGCTCTTGGGTACGGATTGGTGATTTACCATCCATAATCACTGCATCGAAAGTTGCGCGCGATCCTGAGCTAGCTGCACGGTTAATAATAGTAATCTCTAGGTCTTTACCACCAAGCTGTTTCCAGTTTGTGATTTCACCAGTGAAAATCTTACGCAGTTGTTCTGTTGTCAAGTTATCTACAGAGACTTCTTTGTTTGTAATAACTGCAATCCCTGCAACGGCAACTTGATAGTCAACAAGCTTACTGGCATCTATTCCAGATTTTTCCTCGGCAAAAAGGTCACTGTTTCCGATTTGAACGGCACCGGATTGTACCTGAGAAAGTCCAGTACCAGAACCACCACCTTGGACGTTAACGATATTCTCAGGGTTCTTTTCAGCGAACCCATCTGCTGCCGCCTCCACTAAGGGTTGAAGGGCCGTAGAACCAACTGCTGTAATGGACTGGCCACGGTCAATCCAAGAGGCACAGCCAGTTAAGACTAGCATGGCCATTGTCAGTGACAGAATCACTGCAAGGACTTTTGTTTTTTTCATTTTTGTCCTCCGACATTTTGTAACATAAGTAAGATAGTGTCTTATATATATGCTATTAAAAGACATCTATATAATTATACCAAGTATAAGATAATTAAGTCATATTAAAGTTTGATTACAGACCCTTATACAAGGAATCTTAATCCTTTAGGATAGTAGTTTTTAACCGTGTTTCCAACGATTTTGGCAAATCCAAAACCATTGCCATCCACTAAAAGCTGATACCAACCGTTTGGTTGCGTTTGATCTAGAGTGAGCACATTACCAGAAACATATTGGGCAAACTGGTCTTGAGTTAGCTCTATACTTGAAACAACTTCATCAGAGGTTAACGCAATTCCAAGCGCAAAACTTGGTTCGAAACGTTTTTTCTTGAAGACACCAAGATGCAGACCGTTACGAGCGATTTTTACTTTAGAAAGATCTGGAAGTCCCTTAGGAAGCAGATAGAGATTGTCCCCAAAAACTTGGAGTAAACCATTTAGACTAGTCTTAAGGTGTTTTTTTGCAAAATCTTCCCAATGTTGCTTCTGCTCCTTGTTTAGGTTAGATTTTCCTTCTTTGATACGTGTCTGCTCAGGGACGCGCTTATCCTGGAATTTTGCTATAAACTGGCCTTCACCTTTGAAATGGTGTGGATACATTCTAGCTGTTTCTGGAAAATCAATTCCATCACTCATGCCATTCCATTTAGGGATTTGCACTAATTCAAGATCAGGGTAATTTTCTAAAATCCAAGCAACAACCCCTTCGTTTTCCTCAGGAGACCAGGTACAGGTTGAGTAGATCAATTGACCACCAGGAGCGAGCATCTTCAATCCGTCTGACAGAATATCCTTCTGCAATTGTGCCAGTTCACTAGGATAATCCTTGTGCCAATATTGGATTGCTTTAGGATCCTTGCGGAACATTCCTTCACCAGAACATGGTCCATCAAAGACGATCGTATCAAAGTAATTTTTGAAAACTTTGGCTAGCTTATCAGCTAACGTGTTAGTCACAACAA
Organism: Streptococcus vestibularis; assembly: GCF_900636445.1. NCBI lineage: Bacteria > Bacillati > Bacillota > Bacilli > Lactobacillales > Streptococcaceae > Streptococcus > Streptococcus vestibularis. Next base: position 951,336 of record NZ_LR134275.1, on the reverse strand, counting down.
CATTTCTCGCCCCAAAACGTTCTATGTTTTCAACCAGAATTTTACTACGCTTGGGATTGATTTCATTGCTGACGAGCAGTCCAGTATTATCTAAGTAGCTTAGAAGATGAGTAGACTTTCCGCCCGGAGCAGCTGCCAAGTCTAAGACACGACTTCCCTTGGCCGGAGCTGCCACTTGAGCAACCATTTGAGCAGCTGGTTCCTGAGAATAAACCAAACCAGTTGCATGATCGGCAGATTTTCCAGAAATTTTACCGTAATGGCCCCAAGGTGTTTCAGGAATAGCATCAGGAAAGTCCTTCTGTTGCTTTTTCAGAGGGTTAGTACGGTAGGCGGACACGGCTTCTTGGTCAAAAGATGCAAAGAAGTCCTTCGCTTCATCTCCAAGGAAGTTATTATATTTTTCTATAAAGTCTGATGGAAATTGCATAGTTTCCTTTCTATCAAAAAACTGGACTAACCAAGAGAACTTGCTGTTCTGATTTGTCCAGTATGGTTTTTTGTTTTAAATTAATTTTCTGAGCCCATAATATCCTTGATTTCTTCAAGTCTGTCTTTAGGCACAAGCATTACAGCTTGACGACTAGAATAATCCAGTGGTTCTCCGGTAATGGTCTCAAGATGATAACCCAATTTTTCTCCCATAATACTTGCTGCAGCATAGTCCCAAGGGTAAATAACTGAAAAGTAAGCTAAAATTTGACCAGATAGGACTTTTGACATGCTTAAACCAGCACCACCGTAGACACGAACACCCAAGGTCTTATCAATAAGGTCTTTTAAGCCGTGAAAATTTTTAGCATACATCGCTCCATTGCTAGCGACTAGGCACCGGTCTAAAGGTCGACTTTTATAGGCTGGAAGCAATTTGTCATTACAATACACATCAAACTGGCCACCACCATAGAAAAGTTGATCAGCCATGACATTATAAATGAGACCAAATTTCCCTTGCCCCTCTTCATAGTAGGCAATCATCACACAAAAATTATCTTGTTGGACAATAAAATTGACCGTTCCATCAATAGGATCCAAGACCCAGACGTTCCCATCTTTGATATTATGCACCAAGCCATTTTCTTCAGCGAAAATATTGTCTGAAGGAAAGGAAGATTTAATACGTGCCACGAGTAAATCTTGTGTTTGTTTGTCAATATTAGTAACTAAATCATCAAAAGCCGTCTTTTCTTCGACTGTGATTGTTTTGCTTAAACTTTCTTTAATAAAAGCACCAGCTTCTTTGATGATTTCTTTGGCGAAAATCAGTTTATTTTCCAAGTGATACAAATCCTTTATCTTTTGCTTTAGCAGCTTTGACAGCTTGATAGGTTGAAAAACCGCTAGCTTCTTCAAAGGCCTTGTCTAGTTGCTTTTCAGGTGCCTTTCCTGGAACAACTGTTTTAAACGCCTTATAGGCCTGCAAGAGCTGATCACGGTCAACCTTACTCTCATATGCTTTTTCTACCTGACTCAAAAAATGAAGCACTGTGGTGATTTCCTCAGTGCTCCATGATGGATCGAGTGGGTAGGAATAATTTCCTTTAGTCATTGTTACCCTTAATTTCAGCACGAATGGTCGCTTGACGCAGTTCTTGCTTTCTATAATCACGAGGCAAAAAGGCACGAATTTCATCTTCGTTAAAACCGATTTGCATACGTTTGTTATCCATAATGATAGGTCGACGAAGAAGATTTGGATATTCAGAAATCAATTGAATGAGTTCCTTGATGGTCAAATCATCCACATCGATATTTAGCTTCTGAAAGACTTTTGAACGGGTTGAAATGATATCTTCAGTACCATTTTCCGTGTAAGACAAAATCTTCATCAACTCATCGTGAGTTAATGGGCTCGTGATGATATTGTGTTCGTCAAAAGCAACTTCATGATTGGTCAACCAGGCTCGTGCTTTCCTACAGCTGGTGCAGCTAGGTGATAAAAATAAAGTTACCATGCAAACACCCCTTTCACTTTAACATTCCTAAAACATTATACATTATTTGATTAGTTTTGGCTACGCTTTCTTAAAATTTTTCCGCGATTTTTTTATCCGCTTCCAGTTGGTCGCATAGCTCGTCTATATTATTGAACTTGATCATATCACGGATATAATCTAACCAAAAAACTTCAATTGTCTTTCCATAAATATCACCTTCAAAATCAAAGATGTTGGCTTCAAGACGTAACTCTGTACCACCAAAGGTGACATTTTTTCCTAGACTAGTCATAGAACGATAGCGTTTTCCATCAATGACGACATCGGCAACATAGACGCCATCAGCAGGTAGAAAAGTTCTGTCGATTGGTGCTAAATTAGCAGTTGGAAAACCAATGGTACGTCCACGGGCATCTCCGTGGACCACAATACCCCGTGTAGAGAATTCATGTCCCAAGAGGTAATTTGCCTCTTTAACCTTACCTTCTCTAATCAACTGGCGAACACGGGTTGATGAAATCTTTTCACCATCACTTTGTTGTTCTTCAATGACATGTACCCTTCCAGAAAAATTTCGAGCTAAATAGTCCGCATCTGTTCGATGGTGTCCAAACTTGTAATCAAAGCCCACTACAACCTCTTGAGCTTTCAAACGCTTAATATAACGAGCAATGAAGTCGTCAGAACTTGTTCGAGCAAAATCACTATTAAAATCTGTTAAATAAAGCTGATCTGTTCCATAGGCTTCAAAAAGATCACAACGTCTTTGAGGTGCTGTAATGTGCAGAAGGAGATCATCCGTATACCGTTGAAAAGTCAGTTGAGGACTTTCATTAAAGGTAAGGACAGCTACTTCAAGCTGTTTGTCGTCAGCAATCTGGCGTGCCTTATCAAAAAGGACCTTATGACCACGATGAAGCGCATCGAAATAGCCTAAGACCAGGACAGTTTCCTTATCCTGATGGATATCTTTATAATCGTTAATAGAAGTTATTTTCATTGACTTAATACTTTTCTAGGTTTATAAACTTGATTTCGCTTTTCCATGATGGCTAGTACTTTGTCTCCTAAAAAGGCCGCAACCAAAGGCTCTTGGCTATCAATTGAAATAAAGCGACCAAATGAGATTTCTTTGGCATCATCTTCATTGACTTGTACTGCTGGCAAATCCTGAACACCGAATTCAATGGGAAGGAGGAAGGACGTATCCCCTGCTTCTACCATTTCTGAGATTTGAGAGAGAGTTAATGCCTTATCTAAGGTTAGACCAGCTGAAGCTGTTCGACGAAGAGCAGACATATGACTTGCGTAGCCGAGTTTAGCACCCAAATCGACAGATAAGGTACGGACATAAGTCCCCTTACTACAAGCAACACGGAAGGTGAATTTTGCGGTGTTGTTTTCCAATTCAATAGGAGAGGTACGGACAAACTCGGTAATTGTCACTTGACGTTGTGGACGCTCTACTTCTTCACCAGCGCGTGCGTACTCATAAAGTTTCTTTCCGTTGACCTTAACCGCTGAGTACATAGGAGGAATTTGTGTGATTTCTCCCTCAAAACTAGCCATTGCCTGATCGACAGTTACTTCATCTAGCTCTGTTATTGGAGTTGTTTGGACGACTTCTCCACTAGTATCCTCGGTAGTTGTTGAAAATCCAATGGTGATTTCGCCCTCATAGACTTTACCTGCTTCAGTCATGTATTCAATAACACGAGTAGCTTTTCCAACCGCTATAGGTAGAACACCAGTAACATCTGGATCAAGAGTTCCTCCGTGCCCAATTTTTTTCTCATGTAATATTTTACGTAGTTTAAAAACAGCATCATGACTGGTCATTCCAGCCTCTTTTTTTAGATTAATAATTCCTGAAATCATACTTTTAATTATATCAAAAGCCATCCTAAAGAGCTAGGTAGAAACATAAAGAGGCAGAGAGCAAAGTCTCTAACCTCTTAAGTATAATAGTCATAAGCAATCGCGGGTCTGCTAGCTTTTTTAATCGATATCTCTATTAAGGTCGCTTTTCAGTTCAAAGAAAGGCTGAATATCCTGCACATATTCTAGGACACCCTGAAAATCTCCCTTGTCATCCCTAACAGCTGCATAGGTAACATAAACGAATTTTCCTAAACGTTCAGATTTGAACCACATTGGAACTTGGTCACGCTCCCCACTTCTTAGTAATTCAAAGATTTTCTTGACCTTTTCAAGCACTTTTGGTGGATGACAAAGTTCAACGTTTCGTCCAATTTGGCTAGGTGTTCGTTTAAAGACCATCTCATTGGCTGGAACACTATCATTATAGTACTGGAAAATATCCTCTTTATTGACGAAAGTGATTTCCAAAGGAAGATGGTTAAGAATGAGATTGGCCTGCTCCACAGAAAGATAACCATTGCCAAAAGGTTGCGTTGTTTCTCTATCTACGACAGTTTCAGTTTTTGGTTTTGGAGTGAAGCTGATAGTGAATTGCCCTTCGGGAGTGTCAATAATTCGGGTATTGCCCGTATGTTCGTCAGTGCTTAGACCAGACTTTTCTTGCGATGTTTCCGTATTGTCTTCCTCAAAACGCTCACGCTTAGGTTTCCAGACAGCTGTAGGTTTTATTATTGCATAGCCATAGGCATCGCTTTCTTCGGCAATCGAAAGCCAATCATCCTGTGTGAAGGTTTCAAGCAGAATCATAAGCAAGATAGCCTCTTCTTTGAAAATCATGGCTTCAAATTCTTCTGAGAAAGCTTCAAAGGACTTTGAAAATTCTTCTAAATCAGTATCTGGAAGTTCTTTTAATTTAGCTTCTGCTGCTCTAAAAAGTTTTCGGATATCATCATCTACTCCCCACATCACTTTTGGAGGGGAGTCATGGCCATGACGTTCCATAATTGGAAAGAAGAGCTTTTCTTTACGTGTGTAATGGTTATGGAATTGTCCCAATAAAGACATCTGATGTCTAAGCCCATTGAGTAGGTCAGATTTGAAATCTTCATTTTCAGGCTTACTAATGTTTTCAATGATACGTCGGATACGGAGTATGGCTGAACGAAGTGCTAGATTTTCTTGCTTGAAAACATAAACAGGGTGGCCCTCTTGATCAGCATCCGCCACTTCCACATCTGCAATTGCTCCTTTAAAGAGGTTAGCGTGGACATTACAGAGGCTCATAACATCTTCAAAGGTAACCCCATCTTCAGATGACATCAATTCATGCTCCATCATAGAGATTTCAAGGGCAGATACTCCCTTGAAGTGTTGATTGAAGCGTTCTTGAACACTTTCAGGACTGGCTCCATGGTGTAAATCTAGGAGTATTTCTTTGAGTATTTGAATACGATTATTTTCCATGTTAGTCTCCGATGACATCATAACCATTGAACAGTAAGGTTTGCTTGATTTTGTCCAAGGGAATGTTAGCTAACTTAGAGCCAGCTTTTATACTGGTTACCTTACCAACAGTATTTAGCATAGCAGGATTGGACAAGGGCTTAAAACCAAGATCAATCAGTAACTCCTTAACCTCTGGATGCTCTTTAATGATGGTTGCGACGGGTTGTGATAAATCTATAGTGTTGGTAGTCATAATGACCTCCTAATAACATATTTACTACTACCATTATACACGAGAATAATAAAAAAAGACCAACAAATCCTAGTTTGATGGCTTTTGATTAATTTCCAAATAGGGCTTCTGTGACATTATGCTGGATGTTTTCCCACTCTTGCTCTGCACGAATCATCTTACGGTGGTAATCAGCACGCCCACGTAGGTAGGCAGCAATTTGGTAATCTTGCTTCACAATTGGTATCTCAGGAATTTTGATGTCTAAGAGGTCAGCCGTCGATAAATTTAGGACAGCCTTTCCCTTATCAGCATAGTCTAAATAGGTACGACCAATCTCTGTCTCAAGGAAAAACTTGATGTAGAAACCACGGAGTTTTTCCTTAGGTCTTAATACTGTGATATTTGATGAGGCGACAACTTCTCGCTTGCCCTGATCTTCGAAAACAGCAACTTTTTGTACAGTTCCCTTAGATGCAATAAGAACATCTCCATCTTCTAAGAGAAATCGTAAAAGTTTGCGGCGTTCCTCAGAAAATGTTTTAAGGTCATCGTAGGCAATACCGTTAGGTGTCATATCCGATAGATTAATGACAGCAAATTCACCAGGTTCTGCCTTAGCTGGGACAGCTTTTCCTTTAAATTGATCAACAACATCGCCTAAACGAACAAGTTTGTCTGTATTAGCTTCGTAATCGATAATCAGTTGAGGTCTTTCTTTTTCAGACATTGAATCTCCTTTTTTATATTTTACTATCCGTATTGAGTATTGCTATACAATAATAGCAAGAAGCTAATACTTTTGCAAGTAAAAACTGTAAGAAAGGCAAAATAAAAAAGAGACCTGTACCTCTTTTTTATAAGCTCTTAACTGCTGCTACTGCCGCTTCATAGTTTGAATCAGTATTGATATTGTCCAAATATTCGACATAAGTAATCTTGTTGTCAGCATCTGCCACTAAAACGGCACGCGCTAACAAGTGCCATTCTTCAATAAGAACACCATAATCTTTACCAAAACTATTATCATAGTAGTCAGAAAGCATAATGGCATTTTCAAGACCTTCAGCACCACACCAACGAGCTTGTGCAAATGGTAGGTCCGCTGAAATAGTGATAACTACAGTATCATCTAGTTCTGACAATTCCTTGTTAAAGGTACGTGTTTGAGTTGAACAAATACCAGTATCGATTGATGGAACAATAGAGATAACTTTTTTCTTTCCATCGAATTCTGAAAGTGATTTTTTCGTCAAATCTGTTGTGGTCAAGTTAAAGTCACGCAAGGTATCTCCAACTTGAAGTTGTTTGTCTTCTGCTACTGTAACTGGTTTTCCAATAAATGTTGGCATGTTAGTCCTCCAATACTTTTTTTACTATTGTACTGTAAATATAGCAATAAGCCTAAGCATTTGTTTAGAACTTTTCAAACAGTAGTCTAATTTTTTCAGCAATAACTGCATTAATTGCAGGAATAACCTCATCCGCAAAGTTTTTTAGGTAGGGATAATCACCAATTTGCACTCCATATATAGCATTTTTGAAAAGAGAAATATCATTTTGATCATTTCCAAAAGCTACAAAGTCTTTACCAAAGTGGTTTAAAACAGTACTAGCCTTGCTCACACCTTTAGGATTAATGTAAAGACACCTTTCGATATCATGGTAAGTAAGGTCTAAACATTCCAGTTTGTTTAGATTAAAGATAAGGTCTTCACGTATATCTTCATGCTCTACAAGTGGAATAACAACTTTGATAGGCTCATTAAGTTCATGAACAGGCAAAATTCTTGCTTTGTTTAATGGATCAACATTTGAAAGAAAAGGGATTTGCTCAGGATTTTGAATAGCATAATTAAAGGTATCATCAATAAAATAAGGGAGATTATAAGTATCACAGTAGCTAACAATCGTTCTTAGAGCAGAAGAAGGTATTGTGTATTGTGATACTAAACATTCATCTTGAAAGACTTCACCACCGTTTAAGCCAACTACTGTCAGATTTCTCAATCCTCCTTCTAAAATACTAAGACAGTCTCTGTAAGAGCGTGCTGTTGCAAAAATAATGTCATGACCGTATTTTGGTGCTGTCAAAAGAACATCTTGTAGTTCTTTTGACATGGTCATATCATCAAAACATAGGGTTCCATCCAAATCAAAAACAAATTTCATAGGGATAGTATAACAAAAAACCAGCTAAAGAGCTGGCTAAATCATTTTGTATTGAAATACTTAGATTTTATCAAGAGCTAGTTTTAAATCTTCAATCAAATCATCTGCGTTTTCCAAACCAACTGAGATACGAATTTGATTTGGAGTGACACCACAAGCTAGCAAATCTGCTTCTGCCAATTGTTGGTGAGTTGTTGTTGCAGGGTGCACCACCAAAGATTTTGCATCAGCAACGTTAGCTAAATCTGAGAAGATTTCAAGATTATCAATTACGGTACGTGCTTCGTCTTGTCCACCTTTAACATGGAAAGTGAAAATAGAACCTGGTCCTTTAGGGAAGTATTTTTGTGCTAAATCATAGTAAGGACTTGATGGTAATCCAGGATAGTTAACTTTTTCAACTTTTGGATGATTTTCCAAAAAGTCTACGATCTTTTTAGCATTTTCGACGTGGCGTTCGACACGAAGTGAAAGTGTTTCAAGTCCTTGTAAAAGTAAGAAAGCATTGAAAGGTGCTAAGGCAGCTCCTGTGTCACGCAAAAGTTGGGTACGAAGGGCAGTGATAAATGCTGCTGGACCAACATCACGTGTATAGCTGATATTGTGGTAAGATGGGTCTTCTTCAACCAACTGTGGGAATTTTCCTGAAGCTTCCCAGTCGAATTTACCAGAATCGACGATAAGGCCTCCTATGGTTGTTCCATGTCCACCGATAAACTTCGTCGCAGAATGAACCACGATATCTACACCATGGGTGATAACATTGATGAGATATGGAGTACCAAAAGTATTGTCAGCAACCAATGGAATATTATGACTGTGAGCAATCTCAGCAATCTTTTCAAAATCAGGAATGTTGATAAGCGGATTACCCAAAGACTCAATCAAGACAAGTTTGGTATTATCTTTGATAGCAGCTTCAATTTCTTCAGGATTGTCAACATCTACAAAAGTTGTTGTGACACCATAGCGTGGAAGAGTTTCTTTTAAGAGATTGAATGTCCCGCCATAGAGGGTTGTCGCAGCAACAACATGATCACCAGCATGTGCCAAGCCAAGGATTGCATAGGTGATTGCAGCCATACCTGAAGCCGTAGCCAAGGCACCAACACCACCTTCGAGGGCTGCAATACGTTCTTCAAGTACTGCTACTGTTGGATTGGTAATACGTGTGTAAATATTACCCGGTTTTCTAAGGGCAAAAAGATCTTCACCTTCTTGAGCATCGTCAAAAACATATGAAGTCGTTTGGTAAATTGGAACAGCACGTGATTTTGTTTCCTTGTCAGGTGTTTGTCCAGCGTGTAATTGTAAGGTTTCAAATGAAAATTCTCGTGACATATGGGTGTCCTCCAAAACAAAAGTTGCCTTCATTCTACACCCAGAAAAGCTAGCTGTCTAATAGAAATGTTTTATCAATGTGATAGGGAGGGCTTATAAAAAGGACCTTTCGGTCCCTTTCTATTTCTTCACAATAGGTGCTACGCTTGACAAGACTTTTTTAAGTCCAACTTCTGGGAATTTTATCTTAAGTTCCTGTGTCTTGCCACTTCCAGTTACTTCTAGAACGGTACCATCTCCCCACTTCTTGTGGTGAGCAATATCTCCGATTTCCCAATCAGTAGCTGAATTTCCAGAGTCTGAAGCCTTACCAAAAGGTAGTCCGCCAGTAGCTTTTGAAAATGGCTGAGCGCCAGTATGCCTTTGCGGTTGTGCATTTGCTTTTCTGGTCTGAAGCGCTTGTTGTAAACTCATGCCCTGACCAAATTGTGTTGGCTCTTCCTTTGTAAAACGAACACCAAATGATGAATTGGCTGGACGTGCTAGACCTTGATATTGTAATAAATCATCTGAAATTTCACGCAAGAAACGGCTAGGGCGATTATAGCTAGTCTTACCAAAAAGCGTACGTGTATTAGCGTTGGTAAGGAAAAGGATCTCTTCAGCACGGGTAATACCTACGTAAGCTAAGCGACGCTCTTCTTCGAGTTCTTCTGGATCCTCTGAAGCACGAGACAAAGGGAAGACTCCCTCTTCCATACCGATAAGAAAGACGACTGGGAATTCAAGTCCTTTAGCAGCATGAAGAGTCATCAAGGTTACTTCTGCCGCTTCCATATCACCATCATCCGTATCAGCAATCAAAGCTAGATCATTCAAGAAACGACCTAAACGGTCAATACCTGTCTCGTCCTCCGTACCATCGGTGTTGGTTTCATCAAAATTCTTAGTAACAGACATGAATTCTTCGATATTTTCAATGCGTGCTTGGCTTTCAAGCGTTTGTTGCATGGACAGAGCATCCAGATAACCAGACTTGTCTAAAATAGCTTCTACAGTCTCGGTAATGCTTAGCCCATCTAGCTGGTCACGTAGGTTCAGAATCGTGTTAGCGAAATCGTAAACGCCTTGAGCTGCTTTTCCCTTAATAGGAGACAACATAATATTCGCTGAAGCATCTAGAAGGCTCATATTTTGCTCATAGGCAAAGTTACGAATCTTTTCGAGCGTGCCAGGCCCAACTCCACGTTTAGGTTCATTGACGACACGTTCAAAACTGATGTTATCTGAAGGGTTGGCAATCAAGTTCAAATAAGAAATAACATCACGAATCTCTTTACGGCTGTAGAATTTTGTCCCACCAACCATTGTATAAGGAATATTAGACTTGAGCAAGGCTTCCTCAATAGTACGAGACTGAGCATTGGTACGGTAAAGAACAGCAAAGTCTTTGAAATTCTTGCCTTCTTCACGGACGATATTGTCGATTGTTGAAGCTACGAATACAGCCTCATCACGCTCGTCATTAGCACGGTAATAAACGATTTGTTCACCGTCGTCATTTTGAGTCCAAAGTTTCTTAGGACGGCGGTTGCGGTTATTCTTGATAACTTCGTTGGCCGCCTGGAGAATCTTCTTGGTTGAACGGTAGTTTTCCTCCAAGAGGACAACCTTAGCTTCAGGATAGTCCTTCTCAAAATCAAGGATGTTCTGCATATCAGCCCCACGCCAACCGTAGATTGATTGGTCCGCATCACCTACGACACAGATATTCTTGAAGCGAGATGCTAAGAGTTTTACCAACTGATACTGAGCATGGTTGGTATCTTGGTACTCATCCACGTGAATGTACTGATAACGCTGCTGATAATAGGCGAGAACATCAGGATTTTTGTCAAAGAGACGTAAAGTCATCATAATCAAATCGTCGAAATCCATGGCTTCGCTACGACGGAGCTCTTCCTGATAGGACTTATAACATTTAGCAACGATTTGGGTGTACATATCACCAGCCTGGTGCTCATAGGCCACTTCATCCAATAAATCATTTTTGGCGTTGGAAATCGTCCCTAAGATGGCACGTTCATTCCACTTCTTAGGATCAAGATTAAGAGTCTTTAGAATACGTTTCATCAAAGTACGTTGTTCCCCAGGATCCACGATAGTAAAGTTTCGGTTGTATCCAATATGGTCCGCTTCACGACGAAGGATTCGCACACACATGCTATGGAAGGTCGCAATCAAGGTTTCTGAAGTTGCTGGATTTAAAGCCATAGCACGCTCACGCATCTCACGGGCAGCCTTATTGGTAAAGGTGATGGCTAGGATATTCCAGGGATTGATCATTTTCTCGTCGATAAGGTAGGCAATGCGGTGGGTAAGCACACGTGTCTTCCCAGATCCTGCACCAGCCATAATCAAAAGAGGGCCTTCAGTCGTTTGAACTGCTTCGGCCTGTTTGTCATTCATACCAGTTAATAATGGGTTCATAATATTCTCCATTCTCAAAAATAAGCTCTATTATTTTATCATTTTTCGAATGAAAATGCAGACTCTATTCATAATGTGTGTGAAATAACTTTAGCAAATAATCGTTTGTTTTTATTGGGAGGTTATTTGCTTAACATGATTGTTATTCCAAGCTTTTCTAGGTTTTGGTGAAAGGCATTCTTAAGTAGAATATTCGGTTTTTTATAGTTATGATGAAAATTAGTGTTGACACTGTTCGGTTTTTTCGATAAGATAGAACCACAATAAAATAAGAACCGAGTGATGTCATCAGGAAAACTGGTGATTGACGGACTTCTGGAGAGATCTTGAAACAGCTTTAGCTGTAAACAAGACACCGAAGGGGCAAGGGGTAACAACCGAAACTCTCAGGTAAAAGGACAGAAAGCATCGCAAGTTTTTAACTTGTAGTAATAGCTTTGTATTCTCAGAGGTCTGGTTAAGCCAAACCTCTTTTTTGACGTCTCGGTTAAAGGAGATTGTTACATTCATGTTAGACTTTTTTACTACCATTGATGATTTTGTCTGGGGACCACCCCTTTTGGTCCTTCTTGTAGGAACTGGGATTTACCTTACGCTTCGTCTTGGACTTTTGCAAATCATTCGTCTGCCTAAAGCCTTTAAACTTATCTTTGCTGAAGATAAAGGGGAAGGTGATATTTCTAGTTTTGCAGCCCTCGCAACGGCTCTTGCTGCAACTGTTGGTACAGGTAACATTGTCGGTGTAGCTACTGCCATCAAAACTGGTGGACCTGGTGCCCTTTTCTGGATGTGGATTGCTGCTTTCTTTGGTATGGCAACCAAATATTCCGAAGGTCTTTTGGCTATTAAATTCCGTACACTTGATGACCAAGGTAATGTTTCTGGTGGTCCAATGTATTACATTACACACGGTTTTTCTGGTAAATGGCAAACTATTGCTAAACCTTTGGCCTACTTCTTTGCCTTTGCAGGTGTCCTAGTTGCATGGTTGGGGATCGGTACTTTCTCTCAAGTTAACTCAATCACATCATCTCTTCAAAACAGCTTTGATTGGTCACCAAAAATTGTTAGTGTTATCTTAGCTCTTATTACTGCTGCCATCATTTTTGGTGGTATCCAATCTATCTCTAAAGTTTCTGAAAAGGTCGTACCATTTATGGCTGGACTTTATATCCTAGCAGCTCTTGTGGTTATCTTTACTAACTTTAGTCAACTTCTTCCAGTCCTTGAAACAGTCTTCCAATCTGCCTTTACTGGTAAAGCAGCCGTAGGTGGTTTTGCTGGTGCAACAGTCATGGTTGCAATGCGTCTTGGTATTGCGCGTGGTGTCTTCTCAAATGAGTCAGGTCTTGGATCAGCTCCTATCGCTGCAGCTGCTGCTAAGACCGAAGAACCTGTTGAACAAGGTTTGATTTCAATGACAGGTACTTTCATTGATACGATTATCATCTGTACACTTACTGGTCTTGCTATCCTTGTAACTGGTCAATGGTCAGGTAGCCTAGAAGGTGCCCCAATGACACAAGCGGCCTTCTCTTCTGTTTTTGGTACATTTGGTGAAATTGCCTTAACACTTTCTTTGGTTCTCTTTGCCTTTACAACAATCTTGGGTTGGTCTTACTACGGTGAACGTTGTTTCGAATTCATTTTCAAATCAACGAAATTCCTTCCACTCTACCGCCTCATTTTTGTAGTCATGGTTGCTCTTGGTGGTTACCTCACTCTTGATGTTGTTTGGAAAATTGCGGATATCGTAAACGGATTGATGGCATTGCCTAACTTGATTGCCCTCCTAGTCCTCTCACCAATCATCATTAAAGAAACCAAATCATACTTTGAACGCCACAAATAAACAAAAAGAGCTCAGGCTCTTTTTTCTTGGTTTTATCGGCACCAATCCTTGCTACTACCGGTCTTTTGCGTTACAATGAAATTAAATCATTTTACAACTAATACAGAAAAAATCCAAAGGAAAAACTATGTCAATTACCAAAGAATTTGATACGATTACTGCTATTTCAACGCCCTTAGGTGAAGGTGCTATCGGTATCGTTCGCTTATCTGGAACCGATGCTGTTGCTATTGCTAATAAGGTTTTCAAAGGAAAAAATTTAGAAACGGTCGCTTCACATACTATCAATTACGGTCATATCGTGGAAAATGATGAAACCATTGATGAAGTCATGGTCAGTGTGATGCGTGCACCAAAGACCTTTACACGCGAGGATGTCGTGGAAATCAACACACATGGTGGTGTCGCTGTTACTAATGAAATCCTTCAACTCCTAATCCGTTCTGGAGCTCGTATGGCTGAACCAGGGGAATTTACCAAACGTGCCTTCTTGAATGGTCGTGTGGACTTGACCCAGGCCGAAGCTGTCATGGATTTGATTCGTGCTAAAACTGATAAGGCTATGGCCGTTGCCGTTTCCCAACTTGATGGTTCGCTCAAGGATCTCATTAACAACACTCGCCAAGAAATCCTTAACACTTTGGCTCAAGTCGAGGTGAATATTGATTACCCAGAGTATGATGATGTTGAAGAAGTTACTACAGCTCTTGTACGTGAAAAGACTCAAGATTTTCAAGCACTTCTAGAAAATCTTCTTGCTACTGCCAAACGAGGGAAAATCCTACGAGAAGGTCTTTCGACAGCAATCATAGGCCGTCCTAATGTCGGAAAATCTAGTCTTCTCAACAATCTCCTACGTGAAGAGAAAGCTATCGTTACTGATATTGAAGGGACTACCCGTGATGTTATTGAAGAATACGTTAATATTAAGGGTGTTCCTCTTAAGTTAATTGATACCGCTGGTATTCGTGACACAGATGATGTGGTCGAAAAAATTGGTGTTGAGCGTTCTAAGAAAGCTCTTGAAGAGGCTGACCTGGTTCTTCTTGTCCTTAATAGCTCCGAACCGCTAACTGAGCAAGACCGTACATTACTCGAAATTAGCAAAAATAGTAATCGTATCATTCTCCTAAATAAAACTGACCTTCCACAAGCAATCCAAATGGAAGAGCTTCCTGAAGATGTCATTCCGATTTCAGTCCTCAAGAATGAAAACATTGACAAAATCGAAGATCGCATCAACCAACTCTTCTTTGATAATGCTGGCTTAGTGGAAAAAGATGCTACTTATCTCTCAAATGCACGACATATTTCACTCATTGAAAGGGCGCTTGAAAGTCTTGAAGCCGTCAATCAAGGACTTGAATTAGGTATGCCTGTTGACCTATTACAAGTTGATATGACTCGCACATGGGAAATTCTTGGCGAAATTACTGGTGACGCCGCACCGGATGAACTCATTACGCAACTCTTTAGTCAGTTCTGCCTAGGGAAATAAACATAACTAAATTTATGTAAAAAGATGTTGCATCATCTTTTTACTTTCCATACCTTAAATACAGAAATAAAATTATGTAAAAAATATATCTATATCATAAGACGATTAACTCATGCTTTTTAAGAAATAAAATGCTATCATGGTACTATCCTATGATTTTGAAAGGTTTACCATGAGTCAAGCAGCTACTGATACTGATTTTAAACATTTGATAGATTTTGACGATAATCTGCTTCCATTTCGACTGACGGAAATCAAGGTTGAAAATGGACGTCCTGATATCCTTTTTCATTGGCATCCTGAGCTTGAGATTCAGTACGTTTATGAGGGGACAGCTCGCTATCATATTGATTATGACTATTTTGACAGTCAGGCTGGAGATATTTTTTTGATAGGTCCTAATGAGCTTCATTCGATTCATCCCATAGATAATCAGTCTCATCATACTGACACCCTTCATTTTCATTTGGATATGTTGGGACAGTCTCTGGTGGATCTGCTTAGTCTCCGATATCTTCAGCCCTTACAGAATTCCAATTTTAAGTTTAAACAATGTCTAAGACCATCAGACGAGGGTTATACGGAAATAAAAGCACTTCTCTTCGAGATTTTTAAGATGATTCGTCAGAAAAATCGTCACTATGAACTTCTTCTCAAGTCAAAGTTGGAAGAATTAATCTACCTCCTCTACTTCTATCATTTGGTAAAGCGAAAAACTTCTGATGATCATTATCGTAAAAATGATAAAATTCGTGAAATCATTGATTACATCAATCAACATTATGCTGAAAATCTCACGATTGGAAAGTTGTCAGAGCTCATGGGATATAGTAAGACACACTTTATGACGATTTTTAAACAACATACTGGCACCTCTTGTACCGAATTTATCATTCAAGCAAGACTACATGCTGCTTGCGAGGAGCTCCGTAATAGCGTAAAACCAGTTTTGGAAATTGCTACTAATGTTGGTTTTAACAATTTATCCAATTTCAACCGTCAATTTAAACACTATTACGACCAAACACCAAGTCAGTATCGAAAAACACATAGCAACAACAATAAAACAAAAAAGAGTTAGCCAAATGGTTAACTCTAATTTTTATCTGCAAACTTCTTAGTATTTCTCTTTACCTTTGTGTTTTCCACTAATTCCAAAGATAGTTAGCAATACACCAAGTCCGAGGAGCCCAGCGTGTGAGGCCTTATCACCTGTTGTAGGAAGTTCTTCGGTTTAGCCTAAAGTTTCAGTAACCTTTTCAATTTCCTTAAGAGTTTCGTTTGAAGTTGAAACGAAGAAGGCTTTACCGGTAGGTGTTGTTACTACTTTAGATACTACTGGTTTAGTTTTTTCTAACACTTTAGAAGCTACAGTTGGATCAATAGTATTTAATGGATTAACCCTTGGATCTTCCGCATTCTCTTTCTTATTTAAAACAGCAAAATCGGCACTTGAAATAGAAATTGTACGTGAATTAGGATTAATTACTGCGTATTTCGTAAGATCTGCATGAGTCAAGTAATCAGCAAAGGCTGTATCGAGTGAAGGACCCTCTTCACGTGGACCACCAAGCATTGTGAAGCCATCGCCACCAGCAGCCAAGAAGTCATTCGTTACAAGGTAGTAAGTTTCATTAGTGTTGAGCGGTTTATAGACACCGGTTTCTTGATCCAAAATGTCAATTGATAAGATACGTTTTTCAGCTGGAAAAGTTGTGTCATAATATACGCGAGCTCCAGCGACTTGAAGGAAACCAGCTGAAGGTCTTTCTGAAAAGTCTCTAGTTTCTGCTTCTTTCAATGCTTTCTCGTAGCGTTGACTGACGATAGCATTGATTTTGGGATTCCTCCTCTCTGCTTCACGAATGGTAGCCTACACTAGTTCTCGGGGACTGACCATCTTATTTTGCACAGCTTCATCCATTGCCGTTGCATCTAACTGCTCATTAATTGTCCTCATATACTCTCCCTGCTTATCTTTTCCTAAATTATTCTAAAAAAAGCAAAACGCCTAAAACGTTCCACCTTAAATCATGATAACTAGTCTTGCCAAGTTTCTTGGTTTTCTTTGAATTTCCTCAAGAGTTTAAGTCCGTCTGCTGTAATGTAACCTTGAACTTTAGCAACCTTAATCAACTCAGTGTAGTTTGAAAGAGTGATCAATTTCACGCCAGCATCTGCGAAGTTTTTCTCAGCTTTTGGCAATTCGTAAGTGAAGATAGCCACAACACCGATAACATCAGCCCCTTCACGCTCTGCAGCTGCAACAGCATCAAGTACTGAACCGCCAGTTGAAATCAAGTCTTCAACAACAACCATTTTTTCGCCTTTAACCACACGACCTTCGATTTGGTTACCAGCACCGTGATCTTTTGGTTTGCTACGGATGTAGGCAAATGGAAGGTTCATCTTGTCAGCTATAATCGCACCGTGAGGAATACCCGCAGTTGCAGTACCTGCAATTACTTCTACTTCGGGAAATTCTTCCTTAATTTTTTCCACAAAACCATTTTCAATAAGTGTACGAGTTTCTGGATAAGACAAAGTAATACGGTTGTCTGTGTAGATTGGTGATTTGATTCCTGATGCCCATGTAAATGGTTCTTCAGGTTTAAGGTAAACAGCCTTGATATCGAGCAAGTCAGATGCGATTTGTGATGCTAATGTCATAATTATTATCCTCCGTAAAGCGTTTTCTACTCTTTATTATAACCTAATTCCATCTATTTTCCTATGAAATAAGGTCTTTTTGAAAATTTATTGACCGTTCCATTGGG
The DNA here is from genome assembly GCF_900636445.1 of Streptococcus vestibularis. Lineage (NCBI taxonomy): Bacteria > Bacillati > Bacillota > Bacilli > Lactobacillales > Streptococcaceae > Streptococcus > Streptococcus vestibularis. The sequence continues at coordinate 933,770 of NZ_LR134275.1, read as the reverse complement.
CCTTGATGTCGTGATAAGCTGCTACTGGATCGGCAGCTTGTGTAATTGGACGACCAACGACAATGTAATCTGAACCAATTTGATGGGCATCGGCAGGTGTCATGACACGTTTTTGGTCACCAACTGCTGCTCCTGCTGGACGAATACCAGGTGTCAAACAAACGAAATCTCCATTTGTTGCTTCTTTGATTTTTGCTACTTCATGTGCTGAGCAAACAACACCATTAAGACCCGCTTCAGCAGTCTTCTTAGCATAATGAACCACTGATTCTTGAAGTGTGGTTTGGATATTTTGAAAATCACGCATCTGCTCTTCAGAGGTAGAGGTTAGCTGTGTTACAGCAATCAAGATTGGACCATCTCCCAAGCCTTCACGCGCAGCCTTCATCATTTCCACACCACCGGCCGCATGCACATTAGTCATATCAACGCCAAGGTTAGACAAGACACGCATGGCTGATTTCACAGTATTTGGAATATCGTGAAGCTTAAGGTCAAGGAAAACACTATGGCCAAGCTTTTTAACGTAGCACACAATCTCAGGCCCAGCCGCATAGTAAAGTTCCATACCAATCTTCACATAGAGCTTTTCATCAGCAGGAAACTTAGCAAGGAAAGCCTTGACATCCTCAAAAGTCGGGAAATCAAGGGCAATAACAGGACGATTTTCTCTCATTTCTTATATCCTTTCACACAAAAAAACCTCCGCCAGTCAGCGAAGGTTGCACGAAAATAGGGCAGTCCCTACCCCTTAGTGATGCCGTAGCATCTCAGTACACCTTTCTCGCCTCTCTGGACTCGATTAAAGGTTCAGTTCAATTTGTTCTATTATAGCGCTTTTATAATGGAATGTCAAAGGGGGATGAAAGTAATTATAGCTTTGTTAAATTCCTTAAAAATGCTATTTTTATTCTATTTCCCCAACAAGTCTGTTCGAACTTCCTCGCGCAAGTCCTCAAGAGTTGTGATGCCGTACTTGTCCATAACCTCAGGGAGTCGGTCAATGATTTTAGGGCAGGCATATGGATCTGCGAAGTTGGCTGTTCCGACACCGATGGCTGAGGAACCAGCAATAAACATTTCGATAGCCGCTTCGGCACTGTCAACACCCCCCATACCGATAATTGGAAGGTCTGAAGCTAGAGCAACTTGGCGGATAAGTTTAAGGGCTACTGGAAAGACAGCTGGGCCTGACATACCACCTTGGCCATTGGCAATGATAGGTTTGCGAGTCGCCAAGTCATAGCGTGTTCCGACCAAGGTGTTAATCATGGTGAAACCTATCGCACCGGCATCTTCGACTGCCTTGGCAACACTTGTGATGTCAGCCACGCTTGGTGTCAGTTTGACATAGACGGGCACATCAGAATGAGAAACACTGGCTTTTACGGCTGCATAGGCAAGTTCTGGGACTTGTCCGATGAGAAGGCCGTTGTTGCCATGATCCACGTTTGGACAGGAGATGTTGAGCTCAATTGCCTTGACGTTACTAGCTTTGGAAATCTTGTGAGAGACTTCCGCATATTCTTCGTTAGAAAATCCAGCCACATTCGCAATGATTGGCAACTCAGGATAATGTTCCTGTAACCATGGGAGTTTTTCAAACAAGACAGCATCAACACCAGGGTTTTGCAAGCCAATGGCATTAAGCATGCCTGATGGTGTCTCAGCCACACGTGGTGTCGGATTACCAAAGCGTGGGTTGGCAGTCGTTGCCTTAATCATGATCGATCCTAGTTTATCCAAATCGTAATACTTGGCATACTCTTGACCAAAACCAAAGCAACCAGAAGCTGGGATAATAGGATTCTTCAAATCGAGTCCTGGAAGGCTAATAGCTAAACGATTTTCTGATTTAATTTCTGACATAGTAACCTCCTAGACGATGACTTTTCCGGTAGGGAAGACTGGTCCCTCTTCACAAACACGAAGATTTTTGGCGTCCGACTCTCCTTTAACGTGAACCACACAGGCATAGCAAGCACCCATACCACAAGCCATGCGAGCTTCCATAGAAACATAGGCATGAGGGTGATTTTCAAACTTGCTGTCGACATATTTAAGCATGCCTGGAGCTCCGCAACTGTAAACGGCATCTGGAGTCCAGTCGAAACCATCAATAACTGTCGAAACGTAACCCTTGATACCGTATGAACCGTCATCAGTGGTCACATAAACATCACCACAAGCTCTGAGCTTGTCCTCCAAGATGACGGCATCCTTATTGGCAAAACCAATGACTGATACAACTTCCACTCCCTTAGTCTTCAACTGCTTAGCCGTCTCAACCAAAGGTGGCACACCAATACCTCCACCAACTAGGAGAGCTTTCTGCCCAGCCTCAATAACAGAAATATCAAAACCATTACCCTGAGGGCCCATGGTATCAATGGTTTGTCCAGCTACCATCTTAGACAGAATAGCTGTTCCCTCACGCTCCACACGGTAGACAATAGTTGCCTCTTTCTTGTCGTAGTCAATCTCTGAAATTGAAATCGGACGACGAAGGAGCTTGCTTGGGTCTGGCACCTTGAGGTGAACGAACTGACCAACATGCATATCTGCAACCATCTCTCCCTTAAGCACCATCTCAAAAATACGAGGTGCAATCTCACGCTGACTCACAATGGTTAAATCTTCAACTAATATCATGACAACCCTTTCTAAACTGCAAAATGTCATCAAAAAAACCTCGCCACATGGCAAGGTCGCACAAAAAATCACAGGAGAACCCTGCTGTTTCAATCTGTCCGACCTTTTAAGCCTCTCTGGACTCATTTAAAGGTTATTTTGTCATTATTATAACCATTTTCAAGCGAGATGTCAAAGCAGAAAAGAAAAAACCAAATCTCTTAAAACTAAGCTAAGGTCTCTCTAGCCTATAACTAGGCCCTCTGTTTGATACATGTCTATTATCATCTTATTGAAACAGTCTGTCGTAGACCATAGTATGAGCCAACTGTTGACCATCACCGCCTAATAGATCAACCAAGGCATATGCAAATGCCAATGCTGTTCCGGCACCACGGCTTGTGACAATATTGCCATCAACGACCACCAAATCAGTTTGATGGTCGCCAGATGCAATTTGTTCTTCAACACCAGGGAAACATGTGAATTTGCGACCTTCAAGAAGACCAGCACGTTCGAGAACAATTGGTGCCGCACAAATGGCAGCAACGTATTTTCCAGCTTTTGCAGCCTCTTGAAGAGAGGCAATCAAAGTTTCGTTGTCGCGTAGATTAGTTGATCCAGGCATACCTCCAGGAAGGACAACCAAGTCATAATTCGCAAAATTGCCATCAAATACGCCATCCATGGCAACTTGAATCCCATGTGAGCCAGTCACTGATGCACTTTCAAGTCCAAGCATGTCACAGTCAAATCCTGCTCGGCGGAAGACATCCACTGGGCTCAAAGCTTCGATTTCTTCAAATCCTTCCGCAAATACTACTGCTACTTTTGTCATGATATACCTCCAATTTAGTTATCACAAGATTCTATTACGCCTTAAATTATAGCAGTTTTAGAAGCAGGAAACAAACCATAAAAATGGATTTTGAGCACGAAAAAAGACAGCACAAAGACTGCCCTTGTCATTTTATCTAAACAAACTTGCTAAGATCCACAAGAGATAAATATGGGCTGGGTAGAAAATATAGAAGAAATTCTTGTTACCACTACCTCGCTCACCATTATAGAAATACATAGGAATCGCAGCAAAGACCATCATCCACTGTACACCTGTCGGATCAAAGAGATGGGCAATCACTGAAATAACAGCTAAGACGATGATTTGAGCGATGCGATTGGTACGGAAAATATAGAATAGCAAACCAAGGATAACCATGACAAAGCCACCCTCAACCATGATAATACTTGGCACAAGTGACAAGATAAAGGCAACAATTTGTACAACAAGTGGGTTTGCATGTGGTGTTTCAAATATACCTCCAAGGACTACAACTGGAATAGATGAAAGAATCGGCAATAGAAAGACACCAATCCCTTGAATCAATTCCTTGTATGATTTATCGCGAAGCCCCTTAGCCAACAAATCCCAAGAACAAATAAAAATCCCAGTGATAAAGAAGGTTGAAAAAGCATTGTTCATCAAACCAAGATTACCATTATGAAAGACACTACTAATAATGGTGTTACCAATAGTCATGAACCAGCTCATGTAAAGCAAACGTCTGAGAAAAGCCATACGGTCGTGTGTGTAATGAAAACTATCAGCTGCTAGAAAGAGAAAAATAGGAAAAACCAAACGTCCTAACATAGTCAACCATAGTGGTGCTCCCATACCCTCAAACATCTGATGGATGTGATCCAAAAACATAAGTACAATAGCTAGGTATTTCAAATTAGTCGCATTGCATATCTTTTTTATATCGTTCATTTAATGCTCCTTTAATTTTCAGCATATTAAATGATACCATAAGTTAGATGTAAATTCAAAGGTATTCGTTATGAATATCGTCTATTATGATGTTGACTTTAAGATAAAGAGTAAATACTATTATCATAGTAGATTTCGAATTAATTCAATTAAAATGGTATCTACTATAAATATAAATTAAAGAGGTTTTACACATGGAAGAGAAATTTACAAAAAAATATTTTAATCAATTAAAAAATAGAAAGTCAATTAAAGGACATAGTGAATCTGATGTTGCAAATTCATCAATTAGAAAAATATTATCTCAATTGAGTAAAAAATTTCCAGCTGTTGATGAAGACTACTTCAAAAATTGTCTTGAATTCTTTGATTATAAATGTCCATACACTGATGAAAAATTAAGTATCAAAAATAATGAGCTAGATCATATTATACCGCAAAATAGGAAATACTGTGGATTAAATGTAAAGGGAAATATTATTATTTGTTCTCCGGATGCTAATCGTAAAAAAGGTACACTTACAGCCTCGGATTTTTTGTTAGGTAAAACAAAAAAATCTGAGCAATTCTGGAAGGAGAAGGGATCAACTTTAAAAGAACGTGAAGAACGCTTAGAAAAACTCAAAGAGTTTCAAAAAAAATATAATTATAATTATGATGAAATTAGAGACAAATTATCTCACTTGTTAGATTTAGAATATAAAAAAATACAAGATGAGCTCAGACAAAAAGCTGATGAAAAGGCTAATGAATATTACGATAAAATAAAACACTTAATAAAATAATGCTGCTTCAATGAATGGCAATCTCTGATTTCTTAATTACCCTCCTCAAGCATTTCTACTCTCTTTATGCTATAATGGATAGGCGTTTTATGATTTATCACAACTAAAAGAACAACCATTATCTCTAACAAGAAAGGAAGTACATCATGTCTTTTGACGGCTTTTTTCTTCATCATATGACAGCTGAGTTGCGTGAGCAGGTGCTCTACGGGCGTATCCAGAAGGTTAATCAGCCTTTTGAGCGTGAGTTGGTCCTGACCATTCGTAACAATCGTCAGAATTACAAGCTTCTGCTTTCGGCTCACCCTGTTTTTGGGCGTATTCAGACGACCAAGGCAGAGTTGCCAAATCCGCAAAATCCAAACACCTATACCATGATTATGCGTAAATACCTTCAGGGAGCAGTTATCGAGGATATCCAACAGCTTGAAAATGACCGTGTTCTTGAAATTTCAGTCTCTAACAAAAACGAAATTGGTGATAGCGTTAAGGTTACTCTGGTCATGGAAATCATGGGGAAACACTCCAACATTATCCTGATTGACAAAAACGAGAGCAAAATCATCGAGTCTATCAAGCACGTTGGTTTCTCACAAAATAGTTACCGTACTATTCTGCCTGGGTCTACCTATATCGCTCCTCCTAAGACAGACGCCAAGAATCCATTTGACATTGCAGACGAAAAGCTCTTTGAAATCCTACAAACCGAGGATTTGTCCTCTAGAAACCTTCAAAAACTTTTCCAAGGTTTGGGGCGCGACACGGCCAATGAATTATCAGCTTTACTTGATACTGATAAATTCAAGAATTTCCGTGCCTTCTTCAATCGTGAAATAGAGCCAAACTTAACGGCTAAGGCATTCTCAGCTGTAAGATTCTCAGATAGTCAGGACCAACCTGAGTTTGAAACCTTGTCAGCCCTATTGGACTACTACTATTTGGACAAGGCAGCGCGTGACCGTGTGACTCAACAGGCTAGTGATTTGATCCATCGTGTGCAAAATGAACTGGAAAAAAATAAGAAGAAACTTGTTAAACAAGAAAAAGAGCTTGCGGCGACTGAAAATGCCGAGGAGCTCCGTCAAAAAGGGGAACTATTGACCACCTACCTCAGCATGGTGCCAAATGATAAAGATAGTGTCGAGCTAGACAACTACTACACTGGCGAAAAGATTACCATTCCTCTAAATGTGGCTCTAACACCTAACCAAAATGCTCAGCGTTACTTCAAGAAATACCAGAAGCTCAAGGAGGCTGTTAAGCACTTGACTGGTTTGATTGAGGAAACCAAGCAGACTATTGATTATCTGGAGAGTGTGGAGTTCAGTCTTTCTCAAGCCAACATGGATGAAATCGAGGATATTCGTGAAGAGCTTGTTCAGGCTGGCTTTATGAAACGTCGTTCAACTGACAAACGCCACAAACGCAAGAAACCTGAACAGTATCTAGCTTCTGATGGTAAGACCATTATTATGGTTGGTCGTAACAACCTACAAAATGAGGAGTTGACCTTCAAGATGGCTAAAAAGGGGGAGCTCTGGTTCCACGCCAAGGATATCCCAGGTAGTCACGTAGTTATCAAGGGAAATCTTAACCCAACTGACGATGTCAAGACCGATGCGGCTGAATTGGCAGCCTACTATTCTAAGGCCCGTCTGTCAAACTTGGTTCAAGTCGATATGATTGATGTTAAGAAGCTCAACAAACCAACAGCAGGTAAGCCTGGATTTGTGACTTATACAGGACAAAAGACCCTACGCGTCACACCAACTGAAGAAAAAATTGACAGTATGCGGATGAAGTAAATTTAACCTTCCACCAACCAGTATGTAATACTAAGTGGTTGTAAATGCTAGTTTAACTGTAATAAAAAAGGAACTTAGTAGGTTCCTTTTTTCATTATATTGGTAATTTATTTTATATTTATTTTTCAATACATATTCTTGTGATAATCTTGAATATTTTTTGTAAACTTAAAATTTTTGTAAAATCCAATAACACTACCTATTGTAAAACACAGAAAAATAAATGAAATCACCCATATTATTGAGTCTGAAGAAGCATCATTAGTTAATGGAACAGTAATTAAATACACAAGAAGTGCTATTGGTAAAAATGATGAAGTAACAGAAGCATTTTTGATACGTTTGTTGTCTTCAATACTGTTAATATCTACAAACCAGCCTACAGGAAGAAATCGCATCCAATATTTAAACTTTTGAGCTTCAGACTGGCTAACTTTTTCTGAGAACAAGTTTGTTATAACTTTATAATAAGGTAATGCTACTAAGTATGTAAGTTTTACAAAGAGCACAGAAAAGACTGTTAGTAGACTTATAATCCACATGATATAACTAAAATCCTCATTGAATCTTGAATTTTTTGACATTTTATTTCCTCATTCTATTTTTTAGATAAAATATTTGAAAACGTATTTATTGTTGTCATCTTATTATTATATGCCATCTGACCCTACATCTCTTTTTTGTGACCTATATGCAAGGCTATCTCCTAGTCCTATATCTTGGTGGTGCGTTCTACTATGCTTTCACTTATAAACGAATGGAAGATGGAGCAACACTGGGCCTCTATGCCTTCCTCTATCTCTTCGGTGGCATCCTCTTTCACCTCATATCAGAGACTAAGAGCCAGTACACCCTACCTTATATTTACTTACAAATTCCAATGATCGCGGCAGGCTACAACCATATGACACAAACACTCAGCCGCTATCTAAAAAATATGCAAAAGTCATCCTAGGATGGCTTTTAACATTGTTTCACAATTACAATCTTGCTATAATAAGTCTATGAAAAATGCGTCAGTTAATCTTTTACGAGGCCCTATTTTGCGGTCTCTTTTAATCTTTGCTCTACCAATTCTGATATCCAATATTTTCCAGCAACTCTACAATACTGCCGATGTCATGATTGTGGGTCATTTTCTAGGGCCAGATGCCTTGGCTGCTGTAGGAGCTTCTTCTGCTATTTTTGATTTGGTTATCGGCTTTGCTCTTGGCGTTGGAAATGGTATGGGAGTTGTTATCGCACGTTATTATGGAGCGCAAGACTATAGAAAACTTCGTCAGTCTGTCGCGGCCACAGTTGTCATCGGTCTGGGCTTAAGTGCCCTGGTTATGATTCTAGGACATTTCGGGCTCTATCCTTTGCTAAGATTTTTAGGGACGCCTACTTCTATCATTGGGCAGTCCTACCAGTATATTTCAATGATTGTCTCCTGTGTTGGGGTTACTTTGGGTTATAATCTGTGTGCAGGCCTCCTCAGAGCAGTTGGTGATAGTCTGACAGCCCTCTATTTTCTGATATTTTCGGCTCTGGTCAATATCGTTTTAGACCTTTTCTTTATTACACAGCTCCATCTTGGTGTTCAATCAGCAGGCTTGGCAACTATAATCTCACAGGGGCTTTCTGCTATCCTCTGTCTTTACTATATTAAGAAAAGAGTGACCTTTCTCCTACCACATAAGTCTGACTGTGTTCTTGATTCAAGCCTTTATCTGGACCTTTTGGGACAAGGGATGGCTATGGGGCTCATGAATTCTATTGTTTCTATTGGAACTGTGACCTTACAGTACGCCATTAATGGCTTCGGCTCTCTCATCATTAGCGCTCAGGTGTCAGCGAGACGAATTATGTCCTTTGCGGTTCTACCATTGACCTCCCTTGCTGCTGGGGTGACAACCTTCACCTCGCAGAATTTCGGAGCCCAACAGTTTAAACGCATTGTCGCTGGGTTAAAGCAATCCTGTCTTGTTTCTATAACTTGGTCTGTCATTGCTTGTGCCCTCCTCTATGTAACAAGCCCCTTCTTGGCTGGTCTTATTTCTGGGTCTGATAATGCTGTGATTATTGACAATGCCAGTCTCTACCTCCGTATCAGTTCTCTCTTTTATCCTATTTTAGGAATGCTCTTCATCTTTAGAAATAGCCTGCAAGGTCTAGGTAAGAAACTAACACCTTTAACCTCTAGCTTTATTGAGCTTTTTGGTAAAATTCTCTTTGTTGTTTTCGTCATTCCTTATATGGGCTACCTTGGCGTTATCCTATGTGAACCTTTGATTTGGATTCCTATGACTATTCAGCTCTATTTTTCTTTGAGAAAACATATCAGACGCTTGTTTGTCAGCAAGCCCCCTTTTTGAACAGCTTTAAGGTTACTCCAGATAGGTGAGTTTTTAAGTTTGTTATCTAGGAGTTCCTGAGAATCAGCTTGAACAATCAAGAGATCAGGGGTAATATCTTTTAGTTAATCTAGATCTATAACTTGGAACATATCATCTGGATTATAAGGTTTCGGCACGATTGAACTTATAAGTATCATACAGGTAACCAAAATGCCCGTAAGCATAGTATGGGAGACGTTTCGTAATAGTCCCAATTTTCATCGTTGTTGGTTTGGTAGCCAACAATCGGTGCAATTTCAGACAAATCCTCATAAAGATCTTCTCGCTCTCCTGTCATAAGGATTAAATCAGGTTTTAACTCAGCAATCTTGTCTAAATCTGGATTTCCCTGCTAACTAACTGAAATAACTTTTTTATCCTTGTATTGTTTCTTAAAGAAGGTTGAAAAGTCTTAACTATCAGTTTGACCGGTTGTCGCACCTATAAGAGTGATATACAATGGGCCTAAAATTTCACCATAGAGGTCGTCGAGGATAACGGTACATTTAGGAGCTTTTTTCAACTCCGTCCTATCAAAATCATGCACAATCGTCTTCTCTTTGAAAATATGACTTGTATTGTTTGACTTTGCATTTTGTCCTATCATGATATAATAAATAAACAACATTGTATTGGAGAATCATATGATATTTACACACATTTTCTTCGACCTTGATGGTACCCTTATAGATAGTTCTGAGGGCATCCACAATGGTTTTGTCCAAACCTTTGAAAGACTGGGCCTACCTGTTCCAAGCAATAAAAAAATTCGCACCTTTATGGGACCACCTCTAGAAGTCACATTCAGAGAAGAAATAAGCGAAGAAGGTGCTGCCCAAGCTGTTCAACTTTATCGTGACTATTATGAGAACAAAGGACAGTTTGAAGCTCATCTCTACGACGGTATAAAAGAAGTACTCGAGAAGCTGAGTCAAGATCCAAATAAGAAAATCTATATCACAACTTCCAAAAATGAGCCTACTGCTCGGAAAATGTGCAAATACCTTGGCATCACTGAGTTTTTTGACGACATCTATGGGGCCACACCTGCTACTTTCAACAAGGCTGACGTCTTGCAGCGTGCTATTACTGAAAATAATGCGAACAAAGACCATTCTGTCATTGTTGGCGACACCAAGTATGACATGATTGGAGGAAAAACCGTTGGTATCAAGACCTTGGCTGTTACTTGGGGATTCGGGACAAACGAAACCCTTTTGGAAGAAAATCCTGATTTTGTAGCTGATACTTCCCAAGAACTCTGGAATATTTTGAAATAACAATTGATACATAAAAAGAGCATGACTATACCATCATGCTCTTTTCTATCAAATCAAAATTACATCTGAACAATGATATCTAAGCAGATCTCTAAGGCCTTATCAAAAGCCTCTGAGCCCCAATTTCGTTGATTGTAATTGTCTATATCTGCTAGGGAATCAGCAGTAAACAGAAGCAAGCCCCAAATAGCTCCTCGAAGTTGAGCAACTGCTGCAAGAGATGCACACTCCATCTCTACAACACTACACCCCTCTTCAATCCGATAAGCAACTTTATCAGGTGTTTCTCTATAAAAGCCGTCTGTCGACCAGGTCATGACCTCTTCATAGGGGATTTTCTTTTGCTTTAAAGTTCTCTCAATGGCTCCAAGAGCTTGTGTATTCATGTCTATATAGCGAGAAGGCGCAACATAGTGGTAACTTGCACCTTCATCTCGCAATGCTCTCGTCGGAATCAAAAAGATATTCTCTGGCATGTCTACCAAGACACCACAAGTTCCAGTTGATATGATTTGCTTGACGCCACAACCAATCAACCAGTCCATAAATTGAGCTGCTGCAGCTGATCCTACTGGAGCTTGAGCCAAGCATATTTCCTCCCCATTGTAAGTCATAACATAAACAGGATAGATTTTGGTCGCAGAGACAAACTCACCAACTTTTTCAGCTCCAACAGAAGTCGCATAACGTTCTATTTCTTCCTCTAAAAAGGCGTAGACGCACCTAGCCGGCAAGTTCAAGTCTAAATCCTCATGTGTCGGCATAATCACAGCCTGAGGATTGTCATCAAACTCTAAAATTGGGATTTCATGTTTATGTATCATCTGTTGCCTCCTAAGTTTTAAGAATTATTATATCAAAAAATAACCAATGTAATATGATTTCATAGGAACTACTTCCCAAGAATTACAAAGAAAAACCAATTAAACAATGTACATAACTGAAAAGAAAGGACATAAATCTGCTTTAGTCAGAAACATGTCCTTTTTGTGTTTTATTTTAAGAAATATGATTTCAGTCGGCGTTTATTTCCACAAACCACCTAAAATCTGTTTTTCCAACAAATTTAAGTCTTCTTCTCTTATGTCACTATTGTCGCTAACGATATAGAGTTGGGCAAAGTAGGCCAATAAGGGACCTATACAAATACGAACCATTTGAGGAACCGTGATTTCAGGATTCACTCGTGAATCTGCTATCAATTCCTTGTGGAGTACTAATAATTTATCCTGAAGAGTATTCCAAATATAAAGTTGTTCTTTTCTCAGTTTCTTATTTGAAAAAATTTCCTGAAAAATAATTTTCATCAAAGCGCGATTCTTTTTGAGATAGGCCATACGATTTTGAACCAGATAATGCACCTTTTCTTCAGTCGTTTCTAAGGCTAAAAGTTCTTCAAAAAAACGACCGAAAAGTCCTGGAACAACAGGGTGCAAAATAGCTGTTAATAAATCTTCTTTAGTCTTGAAATACTTGAAGAGCGTTGCTTGGCTAAGTCCCGCATGTTTAGCAATTTGTAAGGTGGAGGTCCCATTGTAACTCTTAGTAGAAATCAAATCGACCGCCGCCTGCATGATTTTTTTCTTTCCCTTGGGATAGTCTGCACCCTTTAGATAAGCTTCAAACGACTCAAAAACACTCTCACTCATTTTCATCCTCGTATATTTATATTTTATACTTTACGGTAACGACGCAAGCCGACAATATTGAGAACTGTCAAAGCGACAAGGAAGACTAGTAGAACACCAATATATGGTAAAATATCTCCAAGTCCACGTCCGTAAAGAATAATCTGACTCATCGCATCACCTGAGTAGGTCAAAGGCAAGAATTTTCCTAGTGTTTTTGCCCAGTCTCCCATTGAATCAAGTGAAATGATTCCTGAGAAAAAGAGTTGCGGCATAATCACAAGAGGAATAAATTGCATCATCTGAAATTCTGATTTTGCCAAGGTAGACAAGAGAATTCCGAAGGCTAGTGCCACCAGAGCCAGTACAACATTAACTATTATAACATTTAACAGGCTTCCGACAACTTCAATGTTCAACAACCAGATGGCTGCTAGAACGACTACTGCTGTCTGCAGTATGGCAATAAGACCGTAAGACAACATATAGCCGTAAACGATTTCCGAACGTTTGACTGGGGTTGCCAGCAAACGATCTAGGGTTCCGCTAGTACGTTCTTTCAAGAGTGCCATACCTGAAATCAAAAAGACAAAGAAGAAAACGACGAACCCAATCAAAACAGGAATCATTTTAGCAAAGAAGCCGGTGTCCTCGTTACCATATTCATAAGATTCCTTAATTTCAGGAGATTTTACCTTTAGTTGTAATTGTGGAAGGGATTGCTTCACACGGGCTAATAATTGATTGGTGTCTTCACTAGCAATACTGGTGCGTAATACTTGTCGGGTCACCGAAGTTTTAGAGGCATCTGTATTGGCATAGGCTACATGATATTCACCATCCTTATAAGAGATAACTGCATCTACTTTTTCATCGTTTAAAGCCTCTTTAGCTTGAACCAAGTCTTTGTAGGTTTTGACACTGACATGTTCTAAGTCATCCATCCTACTTACCAAACTACTTGGCACATCTTGTGTCGCTAGCTTAACAGTCACCGTTGTACTAGCCGAAAACATGAGGTTCATCAGCCACATAATAAAGACTGGTGCCACAAACATTAGGGCCAGTGTCCGTTTGTCACGTAGTAATTCTTTGATAACTTTTTTTGCAATGGCAATTGTTCTCATTTCATTCTCCTTCTGCTTTCAAAAAGACTCCTTCAATACTTGAAACACCATAAGATTCTTTTAGCTTGGATGGTGTATCAAAGGCAATGATATTTCCACCTAATAGTAGTCCGACCTTATCTGTCAGCTCTGCTTCATCCATAACATGGGTTGTAACCAAGATCCCTACACCATTGTCTCTGAGTGTCATTAACTCTCTCCAAATTTTCTTTCGAAGAGAAGGGTCAATCCCAACTGTCGGTTCGTCCAGTATCAAGAGTTGCGGATTTCCTAAAAGCGCAATAGCCAGCGACAAGCGTCGTTTCATGCCCCCGGAATAACCAGAGACCGCCTGGTTTAAGTGATCTGTCAAATCTACCACTTGAGCTACATGGGCAATTTCAAATGACAAGTCTTTCTTAGAAAGTCCCTTGAGCTGACCGAAAAATTCCAAATTTTCTTGTCCTGACAAAGCTTCATATAGAGCATCTGACTGGGCCATATAGCCAATATCTCCCAGAATATGACGATTGGGCATGGTCTGGTCTAAGACTAAAGCGATACCGCTATCTGCCTTTTCCATCCCTAACATGGTTTTAATCATAGTTGATTTACCAGCACCAGAAGGACCGATTAGACCAATGATTTCCCCAGACTGTAATTCAAATCCAACATGGTCTAACACCATTTTATGACCAAAAGATTTTTCTAAATCTTGTAAATGTAGCAATGTTTTCATTTGCATCCTCCCAGGTGAGTGTTTACTCACTTTTTAAACACAAGGTTATTATAGTGAGTGTTCACTCACTTGTCAAGTGATGATTTGAATTTTTTTTAAATAAAAACACTGGATGATAGCATCCAATGTTTATGACAAAAACTTCTGATGTTAAGAATCTATTCACTATACTCTGAAATGATCTCTCCTATTCACTTTTTAAAGGCTCGTGAGAAGGAAGAATCTTGATTCTCATCCTTGGTATTGGAATATAAGAAATTATATTTACCATTCGGAAGATCACTAGCATCTAACTTTTTAGCCGCATCTTTCATATCTTGTTCTTTGACTGATTCATTATCATAAATAAAAATAGTCATATAAACCAACTCTTGATCAATCAAGGTTTGGTATGGAATTTAATAGTTACCAGCAAAGTCCTTCTTACCTGCTTTGAGATTGTCTGAGGTTAAGGTATCCAGATTTTTCTCCTTTTCATCATGACTGAAGTTAGATAGAAAACTAAAAAACCTAATAGGAAGACCGATTTTTTGTTTCTTCAATTGTTTTTCAATTTTCTTCTCAACTTTTTGGATAGATTTCTGCTTCAAAAACGATTCTTTATATTCTGGAACATTGCCATAAGAGTCACTTGACCCTTCTTCATGAATAGCCGTATTTTGCTCTAATGCTACTTTCTGGTTATCGTAAGTTTTCTCAGAATAGGTATAAGTCACGTGGTAAGTTGGTATTTCTAAGGCTGTCCAATACAAGTTAGTAATAGTAACCTTACCATGCAAACCTACTTTATTACAGTTCTCGACAATAACCCCTATGACCTTGTTGTAATCACTAGTCTTCATTTTTCTGAAACCAGTCAAAAACAAGGCTAAAAATAGTATGAGAAACGAAAGTAAACATTGATTGATTTTCTTTTTCATTGCTCTACCTCCTATAATCTAAAGAAAACAAACGCAAGGCAAGCAACTGGTAAAATCCATTTTTTGAAAATATGAAGAACATTACTAAGCAAATCTAAACGATTACAATATCTTATCTTTATTTTAACATTCTTTGAAATAAAGATAAGATGAAATTGGATTGGTTCTCTCCCTTCTTTTCTTAGTCCAGCCAACCATCGTACTCACCTAAGGAAAGTTTCAAAGAAGATTTTGTCTTTAATAAAAAAGACCGGATTACTCCAATCTTTTCACTTTTCTCTCTAAGAAAATCAAAGAGTAAACAAGGCGGAACCAAGTTTGATAGCAAATCCTTGCTCATCAAACTACGAAAAATCCTTTGGGACTTTTTCTAGGCTCTGCACTAGATTCCATCATTGAAAATTAAGGTTTCAATGATGAAATCGTCGGCAGTAACCTAATAAAGAAGTCTACAAATTTATCTTTGATTTTCGACGAGAGGAATTATTTGATTGCGCGTGATTGCAATCCTTCTTCTTCCAAGAAGAGGCGGAATGGTACGAGTTCTTCTGCTTCGTATTTTTCCTTAAATGCTTTGATGGCTTCTTCTGAGTGTTGTTTTGGATCCAACTCAAGTACTTCTACTGGAAGGGGACGGTGTTGCGTGATGCGGGCATCAATGACAACGGTCTTACCTTCTTTGTTCAATTTAACAGCTTCTGCAACGACTGCATCGATATCTTCGATACGGTTTACAGTGAACCCAACAGCACCTTGTGCTTCAGCAATTTTCGCATAGTCAGCATTAGGGAAGTCACAACCAAACAAGTGTTTGTTTGTGTCTTCGTATTTGTCCTTGATGAAGGCATATTTACCATTTGAGAAGACAACGTTGATAACTGGAAGGTCGTATTGAACGTTTGTGATAACGTCTGGGTAGCACATGTTGAATGCACCGTCACCCATGATGTTCCATACTTGGCGATCTGGATTGTCTTTCTTAGCAGCGATACCACCAGGAAGGGCAATACCCATTGTCGCAAAGAGTGGAGATGTACGCCACATGTTCTTAGGTGTCATGTGAAGGTGACGAGTAGATGTTTGAGTAGTGTCCCCTACGTCGATTGAGTAGATAGCGTCTTGATCAGCATGTTTGTTGATTGCATTGTAAACTTGATACAATTGCAATTCACCCTCAGTTTTACCTTCGAGTTTGTTCATGTAATCACGCCAGTTTTGGTTGTTCTTCACGTTTGCACGCCACCATGGAGTAGACTCAACTGGGTTTACTTTATCAAGGATAGCTTTGGCTGCTTGACCTGCATCACCAAGGATTGAAGCGTCAAGGGCATGACGTTTCCCAAGTTTGTAAGGGTCGATATCCACTTGGATGAATTTTTCAGTGTTCTTGAAGGCTTCATAAACTTCAGCAAATGGGAAGTTTGAACCAAGGAAAAGAACAGTGTCTGCTTCAAAGACTACTTCGTTCGCTGGTTTCCAACCAACACGGTATGCAGAACCTGTCAACCCTTCATAGTTCCATTCGAAAGCTTCAAAGTTTTTACCAGTTGTGATGATTGGTGCTTTGATTTTACGAGACAATTCAGTGATGACATCACCAGCACCAACTCCACCGAAACCAGCATAGATCACTGGGCGTTCCGCATTATTCAAGATTTCAACAGCTTTGTTGATCTCCGCTTCGTTCAAAGCAGGAGCGATGAAGCGGCGTTCGTAAGAACCTGATCCATAGTATGAGTTTTCGTCGATTTCTTGGAAACCAAAGTTTACTGGAATTTCAACAACAGCTGGACCTTTTTTAGAAACGGCAGCACGGCAAGCTTCGTCAATCACTTTTGGCAATTGTTCTGCATAAGCTACACGTTTATTGTATACAGCGATACCATTGTACATTGGGTTTTGGTTCAATTCTTGGAAAGCATCCATGTTGAGTTCGTTGTTTGGACGTGATCCAAGAATAGCAAGAAATGGAGTGTTATCCATAGCTGCATCATAAACACCATTGATCAAGTGAGTCGCACCAGGTCCACCTGAACCAACTGCAACCCCGATAGAGCCACCAAATTTCGCTTGCATTACTGCTGCAAGAGCACCAGTTTCTTCGTGGCGAACTTGCAAGAAACGGATATCTTTGTCTTCAGCCAAAGCGTCCATCAATGAGCTAAGTGTTCCTGATGGGATCCCATAGATCGTGTCTACGCCCCATGTTTTCAATACGTTCAACATTGCTGCAGATGCAATAATTTTCCCTTGAGTCATTCTAACTCTCCTTTATTTCTAATTTGATCCTGAAAAATGAAGCACAGCGCTTCTACTTCATCTTTGCGATCAAAGCTCGTCTTGAAAATTAATTTATTCTGATCATTCTCATGAAAACGTTTTACAAAACGATTATAGAACTAATTTAACACAAAGAGATTCACATGTATAAGGATCTGCTCAGAGATGCTCAATCCCTATTACATAACAGATGCTGAATTTGAGAAATTTTCACAAACTATCTTATAATAGGATATTTTATTATAAAATATATGCTTCTGTTTTCCCTTGTGGCTGTAAGAAAAGACAAAAAAGTGGTACAGAATCTTAAATGAATTCTGTACTACTTTTTTTGTTGAGTCTAATCAATTTTCGCAACATTGAGAAGCAGAGAACTAGTCAAAACAGACAAAGAACTAAGGGCCATGGCAAGACCTGCTAGTTCTGGATTAAGGGTCAATCCCAGTCCTACAAAGACTCCAGCAGCAATTGGAAGCCCAAGGATATTGTAGATAGAGGCCCAGAAGAGATTGAGTAAGATCCTGCGGAAGGTCTTTTGACTCATGTCAAAGGCGCGCACAACGCCAAGCAAATCATTTTGCGTGAGCACGATGCCACCGGACTCGATCGCAATATCCGTTCCAGATCCCATAGCGATCCCCACATCCGCGATCGAGAGAGCTGGAGCATCATTGATCCCATCTCCAACAAAGGCGACCTTGCTAGCTTCTTGCAGTTTTTGGATGGCGCTAGCTTTTTCTTGAGGAAGGACATCAGCAATGACGGTGTCAATTCCCACTTGCTTAGCAATAGCTTGGGCCACCCGTTCATTATCCCCCGTTAACATGACCGTTTTCAAGCCCCGTTCTTTAAGCTTTTTGATCGCTTCTTTTGAGCTGGCCTTTGGAGCATCTTGAATGGCAATCAAGCCAATCACTTGCCCATCCACAGCCAAATTGATCACTGTTTTGGCCTGCTCTTGCAAGTCTACCATCCGTTTTTCAAGCTCCGGATCCATCGCTGTCCCGTCATGAAGTTTACCATTTCCCAAGGTCACCAACTGCTGGTCGATCTGACCTTGGACCCCTTTTCCTTCAATCGCTTGGAAGTTTTCCACAGGCGATAACACCAAACCTTTTTCTTCTGCTTGGGATAACACCGCTTGGGCTAGTGGATGTTCTGAAAAAGTTTCAAGACTAGCAGCCAGTGTCAAGACACGCGCTTCATCTCCTACAACATCGGTTACAAGTGGTTGGCCAATGGTAATAGTCCCTGTCTTATCAAACACAACGGTTTGAATCTTTTGCACTTCTTGAAGAACTGTTCCATTTTTAATCAGAACCCCCATCTTGGCACTACGGCCGGTTCCGACCATCAGAGCTGTTGGGGTTGCTAAACCAAGGGCACAAGGACAGGCAATAATGAGGACAGAGACTGCATAGAGCATGGCCTCTTGAAGCGACGCGCCCAGAAGCACGGACCAAACCCAGAAAGTCGCAATGGCCAAAATCGTCACCACTGGAACAAAGATACCTGAAATCTTATCCGTCAAATCTTGAATGGGAGCACGACTGGATTGGGCCATTTTGACAAAGTCCACAATTTGAGATAAGAGGGTCTCACTACCGACTTTTTCAGCCTTAAAGAGAATGTTTCCATTGCTGTTGATAGTGGAGCCGATAACTGCATCACCAACTGATTTTTCCACAGGCAAGCTTTCACCTGTCACCATCGACTCATCAATGGTCGTACTTCCTTCTACAATCGTCCCATCAACCGCAATCTTTTCCCCAGGACGGACCCGAATCAAGTCATCAATTTGGATATCTTCTGCCGCCACCTCGACATAGTTCCCATCACGGAGAACTTGAGCCGTTTTTGCCTGCAAATCCAACAACTTTTCCACAGCCTCGGAGGCATTGTTACGCATCCGTTCTTCAAAGATTTGCCCTAAGAGGATAAAGAAGATGATAAAACCCGCAGCCTCAAAGTATACTGGCTGACCAGTAAAAAGGGCAAATACACTATAGACATAGGCTACCAGGGTTCCAAGAGCTACCAAGGTATCCATATTGGAATGGTGCTTCTTAAATGAGGCCCAGGCACTCTTGATAAAAGGTACTCCTGCTACCAACATGATCGGCGTTGTCGCTAGAAAAGTCCCCCAGCGACTGACTGGATGGGAGACAAATCCTGCCCACATCCCAATCATCAAGATCAATAAAGGAAGGGTAAAGATACTAGTAATCCAAAAGCGACCCCGTAAATTTAAGACACGACGGCGTTTTTCCACAACCGTGTAGGAACCCTTTTGCATCTTCATTCCACATGAAAACTCAAAGTCCCCTGTTTCTGTCGGGGTAAAGGATATCACCTTATCCACACCGACTTCCAAAGGCTCTAAAATCCCCTGATCTTCAAACAAAATTTCCTTGTAACAGCCGGAAGGATTGACCCGATGGAAGGTGATTTCAGCAGGGATCCCTTTTTGAAGTTGAAATTCTTTGGGACTATAGCCCTTTTCTGCTGTAATACGGATCTTTTGCACTCCGTTTTCCACAACTGCTTTTTGTTTTTCTACCATACCTACTCCTTTATTCCACAATCATTTGACCATGCATCATGTTCATTCCACATGAATACCCATATTCGCCCGCTTTTTCTGGCGTAATTTCAATGACATGTTTTTCACCTAAAGGCAAATCTTCATGAACGCCAAAATCTGGAAAGATCACTTGAGCCAGACATGAAGATGGATCCTTGCGATTAAAGATGATCCGGGCTGGAACATTCTTTTTCAGGACAATGGTTTCAGGCGAATAGCCCCCCATGACTTCGACTTCAATTTCTTGATAACCTGATTTCTGACGAGCGTGGCCGCTTACCTTTTCATGCTCTGCAAAGAACCACCAAGCAATAAAAGCAACCACAAGTAAACAAACAATACTAATCAACAATCCAAACATGGAATTTCCTTCTTTCTATGACATACAATTGCAAGGGACTGTTTCGACAGCCTCTGCTTTCTTTTCTTCCAGGACCTGCTGCAGCTGATTAAGATCTGCAAGCGTAAAGTCACTCGCCTGAATCAAGTTTTCAAGCACCTGTACAATTCTTTTTGAGCAAACCTTGTCTTTCACCTCCTCAACCACCAAGTCTAAACTCTGGTCCTGCGTCAACAATGCCGAGTAAACAAAGGCTTTGTCTGTTTTTTCTCTAGTCAAGCACCCCTTTTCCACCAAGCGGAACAAGAGGGTCTTGATGGTCGACTTCGACCAGTCAAAGCGCTCGGACAAGACGGCGATCAAATCCGTGCTGGTCTGCTTGCCTTCCATCCAGATTATCTTCATGATGCGCCATTCCGCATTGGAAATTTGCATGACCTCTCCTTTCTAAATCTACATTTGTAAACCTTACAATGTTATTCTATTCCTAATGTTTACATTTGTCAACCAAAAGTTATAAAAAAAACAAATCTTTCTTTGAAGATTTGTCTGGTTGGGCTTTTTCCACTCCCTATTTTTATCTCCCTAAATTGTCAAATTAAGTTAAATTTTTCATGTAACTCAGAAAAGCTTGGTATGGTGTTTGATAATTCAAAGACTTCCTAGGAAGTCTATTTCTTTTATCAGCTGTAGCTGATAAATAATTTTGAGAAATATTCGTAAAATCTATTTGTTTAGGTAGTCCATTTCGTCTTAATAAGCCATTAGAATGTTCATTGAGACCTCGTTGCCCAGGACATCCTGGATCCGCAAAGAAAATATCAATGTCATGTGCATTCGAAATAGATTTCCAATTAGAAAATTCTTTTCCGCAATCAAAAGTGATCGACTTAATTCGTTACTCTATCACAATCATAGCCTTGATGGTCTTGCGTTCATCCATATCTTTATAGGCCTGATTAATATCTTCCAATTTATAACTTGTCGTAAAGACTCGTCCTGGATTGATGTCGCCATCAAGAACAGCTTTTAACAAAACTTGTTTATCATAGGTTGTGACAGAGGCTGGTCCCCCACCAATCGTTGTATTTTGTCCAAAAGTTGATCCAATGGCACGATTTTCATAGTGTGGAACGCCAACAAACCCCATACGACCACCATTATGAAGGACACCAAGAGCTTGTTCTACTGCTACTTCAGTACCAACACATTCAAGGGCAGCATCTGCTCCTCCACCAAGGATTTCACGGACCTTAGCAATGCCTTCTTCACCACGCTCCGCAACAACTGCAGTCGCACCTGACTCCAAAGCCATTTTTTGACGATCTTCATGACGACTCATAAGGACAATTTGTGAGGCACCACGCATCTTAGCTGCGATGACAGCACATTGACCAACAGCCCCATCTCCGATAACGACTACCTTATCACCCTTTTGCACATTAGCCACACGCGCCGCATGGTAACCCGTCGGCATGACATCAGCCAGTGTCAAAAGCGACTTGAGCATGCCTTCACTATAATCTGAAGGTTGCCCAGGAATTTTGATAAGGGCCCAGTTGGCAAAGTGGAAACGGATATACTCAGCCTGCACGCCCCCAGACCAGTTATTACCTAGGTGGTTATCACAAGAGCCATCAAAACCAGCACGACAGGCATCACACTGTCCACAACCATGTGTGAAAGGGGAAATGACAAAGTCACCTGGTTTTACTGTAGTAACTTCCTCACCAACTTCCTCGACAATTCCGATAGCCTCATGACCGCTATTTCTATGTCCTTCTTCTATTTCCGGATTACGGTAACTCCAAAGGTCCGATCCACAAACACAGGTACGAACGATGCGAAGAATGACATCATCTGGTACTTTGATGTGCGGACGATCAATTTCTGCTAGACCAACTTTCCCAGCTTTGGTATAAACTGCTGATTTCATTTATTTACCCCAGTTTCTTTTTGATACTATTAGTATACTCTTTTCATTAAGGTTTCGCTTAAACCAGATATTTAATGATAATGATAATCATGTCCATGATTTTGTTCAACTTCCAACTTCTCAATTTTACGCTTGTGAGATCGGTGAGTTGCCAAGTCTTCATCAACTTCGATGGTGACATTTTGAAAGCCCCTCTCTTGGAGCAAGTTTCGGATAGACTCTTTACAAACCTCCATATGCTTGACATGCTCCAGACAAACATGGACAATGGCGTTCTTTTCCAAACCATCCATGGTCCAAAGATTGAGTTGATTGATACTAGCGACATGGTCCAACTCTGCCAAATCTTTCTTGATCTTCTGTATATCCACTCCTTCTGGAACGGCATCGAGGAAAATCTTAAGCGTGCTCCAAAAACGTGGAATGGCTTTGGACAGAATAAAGATGGAAATGGCAAGAGATAAGAGCGGATCCAGAATATACCAGTCGGTAAATCGGAGAACAATGGCCATTAGGATAACAGCCACCCACCCCAAGGTATCTTCCAGAAAGTGCAGGCTGAGAATGGATTCATTCTTGGTCTGCCCCTTGCGAATGACCAGACTCGCCAGCACATTGACACTGATAGCAAACATTCCCAACCAAAGAAGCCCTTCGTCATTGACGGGCTGAGGGTGGAAAAGCTTGCTTACATTTTCCAAAATCACCATACCAGACCCGGTCATCAGAATGACTGCCGTTACTAAAGCCCCTAATAAGCTAAAGCGCTTGTAGCCTAGGGTATAGTGACTATCTTCTTGACGATTGGAGATCGTTTCTAGAAAGGCCGAGAGGCCAATGGCTAGAGCATCCCCCAAGTCATGGACTGAATCAGCGAGAACCGCACTGGAACCAAAAATTCCACCCGCAATAAACTCAACAATGGCAAAGCTTAGATTTAAGAAAAAAGCTAACCAAACCGCACGTTTTGTCTTCATTATATTACTTCCTTTGTTATAATAGATTCATGAACATCATGTTCATTATCTATTATCCAATACTATCAACAGAAAGGATAGGGGCAAACCGTTCGCTATGTATGTTACTGAACAGTTTGTTCATAGTGTCCATATGACTGCACAAGATCGTCGCATTACAAAGACTCGAAAAGCTATCTATAATGCTTTTTTACAATTACTAAACCTTAAAGACTACGAGACTATCACTGTTCAGGAAATCATTGATTTAGCCGACGTCGGGCGCTCGACCTTTTATAGTCATTACGAAAGTAAGGAATTATTGATGGATGAACTCTGCCAAAAACTCTTTCACCACCTCTTTGAGCGCAATAATCAACTCTCTACTCATGACTACCTGGCCCATATCTTTCAGCATTTCAAGAAAAATCAGGACCATGTGACCAGTCTCTTGCTCTCCAAAAACGATTATTTTATCCGGCAACTGCGCAAAGAGCTAGAACATGATGTCTACCCGATGGTCGCTGATGAACTGATTCACTCACACCCCAACATTCCTCACTCCTATCTCAAGCACCTGGTCGTCAGCCACTTCATTGAAACTCTCAGCTGGTGGCTAAAAAAAGGAAAATCCTATAGCGAACAGGAAGTGGTCCAATTTTATTTGGAGATTTTAAACGTCGCTTCTAACTAAGGTGCGACTTTACATCATGTATCATAAAAAGGAAAACTATGCTTCTCCCCATTCTTCTCAGCTTTTTCACAGCTTTCTTGGCCCTTGCTTTTGCACTTCTTCATTTATTAGTCAGCGTTTCCGAATTAAAAAGGGCAAGAAGACCCTTGGAATTTACCTACTTTTTCTAGGAAGTAGCCTTGCGACCTTCTCTCTCATTCTCTACTTCTTTTTGCCGATTGTCACACTATCTCTTTGGATGATTGGCTGTGGGTTGATTTGCTACGGAGCCTATTGGAATGGCAAGCACAAAAAAACTTCAATCCAGCCCGCCATGTCATTCGGATTGGAATCGCTCTGATTCTTACCATTTTATTAGCCCTCATCTAAGAAAAACTCAAGTTTTATCAATGAAAACTTGAGTTTTTTGGTAGTTACGAAATAAATAAGGAATTAAACATCCTGCTTTTCTTTAAACATTTTGACATTATTTTGGCAGTAATCCATTAATTTCCGTGCTTTTTCAAATGTATATCCTTTTTCAGATACAGACTTGACTTTCTTTTCATCAAAGTAGTAGCCAGTCAAGCCCCTGACTTCCTCTGATAAGGTGAGATAATAGCCTGTTTCGATTCCCTGATCTAAATCTTTTGACAGAGACTTCATCAGGCGTCCAAAGAGAGACTTTTTCGTCTTTTCATCACTGGAATCATTCCCTAAGTTAGTTGAAATCAAGCCGGGATGATAGGCATTGATGGTGATGTTTGAAGCTTTTAAAAAGAATTTCCTTGCCAAATAACGTGTCATCCAGATGGTGTAGAGCTTGGAATTATTATAGGCCAATCCTGGATTGTATTCTTTCTCAAATTGAAAGTCCAAATCCTTGACCTTGGCAAAATGATGCATATAGGAAGAAGTATTAATGACACGGCCGTCAGCTGCTTTTTCTAACAAGGGACTTAGCTCAGTTGTTAAAATATAGGGAACCAGAACGGATAACATAAATGTCAACTCGACATTTTCAGCACTCGCTTTTCGGTCTTTTCCTGCATACAGGCCTGCATTGTTAAACAAGACATCGATACGTTGAAAGTCTCGCTTGATTTCCTCCACAAATCGATAAACATCGTCTAATTTTGAAAAATCTGCCAAGTAGCTAGAAACTCTATCTCTCAAGGAGACTGAACGAACCTCTTGAAGCGCCAACTCCAGTTTTTGAGGATTTCGACCATGAAGGATGACCTGATGCCCTTCACTGGCCAGTTTCTTTGCCAAATGTTTACCAATACCGTCAGTAGCACCTGTAATCAGAATTGTTTTGACCATCTTAGTCCCCCAAGAAAGCAATGAGTTCTTTTGAAAACTCCTCTGCATATTGGAAGATCGAACCGTGGCCAGCATTTGGATAGATAATCAGCTTACTATCTTTTATTTTCTCATGCATATCATAAGAATTTTCTGTTGGAATCTGCATATCCTTATCCCCGTTGACGATTAAGGTTGGTTGAGTGATAAATTTTAGGTCGTCTTGAGGATCTTTCCCCCAACGTTTAATAGCTTTGAGTTGAGTCAAGAAACCAGGCACACTCATGTCTTTGTCCGCAAATTCCTTTGTTCTCATACCCATTCGTCCTAGTACTTTCAAAGCTTCGATTTTTCCTTGTTCATCATGATTATAGAAGATATAGCGTTTAGGATCGATACGCTCGAGTCCCGCTTTAAACATATAGTTAAATGTTTTCCCTGTGACCTTATCGACCTCTTTTCCACCTCGAGGTCCTGTTCCAGCCAAAATCAAACGGCTCACTAGAGTAGGATTTATTCGGATGATTTCTTGGGCAATCATACCTCCCATAGAAAGACCGAGGAGGTTGATTTTATCGTAACCAACCGCTTTTACAAAGTCAATTGTCTGCTCAGCCATTCCAGGTATAGTCGGAGCCACTTTTCCTTGACTGGCTCCAACACCAGGAAGATCGACTACAATGACATGGTGCTTTTCAGCAATTAAGTCTAATAGTTTTGGATCCCAGTTATCGAGAGTTGCTGCCAAATGGACCAGCATCAGAAGAGGTAGTTTTGATTTGACTTTACTGAGTTCGCGATAGGCAATTTGATTTCCTTGGACAGTGATGTATTGATTTTTAGTTGTAAGATATGACATTGTTTTTCCTTTTTATTTCTTAAAGCTGAGGACTGTTTTTCCACGTGAGCGCCCATTAGCGACCTTGTCTAAGGCGCTATTCACTTCTTCAAATGGATAAACTGTGTCGATAGATGGTTTGATTTCCAATTTGCTAAAGAGATCTGCTACCTCTTGTAATTGAGCGCCATTGCTTTCTACAAAGATAAAATGGTAGTGAACGCCGTATTTGTCAGCCATCTTATCAAATTTACGACCAGCTAGTCCAAGTAGGATCTGTTTCCATTTTGGCAGGTTCATCCGTTTGGCAAAGGCACCGTTTGGCATGGCACGAAGGGAAACAAGCTGACCACCTTTTTTCATGATAGACATTTGTTTTTCAGTCTCAGCGCCCCCAAGGGTATCGAGGACATAATCAACCTGGCTAACAGTTTTTGTATAATCCTCTATTTTGTAATCGATAAAGCGATCTGCTCCAAGGTTCAACACCCGATCAGCGCTATCTCCAGCCCCATTGGTGATGACTTTCAAACCTTTGGCCTTGGCAATTGGAATGGCCATTCCACCGACACCTCCAGTACCACCAGAGATAAAGATGGTCTTGCCAGCTTGAGCTCCCATGAGTTCTAGGGATTGCATGATAGTCAAGGCAGTAAGCGGAACAGCAGCAGCTTCTTCGTCAGATAGATAATCTGGAACTTTGGCTAGAGCCTGACTGTCTACGGCTACATACTCGGCAAAGGCACCAATATGGTCAAGTGGGAGACGTCCAAAAACTCGGTCACCGACTTTGAGGTTTTTGACTTGTGTGCCGGTCTCTTCAATGATACCGACCACTTCATTTCCTGCAGTTTGTGGGAGTTTGTAAGGAACAATCATCTTGACCTCTCCTCGGGAAATCATGTTATCCAGAGGATTGACACCAGCTGCGGTGACTTTGACCAAAACTTCTTTGTCTGTGATACTCGGTTTAGCGACTTCTGTGATATTCAGTGTGATATTCTTTTTGTTATAAGTAGTATGTTGTGCGGCTTTCATTGTCTTCTCTTTTCTTTTTTTATTGTATCTGATAAAGATACATGTCTGGTCTTTTTAAAACTGATCTGCATGCAAATCAGTTTCGTTTTTGTTTGGCTTCTTTATAAAGATTGTCAATGACATCTTCTAAGGTTTGGTGGGCTAGTTCCTTCTCAAGTTGAGCTTCAGCACTAACAAATAGTGGCGAAACGGCAGCTTGGATATGTTTTCCCACTGGGCAATCCAGATTGCTATTTTGATGGACGGGAAATAAGCTGATGTGGCTGACTTCTTGTGTGGCAAAATAAATGTTAAGTAAGGTGATGTCCTTTGGCGATTTACTAGGTTGGTAGCCCGTTTTTCCTTGCTGAGACTGGATCAGTCCAGCATTTTTCAATAAGGCAACCACCTTACGAATATAACTAGCGTTGGTCCCAACGCTCTCAGCCAGTGCTTGTGAACTTAAGGTTTCCTTACTCTCACTAATCATGGTTAGGATGTGCAAGGCTACTGAAAATTTCGTATCCATAAAAACTCCTTTAGATATCTTGTATCTGATACAATAACAAGTTTAACACAAATAAAAAGAAAAGCAAGACTTTTGCTTCACTTTTTTTAAAAATTATCAGGCCATGTGACTTGTTGTCAAACTCTAAAATGGGAATCGTGTGTTGCTAAATCATAGACCACCTCTTGTAAATTTGTACTATTGTACCAAAAGCTGACGAAGTATCAAAGAGTTGTCTATAGTAATCCAGAAGACTTCTCTTCCATGCATATAAGAAATTGTTGCACTGCTGGAGAAGTTGGCCTCTACCTTCCATTTCTATTTCATAATACTATTTTTACTTTTTTATTCATTATACAAGTAAGACTGAAGAAAATGCAATTAAAATCCTTAAAAAGTCTTTGTAAACTGCAATAAAATGGCCATAAAATCAGATTTCTTTATAGAACAACAGAAAAAGGAGCGGATATGATATCCTACTCCTTATTCTTATGGCTCTATAATTTCTGTAGTGGGTAAAACCACTGTAGAGATTATAGAGCTTTTTTAAGTGTACACAAAAAGTCCCATAAGAACTATAATGAAAAGCGACAAAACCATCATTAGGAAGAACTTATGAGACTTATTAAGAATACCACAGAATTAATCGGAATTAAAGACCAAAATATCATTATTTCACTTGTTTTTGAAACTGACACTCATATAGAGATTCAAGCAAAACTCGATTACCCTGCACCATCATGTCCTCACTGCCATGGAAAGATGATCAAATATGACTTTCAAAAAAACTCTAAAATCCCTCTTCTCGAGCAAGCTGGAACGCCGACACTACTACGTCTGAAAAAACGTCGTTTCCAGTGTAAAAGTTGTAGGAGAGTAACGGTGGCTGAGACATCTATCGTTGAGAAAAACTGCCAAATCTCTAATCTGGTCCAACAAAAGGTTACACAACTCCTAACTGAGAAGGTGTCACTAACTGATATTGCCAGAAGACTTCGTGTGTCAACGTCCACTGTCTATCGTAAGCTTGACCAGTTCACTTTCAAGAAACATTATGACAAACTTCCAGCTGTTATGTCCTGGGATGAGTTTGGGTTCAAGAAAGGGGAATTAGCTTTTGTGGCACAAAACTATGAGACAAACAAACTCATAACTATCCTTGATAATCGCCGTCAAACCACTATTCGAAACTACTTTTTGAAGTATCCATTGAAAGCTCGACAAAAGGTGCAGTTTATCACGATGGATATGTCTGGGGCTTATATTCCACTAGCCAAAAAACTTTTCCCAAACGCCGAAATCATTATTGATCGTTTCCACATTATCCAGCACCTTGGTAGAGCATTTTTAAAGACTAGAATTGCAACCATGAACCAGTTCGATAAGAAGTCACTACCTTATCGAGCCTTGAAAAATCATTGGCGACTTTTCCAAAAGGACAGCCGTAAACTATCTCTCAACTCTTTTTATTCAAAGACTTTCCGCCAAACTTTAGCACCACATGAAGTTGTTGAGAAGACACTAGGCTTTTCA
Source organism: Streptococcus vestibularis (assembly GCF_900636445.1). Classification (NCBI taxonomy): domain Bacteria; kingdom Bacillati; phylum Bacillota; class Bacilli; order Lactobacillales; family Streptococcaceae; genus Streptococcus; species Streptococcus vestibularis. The sequence goes on along the minus strand of NZ_LR134275.1, from coordinate 904,757 downwards.
AAAGAGCTTACTGACTACTATACACTTTATCAGCTTTTGCTTTTTCACTTTCAGGAGAAGAGAGTAGACGAGTTTTTTGAGTTAATAGAGGAGAACATGAGCAAGGTCAATCACTATTTTCAAACGGTCTTTAGAACTTTTCTTAGACACAAACAATACATCCAGAATGCGCTAGAAACAGACTATTCAAACGCGAAACTGGAGGCTACCAACAAGTTGATTAAAGACATCAAACGGTTGGGCTTCGGTTTTAGAAACTTCATCAACTTTAAGAAACGTGTCTTCATCACTCTGAACATAAAAAAAGAGAAGACCTATCAGGTCCTCTCTAGATGTTAGCTTTTCGTCACCCACTACAGTTGACAAAGAGCCGAGTTCTTGCCATAAGCTGAAGTTAATCCTTCAATCTGGAAAACCCGCAGAGGTGACTTTTTCTATACATCTCGATTTTTCTGGCAATAATCATTAACCGATAAATATGTCTGTGAATCACCCAGCGACTCCGCTATGTCCATAATCCGCGGTGGTAGTAATCCCACTCGCTGGACAAGTTCGTGATCGCTGAACAATTCCCGTGGACTGCCGGCGAAGCCAAACTTCCCGTGTTCCATAACATACACCGACTCAAACTCGGCGGCGACCCAATCCATGTCATGGGTGATGGTCACAACTTGGTGGCCCGAATCAGCCAACTCATGGAAAATTGCGGTCAACTTGCGCCGGCTTTCCCAATCAAGCGACATCATCGGCTCATCAAATAAATAAATCGCCGGATCCACTGCCAAAACTGTGGCAACGCTCAACAGCTTGCGTTCCGACAATGACAAGTCATATGGACTTTCAGCTGTTTTATCATCTAAGCCAACTCTTTTTAGAGCCGCTAAAGCCCGCCTCGTAATCGTGTCGTGGTCATCCATGACCTGCGCGACACTCCACTCCACCTCTCGTTGAACGGTCGGGTTGAAAAGCTGATCGTCAGGATTCTGAAAAGTAATCCCAACCTTCAGTAACTTTTCGACTGGTTTAAGATCATTAAAATTTTCTCCATCGATCTTAATCACACCGGTTTGTGGTGTCAGCAAGCCCGTCAACAATTTGAAGAGCGTTGATTTGCCGGCACCATTTTGGCCGACAATCGCCACCATCGGATCGGCGAAGTGTTTGTCTTCAACATCCAAGCTAAAGGACCGTTCCGGATAAGTGAACGTCAGGTGGTTCAGTTCAATTGTGGACATAACGAACCTCCTTCAGATCAGCGTAATTCACCGGATACCGGCCATCAGCCAAGTGCCAATCCATTTTTTGAGCAAGTTGCTGGATTGTCGGGGCTGGAATCTGCCAGTCAGCTGCCAAATGATTAAACACCTCACCCGGCCTGCCCTGGGCTACCATTTGACCCTCGTGCAGCACCCACACAACGTCGGCGACTTCGCACAAATCGTCAATTTCACTGGTGACAATGAAGACAGTCGTCTCTTTGACTTGGGCCAGCCATTGGAAAAATTGTCGGCGGCCAAGGGGATCCATCTCACTAGTCGGATCATCCATAATCAAAACAGCCGGGTTAGCCGCAATCGCCGTAGCAATTGCCAACCGCTGGATCTGACCACCGGAAAGGCTCTCGGGACGCAAATTCAGCTGTTCAATCAGCCCCATTTGCGTGGCAACTGCTTCAACCCGTTTTTGAATCAGTCCTTCAGCCATTCCCTGATTAATCAAGTCAAAGGCGATTTCATCGGCAACCGTGTCTGCCAACCCGCTTAGTTGGCCAGCTGGATTTTGCAGTACAACTCCATTCATGGCATTATAAACGGGCCAATTGTCGGACACTCGTTGGCCAAACATGTGCCAGTCGCCCTCAATCTCAGCAGACACAATTTTGGGAATGACCCCTGCCAGCACACGGCACAAAGTCGATTTGCCGGAGTGGCTATTCCCGATAATCCCAACCACCTGGCCGGTATGAACCTCCGCGTTAATCTGACGCAGTTGTGGTTGCTCAGTACCCGGATAACGGGTGGTCAAATTTTCAATTACAATCCGTTTATCTTCGTCCATATCTTCCACCCAATCAATAAAATTGCCAATCCAGTCAGACCAATGTGCAGCGTCCGCGACAGGCGATACACGCGCTGGGAGGTTCTGACAGTCCGGTTGAGATTATCAAAACCTCTCAGTTGGAGAGAAATCGACCGCGCCATCGATTGATCCAAGGTCTTAATCACCAATGGAATTAGAACCGGCAGGACTGACTTTAATTTCTGAATCAACGTTTTTTGCGGATTGGTTCCGCGAACTTTTTGTGCCTGCTGGATTTTCCGCATATTGCGCATCATTTCCGGCAAAATATAACACACCGACATCAGAACGTAGACGGTTTTATAAGACAATCCGGACAGTTCCAAATAGGCCGCGTTTTCTGAAATACTCGTGGTCACCATAAAAAAGCCACTTGTCAAAATAATCACCAATACTCGACAACCCAGAGTGGCGGCGTAAATCAGGCCTTCTTTGTAGAACGACACCCCAAGCACAGAAAACAGCACAGTTTGATTCCGACTGTAAAATAGCCCTTGGATGATCAGCATGGTGCAAATCAGAAACAGGCTGAATCCCAGCGCCTTAAAGATGGTAGAACTCAATTTGGAAAATAACAATAGCAGTGTTGCGGCAAGAATTAATCCGGCCTGAAGCAATAAATTCATACTGGCAAAGCTCAACAACGTCATGTCCAAGATGAACAAGAGCTTAGTAATCGGATCGATCACCTGGTACCACTTGAGCTTGACCCGTGGCGCTCCAGAAATAAATGTTTGATCAGTCATCATTTATCATCGCTAAAGAAGTGCACCATCCGCTTCGGCAGCTGACGATAGATGAAGAATGCCAGGTAGGCCACGCAGACTTTATCCAAAATATCCAAGATAAATTCATCGGTAAATGAGGCCAGCCACACTGGTGCATGATTGGCGACCATTACCGCAAACAATGAGTCACCCCAAGCGATACCGGTCTGACCACCCCAAAAGATGACGTTGAGTGGCGTTGAAATGACAGCTGAAACGAAGGCAATAATAATAGCAGAAACAAATACTCGTCGCGCTGACGAGAACCACCCATTGGCGTGCAAAACTCCAACAGCAATCCCAATTCCGATGCTGGTAATCGCATACACGGTTGAAATTGGCGATAAGGTCAGCCCATAGATCACGTTGTTGATGAAACCACTGATGGCACCGGCAACCGGCCCAGCCAACATGCTGGCAAGAAAGGTTCCCAAAGACCCCAGCCAAACGGGCAACTTTAACCCCTCCGCCAAGGCTTTGGCAACATAGTTAATCCCCACGGCAGCGGGAATCAAAGTCATGGTGGCAGCACTTAACTTAAATTTCCACATACTGGTACGATGAATCGGTTCTGTTTTCATAATCTTCTCCTTTTGTTTTTAAAGAGCCGTGTCAGGAATGACTTTCGGACGCAACGCTCTAAAGAATAGTTAATAGAACTATTTAGTCTTTTCACAAATCAACCATAGTCGACATAGATTAATATAGTAAAATTACTATTTCAAAGTTCACACTCCTATCATACGCTTATTTTCAAAATTGTCAAGTTTTTTCTGAAAATTCTTCAAAAAATATGAAAAAATTTAAAATGCCTAGCTGAGCTAGACATCTTTGATTGGGATTTTGTTTTAATTGCTATCACTAATATTTCTATGCTGTTGTCATTGACCGAAATTTAGTCCATGATATATATTTCACCACGGCTATAAAGGGAAGCCTTACCTGCAAGGTAAATCCTATCTCCCTCTATACGACAAAGGAGGAGTCCACTCCTTTCAGAGGCTTGGTAGGCCCTAAATTCTGCTTGTGCCAACTTATTAGCCCACAAAGGAATGACATGACAGTGTCCTGAGCCACAGACTGGATCTTCCTTGACTGATAATTTTGGAGCGAAACTTCGAGTTACAGTATCATAGTTGCTTCCTCTCGCGGTGATATTCAGGAGGAGCCCATCTAAAGCTTTTACTTTATCAAAATCTGGACTTGCATTAATGACATCGTTTTCATGTGGCAAGATACAGACTAGATCTCTTCCAAGCCATGCTTCAAGTGGACGGACCCCGATTGCTTCTTCCATCTCACTTGTGACAACTACTTGATGCATAGCGTATGATGGAAAATTCAGCTCATAGTAGTCATCTTTTTTACTGACTAAAAGTTCTCCACTCTGTGTCGCAAAAGTTAGACTTTCAGCATCCTCTTCGATAAATTGAAAGAGAACAAAAGCCGTTGCCAAGGTAGCATGGCCACACAAATCGATTTCTCCACCGGGAGTAAACCAACGTAATTCGTAGTGGTCGCCATCTTTAACTGTAAAGGCTGTCTCAGAAAGATTGTTTTCTTTAGCGATATTCTGTAAGGTAGTATCTGACAACCATTCGTCCAGAAGACAAACAGCCGCTGGGTTCCCCTTAAAAACGGTATCTGTAAAAGCATCTACAATAAATTGCGGGATGGTATACTGACTAATTGGCATGAAGGGCTCCTTAATTTGTTACCTTTATTATATCTGAAAATAGGATAGAAAACAGACAAATGTAACTAAAAAAGTTAATTGAATAAGTTACTTTTTGTGCAAATTTTTCATTAGTTCTTTACAAACCCTTCTTTTACCAAAAAGCCATGAGCTACTTGATCAGCCGATTTACCTTCTACTCCGACTTGGTAGTTCATCTGACTCATTTGCTTTTCTGTGATTTTACCAGCTAACTTGTTTAGAATGCCTTCCAATTCTGGATGTTTCTTAAGAAAAGCTTCTTTCATAAGGGGTGCTCCTTGATAAGGTGGGAAGAGTTGTTTGTCATCCTCTAGGGCCACAAGGTCATAGCGAGCAAGCTCGGCATCCGTTGAGTAGGCATCTGTTATCTGGATTTCACCAGACTGGATAGCCTGGTATCGAAGGGCTGGCTCCATGGTGGATACTTGTAGATGGAGTCCGTAAACTTTCTGCAAGCCCTTGTTCCCATCCTCTCGATCATTAAACTCTAGCGTAAATCCTGCCTTGAGTTGTCCTTCCACCTTTTTCAAATCTGAAATGGTCTTGAGTCCATACTCTTGGGCAATTTTCTTAGGCACTGCGACAGCATAGGTATTCTGATAAGCCATGGGTTTGAGCAAGGCCAGGTTGTCTTGTTTCTTGATTCCATCTCGAGCTGCTTTGTAGACTGCTTCTGGATCATGGTCGACTTGCGGCGCCGGCTTGAGGAGACTTTCAGTCACGGTCCCTGTAAACTCTGGATAGATAGCAATATCCCATTTTTTCAGAGCTTGATAGAGGAAAGTGGTCTTGCCAAAATTTGGTTTAACAGTCACTGTCATGTCCGTGTTTTCTTCGATCAAAATCTTATACATATTGGCTATAATTTCCGGTTCAGGACCCAACTTCCCAGCAATGACCAGGTTTTCTTTTTCCGGTTTGGAAAGAAGACTTGGCGTATAAGAAACTCCCAATCCGATAACCATTACCGCAAAAGCCGCAAAGATGGTCCGCAATTTGGCCTTTTCCATCCATTTGAGAAGAAGGTTAAAGGCGATGGCTAAGAAGGCAGAAGACAGGGCACCGATCAAAATCAGACTGGCATTATTGCGATCAATCCCCAAAAGGATAAATGAACCAAGTCCTCCAGCCCCAATCAAGGCAGCTAGGGTAGCCGTCCCGATAATCATCACAGCTGCTGTCCGAATCCCAGGCATGATGACGGGCATGGCCAAGGGGATCTCAAACTTCTTGAGTCGCTCCCACTTGGTCATCCCGAAGGCGACCCCTGCTTCTTCGAGGCTTGGGTCAATCCCACGTAATCCTGTAATGGTATTTTGCAAAATGGGGAATATCGCATAAATGACTAGAGCTGTTAAAGCAGGAAGTGTTCCAATTCCCATAATAGGGATAAAGAGTCCCAGAAGTGCCATGGAAGGGATGGTTTGAAAGACTCCAGCTAACTGTAGGACCCAGTTGCTAACTCTCTTTCGTGTACTTAAATAAATTGCTAATGGGACAGCTAGAAAAATAGCAAGGAGCAAGGTCAGTAATGACAGTTGCAAATGTTGTCCCAGTGCAGCGACCCAGTCCCCAAAACGTTCTTGAAAAGTTGAAATCAAATTAGACATGAAGGCTACCTCCAAACAAGTTTGCTACAAAGTCTGTCGCAGGCGCTTGTAAAATTGTTTCAGGTTCTGCAACCTGGCGAATTTCTCCATCCTGCAAAACTGCAATTCGATCTCCTAATTTTAAGGCCTCATCCGTATCATGTGTTACGAAGATGGTCGTCATACCGAATTCTTTATGTAAGGCCTTGGTCAATTCTTGCAACTGCTTGCGAGAGATGGCATCCAAGGCTGAAAAAGGCTCGTCCATCAATAGAATCTTTGGTTCCCCAATGATAGCTCGTACAATGCCAATCCGCTGTTGCTCTCCACCAGATAATTCACTAGGCATGCGCTTTGCATACTCTGCAGCAGGTAGGCCAACCTTATCCAAGAGTTCTTCTGTTTTAGAAGTAATTTGTTCTTTAGTCCAGCCCTTCATTTCAGGAATGAGAGCAATATTTTCCTCAACTGTCAAGTTAGGAAATAGGGCAATGGCTTGAAGGACATAGCCTGTACTGAGACGTAACTCTCGTTCATCATAGTCCTTGATGCGTTTTCCATCCATATAGATATTGCCATCTGTCGGCTCCAAAAGACGGTTAATCATCTTGATCATGGTGGTCTTTCCAGATCCTGAAGGTCCCACAAGAACCATAAATTCTCCATTTTCAATGCGGAGATTGACATCTCTAAGGACATCTTTTTCAGTGTAGCGTAAGGCTACATTTTTGTATTCAATCATTTTTTTCCTCAATAAGCTTTCTATCTCTAAGAGTATCCAATAGGCTACTTGCCGGATGCCCTAGGACTTTTTCAATATCTGTTGAAACCCCAGCCTGTTCGCCAGCTTTAATCGCTGTATAGGTGCTGACCCAGGCATCGTACTCCCAAGTTTGTGCTGGCCATTTTTTCCGTGACTCATAGGCTTCTTCGACTGATTCATCTACATACTCGATGGCGTCACCGGTCTCTTTTGAGAGAAGCGCTACGATTTCTTCCATGGAAAGATCCTCTGGCCCTGTAAGATTCAAGCTTTGATTTTCCCACTCCTTAGGATTTAAAAGAATCTCTGCTGCAACCCTAGATGTGTCCTTACGGGAAACAGCTGACACAAGGCCACTGCCTGCCGGACCACGAATCTTTCCATTTTCAAGCGCCATATCAATCAGGAAGTCCAAGTAAAAATTATCTCTCAAAAAAGTGTAGGTGAACCCTAACTCCTTGATATAGGCTTCCGTCTGGGCATGATCTCGAGATAAGGTGAAAATTGCCTTTTTATCTGCCCCATAAAATGAGGTATAGACTATATGCTCTACCCCTGCTAGCTTTGCAGCATCTAAAAAGTCCTTGTGCTCTTTGACACGCTCTGGATTTTCCCGAGCAGAAACCATCAACAAGATATCGATCCCCTTCAAGGCCTCAACCACCTCTGGTGTATTGGCATACACTATTTTACGAATTTCCGCTGACGCATAGATCTTTGCACGCTCTGGGCTTCGTGCTAGATGGACTGAAGCGATTCCCTTCTTATCGACAAGATTAGCCACATAAGAACCTAATTTCCCTGTTACCCCTGTCATACCAATCATAACTATTACTTCCTTTCCCTAGATGTCATTTTCTTTAGCTTTTAGATTTGTGATAATACGCTCTTGATAGGCTTCAAATTCTTGAATTTCTTGATCAGAAAATCCTTGGTAAAAAATCTCACCTAACTCTTCACTGACACGGTCTCCAATTTCTTTTTGCGCCCAACCGAGATCTGTCAAAGAAATATATTTTTTCCTTTTATCCTGCGTACAATGTTGAATCGTAACTAAGCCTTGTTCTTTCAATTTCTTAACCATACTGGTCAATGTATTATTGGCTAGACCCGTCGCAAGGGCGATATCTGTCGCAGTTGCTCGGCCATCTTCCTTTTGCCAAAGCACTGTTAAAATTTTCCCTTGTTCACTTCTGTATTGAGCATCTGGTTCCTTGCTCAAGAGTTTTTGAAAGATACGCCCATTCAACAAACGAATCTGTAGAGCTTGGTAGCCCCCTAACATCTTGTCCATTTCGTCTCCTTTTTCTTCTATATCGAACTTTACACCCATAATTGTAACTCTCGGCGTTACATTTGTCAACTATTTCGATATAGAAGTAACTGTAAAAACAAAAAAACTTCCCTAATTATCTAGGAAAGTCCTTTCTGTGATTTTTGATGTCTTAAAAAATTTTATTCAGCCTTAGTAATATCTTCACGCATCTCATCAACATTGAATTTTGCAAAAAGATACTGACGGTCTTGAACTGGGAAACGTTGGTCGAGTTGGTCAACTGGGCCAACTTCGATAATACCATTTTCAATAACAAAGTCCATAACGTGACCACCAAACGTCAAGTCGTCTGAAATAAAATGGAGGTGATACCCTGCAACACTCACACCATGGAACATTTCTGGCGTCCAAATACCAACGATAGTACCTGAAATATTATCTACCTCGTACTCAGGTTGGCGTGTGGCAACATCCGCAAACTTAATATCGGCATTTGATTTTGGAATCATACGCACGTGCATATGTTTAAAATGACCTTTGATTTTGATAGAACGGAAGAGGTTAACCCCATCATAATAAGATTCAATACGATCCTCAAGCTCTTTATCAGTCATTTCATAACGTTGACGGAATATAACTTCAGCTTGGTGAGGTACGACTGCTGCATAAGGTACTTTTTCATCAGGAGAAACTTCTACCACTTCGACCTTACCCTCAGACCCTTTGGCTTGATAGGCTTTACCGTCAAGAACAATCAACTCACCATCGATAGAATCTAATGTTCCGAGACCCAAGTCTCCATGCTCCAACAATTCACCAACTGTTAAAGTACCTCCATAAAGCCCAGCCATCAAGGCTCCCAAGGTATTATATTGAAATAATTTTATGGCTTCAGACATGTCTACACCCTCTTCTTAGTAAAATTCATCTGGCAAGATAGTTTCGCCAAGTTTAATATTATCTTTATAATCAATTGGAACATCAATAAGGACTGGTCCATCTACAGCTTGAACCAAGGCTTCTTGAAGCAAGCTAGCAAACTCTTCCTTACTTGTTGCACGATATCCTTTTGCTCCAAAGCTCTCAGCATATTTTACAAAATCAACTGGACCAAAGTCAACCCCAGATGAACGACCGTACTTCATTTCTTCCTGGAATTCCACCATATTGTAATGACCATCGTTCCAGATAATATGAACAATTGGCAATTTCAAACGAACTGCCGTTTCCAATTCTTGTGCTGAGAAGAGGAAACCACCGTCACCAGAAACAGAAATGACTTTTGTCTTAGGACGAACCAAAGCTGCAGAGATGGCCCACGGAAGAGCAACCCCTAAAGTTTGCATCCCATTTGAGAAAAGCAAATGACGTGGTTCATAAGATTTGAAATAGCGGGCCATCCAAATATAGTGACTACCAACGTCAACGGTGACTGTCATATCATCTTTGGTTTGGTCTTGCAAAACTTCAATCAAATCTAGCGGATGTACCTTTCCTTCTTCAGGTCGGCGATCAAACTTAACATCCTCAACAACGTTATTCTTCAATCCTTTAAGGTATTCAACTGATCCTTCAGGTAATTTATAACCTTGAATAGCTGGCAAGAGCAAATCTAAAGTTGCTTCAACATTACCAATCAACTCACGTTCTGGCTGGAAGTAAGTATCCACCTCAGCAGGTTCAACGTCAATTACAATGATACGGGCTGAAATTTCAGCATTCCAGTTACGCGCTTCATATTCGATTGGGTCATAACCAATGGCAATAATCAAGTCAGACTTCTTAAGCAACATGTCTCCTGGTTGATTTCGGAAAAGGCCTACACGACCAAAGAAAGTATCTTCTTCAAGATCACGTGACACAATACCAGCACCTTGGAAAGTTTCAACAACTGGTAATTTAACATGTTTCAAAATCTGGCGAATAGAGTAAGTTACAGCTTCTGATGAAGCACCGTTCCCTAAAAGTAAGACCGGTAATACGGCATTTTTAATGGCTTGTGCGAGATAGTTAATATCAGAAACAGATGCTGAACCAAGTTTTGGATCTGTCATAGGCTTAATAGCCTTAACACTGACTGTAGCATCAGTTACATCTTGAGGAATTGAAATAAAGCTTGCGCCAGGTTTCCCTGATTTAGCATAGCGATAGGCATTTGCTACTGTTTCAGAAAGGGTATTAGCATCATGTACTTCAGCTGCATACTTAGTAATTGGCTCAAGCATGGCAACATTATTCATTGATTGGTGGGCACGTTTCAAAAGATCTGAACGTTTAACCTGACCACCAATAGCAAGGACAGGGTCTCCCTCATCCGTAGCTGTTACCAATCCAGTAGCCAAATTGGATACACCAGGACCAGATGTTACCAAAACAACACCAGGTTTGCCTGTAATTCGTCCAACACCCTGAGCCATAAAAGCGGCATTTTGCTCATGACGGGCAACAATCAATTCAGGTCCCTTATCTTCCAAAGTATCAAAAACCCTATCGATTTTTGCTCCAGGGATACCAAAGACATAATCAACATCATGGTTGATTAAACTATCAACCACTAAGTCCGCACCATACAATTGCTTTTCATCTGACATGAACACAGTCCTTCTGGCTCTTCAAAAACAGAGCCCACTTTCCTCTCAAGTATAGGTCACAAAGAGTTAAAGTATGCTCCATTTTTCACAAACTTTAATCACTTCACAATTCTGTTATCATTATAGCACAGTTTTTAGACAATCTTGTGAAAAAAAGATTGTGAAATTTTGCACTTCAAACGTAGTCAAAACCACCCGTGAGAACGGGTGGCTTGCTCTTCGGCTGAAAGCCTCTGCTACCGGCCGAGGCCTAAAGGCCTACCGAATGGTTTCCCTTCAGCACCACCTTTGCTAGCTGACCCGTCTAGCGGGTCTCTTTAAGATTACTTTCTCTTATTCTTCTCACCTGTAAACGGATCATACTCCTCGAAAAGATTGAACTGATCTGCTATCATGTCCTCTTGTAATGGATTACGAATATATTCTTCAATTCGCTTCTGATTTCGCCCAACCGTATCAACATAAAAGCCTCGACACCAAAATTTGCGATTCCCATATTTATATTTTAAATTGGCGTGTTTATCAAACATTATTAATGCACTTTTACCTTTTAAATATCCCATAAATGAGGAAATACTTAGCTTCGATGGTATACTCACTAACATGTGAATATGATCTGAGCAAGCTGCTGCTTCATGAATTTCAACGCCTTTTCTTTCACATATTAACCGTAAAATTTGACCAATACTTGCTTTGTATTTCCCATAAATTATCTGACGTCAATATTTGGGTGCGAACTCAATATGATACATAGCATTCCATGTAGTATGTGCTAAACTATTATTATCCTGTCTCATCAGGGATCCTCCTTTTGTATATTAGTTAGTGGTCGGGAAACCTTATCTAATATAACACTTTAGGGGGACTTTTTTGATACATCGCTAAAAGCTTTTCGGAACCACTAGCACAGCTAGTGGTTTTCGTAAAACAAAAAGAAACACCTGATAGCAATCAGGTGTTTAACTATTTTTTACCTTAGCAAACTCTCGATTGAGATAATTTTGTAAGCCTTCAAAAATTCCCAATAGCTTGAGGTAATTTGACAAGCTTGATCGCCCAGGGATGTCCACCACGTCCAAAGAAATCCTATCCAGGTCCTTTTCGTATAGAATACGGAAAGACACCACTGCTTGATCAGAAAAATAATTATCCCCTGCCATAATGTAGCACTCATAAATAATACCTACAGGATTAGCAACCTTCAACTCAATACGAATTGCACCTAATTCCAAGGCCTCCACTTGCTGAAAACGTTCCAACATAGCCTGTCGCTGACTAGGAATAAAATTTGTGATATCCATAGTGGCCCTCCCAACATTCCTTTTTGTATATTATAGCCTAAAGCTGAGAAAAATGCTTGTGATGGGTTTCCTGATAAGACTAAAAGCCCCATGAATCCTTATCTAGCTTCTTTATATTCTCTAAGTCCGATTTTATAGTATTATCGTAATATAGTAAGTGGGTTCTACATGACTAAGTACAACATATTGTTGACGACTAGCAAAAATCTCATTGGAAGTTACCTTATCTGCTTTTAGGGCAGTCTGTAATTCTGCTACATGCTTTGTATAGCCATTTCCCTAAAAAGAAAAGCATTAGTATAGTAGCAGCATAAATCCTTCCACGCTTTGAGAAGGGAAAGTTTAAAATCATCTTTATTATAACTTTTTTACAAAAATAGCCAGAACATCACATTCTGACTATTACTCTTATTTCTCATCTTCGTCCATTGAAAGTACTGACAAGAAGGCTTCTTGTGGTACTTCAACCGAACCGATGGCTTTCATACGTTTCTTACCGGCTTTTTGTTTTTCGAGGAGTTTACGTTTACGTGAAACGTCACCACCATAACATTTTGCCAAGACATTTTTACGAAGGGCTTTGATATCTGTACGGGCAACAATTTTTTGACCAATAGCCGCTTGGATAGGCACTTCGAATTGTTGACGTGGAATGATTTTCTTAAGTTTATCAACGATAAGTTTTCCACGCTCGTAAGCAAATTCCTTGTGAACGATGAAGCTAAGGGCATCGACCTTGTCACCATTAAGGAGAATATCCATTTTCACCAATTGTGAACGACGATATTCTGACAATTCATAGTCAAAGCTTGCATAACCACGCGTAGATGATTTCAATTTATCAAAGAAATCAAAGACGATTTCGGCAAGTGGAATCTGATAGATAACGTTCACACGATTATCATCGATATATTCCATGGTTTCAAAATCACCACGTTTACGTTGTGCCAACTCCATAACAGCACCAACATACTCTTGAGGAACCATAATTTGAGCTTTAACATAAGGCTCTTCGATAGCATCAATGCGTGTAGGATCTGGGAACTCAGATGGGTTAGACACTTCAAGCATCTCACCGTCAGTAGTGTTAACATGGTAAACTACCGATGGTGCCGTCATGATGAGATCGATGTTAAACTCACGTTCCAAGCGCTCTTGGATAACATCCATGTGAAGAAGACCCAAGAAACCACAACGGAAACCAAAACCAAGGGCTTGAGACGTTTCAGGCTCAAATTGAAGACTGGCATCATTCAATTGGAGCTTTTCAAGGGCCTCACGCAAGTCATTGTATTTATTAGACTCAATTGGATAAAGACCGGCGAAGACCATTGGATTCATTTGCTTATAGCCATGGAGTGGCTCTGCTGCTGGATTATCTGCAAGTGTCACTGTATCACCGACACGAGTATCAGCAACAGTCTTAATTGAGGCAGCTATATAACCAACATCACCTGTCGCAAGGTAGTCACGGCCAACAGCTTTAGGTGTGAAAATACCGACCTCAGTAACGTCAAAGGTTTTGCCATTAGACATCATTTGAATCTTATCGCCTGGTTTAACCATTCCGTTAACCACACGCACTTGGAGAATGACACCACGATACGCATCATAAACAGAGTCAAAGATAAGGGCTTGGAGAGGTGCTTCCACATCACCTTGAGGCGCAGGAACCTTCTCAACGATTTGTTCGAGAATCTCTTCGATACCAATACCAGCTTTAGCTGATGCAAGCACGGCTTCCGAAGCATCTAGTCCGATAACATCTTCAACCTCTGTACGCACACGTTCAGGATCTGCAGCTGGAAGGTCGATTTTATTGATAACTGGTAAGATTTCCAAGTCATTATCAAGTGCCAAGTAAACATTGGCAAGTGTTTGTGCTTCAATCCCTTGAGCTGCATCTACCACCAAGATAGCACCCTCACAGGCAGCAAGGGAGCGTGATACCTCATAAGTAAAGTCCACGTGTCCTGGTGTGTCGATAAGGTGGAAAATATAAGTCTCACCGTCTTTAGCTGTGTAGTTAAGCTCAATGGCATTTAGTTTGATAGTGATACCACGTTCACGCTCGAGGTCCATACTATCAAGGAGTTGCGCCTGCATCTCACGACTTGATACTGTCTCAGTCTTTTCCAAGATACGGTCAGCAAGCGTTGATTTACCGTGGTCAATATGGGCAATAATTGAGAAGTTACGAATCTTCTCCTGTCGTTGTTTTAATTCTTCAATATTTGGCATTTTTATCTTTCCTAGTTCTTACTTGTGATTATAAAAAAACTAATCGTTACCTCCTATTATACAAAAAAGACAGGCTTTTGCCTATCTCTATCTACCAGATTACATAGGTTATTCATACTTAGTTGTCTTTTACCAAACATCAAAGGAATTTCTTCCTTTAATGAGTTTATTACTTTAGAAGTAGCTTTATTAGTAACAAAATTCTGAACAATTACAGATTTCCTAAGCATCTTTACCTCTAAACAAAGAATATGTAATATTTTTGTTAAACTTACTAATTAAAATAGAATATAATAATCTTTTTTAGAAATAAATAGTTGAAAGGATGTTTATGTTTAAGAAAATTTTATCAGTAGCACTTGCCTACGTAGGAATCATTGTCGGTGCAGGACTCTCCTCTGGACAGGACCTTATGCAATATTTTGTTAGCTTTGGATTAGTCGGCTTATTAGGCGTTTTAGTTCTCGCTGTACTAAATGCTTTTTTTGGGAAAATAATCCTTACACTAGGAAGTTATTATCGGTCTAATGATCATTCTGAAGTATTATCTAAAATAGCTCATCCAATTACCAATAAAATCTTAGACCTATCCCTTATTATTTCTTGTTTTGTTATTGGTTTTGTCATGATTGCTGGAGCAGGTTCTAATTTGCATCAGCAGTTTGGTTTTCCTATTTGGATTGGTGCCTTGATTTGTACAGCCCTAGTCATTATCGTCAGTTTTATGGACTTTGAGAAAATCACTAATATCATTGGAATATTCACACCAATAATAATTATTATGATACTCATTATTGCTGGTCAAACTTTTATCGGTAAAAGTTACAACCTTAACCATCTAGATATGGTTGCTCGTCAACTTACACCCGCAATGCCGAATATTTGGATGGCTGTCATAAATTATTTTGCACTTTGTGTGATGACCGGTGTATCCATGGCATTTGTACTTGGAGGCTCAATTATGCGAATTGGTGTCGCCAAAAAAAGTGGTACCATTGGTGGTGCTATAGTCGGATTGATTATTGCTGTTGCTTCACTTGTCTTATTCGCTAATGTAGATAGTATAAAAGGTGTCGATATTCCCATGTTAATTTTAGCCAACAGGGTTCATCCATTGTTTGCGTTTACCTACGCAATTGTAATATTTGGTTTAATCTTTAACACTGCCTTTAGTCTTTTTTATGCTCTCGCTAAACGATTCTCAGGTGATAACGTCAAGAAGTTTCGTATTTACCTTATCACCTCGGTAATAATTGGTTTCATTCTTTCATTTATGGGATTCAAGGAACTTGTTGGGCTCATGTATCCAATTTTGGGATATATTGGAATGATCATGTTATTTGTCTTAACAGTTGCTTGGATACGAGACAAACAAAATATTAATGAAGAAATGAACTTACGTCGTCAAATGATTACTCTAATTAACAAAAAATTCCATCCTAAAAAAGTTTACTCAAAAAAAGATAAAGAAAAATATAACGCTTTAGGGGAAGAATCAATCATTCAAACAAGTGAATTAAAAAAAGATATACATGACCTTGTGGAAGATGAAAACAGCTAAAATAACAGTAAAAAAAGTCCAAACCGGTATAGTTTGGGCTTTTTACTTCTTGAAATTATCGTTATAGTGCTTATTAATAATAGCTGAACGCTTGTTCTCTATTGAACTACTTGAAAATGGAGCTAAACCAAAGGCTAGTACAACAATTCCCAATAGAAAAAGACTATAAAACGGGTGCTCAGCAATATAGTGTAAAATGTCTGACATAGGAATCCCCTTTAAAACCATAAATATTTATAATTATATTATCAGAAATATTATTTTTTATCAAGCAAAAAAGAGAGAGCATTTCGCTCTCCCTTTTAATCTTAATGGAACTGCATACCACCATCAACAATGATTGTTTGACCTGTGATGTAGTTTGAGTCAGGTCCAGCTAAGAAGCTAACTGCTGCTGCAACATCTTCAGGTTCTGACAAACGTTTGAGGGTAATATCTTTAGCAAAAGTTTGCATACCCCACTCATCATCTTTACCAGCATTTTTACCAACTTCGTGGGCAATAT
Source organism: Streptococcus vestibularis (assembly GCF_900636445.1). Taxonomy (NCBI): domain Bacteria; kingdom Bacillati; phylum Bacillota; class Bacilli; order Lactobacillales; family Streptococcaceae; genus Streptococcus; species Streptococcus vestibularis. The sequence goes on along the minus strand of NZ_LR134275.1, from coordinate 888,367 downwards.
CAAACATCATTGGAGTCTTAACGATACCTGGTGCATAAGCATTTACAGTGATACCTGAATCAGCCAAGTCACGCGCCAAAGTTTGAGTAATACCACGAACTGCGAATTTAGTTCCACCGTATACAGTCAAGTTAGGGTTACCAACGACACCTGCTTGTGAAGTTGCATTGATGATTTTACCACCATGACCAAGTGCTTTAAATTGTGCTTGGGCAGCTTGGGCACCCCAGATAACTCCACCAACATTAATATTAAATGTACGTTGAAACTGTTCTTCAGTAATAGTGTCAAGGGGTGTTGTTGGTGCCACACCAGCATTATTAACAACAACATTCAAGTCGCCAAAGTGATCAACTACTTTTTGGAAAGCTGCTGCTACCTCAGCTTGTTTAGACACATCTACTACAACGGAAAATGCTTTGTCTTCTGACAATTCAGCAACTGCTTTTTCAGCGGTTTCAGCGTTATAGTCCAATATTCCGACTTTAAAACCATCTTCAACCAAGCGTTTTGCAATCGCAAAACCAATACCTTGACCTGCACCTGTAACAATAGCAACTTTTGACATACGAAATCCTCCTCTACCAATTAGAGTCACTGGCTTAATAAGAAGCCTTATCTCAATTGGAATACGCTAAGTTAGTCAAGTTCTGGCAAAGTCATTTTCATAGGCTTTGTCTTAACTCAATTAAAATCTTACCACTTTATGAAAGCGTTGTCAATAAATTGTCATGCTTTCTGAAAACAAATAAGATCACTACTAGTGACCTTATTTCTATTATTTTTCAAACTTAAACCCTAGGGCTTCCATATCATCCAAACCACCTAGATTAGTCACCTTAGTATAGCCTCGCTCTTTAAGAACTGAGGCAGCAAATTCTGCACGAGGTCCCATTTTACAATAGAGGTAAATGGAAGCGTCTTTTTCAGCTGGAATCTCAGCAGAAAAAAACTGGGTGTGAGGTATTAAGAGGGCATCCTTAACATGACCTTCTGAATACTCTTCTGGACTTCTGACATCAATTAACAGTCCACCCTTAGCTAAATCAGATTGAATCTGTACTAAATCCATCTTACTCACCAAACCAAATCTTAATTTCTCGAGCCGCAGATTCTTCTGAATCAGAGCCATGAACAATATTTGGAATCATGTCACCATCTGGTGCTGTTGCAAAGTCTCCACGAATCGTTCCAGGAGCAGCATCCCCAGGATTAGTTGCTCCCATCATATCACGCCATGACTTGATAACACCTGGACCAGACATAATACCAATCACTGATGGACCACTCATCATGAATTCAGAAATACTAGGGAAAAAGGGTTTATCAACCAATTGAGCATAATGTTCTTTAAGACGTTCTTCGTCAAGCGTCAGCATCTCCATGCGTTCAATAATAAAGCCACGACGTTCAATACGATCAATCACTTGTCCCATCAAGTGTCGTTTTACAGCATCTGGTTTAATAATAAAAAATGTTTTTTGCATGTTCCCAACCTTCATTGTTTTCTTTTCATTTTACCATAGGAAGTGTCATTTTGCAGATCAAAACCTTATATATTCTTAAACTATACCCTCAGAAAGAAAATAAAGATTTTCAATTGAAATAAATAAAAAGTATTATAGACATAAAATCTTATTTTGAGGTGAATCTTATGACAAAATCTAAATTTCAATTAGTTGGTTCTCTCCTTCGTCCTGCGGATCTCCGTAAATACAAGGACGAAATCGAGCACCGTGACAACATCCAGTATCCTTTCTACGATGCCCTTCCTGGTTATCAAGAAACTGAAACTGCAAATATTAAGCAAATTGTGGTTGACCAAAAAGCTAACGGTATTGACATCCTTACTGATGGTGAGTTTGGACGTTCTATGTGGCATTTAGACTTTGTCTGGGGATTTAAAGGAATTGAACGCTATGTTCTAGGACTTTTGTCATCTAAAACAACTGACCTTGATGACGAAGAACGTGTCCTTGACTTGCTTGAAAAAGCTAGTCAAATCCTTCCTAAAGAGCGTCTCTTCCCTTCTCACCAATGTGGTCTCGCCTCATGTAACTCAGGTAATGAGTTGGCAACACCTCAACAATGGGCTAAAATCAAACAAGGTCAAGATATCGCTAAGAAATTCTTTGGTTAATTGATATTTCTATTCGCTCCTCTCTAAAACGAAAAGCCTTCACTCTTGTGAGGGCTTTTTATGTTCGCATTAAGCTTCTATAAAAGTTTGTAAATCTTTAAGAGCTCTCTCTGCGATCTTTTCATAACGCTCTTTCTTGTCACGAATACGTGAGCCTTCCAATTCTTTGATAATACCAAAGTTAACATTCATTGGTTGGAAATGTTTGCTTTCAGCATGTGTCACATAATATGGAAGGCTCCCGATAGCTGTTGTTTGAGGGAAAATAACCTCTTCCTCCCCCTTAAAGAGACGGGCTGCATTGATTCCAGCAACTAAACCTGAGGCAGCTGATTCAACATAGCCTTCAACACCAGTCATTTGTCCCGCAAAGAACAAATTAGGGTTTGATTTTGATTGGAAGGTCTGTTTGAGCAAGTTTGGCGAATCCATGTACGAGTTGCGGTGCATAACCCCATAACGCACAAATTCAGCATTTTCAAGACCTGGAATCATTTGGAAGACACGCTTTTGTTCGCCCCATTTGAGGTGTGTTTGAAAACCAACGATGTTATAGAGACTACCAGCCGCATTGTCCTGACGAAGCTGAACAACCGCATAAGGTGTCTTAAAATCGCCGTCACGTGGCCCTTTGTAATCCTCAGGATACTCCAAACCAACTGGTTTCATAGGGCCATAGAGCATTGTCTTGATACCACGTTTAGCCATGACCTCGATAGGCATACAGCCTTCGAAATACTTTTCTTTTTCGAAAGAATTTAAAGGAGCTTCTTCAGCTGTTGTCAAAGCCTCATGGAAAGCCATGAACTCTTCCTTGGTCATTGGACAGTTTAGATAAGCTGCTTCACCCTTGTCATAGCGTGACTTAAGGTAAACCTTGTTCATGTCGATAGTCGCTTTATCAACGATTGGTGCAGCGGCATCATAGAAATAAAACCCATCGCCACCGTTAAGCTCATGAATTTTTTCAGCCAAAGCATCAGAAGTCAATGGTCCTGAAGCAATAACTGTAATGGCATCATCAGGAATCTCTGTGATTTCTTCACGGATAACTTCAATTAATGGATGATTTTCAATTTCTGCTGTCACCGCTTCTGCATAACCTTCACGGTCCACCGCCATGGCACCACCAGCTGGCACACGGTGAGCTTCTCCATTTCGCATAATGATAGAGTCCAAGCGACGCATTTCTTCTTTAAGAAGCCCTACAGCATTGGTTAAACTATCACCACGGAAAGAGTTAGAGCAAACCAATTCTGCAAAATTGGTTGTCTTATGCTGTGGTGTTGCTTTGACCCCACGCATTTCATAAAGTTTTACTGGAATACCACGTTTGGCAACCTGATAAGCCGCCTCGGATCCGGCCAAACCAGCTCCAATCACGTTAATATAATCTGCTTTTGATTGAGACATGACACTAATACCTCTTCGGGAATAAGATAAAATCCTATTCCCACAAATCTTTCTTCATTTTTACTCTTAGTAGTATAGCAAAAAACTCCTCATCTGGCGACTAGGAGTCATCTGTATTTAAAGAGGTAAAATGATAGTCACTTTAGCACCACCCGTGCCATTGTCATTTGATAGAGAAAGACTACCATGGTGTAAGCGAATAATATCATTGGCAATAGTCAGACCAAGGCCACTATGACTGCGGCTCTGTCTGCTTTTATCCTCTTGATAAAAGAGCTGAGTGGCCTTTTCAAGTGATTCAAGGGAAAATCCAGGACCAGAATCAAGGCATATAAACTTGAATTCATCTTCTTCTACCCTAGCGGTTAGGAGCAAATGACTGCCACTGGGTGTATGCTCTACGGCATTTGAAACAATATTCATAATAGCTCGATTCAACAAGGACTTATCCCAATTGCCTATGCTTTCTTTCTCGATTTCTTTCTTGTCAAATGCTACATTGATTTGTTTGATTTGAGCTAGTGACAAGGTTTGATCGAAAATATCTTCAACAAATTCCCTAACCGAAATGTCTTCAAGCGACAGGGTTTTCTTCAAACTCATTTTGTTGAGTTCTGACAATTCTTTAACGTAAGCATCAACCTGTGCAATTCCCTTTTGAAAATGTTTTAATAAGTCCATTTGGTCTGCATTTAAGGGTGTCATGGCTAAAAGTTCCGCATTGCCACGGGAAACTGTAAGGGGCGTCTTTAGGTCATGAGTTAAGGCAGAAATTTGATTTTGCTTATCTTGCTCAGCCCTCCAATTTTCCATCAAAGATTCACGAAGTGCTACTCGCATATGATCCAAACCACTTAAAACCTGATTGAACTCCTTAATTGTAGACTGAGTGGTTTTAAAATCCAAGTCTTGTTGGGAAATTTTTTCAGTAACTTTTAATATAGGTTTAAGCTGCTGGCTTAATTTATTTGCATAGTAAAAAGTTAAAATAATAAATATGAGGAGAATGAATACAATCATTGAGCCAATCATCAATATATCAGCATTTGGAAAATGCTGATTCATCCACGCATTATGATACCTAGGTGATAATTGATAGTTGACAATGACTATACCATCTGACCGTTCAAAAGACTGAAAATAGCCGTATATCCCACCGTGAGCATTCTTGAATTGGTAATTTAGTAAGGATTCTTCTTGCAAGTTAACAGGCATGTTAGACTTTTTAAGCTTAAAATCTCTAGTTAAAAAGACATAACTCGTACCATCAGGTAAAATCTCGGGATTAAAGACCTTAGAAGTTTCAATATCACTTCTCACAGCAGACAAATCACTCTCAACTTGATTTGCTGGAATCACAACTCCAAAACGATAAGACAAACTGAACAAATACAAAATAAGAAGACCGCTGATTGCCGAGAGGATCGTCAGGCTAACGACATAAGATAACAAGATTGTTCTTAGAGAGTATTCTCGTTTTTTTATTAGTGCCACTTGTAACCAATCCCCCAGACTGTTTCAATAGGATTTTGCCCAACATCTTTGAGCTTTGCACGGATATTTTTAATATGTTCAGCCACTGCTGTTGGACTTCCTTTATCCTCATAGCCGTACAAATGCGTGTAGATTTGTTCTTTTGAAAAGACTTGACCCTTATTTTCAGCCAAAAATTGACAAATACCGTACTCCGATTTAGTCAAATCTAACAACTGATTCTCAACATAAAGCTCCTGAGCCGACAAATCAAACTGAAAATCCCCAAGTGAAAGCTTATGGTGACGCTCACGATGTTCACGTCTCAAGTGAGCAGCCACACGCGCTTGCAGTTCTTTAACCCCAAATGGCTTACAAATATAATCATCAGCACCATAAGTCAAGCCTTGGACAATATCAACCTCTTGCGTTTTGGCTGTAATAAAGAGTATAGGACAATCCACCTGATCACGAATCTCATGACAAAACTGGAAACCATCAACATCAGGCATCATGATATCCAGTAAAATCAAGTCAAAGCGTGGCAACGAGTTCTTATCCAAATCTAAAACACTTGTAAGCCCCGTCACCTTATGATTTTGAAGCTCTAAAGCCTTTACAACCAATTTCACAATATCTTCTTGATCATCAATAACAAGTATTTGAGCCATAACCTTTCCTTTCGTACAAAATTACCTTTATCATATCATCTATAGAAGACAACTGACAAGGCGTAAAGTAGATAAATATGACTTGGATAAAAGATGTAGAACAAATATTTTGACCCTTTCCCTCTCTCACCGTTATAGCAAAGCATTAAAGGAGCCGAAAATATTTCCATCCATTCAAAGTATTTGAACATTAAATCGTGAAAAGAAGGTCTGCTTAGAACAATCACCATTAGTACCCAAACAAGACTAACACTCACAAAAGCAAGCACTTCTTTCTTAAGATTCTTATGACAAAGATACATAGCGATACCAGTCAAAAGTAACCACGTTCCTCCGTCACTGATAAATGTATGAACTGGTATCACTGTAAAATTGAGAAATTTTAGTAGAAAAAATAACGTAGGTTTGTTCATACTTAGCAGATAAAAAGGTACCATTAACCATGGAAGCAATAATGGGAAAAGTAAGGTTGGGAGTCCTTTAAGGTATTTCTTTTCTTGAATCCAAGCAATACCTTGAAGAGCAACGAGCAAAATTGCGAATGACGACAGCATCATATTTTGTGGAAAGAAACCATCCGGTCTAACTAGAGGATGTAGAAAATTATAGAATCCAAATTGAATCAATCCCATCACAATTGCTAAAGCATAAATCTTTAGGAAGTATTTCTTCCGGTTATGGGTATGAATAAAACCCTCAATCACACAAAAAAGGAACAAGGGAGCCGCTAATCTCCCAATCATAGCAAACCAAATGGGGATTTCCCCTGTATAATCAAAAAAATAATGAATATGGTCGAATACCATAGTAATTAGGGCTATATATTTGAGTTGGGAACCTGATAAACTTAAACGTTTCATAATAACTCTCCTTTCTTTTCATCCTTAGTATAAAAAATTAACTAATATAGTTTACTTTTCAGACAAACAATTAATATTATTTTAGGATAATCACTGAAGACTAATATACTATCCATGTTATTTCTTATATTATCTTTTTGTTTTGAAATCTATGGAACAAATAAATAACATAGTCACCCCAACTATCCATAAAGGCAAGGTAGTGAGTTGACGCCAATCACCTATGAGAATGCTGTTAATAGGAAATGCAATAGGAAGCCAATGAATAGACAAGAAAACTTTATTACTAGCAAAAATAATAAAAATAATTTCAACCATAGAGATAATAATATTACTGGCACTGTTCAGACTCACTTGTGTTAAGTAATGAAAATGATTGAGAAAGATAATTAGCATCCAACTTGATAGGCTTACTACAAATCCATCGAGGCTATGTTTTAAGAGTAGATTTATACTAATCCAACTCAATAAAGAAGGTAGGCTAAGGATTAGGTCTGCTATTAAAAGTTTAGCCAACCATAAACGTCTTTTTTTAGGATAACTCGATATTTCTTGATATTGATTAGAGTGTTTTTCCTGTTCAATCCCTAAAATTGATAAAAATACTGTTAATAGTGGATAGCATAAAAAAGATAATATGGCTAAATTTGTTAGGGAAAAACCATTAGGAACGAAACTTACATAAAGGGGGATTAAAAGAATCTCTAGTAACGAAAAACTGACAATAAGATAGAGACTAATAGTATTCTTTAATTTAAGTAACTCACACCTTAGCATTTGATTGTCTCCCTTGCAGGACATAAGATAAAAGTGATGTCACTGCTATTGATAGTATCATCGTAAGTAACACTTGCGAAATGCTGTATTGATTTTGATTTACAATAATATCCCCTGATGGTTTAAGGTTTAATATAAATTGAGCTATTTTATAGTGATAGGTATAGGGCAAGACGAACCAGAGTGAACTTTGAGCAATAAATGGTGCTATTAAAAGACAAGTCAGTGTGTTAAGTGCTAATAGGATGAAATGACTAATGTATTTAGACATCAGATAAAGAAAAGGAATATTCCATAAAGTTGTCATCCAAATTAAGATTAATGAAATAGCTGTTTTAGGAATATTTATTGGAATAAAACCTGCATAAATAAATGCAACGAGACTGAGGAAAACTAGTAAGAATAAACTAGAAATGAACGTTCTCATTCCTATAAGCACCATTTTCATCAGAGAAATTTTCCAAGCGAAACTCCTGTTTGTAACATTTTGAAAATGCCCCGCCTGACCTTCTAAACGTCTATCAACTATGAACAATAGACCATTCACTAGATATAAAAAGATAGCTTCCCACCAATAGACTGAAAAGGGAACAAAAATCTGCAATCCTCCCATTAAAAAGGCTATAAGAACGGTTAAAAACGGTATGATTATTAAGAATTTAGTCGTTCCTAAATGTCGTAATTTGAGCAATTCCGAATAGAATATCTTTTGCATATCAGTACCCCCCATGAACAATTTTAAAGAAGAGTCTCTCAAGACTATCTACATTTTTATTTTCACCATCATATTGTATTTTACCTTTGTCGAGAATAAGAATATGATCGGCCACCTTACTTATTTCTAAAAGTTGATGGCTAGAAATCAGAATCGTCATCCCTTTTGCCTTCAAAGAACGAATAAGGTCTAGCAGTTCTTTTATACCATCAGGATCAAGTCCATTAGTAGGCTCATCGAGAATTAAAAATTGGGGATCAGTTAAAATAGCCATGCCAATTCCTAATCGTTGCTTCATACCTAATGAAAATTTACCGGCCTTTTTCTTTCTAGTATTTGAAAGACCAATTATTTCTAAGGTTTTAATAATCTTTGAATCAGGAATATCATATAGTAACGCTTTTGTTTTTAAATTATCAAAAGCCGAAAGGTTGTGATAAATAGCAGGTGCTTCGATTAATGCACCTAATGATTGTTTGCCTTTTGATATGCCATCGAATTGAATTTCTCCACTACTTTTGGGAAGCAAACCAAAAAGTATTTTCATCAGTGTCGACTTACCAGCACCATTAACCCCTAAGAGACCACAAACTGTTCCAGATTCAATAGTAAATGTGACATTGTCTAAAATAGTCTTATCTTTGTATGATTTTGAAAGTTGTTTAACAGTTATTTGCATTGATGCACCTCTTTCAGAATAAGTGTTTTTTCAATATAATCTTATATCTTACTAATATCAAAAACCACTTACTCTCCTTTCTTTTCATCCTTAGTATAAAAAACAAATTTAAGGAAAGTATCAGTTTTTTGGATAAAAGACAAAAAACTATCCCAAGTCTTAACTTGAGATAGCTATGTCTTTATTTAACAACAGATTCTTTGTAGTCACACTCTTCGTTACTACAGATGACTTGTTTGCCACCACCACGTACTTTCTTCTCGACGAGGTAATCGCCTGATTTAGGACAGTTACGTCCAACAGGGATATCCCACGACGTAAATTCACAGTCAGGATAGCGGTCACAACCATAAAAGACACGATTACGTTTTGTCTTACGTTCGATGACCTGACCTTGACCACAGGTTGGACAAGTAACGCCAATTTCTTTAGTAATGGCCTTGGTGTTATGACAGTCTGGAAAATTACTACATGCGTAGAACTTACCGTAGCGACCAAGTTTGATGACCATTGGGTGACCACAGAGATCACAATCAAAACCAGCAGGCTCATCCTTGATTTGGATTTTTTCAATACCTTCTTCAGCTTTTTCCAATTCTTTTTGGAAAGGTTTGAAGAATTCATCAATAACCTTCTGCCATTGTTCCTTACCGATTTCAACTTTATCGAGTTTACCTTCCATCTCGGCAGTGAATTTAACATCCACGATGTCTGGGAAGAACTCTACGATTAGGCTATTAACAATTTCACCAAGTTCAGTTGGTTCAAAACGTTTAGCCACCAATTTGACATAGTAGCGACGTTGGATAACATCAAGCGTTGGCGCATATGTTGACGGACGACCAACGCCATTTTCTTCCAAAGTCTTAATCAATGTCGCTTCAGAATAGCGTGCAGGTGGTTGCGTAAAGTGTTGTTCAGGCGTTGTCACAACCTTCTTAACCGTATCACCTTCAGCCATATCAGGAAGCATTTTATTTTTATCAGAGTCGTTGTAAACGGCCATATAACCGTCAAACTTGATTTGGCTACCATTTGCTGTGAAAATGACTCCGTTTTGAGACAAGGTCACCTTCATCGTATCAAATACTGCTGCTGTCATTTGACTCGCTACAAAACGATTCCAGATAAGAGTATAGAGCTTAAGCTGATCCTTATCCAAATACTTAGCGATACTTTCTGGTGTTTGGAAAACATTTGACGGACGGATAGCCTCATGAGCATCTTGTGCTCCCGAACTATTTTTCACCTTGCTACCGTGTTTTGAATACTTAGAACCAAAGCGTTCTGTAATAAATTCAGCAGCCTGGTTTTGAGCAACCGGACTGATACGTGTTGAGTCCGTACGCATATAGGTAATCAAACCTTGAGCTCCTGAACCCAGATTAATCCCTTCATACAACTGTTGGGCAACCATCATGGTCTTACGTGTACGGAAGTTAATCTTATTAGCAGCATCCTGTTGGAGAGATGAGGTTGTATATGGCAATGGTGCATTACGACGGCGTTCTTTTTTCTCTACCTTATCTACATTAAAATCATCACTTGTGATACGAGACAGAACGGCTTGAACATCGTCATTATTGTTGAGCTTAAGCTTTTTACCATCCAAGCCATAGAAACTAGCCTGAAATTTCTTAGTACCCTTCTTAAAGGAACCATCAATTGTCCAATATTCTTCTGGTTTAAAGGCCTTAATTTCATTCTCACGGTCAATAATAAGCTTAAGAGCTACCGATTGCACCCGACCTGCAGAAAGACCTTTCTTAACCTTCTTCCAAAGAAGAGGTGAAATGGAGTAACCCACAATACGGTCCAAGACACGACGAGCTTGCTGCGCATCTACCAAGTCCATGTCAATGGCGCGTGGCTCCACAAAGGCATTCTTCACTGCATCTTTAGTAATTTCGTTAAAGACGACACGATTTTTTTCCTCTGGCTCTAAACCAAGAATATGTGACAAATGCCATGAAATGGCTTCCCCTTCACGGTCCGGGTCACTTGCGAGAAAGACTTGCTTAGCTTTTTTAGCCTCTTTCTTCAATTCATTGATAAGAGGTCCTTTACCTCGAATATTAATGTACTGAGGTTCGTAGTTGTTTTCAAAATCAATAGACATACTTGATTTTTTCAAATCACGGATATGCCCAACAGAGGCTACAACTTTATAATTGCGCCCAAGGTACTTTTCAATAGTTTTTGCTTTGGCAGGAGACTCCACGATGACCAAATTTTTCTTTGGTGTCGCCCTCTTTTTAGTCGCCTTTTTGGCTGTCGTTTTCTTTGTTGTTTTAGTTTTCGTTGCTGTCGCCATAGACTATTTCCTTGTAATATTATAAACTGGCTGCGCCACTAATCTGTCTAAAATCTAGTCACAAGACATTAAAAAATGAAACATCTTGAACCAAGCAACTAACATGATACCTTCCTTTTCTTTAACTGTCAATAAAAAACTTTATCTCTATAGGAGAACTTTGATTTTCAAGAAAACTCTGAAAGAATGTCAAACCCTGTCGTGATGCACTTTGCACCCTCCTGAATCAAGTGATGGCATCCGTCTGACTTTCCATCTAAAATATTTCCTGGAATAGCAAAAACATCTCTACCTTCTTCCATGGCACGCTCACAAGTAATCAGGCTTCCCGAGCGAAGCTTAGCTTCTACGACCATAACTCCTTGACACAATCCAGAAATAATCCGATTTCGTTCAGGAAAATGGTACTTGAGAGGCTGTTCCCCCGGTCCATATTCTGTAAGAACTAAATGGTTTTTAGCCATATAGTCCTGCAAAGCTTTATTTTCTTTAGGATAATAAACATCAAGTCCTGTCCCGATAACTGCAATAGTGTTTCCCTTATTTTTCAAGGACTCCATATGCGCACAAGTATCAATTCCACGCGCCAATCCACTCACAATAGTAAACTGATTACCAAGTTCACTAACAATTTTTCGAACAGACTGCTTGCCTGTTTCAGAACAATTTCTTGCCCCAACAACAGCTAGCTTTGGTTTAATCAGTAAATCAAGATTTCCCTGATAATAAAGGAGAACAGGAGGATTATAGGTGTGCTTCAGCTCAATGGGATATTCTTTATCAAAAATCGATAACGTAGGAAAACGTTCAAACTGTTCTTTGAGTTGCTTAATATCTAAACTCTTATACTTTTCCATAAAGAGTACTGCATTTTTAGACTTGGATACCACTGCCATATCACGTAAACTCAATTTTCTATCTTTAGTCTTTTGATAGTCCAAAATATTTAAGATATTCAAATTCGTCAACCCAGCGGCTTTAAGTTTAAAAAGTTCAAAATTATTCATATAGATACCTCCTTTTCTTTATTCGCAACAGAAAAGAAAAAAGCTCCATTATGGAACTTTCCTTGATTATAAATCATTTTCAGAGGCAAAATAAGACGCCGCCCCTAATAGGTTACTATCGTTATGGAAATGACAGGCTTGAAGAGTTATAGGCTCAAAACCTAATTCAGACTTATCATTAAATAACTCCTCATAGGCATCGCATATTCCTTCAATTAAAGTATCTTGCCTACTGATACCACCACCGATAACAACTTTCTCCAGCCTAAAGAAGCTCTGCAAATTTAGTACAAGAACAGCAATTTCATGACAATAGTTTTTAAATAAAAGATTTAGATCTTCCGATTGATTTTCCTCTATCGCTGAGAATACTGTTGGACCATCGTCTTGATTTAACCCAAGTAACTCACTGGCTTCATGAATAAAGCCTACTGCAGACCCCTTGTTATCGACAAGACTTACTAAGCCATGCATAAACAATTCCCACTGGAAGGGCAGAGAGGTTTGACTCATGCTTTGGGGACTTGGAGCTCGCAGATATTGGGTAACTGACAGAGGTGATAGCAAGTCCTCCTGTGAGACAAGTCCTAAACCAACACCCGTACCTAAAACCAAGGCAGCCCCACAATCTAACTCTTGTAGACTTCCATATCTGGCTTCAGCCAAAGCCGCCGCATCAGCATCATTGATAACCTTTACAGGCAGTTGAAATGTTTTAGTCAATCGTGACCCAAGTGGGATAGCCGTTAAATAAGGGATAAGACCGCCCTTGAAAATGAAACCACGTTTACTATTTATTTCTCCTGGGCACGCAATGGCAATCCCAGAAATAATATCCTTGTGAGACGAGACAATATGCTCTAAAGTCAACCAAAAGTTGTCTAACGTTGGTGGTGTTGGAACTTTAGATTGATTGCTAATCTTAAAATCATCATCAACTAACCCAAACTTGATAAAGGTTCCTCCGATATCAATAGCTAAAATCACGCCACTTCACCTACTTTTTATTATTGACTTTATTGGTTCGAAGCTTCTTCTATGAATTGGTGTAACACCAAAGTTATCTAGGCCAGACAGATGATCCTTGGTACCATAGCCTGCATTTTTGGCAAATGCGTAACCAGGAAACTCCTGATCATAGTCAGCCATCATCTTATCACGGGTTACCTTCGCTACGATGGAAGCTGCCGCAATAGATAAAGAATTAGCATCCCCTTTTATAATTGATGTTTGTCCTATTGGTAGGTCCAAAGTCATGGCATCAATTAACAAATGTTCAGGTTTGGGACTAAGTTTTTCAATAGCTTCAGCCATAGCAAGCTTGGTTGCTTCATAAATATTGACATCGTCAATCACATGGTTGTCCTTAATACCAACCCCAACAGCAACTGCTTCCTTCATCACCTGCTTATAAATGGCTTCATGTTTTGATTTGGGAATTTTTTTACTGTCATTGAGACCTTTTATTTTGCAAAACTTTGGTAAGATAACCGCTGCAGCTACCACCGGCCCAGCCAAAGGGCCACGTCCAACTTCATCAACACCTGCAATGAGTTCAACTCCCTGAGCATAAAGTACTTTTTCGTAACTGAGCATCATCTCTAAGCGTTCTTCCTCAGCAATCTCAGCTAGGATAGCTTTACGTCGTTGCTTAATGGCAGTCTGCACACCAGCTCGACTATCATCCTCAAAACTTGCCCATCGGTAATCGTCAAGATCTGTCAAAGTGGCCAATTGCTCCTTGACTTCTTTAATTGTCGCCATCAGTATCGACCCCAACAATATCAAGTGTGTAACGACCTAGTTTTCCATCACGAACTTCTTTGACAAATAGATTATAGAAACGGTCATAATCTTCACGGAAGCCAAGTTTTCGAGTCATTTCCATTATGATTTCTGGTGCCTCTTCCTCAATGTCAATACCTTTAAAGCGTTCCTCTAAACGTTCAGGATAGTAAGTTTTAAAATAGTTAAGTCCAAAAATCGTAACTTCATCCATTGGCAAGAGCTGGTCCTTGATGGCTCCAGTCAAAGCAAGCTTCAAGCCGACCAACTCATCTTCAAACTTAGGCCACAAAATTCCCGGAGTATCAAGGATTTCCAAGTCCTTATTAGACTTCAACCACTGTTGACCTTTTGTCACACCAGGTTTATTTCCTACAACGGCAATTTTTTTACCAGCCAAACGATTCATCAAGGTAGATTTCCCAGCATTTGGAATCCCAATAATCATGGTTCTCAAGGTCTCTTTCTGAATACCACGTTCACGTAATCGTTGAATCTTGTCAGCCATAAGACTCTTAGCAGCGTCTGTCACCAATTTAACTGTAGATTGTTCCTTGGAATTAATGGCCAAGGTTTTAATCCCTTGAGTCTCAAAATAGCTACGCCACTCTTTTGTACGATTACTATCAGCAAGGTCAGCCTTATTAAGAATTAAAAGTTTTGGTTTATCACCAACAATTTTAGTCAGCATGGGATTTTGACTTGACAGTGGCAAACGTGCATCCACTAAAATTGTTACAAAATCAACATGCTTAAGATTTTCCTGAACTTGTCGACGGGCTTTGGACATGTGACCAGGAAACCATTGAATAGTAGCCATGTATATCTCTCCTCTTTATTTTCTTAGTAAAATATGATTTAAACTCTTTAAAAAAAGCCAAAGACTTGGCTTCACTTTACTTATATTATATCAGATTTAGTTTAAGATGCCCAATCGATAAAAGTTGACTAAGCCTCAACAGGCATAAAGTTACCGACAATTTTACCAATGATTCGGGGATCTTCGTCATAGGGTGCGAACTTATCACCATAACGTTTATTGAGAGAAACTAATCGTAGTCCATCTTCCTCGCGATAAACTTTTTTGATATAGGTTTGACCGTCCCAGTCTACAGCATAAACAGCTCCATCATAATCAAAACCTGTTTGTTTGATTAGCACTACTTCACCATTTAGGTAGGTAGGTTCCATAGAGTCTCCAAATACCCACGATGCAAAATCATGATCTAATTCTTCATCATAGAAAACTTCATCATAGTTGCCATCACCAAAGTAAGTGTAACCAGTTCCGGCTGATAAACGCTCGAAAACTTTGTAAGAGTAAAGCGAAATAACAGGTGCTTTCTGCTTTTCTGCTTCTTGCTCTTCTAGGAGAGCCTTAGTAAGTCGCAAAGCTTCCTGACGATTTTCCTCATTTAGTTCCAAGTAAACTTCTACAATCTCATGTTCAGAAAGAAAATAGGTCTCAGCTACGCCAAAAAGTTCAGCCAAAATCGATAGGTTCTTTTGATTTGGTTTCGTCTTACCATTTTCCCAATTAAAATAAGAGGAGCGAGAAATTCCTAGATGCTTAGCCACTGCTGCCTGACTCATCCCTTGTGCTTCTCGAATTTCCTTAAGTCTTTGTCCTGAAAACATGGCTACCTCCGTAAGTTAATAAACTAACACAAGTTTATCAAAAAAAGCAGTTAACTTCAAGTGAAACTAACTACTTTTACAATTCTCTTTTGTATTATTCTTTAACTAAAAATCCTAGATGGTTTAGTGCCTCTTCTATATAAGCCATATCCTGCTCACTATCTGCTTCGACAAGATGGTAATGAATTCCATTTGTTAAATCAGATAAGGGGTGAAAGTCATTTGACGATGATTGATCTAAAAAATGACTAACATCTCGACGACAAGACAATTTCAACAAAGTCTGAATTTCTCCATAGACTGGATGATCTATCATGATATTTTGAATACGGCCGCCATTATCAACAATAGCCAAAAGCTCATCTTCCATATCAGATACTTTATGATTCACCTTAAACAGCCTACGTACATAAGAATTGTCATCGCTACTTTTATAGATATATCCCCTATTAGTTGAAATAATCTGGGCACCATCTGCACGTAAAAGTGCAATATCTTGAACAATGATTTGACGTGTCACACCAAAATGCTCCGCCAGACTCTGTCCATTTATTGCCTCTTTAGCTCCCTTTAAGAGTGCCAATAATTCTTCTTTTCGATTTGAAGCCATAGACACCCCCCTCTTTCAACTAGCGTATTTTTCGAATACTTTTGAAAATTGATAATGCTATAACATAGTCTATCATACTATGGACAATAGTGCCAAAACCAACTAAAACAAAGAGAACATAGAACAGTTTTTGGAAATCCTCTCCTGTTACTGAATAAAAAATCACACAAGCAAGAACTTCACCTATAGCATGGATAAGCCCTAAAACAAAGTTAAAAAGCAATGATGATTTATGATTTTCTATCGTTTGTGGAAATTTTTTCAAATAGAGTGCGCCTAAAAAACCAAATATAATATGAGAAAAGGCTCTAAAAACAACCACAATCGGATAGCCAGCCATAAAGTATCCCAAACTAGAAGCTAAGATAACAAAAGCAGTTACCCAGGGAGATATAAACATAGCTAGAAATATTGGAACATGGCTCCCCAAAGTATACGAAGCCGGTGGGATGATCAGTTTAATTGGCATGATACTTGGGATAAGGATAGCAATTGCAGTTAATAAAGCTGCAAAGGTCATTTCTTGAATTCTCTTTTTAGGTTTCATAATTTACTCCTTTTTACTGTATATACATTAGTATGTTACAGTGTATAGTTATATAAGTCAATATTTTTCAGAAAAAAACACTAGCGCAAAATGCCCTAGCGTTCTAAGTTTCTTATTTACGTTTTTTCTTAGCTTTCTTCAACTTGTTAGCTTGCCGCTTCATCGCATGTTTCATGGCAAATGAACCAACTTTACCTTTAAGACCACCACCAAGCATTTGGCTTAGATCCATATTCCCTAGATCTGGCATACCAGCGCCACCCATCATGCCTTCAAGAGCAGACATGTCCATATTACCCATATCAGGCATATTTGGCATGTTTTTTGGCAGATTATTTGGGTTAAGACCCATTTGACGCATCATTTGTTCCATGTCGCCAGACATAACGCCTTGCATCATTTGTTTGGCTTGATTGAAATCTTTAATAAACTTGTTTACTTCGATGAAGGTATTTCCCGAACCATTGGCAATACGGCGACGACGGCTTGGTGTCAAGAGATCAGGATTTTCACGCTCTTCTGGTGTCATTGATGACACAATGGCACGTTTGCGCGCAATCTGTTTCTCATCTACTTTAACATTAGCCAAGGCAGGATTGTTAGCCATACCTGGCAACATCTTAAGCAAATCCTCCATAGGACCCATATTTTGCACTTGGTCTAATTGGTCGATGAAGTCATTGAAATCAAAGGTATTTTCACGCATCTTTTCAGCCAACTCAAGAGATTTTTTCTCATCGTATTCTTGAGAAGCTTTTTCAATAAGGGTAAGAAGGTCACCCATACCTAAGATACGGCTTGACATACGGTCAGGGTGGAAAGTCTCGATATCCGTAATTTTCTCACCAGTACCTGTAAATTTAATCGGCTTACCAGTGATCTCACGAATAGAAAGAGCTGCACCACCACGTGTATCACCATCAATTTTAGTAAGAACGACACCTGTGATATCTAGTTGTTCATTGAACTCCTTGGCAACGTTGGCAGCTTCCTGACCAATCATGCTATCTACAACCAAGAGAATCTCGTTTGGATGAGCAAAATCTTTGATATCACGCAACTCTTGCATGAGAGTCTCGTCAATCTGCAAACGACCAGCCGTATCAATCAAGACATAGTCATTTTTATTTGCACGCGCTTGTTCCAAACCATTTTTGACAATCTCAACCGCCGGTGTCTCTGTACCCATATCAAAAACAGGAATATTGATTTGTTGTCCCAAAGTCTTCAATTGGTCAATGGCAGCTGGACGATAGATGTCCGCCGCAATCATCATTGGACGGGCTTCTTGTTCTTTAATCAGCTTATTCGCCAATTTACCAGCAAAGGTCGTTTTACCAGCCCCTTGAAGACCAACCATCATAATGATTGTTGGAATCTTTGGAGATTTCTCAATCTCAGATGTTTCAGACCCAAGAATTTCTGTCAATTCTTCATTAACAATCTTAATGATTTGTTGTGAAGCATCAAGAGTATCAATGATTTCGTGACCTACAGCGCGTTCACGAACACGTTTGATAAATGTCTTAACAACTGGTAGAGCTACGTCTGCTTCAAGAAGTGCCAAACGAATCTCTTTAGTGACTTCTTGAACTTCTTTCTCTGAAAGTTTTCCTTTACGTCTTAAATTTTTGAAAACGCCTTGCAAGCGTTCCGTTAAGCTTTCAAAAGCCATATATCATTTCCTCTCTTACTTTCTGCTTGAATCTAATCTCTATTATCAATGCTACTAAGCACAGCAATTTGTTCCTGGAGATAGCTATCGTCTGCGTATTTTTCCATGATATCATCAAAAATTTGGCTACGAACGATGTAATCTGAATACATATGTAATTTCATCTCGTAAGCTTCTAAAATCTTCTCAGTACGCTTGATGTTATCATATACGGCCTGACGACTCACACCAAATTCCTCGGCAATTTCTGCCAAACTATAATCATCCGCATAATATAGCTCAATATAGTTCATCTGTTTATCTGTTAACAAGGCTGCATAGAACTCAAACAGGGCATTCATGCGATTGGTTTTTTCAATTTCCATAAGCTTCATTTTACCATAAAATCATGGTGTTAGCACCATTCTTATGCAGAAAAAAGCAGTGACTTCTAATTGTTCTCCAAATAAAATTCAAAACGGTCGCCAACATAGTAACTTCTTACATATTCGAAAGCCTGTCCATCTTGGAGGAAGGAAATTTGTATCAGACTCAAGAGAGCATCACCGGTCTTAACCTTAAGGTGCTTGGCTAGACTACTATTGGCCGAACTTGCTGATATGGTCTGCTGACTTTTTCCTATTTCATAGCCATTATCGGTCAGTGTCTTGAAGAAATGTTCGGTAATATCTGATTCCTTAAAACCTCGGATAATTTTCTCAGGGATACTGGCAATTTCATAGGCAACCGGAATGTCATCGGCAAAACGAACACGTTCCATACGAATGACATGGGACTGTGGCAAGACACCTAAATTCTTGATTTCGAACTCATTTGGATGTAGACGTTGATACGAAATAAGCTCACTAGACGGCTTCTTGCCTTGGGATTTGACAATCTCAGTAAAACTCGTAGTTCCACGCATCTTTTCCTTAACTCGACTGCTAGCCACAAAGGTTCCACTTCCTGGTTTGCGTTCTAAAATTCCCTCATCCACTAAAAGTGTTATCGCCTGGCGCACAGTCATCCGACTCACATCAAAAGTCTCGCAAAGATCTCGCTCGCTAGGAAGACGTTGCCCGATTTTCCAAGCACCATCATCAACATCTTCCTTTATCTTATCATGTATCCGAATATACGCTGGTAACATCAAATCCCCCCTCCTTTTTTCCTATTTTACAAAAAAAAGTGACATAATTGTAAAGATAAGTAAGGGACTTACAGTTTCTCGTATAAATCTAGGTGCTAAGTCCATAAATTTGTGATACAATGATTGCATAAGAAAGAGTCCATGTGTGACGTAAAAAGAAAGGGTAATAATGACTGACATTTCTACTTTGAATGATGTGCAGAAAATCATTGTTCTAGACTATGGTAGCCAATACAATCAGCTGATTGCACGTCGTATTCGTGAATTTGGCGTTTTCTCTGAATTGAAGAGCCATAAAATTACTGCTGATGAAGTCCGTGCCATAAATCCTATCGGTATCGTACTTTCAGGTGGTCCTAACTCTGTTTATGCCGAGGATGCTTTCGGTATTGACGAAGAAATTTTCGAGCTTGGTATCCCAATTCTTGGTATCTGTTACGGAATGCAACTTTTGACCCACAAACTCGGTGGTAAAGTTGTTCCTGCTGGTGAAGCAGGTAACCGTGAGTATGGCCAATCAACACTTCGCCTTCGTGCCCAGTCAGAGATCTTTGCTGGAACTCCTGAAGAACAAGTTGTTCTGATGAGCCACGGTGATGCTGTTACAGAAATTCCAGAAGGTTTCCATCTTGTTGGTGACTCAGTGGATTGCCCATTCGCTGCGATGGAAGATACTGAGAAAAACTTCTATGGTATCCAATTCCATCCAGAAGTTCGTCACTCTGTGTATGGTAATGATATCTTGAAAAACTTTGCTTTTGGCATCTGTGGTGCCAAAGGTGACTGGTCAATGGCTAACTTCGTAGATATGCAAATTGCACAAATCCGTGAAACAGTTGGTGACCGTAAAGTCCTTCTTGGGCTCTCAGGTGGGGTTGATTCATCTGTTGTTGGTGTCCTTTTGCAAAAAGCTATCGGAGATCAATTGACATGTATCTTCGTTGACCACGGTCTTCTCCGTAAAGGTGAAGGTGACCAAGTTATGGAGATGCTTGGAGGTAAATTTGGCCTTAACATTATCCGTGTTGATGCTTCTAAACGCTTCCTAGACCTCTTGGCTGGTGTTGATGATCCTGAGAAAAAACGTAAAATCATCGGTAACGAGTTTGTTTACGTCTTTGATGACGAAGCAAGCAAACTTAAAGGTGTAGACTTCCTGGCTCAAGGAACACTCTACACTGATATTATTGAATCCGGTACTGAGACAGCTCAAACAATCAAATCTCACCACAACGTTGGTGGTCTTCCAGAAGACATGCAGTTTGAATTGATTGAACCACTTAACACCCTCTTTAAAGATGAAGTCCGTGCCCTTGGTACTGAGATGGGAATGCCTGATGAAGTCGTTTGGCGTCAACCTTTCCCAGGACCAGGACTTGCCATCCGTGTTATGGGTGAAATCACTGAAGAGAAACTTGAAACTGTTCGTGAGTCTGATGCTATCCTTCGCGAAGAAATTGCCAAAGCTGGTCTTGATCGTGATGTATGGCAATACTTCACTGTTAACACAGGCGTTCGCTCTGTCGGTGTTATGGGTGATGGCCGTACTTATGACTACACTATCGCTATCCGTGCTATCACTTCAATTGACGGCATGACAGCTGACTTTGCGAAACTTCCATGGGAAGTTCTTCAAAAGATTTCTGTTCGTATCGTTAACGAAGTTGACCACGTTAACCGTATCGTCTACGATATTACAAGTAAACCACCTGCAACTGTTGAGTGGGAATAAAATATAAACCTAATTTAGAGTGACTTGATTGATTTAACAGCATTTTGAATTGTTTTAAAACGCTAAAATCTAATTAATTATATTTGGTTCCCCACCAAATACCCCACCAGAATTTCTTTCTGGTGGGGATTTTTGTCTCTTGAATATACAATATAAGTGCACAATAAAAACTCATACGATTTTTCTAGTAAAATAGAATTGAACGAACTAATTACGAAAGGACAACTTATGAGCTACCATCAATTTACCACAGACGAGCGAATTAAAATAGAAAACTACTTAGAATTAGGTTTGAAACTTTGCCAAATTGCAAGTAAACTTGGAGTCCATAAGTCTACCATTTAAAGTGGGTTAAAACGATGCAAAAATGCTTATTCCCTAGCCTTAGCACAGGAACACTACAACCACAGGGCTAAGCAAAAAAGTCGGAAGTCTCGTTTGACACCAAAGTTAAAAAAGGAAGTTGATGAGTGTTTAAAATCCTCCTGGCCTCCTGATCAGATTTGTGGTCGTTATCAGCTTGAACAAAAGCTAATGTTTTTCGAATGACAAAAACATACTGAGATTCAACCTTCTCAGTATGTTTATTTTATTATATTATCTTTGTCTTATTCCACAATTGTATAGTCACCACTTTGAAGTAATCTCAAGACTTTATTTACAAATTGTGTTGAAAGTAATCCTTTAATATTGGCTCCATGAGTCTTGAAATCTTTGTCAATTTCTTTAATTTGTAATTTAGTATACTTTTTAGCCTTTTGCTCCGAAATGGGTAAATGGAAACTAGACTTCCCAATTTCATAAACTAAAAAATATAAATATTTTTTTCTATCTAACTTATAATCAAAAAATTTTTACTTCTATAGAATTCTCATCACGGTAACCACTTTTCCAAATGATATCATTACTTTTTTCTTGCAATAATTTATCATAGTCTTTTTCAGTACTAAATACTCGTTTTTTCTCTTCTCCTACATATTGTCTATGAATTAGTGATGGTTCAAACACTGTTAACAATTCTTCTTTCATCGTATAGTATTTTTCCATCTCATCTTCAGCATTTTCAATGTTTCTTTCTGTATACAGATTGTAGCCATCGGCTTTATATTTTCTTATTTTATCACGATAATTTTTAGCTCGCTTGTTTACAGAATAAATACATTCTGCAATCATCTTATTCGTAATTTTTTTGTCATTTACCGATTGATTGTAATTTTGGGGAGTTCTCATATTATTAATCCTTTCATCTCATATATCAAATATCATTCACCTTGTCTTTTTTGTACTTTTCTACCATTTGCCAGAGCGTATGACTCGTTAAATCTGCTACAAGATCATACCATTCATTAAACAAAAATGATTCAAGCAACATATCAAGTGCATAATTCAAATTTAAAATCTCATCCATCTCTCTAATCTCAAACATATTTTTACAATGGCAAGAGTGATAAACTACAATCCTCAATGTATCATCAACAAAAGCGAACGACAGTTCTTGATTATCTCGAGATAAATCTACATAGAAGTCATCCTCGTAAGTATCGAAGTTGATAACAATATCCATCTCTTCTCTTTTCTCAATCAGATCACCCACTATTGTCATGATTTGTTTATTAATATATTTTTTTACAGTTTTCATTTGTCAAACCTTTCTTAATCTAATTCAATAATTAACAGAACTATTCCGTATCAAATTGGTCAAGTTCATAGCCTAATCTCTAAAAAAGAACATTTATCATATAGTTAACCTCCTGATTTACAATTTAAGTATGTCAGAAAAGTTGAATTTTAAAAAAACAAAATAATTTTTTTACTTCTCAAAAATAGTCGTAGTTTCTTCTTAAATATAAGTTCAGTCACCTCTCTTATATTTTAAGTTCTTGTTATATCTGTAAGTGATAAGCCTAAAAATCATAAGTAACTTTACTTTTAGTAATTATATATATTTTTGCCTCTCTACTTTGGTAACTATATAGTATGTCAGAAAAGTTGAATTTAAAAAAACAAAATAATTTTTTTATAAAGACCCACAGCCCAAAGATTATACAGAAATAATCTACCTTTTGAAGTATATTAAAAGAGTCGCTAATGAAAAGCGACTCTTTTTGTGATTCGATAAAATGACTAGTCTTCTACTCTCTATAATAAACATCCGTACCATCACTGACATGATTTTTACTCCAAAAAATTGACTCTCTTCCATCTTGTCCCGACGGAGTAAATACAATTGGTGTCTCACTAATACCTTCTGATGTTTTTGTAACGGCTGTGAGCTTTTCTCCTTTTACGACGAACTTATCAAAAACTACATCACCCGCAGGTTTGCCATTAACTTGAATCAAGCCATTGGCATCAAAAGTAATACTATTTCCTTGTTCATTTCTCCAAGATCCTTTAACACTTGAAAAATTACCTGTTTGAATTTCTTGGATGTTCATACTACTAGATTCCGATTGAGTTTTTTTCTCACCTTCTATTCGTTCCGTATAATCAAGAGCAATCCATCCTTGACCAGATTGTAATTTCCCCCAAGTGTAACCTTCTGCATTTGTTGTTTCCGCAATAGTATGAATACCTTGAGATATCTTGCCCAAAGACTGAGATTTAGCACTTGGTTCTTTGCGTATTTCCAAATCCGATATTTGCACACGAACCTGAAAACCAGTTTCTGACTTAATATCCTCACTCTGACTAGAAGATTTCATAGCGCTTTCTTTTGAAGAAGTCGTTGAACCTTTATCAATTGATTCCCACTTTAAGTTTTTGAGATTCAAAGCCGTAGACGAGATACCTAATTCATCTTCGATTTTCTTCTTATCATTCATTTGTATCGTAGTTTCTTTTTCCTTATTTGGGACACTAGCTTCAACTTTGTATAAAGTTAGGTTTACTTCCGGATTCGATGATTGCCAGGCAGCAAATACCACCTGACCGTTTTCATAAGCAGTGAGAGATGAACGTGCCCCACCAACAGGAGCTACATAGGCTACATGTAACAATGAAGGTTGACTATTTTTTAGGTAATAGATTGCAGAAATATAATCTTGTTTACCAATTAATAACTCGTCCTGTCCATCTTTATCTAAGTCTACAAACGCATATTGAAAATCAGCTGACGTTCCCGAATGCCCTAAATTATCAATGAGCATATATTCCTCAGATGTAGCTTCAACCTGTTTTAAGGATTCAGATAAACGACTATCATCACCACTATTTATTGCTTTCTGATAAGATTTATATCGATCTAAGACTGTTTGAAATGCTTCCTGTCTATTCTTCTTTAATGATTGCTTACTAGACGAAGATGATTGCTGTGTTACCTGCTTCATTTGATTAGAGCCACATGCAACCAAGGTCAAAGTACTCAGGCTTAAAAGCGATATCAGTATCCATTTTTTCATATTAAATTCTCCTGTTCTTTCAATATGTTTATTTCCGCTAAATGTTTTGATTTGATTCCCCACCACATGCAAAAACTATTTCAGCAAAATAGGACTCCTATGAAGAGTACAATGAATCTTCATAGGAGTCCTATAACTATTTATTGTTTTTCATAGGTGGCATCGTGAAGTGCATAACTTACATTGGTGTTAGTGAATTCAAAGAAAATAGATTCAATCTTTCCTGTTGAAAGTTCACCTTCAGCTTTGGGACCACTTGTTGCCGTAAACTTAATTTTATCACCCGCAATTCGCCAAGTACCTGTTCTAGATTCACCACTTTCTTTTGTAATTTTCAGGCTCTTATTTGATTTCAACTCAATCGTTACATCATTTTCACCATCGTACCAAGTCCCCACAACCTGCTGCTCCGGAGACTTTTCACGTGTTAAGAAATATGCTCCAATGCCAATCCCTGCAAGTGCAATTACAACAACAGAAACAATAATTAATACTTTTTTCATTTTATATTCTCCTATTTTTATTCTCAACTTCTCTAGAATATGGAAGTAATTTTGATTAAAGTAAGGCAGTGAATCTTCAGTTACGCCATAACTTCTCACTCAGTAAAGCAATTTAGAAACTGTCATTTATAACTTCTTCTTTCTCATCACTCCTGCTAAAGCAAGAAACGTAATTCCTGAAAGCGTATAAACCGCTGTCTCACCTTCACCTGTTTCAGGTAATGATGCTTGATAGATCGGTACACCATGTTTCGAAACGACATTATCGGTAATAGTGCGAACAGCAGTTCTGACATCTCGGGAAAATGAAGAGTTATAACCTACTATTTGGCCATTTTCATTAAGGATAGCAACAGGAGTTCCACCTTTTTGAACAATAGCTTCATATTGAGTTACTGCATCATGTTTATTGATAAGCAACTGTTTAAGTTTTTCAGTTTCTTTATCAAGAATTGATTTAGCTTCTTTATGTTTTTCTACTGCTAGTTTGTAAGCAACTTTAGCTTTTTCTAAATTACTATCAGCATTTTCGAGTTTACTAAGATAATCTTTTGTTTCTTGAAGTTTAGTTTTAAGAGATTTAATCTCGTCTTTGATTTTAACTTCATTCACTTTCAAAGCGTTCACTGTTTCTTGAAGAGAAGCAAGTTCTTTTTCGTCTTTCGCTTTTTTAGCTTTAAGTTCTTCCAACTTAGCTTCTTCTTTTTGAAGTGTTGCTTTAGCATCCGCAAGAGCTTTAGTCTTACTTGCAACATCTGAGTTAAGATTATTAACAGCTTTTTGAGCTTTGACTAATCTTAGCTCAGCTAATTCACGCGCCGAAGTCGCTTCAGCCAATTTGATTTTAGCATCAGGTGTGAGGTCAGCAGTTGCTTTGAGTGAGGCAATTTTATTGCGAGTTTCTGAGAGCACTTCATTAGCAAGTTTATTTTTAGCCTGCGCAGAATTCAATTCTTCATTTGCTGTTTTGTTTGCGTTGTTGGCTTTTTCTTGTGCTACTTTTGCATCCGCAAGAGCTTTAGTTTTAGTAGCAACATCAGCGTTAAGATTGTCAACTGATTTTTGAGCGTTACTGAATCGACTTTCTGCATTCTTACGTACCTCAGTAGCTTCATCCAACTTAGCTTTGGCATCAGGTGTGAGGTCAGCAATTGCTTTGAGTGCGTTCAAAGTTTTTGTTGTGTTAGATACAGTATCCTGAGCTGCGTTATTTGCTACTGATGCTGTATTTAATCGGTTTTGGGCTGTTTTGTTAGCATTATCCGCAGAAGTTTGAACAGCTTTAGCGTCAGCTAGTTGAGTTTTTACAACCGAAGAGTCAAATGGATTACTTAATATTTTATCAGTATCTGACGAAGTGTGATTGAAATGAATTTCATGCATCAATCCAAGACCTTCTGGTGTTACGCTTGTTGCAGCACCAATATAATTTGGAATAACCTTACCGTTTTTATAGTCAGGTTTTCCTCCAACTGTTGTAATAATATGTGCATAATTCTGATTGTAGTCACTACCAAAAGTATTGATAATAGATTTATAAATACCTTTATACAAAGCCGACATTGTAGTTGGTTTAGCTTTGATGTAACCGAGGTTTTCTGCCTTCCAATGCGTAGTATCAGTTCCATCATTAGTTAGAGCACTAAAAAGATGGTCACCATCAGGATTTGACATGTTCGAATAAGCAGTTGTGATATTCTTCATTGCTGTAACAACATCTTCTGTCACAAGAATTTCAGAATCACCCCAGATAGTTTTTCGCACTTGTTGAATCAATCCTGCCTGATAAAGTGAGAGGTTAGCAATTTGTTCTTTTGTTAAATCACTAAGATCATTAATTACAGTGTCGTCAACAGGATAGTTGTTTTCTTTGCTATAATCACGGTTATCCCACCAAGTTTGAACAGCATCGAAGAGCTTATCTTTGTTTGCTTCTGATTTATCTTCATAGAAGTTTCGATAAGCACTTGCAACTTCTTCTGGAATTTCAATAGTGCTAAGATTTTCTAAACTAGTTAGTTTATCTTCCAACCGTTTTACAGCTTTGTCTGCTTCTTCTTTTTTAGACTTAGCATCAGCCGCAACAGCTATAGCAGCTGTCAATTCCGTTGAAGTTCTCAAAGCTACATTTTGTTGAGCAGTCAAAGTTTCTGTCAATGTTTGGATTTTAGCTTTTTTATCAGCATCAGTCTTTTGTGCTTCTTCTAGATTGCTTTGAGCCTTGGATTCAGCAGCTTTTTTCGTTGCCAAATCACTTTGAGCATTATCTCGCTCTGAGATGATTTCTTTAGCTCCTGTACCATCAAGTGCTGCTTGAGCATTAGTTACAGCAATATTAGCATTATTGAGTTGCTCTTTAGTCTGTTTAGCCTTAGCCTCAGCATCGCTCAAACTTTTAGAAGTGTCTTCAACAGATTTAGTTTGAAGTTTTTCATCTTTTTCAGCTTGTTCAAGTTTAACTTTTTTATCAGCATCAGCTTTCTGTGCTTCTTCTAGCTTGCTTTTGGCATTAGCTTCAACAGCTTTTTTCGTTGCCAAATCACTTTGAGCATTATCTCGTTCTGAGATGATTTCTTTAGCTCCTGTACCATCAAGATTTTTTTGAGCAGTTTCTACATCGGCTTTAGCATTTGCTAAATTAGTTTCTTGAGTAGTAATTTTTGTTTGATCACTGTTAACAATTTCAGTTTGTTTGTTAACTTTATCTTGAGCTTTAGCAGTCTCAGCTTGAGCATTCTGAAGTTGAACATCTTGATTTTCGATTGCTGATTCTGTTTCACTAATATTTTGTTTAGTTTTATCAATTTCAGCAAGAGTGGCCTTATCTTTGATAATTTGCGCTTCATCAAGAGCTTCCTTAGCCATAGCTTCAGTTTTTTCAGCTTTTTCTTCTTCAGTGATGGCTTGATTAACTATATCTTGTTGAGCATTTACTGCTTGTACCGCTACACTTTGCTTGTTCTCAGCTTCTTTAAGAGCTTGAACAGTCACTTTAGAACTTAAGGCATCAACTTCTGTTTTTAGGGCTTCTTGTTGATTAGCATTCGCTACAGACGTTAATCCTGTCGCTACAATCACTGTAGATACACTAGCTAATACCTTTATAGCTTCTTTCTTTTCCATTAACGCTAAAACTCCTTTAATTTTCAATAAATTATACAATTCCTATATTGTAATGTTTACATTATATAACTTAAAAACAACCTTGTAAAGTCGTTTTTAACCTTTTAAGGTGTTATAACCAACCTTTTAAGGTTGTAAAATTAACCCTGTGAGGTGGTTTATGTCAAATCTACAAGAATATATCAGTAAGCGTATTAGAGTCTTACGAATAAAAGAGGGAATGACTCAAGAAATGCTTGAAGAAAAAGCTGAATTAGGGACAAATTACGTTTATAAAATTGAAAATCTAGAACCTAATATTAAAATCAAAACTCTTGAAAAAATTATGAAAGCCTTAGATGTGGATATCTCCACTTTCTTTGATGTCACACTAAAAGAAGAAGATAGCGATTTGGTAAAACTTATTGATAATTTAAAAGCATTGCCTGAGTACAAACAAAAGAAATTAATCACAGCTATCAATACTATTATGACTGAAACAAAATAACAGAACCTTTTAAACTGACAACTACTATAGGTTAAAATAGAATTTAAGTAAAAGACTTATCTCTATAAAATATAAGAGATAAGTCTTTTTAACTTTCTTTATTTATCATTGTGATATATAAATCGATTTTTATTCCATACAAAGGTACATCCTTGTTTCAAAAGTTCCAGATTTGAGCTTTGTTTGTTATAACATCCATAAATAAACGTTTGTTACGATAAAATATCGAAAAACGATTTAATAGGATGATAAAAAATAACCTCAAGTACAGTTTACATGTACATGGAGGTTAGTGCACCTTTTCGATATTAAAAAAGTAATCTAGATATCCACTAATGTCATTAGTAAATCCCGCTAATGACTTTTTTATATCAATAACACCTAAGAGTTCGAGGTGTTCATTGAATATTCTTTTATAATCAACATTTGGTGTCAATAAAATAATTTGTGCACTAACGTTATTTCGCCTAATTTTTTTGACTTTTTTTCCATAGTTACATTTCTTTGTATGTATGATAAAATATAGACAATTGGTTGCTGTAGTAATTCTTAAACAATTAAAATGGTTGCCAATTTTAACTTTTAACTTATATTTTTTTATATACCTTTTTACAGTAATCAACAACCAAAAGTGCTTTACAATATTGAGCATACCTCTCCTCCAATTTCTATTTTTATTATAGCTTGGTTATACCATTCAATTAGTTGAATATCGTAAACGGTTCATTTATTGTCATCTACGATAAAAATATAGCGATGATGATTGTTCTCAGACTATTTACGACTTGACGGTTCTATTATTCCAATCACTACTTTTACAATATTAACTTGGAGAAGAAATATTGATTTTTATTTAGATGCTATAGAAATGCATTAATTACCCCTAAATAATATCATTCTTATCTAAAACAACAAGTCATATAATTTTTAATATTGGAAAAGACTTCGATGTCTTTTACTACAGTACTAAATATTTTATCGAATGGAGAGTACACTAATTGTTAAATATTTTTATTTTAGAAGACGAATTTTTACAACAAACACGAATAGAGACCGTTATTAAGGATGTTATTGCAAAAAAATCTCTAAAATGTAAAGGACCTGAGATTTTTGGAAAACCTAGCCAGCTACTTGACGCAATTACCGAAAGAGGTTCTCATCAACTTTTCTTTTTAGATATTGAAATTAAAGGAGAAGAAAAAAAGGGGCTAGACATTGCAAAAGAAATTCGGAAAAAAGACCCTAATGCAACAATTGTTTTTGTAACAACACACTCAGAATTTATGCCAGTCACTTTTAAATATAGAGTTGCTGCACTAGATTTTATTGATAAAGCTATGGATGATGAAGATTTTTATGAACGTGTTCATTTAGCAATTGAATATACCATGGATAAAATGGGTGCCACTATTGCCCAAGATTCTTTTACTTTTGAAACAGCTACGGCCCAAGTTCAAGTGCCTTTTAACAATATCTTATTTTTTGAAACATCTCCAACAATACATAAAGTTATTTTGCATACTAAAGAAGAACGCATGGAGTTCTACGCCAGTATTTCAGAAGTTGAACGAGCTGATGATCGCCTATATCGATGCCATCGTTCATTTATCGTTAATCCTGAAAATATCGTTAGGATCAATAAGGAAGAGAAAATGGTAATGTTTGAAAATAATAATGAATGTCCCATTTCACGTACGAAATATAAGGGACTCCTAGAAAAAGTTAAATCTTTGAAAAGCTAAGGGGTTTCTATGGATATAGTTATAAATTTATTGCTGTTCTACTCTAAGATATTAGTAGTATTGTTACTATTTCAACAAATAAGTAACCAACCAATCAAACCTTTGTGGTGTATTATTGGTCCATTTTTGTATGTTCTACTCCTCATCATATGTCCTCCTGTTGGATACTTTGCTTTCTTTTTTAT
The DNA here is from genome assembly GCF_900636445.1 of Streptococcus vestibularis. Classification (NCBI taxonomy): domain Bacteria; kingdom Bacillati; phylum Bacillota; class Bacilli; order Lactobacillales; family Streptococcaceae; genus Streptococcus; species Streptococcus vestibularis. Next base: position 857,761 of record NZ_LR134275.1, on the reverse strand, counting down.
CTTTATCGCTTATAACATATATCAAAATAAGTATAAAAGTAAAATACTTGATATTTTTTATGGCTTGTACCCCATTATTGTTAATAGCTTGCTAGGTAGAATGTTGGGATTCTATGTTTTCCCTTTACTAGGAGTCTCAGTCTTCAATGAAGTCAAACTAAGTTGGTATGATATCTTAATTGAATTATTAGTTTTTCCTCTTCATTTACTCATAGTAAAATCTCTTAGGTTAGATTTTAACGAAATAAAAGAAGGTTTCAAGCATCACTATTTCAAGTATTTATTATTACTGATCAACATCTCTATGTTTGTATATATGTTGTTAGTTTCTATACTTGTTATTTATAGAGACAAATTAGCTGATGCAGATAACTGGAGAGGACATATTAATAACTTTTATATTGTTCTGTTTTTTGTAATACTACTCTACCTCAATGCAGTTTCAAAAGAAAAACTAGAAAAGGAAATAATTGAGCAGAAGGATACTCAACTAAGTGAACTATCTAGTTACAGCCATCATGTTGAATCACTTTATGAGGAAATTAGAAGTTTCCGTCATGACTATATTAATATTTTGACCAGTCTAAAATTAGGAATTGATAATCAAGATATTGAAGCTATTAAAACTGTTTACAATGGTGTGCTTAGAGATAGTGGAAACCAATTCTATAATAGTAAGTTTGATATTGCTAAACTTAGTAATATTAAGAATGATGCTATCAAAAGTATTCTTTCCGCTAAATTACTTGAGGCACAAAATAGGGGAATTTCAATTTCTGTTGAGATTGAAGAACCTGTTAGTAATTTTAGGATAGAATTACTAGATTTTATAACTATCCTATCTGTACTTTGCGATAATGCTATCGAAGCTACGATTGAAGCTATAAGTCCAAGAATGACTGTTGTTTTCATAAATAATGATAATTCATTGGTACTTATCGTTGAAAATAGTATAAAATCAGAAAAAGTGGATGTTAGTCATATTTTTGCTAGGGGGTACTCTAGTAAAGGGAAAGGAAGAGGTCTTGGGTTACATAATGTAAATAGCATATTGGAAAAATACCCTAAATCTACGATTACCACTCGTAGTGCAAATCATCTCTTTTCTCAAACTATCAGATTTTGTAAGTAAGTCTCGACTTTTAACTTTAACCTCTTTAATCGACTTAGGTTTTGCATTTGAATCGTCTGTTTCTAGTATTTTTTGCTACATAGCTTATTAATTTTTGGGACCACTAGCATAGCTAGTGGTTTTCTTAAGACCCAAAAAAGACAGTAACTTCAGAATAGTTACTGTCTTTTTTTATTTCATGTTTATCTTAAAGCCTTGATAGACTTGAAAAGTAGTTTATAAAGACTTCTTAATTATTTATCAATGCCCTACATCTGAATATGAAATATAATAACGTTGCCCATCTTTGACAAAACTATACCAGTTTCCATCAGGTAAAATTTCATATTTATCCCAATCAACATCACCTGCAGGCATTTTAGAAACAACCCCACTGTCTTTATCTGGTGCAGCATATACAGGGGTTTCCTCATCAAGTGTCAATGTTCCAGAAGTAGCTTTCCAAGCACCTCGACCACCCTCAACTCCTCCAACTTGAGAAGCTGGTGTTGTTGCTTTAGCCACTTTCCCACCATCTGTGGTACCTGCTTGAGCTTGTTCTTGAGAAGAAGCTTTAGGTGCTACTGCTGAGGCCTGATTGTCATTCCCTTCATTTGTGACTGCTGAAGAAGATGATTGAGCTGCTTTCTTATCCTTCTTAACAGCTTTACTTGAGCTTGAAGATGATTTCTTAACCGTCTTGGCTGGGCTACTACTTGAGCTAACACGTGCCGACTCATGACTATTAAACTTAGTCACTAAGAAGATAGCGAGGATTACTACAATAAGAGCTGATAGGATACCAATGAGTTTAGTTGTTGTTTTCATGATTGACGTTCCTTTTCTTATGATTTACAAGATTAGTATAATATAAAGACAACTAAAGTTTCATTGAAGTCATAAACTGTAGTTTTCTCGTCATAAAAGGACAACATCTTCTATTTTTAGCATCTATTTTAAATGATAGTCTTTAAATCGTGTTAACAAAGAACAATTAGGATACCTCCCTAAAATCTCTCAAACAGTGGACAAATATATACCATGTCCATTACCTTTGCTTGAGTAACTAATTTTAAAGATATGATATAGAGTATATTGATAGATTCTCGAGAAGTATTTACTCTTTTAGTACTACTTTCCATACAAGCCTCAATATCTCTAGTCTTTCCAGTTTATATACGTATCAATTGACGTATTGATAAAACCTCTTCACAATCACTTAAATATAGATATAGAGGCGAGATTCTCTCAATCTCTTTTTTTATTTCTTTTTTAATTTAGAAAAATAACTTACCTTTGCCAACAGAAAGGTGAATTTTTCCAAATAATTTTGGAAAAAGAGGATGTAATCCTAGCCGTCTGCAAGACCACAATAATAATGACTCTGTCATTATGTATATTGTGTTATAAATAGAGTCAGACTCTGCTGACTGTCTCCATCATCTCCTAAAAAATTCATCATAAGCTGTTTTTTTATTTTCAACTTATCAGACATAATTAATAAATAAAGGAGAAAGTTATGAACAATGCATATACTATTTCAGCTCACTTTGGAAAAAAGATGAGTCGTGACCATAATATTCGTAATCGCAACATAACCAACTCAGAGGATCATATAGACCCAGATGGATATTTTAAAATTATAGAGGATAGGCCTATCAAACAGCCTTATTATAAAATTTTCGGACAGGCTGTTCTTGACTATAATGCGAAACAAACTCGATCTGACAGACAAATTATAGACTATCATACGAAAATGCTTTCAGCTTATAAACGTGATCCCAATCGCAATCCTGCTACCAGCCATGAGGCAATTTTTACCATAGGAAATGTTAACCATCATCCCACAATCACAGAATCAGAAAAGATTCTCACAGATTTTTTAGAACAATTCAAAAAAAATAATCCTAACGCCATCATTTTCGGTGCCTATTTTCATGCAGATGAGCCTGGTTCTGCCCCTCATCTTCATGTTGATTTCATCTTAGTCAAACGGCAAAATAAAAGAGGCTTAAGCATTCAAGTCGGTCAGGAAGGTGCCCTCAAAGAAATGGGTTACTACACATCAGGATCTAAAAAAAATAAAGATTTAGTAACGGCACAAACTCGATGGCAAGCAGCTCAACGCGAACTACTTCGAACAACAGCTAGAAATCATGGAGTTCAAGTTCAAGAAAGTGGCAAATCTAAAACAATAGCTAACCATCTGGATACTGAGATTTACAAACGAACTACAAAACTTAAAAACTTAGATCAAAAAATTGAGGAGAAAAAGATGTGGGCTGAAAATGCTAAATCTGAAGCAGAGAAAAATAAAAAGGAACTGTCAGAGATCTTGAGAACTAAACAAGAGTTAGACATTGACATTCAGATGAAAAAAGCAAACCTCGAAGAGATTACTAAAATTAAAAAGAAAAATAAAGAATTAAGAGAGGAGAATACTTTTTTAAAGAAATCAATTAATATTCTGCAAGAGAGTATCGATCTAGCCGAAAGTTGCTTCAAAACATATTTCTTAAAAAATAAAGAGAACCTCTGGAATATATTTAAACAAAAATTGTCTCAAACATTTGGTTCTAAAAAATACGAACGTTATAATATTATTCGTCATGATACAGAGTTAAATGAAAAGCTTGCACAACACGAACGAGATTACTTAGAGGGCGAAAGACGTGATCCACCTCCTACACAACTATTTGGATATGATGCTAAAACTGATAATGAATCAGATTTTACATATGAGAATGAACAGATATAGAGATCCTTTCAAGATTGATTAGTGACTAACGAGTACTCGATATGAGTTGGTCCAATATAAAAGTTTCCTTGCTAATATAGCAAGGACTTTTTTTATGTTTACATTTTTATTTTAAGTTTAATAGCTTCAACTTCTTTTAAATTTATAGTTATATTTTTTTCGTTACATATGATACTGATATTAAACTTTTGTTCTCCAACACAGACTAAAAAATTTTAGTCAAAATTATGGTTTTTAAAATTCTCTTAAAACTTGTTTTTTTCAAACATAATGTCTAAGAAGAAAAATAATATTTAAGAGTTCTAAATTATGATTTTTAAAAATCTCTTAAAATCTATTTTTTTCAAACATAATGTCTAAGAAGAAAAATAATATTTAAGAGTTCTAAATTATGGTTTTTAAAAATCTCTTAAAATCTATTTTTTTCAAACATAATGTCTAAGAAGAAAAATAATATTTAAGAGTTCTAAATTATGGTTTTTAAAAATCTCTTAAAATCTATTTTTTTCAAACATAATATCTAAGAAGAAAAATAATATTTAAGAGTTCTAAATTATGGTTTTTAAAAATCTCTTAAAATCTATTTTTTTCAAACATATTCTTTAAAAATAAAAATTAGTAAGGAGTAATAAATGCAAGAAAAAATTATTTGTGAAAAAGATAAAATACAACAATGTAACGAAAAGATAATGAAGAGATGTTTTTCAACAACATCAGCATTTTGTGGCATTGATAGCACAACTATTAGAATTAGTGGAACCTTTGAGTTTGATCATAATATTTTATCTAGATATTTAAAAACTAACAATAGTAAAAACAATAAATGTAAGATATCAGAATGTGGAAATTACGAATTTATCCAAATAACTTCAAAAGAATTTGGAAAACTCGAAATCGGACAGGATTTTTATAGGAAACATAGTAGTTACTATTGTCGTCTCCAACTCATTCATCCAGATGTTAATACTGAAACTATCTCAGTCAACCATTTAAAAAGTCGGGTTATAAAACTTTTAAAAATTTTCGAGTCTGAAATGGGAATACTAATCACTCCATACAAAATCAGTCTTATGAAGTTAGAACTTGCTTTTACTTTTGCTACCGACTCAATCATTCATCTTCAAACCCGTAATTTATTCATCAAGTGTTTTTCTAAAGCCTCTCAAGTTGATAAAAAAATTTATGAAAAGGCTTCAACTAAAGAGGATCATCACATTTTAAGTTCAAGACTACGAAAAAATATGGAGCATGTGTTATACGATAAGACTGCAAAAGCTGAGCACAGAAGACATATTAAACGTAATTCAAAACGGCAATTTAGAGTCTACCGCTATGAAACAACACTGAATGAACAAAAGATAAAAAAAGAATTTGGTTCAGCATTATTAGAAGATCTAACCGATAAACAAATTATTATTTTTCTTGAGGAACTTCTTACCAGCTCCATTTTTAGATATATCGACTTACTTAGAAAGTCAATCAAAATCACTGAGCAAGAATTATGTCGTTTGAATAGAGAAAAAGGAAAAGATGACTATATTGATGCTTTCTTATCAAGACAACTCAATAACTCACTTGAAAAACTCTCACCGCTCACCATTGACGAAGGCATCTTTTGCTTTTTAGATACTACTTCTTTTATAAGTACAAGCAACAGTGCTAGAACAAAGCGAAATCTTATTAAACAGAGTCGGAAACGTGATTCAAATGAGAGTACATATTTCTTATCTAAAATGATAAGTTGGCAAGTTTTACATCTTTTTAAACTATTTCATGATTCGCTAGAATTTGCAAAAGTTTTGGGGTTGGGTTGTTTTATCAATGAAACTTGTACAGAAATTCATTTATTAAAACAAAAAGAATTCACTACTGATCAAAGAGATATTGTTTTTAATCAAATTATTCGCTCAAAAAAGAAAAACAATAAAATTGATTTAAATAAAATTATTATTAATCAATTAAATGATTTAGATAGTGAACTATTTTAGTTATTTTGATAGCTATTTTTAAATCCATCTATCAAGTATTTCTTATTATATCAAGGTTCTTGAAAAAATAACTCTTCAACCCTTGATGTTAAAAAAGGAGAATAATGTGTTAAAAAAAATTATTAATAAAAACGATTTAATTGCTTTGGGTTATAAAACTAATACCGCAATGACTATCATTCGACAAGCAAAGAAGATTATGGTACAAAAAGGATATGCGTTTTATAACAATCATCGTCTAGATTATGTTCCTATTCATGCTGTTGAAGAAATTATTGGGGTATCACTTTTAGAGAAAGAAAAGGAGGACTCCATAAATAATGAGTGATGAAATTAATTTCAACGAGCAACAAAGACTAAAAGAGCAATCTCAACAAAAGACTAAAAAGCAAAAAAAGACAAAATATCATGGCGTTTATGTTGACAATAATGGGAAATTTTTTTACCAGACGGAATTTGGTTTAGATAAAATCACAGGAAAACGAATTCGCAGAAAGGGGAGAAAAGATAAAAACGGAATTGATTTTAAATCGGCTAGCGAAGCTAACAAAGAATTAATCAGAATCAAGAGAGAATATTATGAAGCTAATGGTTTTTCTAATTATCATATGAATTATAAACAATTTATGACTAACCATTACATTCCATATTACCGTACCACTGTTCAAGATAGCACATATTTAGTACGTGAAAAGAGTTTACTATTAATCAGTGAACGTTTCGGTAACACTAAACTTCGTTCAATATCAATTGAACAAGTACAAAGTTTTCGGACTTGGTTACTAACTAGTGCTGAAGAGGGAGGTGCCGGTTACTCCCAAGGTTATGCTAGCTTAGTCTTCGGAATGTTTCGAAAATCTTTAGATTATGCTTTTGATCTAGGTTATGTAGAAAGTAATATCTCTAAACGCTCAAAGGCAATCCCAAAAGGAAAAAGTGAGGTTCCATACTGGACAAAGTCTGAATTTGAATCCGTAATATCTATGATTTATATTAATGACTTTTACGAACATTTATATTTTGTTATGTTATGGATTTATTTTATGACCGGCATCCGTGTAAATGAAGGTTGTGCACTACAGTGGGATGATATTGACTTTGAAAAAAAGAGGCTTCGAGTCCATCACATGCTAATTATCAAAAATAAAAAAAATTGGACTCGTAATTCTTATACAAAAACTAAAGATGGCAAACGTATGATAAGCCTTGATGATGATACAATAAAAATTTTAAAAGAATGGCGTAAAGTTCAAGGTAATCTAGGCCTTGGCCATGACAGTGATTTTATCTTTTCATATGATGGACTTCCGATGCTGAAGTCTACAATTTCCAGAGCTATCAAAAGGTATGCAAAACTGGCTCATGTTAAACCAATTCAAGCTAAAGGATTAAGACACAGCCACGCTTCTTACCTTATCAATGAATTTAATGTTCCAATCTTGATTCTATCAAAACGTCTCGGCCACTCGTCACCAGAAATTACTCTTAAACATTACGCTCACATGTGGACGGGAGCAGATGAGGCTATCACACAAGAAATGACTGGCAATATTTCAATCTCATTCCCTTCAAAAAGTTTAGTAAAATTCAATGGAAATCAAACAATTTTAAAATAATAACAATCCCCACCATCTAGCCCACCAAAAATAAATAAGTCTTTCTAAAATCCCAATATGAAAGGATTTTAGAGGTATAGATTACTATTGAGTGGGAATAAAACCAAAATCATCAAAATCGCTGAACGCAATCGTTCAACGCTTTTTTGTTTTATATCTAAATGAAGTTTTAGAGCAATAAAAATTCCATCAATACAAATAAATCAATGGAATTTCGTTCAGATATACTGCTTTCAAAAAGTAGTTTAGCCAGTTTAGGCTACCCAACTCCTCATATAGTCATGGTAGGTATTGACAGATGTACGCTTACTTAGTGAAATCAAGTACCTTACGTCCTTGAATTTCACCTTTTTCCATTTGATCAAATACTTCTACCGCTGTATCAACAGGAACGGTTTCAACAACTGGTACTACCAAGCCTTGTGCACCGAAGTCAAAAGCCTCTTCTAAGTCTTTACGCGTACCTACAAGAGATCCAACAACACGGATACCATCTAGAACTGTTTTGACAATTGAGAGCTCCATGTATTCAGATGGGAGCCCAACGGCAACGATCGTACCACCGGCACGTACAGTATCGACAGCCTGGTTGAAAGCAACCTTAGAAACAGCTGTTACAACAGCACTGTGTGTACCACCAGTTTTCTCTTGGATATAGCCTGCTACATCTTCAACTTCTTTACCATTTACCACTAAATCCGCGCCAGATTCTTTAGCCAAATCTAGTTTATCTTGATTAATGTCAACTGCTACTACTCGTGCGTTAAAAACTTTCTTAGCATATTGAATAGCTAAATTACCTAGCCCTCCAGCACCATAAATAGCTACCCATTGACCAGGTTCAACTTTAGCTTCTTTAATGGCTTTATAGGTTGTAACTCCAGCACAAGTAATAGATGAGGCTTGAGCTGGATTGAGTCCTTCTGGAACTTTCACAGCGTAGTCAGCAGTAACCAAAGCATAGTCACTCATACCACCATCAACATTATAACCAGCATTTTTTACAGACCGACAGAGTGTTTCACGTCCAGTTGTACAGTATTCACAGTGGCCACACCCTTCGAAGAACCAAGCGATTGATACGCGATCACCTTTTTTAAGTGTTTCAACTCCTTCGCCAACTTCTTCAACAATACCAATTCCTTCATGGCCTAAGATACGACCTGGAACTTGACCAAAGTCGCCATGAGCTACGTGAAGGTCAGTATGGCAAACGCCACAGTATTCAACTTTAACCAAAGCTTGACCATGACCAACTAACGCTGGTTTTTCATGGTCCACAACTTCAATACCTGTGCTTGCTTGATTAACAACAACTGCTCTCATCTTAATTACCTCCATATGATAACTTTTAACACCCTCATTATAGCACTCTTATAAACAATGTCAACGCTTACATAAAACGTTCCTCGGTCACTAACAAATTTCTTGAAAGCTCTGGCTAGCAATTAAAGACATACTATTTCTCCCGCTGGATGTGATATGATTTAATCATTTCCAAGATACCTATACTGTCTCACGAGTGTCTTGAAATCCAAAAGGCTGACTTCAAAATGGAAATAATGATTGCGTCCGTCTCTAGCATTCTCTTTATTTAATAGAAAATAATTCTTTTGACTGATAGCCATCTCTCTAAGAATATCATCCGTCAAAAAGGTTAAGGGAATATCCATAGCAGAATAGCGATAAAAGTCTTCTTCAAACTTTAAATAGCTATCAGAAAAATAGTCAATTTGAAATTTATCATCATAAATTTCTCTCATCTTCATCTATGTTTTCACCCCCAAAACTAATTTCTAATATATCCTTTGTTCGAATACCTTTATATTGCTTGAAAGATTTTATAGTAACTTGATCAAAATCCAAGTCAACCACATAACCATTAATCCTACAGCGCCTACCTTGATCCTTTATCTGGAAATTCCCCAATAATTGGCCCAAATAAAGCTGGTTCAATAAAGTAAACTTCTCTAAATCATCCAAATGATTAGTTAGATTTTCTTTAGTCTTATCTTCATGTAGGGAATTTGTGTGTTCCGACAAAAAGAAGCCCATCCACTTCATCATTCCCCTATCTTGGTGTTCCCTAGCTGATTGAAAGGGAAGGTAACTACGGTCTATCATTTTAATCCATCTAATCCTCCAGCTGAGTGGCCACCAATAAGCTTGCTTCGAGCAAGACTCCTAGATGCCTCCTGTAAAGCTGTTGCTTTTTGAATGGTCGTAAAGCCAAATTCCTGTCGAATACTATCTATAGCTGCTTGAAGCCTTTCTTCTTTATCAATATCATCAGGATTATCAAATAAAGAAAGAATTTGAAGCCTTTCATCTACAAAATTTGCATAAGAGACACTCACACTTCGAACAGCCCCTCCTTGATATTTCTTCCTAAAGAGTTCAATGACATGTCCTATTAGTATCCTTGTATTATTAGCAGGTTCAATCTTCATCTGTGCTTGTAGCGAACGCTTGCCCTCTAACTTTGAAAACCCAATACTAATGGAAACTTGACAAGCTTTCTTATGAGCTCGTCTTAACCTAATAGCTACCTGTTCTGCCATCTCTCTTAGAATCAATTCAATATCAGCTTGACGATCATAGTCTCGTGGCAAGATTTGGGAATTCCCTAAGCCATGTGACTTTGGTTTATAAGGTTTATGAACATTACTTTCATCGATACCGTTGGCATGAAAAAAGAGGTCTAAGCCCACAATACCTAACTCCTTTTTAAGAGTATCAGGATTGCTATTAGCAAGCTCTCGAATGGAGCAAATTCCCAACTTGTTTAGCTGCTTCTCCATCCGCTTACCAATCCCCCAGAAATCGGTCATATGGGGGATATTCCAAACCTTAGTCTCAACATCTTCATAGGACCAGTTGGCTCTCATAGTAGCCGTATGTTTGGCCTCATTATCAAGAGCTAACTTGGCCAATAAGGGATTACTATTAGACATCCCAACTGTCGAGTAAATACCTGTCTCCCTCCAAATATCTCTTTGAATACGCCCTGAAATCATATCTAACTTATCTTTTCTTGTAACTGTTCTATCGGGAATAAAGTAATTCAGTGACGACGTGAGATCAATGAAACCCTCATCAATGGAATAGGGAAGAATATCTTCAACACTGGCATAATTCTGGAAAATGTGTTGAATCTGGATATTCTTTTTTATATAGAGGTCCATTCTAGGAGGAACGATAAAGGTAACCTTAGCCCAAGATTCTATGTAATCTACAAAATCTCTATCCGTTGGAAGTCCCTGCTTTTTGGCATTATAATAATGAAACTTACGAGAATGAATGTCAAAAGGTAAGTCATAAGAACGACTAACATTTGACTTGCCAAAAACCTGCTTAAATATGGGGGAAGAGGCTAGTATCAAGCCATTAGCATTTTCAGCCCTACTCATCACACATAGTGAAGTCTTAAGAGGGTGTAGACCACGTTCAACACACTCCACACTTGCATAGAAAGATTTCATATCTACAAAAGCAATATCACTTTGCGGTTCTCTTGAATAATCAAAATATCCCATGCTCGCCCTTTCGTTAGTTTATAAACTAACACTAGTATAAATTATAACTTCTTATATTTCAAGTATTTTCCATAAAAAATAACAACATCCCTTCTAGAATGTTGTTATCCTTCTATTTTTTTCCTTTAACTTGGTCTGTGGCAACATCTTCGCCAAACCACTTTTTAGAAATCTTTTGGAATTCTCCTTTTTTATAAAGGGTTCTAAATCCTTGATTGATTTTTTTGATCAGTGTCTTATCTGCTTTACGAGCACCTACAGCAAAGCTTTCACCTTCATAACCAGCAGGCATAACATTATACTGATCCAGAACCCCTGATTTTTCTAAGTAGTAATTAGCATACACACGGTCAATCAATAGACCGTCAATACGTCCACTATCAAGGTCAATCAAGGCTTGAGTAAAGGTCGAATATTGGACTGCTTTTTGGTTGGCAACGATATCCCTCAAAATCTTCGGAGAAGCATTGAAAGCATCATAACCAGAAGACCCCGCTTGGGCACCTAAGGTCTTGCCTGACATTCCAGCAACAGAATCAATTCCTGAAGACTTTTTGGTTACCAGTACTTGTTCATTGACCATATAAGGTTCCGTGAAGTCTGCAGACTTCTTACGCTCATCCGTGACCGAGTAACCATTCCAAATGAGGTCAATTGTCCCATTCTTCAGTTCTGTTTCTTTCATATCCCAGTCAATAGCCTGCCATTCGACATCGATACCATACAATTTAAAGACTGCAGTTGCAAGATCAATATCAAAACCAACATAGCTACCATCCTTTTCCTCATATCCCATAGGAACAAAGGTTGCATCAAAACCAATTTTGATTTTCTTTTCTTTGGTATAGATTTGCCACTGATCTTTCTGAGTTGCAAAATGTGAGCGCGAGCTGCAAGCTGATAGCGCAAACAAAGGCAAAATGACAAGACAGGATAGCAAAACTGTTTTCACTATTTTTTTCATAGAAAATCCTCACTATTTTGGATTGATAGTGACAATCTCATCGGCGATGTGCTGTGCAAACTGTATATCGTGAGTGATAACGATTTGCGTAATCCCAGTCTCACGATTCTGCACAATCAATTTCTCCACTTCTTGACGCAACTCAGGGTCAAGAGCGGAAGTTGGTTCATCATAGCCGACGATTTTCGGATCAATCATCATAGCACGCGCAAATGCAACACGTTGTTTTTGTCCCCCAGAAAGAGAGTAAGGATAAGCATTTCCGTGAGCTCCAAGGCCTAAACGGTCAAGTAGAGCTTGAGCTTTTTTCTGAGCATCTTCCTTAGACATTCCCATCGTTTTAATTGGCGAAAGCGTTAGATTGTCTAAGACTGTCAAATGTGGAAACAGTTGGAAATCTTGGAAGACAAAACCGAGCAAATTACGACTTTCCATCTGATCCAAAGGAATCTCTTCATTTTCATAAATAATTTGTCCTGAATCAATGGTTTCAAGTCCTGCTAGCATACGCAAGAGAGTCGTTTTACCACCACCAGATGGTCCAACGATAGCTAGGATTTTCCCCTCTTCGACAGTTAGGTTATAGTTATCAAAAATTTTGTGTTGACCAAATTGCTTGGAAATATTTTTTAATTCTAACATAAGGTCTCCTATTTATAATAGTTGAATTTCTTTTCGATGTGTTTTGAAGCCACAGTCACCACACCCACAAGGACAAGATAAATAGCTCCTGCCACAAACATCGGTGCTAAGGTCGCATCACGGTTCGCAGCGGTACGACTTTCCAAAAGAAGGTCTCCAACCCCAAGCACATAAACCAATGATGAATCCTTAACCAAGTTAATAATCTCGTTAAAGATACTTGGCAAGACAATCTTGACCACCTGAGGAAGGATAATGTAGCGGATGGTTTGGAAAGGACTAAGTTTAAGCATTTTAGCTGCTTCGTATTGTCCTTTCGGAATAGCCAAAATTCCTCCACGGAAAATCTCTGCGAAATAAGCAGCATAATTAAGCGTAAAAGCAAGAATAGCAGCCGGAAGGCGGTCAAAGACAATCCCTACACTCGGAAGAACATAATAAACGAAGATTAATTGCAAAAGGAGCGGTGTTCCACGCATAATCCAAACGTAAAGGGTTAGTAACCAATTTAAAGGTTTGAATTTAATCTGCATTAAGAAAGCAAGTACAATCCCTAATGGAATCGACAGTACGATAACAATGAAAAATACTTGAAGTGTGACTACCGCACCGTTCAAAAGGGCTGGTAATACTTCCAAAACGTATGACATATAAACTCCTATAATTATTTAGTATTGTTGAATATTATACCAAATTTTTTAAAAAAATGATATAAGATTTTGAAAATAGTAAAAAGGAGTGCGACTAGACCCACTTTTTAAATGAGTTCATAGTCACACTCCTAAGAGACTTAAATAATCGTTCCTAAGAAACAAACCATACTTAAGTCTAGTGTCCCTAAAGCTTATTTTAGATTTTCTTAACAAATTCAGATTTAAGTTTCATAGCACCAAAACCATCAATCTTACAATCAATGTTGTGGTCACCTTCAACCAAACGAATATTTTTTACACGTGTGCCTTGTTTAATATCTTTTGGAGCACCTTTAACTTTCAAATCTTTAATAACTGTAACAGTATCACCGTCAGCAAGACGTGTTCCATTGCTATCAAGAACCACAAGTCCTTCTTCTTCTGCAACTTCGTTTGGATCCCACTCATAGGCACATTCAGGACATACAAGCAAGATTCCATCTTCATAAACATACTCTGAGTTACATTTTGGACAATTTGGCAATGACATAATTCTCTCCTAAGATTGTGATATAGATACTATTCTACTTTAGATTTCCTAATTAAGCAAGGGTGAAAAACAAACAACATCCCTTACACTGTAAGAGATGTTGGTATTTTTATTCAACAGTAACTGATTTAGCCAAGTTACGTGGTTTATCAACGTCGAGTCCACGATGGAGTGTTGCAAAATAAGCAATCAATTGTGTCGGTACAACCATTGAAATTGGTGACAAGTAAGGGTGAACGTTATTAAGAACGATGTCATCACCTTCTTTAGCAACATTTTCCTCAGCAATAGTCAACACTTTAGCACCACGTGCTGCCACCTCTTGAATATTACCACGAGTGTGGCTAGCAAGAACAGCGTCAGACAGGAGGGAAATAACAGGTGTACCATCTTCGATAAGAGCGATTGTACCATGTTTCAACTCACCTGCTGCGAAACCTTCACATTGGATATATGAGATTTCTTTCAATTTAAGACTTGCTTCCATAGCAACATAGTAATCTTGACCACGACCGATATAGAAAGCGTTACGTGTTTCTGAAAGAAGAGCTGCTACCTTCTCATCAATCGCTTCTTTTTCAGAGAGTGTTGATTCGATAGATTGTGCTACAAGTGACAATTCATGTACCAAGTCGAATGCTTCAGCTTTTTCATTACCATTAGCTTCACCGACTGCTTTAGCCAAGAATGCAAGGGCTGCAATCTGAGCTGTGTAAGCTTTAGTAGAAGCTACGGCAATTTCTGGTCCAGCATGAAGAAGCATCGTGTGGTCAGCTTCGCGAGAAAGAGTAGATCCCGGAACGTTTGTCACTGTCAAACTTGGAATACCCAACTCGTTAGCTTTAACAAGAACCTGACGACTATCTGCTGTTTCACCTGATTGACTAATAAAGACAAAGAGAGGTTTCTTGCTAAGGAGTGGCATACCATAACCCCACTCAGAAGAAATACCAAGCTCAACTGGAGTATCTGTCAACTCTTCAAGCATCTTCTTAGAGGCAAAACCGGCATGATAAGAAGTTCCTGCTGCGAGGATATAGATGCGGTCAGCTTCTTGAACAGCCTTGATAATATCAGCATCTACAGTCACTTGTCCCTTGTCATCTGTGTAGGCTTGGATAAGCTTACGCATCACTGTTGGTTGCTCATCGATTTCTTTGAGCATGTAGTAAGGGTATGTTCCTTTACCGATATCAGAAAGGTCAAGCTCAGCAGTATAGCTATCACGTGCTTTCACATTGCCATCATAATCTTGAACTTCGACACTATCAGCTTTCACGATAACCAACTCTTGATCGTGAATTTCCATGTATTGGTTTGTTTCACGAATCATAGCCATAGCATCAGAGCAGATCATGTTATAACCATCACCAAGACCAATTAAAAGTGGTGATTTGTTTTTAGCGACATAAATTGTTGATGCATCTTCAGAATCCATGAGTGCAAAAGCATATGACCCACGGATAATGTGAAGAGCCTTCTTGAAAGCTTCAATAGTTGACAAACCTTCTTCTTCAACAAATTTACCAATCAAGTGAATAGCAATTTCAGTATCGGTTTGACCTTTGAAATGATGACCAGAAAGGTATTCTTCCTTAATTTCAAGATAGTTTTCAATAACACCGTTGTGAACCAAAACAAAGCGTTCTGTTTCTGAACGATGTGGGTGAGCATTGTCTTCCGTTGGTTTCCCATGAGTCGCCCAACGAGTATGTCCGATACCTGCAGTACCTTCTACTCCTGCAGTTTTAGCATTAAGTTCCGCAATACGGCCAACAGCTTTAACCAATTGACTAGATGCTTTACCAGCTACAAAGATACCGGCTGAATCGTAACCACGGTACTCTAGCTTTTCAAGTCCTTGAATCAAGATATCAGTTGCATTTGTGTTACCTACAACACCAACAATTCCACACATATTTTTAATAATAACCTCAGATCAAAGAGGTCATGTCTCCTTTATTTAAAATTGGTATAGTCAATAAGCTCTTTAAAAAGCTTAACGAGGACAGTATATTCCATATATTTAACATTGTCAAGCATAAAATTGGTATAGTCCCAAAAAGACTTTTTAATCGCTTCTTATCCTAAGGAATAATCCTTAAAGTATGCTATAATAAGGCTATGCGAATTCAACAATTACATTATATTATCAAAATCGTCGAAACCGGCTCAATGAATGAAGCCGCAAAACAACTTTTCATTACACAACCAAGTCTTTCAAACGCTGTCCGCGATTTAGAAAGAGAAATGGGAATTGACATTTTTATCCGTAACCCTAAAGGAATCACCTTAACCAAGGATGGAGTTGAATTTCTCTCTTATGCCCGTCAGGTAGTGGAACAAACGAATCTCTTGGAAGAACGCTACAAGAGTCACACAGAAACACGTGAATTGTTTAGTGTCTCTTCTCAACACTACGCGTTTGTCGTCAATGCCTTCGTCTCACTTCTCAAGAGAGCTGATATGACGCGTTACGAGCTCTTCTTACGTGAAACTCGTACCTACGAGATTATCGAAGACGTTAAGAACTTCCGTTCAGAAATCGGTGTTCTCTTCCTTAATGGCTATAACCGAGATGTCTTGACTAAAATGTTTGACGATAACCGACTTACCTATACTAGTCTCTTTAAAGCTAGACCTCATATCTTTGTCAGCAAGTCAAATCCTTTGGCCAAGCATAAAGTGGTCTCATTGGAAGATTTAGAGGACTTCCCATACCTTAGTTACGATCAGGGGATTCATAATTCCTTCTATTATTCTGAAGAGATTCTCTCACAAATCCCCCATAAAAAGTCGATTGTGGTTTCAGACCGTGCAACACTTTTTAACCTATTAATTGGTTTGGATGGATACACAATTGCCACTGGTATCTTAAATAGTAATTTAAATGGTGACAATATCGTCTCTATTCCACTAGATATTGATGATGAAATTGATATTGTTTACTTGAAACATGAAAAGGCTACTCTTTCTAAAATGGGAGAAAAATTCTTAGATAATCTTGTTAAAGAGGTCACTTTTGATAACTAATATAAGAGCTACTTAGTCCCCATCACATAAGGTTGGAATTTTTTATCGTTCAAAAAAGAGCCCTTTTGTACTGACCCCAAAAAGTTAGACAAATAATTTAAGTAAAGGATTTAGTTCTGTATTGCACAGGATTGAGTCCTTTTAGTTTTACATTAATGCGTTTGTTGTTGTAGTAATCAATATAGCCTACAGTAGCTTGTTTCAAATGCTCAATTAACTTAAACATCTTCTCATAACCATAAAACATCTCAGACTTCAGAATGCAAAAGAAGGATTCCATCATACCATTGTCTGGACTATTTCCCTTACGTGACATAGACGGTTGGATCCGTTTATCCTCTAAAAATCGATGATAATACTGATGTTGATATTGCCATCCCTAGTCACTATGGATAAAGATTATAAGCAATAATTTCACTATTGAAACCATCTAAAACGAGTGATAAATAAAGTTTTTGGCTTCTTGCTGGAATGTCAAATCTGTATAGCGCTTTTCCATTGTTTTAGATGCTTCGAACTGGCGTTGAATGAGATTCTCTACTTTCTTACCAACCTCTCCTTGATATGAATAATACTTACGTTTACAACGAATTCGAGCACTTAAACCAAGAGCCTTCATCAGACATTGCACTCAGTAAAAATAACTTGAATCTCAGCTTTAAGCTCTTTATCTTTGTCAAGCCAACCCAGTCTCTTCACCTGATAGTAGTAAGTTGAGCGAGCTAAACCGTCCGTTTCAAGAAGTAAATCTAGTCGAAATCCTCTTGTGACTATTTCTCTAATTATCTCTGACTTTCTCGCTGTAAGGCTTCGTCCCTCCTTCTAGCTCTTTTAACTTTTTTAGGTAAGCCACCTCGGTACGTAAGCGTTCATTCTCCTCTTGAAGTTGCTCTAGCTCTGTCATCTCTTCAGATTTCTTCTTTGGCTTACGTCCCATTTTAGGCGGTCTCCCTCTTGTTTTCTCAATTCATATATTTAAACTTTATCTTCATAAGTTAATTTCATAATAAAAACACCCCAAGTTAGATTTTTTCTGTCTAACCTTTGGGGTGCAGTTCATTTCGGCTCTTTTTATTTATAATTTTTATAGCTTGCCCAAACCTCATCTATAGATAAGGTCTCAGCATCTGTGTATGATCCTCTATAAGCATTCCAAACAAGACCGCTACTTGAACCTGTTTTCTGAGTAACCGGAGCTTGATCGTAGATAGTAAGACCATAGTATGCAATAATACTATTTAACTTAGATGCATACAGACTATCTGTAGCATAGGTTCCTGTGAGTGCCTGAGTAGCATCCGCATAGCTACTTGTATTTGATTTCCAAGTACCTGAATAAGTAGATGACGTCATCAAAGCAGCATAATCTGCTAGGGAATCACTCAGACTTCCATATGAACGAAAGGGCTCGTCAATCTCGTAAGTATTTCCTGCACCTCCATCTTCCCAAGTACGCATTGTAACAGAGTTTCCATTATAAGAACCCTTAATACCAAAGAAGTTGTAATAAGGAGCTTGACTCAAACCTGACTGACCTGAATTTGATTCTAGAATTGCTTGAGCAATTAAAACAGAAGCATAGATATTGTAGTCTTGACCAATCTGTCTCGCAGTCTCACCGATACTATCAATAAAAGCTGTCGTAGTTTGATTATAGGCAGCTTCAGCTTTAGCATTGACACTATTATCATTCTTTCTGTCTGTTGTAAAAGCCAACACAAAAAAGAGTGAACAGATAAAAGCCCCTACGATAAAAACAAAATACTTCTTTAAATGACGATACATACAGCCCTCCCTTCATAAAAAAACGATTATAATATTTTAATACTATTCTATCAAAAAAACTGATACCCTGCAACCTTCTTACCTAGTTGTTGCTGAGAAATAAGGCAGAAGTCACCTTTACATCATATTTATAATAAGCTATAATATAGTCAAGTTTTAAGGAGGTAACTTAATGAAAATAAAAGAATCCTTACCTGGAATAAGTATTTCAATACTTATATCGCTCATAGCTTGGTATCTTGGAAAATTATTTCCTATTATTGGTGGACCGGTCATTGGACTTTTTATTGGACTCTTATTAGCTAGCCTACCTATAAATCAAAAAAAATTTTTAGTAGGGATGCAATTTACATCAAAAAAAGTATTACAATACGCAGTTGTTCTTCTTGGATTTGGATTAAATCTTTCTCAAGTCTTCAACGTTGGTTTAACATCTCTGCCCATTATTTTAGCTACCATTACTACGGCACTGATTACTGCTTATTTCATCCATAAGCTATTTAAATTAGATAGTGAAATCGCAACTTTAGTAGGAGTTGGATCATCTATCTGCGGTGGTTCTGCTATTGCAGCCACTGCACCTGTTATCAAGGCCAAAGATGAGTCCATTGCAACTGCAATCTCTGTTATTTTCTTTTTCAACATTTTGGCAGCTCTACTTTTTCCCCACTTAGGCTCTTGGTTAGGCCTCAGTAATCAGGGATTTGCTATATTTGCTGGGACAGCTGTTAATGATACATCCTCTGTAACTGCTACTGCTAGTTCATGGGATAGCTTACATGGAACATCCATCCTAGAGCAGGCAACGATTGTCAAATTAACAAGGACACTTGCTATCATTCCTATCACTCTAGGACTCTCTATTTGGCAGTCAAAAAAAGATAATACACAGGAGAGTTTTTCTCTGACCAAAGCAATTCCAAACTTCATCCTTTGGTTCCTGTTGGCTTCACTCGTTACAACCATAACGATGTCTATGGGTGTCCCATCCGCTATCTTCAATCCTTTAAAAGACCTTTCAAAATTCATGATTATCATGGCCATGACAGCTATCGGTTACCAAACAAATCTCAAAAAACTAATTACTAGGGGGGGAGCTGCTCTATTAGTGGGAGGAATTTGTTGGCTATTAATTAGTGTCGTTTCACTCCTCATGCAAAAGCTATTAGGACTTTGGTAAAATAAAACTCACAAACTTGTTTAGTTTGTGAGTTTTATTTTATTGTGGCTCTATAATTTCTATAGTGGGTAAAACCACTGTAGAGTTATAGAGCTTTTTGAGTGTACACAAAAAGTCCCATAAGAACTATAATGAAAAGCGACAAAACCATCATTAGGAAGAACTCATGAGACCTATTAAGAATCCCACAGAATTAATCGGAATCAAAGACCAAAATATCAAGATTTTACTTATTTTTGAAACTGACACTCATATCGAGATTCAAGCAAAACTTGAAGCGACTAACAAGTTGATCAAAGACATCAAACGATTAGGATTCGGTTTTAGAAACTTTATTAACTTTAAGAAACGTGTCTTTATCACTCTAAACATACATAAAAAGAGGACCTATCCGGTCCTCTCTAGATGTTAGCTTTTCGTCACCCACTACAGTTGACAAACATACTAAGATTAGTAGTGAAGAAATATCCGACGGGAGGAGGTCCGTTACTATGCTCAAGAATTGCTTCATCTTTCTGAATGCAGACAAGTTGTCTTAAACGACATGGTAGCTCTAGCTCAGCCTTTACCAGAGTATGACATCTTACGGTCAATTCCTGGCATCGCAGAAACCACAGCGACATCTATCATTGGCAAATTGGGAGATATTCGTCGCCTTCAGTCTACCAATCAAATCAACGCTTTTATTGGCATTGACCTGAGACACTATGAATCTGGGAACTTTCTCGCCAAGGAACACATCACTAAACGAGGGAATCCCTATGCCAGAAAAATCTTGTTCAAGTGCATTCACAACATCGCTTCAGCTAGTCATACCAATCCCTGCCATATCGCTGACTTTTATGAGAAACGAAAAAGACAATCGACAATAGCTTCAACTAAGCCACATACGATTGCCTCTATACATCGTCTCATTCGAACAATGTATTACCTCATTACGCATAACAAACTTTATGATTACTCTTTGGCCTAAAATCGATAAGGCTGTCTATGCCGTATTATTGTAACACCTTGTTTCAAAAAATACCAGATAAGGTGTTTTTTTAGCATGACCATTTGTGAATCAAAAAGGCTTAAAAATAAGACAGTAACTTCGGAATAGCTACTGTCTTATCCCTTTTTTTACTTAAAGCCTTGATAGACTTGACAAATGGTAGAAAAGAGCCTATTTAAAACATAAACTAAATTTCTTGACATATCAAAAGCCGTTAACAATCTAACGGCAATTTTTTATATCTGAGATAACGTATTCAAGACGTCTATAAAGACCAAGCAATAAGTCATAACTTCGATTTTCGTTCTCTTTCAAAACAGTGTAGACTGTTGTACCGTAACTAAATTCAAAGAAGTCATCTAATTCCTTAAGCCAGTCATCAATAACCCCTAAATTTTGATCGATAATAGCAAATAAACTTGGTTGATACCAGATTGTACCTTCGATATAAAGGTTTTTATCAGATAATTTAGATAGAGATACTTTTAAATCAGCAAGCTCACGTTTAGCAAGATTGGGATCAATCTTGAGATCAAAAAGCAAGCGTGCATCACGATTAAGAATATTGAGTTCTGCTTGAAGCAGTTGAATATAGTGTATCGCTACTAAATACTGGTTCATAGGTCTCTCCTGATTATCTGAAAATCATAATATCATTGTACCACTAAAAGGTGAAAAAAAGTAGTAATTATTTAATAATTTTACATGATTTTCTTAGAAATACTTTTTACATTGAAAGTCTTATTTTAAAATAATTACACTAGTTATTTTTCTAATATCTTAAGAAATAAATGGCTTTTTTAAAAAATAAAAATCACTCAAAATGAGTGATTTAATAACCTTAGTGACTGACCATTTCTTGTGCAATTTCAAAGCCGCTAAGTTTTCCAGGATAGTAAGTTGGCCAGTTGTCCATTTCTTTTAGAATTTCTTCTTGACTACTATTACCAAAGAAAATATGAAAATGTGCTGCGCTTGTTGGATCTATTTGATGATCAGAAAATTGGACATACTGGTAAGGATTATCTGCTGCTTGACTGTCAGTTGCTGTGAAGAGATAACGGACACCTTTTTTACCAGAAGCATAAGTCAAAATCTTATAACCATCATAACGATAAGTGTGTGTCACGCTACTTCCATCATTCTTTGTGAAAGTCATAGTCATCTTTTTACCATCAATAGCAATTTTAGAAACATCTGTTTGATAGCCCTTAGTGTAGTACTCTTTGTATTCTTGTGCGGTTTTATCCTTATTCAGTAGAGATTTGTATTCAAATACTTGATCTAAAGTACCATCTTGGAGGTAAGGATAGACCGATTGCCACTTACCAGACCAATCAGAAAGTTCTCTATCTTTAACATCTTTGTCATCAAAGTAACCATTTTGTACTGTTTTCTTGTCATCAATTCCTGTTTCAGGTTGGATAGCTTTACCTTCAACATCTGTTGTTAAACGAAGATTCTTTAGGTTCTCAGTCATAACACTGACATAATCTTCACCTTTTTTCAACTGTTCCTTAGTTAGTGATTCAATTGGATTTAAAACTGCTGTCTTAACTCCTACTTCATTAGCTAAGGTTTTGGCAACGCTACTTGAAGCATTTTCCTCAAAGTAGATATAGTTAATGTCATATTCTTTGACATACTTAGAAAGGCTAGCAATACGTTTTGCAGATGGATCAGATTCAGCTGAAACACCTGAAATTGGCACTTGGGTCAAACCGTAATCTAAAGCAAGGTAGGCAAAGGCTGCGTGCTGTGTAACAAAACTCTTCTGTTTTGTATGACTCAATGCTTCCGTATACTCCTTATCCAAAGCTTGTAATTTTTTTAGATATTTTTCTGCGTTGGTCGTAAATACCGCTTTTTTATCTGGATGTTGAGCAATCAAACCATCTCTAATAGTTTTCACTAATTTTTGAGAACGTTTTGGTGAGAGCCAAACATGGGGATCGTACTCATGGTGATGTTCTTCACCACCGTGATCATGATCTTCTTCCTCTGTACCAGGCAAAAGAACCATTCCTTTACTTGCCTCGATAACCTTAGTATTTTTGGTATTAATGGTTTTCTCAATCTTGGGAACCCATGTTTCCATATTCTCATTTAAGTAGACAAAAGTGTCCGCTTTCTCAATATCAGCAACATTCTTAGTAGAAGGCTGAAAATCATGGGCCTCACTACCTGCAGGGATAAGATAAGACACCTCTCCCTCATCTCCAACAACCTGCTTGGTGAATTCATAAACAGGGTAGAAGCTCGTTACAACCTTCAAATCACCATTCCCCTTTGAATCGTGTTGACTAGTCGTATAATAAATACCTGCACTAGCAGCTAGAACAACAGCTGCCAATCCTGCTATGCCAAAAATGCGTTTCTTTTTCATGATATTCCTTTCAAAATACTTAACCGGTTAATAGTTTACTGGTTAAGTATATCACATTAATTTTATTTTGCAAGTCCCTAAATAAAAAAATGAAATATTTCAAAGAGAAAGAATAATTTGATATACTGGAAGTATCATTTTGAAAGTAGGTTATACATGGTTCGAAAACTAACTCTATATCTTTTTCTATTTTTGTCAGCCATCGGCCTGACCTATGATACACAATCATATACTTCTGGAGCTTTGTCTGGCTCTGCTTATGGAATTATCGGGCTATCAACTCTCATTGCTCTCTGCTACATCATTCCAGCAATATTTCTGATTCGGTTCTTAGGCAAGAAATGGCAGGTGAAACCACTTGTTCTCGTATTTGCTCTAATTGGCGGACTCTTTATTACAGGTTGGTTGGCAGGTTATGCTAATACTTTTTCCCATGAATGGGTGACTGCCCATCTTTCTTCAAAGAATTTCTTCTACCGCTTTGAGGATGCTATAATGGCCCCACTGGTTGAGGAGCCTCTCAAACTAGCAGCATTTATCTTTGCTGTCTATATGGTTCCTACAAAAAGTTACAAAGGACTCTTACTCGTTGCTATTACAGCAGGTCTTGGTTTTCAGATTAGTGAGGATTTTTCATATATCCTTTCAGATTTGCCTGATGGTTTTTCTTATACGATTTCGGGAATTCTTGGTCGCAGTATTGGGGCAATATCGTCCCACTGGCTTTACACATCCTTCCTTGCTATGGGGCTTGTCTTGATATGGCGTTCACATCAAAAACTCATTCATCAAAAATATCGTCTTATTGGTATATTCTATGCCTGTGGTGCCTTTGCCTCACACTTTGCTTGGAACTCACCTCTTCGAACTTTAGAGAGTGATTTACCATGGGCGTCAGGACTTCTCATTTCACTCAATCTTTTCTTCTTTATTTCGCTTTATCAGCTCCTCTCGAAACTAGATAAAGAAAACAAATAATGTTCAGACTACGAAAAAAGCCTTTTTGTACTGATCCCAAAAAGTTAGACAATTAATTTATCCGAAGGATTTAGTTCTGTATTGCACAGGACTGAGTCCTTTTAGTTTTACCCCAATTCGTTTGTTGTTGTAATAATCAAAATAGTCTACAATAGCTTGTTTCAAATGCTCAATTAACTTAAACATCTTCTCATAACCATAAAACATCTCAGACTTCAGAATGCAAAAGAAAGATTCCATCATGCCGTTGTATGGACTGTTCCCTTTACGTGACATGGAAGGCTGAATCCCCCTTACCCACTATAAAAAGCGATGAGAATACGGTATTGATATAACTACCCCCGTTAGCTACTTGGAATATCAAACTCTGTCGCATCTGTGTAGCACTTTCCCATTGGTTTTGATGCTTCAAACTGGCGTTGAATGAGATTCTCTGCTTTCTTGCCAACCTCTCCTTGATATGAATAATACTTACGTTTACGACGAATTCTAGCGGTTAAAACAGCTACTTTCATAAGACGTTGCACCTTTTTATGGTTCACTATAAAACTACAATTTCGCAATTCAAGAGTCATTCGACGATAGCCGTAATTTCCTTTATGCTCACAATAAATTGACTGAATTTCAGCTTTAAGCTCTTTATCTTTATCAAGCCCACCCAGTCTCTTCTCCTGATAGTAGTAAGTTGATTGCGGTAAACGAGCTGTTTCCAGAAGTAAGTCTAGTCGAAATCCTCCTACAACCATTTCTCTATTTCTTCCTTTCTCGCTGTAAGGCTTCGTCCCTGTCTTCTAGCTCTTTTAACTTTTTAGGTACTCTTCCTCTTCTTTTCTCAACAATAGTATACCCATTTTTCTTGTATTGTACTATCCAATTGTTAAGCAATCTTTGATTTGAGAGCCCATAGTCCAGACAAACACTTTGTTGAGCACAACCTTCAAGTAGAACTTTATCAAACATTTCTCGTTTGAATTTAGGAGAATGGTAACGAATCTTTCCCTTTTTGACGATGTGTATTCCATAACGGTCAATTAATTTCACCATGTAATTAGACCAGAGATGTTCACCAAATTGATTTGAAAGTCGTTTAAAGCTTTTTCCTTGCTTTCTCAGTTCATATATTTGAACTTTATCTTCATAAGTCAATTTCATAATAAAAACACCCCAAAAGTTAGATTTTTTCTGTCTAACTTTTAGGGTGCAGTTCAAAATTGGAAAGGCTTTTTTTGATAACTTTAATCACTCATAGAAAAACGATTAGTCATCAAATTACTTGCATCATCTAAAACTTTTGCCAATAGTTTATCTGTTTCTAACTGTATCTGGTCACTAATCTTTTGATTTTCAGTTTCAAAATCAATACTTTCATCATTTTCCAAAGCAGTATCTACACGATTAATCATGGCATGTCCAAGTGCCATAGTTGTTTCGACATAGTCATCCAAATCTGCTTCATGCTGTTGGAAATGCGGATCACAGATTGCAGCAATCAAACGGTTGCTCCAGTAAAAATTACCTGTATCAACCTTATCTGTTGTTTGACGGAAATAAGCAGGTGTCGTTCCGACTTGAGTCCAGAATGGCACCATTGTACCAAATGGCATTGATCCATAGGCTAACCATTGGATACCTGTCGTTTCTGAGGGTTTGTTAGGACGCATTTGCAAGAGAGCCGTTTGACTAGTACGGTTGATACCGATTGGACGGAATTGGCGTTGACTCATAGCGTCTCCTTGAGGTCCATAAGGATCATAAGGCGTATCTTGGTAATGAAGACTCAAAACGTATTTAACATCTTCAACTGTAATTTTACGGTAAGGTTTTTGGCACCATGGAATGAAGAATGATTTTGGATCATAGTCCTTTTCTGGGTTCAAAAATTTCTGCATAGCCCAAGCGCGTGGTGTATTATAATGACGATCCTTATCTCGTTGGCTACCAAAAGCATAACGTGGATTAAAGTGTTCGTTAGAATAGGTTAAATCCAAATGATGCTTATTGATAAAGTTCCGGATATCTGGTGAGGCTAAATAGTCGTCTGGATTTTCAAACTCATAGTGATCGATGCCAAGTTGGTTTGGGTTAGTGACATAGGCATCGTCTGGAACACGTCTGGCAATCCAATGGTGACCACCTATGGTCTCTAGCCACCAAATTTCTTCAGTATCTGCAAAAGCAATACCATTTGACTCATATGTGCCATAAGTTTCAAGGAGTTCACCCAAGCGAAGGACACCTTCACGAGCAGTTTTGATATAAGGCAAGACCAAAGTTAGCATATCCTCTTCTCCAAAACCATCTTTTACAAGAGGGTCTGCACCGAGAACACGCGCATTAGTGGTGATTGTTTCTGTTGCACTCATGGCAACATTAGCTGAGTTAATACCAGCCTCTCCCCAGATACCGTCTTTACCAAGTGCATCTGGTACAGAGGTATAACGTAAAGGATTATCTGGCAAATCAATTGAAAACTTGCTAAGCACAGACTGATAATGACGTGGTTGGTCTTCAGGGGTCACTACTAGGAACTCTTTGGGCGTAAAAACGCCTGATTGAGAATCTTCAGTACGTGCAATCATGGTAGAGCCATCATATGAGGCTTTCTTACCTACTAAAATCGTTGTACAAGCCATAAAAGCTTCCTTTCTACTTACAAATCGTCTGCTATCTTATTTATTTTTCTGAGACGATGGTTGACACCACTCTTGGTTAGAGGAGGTTCTATACTATCTGCGATTTGCTGGATAGAGTAATCTGGATTAGCAATACGGAGTTGGGCAATTTGACGCAGTTCAACTGGTAAAACCTCCAAGCCAACCGTATCCATAATCTTGATAATGTTATTTATTGTTTTCATGCTAGCGCTAATTGTCCTAGCAATATTAGCTGTCTCAGCATTATTAGCACGATTGAGGTCATTTCTGGTCTCCCTCATAATTTTGACCTCTTCAAAAATCTCCTTAGAAGTCATGGCACCAATAACGATGAGAAAATCCATAATATCCTCAGCTTTTTGAAGATAGGTTACAAAACCATTTTTATGGCTTAAAACCTTGGCATCAAGCATAAATTTTTTCATGAGAGAGGCTAGATCTTCTGCGTGGTCCTGATAGACAGAGAAGATTTCCAATTGATAACGGCCTTTTTCAGGATCGCGTATCGTTCCAGTTGCCAAAAAAGCCCCCCGTAAATAGGACCTTCCAGCCTCGTCATCTTCCATTATTGACGTTTCAATGCCTGTTTCAAAGCCAAAGAAAGAATCTGCTAATTGTAAATCAGACAAAATGCCATTGACATTCTCAGCAACAAAGACAGTGTAAACACGATTTTTCTTGAGATTAGTCTTGTTATAATGTCTCAATGCAGGATTGCAATGGTAGCGATTTTCTATCAGCTGGTAGATATGACGAGCAATTTTTGCATTCTCTGTCGAAATAGAGAGAGTCAGTCCTTGATTCGTTAAACCAACGGAACCAGACATCTTAATCAATGCTGACAATTCCGCTATATCTTTACTCGAGGCTGCAATTATCTCTTCTTTAACCTTAATCGTGAAACTCATGACTTCTTCCTCACTAGATGCATAAGCTCTTCCACTACCAAATCGCCATGGTGGAAGGCACCTCCGTTCTCAAGTCGCAGAAAATTAGAAGAAACAATTGTTTTTGCTTCACGACGTAAGCCCTCAAAATCATGCTCAACCTGAACAAGGTATTCATCAAATTTATTACTAGCCATGTATTCCTGAGGAACCTTTTTGATGTTAACCAAAACATTATCAATAACATCAGAGCCAAGATGACGATTGAGAACGGCCACATGGTCAGCATCTGAAAATTGCTCCGTTTCTCCATACTGAGTCATAATATTACAAATGTAAGTGACATCAGCCTTGGTCTCTAAAAGTGCTTGACGAATCTCTGGTATAACCAGATTTGGCAAAATCGATGTATAAAGAGAGCCAGGGCCTAGTACAATCATATCACTATTCATAATGGCATCAACAACCTTACGACTTGCCTTCGGCACCTCTTCATTGTAGGTGTTGGTCACATAGACACGCTCAATCATGCCGTCGTATTGAGAAATGCTACTCTCGCCTGCCACCTCATGTCCATCTTGAAAAACGGCATGAAGGGTTAGAGCAGTCTCGCTGGCAGGATAAATCTTACCTGTAACATGGAAAAACTTCGTTAAAAGCTGCATAGCATTATAGGTAGACCCTTGCATTTCTGATATTCCAGCGATAACCAGGTTTCCAAGTGGGTGACCAGCTAAAGCTCCATCAGTTTGATCAAAACGGTATTGGAAAACGCGTTCATAAAGTTTAGGCATATCACTCATAGCAACCAAAACATTACGCAAATCCCCTGGAGGAGTTAGTTTCATAATATCACGCAAATCTCCTGAAGAACCGCCATCATCAGCCACAGTTACAACAGCAGTGATATCCACATCTTTATGACGCAAACTACGAAGAATAACTGGAATACCAGTTCCCCCACCTATTACTGTAATTCTTGGTTTTTTCATGAACGATTCACCGTTTCCTTACGTCTATCCTTATCACGATGTGTTTCATTTACCGTCCAATCATTTTTCAAATCTTGAGCTAGACGATGCGCAAAGGCTACACTACGGTGTTGACCACCTGTACATCCAACAGCAATGGTAAGAACAGATTTACCTTCTTTTTGATAGCCTGGAAGAATTGGTTTAATGAGGTGACTTAAATTCTTGTAAAAATCCTCTGATTCCTTATGAGTCATAACAAAATCATAAACTTCTCTGTCCAAGCCAGTGAGGTTACGAAGAGTAGGATCATAATATGGATTTGGCAAGAAACGGACATCAAATACCAAATCTGCATCCAATGGCAATCCATATTTAAATCCAAAACTCAAAACTTCAATACGGAAAGAAGATTGGTCTTGCTCAGATGAAAATTGTTCAGAAATTGCCTTACGAAGCTGACGTGGAGTTAGTTCAGTTGTATCCACCACGTTTTGACTCAAACTCTTAAGTGGTGACAAAAGTTCACGCTCTAGCTTAATTCCATCCAAAACACGTCCATCTGCCGCTAGTGGATGACTACGACGTGTCTCTTTATAACGTGAAACTAATTCACCATCCGTAGCATCTAAGAAAAGAATTTTGAAATTGAGTTCCTCATTGCTTTCCAACTGATCTAGAATATCGTTAATTTCGTCAAAGAAAACACGACTACGCATGTCGACAACAAGAGCAATCTTATCTGTCTCTTCACTGTGTTTCAACAGCTCAATAACCTTTGGCACCAGTGAAGGTGGAATATTATCAATGGTAAAATAACCAATGTCCTCAAATGATTGAATTGCTACAGTCTTACCTGCACCACTCATCCCTGTAACAACCACTAAATTAATTATCTTTGTCTTCATGAGTCTCCCTTTCTAGTCTCATTTCTTTCAAAACACGAATATCATCTGATATCTTCTCAACTTGTTGACTAACTGCCATTAGCATTTCTGTCTGCAATTTTTGAATAGTAAGCAAATCTGATTGGTCTTGTTGTACCAAGTGATCAATCTTTTCATGTAAAAGTCGGATTTCTTCCTTTGATTGTTTATTGACGTGATAGTCATTTCGTGCTTGCAATCGATCATAATCCGATGCTCGATTCTGACTCATCATAATCAGAGGTGCCTGAACTGCAGCCAGTGTAGATAAGGCGAGATTCAACAGAATAAATGGGTACTTGTCAAAGGCAATACCAAAGGGTTGGACGACATTCAGCCCCATCCAAATCCCCATAAAAGCAATGAATGACAAGATAAAAGTCCAAGATCCACCAAATCTGGCCACTTCATCAGCCACCTTTTGGCCAAAAGTAATTCGACTATCCAATTGTTCCTGGACATCCTGGTCTTCGTATAGCAAACTCTTGGTCACATCATGAACTGTTTCACGCACATGCTCATTTTTCTCATTAGCATTGGAGATAACCTCATCGAGAAAAACTAACCTATAGTCCAAAAGACTGATATTACTTATAAAATCATGTCCTTTTAAATCAGGGTAGTCTTTTCTTAGAAGGACCTGTAAACGACTATTCAGTCGTTCGAAATAAGAACCATCTGTCTCGTCGAACCACTCTTTAGAGATATAATCTTGAACTCTTTTTACCTGCATAGTTTCGCCTTCTTTCTAGGCTTTATTATACCACATTGAAGACTCAAACGTTCAATCTATAAAGTAAAAGAATCCAAGACTAATCTCGGGCTCCTCCTATATTGGGACAATATTTAAAATCTTCTTATTGGTAGTTTAAGGTCCAGTAGTAAGTAGCATCACCAGCGACAACGCAAGCAACTGCTGCTTGGGTAACATCTGGACTCATGAGACGCTCACAAATACCACTGAACCATCAGATTCACGACGATAACAATACCATCACTGTTATATCTGTGTGAAATATCTTTGGCATGTAGAAGAGTTGTGCTATTGTAAAGATCATCAGACCATGTAAGCTCTGGCAAACCTGCTGCTTTACGTTATGCATTGATTTCGTTAAATACAGCCATCGCTGAATCAAGCTCAACATAGTCAGAATTTTCAGTTGGTTCTACATGATAAATAAATTTAACATATCTAAATTAAACATCACTATATTTTTTTGTCGTCAACATAGCTCTTGAGATTAGTTATAATAAATAGTCACGTGCCCAAGCAATGCCCTTAAAAGCGTTGAAGTTGTCAATATCTTCATTTCCCAAGTTACATTACAACCTCAGCCAGCATTGTCTATGAATTTTGGAGCAAAATTATTAATGACATAGCCTCTGAATTCATCAACATTTTGGAATGGAAGATCTTCACCAGCTTCACCTATTCCAACTACATTTTCAAAATATAATTTAACGCTTGATGCATTGTTATCATACATGTACTCGTCATTCTCTACAGAATTATGGAATTCTGGATTAAGCTCTGGATTATCACTTGCAGTGCTATTGTTATCGACAAATCTTGGATCTGAATACATAGGATAATCTGTCGGTGGCAATGTTAGTTTTGGTCACTTATCATAGTCAATATTGGTCTCAGGTGCATATGCTGGTATTTCAAGATCAGGGACTTCGTAACTTGTTTCCGAACTTGAATCGGCTGTTGAAGCTGTTTCTGAGGTTATTGGAGCTTCAGAATCTGTGCTTTAATCTTTAAAAGTACCCTCTTACCATTTGAATAATAGTAATAATCGACATCATCTTTCAAATAATAGTGAATATCATTTTCATAACGGTAGTGAGGAGCGTTTCTCAAAATCTCATAACCAATCATTAGTGTATTGTTAGAACCACCATTATTGTTATTATAGTCGCCACCACGAACCCAACAACCGTTATAGCTCACATAGTAGCTACTATCACTTAAGATGTAGTACAAATAACCGTTGCTAAATCGGTAAGCATCTGATTCGTTGTAATTGTTATAACCATCATGTCCTTAGTTATATTCAGAATAATAGTTGTTATACCATGAGTTATAAGTATATCCATTACCATAATAAGTATCAGCTTCAGCATGGTCTTTACCGACTACCATTGGTGCTAGTATGGCTGCTCCTAATACAACACACGAAATTAAACGTAAACTTTTTCTCATTGTTTTCATCACCATTTTAAAAACAAACACACCTCTTTTAAAGCGACCTCTTACACTGCGTTTTACAACTTAATTGTGAGAAATAAAGTTTCTATTGTCAAACTATTTTAATAATAGAAGTTTCTAATATATAACCAATATAATGTCAAAAATATTTTTACTTCCGATACCACTTAATCAATTTTTGGACAAGAAAAAAGTCCATTATTTTCATAAGGACTTTTAGAAAGATATTAACGATTATCAATATTTTCCGGGTAAAGATCGTGATTAAAGAGACGTTGCTCTGCCATCTTTTCATACTTAGTTTCTGGACGACCGTAATTATAATAAGGGTCAATCGAAATACCACCACGAGGGGTAAATTTACCCCAAACTTCTAGGTAACGAGGATTCAAAAGCTCTACCAAATCTTTACCAATGGTATTAATACAGTTTTCGTGGAAATCACCGTGATTACGGTAACTAAAGAGGTAAAGCTTTAGAGATTTAGACTCAACGCAGAGCTGATCTGGAATATAAGAAATATAGATGCTTGCAAAATCAGGTTGCCCAGTAATAGGACAAAGTGACGTAAATTCTGGACAGTTGAATTTGATAAAGTAATCATTATCAGTGTGACGATTATCAAAAGACTCCAAGACTTGTGGAGAGTATTCAAAAATATAAGGTGTCTCCTTATTACCAAGGAGAGTGAGGTTCTTCATTTCTTCTTGTTGTGACATTTTTCTTCCTTTATTGTTAATTTTTCTAGACCTTAATATGGTCAATTTTTAATCTAAATTTCTAATGTTAATCATTAAAAAAGTAAAAATACTATCAATTCTAAGCTTATAGAATGTAAAGATTATACTCCGCGCTCATTATCATAGAGTAGGGTATGAAGCTGAGGGAGAACACGTACATTGCCCCATGAGTCATCGGCAGCTACTGTCTCCCACAGTTCTTTAAGGCGATTTAATTGATGTTGGACAATATTACCCTCTGCTTTAGGTTCAGGATTGCCAGCCGAAAGAAACATGACATCTGGCTGATAACGTTCCTGAATCATTTTAGCAAAGGCTAAATCTGCATCATCGAAAACAGGAACCTTGAAGGTAACTTTATCAGGATCCAGCTGGGAAACAATAAAGTCAAGGGTTTCCATATTGACTTCCATCTTGGATGATGGCGGTTTAGGACTTAAGGTTACTTGATCAATCTCCCTTAGCCACTCCTGCCAACGAGACCCTTGTGTTTCAACAGCTAAGGTCACGTCTCTTGCCTTGAGTTTTGAAACAAGCTCAGCCATATTAGCCGCTAAAAGAGCTGGATTCCCTCCAGATAAGGTTACATAGTCATAAGTCCCAAGAGCATCTAAAGCTTCAATAACCTCATCAGCTGTCATTCGTGTTGGTTTTTCTGAACCGTCCCAAGTGAAGGCAGAATCACACCAATCACAGTGATAATCACATCCTGCAGTTCTTACAAACATGGTCTTTTGCCCAATAGCTCGACCTTCACCTTGAAAGGTCGGCCCAAAAATTTCAAGGACTGGTAGTTTAAGTACTCGTTCTCTAGTCATCTAACCACTCCCGTCTAAACTCCGCAAAAGCTGTCGGTGTCTCATATAGCCGTACATACTCCAAACGAAGCCCACGCTCCTCCGGAAGATATTCACTAGTCGTCTGAAAAATCCAGAAAACCATATTTTCTGCAGTCGTGTTCATATAAGGCAAAGTCTCATTGAGATAACGGTGATCCAGATGAGGTTCCAAATGATCCTTGTAAATGCTCTTAAGGTCACCAAAATCATAGGTCATGCCACGCTCATCCAAGTAACCACTCACTGCTATTTGAAGATGGTAGGTATGACCATGAAGCGATTTGCATTTGCCTTCATAATGAAAGAGATGGTGGGCAGCATCAAAAGTAAACTCTTTAGAAACCATTGTACGGTGAAGATTATAAACCAAAGACTCACCTGTTTCAGTCTTGATTTCTTTCGGTGCAAAAAACATTAAGCATCTCCTCTTTCTGAAAGATATTTTTCAAGTCCTTTTTGGCGCAAATGGCAGGCAGGGCAATCACCACATCCTGTCCCTATAATACCGTTATAGCAAGTCAGCGTTTTTTCACGAACGTAGTCAAAAGCTCCAAGTTGATCAGCCAAAGCCCAAGTCTCAGCCTTATCTAACCACATAAGAGGAGTCTGAATAACAAAATCATAGGCCATAGCAAGGTTGAGTGTGACATTAAGTGATTTGACAAAAACATCACGACAGTCTGGATAACCAGAAAAGTCTGTCTCACAAACACCCGTAATAATGTCAGTAATACCACGTTGCTTGGCTAGAACAGCTGCAAAAGAAAGGAAAAGATGATTACGCCCGTCCACAAAAGTATTAGGAACTTCACCTTCTTCTGCCTCAATCTCAATATCAGATGTTAAGGCATTTTCAGTGATTTGACCAAGCAAAGACATATCCAAAACATGATGCTTTAGCCCTTGTTCTTGCGCAATCTCTTTAGCTACTTCAATTTCCAAGCTATGACGTTGCCCGTAAGCAAAGGTAACTAGTTCAACAGTTTCATAATGTTTTAAAGCCCAAAATAGGCAAGTAGTAGAATCTTGACCGCCACTAAAGACGACCAAAGCTGATTGACGTTTCATAATATTCCTCTTTATTCGTGATGTCTGAGACACATAAAAAGGCCCCTTGGGGGAGCCAAAAAAACGCCAGTAATGGTTTTTTTTAGCGATGGTGTCTCCCAAACATCGAAAATGATTTATCCTTAATAGGATATCATAGTTGAGAAAAAAAGAAAAGAGCCAAAACTCTCTTCATTAATCAATCTCAGCAATAACTTCGATTTCGATTTTAACATCTTTTGGCAAGCGTGCTACTTCCACCGCAGAACGTGCAGGAAAGTCAGATGTAAATGCAGTCGCATAAATCTCGTTAAATGGAACAAAATCATTGATGTCGCTAAGGAAACAAGTTGTTTTCACAACATGGTCAAAGTCTGTTCCAGCTTCTGCCAAAATAGCGCCAACATTTTTAAGGACTTGTTCTGTTTGTTCTTGAATCGTTTCACCAATGATTTCACCTGTTTCTGGTGACAATGGTACTTGGCCAGATGCAAACAAAAGATTTCCTACGATTTTACCTTGAACATAAGGTCCAATTGCAGCTGGTGCTTTATCAGTATGAATAGTTTTTGCCATGATAATTCTCCTTCGACTAGTATGTTGTTATTATAGCAAAATATTCTGAAAATTGAAACAGGTATTTTCAAAAAGAAAAGAATTAGCTCCAAACTAATCCTTCTCTTATTATTTCATATACTTTTTGACATAGTCATAGTAGTCTGGATTTTCCTTTTTATTGAGTGCAAAGAGCATTTGCCCTTTCAGAGCCTCCTTGTCATCATTAGGTTGTAAAAAGAGAGCTGTTTCTTTTGATTTTGTGGGGAAAAATACAGTATAACTCGTTTCTTTTCCCTGGTCTTTTACTTTAAGAGAATAATAGGTATAGTTATCTTTAGCCTTAGGACCATCTACTGTATAGTTATAATCATGCTCACCAATCGTTACTTTATCTTTCTTAAAAATGATTTTATAATCTTTTTTAAGAGCGTCCTGAGCTTTCCACTCTCCTTGTAAAGAAGGAGCAGACTTGCTACAAGCTACCATTGAAACCATACAAAGTAAGGCCAAAAGACCAAGTAACCATCTTTTCATACTTTTGCACTCCTAAAGAATTTTACTTATGGTTTGATACGGTGCAACATACGTGGGAATGGAATAGCTTCACGGATATGTTTCGTACCAGCTACAAAGGTAACCATACGTTCAATACCGATACCAAAACCACCATGAGGCACTGAACCATATTTACGAAGGTCAAGGTAGAATTCGTATTCTGAACGGTCCATTCCGAGTTCATCCATTTTACCTACAAGAGCATCGTAGTCATCTTCACGCATTGAACCACCGATGATTTCACCATAACCTTCTGGTGCCAAAAGGTCTGCACAAAGAACGCGCTCAGGATTACCAGGAACTGGTTTCATGTAGAAGGCCTTGAAGCTTGCTGGATAATTAACAACGAATGTTGGAACACCAAAATAGTTAGAAATCCAAGTTTCGTGTGGTGAACCGAAGTCATCCCCATGTTCGAGGTGCTCATAATCTGTATCTTCATCATTTTCATGTGCTTGAAGAAGATCAATTGCTTCATCATAAGATACACGCTTGAATGGCTCAGCAATGTATTTCTTAAGAAGATCTACGTCACGTTCAAGAATTTCAAGAGCTTGTGGTGCACGATCAATAACACCTTGAATAAGCGCTTTAACATATGCTTCTTGCAAGTCAAGAGACTCATCATGTGACAAGAACGAATACTCGGCATCCATCATCCAGAACTCAGTCAAGTGACGACGTGTTTTTGATTTTTCGGCACGGAAAACAGGACCAAAGTCAAAGACACGACCAAGAGCCATAGCACCAGCCTCAAGGTAAAGCTGACCAGATTGGCTTAGGTAAGCAGGTGTACCAAAGTAATCCGTTTCAAATAATTCTGTTGAATCTTCAGCTGCATTTCCCGACAAAATTGGACTATCAAATTTGATGAAACCATTTTTATCAAAGAATTCGTAAGTTGCGTAAATAATCGCATTACGAATTTGTTGAACAGCCATTTGTTTACGTGAACGCAACCAAAGGTGACGATTATCCATCAAGAAGTCAGTTCCGTGTTCTTTTGGTGTGATTGGGTAATCATGTGATTCACCGATGACTTCTACTGCTGTCACATCCAACTCGTAACCAAATTTTGAACGTTCGTCTTCTTTGACCACACCAGTCACATAAACTGATGTTTCTTGGCTAAGGCGTTTAACAGTATCAAATTTTTCAGTACCTTCTTCTTCACCGTATTTTTCGATGAAGTTAGGTTTGAAAGCTACCGCTTGGAAAAAGGCAGTTCCATCACGCAATTGAAGAAAGGCCAATTTCCCTTTACCTGATTTGTTAGCTACCCATGCACCGATAGTGATTTCTTCGCCCACGTGTTTAGGCACATCAATAATTGAAACTAATTGTTTAGACATGTAATTACTTCTCTTTTCTTTTGATTTATATTAAAATTTATTTTTCCATAAATGCTTTGATACGACGAACAGCCTCTTTCAGAGTATCTAAATCTGTAGCATAACTAAAACGAATATTTTCAGGAGCACCAAATCCCGCACCTGTCACTAAAGCTACCTCTGCCTCTTCAAGGATGGCATTGGTAAAATCATTGACATCTGTATAGCCTTTGATTTCCATAGCTTTTTTAACATTAGGGAAAAGGTAAAAGGCACCTTGAGGTTTGATAACTTCAAATCCGGGTACTTCAGCCAAGAGTGGATAAATCGTATTTAAACGTTCTTCAAAGGCTTGACGCATCTCTTCGATAGAAGACTGATCACCGGTTAAAGCTTCAATAGCAGCGTATTGAGAAACTGCTGTAAGATTTGATGTTGTTTGGCTAATAATCTTCGCCATTCCTGAAATAATTTCTGGATCTCCTACAGCAAATCCCACGCGCCAACCTGTCATAGCATAGGTCTTAGAAACGCCATTAATCACAATTGTTTGCTTACGAATAGCATCTGACAAGCTTGAAATTGGTGTGAAAGTATTGCCATTATAGACCAATCGGCCATAAATGTCATCAGCTAAAATCAAAATATCGTGCTCAACCGCCCAGTCACCAATTGCTTGCAATTCTTCCTTACTATAAATCATTCCTGTTGGATTTGATGGAGAATTAAGCAAGACAACTTTAGTTTTTTCAGTACGGGCTGCTTCAAGTTGTTCAACCGTTGCTTTAAAGTGATTAGCTTCAGTCGTTTGGAAAGTGACCGGAACACCTTCAACCATTTTAACTTGGTCTACGTAAGAAACCCAGCAAGGTGTTGGAATAATGACTTCATCACCAGGATTGATAACCGTAGCAAAGAAAGCATATAAGATAAACTTCGCACCAGTGCCAACAACAACCTCATTTGGTTTTACAGCATAGCCATAGAAGTTTTCCATGTAAGTGCTAATCTCATCCTTAAGTTCTGGGAGTCCAGAAGCTACGGTATAGAAACTTGCCTTACCATTTTCAATAGAGGCAATGGCAGCATCTTGAATGTTCTTAGGTGTCACAAAATCTGGTTCACCAAGTGTCAAACTCAAGATATCACGTCCTTGAGCTTTAAGAGCTTTAGCACGCGCACTGGCAGCTAAAGTAACACTTTCTTCCATTTGTAATACACGATTTGATAATTTTGTCATTTCATTATAGTCCTTCCACTTTAATAACCTGACCTGAGATAAAATCAACCAGATAATACTGGGTTCCTGACTTCACTTCCCAAATAGGAGTTTTGCCATATTTTCCTAGGTGGACATAGGATATATCCTTAGCACCATAGGCTTTAGCTGCTTTTTTAGCCACTGACTTACTAATACCATCCGATTGCTTGTAGATATCAACCTCACCTGAATCATGACTCACGATAACAGCCAGTTTCTCACCTTGACCAGACTTTCCAAGAAGTCCGTAGTAGGTTGCCTGACCGTTGTAGATATTAAATTCAGAAACAGTATGAAGATCAGCTTTGGTCTTAGCTATGGCAATCACTTGCTTCTCAGCATCGACATAGGGCTTTACCGCAACAACTAGCATTGCTGTAATGGACACAATTACAGTCACAACAAGTACAATCATTCCAAAAATAAGCTGTTGCTTTTTTGTCCACGGTTGTCGTTGTTTACGCATAATGCCTCCTAAAAAAGTTTCTGAATTTATTATATCAGAAAAAGAGAAATCTTTACATAGCTATATCACTGGTAATAACTATCTTTTTATGACTCAGGAAATGCATAGAAACTCTGTCGTCTTAGAATATCTTTGCCTAAGAAATTAGCAGTCTTTTTCTAAGAATTCTTGAATGTCCTCTTTCAGCAGCTTAAATGGGGCATGTT
The DNA here is from genome assembly GCF_900636445.1 of Streptococcus vestibularis. Classification (NCBI taxonomy): domain Bacteria; kingdom Bacillati; phylum Bacillota; class Bacilli; order Lactobacillales; family Streptococcaceae; genus Streptococcus; species Streptococcus vestibularis. Next base: position 818,955 of record NZ_LR134275.1, on the reverse strand, counting down.
TTAGGATGATTTCTTGTGACACTTCCTTTATGAACAGTTTTCCATAGCTCTTAACTAGGGGACGATTATCCATTAGTAAAATAGCTGATCGCTGTTCTGGTCTTCTTTGGGCACGGCCAATAGCCTGTTTGAAACGTAAAACCGTCATCGGGAGACTGTAACTATCAAAAGTACTTCTTCCTTGCTTAGATAACAAAGACTCTATTTTTTGATAGAAAGGATCTTTAGGATTGTCAAAAGGAAGACGTGTGATAACCTCGATAACCTTATCTTGTTGAGCAAAATCAGCACCCTCCCAGAACGACCCCATACCAAGTAAGAGATTAGTCTCACCTTTATCGAAACGTTTTTTGACATTAAAAGCTGTCCCATTTTTCTCTTGAGTCAAGTGATGAACTTTCCTATGATCTAACAAATCAGAAACAGCTATCATACTCTTTCGAGATGTAAATAATACTAAAATAGGATATCCCATTGCAGATAGTTTCTGGAGTCGCTTTGCAATCGCTTCTCCATATTCTTCTTCAGAAGAAACACCAATCATAGGCATGGTTTGATCAATCCAGATAGCTTGATTTGGTAAAGTTTCCATTGGAAGCCTTACTTTACGTACCTGACTTAGTCCTAATAAATCAGCCACATCGACGTCTGGACCAATATCAATTGTTGCTGAAACGATTAACACTTTTTGAGCACTTGGGAGATAACTTGATAATTTCAATAGCTCCTGACGTGAAGCCTTTAAATAAGTAACGCGATGTTCCTGATAATAGTCTGTTTCAAGCCAAAAATGACTGTAAAGCGGTGTGTTCAATGGTGACAGCATCTCCATCACATCACTCTCACCTTCAAGTTCAGAAATGGTTTGAAGCAAACGATTTAATTGCTGTCGATTATACTGCTTCTGAGGGAATCGTTGATGCTCTTGAATTAAATGGCTCACTTCAAACTGCAAATTTTCAAGCAAACGCTGTTGCAACAAAGTCTGACTATCACTATCAAGAATACGATGAATCTGTTGCAAAAGAGTCGTAAGATTGACTTGATGACGTGAAAACTGTTCCAAAGCCAGAACCATCTTTTGTCCTTCATCAATCACAAGAGTCTTTCCTCGAACAAAATCATGGTCATCTTCCATACGTGTCAATAGATAAGCATGATTGGTTACAACCACTCTAGCTTCTTGACCTTTTTGATAAGACTGCTTCCAAAAATCGTAGCCTGCAAAAAGACTATCTGCCTTTAGCTTACCATCATGTTTGATTTCATCAAAATAAGCCATGTAGCGTTGTTTCTGTTTAATTTCGTCAAGATCACCAGTTTCGGTTTCAGTCAACCAAACTAAAAGTTGCATTTTATAACGATTAATCAAACGGTTACTATCCTGACGTAATAAGGTATGGTAAAAAGCATCTAATTTGATATAGTTCGTTGGTCCTTTGAGACTATGAAAGTTAATGTTAAAGACTTCTGCTAAGGCCTTAGCCTCCTTACTTATAATCTGATTTTGAAGAAGCTTGGTCGGAACAGCTACTACTACTTTATCGACATCGGCTTGTGCTAACAAAGGGAGCAGGTAGCCATAGGTTTTCCCGATTCCAGTTTGAGCTTGAATCATTGAAATATCAGTATTGTCAAGTTCCCTCCTCACTGTCTTCGCAAATTCCTCTTGTTTAGATCTTGATTCCAAACCTAAGAGAGCAATATTAGTTTCAAAATCTTGAGAAAGCTTCCGTTCCGACATATAAGTCAAAGGTCTACGAAGTACGATACCAGATTCCTCAAGCATGACATATTTCTTTGAAAGACTGTTAGTTTTACCTTTTATAGCATCACGAATAACCAATTCAGACTCAAAAAGCAAATTATCAGAAAATGTCAAAAGCATATCAATGGTCTGTCTAGGTAAGCTAGCAATCTTATCCATTAAATGAAACAAAAGCTGTCCTGTAGCTCTCGCATCTTCAATTGCCGTATGAGCTTGTGCTAAGTCAAGATTTAAGACTTGTGATAAATAAGAAAGTTTATATTGTTCTAGCGTCGGATAAAAGACCTGAGCCAATTCAACCGTATCAACACGAGGTGTCCTTAGTTCGAAACCCTCCATAAAAAGTGCCTCTGCAAGCAAGTTGGCATCAAATTTTACATTATGGGCAACAAAAATACAATCCTCAATCAGTTCAAAAATGGTTCTAGCAATTTCTGAGAAATCTGGTGCCTGAGACAACTGTTGATCAGTAATTCCTGTTAAGTGAACAATATGATCATCAAGTTCTTGGTGTGGGTTAACGTCACTCGCAAATTCATCAATTACCAGACCATTTTGCATGATGACAATTCCCACCTGAATTATACAAGCCGTTGATGAAGCCGATGTAGCTTCCAAATCAACAATGGCATATTTATTCGTGTTTTTTTCACTCATAGTGACCTTATTATAGCATATCCAAGACACCAAAAAAAGACAAAACCATCATTCTGATATTGGAAAAAGCCTGAATTTCGTGCTAAACTAGAGCTATGAAAATAAAACGAATTTTAAATCCTGTTGCCCAGGAAAACACCTATATTTTAGAAAATGAATCAGCCAGCTTAGTCATTGATCCAGGAAGCAACACTTCAAGTATCTTAGCTGAACTCGAGGAAATTGCTAAACCTGTTGTGGCTATCCTCTTGACCCACACGCACTACGATCACATTATAAGCGTCGAAGCTGTCCGTCAAGCTTATAACCACCCACCTGTCTATGTCGCAGAAACTGAGAAAGACTGGTTAATGAATCCTGTTCATAATTTGTCTGGTCTTCCACGTCATGATGATATGGAGGATGTTATTGTCAATCCTGCTGACTACTACTTTGATTTTATCAAGGACTATAACATCGGCAACTTCCAGTTTAAAGTCGTTCCAACTCCTGGACATTCTATCGGTGGAGTTTCCTTTATCTTTGAAAAAGAAGAAACTGTTTTTTCTGGTGATGCCCTTTTTAAAGAAACAGTTGGGCGATGGGACCTTCCTACAGGTAATCACGACCAGTTACTTTCTAGCATTCAAGAGCAACTCTTCACTCTTCCTAATCACTATCGCATTTTCCCAGGCCACGGATGGGACACAACTATCGGTCACGAAAAAGTCTTTAACCCACATTTTTCATAAAAAGAAAAGCTCATCACTGCTGTTCTCATTTCGGCAAAGTTGGGCTTTTTGAGTACAGAAAAGAAGGCCCAAGGGCCTTCCTTCTCATCAGAAACTCTTTTGAGTTCCTATTTAGATTTGATATAGTTAACACCATCTGCTTTAGGTGCAACGGCTTTACCGAAGAATGCAGCTAAAACAATAATTGTCAAAATATATGGTGCAATTTGCAAATAGACGTTTGGTACATGTGAAATAACAGGTAACTGTTTTCCGATGATTGCCAATGATTGTGACAAACCGAAGAACAAACTTGAGAGCATAGCTCCAACTGGATTCCAACGACCAAAAATCATAGCAGCCAAAGCGATGAAACCAGGACCAGCAATAGTGGTAACGGCAAAGTTATTTGAAATCGATTGGGCGTAAACCGCACCACCAACACCACCAAGGAAACCAGAAATCATAACACCGTAGTAACGCATACGATAAACGTTAATCCCAAGTGTATCTGCAGCCTGTGGATGCTCACCTACTGAGCGAAGACGCAAACCAAAGCGAGTCTTGAAGATAACCCACCATGACACAACTGAAACCAAAATAGCTACATATGCAATCAAGGAAACGTTCGTAAAGAAGACTTTACCCAAGATTGGAATATGGCTCAAAATTGGAAATGATACAGTTTTAAAGTTATGGCTAATAGCTGGTGTTTGACCGGCACCAAAGATAACACGTGTCAGAAAGACTGCTAAAGATGGAGCAATCAAGTTCAATACCGTACCAGAAACAACATGGTCCGCACGGAAATTAATGGTCGCAACCGCGTGGAGCAATGAGTAAACAAGACCAATAAGACCTGCTACAATCGCGGCAATCCAAGGAGTTGCATCACCAAAGCTATCTGCAAAATTCAAGTTAAAGATAACACCTGCGAAGGCTCCAATAACCATGATTCCTTCAAGACCGACATTTACGATACCACCTCGTTCAGAGAAAGTACCACCGATACTTGTGAAAATCAATGGTGCTGAGTATTTCAGCATAGAGGCAACAATCAAGGCTAAAATTGTAATGAAGTCCATATTAGTTTTGTCCTCCTTTAGCTTTCACTGACTTATGACGAGGGAGAACCCAATATCTAATAATGTAGTTAGCACCAACAAAGAATATAATCAAAGCAGATACAACGTCGATAACCTCAGAAGGCACACCAATCATACCACTCTTACCTACAGACAAGACACCATAAAGAAGGGCAGCAAACGGAATACCAATAGGTGAATTAGTAGCCAAAAGAGCAACCGCCATACCGTTCCAACCAATTGCCAATGAAGAGTTTTGAACAAATGCATTTTGGAAGGTACCAAGTCCTTCTACTGTTCCTCCAAGTCCACAAAGGGCACCTGAAATAATCATAGACATAATAATAACACGTTTTGATGACATCCCTGCATATTCAGACGCATGAGGGTTGAGACCTACAGATGTAATTTCAAAACCAGTTGTTGTTTTCTTGAGCATGAACCAAACAAGGAAAACTGCTGCAAGAGCAAGGAAGAAACCAATATTAAAACGTGAGCCACCAGTTAAAGATGATAAGAATTCTGTTTGGTAGCTTGCAGAGGATGCGACCTTATTAGATGCTTCTGATGAACGCAACATGTCGGCTGTAAAACCAAATCGAACAATATTATTTGCTACATACAAAATGATGTAGTTCATCATGATGGTAACAATGACCTCACTAGTTCCCAAATAAGCACGAAGAATACCCGGAATTGCACCAGCGATACCACCAGCTACAAGACCGATGATTACTGTACAGAAAACTGAAACCACTTTTGGTAATTCTGGAAACGCTAATGCAAACCATACAGCGGATGTCCAACCAGCTAAGGCCTGCCCTGGCAAACCAACGTTGAAAAATCCTGCCTTAGATGCTACAGAGAAACCAAGTGCAATCAGAATCAATGGACTCATGGCACGTAGAATTTCACCGATATTTTTCAAAGAGCCAAAGGCCGTTGAGAAAAGATCGTAGTAAGCCCAGAATGGGTCGTAACCAAAGATTAACATCAAAACAGCACCGACCAACATTCCCAAGAGAACAGCAATTAAAGGAACTGCCCAATTTTGTGTTTTTTTAGACATTTGCTTCCTCCTTATTCAATTGTCCACCAGCCATAAGGATACCAAGATCTTGCTTATTGGTTTCAGCAGGATCTAAGATACCTTGAATTGCACCATCATAGATAACAGCAATTTGATCTGACATATCAAGAATTTCATCCAATTCAAAGCTGACAACAATGACAGCCTTACCTTTATCACGTTCAGCGATAATACGTTTACGGATGTACTCGATGGCACCAACATCAAGACCACGAGTTGGTTGACTTACAATAAGAAGATCTGGATTACGGTCAATTTCACGGGCGATAACTGCTTTTTGTTGGTTACCACCTGACAAATCACCACCGGCGATTAATTCTCCAGCACCACGAACGTCAAATTCGTTCATCAATTCACGAGCCTTTGCATTTATGATATTATAATTCAAAATACCGTTCTTAGAATTAGGCTCCTTATAATAGGTTTGAAGAGCAATATTTTCAGCAACTGTCATCTCAAGAATCATACCATCACGATGGCGATCTTCTGGAATATGACCGACACTCATCTCAGTAATCTGACGTGTAGTCTTATGAATGATAGACTCACCCTTAATAGTGATGTCACCAGATTTAATTTTACGAAGTCCCGTAATTGCTTGGACAAGTTCTGTCTGTCCATTTCCGTCAATACCAGCGATACCAATTATCTCACCAGCACGCACATCTAACGATAAGTTTTTAACAGCTGGAACACCTCGATTCTCATTAACCACCAAATTTTTAATAGAAAGAACCACTTCTTTAGGATTTGAAGGAATTTTATCTGTCTTAAAGGAAACATGACGACCAACCATCATTTCAGCCAAATCGGCATTTGTAGAGCCTTCAATAGTAACTGTATCAATTGACTTACCACGTCTAATAACCGTAACACGATCAGAAACCGTACGAATTTCATCCAACTTATGGGTGATAAGGATAATAGACTTACCTTCCTTAACCAAAGTTCTCATGATGTTTAAAAGCTCCGTAATTTCAGAAGGTGTCAAAACGGCTGTGGGCTCATCGAAAATCAAAATATCAGCACCACGGTACAAGGTTTTAAGGATTTCAACACGTTGTTGGGCACCGACAGAGATGTCTGCAATCTTAGCTGATGGATCAACCGCCAGGCCGTATCGTTGAGATAATTCTGTAATTTCCTTTACAGCCTTCTTCATATCAAGAACACCACCAGATTTGGTCACTTCACTACCTAAAATGATGTTTTCAGCAACTGTAAAAGCTTCAACCAACATAAAGTGCTGGTGGACCATCCCAATACCCAATTTTGTTGCTTTAGACGGTGAATCAATCGTCACAGCTTGCCCATTTACCTTAATTGTTCCGCTTGTAGGCTGTAACAGACCTGCAAGCATATTCATCAAGGTTGACTTACCTGCACCATTTTCACCGAGGAGGGCATGGATTTCTCCTGGTCTCACATCGAGATTGATGTGATCGTTTGCAACAAATTCACCAAATTTTTTGGTAATGTCGTGCATTTCAATGACATTTGGCTTGGTCATACAATCTCCTCTCAAAAATAATTATTATATCAGCAAAGGAAATCATAAACTGCTTCCCTTTGCTGAGACAAAAATTGTCCCAGTTTAAAGTCTAAGTGTGTGTACTTAACCCATTATTTGCTAAGACCATCAGTTGGTTTCAATTCACCATTCTTGATTTGTTCTTTAGCTTTTACGACTGCATCCTTAATATCTGAAGGGAGATTAGATGTTACGATGTCAACACCGCCATCTTTGATACCATAAGTCTTAGTTTTACCACCTTCAAATTTCTTGCCTTTAACTTGATCGTTAGCAATGTCTTTAACGACTGCACCAACTTGTTTGATTGTTGAAGTCAATACAAAGTTAGATTTTTTATTGTCTGAAGATGTATAGTTTCCTTCTGCTGATTGGTCGCGGTCAACACCGATTACCCAAACCTTTTTATCGCTATCAGCGCTAAGTTTTTCATTAACCTCTTTAGCGGCTGTGAAGACACCTGTACCAGTTCCACCAGCTGCTTGATAGATAACATCTGCGCCTGAAGCATACATTGTTGAAGCAATAGTTGAACCTTTGGCAGCATCAGAGAATGACTCAGCATATTGAACTTGAACATCAATATCAGGTTTTACAGATTTAGCACCTGCAGTGAAACCAGCTTCGAAACGTGTAATTGTGTCTGATTTTTGACCACCGATGAAACCAACTTTGTTTGTTTTTGATTGCATTGCTGCGGCAATACCTGCAAGGTAAGCTCCTTCATTATCAGCAAACAATACGCTTTCAACGTTCTTTTGGTCTTTAACTACATCATCGACGATAACGTAATTAATTTTCTCGTTATCTTTAGCTGATTCTGAAACAGCATCGTGAAGTGCAAAACCAACACCAAAGATAAGATTATAATTTTGGTCTACAGCTGATGACATGTTTGTTGCAAAATCAGATTCTGAGTTTGATTGGAAATATGTGAAACCTGAATCTTTTTCAAGTTTGTTAGCTTTACCCCAAGCTTGAAGACCTTCCCATGCTGATTGGTTAAATGATTTATCATCAACACCACCAGTATCTGTAACAATTGCAGCTTTAACTTTCGAATCAGCTGCTGAACCACCTCGTCCACCACGAGCACAGGCCGCAAGACCAAGTGCTGCTACAGCAACAAGACCAATTCCAATAATTTTCTTGTTCAATTTCATCTTGAACACTCCTCCTATAACTTGCAAGAAAACTTGCTTAATAAAGAATAAAACAACTAGACTATTGTAAGTCTGTAAAAGAGTATGGTAACAACTCTCCGACTGTCATCTCGACTGTCGATTTATCTTTAGCGATAAGAATCACTTTAGAATCGGATTCAAAAAATTCAACCATCACTTGGCGACATGCACCACATGGTGATATAGGCTCTTTGGTATCACCGTAAACAGCGAGATACTCAAAATCACAGTATCCTTCAGATACCGCTTTAAAAATAGCCGTTCTTTCTGCACAATTGGTCAACCCAAAAGAGGCATTTTCTATATTGCAGCCTTGAAAGATTTCTCCATTTTTTGTAATCAAAGCCGCACCAACTCTAAACTTAGAGTAGGGAACATAGGCATTTTCTGCTGCCAATCGAGCTGCTTCTATCACTTTATCTTTGTTAGTAACTGTCATGGCTTTCTTGACCTTTCATAATGGCAACTCCAGATGAAGTACCAATACGGGTTGCCCCAGCTTTGATAAAGGCTTGAGCAGCCTCAAGTGTACGAGCACCACCTGATGCTTTCACTCCCATAGTTGGGCCAACGGTCTCACGCATGAGTTCAATATCCTCAATGGTAGCCCCACCAGTAGAGAATCCTGTAGATGTCTTCACAAAATCTGCACCTGCTAGTTTTGCTAATTGGCAAGCTTGGACTTTTTCTTCATCAGTTAAGAGACAAGTTTCAATGATTACCTTTACAAGCCGTCTTCCACTAGCTTCAACAACAGCTTTAATGTCGTCTTCAACTAATTTAAGATTTCTAGATTTAAGAGCACCAATATTGATAACCATATCAATTTCATCAGCTCCATTAGCAATAGCATCCTTAGCTTCAAAGGCCTTGACAGCTGATGTAGAAGCCCCTAAAGGAAAGCCAATTACTGTACAGACGTTAACAGAACTGTCTTTCAAAAGTTCTGCTGCAGTCTTTACCCAAGTTGGATTAACACAAACACTCGCAAATTGATATTTCTTAGCCTCGTCAATTAAGGCATAAATCTGTTCCTCATTAGCGTCAGCTTTTAATAAAGTATGATCAATATAGCTATTAACAGACATAAAAAAACTCCTTAATTAGATTGAGATTAAGTCCTAAGAAATAATTTTCAATATTTCATTTGGCTTTTTACACACTCTACCAATAATAACATTTTTTTTGAATTCAGTCAGCATTTTTTCAGATAAAATTTCTTGGCTATAGACCTTAGCGATAAGGTCTCCTTGAGCTACAGAGTCGCCAACTTTCTTTTCAAAAACAATTCCGGTTTCATAATTAAGACTGTCAGTCTTTGTAGCACGACCTGCTCCTAATTGCATGGCAAACTTCCCAAAAGCCATAGCTGGAAGCTCCTCTATGTAACCAGCTTCATCTGCATGAATTTCTGTCATAATAGGCGCATTACTACAACGATAAAGATCCTCTATATCACCGCCCTGAGCTAGAATGAGCTCTTCAAACTTGGCAAGTGCTTTTCCACCAACTAGATGCTGACGAATTTCTTCTGGGCTAACCTCAACCTGTGCTAAATCCAATAAAATTTCGGCTAGCTCGCAGATAAAGTCAGTGATATCCTCACGACCCTTACCCTGCATAATTTCAATCGCCTCAGTGATTTCTAGACGGTTACCAATAGCTTTACCTAGTGGTTGACTCATATCTGTAATTACAGCGATTGTTTGACGATTTACTTCGCGACCTAGTGCAACCATAGTCTCAGACAACTTCTCAGCATCTGACATGTTTTTCATGAAAGCCCCTTGACCAACGGTAACATCCAGCAAAATCTTATCAGCACCTGCTGCAATTTTTTTAGACATGACAGAGCTTGCAATTAGAGGAATAGAATCTACTGTTGCAGTCACATCACGTAGAGCATACAAGAGTTTATCAGCCTTAACCAAATGTTCCGACTGACCAATAAGAGAAATCCCAATTTCTTTAACCTGGTCAATAAACTCTTCCTTGCTACGTTCAACCTGATAACCTTTAATAGACTCGAGTTTATCAATAGTTCCGCCTGTATGACCAAGACCACGTCCACTCATTTTAGCTACTGGCACTCCAAAACTAGCTACAAGTGGCATGAGAATAATGGTTACTTTATCACCAACACCTCCGGTCGAATGTTTGTCCACCTTAACACCTGGGATTTCTGACAGGTCATATTGTTCACCCGAAGCAACCATTTCTGTCGTTAAATCATGGATTTCACGAATAGACATACCTTGATAGTAAATAGCCATTGCCAAAGCAGCTATCTGATAATCAGGTATTGCTCCAGAAACGTAGCCATTAATGAGATAAGTAATTTCTTCTGTGGTTAATTCTCCAGCATCTCTTTTCTTTTCAATTAAATCAACTGTTCTCATACCTTTTCACTTCTTAGGATATAATATCCCTTGTCCTTCTTTACAACTTCAGCATTTCCAAACACTTCCTCCATCTTAGCCTTAGCTGACGGAGCTCCTTGTTTTTTCTGAATCACTATAGTTAAAGTACCACTTAGATTGAGATGGTCGTAGGCTTCCTCAATAACTTGATGAACCACTTTCTTACCAGCACGAATGGGGGGATTAGAAATCACATAATCAAAGCTTCCTGTGACATTCTTATAGATGTTGGATTGAAAAATAGTAGCCTCGACCTTATTGCGTTCGGCATTCTGTTTAGCCAAATCTATAGCCCTACTATTGATATCAATCATAGTGACTTTGACTCCTTGAACCTTGGCTAAACTGATACCAAGAGGGCCATAACCACAACCTACATCAAGAACTGTCTTTCCAGCCTCTAAATCTAAAGCGTTCAGAAGTACTTGACTTCCAAAATCAATCATTTTCTTAGAGAATACTCCAGCATCCGTATAAAACTGGAAACTTTCTCCTAATAGATTTACTTTTAAATCATGAATATCGTGAGCCGCATCTGGCGTCTCAGCATAGTACATTTTTGACATAATTTTCCTTCTAAATAGTCCTTTTCTTTTATTCTAACAGAAATATAAAACTAAGGCTAGTTAAATGGTAAGGCTTACATCTCGAATCCTTTTTTGATATAATGGAACTTATGTTAAATGAATTTATCAATTTTGAAACTATATCTCGGAACGATTGGCAAAGATTCTATCAAGAAGATCAAGTATCATTAACCTCAGAAGAACTAGAATCCATTAAGAGTTTAAATGACAAGATTGACGTTCAGGAAGTGAGGGACATCTATCTTCCTTTAATCAATTTGATTCATATCTATCAGCGAGCTGCAGAGGACCTCACCTTTTCAAAAGGTATTTTTTTGCAAAAAACACAGGCTAACAGACCTTTTGTTATTGGTATCTCAGGTTCTGTTGCAGTCGGAAAATCAACAACCAGTCGCCTTCTGCAACTACTTCTTCAAAGAACCTTCCCTAAGACGAAGGTTGATATGGTGACAACAGATGGTTTTTTATTCCCAAACCAGGTCCTCATAGATAAGGGAATACTTAATCGTAAAGGCTTCCCCGAATCCTACGACATGCCACTACTTCTCAATTTTCTAGATACCATAAAAAATAGTGGGGACGTCAACATTCCTGTTTACTCACATGAAATTTATGATATTGTACCAGGACTTACTCAAGAAATTAGTCAACCAAATTTCCTAATTGTTGAAGGTATTAATGTTTTTCAGAATCCCATTAACCAACGTCTCTATATGAGTGACTATTTTGATTTTTCTATCTATATTGATGCTGACGTAAAAAATATCAAAACTTGGTATCTTGAACGTTTTCAAACTCTTCTTGAACTTGCTCGAAAAGATGAAAACAACTATTACCATCGTTTTACCAAATTTACAAAAGAAGAAGCACTTTCCTTAGCGCAAAAAACTTGGGAAGAAATCAACTTGGTAAATCTAGAAAATTATATCGAGCCTACACGAAATCGTGCAGAGCTTATTCTTCATAAAGGTGATAATCATAAAATCGACCTCATTCATTTAAAAAAATAGAAAAAGCTTGCCAAGGGACCTAAAATAACGTATAATGACATAGTTAGATAAATTTGGAGGTGAAAACATTGGCAAATATTAAATCAGCTATCAAACGCGCTGAACTTAACGTTAAACAAAACGAAAAAAACTCAGCTCAAAAATCAGCTTTGCGTACTGCTATTAAGGCATTCAACGCTAACCCAACTGAAGAAGCTTTCCGAGCTGCATCAGCAAGCATCGATAAAGCCGCTTCAAAAGGTTTGATTCATAAAAACAAAGCAAGCCGCGATAAATCACGTCTTGCAGCTAAATTGGCTAACTAATTGAAAACTCCAGTAGGAGTTTTTTTCTTGTCATAATATCATAAAAATCCTGCTAGCCTATTGTTAGCAGGATTTTTATTTATTCATTAGACTCCGGTAATTTTAACTTCAAAAATAGTCCCCTTCGGCTGATTGTCCTTGACAATTATCGTTCCTTTAAGAGCAAGAACAATCTGTTGTGCCAAAGATAAGCCCAACCCAAAACCACCTTTTTGTCTAGTTCTAGCTTTGTCTACTCGGTAGAAACGATCAAAGATTTTTTTCTTATCTTCATCTGCAATACCAGGGCCATTGTCTGCCACTGTAATATAAAGATGACGATCATTAGTACGAACGGTGAAAGTCACCTGGCCATCATCTTCTGTATATTTGATAGCATTATCGAATAAAATTGTCATGAGCTGCTTCAATAGAGTCTTATCAGTTTGGATTGAGCGCCCAACCTGATTTTGAGCAGTAAACCCCTTTTCACTTTCTTCAGCAATCATAGCATAATTGGTAAAGACTGTATCAAAGAAAGAAGAATCTAAGGTTTCAATTTCTGGTTTAATACCATCATCACGACGAGCCAAATTCAAGAGATTGGTCGTCAAAAGACGCATATTTCGGACTTCATCAAGACTTGAAGCAATGTTTTCTGAATTATCTAAAATGGTACTTTCAGGCTTACGGAAAAGCGCCTCTAGTCGGTTTTGAATCACAGCAAGTGGCGTACGCAACTCGTGGCTAGCATTCTCAACAAATGCCTTCTGCTTCTCCAGACTTTCCTGTATAGGCCGTCTTGACCATTTTGCCAAATACAAACTAGCTGCGATAGATAGTAGCCAAAAAAAACTCATCATAATGACAATTAGTTTTACATAACGTTCAGTGGCTTCTTCTAATTGCGTCGTATTGATTGCAATAACAAGGTACTTAGCATCAGGATAGAAATTATTATCTACTTTTTCAGTAATCAAGCGATAATTTTCTGTTTGATCAAAATAGTTCTGAGCACTTCCCTTACTGATAACATCAATATTATTTTTATCTATTGGTAAATTAGATAAGCTTGAAAATTTATCAACGACATTGAGGACTTTTCCATTTTTATCAAGCACTAGGACACTAGTATTTGCTGCAACTGATAAATCGTGAGGGGCATCTTCCATCTTTGATTTCTTCTTAGATTCTTTCTTAGAGCCACTCGAGTCAGGTGTTTCAGCTGTAGAGCTTTTAGTATCATAAGCCTGATAAATGGTTGTTGTATTATTTTGATCCACCTCAGAAGTCAGAAAAAATTCCCGTTTTAGCATTTCCATTTCCAAATAAGAATTTGTCTTAGTTGCTGCTGCTTTCAGACTAGAGTCAACATTGGAATAAACTCCATAACTGAGAATCTGCAAAATCATAACAGTCATGATAAGGAAAATACCAGAAAAAGTTGCAAAGAAATGGATGAAGGACTTAAAGCCGTCTGACTTGATTCTCCTGAAGAGATAATTGAAACATTTAGTCAGCATTCTTCAAAATATACCCCACACTTCTTAAGGTCTGTAGGTTGGTAGCAAAATCTGTCCCCTTAAGTTTCTTACGAATTTTCGAAACATAAACTTCAACAACAGAGATAGTAGTGTCACTATCAAATCCCCAAAGACGATCAAAAATTTGCGACTTAGGCAAGATAACGTTTTGATTTTGTAGGAAGTAGACCAATAAATCAAATTCTTTACCAAGAAGTTCTACTTCTTTATCGCCTACATAGGTTGAATTTGTAGCAAGATTGACACGAACATCTCCAAAAGAAAGAGTATTTTGGTCAAATTTACCAGAACGTTTCAAAAGTGCTTGAATACGCATCTTCAATTCTTCTAAATAGAAAGGCTTGGTTAGATAATCATCAGCTCCGAGTTCGAAGCCATGCCCCTTATCGTCTAGACTTTCCTTAGCAGTCATGATAAGAACAGGAGTCGTTATTCCTTGCTCTCGCAATTCTTTAAGAACTGTAAAACCATCTTTTTCAGGTAACATTAAGTCCAAGAGAATCAAATCATAAACACCACTTTCAGCTTCGTAAAGACCTTCATCTCCATCAAATACTTGCATCACATCCGCAAAGTCATCTAAAAAATCAAAAACTGAGTTTGACAAACTCAAATCATCTTCTACTAGTAAAATTTTAATCATAGTTATCCCTCTTGCTAGGTGTAAAACCTAGTCATATATCTCTCTAAGTCATCCTATTATATCGAAAATACACTTAATCTTCTAGTGCATTAATTTCTTTCCTTTAGACTCAGTTTACCTTATTTTCCTTAAGATTTTCATAAATGGAGCAAAAAACAGCACCTACAGGCACTGCTTTAAAGAAATATTCATTATTAGAACAAACCAACTGCTGTTCCATCTTCAGCAACATCCATCTTGAGGGCCGCTGGGGCTTTTGGAAGACCTGGCATGGTCATAACATCACCTGTGAGAGCCACGATGAATCCAGCACCTGTTTTAGGAACAAACTCACGAATAGTGATATCAAAACCTTCTGGTGCTCCAAGCAAGAATTGGTTATCTGAGAAACTATATTGTGTTTTAGCCATACATACTGGCAATTTATCCCAACCAAATTCTGCAAACTGTTTGAGTTGATTTTTAGCTTTTTTCTCGAAGACAACTGATTTACCACCATAGATTTCAGTAACAATTTTAGTAATCTTTTCTTCCAAGCTGTCATCATCTGAATAGAGACGTTTGTAATCAGCATTGCCATTTTCAACAGCATCCACTACTGCATTAGCAAGATCAATACCACCATCAGCACCATTAGCCCAAACGCTAGCTAATTCAACAGGAACCTTGATTTCTGAACAAAGTTCTTTAAGGGCTGCAATTTCAGCTTCAGTATCAGCAACAAATTCGTTAATAGCAACGACTGCAGGAAGACCGAATTTACGAACATTTTCCACATGACGTTTCAAGTTTGCGAAGCCATCACGAACGGCTTGAACATTTTCCTCAGAAAGGTCAGTTTTAGCAACACCACCATGCATCTTAAGAGCACGAAGTGTAGCAACAATAACGACAGCATCTGGAGTTGTTGGGAGGTTTGGAGTTTTAATATCAAGGAATTTTTCAGCACCAAGGTCTGCACCGAAACCTGCTTCAGTGATCGTGTAATCTGCCAAGCGAAGTGCTGTAGATGTAGCTAGAACTGAGTTACATCCGTGAGCGATGTTAGCAAATGGACCACCATGTACCAAGGCTGGTGTGCCATAAATTGTCTGTACCAAGTTAGGTTTGATGGCATCTTTTAGAATAAGTGTAAGCGCACCTTCAATTTCAAGATCACGTACATAAACAGGTGTACGGTCATAACGGTAAGCAACGACAATGTTAGCCAAGCGTTCTTTAAGGTCATTGATATCAGTAGCCAAGCAAAGAATTGCCATGATTTCAGAGGCTACGGTAATATCAAAACCATCTTCACGTGGAATACCATTGAGTGGACCACCAAGACCAACTGTCACATGACGAAGAGCACGGTCATTAAGGTCAACGACACGTTTCCAAATAATACGACGTTGATCAATACCTAGGGTGTTTCCTTGATGAATATGATTATCAAGAAGGGCTGACAAGGCATTATTCGCTGTAGTAATAGCGTGCATATCACCTGTGAAGTGGAGGTTGATATCTTCCATTGGAAGAACTTGAGCGTAACCACCACCTGCAGCACCACCTTTAATCCCCATAACAGGCCCAAGAGATGGTTCACGAAGGGCAATCATTGTTTTCTTACCAATTTTGTTAAGAGCGTCTGCAAGACCAATTGACATGGTTGATTTACCTTCACCTGCTGGTGTTGGATTGATGGCTGTTACCAAAATCAGTTTTCCTGGTTTGTCATCTTTGACTTCATTGATTTTATCAAATGACAATTTTGCCTTATATTTTCCGTAGAGTTCCAAATCGTCAAAGCCGATTCCAACTTTTTCAACTACTTCTGTGATTGGTTTTAATTCTACACTTTGAGCAATTTCGATATCTGTTTTCATGAGACACTCCTCTATATCTTTCTATGTACTATTATAACAAAGATCAATAAAAAACGCACCATTTTTAACTAATTACTTTTCAATGTTCGGTTTTTGTTTAACTATAGAAAGTTATAACTTTATTTTATAGGGGACATGTCTCAAAAACACTTATTATTGTTTACTAAAATTTCAATTTTTAGTACAATACTACTATGAAAATTTTGATTACATCAGGTGGTACCACTGAAAAGATTGATGCTGTTCGTGGAATCACAAATCATTCAACAGGTTATCTAGGTAAGGAAATCGCTGAACTTTTCTTGGCCAAGGGTCACCAAGTTACCTTAGTTACTGCAAAGACTGCCGTTAAACCTGAACCAAAAGAAAATCTAAAGATTACAGAAATTACCAACGTAGACAGTCTCCTAAAAAGTATGGAGCCACTTGTCAAGGAGCACGATGTCCTCATCCATAGTATGGCTATCTCTGACTATACTCCAATTTATATGACGGATTTCGCTGAGTTGGAAGATACGGAAAACCTCAGCCAACTCTTACATAAGTCTAACACTGAGAGCAAAATATCTTCGACTTCGGATTATCAGGTTCTTTTCCTTAAAAAGACACCAAAGATTATTAGCCTGGTTAAACAATGGAATCCCAATATTCAGTTGGTTGGCTTCAAACTTCTCGCAAATGTCAGCAAAGAAGATCTTTTCGAGGCTGCTCGTACCAGTCTTAAACGCAATCAAGCAAACATTATTGTGGCAAATGATTTGGGTGAGATTACTCCAAATCAACATATTGCTTATCTAGTTGACGAAAAGGGTGAAGAGAAGGTTACAACTAAATCTGCAATTGCTCAAGCTTTATTTGAAAGGATATGCCATGACTAAACGTATTATCCTTGCTGTTTCCGGATCAATTTCCGCCTATAAGTCAGCAGACCTGACAAGCAAACTAAAGAAAAAGGGGTATGACATCCACGTCATTATGACTGAGGCTGCTCAAGCCTTTATTACACCTCTGACCCTTCAAGTTCTTTCTAAGAATCTGGTTCACACCGATGTTATGGAAGAAAAATTGGCTGAACGTATTAATCATATTGACTTAGCTAAGGAAACTGATCTCTTTATTGTTGCTCCAGCTTCAGCAAATACGATTGCCAAATTAGCACACGGCATGGCTGATAACATGCTAACTGCTACGGCTTTAGCTTTACCTAGCACCACTCCCAAATTAATTGCACCAGCTATGAATACGAAAATGTATGAAAATCCATTGACTAAGAAGAACTTAAAGACCTTACAAGAGGTTGGCTACCAAGAAATTCTTCCAAAATCTGGCTTACTTGCATGCGGAGATACAGGTCGTGGCGCTCTAGCTGATATTGCTGTCATTATTGAGTCAATCGATAATGCTTTAACAAGAAAAGGAGTTTATGATGAATAAAAAAAATAAAGCCAACCAAACGGCACAATTGGCTCTATTGATAGCCACAATGGTCGTTATTGAAGTACTCAGTCAAACTATCTTTGCTGCTTTTGTACTTCCAATCAAACCAACCTTAACTCATATCCCAGTCATTATTGCTAGTATCGTCTATGGTCCTAAAATTGGAGCATATTTAGGCGGTTTTATGGGAATTATGAGTATTATTCGTAACACTATCATCTATTCAGTAAGTAGTTATCTTTTTAGTCCTTTTGTCGAAGGGGGAACCTGGGTATCTGCTGTCATTGCAATTGTTCCTCGTATTTTAATCGGTATTTTCCCTTACTTTGTCTACAAGTTAGTTCAAAATCGTATAGGGTTGACGCTATCTGGTATTTTAGGGGCTTTTACAAATACATTCTTTGTACTTCTTGGTATCTACTTTTTAATCCCTAATTTCTACTCAGCAGGTGGAAAAACTCTAATGGCAACTATTTTCACTACAAACTCTGTTGCTGAAATGGTTATTGCTGGCCTATTAACACTTAGTATCACACCTGTGCTACTTCGATTGAAAAAATAAAGAAAAACATGGTAATTACCATGTTTTTTTCCTTTAATTGTGATATAATGTAAGCGTTTATAAATATAAAGGAGATTGATATGTCTTACACTGAAAATTATCAAAAATGGCTCGATTTCGCTGAATTGCCTGCTTACCTTCGTGATGAGTTGGTCGCAATGGATGAAAAAACGAAAGAAGATGCCTTCTATACCAACCTTGAATTCGGTACAGCTGGTATGCGTGGATTGATCGGTGCTGGTACTAACCGCATTAACATTTACGTTGTTCGCCAAGCAACTGAAGGTTTGGCGCAATTGATTGACTCAAAAGGGGAAGAGGCTAAAAAACGTGGTGTTGCGATCGCTTACGATAGCCGTCACTTCTCTCCAGAGTTTGCCTTTGAATCTGCTCAAGTTTTGGCTGCACATGGTATCAAATCTTATGTATTTGAAAGTCTTCGTCCAACACCTGAATTGTCATTTGCTGTTCGTCACCTCCACACATTTGCTGGTATCATGGTAACAGCTAGCCACAACCCTGCTCCATTTAATGGATACAAGGTTTACGGTGAAGACGGTGGACAAATGCCACCTGCAGATGCCGATGCATTGACAGATTACATCCGTGCTATTGATAATCCTTTCACTGTCAAATTAGCTGACCTCGAAGACAGCAAGGCTAGCGGTCTCATCGAAGTCATCGGTGAAAATGTTGATGCTGAATACCTAAAAGAAGTTAAAGACGTTAACATCAACCAAGACTTGATTAATGAGTACGGTCGTGACATGAAGATTGTATATACTCCACTTCATGGTACTGGTGAAATGTTGGCTCGCCGTTCCCTTGCTCAAGCTGGGTTTGATGCTGTTCAAGTCGTTGAAGCTCAAGCGGTTCCTGATGCTGACTTCTCAACTGTTAAATCTCCTAACCCAGAAAACCAAGCTGCCTTTGCTCTTGCTGAAGAACTCGGTCGTAAAGTAGATGCCGACGTATTGGTTGCAACTGACCCTGACGCAGACCGTCTTGGTGTTGAAATTCGTCAACCAGATGGTTCATACCTCAACCTTTCTGGTAACCAAATTGGTGCTATCATCGCCAAATATATCCTCGAAGCTCACAAAACAGCTGGTACTCTCCCTGCTAATGCTGCCCTTTGTAAATCAATCGTATCAAC
This sequence comes from Streptococcus vestibularis, assembly GCF_900636445.1. NCBI lineage: Bacteria > Bacillati > Bacillota > Bacilli > Lactobacillales > Streptococcaceae > Streptococcus > Streptococcus vestibularis. The sequence continues at coordinate 799,422 of NZ_LR134275.1, read as the reverse complement.
TGAATTGGTTACTAAGATTGCAGAAAGCTACGGCGCAACAATGTTTAACGTCTTGACTGGCTTCAAATTTATCGGTGAAAAGATTCATGAATTTGAAACACAGCACAATTACACTTACATGCTTGGTTTTGAAGAAAGCTTCGGTTACCTCATCAAACCATTTGTACGTGATAAAGACGCTATCCAAGCCGTTCTTATCGTTGCGGAAATTGCTGCATACTACCGTTCACGTGGTATGACATTGGCAGATGGTATCGAAGAAATCTACAAACAATATGGTTACTTCGCAGAAAAGACAATTTCAGTTACGCTTTCAGGTGTTGATGGTGCTGCAGAAATCAAGAAAATCATGGACAAATTCCGTGGCAATGCTCCTAAACAATTCAACAACACTGATATTGCTAAAACAGAAGACTTCTTGGAACAAACAGCTACTACTGCTGACTGCGTAGAAAAATTGACAACTCCTCCAAGTAACGTTTTGAAATACGTCTTGGCTGATGATTCATGGTTTGCCGTTCGTCCTTCAGGTACAGAACCAAAAATCAAATTCTACATCGCTACAATTGGTGAATCTGAAGCAGATGCTAAAGAAAAAATTGCGAATATCGAAGCAGAAATCAATGCTTTCGTAGGTGAATAATATTTAAGACTTAGAGCTAAGCTCTAAGTCTTTTTATACTGACAAAACTTAGATTACGGAGGCAAGCTATCTTTTTTACTACTAGAACCAAAAGACCACCTATAGATTAAACTATAGGTGGTAGTTTTATGATTCGATTATAGAGCGCTAACTTGTGAATGATGCTTAAACAAGGAATGAGTAGCTCCATGAATATGACGAGCAGTCTCTGCATTATTCATGGTGTAGAGGTGAACGCCTGCAACATCTTGCGTAACAAGATCTACAATCTGGTCAATAGCATAGGCAAGACCTGCCGCTCTAAGTGACTCAGGATCATGCTCATACTTATCCAAAATGGCACGGAACTTACGTGGTAAATGAATATTCTCACAAGTCTTAAGCAAACGTAGGGCTTGGTTACGATTCAAAATAGGCATAATACCCGCATGAATTGGTACATCAATTCCAGCCAAGGTACATTTATCTTGAAAATCATAGAAACGTTCATTGTCAAAGAAGAGTTGAGTTACAAGGCTAGAACAACCTGCATCAACCTTTTTCTTAAGGTTTTGGATATCAGAGATTTGATTTGGCGAATCTGGATGCCCTTCAGGATAGCAGGCACCGATGATATCAAATTGAGGAGCTTCTTCCTTAATAAACTCAATCAAATCAGTGGCATATCTAAAGTCTTTAAGAGGTTCCACACCAGGAATGATATCGCCACGTAGGGCTAAGATACGGTGTACACCAACAGCATCCAAGTCACGTAAGGTATCAGCAACCTTTTCTTTACCCAAATAGATAGCCGGAAGGTGGGCAATCGTTGGGATGGCTAGGTCATTTTGAATATGATCTGCCAAAGGAACCGTCGTCTCTTTGATATTATATTTGTTATTACTAGCTGTCACACTAATAAAGTGTGGAGCCAATCCTTGCATATCCTCAAGGGCACGTAGAATTTTTTCGTTACCTACTGCAGGGTTAGGTGGAAAGACTTCAAAAGAGAGTGATGGTGTTTGGCTTGTCATATTTTATACCTTCTTCTTTTTAGATTTTTGTTAAGACGAAAGCTGTTTTAAGTGCCTACTGACTTCATAAGTAGAGTACACTTGTTAATCATAGCCTGCTTACAAAAATCTTTAGAAAATTATTCGCTATTGAAAACCTTCTACACTTAAAGAAGAAGGTCTTCAACATATGATAACTTCTGCTTATAAGTTTTCGCGAGCTGCTTTTGCAGCTTCTACAAGCTTGATCAAGCTTTCTTTAGTTTCTTTGATTCCGCGAGTCTTCAAACCACAGTCAGGGTTGATCCATACTTTACCGCTTGGTACTTTAGCCAAGATTGCTTCGATAGTGTGGTCAATTTCACCGTCTTGTGGGACACGTGGTGAGTGGATATCGTAAACCCCAGGTCCAACTTCTGTTTGGAAGTTTTGAGCTTTAAGTTCATCCAAAATTTCAAGATTTGAACGACTAGCTTCAAATGAGATAACGTCTGCATCCAAGTTGTCGATGGCTGGAATGATATCTGTAAATTCTGAGTAACACATGTGAGTGTGGATTTGTGTATCAGGTGCTACGGTAGAGTGTACCAAGCGGAAGGCTGGAATTGCCCAGTCGAGGTAATCTTCATACCAGTCACTACGACGGAGTGGCAATTTTTCACGAAGAGCAGCTTCGTCAATTTGGATAATTTTAACGCCTGCAGCTTCAAGATCAAGCACTTCATCTTTGATTGCAAGAGCAATTTGAAGAGTTGAATCCTTGATAGAGATGTCTTCACGTGGGAATGACCAGTTAAGGATAGTAACAGGTCCAGTCAACATACCCTTAACAGGCTTGTCTGTACGGCTTTGTGCGTAGCTAGACCATTTCACAGTGATTGGGTTAAGACGAGTCACATCACCCCAAATGATTGGTGGTTTAACCCCACGCATACCGTATGATTGAACCCAACCATTTTTAGAGAAGAGGTAACCTGACAAGTTTTGACCGAAGTATTCAACCATGTCGTTACGTTCGAATTCACCGTGTACAAGTACGTCAAATCCAACTTCTTCTTGCCATTTAATCCATTCATCAGTGATTTCAGCAAGGAAAGCATCGTATTCTTCCTGAGACAATTCATTCTTACGGAAAGCCAAACGTTTAGCACGAACTTCCTTAGTTTGAGGGAATGAACCGATAGTTGTTGTTGGAAGCAATGGAAGTTTGAAAGCATCTTTTTGAATCGCTTCACGTTCTGCAAATGCTGGCAAACGAGTGTAATCAGCTTCAGTCAAGCCTGCAATACGGGCACGAAGTTCAGCATTTTCACCAACACGCTCAGTCGCGAAGAGTTCTTTGTTAGCAGCAAGGGCTTCTTCACCTTGACCATTACGGATAGCATCCAAATCACGCAATTCGTCTAATTTTTCAACTGCAAAGGCAAAGTGGTTCAAGATAGCTGGTTCAAATTCTTCGTTAGCAGTTGTAAATGGTACATGAAGGAGTGAGCAAGATGTTGTCAAAACAACATTTTCAGCTGGCACTTGTTCAAGAATTGCAAGACTCTTCTCGTAGTTGTTACGCCAGATATTTTTACCATTGACGATACCGGCATAGAGAGTCTTATCAGCTGGGAAACCACCTTTAACCAATTCAAGTGTTTTCTTACCTTCAACAAAGTCAAGACCAATACCGTCAACTGGCAAGTTCACAAGGTCATTGTAGATATCACGAACGTCACCAAAGTAAGTTTGGATCAAGACTTCAAGACCTTTTTTATCAGCCAAGAGTTTGTTGTAAAGGTTCAAGAAGAGAGCTTTTTCTTCAGCTGTCAAATCTTTAACAAGGGCTGGCTCATCGAGTTGAATACGAGTAGCTCCAAGCTCTGCCAAGTTTGCAAAGACTTCTTGGTAAGCTGCCACAAAGCTGTCTACAAAGTCTTCTGCTTTCACACCATCTTCAAAGTCAGATAATTGAAGGAAAGTAAATGGTCCAACTACAACTGGACGTGTGTTAAGACCCAATTCTTTAGCTTCTTGGAACTCATCAAAAATCTTGTGACCAGCAAGTTTAACTTCTGTTGTTTTTTCAAATTTAGGAACGATGTAATGGTAGTTAGTGTTAAACCATTTTTTCATTGGAAGGGCACGTACATCCCCTTTTTCACCTTGGTAACCACGCGCCAAAGCAAAGTAACGTTCAAGATCTGTCAAATCCAAGTTTTGAACTGAAGCAGGCACGACGTTGAAAAGGAAGGCCGCATCAAGGAAGTTATCGTAATGAGAAAAGTCATTTGAAGGAATTTCAGTAATACCTTTTTCTTTAACAATATTCCAGTGTTTTGCACGCAAATCTTTAGCAGCTGCTAAAAGTTCGTCTGCAGTAATTTCATTTCTAAAATATTTTTCTGTAGTAAATTTTAATTCTCGGAATTCACCCAAACGTGGGAAACCAATGATAGTAGTTGACATCTTGTGTCCTCCTCTTTGTTGTTGAATTAATCTTACCAAAGAAATAAATGTCTGTATAATTGTTATTAGTTTCCTATTTATATAGTTTTAAACTATACCCTATAAAATAAAGGCTTTCTAGTCTTGTTTTCTTATTTTAATTAGATATCGGTATAGCTAATAACTATATAGAGAGGTTATAAGGTTACTTTTATCAAAAAATCCCTAGACTTTTATCTAGAGATATACCTTACTTTTTCTTCTTTAATATTTAGTGATCAACTCATCTATGTTCACTATTGCGTAGTAAAGTCATAAAATAAGGTGTTTTAATCATAACTAAATCTTGATCGTGCTAATTACTCGTTCTTGAAGCCAAGAAGACGTATAGGACATGTTCTCACTGTTATAACTATTCCAAATAAAATATCCCAAAATCACCAAGACAACCAAGAAACATATTCCCAATACTGCTAACCAAATGATTTGCTTCTTTAAACTATTATACTCACTCATATAACCATTATAAAGTTTTATAAGCTCGTCTCTCTTTTTATTGCTTGACTCTTTTGCAATAGCAATCTCAAGCTCGTACATTTGATGTTTCCAAGAATTCCGCTTGGAAGTCACTTTTTTCAATTTTTTATTTGAAAGACTACTGTTACCTTTCTCAAATTTATTTTTGTTTGTCATATTTCCCTCTAAAATCTTCTTTTAGTCCATATCATTATAACATATGTAAAACTATCTGAAAAGTTCATTTTTTTGGCTAAAATTTTAAGAAAGAGAATTAAATCATGAAAAAGAACCAGAGGCTATCTTCTTATGTTATACTCTATGTATGCATAAGAAAACTGTTATTGATTTTAAGGAACTTGGTGTCAGACAAATCTTTACAGACACCATTAAAGAACTAAAAACAAAGGACATTAAGGAAGTTAAGCATCTTTTAGCTGAAGTCGAAGCCTATCAAAATCAAGGCTATTATGCAGTAGGTTATGTTTCCTATGAAGCTGCCCCTGCCTTCGAGACAAAATTTGAGGTTATTGATGACCCATTAATGTCCGAGTATCTCCTCTACTTCACTATTCATGAATCTGTTCAAACAGAGCCTATTCCACTTACTTATAAGCCAATTACCTTACCAAAAACTTGGCAAGAACTAACTTCAGCTGAGGAATATAAGGCTGCTATTGAGCATATACACCACCATATTCGTCAAGGTGACACCTACCAGGTCAATTATACCGTCCAACTTCAACAGAACATCACAGCAGATCCATTTGCCATCTACAACCGATTGGTTGTTGAGCAAAATGCACATTACAATGCCTTTATTCAACACGATGATGTTTCCATCATTTCCGTAAGTCCTGAACTCTTCTTTAAAAAAGATGGTGATGGATTGACCACACGTCCTATGAAAGGGACAACAAATCGTGGCTTGACAACTGAAACTGACCTCAAACAAGCACAATGGCTAGCTCAGGATCAGAAAAATCGTTCTGAAAATATGATGATTGTCGATCTTCTTAGAAATGACATGAATCGTATTTCAAAAATAGGAAGTGAAAATGTAAAAAGCCTTTGCATGGTTGAACAATACTCTACCATTTGGCAAATGACTTCGACTATTGAAACGCAACTCCTACCAAACAGCAGTTTAGGTGACATCTTCCAAGCTCTTTTTCCTTGTGGATCTATTACAGGAGCACCAAAAATAGCTACTATGGCAATTATTAAAGACGTCGAAAAACAAGCTCGAGGCGTCTATTGTGGAGCCATTGGTATTTTGCTACCTAATGGACCGACTATTTTCAACGTAGCCATCCGAACACTTCAAATGCAGGGAAACAAGGCTATATATGGAGTAGGCGGTGGAATCACCTGGGACAGCAAATGGGAAGCTGAATATGAAGAAACAAAGCAAAAGTCAGCTGTTCTATACCGTCAAAATCCTAAATTTGATCTTATCTCAACTGGACGAATTCATCGAGGTAAACTGCTCTTTCTTAAGGAACATCTCAATCGTCTACAAGAGTCCAGTCGCTACTTTTCTTATCCTTTCAATAAAGAAGAAGTTCAAAATCAAGTAGAAGATTTGTGTCAGTCCCTTGATTTTGACACAGACTATCGTTTAAAAATGTCCCTTGCCAAAAACGGTGAACTTACATTTGAACATAACCAATTAACAGGTTTAGCTGATGTTTTTTGTCAAGCAAGATTAGTTGAGCAAACACATCCTTTGGATAGCCCCTATACCTACTTTAAAACAAGTTATCGACCACACATTAGTTTAGAACCTCATGAGCAAATCTACTATAATCAGAAGAAAGAACTTTTAGAAACTTCTATCGGTAACCTTGTTCTTAAAATCGAGGACCAACTCTACACTCCACCTGTTCACCTCGGACTCTTAAACGGTATTTACAGACAAAGCCTCATTGCTAATAATCAAGTCACAGAGAGAGTTTTGACTCTAGATAATCTAAAACAAGCTCAAGCCATCTATGGCTGTAATGCTGTGAGAGGATTGTATGAGTTGAAGGTGGATATCTAAAATATGGATTTAAAAATAGAAATTTCATTTTCTAGAAATCAAGCACTGCCTCCCTTGGTAAAAAATCAACAATAAAGTATAATACTTACTGACAGTTATTAACATTATTGCTTCTATTAGGTTTTAAATTCTTAACAATCTAGAAAGGAAAAATACGTTTAATGAAAAAATTTCAAGGTTTGACTTCTACAGAAGTTCAAGCAAGTAAAAACGCTCATGGCGATAATAAGCTCTCTAGTAAAGAGGCTAACTCGCTTCTTTCAATTTTTATTGAAGCCTTCCAGGATCAATGGATTCTCATCCTCTTGGCTGCCTTAGGATTAAAAATCATCTTCAACTTTGTTGGAATGATTTTCCCTGCTATCGGTGAAGCCAATTGGTATGAGGCTATCTCACTAATCTTCGCCATTTTGATGTCTACAGGATTCTCAGCAGTCTCACAATACCGAAATGAGCAAAAATTCAACACTCTTCAAGAAGAGGCTTCAAAAACTAACGCTAAGGTTTATCGTGATGGTAAACTTAAAGAGGTTCTCGTTGATGATATTGTAAAAGGTGATCAGATTCTCCTTCAATCAGGAGATAAGATTCCAGTTGACGGTATCATCTTGGAAGGTGAGTTAAAAGTAAACCAAGCTGTCCTTAATGGTGAAAGTGAAGATGCTAAAAAACTTCCTCTTAGCAATCAAGCAGAGCCAGACTCTTCAGACCTCTTTACAGAGCTCAAAGTCTTCCGTGGTACAGTTGTTACTTCAGGTGAAGCCGTTATGGAAGCTACACAAATTGGTGATAATACCGTTCTAGGAAGCATCAATACTTCTCTTCAAGAAGATAGTAAAGATTCACCATCTAAAGAGAAACTTAACAAGCTTGCTGGTAATATCGGTGTCCTCGGTTATAGTGCGGGTGCTGCATATTCAGTGATCAACCTTGTATTAGGCTTTATTGCCCTTAATAAGGCTAATAACCTCAATGGTGGTTCAACCTTCCTTCTTATCATTGAAACAATTCTCTTTGCAGTTACAATCATCATCATGGCTGTTCCAGAAGGTCTGCCAATGATGTTGGCACTCGTTTCTTCAATGAACTCAGGTCGACTTTTAGCACAAAATATCTTGGTTCGCCATCCTGATACCATTGAAACGGCCGGATACATGAATATCCTCTTTAGTGATAAGACTGGTACCATCACAGAAGGTAAACTATCTGTAGTTGACTTCTTCCTTGCTGATGGAACACTTTATGCGGCTACTGGTGAAACTGATGCGCCTGATTTTGACACAATGTCAGATAGCCTTAAAGCCGAAATGATTAATGGTATCGGTCTTAACAACGATGCCATAGTAGCTGATGGCAGTGCTGTTGGTAGTAACGCCACTGACCGTGCACTCCTTGACTTCTTAATTGGTCGTTCTCAACTTGACTTCGATACGAATACAATTACTGAGAAGCAACAATTCAACTCAGCAACAAAATTCGCAAGTGTAACGACTAAGGACGGAAAAACTTACATCAAAGGTGCTCCAGAATTCATCCTAAATGACTGCAACTACTATCTTGATAAAAATGGTAATAAACTAAACTTTACAGATGATATTAAAGCTCGTTTTCAAGAGTTATCATTGGAACAAGCTAACCGTTCAATGCGTTTGCTTGCTATCCTCAATATAGATGGTAATGATAAAGTCTTGATTGGTATTGTATGTATCCGTGATAACGTTCGTTCTTCAATCAAACAAACTGTTGAAACAATGAACCGTGCGGGTGTTCAAGTAGTTATGGTAACTGGTGACCGTAAAGAAACCGCTGTTGCTATCGCTAAAGAAGCCGGTATCGTTACTGGAGAAAATGACCTTGTCCTTACTCACGATGAACTCTCTGCCCTCTCAGATCAAAAGCTTAAACAACAATTGCCTCACTTAAAAGTGGTAAGTCGTGCCCTTCCAATGGATAAAAAACGTCTTATTGAGGCAGCTCAAGACCTTGATATGGTCGCTGGTATGACAGGTGATGGGGTCAATGACTCGCCAGCCCTTAAATCAGCTGATGTTGGTTTCTCAATGGGTGATGGTACTGAAGTTGCTCGTGAAGCTTCAGATATCGTTATCTTAAATAACTCATTGACTTCTATTGAAAAAGCCGTCCTCTATGGACGTACTATGAGTAAATCAGTAAGTAAATTCATTATCTTCCAGTTAACCGTAAACGTGACGACTATTGCCATGTCACTTCTCTCACCACTTTTGGGCCTCAAAGAGCCATTCACAATCATCCAAATTCTTTGGATTAACCTTATCATGGACACACTTGCTGCCCTTGCCTTTGGTGAAGAGCCTACGCTAGATCGTTATATGAACGAAAAACCAGTTGCTAAGAAGGCAAACATTCTTACTGGCTATATGAAATCTGCTATCGGTGTAGCTAGTATCTTCATTACTGTCGTATGTTTGGCCATTCTCAAAAATGTTGTAGGTATCCAAGACTTTATCACAAATGGAACTGGTAACTTTGAAATGGTAACAACCTTTACATTTACCGTATTTATCTATGCTGTTATTTTCAACTCACTTAATACACGTAGTAATAGCTTCAATATTTTTGAACATATCGGTGAAAACAAGAAATTTTCAATCGTTATGATTTCTATTGCTGTTGTTCAAACGCTTATTATTCAATTTGGTGGAAAAGTATTTAGTACTGTTCCAATGAACATTCAACACTATATCATTGCTCTTCTTATTGCTGTATTGATTATACCAGCAGATTTCATTCGAAAAGCTCTAACTAAAAACAAATAAGATCTGTTTAAAGTATTGCAAATCTTCAAGGTAATAAAAAGGATTGGGTCTTACTCCCAATTCTTTTTCTCAATTTCTAAAGGTAACCTATGAAAAAATTATAAGAGTAATATTATTCTCTTATGACTCCATAACAAAAAAAGGCTTTCGAAAGCCTTTTTTGTGTGTTACTTAAACTGACTAGGAGTTCCTGTATATCCTGCCCAGTCCTTACTATAAAAGCGATCATTCAATTTATAGCTAGGCGCAGGTGTTGGGTTACTAACGAAAGGATCAACGGCCTTGTCAAAGGCTACCCAACCTTTCCAGCCCATATGTATGGTATCTTGCATAAAGTAAGGTTGATCGCCATCTTTTGAGAAGTCTGCAATATTGGTAAATCCTTGACTTTCCAATTGATAACGGATTTTAGAAACCGTAGCATCATACATTTCCTGATTAAGTCCAGTATAAGCCATCCACTTGCTATTAACAGGTGGAATAACAAAAATGACATTTGTATTTGACTTGGCAAATTGATTAAGAACCAACTGCAAATCACCATATTCTTGAGAAACTTCATAGGAAAGATTTTTCTGGAAACCTTTAAGTTTACCAATTTTCTTAGATAAGCGTTTCTTATAAAAACGGTCATCAATCCCAAAGTCATTTGATTTGGTATGTGCTTCTGCATCTCTTACAGCAACCTGATCAAGGGCATCATAAGAGAATTGGTCTGGTAACTCTTTAAGATAAGGAAGAACCTTTTTGTCATAATTAGCGTTATTTAACGCTACTAAAGGACTAAATAAGCTATCTTCTCGCTTATTTAGCTCTGCCATGAATTGAATGTAGGTTTTATCGACAGTATTGAGATCTTGTCCTTTAGCCACTTTAGAAAGTTGAGATTTCATCGTTATCTTAGGTTTTATCTCTAAGATACGTTCAGCAGCATACTGTGAATTTGCATCCGTCTGATTTTGACTTAAGAAACTACTAAGTTGGTCGTTATTGAAGAACTGCTGAAAAGCTGCAGAGTTATAACCCTTTTTAGTGAACCATTGCGGAGACAAGACGTACACAGCTGTACCGTTTTGTAATTCTGGAAGCATTTGTTGCATCCCCAAATATTGATTTAGAGAGGCTGCCCCACGTTGTCCAATAAAGTATGGGCGATAGTTACGGTCGTATTTTTCTGCTAAAACAGCCGGATGAAGGGCATCAAAACGTAACCACTCACTAGACCCAAAGTAAGGTACAAAACGATGATTCTGGTCTGAAAGAGCGGTAGTTTTATTCGTCCGACTCTTAAAGTTTTCATTCGTCAGCGTTACTGCGCTACGTTTTTCAGCTTCATAACTATATTTTCTACCTTGTGGGTAGGCATATATAACTACTACTACCAAGACCAAGGCACAAATTACTGGACCAAAAATCTGCCATAAACGCTTAAGCATTGCGAAGCTCCGTTACCCCTTCAACAATCTTATTAGCTGTGTTCCAATCATCACGACCAAATTCTGAAACTGGAACACGGATATCAAAACGTGACTCCAATTCAACGATAAGTTCAACTGTTCCCATTGAATCAAGAACACCAGCATCGAAAAGGTCTTCATCCATCATGTCTGATACATCTTCCATGAAGAGCTCATCAATAATTTCAATAACTTCTGATTTTACATCCATTTTTAAAATTCCTTTACTTATTTTTTAGTGAACCAGAGATCATTCAAGAATCCAGAGAAAATCAAGAATGATAACATAACTGTATTAAATGTGATAAAGATTCCCAAAGCCTTGGTCCATTTATTTTCTGGAAGAGGCTTAAGTCCTGCTTTTTTACGCTCTTTATTAATGGTCTTCTTCTTACGCAACCAGGCATCATTAATTCCTAGCCCAACTCCATGGAAAATACCATAGGCAATATAGTACCAAGTAACCCCATGCCAGAATCCCATTACCATCATATTGAGAACATAGGCCACGTTTGATGTGGTATTACGATTTTTAAAAACCTTATTCCTCATCAAAACCATAACCATACGCATAAAGACAAAGTCACGGAACCAGAAAGACAAACTCATATGCCAACGGTTCCAAAATTCTTTCAAATCACGTGAAATAAAAGGCTTGTCAAAGTTGATTGGGCTCTTAATCCCCATGAGATTAGACGCTGCGAGGGCAAACATGGAGTAGCCCGCAAAATCAAAGAAGAGATCAAAACCATAAACATACATGACACCAAGCGTTGGTAGATTAAAGATACCGCCTTGGCTCAAGGCTTGTGCTTTTAATGGTGGTAAAAGCATACTTCCAAAAATCTGAGCCAAAACAAACTTATAGAGAAAACCAAGCATAATATATTTTACAGCTTGCTCTAACATGTTCATCAACTCATCACGCTCAGGAATAGCTTGATAGTCATCATTAAAGCGTTTGAAGCGATCAATAGGACCACTTGTGAAGGTCGGCATAAAGAGCATGAAGCGGAGGAATTCCCCTAGTGTGAACTCTTTAAGCACTCCATCACGCATCTCGATAATCATCCCTACTGCACGGAAAGTGAGGTAAGAAATACCAAGGAAGTTAAAAAGCGACTGGTTACCATTAATAGCTGGCTCTACTTTAACAAAAATCAAAGGTAAAACCACAAGAAACGAGTGTAGGTAAAATACCCATTTATTATCCTTTTGACTGCGATAACGTTTGTATGAGTATACCCAGATGATTTGCCAAATAATATAAAAGAGTAAGGCTAGTAATTGACTAGCATGTGTTCCTGTCAGAGCAAGAACAATAAAGGCTAGACTTACCAAACATTCATAAATCGCAAAACGCTTTTTAAAGAAGAGGCCCACAAAGATTGGCAATAGAGCTATCCCAAGATAGATGAAATAGAAAGGATTACCATAGGCTTCTAAATGGGGAAGCTGTTTCAAGAAGTCTATCATCGGTTGTTAACCTCACTGATAAGCCCCTTGATATCAATTTTCCCATTTGGTGTTAAAGGCAAGCTCTCACGATAGAGGAACTTAGTAGGCATCATGTAAGACATCATGATATCTTCTAAGTCAGCCTTAATAGCCTTAGTAATATCAATGTCACGTTCAAACTGCTCACGAACACCATCCTTAAGAATCACATAAGCCAATAGATTCTGAACCTTATGGTCTTTATTGTAACGTGGCACAGCTACTGCTGAATCAATATACTTAGACTTATTAAGGTTTTGTGAAACATCCTCTAACTCAATACGGAAACCATTAAATTTAATCTGGAAGTCCATGCGTCCGCCGTAAAGAAGTAGACCCTCATCAGTCATCGTTCCTACATCACCAGTATGGTAGGCAGGAAGTCCATTAAACTCAAAGAAGGCTTCCGCAGTCTTCTCAGGATTATTCATATAGCCTTTTGAAACTGCTGGACCTGAGACGATAATTTCTCCCTGCTGACCATTTGGAAGGATATTACCATCTTCATCGATAATATAAGTCGGTGAATCTTCCTTGGTATAACCAATCGGCAAACGCTTAAGGTTAGCCAGCATCTCATCAGTTACTGCTACTGCTGATAAGGCTACAGTTGCTTCAGTTGGTCCGTAAGCATTGATAATACGTGCTTCTGGGAAACGTTGGCGAAGCTTTTGAGCAGTCTTGACAGTCAACTCTTCTCCGTCAAAATAAAAATGCGTAATTTCTGGCATCTTCTCTGCATTGAAGTCTTCAGACAACATTGCCATATCTGCAAATGATGGCGTCGATGTCCAAATAGCAATTGGAAGGGAGAAGATCGTTTCAAAGAGCTTCTTGAAATCCTGTGTAATGGCTGAAGGAAGCGCATAGAGTGTTCCTCCAAGTGCCAACGTAGGTGCCCAGTACATTACTGATAAGTCAAATGAATAAGGCGGTTGAGCCAGCATTTGTGGACGTGTTGGAGTCGCAAATTCCTTGTCCGTAATCATCCAGTTAGTGAAACTAAGGAGATTATTGTGTGAAATTTGTACCCCTTTAGGCTTACCTGTAGTTCCTGATGTAAAGATGATGTAATAAGTATCATCGCCCTTAACAGGATGAGTCACTTCGTAGCTAGTTTTACTTTCAAAAGCTATCTTCACCTGGTCCAGTGTCAAGATTGGTGTTTGGACATCCTCAAGTGGGAAATCATTAATAGCAATAATCAGACTAGGCTCTGCTACTTCAACAATTGCCGTCACGCGCTCAAGAGCTGAGTGACTATCAATTGGAATATAAGAGTGACCAGATTTAGTCAAAGCGACAAAAGTTGCCAACATTTCATACTCTTGACCACCATAAACCACAACAGGTGATTTTTCTGGAATATCGAGACTATCAATCTTGGCAGCTAGGTTATCCGAAGCAGCTTTTAAGTCACCGTAAGTGTGAACTTCCCCTAAAATATTGTAAACAGGAAAGTCAGGTTGTGATTGAGCAAACTGCTCAATCGTTTCAATCATATCTTTAATTTTTGTATTCGTCATTATTCTTCCTAAAATTCGTTATAGATAAAATTACCTTGACCTTGTCCTAGGTAATTGTAGAGATAAATTAGGGCCATAAAAATGGCGAAATAAAGCAAGGTTTGTCCTAAAAATACTAGGACGTTTTTGTGTTTTAACATTCTAATTTTCGATACCTTTTTTATATAATATCCTCTCTAGTTTACCATCTTATCTCCATTTTTTCCAATAAAAAAGAAAAAATAACTAAATTTCATTTCTTTTTCATCAATAGGTTTTAGCGATAAATGGTTAGCTGAAATGTTAAAAAAACAGAGCCTAAAAGCTCTGTTTTTTTAACTATTTTGTGTCTTTTGGGCTGTCTGCATTCGATAGTACATTCCCTTAGCTTGCATCAGTTGTTCATGGGTTCCATATTCAACGATATCCCCATTATTCATGACCAAAATAAGGTCCGCATTTTCAATGGTAGATAATCGATGGGCAATGATGAAACTTGTTCGACCTTTCATTAATTTAGCGAAGGCCTCTTGAATGAGAAGCTCTGTACGGGTATCGATACTAGAAGTCGCTTCATCCAAGATTAAGATTTTAGGCACATTGACAAATATGCGAGCAATGGTCAAAAGCTGACGTTGTCCTTGTGAAAGAGATTGCCCTGCATCTTTTAAGAAAGTGTCATAGCCTTGAGGTAATTGTTTAATAAAGAAATCAGCATTAGCTGCTTTGGCTGCTGCAACTACTTCCTCTCGACTAGCTTTTGGATTACCATAAGCAATATTATCATGGATAGTGGCGACCTCAAGCCAAGTTTCCTGCAAGACCATCCCAATCTGCTTGCGAAGACTCTCACGGGTATAATCCGTAATAGGTCGACCGTCCAGCAAAATTTGTCCCTTGTCCAAGTCATAAAAACGCATAAGAAGATTAATCAAAGTAGATTTTCCTGCTCCTGTTGGGCCAACAATAGCAACGGTACTAGCAGCAGGAATATCAATACTCAAATCCTTGATAAGAGGTTTATTATGCAAATAGCCAAATTGAACATGGTCAAATTGAAAATGTCCCTGAACATCATCTTCTTCTAAAACCGCATTACCCGTTTCTGGTATTTCATTTTCATCTAAAATCATATAAAGGCGATCAGCACAGGCTAAAGCACTTTGAAGTTCGGATAGGACAGATGATATGTCATTAAAAGGTTTGGTATACTGAGTGACATAGTTTAGGAACGTAGTCAATTGTCCCACTGTAAATGTGCCACCCGACATAATGCGATAGGCCCCAACACCTGCAATGAGAGCGTAAATCAGACTATTAACAAAACGTGTAGCTGGGTTAACCGCAGACGAGTAAAAGATAGCACCCTGTGAATAGTTAGCATACTTACCATTAACCTCTTTAAAATTGCTAACCATCTGGTCTTGAGCATTTAGACTTTGTACCAGAGCTTCCTGAGTCAGACTTTCCTCAATCAGCTGAGTCTGTGTACCTCTCCACTTGGTTTGGTTGCGATAGAGTTGATAACTCTTCCTAGCAATAAAACGAGCCACAAGCATTGATAGAGGCGTCATCACTAGAACTAAGAGCATCATGAGCCAGTCTAAGCGACTCATGGTAATGATTATGACAAAGATAGTCAAAAGTCCAACGAAAAATTGATTAAAGACCATAAGAAGTCCATTATTCAATTGGTCACTATCTGTAGTCACACGGCTAACTATATCTCCAGTTCCTTGACGGTCAAGGTAACTGAGAGGCATAGCATGGATTTTCATCATGACTCGTTCACGTAAACTTTCGCTGTAGGAATAAATCAATCTATTATAAATCAAAGGGTTAAGCCACTGGATTGCACTATTAGCTAAGATAACCAAAAGCATCTGCCAAATCAAACGTGACATCAAAAGAACGGCATTCATCTTAAGAACAGCATCCACTGCATCACCAATTAAGATAGGTAAGTAAACCGTTAAGGCAACTTGAATAATGGTCCCAACAGTTGCTAAGGCAAAGAGGTAACGTTGACTTAAGATATCTCTACTTAAACGTTTAAGCGTTGATTTGTTATTTCTAGCCTTCATCAGCGACCTCCTTTTGGTGTTGAGAATAATGAATGTCTTGATAGAGTTTATTAGTAGCAAGCAATTCTTCATGATTACCCAGGCCAACTTGGTGTCCCTTATCAAGTACCAAAATTTGATCAACAGCTTTTAGGCTATTTGTTCTTTGCGAAATAATAATCAAACTAGTTGATTTAAGATTTTCTCTGATAGCCGCTAATAGACGGCTTTCAGTCAAGTAATCTAAAGCTGAGGTCGAATCATCCAAAATTAAGAAAGGGGCTGGTCGCATCAAAGCACGCGCAATAGTCAGACGCTGACGCTGACCACCCGAAAAATTACGGCCAAACGACTCAACTGGCTCATCTAAACCAAGGTCCTTTTCTCTTACAAAATCAGCAGCCTGAGCCATGTCAAGAGCATGCCACAATTCTTGATCACTTGGTTCGTAATCAAGTCCTAATGACAAGTTTGAACGAATGGTTCCCCTAAACAACTCAGCTTTCTGTGGGACATAAGCAATCCAAGACCGCCACTCTTTAAGATTATTCGGCGACAACTGATTTTTAAAGATAGTCAAACTACCAAACTGAGGTTGATAAAGATTCATAATTAAATTGACCAAGGTCGATTTCCCCGAACCTGTACCCCCAATAATCCCCAGAGACTCGCCTTCAAAAGTCTTAAAGTCGATTTCTTGTAGCGATGGTTGACTAGCTGTAGGATAAGTAAAAGTCATCTTGTCAATTTCAAGGGCTATGATTGGTTGATTGGGTTTCTTTATTATTAAAGGCGCTTCAATGTCCTCATCTTGGAGTTCAAAAATAGCTTGTACACGTTTCGCTGAAATAGAGCTTTGGTTGAGATTACTCAACATCATGGCTAATTTAAGAAGCTCCGTCAAAATTTGCAAGAGATAATTGACCAGAGCAATCAGCATACCTTGAGACAAAAGGCCACCTTGAATTTGCAGATTTCCTTGCCAAAGGATAGCAATCAAGGTCATATTAACAACCAAGAAAGTCAAAGGACTAATGAGACTTGCTATCACTCCTGTTTTGAGCTGCCACTTCTTCAAGTCTTTATTGACAGCGGTAAAGTTGTCTAATTCACGCTCACTCTGATCAAAAGCCCGAATAACCCTCATACCTTCAAGTTGTTGACGCGTATTGGTAACAATTGATTCATTAATTACTCGAATCTTGGCATATAGAGGATTGACGATGCGACTAGCTAGTACAATAATAAGTGTCAATACCAAGACCATTCCAAGAAACCATAAGGTTAAACGCGGGCTGATACGGAATGCCATAATAATGGCTCCCGTCACAATGATTGGTGCCCTCAAAAAGAGCCTCAAAAATTGATTGATACCCGTTTGAATTTGAAAGGTATCACCAGTCAAACGTGTCACCAAACTTGACGTTCCAATCTCATCCCGCTTTTCCTTTGATAAACGCATGATTTTCGCATACAAATCATCGGTTAAACCTTGGGCATAGCCAACTGCTGCTCTGGATGAAAAATACTGTGCTGAAATAGCAACGACAACCCCAATAACGGCAAGTCCGAACAAGAGAAAAATCATCATAAACAGATGATTTTGGTCTTTATTTGGAATAGTTGTGTCGACAATTCCAGCAATCACTAGAGGGACCAAGAGTTCGAAACTGGCTTCGATTAATTTAAAAACGGGTCCCAGGATACTATCTTTAACGTATCCTTTAAAATAAACTAATAATGCTTTCATTTGTCTTTCCTTAAGAATGAAGTAGCTACTCTTAGAGACGAGAGAACATTCGCATCAGAAAGAGATTAAACTGTACTTCTTTGGCGTAATAAATATTTCCACCATTTGTATAAAGCTTACCCCCACCATAATACATGGCAACAGGTTGATAATAAGTATAGGTTTTACCACTAGTGTTTCCTAGACTTGGAGCAACGACATCTTTAGAATAGGCATTTGCTAGTTCAACGGTGTTAACACCACCGTTATCAGCCACATAATCGATATAGGACTTACCAAAGTTATAAGCTTGTACTGCTGTCCAAGGATCCACCTTATGGTGGGCAGCTTCTTCCAGATTTTCCGACAGAACCGTCACCCCTTGACGAATACTTTCTTTTCGATCTGTTATGGAGTTGGTCACCCCTGTAGAACTTTCACTGGACTGCATCACGTCATCTGTCTTCCCCTTGGTTTCTGTGTAGATCATAGCCAGAACCAAATCGACATTGGTTGTATTTTCAATGTCGTCCTCAGCCAATACCTCCTTAACCATAGATTCATAGGTTAGGACATGTTGAATATTGGCATGGATTCGATAGCATTGGATACCTATGATGAGGACTACAACAAAAACCGCCAGACGTCTTATCCATTTAAACATATTATTTATTGATGATATCCTCGATATTTTTGATGAGAATAGAGTAGGTGCCATCAGGATTTTGAATAAACTCAACACTGTCAGCATCCTGATACACATTATTAGGCACGATTAACTCAATTCCGTTCGATAACGATAATTTTTGATTCTCCAATTTTTTAATTTGACGTGAATGGTCAATATCTGATACCGAAATAGGTTCAGGAATGGCCTCTTTGAGCTCATCAACGAAGGTCAAACGAGCTGTCAAATTATTATCAAAGAGCTGGTCTGCCAATTTTTCAGGTGATAACTCTTGGTCTTCTTCCAAATTATTGAAAATAGCAGATTTCATCTTTCCTTGGAAGTTAAAGTCATCCTGATTAAAATTCTCAGCAATCTTCTGAGCAGTATCTTCAACCATCTTAATCGATTTTTTGACAGATTGCTCAGGCTGGACCTGCAACAGATTTTCAGAGAAATAATTGGCAAAGCTTCCATTATGCTTGATTCGCTTTTCAATCAAATAATACTGCTTACTACTACGATTGATTACCAAAGCTTCATCAGGCGTCTGGGCAGCAGAAGGCAAATTATTTTGTGACAATTGAATAGGATGTTGGCTATCTCCCAAAGAATGAATCAAACTATCCTTAAGAGCAATACGCAAGAAAGCAAAATACTCTTGCCCTTCTTTGTCAAACTGAATAAAGACCAAATCATTGGTCTTTTGATCTTCAGAAATGACAAATTCTTCCTTCCAAAGTTGGGCAATCTTGACTGAACTTTCCATCAAATCATCTCCTAAATGACTAATGAAAACATTCTCTGTATCGAAATACCCTCGTTTAGCCTCATCTGAGAAAACCTTAGAGAGTTTCTTTCTAAAATACTCATCTAAACGTGGCGTTATTTCAAGAGGCCCTTCTGCTAAAACCAGCTCCGTATCATTTGGAGAAAACTGATGAATGATAATGCGTTTAATATATAGATCTAACATAATTTATTAATAGAGTGGGAAATCATCTGTAAGAACTTTAACGTCTCCACGAATGCGTTCCAAAACTTCAGGTTTATCGTGATTTTCCAAAGCTTCAACCATTAATTCAGCAATTTTACGGCTCTCAGCTTCCCCCATACCACGACTTGTAATAGCTGGACTACCAACACGAATACCAGATGTCTTAAATGGAGACAACTGCTCGTAAGGAATACCATTCTTATTCAAAGTAATATTAACTTCTTCAAGAACGTTTTGTGCAACCTTACCATTTTCAACAACTTTAGTCACATCAACCAAGAAGAGGTGATTGTTAGTGCCACCTGAGATAACACGGAAATCTGGATGTTGGTTGAAAACATCCGCCATGGCAGCAGCATTCTTGATAACATTTTCACCGTATTCCTTAAAGGCAGGGTCAAGTGCTTCTTTAAGAGCGACAGCCTTGGCAGCAATAACGTGTTCCAATGGGCCACCTTGCAAACCAGGGAAGACCGCAGAATTCAATTTCTTAGCGATATCTTCATCATCAGTCAAAATCAAACCACCACGAGGTCCACGAAGTGTCTTGTGGGTCGTTGTAGTTGTCACATGTGCATAAGGAACCGGACTTGGATGATGACCAGAGGCTACAAGACCTGCAATGTGAGCCATATCTACCATGAGGTAAGCACCTACAGCATCAGCGATTTCACGGAATTTAGCAAAATCAATGATACGTGAGTATGCTGAAGCCCCTGCTACGATAAGTTTTGGTTTCACTTCTTTTGCTTGAGCAAGGATAGCATCATAATCAAGAAGTTCACTTTCCTTATCAACATTGTAAGGCACAAAGTTATAGGTCTTACCAGAAAAACTAACTGGTGCACCGTGTGTCAAGTGACCACCCGCTGACAAATCCATTCCCATAACCGTATCACCTGGTTGAATCAAAGACATGTAAACTGCTGCATTGGCTTGGCTACCTGAGTGAGGTTGCACGTTAGCAAATTTTGCCCCAAAAAGTTCTTTGGCACGCTCAATAGCAAGAGACTCAACCACATCAATCACGTCAGTACCACCATAGTAACGTTTACCTGGATAGCCTTCTGCGTATTTGTTAGTCAAGAGCGTTCCTTGAGCAGCCATAACGGCTTTAGAAACCACGTTTTCAGAGGCAATCAACTCAATATTGTTTTGTTGACGTTCAGCCTCAGCATCAATGGCATTCCAAAGTTCAGGGTCAAATGCTTTGTAATCTTCTTTATCAAAAATCATAGAGGTCTCCTTTGAGGTCTAATGGGCTTTCAAACAACTCACCCACAAACAGTCGAAAGTTATCTCACTCTTTCTTAAGTCTCTGTTAGTCATTTTATTCTATGGTCAACTCTGGTAGAGCCGCCAATAGGTCATCTTTTGTTATTTTTCCTTGTCTGAGAATCCTAGCAGGTGAGACCGACAAATCCAAAATTGTCGAATCTACACCTAACAAGGCATTATCATCCCGATAGCCAGTCACCTGAAAATCAAATTGTGCCCTAATATCGTCGAAATGACGACCACTTTCCTTCCCAGACTTATTGGCTGATGGTCCAATCAAAGGCCCCTCAGCTTGAATCAACTCTCTAGTTACGGGATGGTTTGGTAACCGAAATCCAACCGTTGCCAATCCTGAATTAATCCATCTAGGTACTTGATCATTAGCTTTTAAGATGATGGTCAGAGGTCCAGGCAAAAAAGCATCGTACAATTGTTTCAAATACTTGGGTTGCTCCTTTGAATAGGAAAGGATATCTTCATACGAGGCTACATTCAAATTCATGGCTTTATCTCTAGGACGATTTTTCAGCTCATAAACATGGTTCACAGCACTCTCATCCATAGCCTTAGCAAATAGACCATAGACAGTCTCTGTAGGAAGAACAATGGCCTCACCATTATCCAAACTTTCTCTTAACTGTTTCTTACTTTTCATCATCCATCACGACCATTCTATCCTGTCCAAATTGATCCTTAAGGACACGCACATGCTTATCTGGAAAATGTAGTGACAAGAGCCTTTTCAAATCCAGTCCTTGCTTATATCCAATTTCAAAGTAGAGTTTTCCTTTTGGAGTTAAATACTTCGTTGCGTCCTCAATAATCTGTCTATAAATGGCTAGCCCCTCTTCATCAGCAAACAAGGCCATCTTTGGCTCGCTAGTCAAGACATTTAAACCAACTTCGTCCTTATCATTTTCAGAAATATAGGGAGGATTTGACACAATGATATCAAAACTACCAGAAATATTTTCGAAAACATCTGATTGAACAAAGCTGATGTCTACCTGATTTAGTTTAGCATTCTCTTTAGCAAGTACTAAGGCGTCAGCTGACAAGTCACTAGCTGTTACTTGCCAAAAGGGGCAACTCTTTTTCAGGGATACCGAAATAGCACCACTCCCAGTTCCGATATCAAGAATCTTGAGCTCTGAGCTAGGGTTTTCCGCCAAAATTAAATCCACTAATTCCTCAGTTTCAGGACGTGGAATCAAGACACGCTCATCAACCTGAAAACGCAAGCCATGAAAGTCTTCATAACCCAAAATATACTGAGCAGGCTTGTGATTCTTTAGTTGGCTGAATACATAAGCTAACAACTCTGCATCTTCCTCTGAAACTTCTTGACGCAATTGAAGAACAAAATGAGTCAAGTCCCACTGTTTCAAACCACGATAAACAAAGGAAAGGGCCTCTGGCTCTTCTCCAACAGCCTCAAGTTGCTTCTCATAGTCAGCCAGGACATCCGCTAAAATCATTTGTTAAGCTCTTCCAATTTTTGCGTTTGATCGTAAAGAACAAGAGCATCAATGACTTCATCCATTTTCCCAGCCAAAATCGTATCTAATTTTTGAAGGGTCAAACCAATACGATGATCCGTCACACGGTTTTGTGGGAAGTTGTACGTACGGATACGCTCTGAACGATCCCCTGTACCAACAGTAGATTTACGCTCAGCATCTTGTTCATCTTGAGCGATTTGTGCAAAGTGGTCCGCAACACGCGCACGAATAATCTTCATAGCTTTATCACGGTTCTTCTGTTGTGTACGTTCTTCTTGCATCTCTACTTTAATTCCAGTAGGAATGTGAACCATACGAACCGCAGTCGCAACTTTATTGACGTTCTGACCACCGGCACCAGATGCGTGATAGATATCGACACGGAGGTCCTTAGGATCGATTTCGTACTCCACTTCTTCAACTTCTGGCATTACCAAAACAGTTGCTGTAGAAGTATGAACACGACCTTGGCTCTCAGTCACAGGCACACGTTGCACACGGTGTGCTCCTGATTCATATTTGAGTTTAGAGTAGACTGATTGGCCTGAAACCATGGCAACCACTTCTTTGATACCACCGACACCATTATAAGAGGCTTCCATGACATCAAAGCGCCAACCTTGTGTTTCTGCGTATTTTTGGTACATAGCTAAAAGGTCACCTGCAAACAAGGCAGCTTCATCACCACCTGCAGCCCCACGGATTTCGAGGATAATATTCTTGTCATCATTAGGGTCTTTTGGCAAGAGAAGAATTTTCAAACGTTCTTCATACTCTTCTTTAGCGGCTTTGGATTCTTTGAGTTCTTCCTTAGCCATTTCTTCCAAGTCAGGATCACCGCTTGCTTCCTTAATCATCTCTTCAGCATCTGAGATACTTTGGATGACTTGCTTGTACTCACGGTAAACTGTCACAGTTTCACGAGTATTTGCTTCTTCACGTGACAACTCCATGAAGCGTTTAGTGTCTGAAACGACTTCAGGGTCACTGAGCAATTCACCCAATTCCTCATAACGGTCTTCAACCGCTTGTAACTGATCATAAATATTCATTTGTTATCTTTTCTCCTTATATAACTAATAGTCATTTTAGGCCTTATTCAAAGGGATTATGTTTTCGTGAGGTGGATTAAACCAGTGCTTTCGGCAAACAGAGATATAACTCTCGTGTCCTCCAATTTGAACTTGTGCTCCCTCATAAACTGGCTTACCATCTTCCATACGAAGAACCATGGTTGCCTTTCTCGAGCAATAATGACAAATGGTCTTAATCTCATCAATCTTATCAGACAAAAGCAAAAGGTATTTAGAACCTTCAAAGAGATTGTTCTGAAAATCATTTTTGAGACCAAAAGCCATCACTGGAATATCTAACACATCAACAATTCGTGCCAAATCATAGACATTCGCACGGGTCAAAAACTGAGCCTCATCAACTAAAACACAGTACGGTCGTGGATACATATTAGCAATGTAACCAAAAATATCCGTATCATCACCAATAGGATAGGCCTTCCGTTTCATGCCAATACGACTCGAGATATAGCCGACTCCATCTCGATTATCCAAACGACTGGTCAACAGTACTACTGGTTTTCCTTGTTCTTCGTAATTATGTGCAACCTTAAGAATCTCAATGGATTTCCCAGAATTCATGGTGCCGTAGCGAAAATAAAGTTGTGCCAAACCAGTCTCCTCTAAAATATGTATTGTACTTATTTTATCATAATTCCAAGCCTAAAAGGGAGGGAGACTGAACAAATTTTGAAAAAAGTTCGCCTCACTCCCTTATTTTTATGATTGGTTTGACTGATGTTCCAAATGGCTCAATCTTATCACCTTTATAAAGTTTTACCAGTCTATTTACTTCTTATGAATAGGCTTTAGCCAATCTATCAAGAAGTTCTGCTTTCTCCTCATCGCTAGCAAATGAAGCTTCGATTGCCGTCTTATTATGAGCATAAAAATCTTGTACTGAGCTATCAAAATGCTTGTGATAGAGTTCGTATTCCTTGGTTAAGTTTGTATCAGAAACGGTACGATTGTCCGTATTAATAGTAATATTAGCCCCTGCCACTTTCATTTTTAGATAAGGAAAATCAGCTACTGTAACGGCTGCCTTGGTCTGGAGATTACTTGTTAAACATAGCTCTCCTGTGACACCATTTTTAACAAACTCTTCCAGAAGCTCAGGCTCTTGAGCCAAGATTGTTGCATGGCCATTACGCTTAATTCCCATGGCAATTGACTCAGCCAAAAAGGCAGCGCATCCACATTCACCAGCATGGAAAGTCATCGGACGGTTGTAACTTTGGACTTGTTCAATCAGAGGTTTAATCGCTTTAGGTCCATAATGATGCTCATCTCCAGCAAAATCAAAACCAACAAAGTCACTATCTTCAACTTCATTTGCTTCATCAAGAATACGAGCTGTTAAAGCTTGATCTGATTGGCGCATACCACAAACCAGTGCCTTAGCAATAATACCAAATTCTTCTTGAGCTTGACGTAAGCCTTGACAAACAGCATCAATGATTTCAGCGACAGTCAACCCCTTATCCATTGACAATTCGGGAGCAAAACGCACTTCAATATAGATAACATTTTCAAGAGCAGCCTGTTTAGCGACATCATAAGCCGCAATGGTCAAAGCTTCCTTTGTTTGAAGCAAAGGACGAATGTAATCAAAAGCCTCAAGATAATCTAGGAGACTCTCACAGGTAGCCGGGGCTGTCACATGGTGTTTGAGCTCCGCATCGTCCTCAGGCAACTCAATCTGTGCCAAGTCAGCTAGGTGACGAATAGTTTCCAATGATAGAGAACCATCCAAATGGCAGTGTAGTTCTGTTTTAGCCAACTTATGAAAATCAATAGCAGTCATTCTTTTCTTCCTCTCTAAACAATATGTTTTTATCAGATAAAAATTAATTTTTACTATCTTATCATTCTTATAGAAAAAGTCAAGGTGTCGCGCTAATAGGACGTAGTAGATTCTTGAAATGCCATTAGCATTTTGTTAGGATGTAACTATCAAGAATACAAGGAGAAACTTTATGTCTGACTATATTTTACCAGAAGTTTGGGAAATTCCAACCTCTATGGGAGGTGCCTGGGGCGGCCTCAATCAACCTACAGCTGGTGCACGTTTTGAACAAACTTTACCTAAAGGTGACCAACCTTTCCAACTCTATACTCTTCCAACACCTAATGGTATCAAGGCAACTATCATGCTGGAGGAATTGAAAGAACTTGGTGTGACTCAAGCGGGATATGATGCTTATCGTATTAAGATTGGTGACGGTGACCAATTTGGCTCAGACTTTGTTGCAATTAATCCAAACTCAAAGATTCCAGCCATGATGGATTATTCTGAAGAACAACCGGTTCGTGTCTTTGAATCAGCTAACATCCTGCTTTACTTGGCTGAAAAATTCGGAAAACTCATTCCAACTGATCACGCAAAACGTACGGAAGTTCTCAACTGGCTCTTTTGGCAAACAGGTGCGGCACCTTTCCTAGGTGGCGGATTTGGTCACTTTTTCCACTATGCGCCTGACAAAATTGAATACGCCATCAACCGTTTCGCGATGGAAGCCAAACGCCAACTTGACTTGCTGGATAAAGAATTAGCAACCAAACCTTATATTGCTGGTGATGAATACACCATCGCTGATATCGCAATCTGGTCTTGGTATGGCCGTCTTGCTCAAGATAAAATTTGGGAGAAGGCTGGTATTTTCCTTGATGTTAAAGAGTACAAGCACCTTCAAGCATGGACTGAAAAAATTGCCAACCGTCCAGCGGTTAAACGTGGACTTGAAGTCGACTATAAAGATATCTAATTTTATAACGGTTTGCCTAGGCTAACCGTTTTTCTATTGTTTCATGATATAATAGAAACAAAATCACAAGGAGACATTCATGACTATATTTCAAGCTATTTTAGAAAAAATAAAAGCCTATGACACTATTATTATCCACCGTCACCAAAGACCAGACCCTGATGCCATTGGTAGTCAGGTAGGACTGAAGGAAATTTTAAAAACAAACTTTCCAGATAAAAAGGTTCTCGCGACTGGTGTCAATGAACCTACCTTGTCTTGGATTGCTGAAATGGATAAGGTAACTGACCAAGACTATGAAGGAGCGCTTGTTATTGTTACCGATACAGCCAACACTCCTCGTATCGACGACGACCGTTTTGATAAGGGGGACTTTCTTATCAAAATTGACCATCATCCTAACGACGATGCCTACGGCGATCTCCTCTTAGTTGATACGACTGCTTCAAGTGCCAGCGAAATTGTGACTGACTGGGCTCTCACTCTTGGTCTTTCCTTGTCAGATGCCGCTGCTCGTGTTCTTTACAATGGTATTGTTGGCGACACAGGTCGCTTCCTCTACCCATCTACAACTCCTAAAACACTACAAATCGCTGCTAAACTTCGCGAACATAACTTTGATTTTGCATCTATGGCTCGTCGAATGGACAGTTTTCCTTTCAAAATTGCTAAACTTCAAGGCTATGTTTTCGATAATCTTGAAGTTGATGAAAATGGTGCAGCTCGAGTTGTCTTGACACGAAAGATTTTGGATGAATTCAATGTCACTGATGCTGAAAGTTCTGCCATCGTTGGTACTCCAGGCCGTATTGATTGCGTCGAATCTTGGGCTATTTTCGTAGAGCAGCCTGAAGGGCATTACCGTGTCCGTCTGCGCAGTAAAAGTATTGTCATCAACGAGATTGCCAAACGCCATGATGGTGGCGGCCACCCACTTGCTAGTGGTGCCAATTCCTACAGCTTAAACGAAAACGAACAAATCTATCGAGAAATCAAGGATACCGTTGCCCATGCAACTCACTAATCGTCGTGTACGTCTCATGGGAACTGTGATTGACGTCTCTATCTATCATGAAGAACCAACCCCCCTGCTAGACCAGGTTGAAGCACTCCTACATACCTACAATAAGCGCTTCTCAGCCAATGACGACAGTTCCGAACTCATGAAAATTAACAAGGCAGCAGGCTTACATTCGGTGACGGTTCACCCAGAGCTTTTTGAACTTATTGCTCTTGGAAAATGGCATAGCTGCCAACCTGGAAGTCACCTTAATATTGCTATCGGACCTCTCATTCAGACTTGGCGAATTGGCTTTTCTGATGCCAGACTCCCCCTTCCTGAAGAAATCGCTCCACTCCTAGATATTATTAATCCCAAAGACATCGTTCTATCCGAGGAAAATCAAAGCGTTTTTCTCAAAGAAAAAGGGATGAAAATTGATCTTGGTGCTTTGGCAAAAGGTTATATTGCAGATCGTATAGCAGATTATCTCAAAGATGAAAATGTAACTAGTGCTCTGATTAATCTGGGGGGCAATGTCTTAACATTTGGACCAGCCTTACACAATCCTGATCAAAAATGGAGAATTGGTATTCAAAATCCCAAGGAGACTAGAAACACAAATCTTATGGTGCTTGCTATAAGAGACCAGTCTATTGTCACTTCAGGAATCTATGAACGCACTTTTGAGATAGATGGCAAAACTTACCATCATATTTTCGATAGTCAAACTGGCTACCCTGTCTCTAGTGATCTAGCTAGTCTTACCATCATTTCATCCCTCTCAGTCGATGGTGAAATTTGGACGACACGTTTATTTGGCTCAAGTCTAGAACGCATTTTCCAGGAAGTTAGTTCACAGCCAAATCTTGAAGCTATCATCGTTGATAAAGATAATCGATGCTTTCAGACAGGTGGCATTTACAAAATGCGAATTTCCTAAAAAATAGTAAAAAAGACTTGTCAAGAAGACCACCTTTTGATAAACTAAAATAGTTAAAAAAACTATGGTGCGGAAAGTACCATGGCAGAAAGGAAATATTTTAACATGAAAAAAGATATCCATCCAGATTACCGTCAAGTAGTATTCATGGACACAACCACTGGTTACCAATTCCTTAGCGGTTCAACTAAACACTCAAACGAAACAGTTGAATTCGAAGGTGAAACTTATCCACTTATCCGTGTAGAAATTTCATCAGATTCACACCCATTCTACACTGGCCGTCAAAAATTCACTCAAGCAGACGGACGCGTGGATCGTTTCAACAAAAAATACGGTCTCAAATAAGCAATATCTTGTTGTTAAACCATTCCGATTGGAATGGTTTTTTTGTATACTCTTGGATATAATCTATCTCTCCTACTCCCATCTTTATAAAAGAAAAAAACAGCTTCCATATGGAAACCGTTTAATCCTATTAACCTGCTTTACCAATAGCCAAAGCCCAGATAAAGAAGAGGGCAAATCCAAACAAGAAGATCAACCCTGCAATAGCAAGTCCTTTCAACCAAGTTGGAAGGTCTTTCTTCTCTTTAGTAACAAGTACGTAATTCAAAAGCGCAAAGAAAGGTGTTGTAAGGAATGAACCAATCATGGCAAAACGAAGCATTGTTGCTACTTGACCTTGGAAGAAGAAAATAATGATGAGACCAAGAATAGCTGTCAATGTCATCCAAACATTCAATGGTGTTTGATTTTTTTCTTTTTGGTTAAACAAAAGACGAAGAGAAATTTCGTTAACACGTGAGTAACCATCGATAACAGTAATTACAGTACCAAAGATACACAAGAAAGCAATAAAGGTAATCAAATAGCGTGACCACTCACCAAGTACTGAGGCATACATACCAACAAACTGAGCAATATACTTAGCTGATGCTGCTTCTACTGGTTTACCAGTTGGGTACTGGATAAGCGCACCTAGAGCTACAAAGAATACCGCAAGAATAGCTGTTCCGATGTAACCAACGTTAAAGTCAAAGAGGGCATCATCAGTGTTGAAATCAACAGTTTTCTTTTTCTCAGCTGACCAAAGTGAGTTAATAGCTGAAATTTCAATTGGAGCTGGCATCCATCCAAGAAGTGAAACGATAAATGGAAGGGCTGCTAGCTGCCAAGGTGTTTTTTCAACGAAGTCAGTACTGTACTCTGGATGTTTGATTGCTGCAATAATAACTGCTGCTACTGTTGCAATAGTCAAAGCTGACATGATCCATTTAGCCATGCCATCAAGAAGTTTGTAACCACCAAAGAGTAACATACCCCAAATGATTGCAACCAAAATGATTGACCATGTGGTAATACTCAAACCAAGCATTGGAAAGGCACTAGCAATGATGGCTGAACAAAGAATAGAAACTCCCGCAGTATTAACCAAGGCTGAGAAGACATTCAAAATGAAGAATACCCAAAGATAGAATTTACCTTTCTCAGCATAACCTTCAACAAGAGTTTTACCTGTATCTGCGGTATACTCAGCACCAAAACGGAAGAATGGGTATTTGAAGAGATTAGCCAGAATAACTAATCCTAACAAGGCCCATCCATAAGAACCACCCGCTTGGGTAGATGAAACGATGTGGGAACCACCTACGGCCGCCGAAGCCATTAGGATACCGGGTCCCATTGCTTTTATTTTACTACGCCAGGTAGACTGACTAGTTATACTTGTTTGTGACATAAGAGAATCTCCTAAAATGAATTTTCAGAATAATCTGAATTGATGTTTACCATTTTACACAATTTTTGGAATAATTTCAATAGCATTTCACATATTTTCTGAAAAATCGGCTCTATAATTTCTGTAGTGAGTAAAACCACTGTAGAGATTATAGAGCTTTTTGAATGCAGACAAAAAGTCCCATAAGAACTATAATGAAAAACGGCTAAACCATCATTAGGAAGAACTCATGAGATCTATTAAGAATACCACAGAGTTAAAGACCCTAACATCATTACTTCTCTTATTTTTGAAAAAGATATCTACATCGAGGTTCAAGCAAAACTGGAACACCGACTCTACTACATCTAAAGAAACGTCGCTTCCAGTGTAAAAATTGTAGGCGAATCATGGTAGCTGAGACATCAATCGTTGAGAAAAACTGCCAAATCTTCAATCTAGTCCGTCAAAAGGTTACACAACTCCTAACTGATATTGCCAGAAGGTTTCGTGTGTCGACGTCCGCTGTCTATCGTAAGCTTGACCAGTTTACTTTCAAGGAACATTTTGACAAACTCCCAGCTGTAATGTCCTGGGATGAGTTTGGGTTCAAGAAAGGTGACTTGGATTTTATCGCTCAAAACTATGAGACCAACGAGATCATAACCATCCTTGATAATCGTCGCCAAACCACTATACGAAACTACTTTTTGAAGTATCCATTGAAAGCTCGACAAAAAGTGCAGTTTATCACGATGGATATGTCTAGAGCTTATATTCCACTGGCTCGCAAACTCTTCCCTAACGCCAAAATTGTTCTTGATCGATTTCACATCATCCAGCACCTCGGTAGAGCTTTTTAAAAGACAAGAATTACCATTATGAACTAGTTTGATAAGAAGTCACTACCTTATCGAGCTTTAAAAAATCACTGGAGACTCTTCCAAAAGGACAGCCGTAAGTTATCTTGTAAATCATTTCACTCGAAGACCTTTTGTCAAACCTAAAACTCACATGAAGTCCTTGAGAAAACACTGCATTTTTCATAAGAACTCGCTAATTATTCTAACCTCTATCAACTTTAGGAAGCATATTTTCATCACTCTGAACATAAAAAAGAGAGGCTCTATAATTTCTGTAGTGGGTAAAACCACTGTAGAGATTATAGAACTTTTTAAGTGTACACAAAAAGTCCCATAAGAACTATAATGAAAAGCAACCAAACCATCATTAGGAAGAACTTATGAGACTTATTAAGAATACCACAGAATTAATCGGAATTAAAGACCAAAATATCATTATTTCACTTGTTTTCGAAACTGATACTCATATAGAGATTCAAGCAAAACTTGATTACCCTGCACCATCATGTCCTCACTGCCATGGAAAGATGATCAAGTACGACTTTCAAAAAAACTCTAAAATCCCTCTTCTCGAGCAAGCTGGAACTCCAACTCTACTACGTCTGAAAAAACGTCGTTTCCAGTGTAAAAATTGTAGGAGAGTCACGGTAGCTGAGACATCAATCGTTGAGAAAAACTGCCAAATCTCCAATTTAGTCCGACAAAAGGTTGCACAACTCCTAACTGAGAAGGTCTCACTAACTGATATTGCCAGAAGACTTCGTGTGTCGACGTCCACTGTCTATCGTAAGCTTGACCAGTTCACTTTCAAGAAACATTATGACAAACTTCCAGCTGTTATGTCCTGGGATGAGTTTGGGTTCAAGAAAGGGGAATTGGCTTTTGTGGCGCAGAATTATGAGACAAACGAACTCATAACCATCCTTGATAATCGCCGCCAAACCACTATACGAAACTACTTTTTAAAGTATCCATTAAAAGCTCGCCAACAGGTGCAGTTTATCACAATGGATATGTCTGGAGCCTATATCCCACTAGCCAAAAAACTTTTCCCAAACGCCGAAATCATTATTGATCGTTTCCACATTATCCAGCACCTTGGTAGAGCATTTTTAAAGACTAGAATTGCAACCATGAACCAGTTCGATAAGAAGTCACTACCCTATCGAGCCTTGAAAAATCACTGGCGACTCTTCCAAAAGGACAGCTGTAAGTTATCTCTCAACTCTTTCTATTCAAAGACTTTCCGCCAAACTTTAGCACCACATGAAGTTGTTGAGAAGACACTAGGCTTTTCAAAAGAGCTTACTGACTACTATACACTTTATCAGCTTTTGCTTTTTCACTTTCAGGAGAAGAGAGTAGACGAGTTTTTTGAGTTAATAGAGGAGAACATGAGCAAGGTCAATCACTGCTTTCAAACGGTCTTTAGAACTTTTCTTAGACACAAACAATACATCCAAAATGCACTAGAAACAGACTATTCAAACGCAAAACTGGAAGCTACCAACAAGTTGATTAAAGACATCAAACGGTTGGGCTTCGGTTTTAGAAACTTCATCAACTTTAAGAAACGTGTCTTCATCACTCTGAACATAAAAAAAGAGAAGACCTATCAGGTCCTCTCTAGATGTTAGCTTTTCGTCACCCACTACAGTTGACAAGGAGCGACTCTTTTTAGCTTATTTTGCTTTAACTTCGAAACCTTCTGCCACACCTTCAGCAAAGTTTTCTTCGATAATGCTAGCACAGTGATCACAGATAGTCGCGTTGTAGCTACGTTCTTTAGTAGTTGGATCAATACGACGACAACGGTCGCATACTTCACCTTCAGCACGTTCTACTGTGAATGAAACACCTTGGAAGCTTACAGCAGATTCAGGAACATCTTCTTCAGCAATTGTTAGAGCTGAAACAATCAAAAGTTGAGCAAGGTTAGTATTCAAACTTTCAAGAAGTTCTTTAACTTCAGCATCTGGATAGATAGTTAAATGAGCTTCAAGCGATTTACCAATAACTTTCTCATTACGAGCTTCTTCCAAAGCTTTTTGAGCTTGTCCACGGAAGTCCATGAAGGCATTCCATTTTTCAAGAAGTGCATCTTGATTTGCAAAATCTTCTGCTTCTGGCAACTCTGACAATTGAACATAGTCTTCATTTTCAAATTCAAGATATGACCAAATTTCTTCTGCAGTATGAGGAAGGATTGGAGTCAAGAGTTTTGTAATCTTAACAAGAATATCGTAGAAGACTGTTTGCATTTGACGACGTTCAAGTGATTCAGCGCTCTCAATGTAAACGACATCTTTGGCAAAATCAAGATAGAAGGCTGACAATTCAACATTAATAAAGTTAACCAAAGCTTTGTAAATAGTCAAGAATTCAAAGTTTGCATAGGCATCACGAATAGTCTTAACCAATTGGTTGAAACGAATAGTCATATATTGATCGACAGAGCGCAAGTCTTCGAAGGCTACTGCATCAGTTGTTGGATTGAAGTCAGAAGTATTAGCAAGCAAGAAACGAAGTGTGTTACGAATCTTACGATAAGATTCTGATACTTGGCTAAGGATATCCATTGAGATACGAACGTCATTGCTAGTATCTACACTTGTTACCCAAAGACGAAGAATTTCAGCACCAAATTGTTTCTCAACATCACTAGGCGCAATGGTATTTCCAAGAGATTTAGACATCTTTTCACCCTTACCATCAAGTGCAAAACCTTGAGACAAGAGTTGTTTATATGGTGCAACACCATGATTGGCAACTGAGGTGATAAGTGATGAGTTGAACCAACCACGGTATTGGTCTGAACCTTCGAGATAGAGATCAGCTGGATATGTTAACTCTGGACGGTTTACAACAACACCATTCCATGATGATCCTGAGTCAAACCACACATCCATAATATCATTTTCTTTAGTGAACTCACCATTTGGTGAACCTGGATGTGTAAAGCCTTCTGGAAGAAGATCTTTGGCATCACGTTCCCACCAGATAACTGAACCGTGCTCTTCGAAAAGTTTAGCCACATGTTCAATCGTTTCTTCAGTCATGATTGGTGTTTTATCTTCAGCATAGAAGATTGGGAGTGGTACACCCCAAGCTCGTTGACGAGAGATTACCCAGTCACCACGGTCACGAATCATGTTGTAGAGACGAACTTTCCCCCACTCAGAATGGAATTTAACTTTTTCAATCTCATCCAAAATCTCTTGACGGAATTTAGAAACAGAGGCAAACCATTGCGGCACTGCACGCCAGATGATTGGTTTCTTCGTACGCCAGTCAAATGGGTATGAGTGTGAGATTTCTTCTTTCGCAAGAAGTAAATCGCCGAGTTTTTCCATAACAATTGGTGCCACTTTATCGTAGAACTGACCTTCAAAATCAGGACCAGCATTTTCCATCATGATACCACGCTCATTAACAGTTACCGCAACTTCAAGGCCATTAGCGATACCTACATTATAGTCATCCTCACCAAAACCAGGGGCCGTATGGACGATACCTGTACCAGAATCTGTAGTAACGTGGTCACCAAGGATAACAAGCTCATCAACTTCTGTATCCCAAGGGTGTTCTGTAACGATTTGATTTAATTCATCACCACGGTAAGTATTAAGAACTTCTACTTCAGCCCAACCAAATTTCTCAGAAAGACTATTTAGTAATTCAGAAGCAACAATAAACTTACGAGTCTCTCCAGCAGGTTTTACAAGAACATACTCAATATCTGCACCTACAGTCAAACCACGTGAAGCTGTCACTGTAAATGGTGTTGTAGTCCAAACAACAATATAAGTATCAGTATCTAAAACACCTTTACCTTCTTTAACCTTATTGGCATAGTAAAGAGATGTTGAAACCAAATCATGATATTCAATCTCTGCTTCAGCAAGTGCTGATTCTGATGACCATGACCAGTATACAGGTTTCGCACCTTGATAGATATAACCCTTTTTAGCCATTTCACCAAAGACACGGATTTGGGCTGCCTCATAATCTGGTGTCAAAGTAACATATGGGTTATCCCAATCAGCCGAAACACCAAGACGTTTGAAATCTTCACGTTGTTTGTCAACTTGTGAAAGTGCATAATCACGACACATCTTAAGGTATTCAGCACGATCAAGTTCTTTACGTTTCACACCTTGTTTTGCCAACACTTGTTCAATTGGAAGACCATGCGTATCCCAACCAGGAACGTAAGGAGCATAGAAACCAGACATTGATTTTGAACGAACAATGATATCCTTAGAAATCTTATTCATCGCATGTCCAACGTGAATATTACCATTGGCATATGGAGGTCCATCATGAAGAGTGAAGTGAGGTTTACCTTGGTTCAACTCTTGACGACGTTGATACATCTTAGCATCTTCCCACTCTTTTTGCCAGAGTGGTTCTTTATTAGGAAGTCCAGCACGCATTGGAAAAGCTGTCTTACCTAGATTTAAAGTTTCTTTAAGTTTCATTATATCTCCTCTTTAATTTAATTCTACTAAATAAAAAGAGCCTTCATCAAAAAAGGACGAAAGCTCGTGGTACCACCTTAGTTTAGAGCACGTAAAATTGCTCCCTCAAATGTCCGTAAGGAGGACCTCCCTTCTAGCTTACTTATTTCAGTTAGAATGCTTGAAAATGATAACTATCCAAATAGGGAATGTGGGACTCACACCATCTCCCACTCGCTGTTAATATACTTGGTAAGTTGTATTTTTCTTATTCGCCAATATTTAATTTAAAAGTTTGTGTTTCATTAAGGTTGATTTCAACACTTGCTTCTGATTGCAAATCAATGTCCTCGTCTACAAGTGTAGAAGTTGGAAAATCAGCTACTTCACTTTCGAATGAATCTGCAATACCAAAATCTACTGGAATTGAAGTAATATCATTTGTTTCGTCAATATCTGGATTAGAGAAATCTTCAACTTGTTTATTGCTTTCAGCAACGCGACGTTGAAGTTCAGCCATTTCGTCAGGAGTGAATTGACGAGTTGCATCGAACGAAGCAGCATCATTTGAATCTGGAACATGTTCATCCAGCACTTTTTCAACAACTTCTTTAAAGGCAGCATCTGAGTTTTGAAGATAAATAGCTGTTGGTTGCAACAATTCCCCCCACTCTGGAGCATTTGCCAAGTTAAGTTGACCTTCAACTGCAGCCAAAAGACGTTGGTGGAAAACACGACTTTGACGTTTAAGTTCTTCAGTTTCAATGGCAACACGTTTTGCTTCATCTGTAGCATCACGAAGAATTTCAGATGCCTTAGATTTAGCTTCTTCAATCAAGTGTGTCGCATTAAAGTTGGCCTTGTTAATCAAGTTAGCTGATTCATCTGCTGCTGAAGCTTTAACTTTTTCAGCTGTTTCTTGAGCCAAGATAACTGACTGGCTCAATGATTCTTTCATTTCGTCAAAATAAGCCAATTTTTCTTCAAGCTCTTTTACACGAGTAGAAAGTTCACGATTGTCACGAACTAAATCTTCATAATCATCTACGATAATATCAAGAAATTCATCTACTTCTTGTTCATTGTATCCACGAAATTTAGTGGTAAACTGTTTATCTTTAATATCAAGTGCTGTGATTGCCATTACAGGCCTCCTTTATTTTTTTACCATTTCTTCAAACTCTTTTACATGAGCAACAAGTTCACGATTTCCATGAACTAAATCTTCATAACTATCTACGATAATATCAAGAAAATCATCTACTTCTTGTTCATTACAGATCTCCTCAAGTTTCATTAGCATCTCTGATGCTTTTCAATTAAATACCTACTTTTGTCGTCTTAGAAGACTGTCGATGACGACCTTAGCTTTTCCTGATTTAGAAATTCCTTCTTGTTGAGCTAGACGAAATCGGCCAAAACCTCTAACTGAAATCATATCACCAATAGATATTGTCTGATCAGCTTTCTCAATTTGCCTATAATTAAGTTTGACTTTTCCTGAAGCAATTAGCTTTAAAGCATTTGAACGTGATATTTTTAATACTGTAGCTAACACATTATCAAGACGCATACTAGAAAGCAAGACAAAAGATTGAGAATATTTTTCTTTATTTGAAATCCAATCATCTTTACTTGCTTCTCTAAGCGTAACCGAAACCTTACCGATTTTAGTAATAGACATTATTGCATAGCTGGCTAGATGAGAAGCAATATTAAATTGAACTCGGCCTTCTTCATCAAGAATGATATCTCCAAATACTTGACGTTCAAGACCAAGTTGATTGATCAGTGCGCCCAAAATTTTGGGGTGTATCAATTTATTAAATTGTCTAGCATAAGAAATTTCTAATCGTTTAATTTCAAAGTCATCTTCATCAAGCTCATAATAATCCGGTGCAAGAATCACTCTTCCATACTCTTCGTTATCAAAAGTTGAACTTACAAAGAATTTTAAATTATAGTAATTTGCTAAATCTTTGACAATCTGGATTTCACGAGGATTTAAGAAATCAGTCAAATAGGGGCTATACCGATCTTCAACTAATTGACAAAATCCCCTAACCTTTTCTAAAAAAAGACGTTCTTCTAACGAGTAATGCTGTTCAATATTTTTTTGTTCAAACATCAAAATAGGACAACCTTAAGAATACTAAGAGAGAAATTTAACAAAAGTATAATTGCGATAATTGAAAAATCAATACCAGCAAAAACCAAATTCAGCCTACGAAATGGCGCAAGAATTGGCTGAACAATTTGTCTAATAGTCTTCCCAAGAGCTGTATCATAAGCTCCTGGAAACCAAGATAACAAAGCATAGATTACAAGGAGTATCTCTACTAAGTTAACAATACGTGCCCAAATAACATATAGTAATACAGACATGGCTTAACGTCTCTTCATGTCGAAGTCGAAAGTAGCTTCTTGATTTCCATGAGTCAAACCAATCTCTTCGATGTCAACAACAACGTTGATTGGTGTGAGCAAGTACATGGAAGAACCAACTTTTTGTAAGTTTCCTGTAAGTACCTTACTAGCACCATCAATAAAGTCTAAACAACGACGAGCTTGTGCTTCTAACATATATTGAAAATCAATTAAAACACATTCATTTTCAATCAAAAGTTCTACAATTTCTTGAGCATCTTCATATTTTTTAGGATATTTAATTGCAATTGTAGTTTTAGTTATATTCATTTGTTGGGATCCCTGATTAGCTTGTGATCGACTCAAGGGTAAACTACGAAGGACTTGAGTTTCCTGTACGTCTGAATTGATATGTTGGCGACGAGGAGGGACTGTTGCCTGAGGACGTTCAGGTTTACGTTGCTGTCGAGGGGGTGTATGCCCAGTTTTCTGTACTTTAACTGGACGTTCTTTAGCCTCTTCTTTAGCAACATCTTCATAATCTGTTACTTCGTCGGTATCAAAATATGAAACAATTTTATCAATTGCATCTTTTATTGCCATAAGGTTATTCTCCGTTCTCTTTAAAGAATGCACTGCCTATTCTAACAAAGGTTGATCCATTCTGAATAGCCATGTCATAGTCTCGACTCATCCCCATGCTTAGTTGATCACAAGGAACATTCTTTATTTTTTTATCTTGAATTGATTGTCTAAGTTCATTTGTCTCAGCAAAAATCTTATCAAGTTCTTGAGCATTCGCATCAATTGGAGCCATAGTCATTAGCCCTACTATACAAATTTTATCAAGATTTGCAATGTGATTTAGAACTGTATCAAGTTCTTCAGGTGGAAAACCATGTTTCGACTCCTCACCTGAAACATTAACTTGTAGGAAGCAATTAATGGTATGATCCGCACGCTTTTGAATTTCCTCTGCCAATTTAACAGAATCCAAAGCATGAAAATAATCAACTAAATTAATAACATCCTTTACTTTTCGACGTTGTAAACTACCAATAAGGTGCCATGTCAAATCATATTTTTTTAATGCCTGATACTTATCTAAAAATTTATCAACACGGTTTTCAGCAATGTGTTTAATTCCCGTTTCAACCAATTCTTCAGCTATTTCACTTGAAACATACTTAGTTACGGCAATTATATTGACTTCTTCGCTAGAGCGATTAGCTTTTTCACATGCTTTTTTTACCGCTTGATAAATACCATTTTTATTATCTTCTATAGTCATCATTAACGGTTTTTAAAAAATGGTGGTGTCTCCAATTCATCGTCATCTTCAACATCACTTGAGAATGTAGACATCGTTAATTGACTATCAAGTTCACCTGTTTCAGGACGAGAAATATCATCACGTTTCAAATCCCAATGTCCAAAAGCTGACTGCTCTTGTTGAGATGCTGCCACAGCAGGACGAACTCCTGATTGTGACATTGAAGGTGTTTCATTGTAGTCTAAGTTCAGTTGACGTTCAAATGAAGGTTGAGAACCTGGACGTTGTTGTTCTTGAGCCACTTGCTGAGTAGGAACTGACGATTGTGAAGGAGCTGTAGTCACTTTACGTGGTCGGGCTTTCATACCAGATACCTTTTCAGCACGATCTTGACGAACCCCTGTTGCAACAACCGTTACACGAATTTCATCTTTCAAAGTATCATCGATTGATGTACCAAGCCAAATATTAACACCGTTACCAGCAGCTTGACCAACGATTTCAGATGCTTCTTCTGCCTCTGTAAGAGTCATATCAAGTCCACCAGTTACGTTAACAATAACATCTTCTGCACCATCGATAGTTGTTTCAAGAAGCGGTGAATAGATTGCTTTGCGTGCAGCTTCAACAATACGTTCTTCACCAGAACCAATACCAATCCCCATAAGCGCATTGCCTTTATTTGCCATAACTGTTTTCACATCAGCAAAGTCGAGGTTGATTAAACCTGGGTTGGTAATAAGGTCTGTAATCCCTTGTACCCCTTGGCGTAGGACATTATCTGCTTCACTAAGGGCTTCAAGAAGTGGAGTTTTCTTATCAACGATTTCAAGAAGGTTGTTGTTAGAGATAATAAGAAGAGTATCAACTTGCTCACGCAATTCTTGAATACCTTCAACAGCGAAGGAACCGCGCTTATTACCTTCAAATCCAAATGGACGTGTAACCACTGCTACTGTCAATGCACCCAAGCTTTTAGCAATACGTGCAATAACTGGTGCTGCCCCTGTACCAGAACCACCACCCATACCAGCAGTGATAAATACCATATCAGCTCCTGTAAGTGCCTCTGTAAGTGTTTCTTCACTTTCTTCAGCTGCTTTACGACCAACTTCAGGTTGACCTCCAGCACCAAGACCACGAGTCAATTTAGGACCTAATTGGATAACTGTTTCTGCTTTAGAAGAGCTGAGTGCTTGAATATCCGTGTTAGCTGCAATAAATTCAACACCAGCAAGACCTTCTTCAATCATTCGGTTGATGGCATTTCCTCCACCTCCACCGACACCGATAACTTTAATTACCGCACCCTGAACTGATGCGCTATCAAATGAAAAACTCATTTTATTTCCTCACTTTTACTAGATTCAATTAATCAAACATACTTCCGAAGATTCCACGAACACGATCTCCGAGTTTTTGTTTTTGTTCATGATTTTCTTCATCAACCGGTAGAGGTACCTCAACGGTATTCTCAACTGGAATACGATTTTGTTGTGGAGTCACTCGAGGTGCTGAAGTAGTAGTTCTATCAAAACTCAAGGTAGGCGCCTCATTGTCGATAGGTTTACGACGAAGATACTCTTCACCACACACAGCTTGCTGAGCAATAATATCAACTTCTGTAAGGAGACCAACATACTCAACAAGACTAATTACATTTGCAAACATTGGATTACGGATACCAACTTGGTTAGGTATATAAAGTTTCACATTTGTCTCAAAAATTTCCTGAGCAACTTCAACCACACCTGGCATGATGGCTGTTCCACCTACAAGGACAATACCACCAGGCAAATCAAGTAGGCGACCTCGTGTCAAGTCTTGTTTAACTCTATCCAAGATATGCTTCACACGAGCTGAGATAATCTCAGCAAGATATTTCTCAGTGATTTCAACAGGTGAATTTTCACCTACAACCTCTACCTGAACAGTTTCAGTTTCACTTGCTTCTTCAATGTTAGCATTACCAAAATTAAACTTAAGCGCTTCTGCAATTTGCATAGATGTTTTCAAGACTTTTGAAATATCCTTGGTGACATATTCGCCACCCTCAGAGTAAATATTAGTAAACTGAAGTTCTTGAGCACGCATGCTTGCAACAGTCGTTTGGCCACCACCCATATCAATAACAGTAGCACCAAATTCACGCTCACCTTCATTCAAGACAGCACGAGTCATTGCAAGAGGAGAGATGATGATATTCTCAACCTGAATACCTGCACGCTCAACTGTCTTACGAAGATTGTGAAGAATTGTTGTTGGTCCTGTGTAAATGAGACCTCTCATTTCAAGACGAATCCCCATCATTCCACGAGGATCACGAATCCCTTGAAAACCATCAACGATAAATTCTTCAGGAACTAGTGAGATAACCTCACGCTCAGGTGTAATACTCTTAGTCAAGGCTGAGCGAACAACACTTTCAACGTCTTCATCTTTGATTTCTTTTGATTCACTTGTTACAGGAATCATACCTTGTGTAGGCTCAATTTGAAGAAGATTGGCTGGAAGCCCAACATTCACTTGCTCAATCACAATACCAGCTTTTTCTTCTGCTTGCTCAATAGCTGTTTTGATTGATTTTGCTGCAGCGTCAATATCAACAATGATGCCATCTTTCACACCAGAACTCTTAACATTACTTACTCCGATGACATTCATTGATCCATCAATAAACTCAGCAACAAGAACCTTAATCGAGCTAGTTCCTATATCTAATCCTGTAAAAAAGCCATCTCTAGCCATTCACTCGACCTCTCAATCTTTCCATTCAATATCTTTGTAAACTGTATAAATACAGAATTATTCAGATACTATTGTACCATAAAAAAACGTAAAATGTCAGCATTTTACGTTTTTATTATTCAATATTAGCCTTGAATAGGGGAAGTTTGAAGAGTTCTATCTTGATTAACAGTCGGATTTCCTACTCCTTGAATATCTGAATTTTCAGCATTAGCTTCTTCCTCAGTATTTTGTTCACTTAGTGTCGTTGTTCCTTGACCCTCGCCGGAAATTTCTTTATCTTCCTTCTTATCTGTCTTGTTTTTATCTTTCTTTTTATCCTTATCAGTTTTTGATGATTCTACTTCAGGAGTTGTTGTATAGAGGCCAACCTCCATATCTACAATACTTCCATCTGAAAGCTTACTCTTAATTTTCTCGTAATAAGGTAACTTAGTCGTTAATTGAGAAAGGGGAACGCGAATAGAATTTCCATCATATAACTCAATTGTCAACAAATCTGTAGTAGCTTTTGTAGGCGTTAAATTAATAATTTGAATATTAGTCTTGATTTTACTATCAAGTTTATTCAACTCTTTTACTAAATCTTCAATTTTCTTTTCATCATCCATCTTTAAAGTGATGAATTTATCTGGTAGATTTCCTGTCGAAACAGTCCCTCCAGTCTTACCATTTTCAAGAATAGAAACATATCCATTTGATGTTTGACGATAAGCCACGATTGGATATTCTTTCACTGCAATATTAAATTGATTTGGAAAACTATAAGTTACCGTAGCCTTTTTGACCCAAACGTTGGTCTTTTCAACAGTTGATGCAACCTCTTCTTGGTTGAAAAAGACGTGAGTAATATAATCTGTATCAAGAATACCACTTGCAACTTTCACATCTTCTGGTAGAGCATTTTTTGTTCCTGATACTGTAAGAATCTTTTGCTTAGACCAAGGCGAAATAAAGAAGAGTGAAAATACGATTAAAATCGCAGCTATAAAAATAACAAGTCCTGCAAGATTTTGTTGTGCAATTGGAATATTGCTAGTCGTATTGACTTTTTTTCTTTTTTTCTTCTTGACCTTTTTTTTTACTGGTATTTTGTTCTCCTGAGATGTGGCTTTTTCTGGATAAACGCCTGTTTTGTTAGTCATCTCTTCTGAATCTTTGGTTTCTTTTTTTCTCAAAAATTCTAGATTTCGCTTCTGCCACTCCGTCAGAACTTTTTTTTCTTGTGATTTTTGATCCTTTTTTGCCATGAAATTCCTTTATTTATTTGAAATACTAGTCACTAATAGTTTGTAAAAATCATCAGGAGAAGTGATTTCCTCAGATTTAGCCATAGCTTCTTTGTAAGTCTCTGCATGTTCAACAAGTTGTTCAAGCTCGTGATTTAATGTCTCCCAACTTAATTCTGGTTCCTGCAATTGACGAGCGTAACCCTTTCTTTCAAAATAGTCAGCATTTTCAAGTTGGTCCCCACGGCTAGCTTCTTTTCCTAGAGGAACGATTAAATGAAGTTTTTTCATAGCCAACAATTCAAAAATAGTATTTGAACCACCACGAGTTACAACTAAATCAGCCATATCCATAAGAGGTTGGTACAAATCTGTCACATAATCAACTCTATAAAGATGACGCTCCAGGGTATTTAATGAAGAATCCCCAGATATATTGATGATATTATAGTGCTCAATCAGTTCTGGAGTTTTGCTAATAAAATCATTAAACACCTTTGCACCAGCTGATCCCCCAATAAAAAGGACTGTTTTTAGTTTCTCATCAAACTGTTCTTTAACCTCATCTAGTTGATCTGAATTATCAGACCTTGTCATACCCACCTTAGTAATAGCACCGACATGCTTTGTCTTCACCAAAGCTTTTGATTGTTCAAAAGTCGTAAACATAGTAGTTGCAAACTTGTATGCGATTTTATTGGCTAAGCCCATAGACAAGTCAGACTCGTGAACATATACAGGAACTCTTAATAATTTAGATGCGATAACTGGTGGCACAGATACAAATCCACCTTTTGAAAAGAGTGCTTGGGGACGAATCTTAGCAATGATTGCAATTGACTGTAGAATCCCCCAACCAACTTTAAAGACATCCAACATGTTTTGCCATGAAAAATAACGACGTAGTTTACCTGTAGCGATACTATGGAAGGTTACATCTAAACCAGACTTATCAATTTGTTCGTGTTCGATACCATGTTTATCACCGATATAGTGCACTTCCCATCCATCTTTTAGAAACTTTGGAATTAAGATAAGATTTAAGGTCACATGTCCAACTGTCCCTCCACCAGTAAAAACAATCTTTTTCGATTTTGCCATAGCCTATCCCTTCAATCGCTCAACAGTTGTGATAAATTCATCACCACGCACTTCGAAATTCTTGTACATATCCCAACTTGCGTTAGCGGGACTCAACAGGACAACATCTCCTGCACTAGCTTGTTCAAAGGCAATACGTGTCGCATCGGCCACGTCTTTGGCATCCAGATGGGTCACACCAGCTTTGTCTGCAGCACGTTTGACACGAGGAGCTGATTCTCCCAAAATTACCATTTTCTTAAGACCAGTAATATCAGGAATGAGTTCATCGAATTCATTACCACGGTCCAACCCACCGGCAATCAAAATGACTTTACTATTATCAAAGCCAGAAAGTGCTTTTTGTGTCGCTAAAATATTTGTTGACTTACTATCATTATAGAATTTTACATTATCAATCGTATCAACAAATTGAAGACGGTGTTTAACCCCACCAAAGCTTGAGAGAGTTTCTTTAATTGCCTGGTTGGAAACACTTGACAATTTTGCTACAGCAATTGTCGCTAAAGCATTTTCAACATTGTGACTTCCTGGAACTCCAAGTTCATCAGCATGCATTACCAATTCACCTTTGAAGTAGAGGCCACCATTTTCCAGATAAGCACCATCTACTTTTTCCACAGTTGAGAAGGGAACGACTTGTGCATTTGTTTGCGTAGCCAACTCTTTAGCCAAATCTTGATTAAAGTTTAAAATAACAAAATCG
The DNA here is from genome assembly GCF_900636445.1 of Streptococcus vestibularis. Taxonomy (NCBI): domain Bacteria; kingdom Bacillati; phylum Bacillota; class Bacilli; order Lactobacillales; family Streptococcaceae; genus Streptococcus; species Streptococcus vestibularis. The sequence continues at coordinate 755,050 of NZ_LR134275.1, read as the reverse complement.
TCTGATGTCATTTTGTTTTGAATATTCCATTTGGCAGCCACGTATCCTTCAAAGCTACCATGGTAGTCAATATGCGTCGGCATCAAGTTCGTAATCACAGCAATATGTGGATGGAAGCTCTCAATTCCCATCAATTGGAAGGAAGACAACTCCATAACCAAAGTATCCTGATTTGTCACTGATTGCGCTACTTCTGATGCAGGGAAACCAATATTCCCAGACAAGACACCTGACTTGCCACCATGATTTAAAACATCAGCAATCATAGTTGTTGTGGTTGTCTTACCGTTTGAACCTGTAATACCGATAATTGGTGCTTCAGAGACTAGGTAAGCCAACTCAACTTCAGTCCAAACTGGAATTTCTTTTTCAAGCGCACGAGCTACCATTGGATTATCATACCGAATTCCAGGATTCTTGACCATTAATTCAAAATTTTCATCCAAAAGTTCAAGAGGATGTCCACCACAGACAACCTTAATTCCTTCTTCAAGAAGCGCCTGTGCTGATGGGTTTTCTTCAAATGGTTTACCGTCATTTACTGTGACAATAGCACCCAACTTAGCCAAAAGACGAGCCGCTGCTTCACCAGATTTAGCCAAACCAAGGACTAAAACTTTTTTATTTTCAAATTGTGTTATTAATTTCATAATTCATCCACTCTCTCAAATTGTATCATAACCATTTTACCCTTTATCACAAGCTATTTCAAGGAGTAGTCTTTTCTAGATACAGAAAAAAAGCCAATCTGTTAGATTGGCTTTAATATCATGCTACTTATTTTCATCTTGTTGAGCTTTATCACGATTGAGCTCTGGCATGGCGAAAAAATCTTTCAAGGTGAAATAACTTAATGCAAGCATTCCTACCGTGACAAAGAACTCACCAGGCAAACTGAAGAATTTAATGATTGATAACACTGCTAAAAGCAAGAGCAATGCTAAGGTAGCCATGACAAAGAGAAGATTCATAGTGTTTTTTACCGACTTTGGTGCAATAAAGAAATAGAATGAAGCAATCAATATGGCAACAATCAGATAAAACATCTCTTCTCCTATCTAAAGATTATTCAGCTTCCGCCGCTTTTTTCTTACGTTTATTAGCTTTATCACGCTCTGCTTTATTCAAAATTTGTTTACGCAAGCGAATAGATTCAGGTGTTACTTCCATGTATTCATCATCATCCAAGAATTCAAGTGATTCTTCAAGTGTCAAGATACGTGGAGTCTTAATAACAGCCGTCTGATCCTTAGTAGCTGAACGCACATTTGTCATTTGTTTTGCTGTAGTAATGTTAACACCAAGGTCATTTTCACGAGCATTCTCACCGACAATCATACCTTCATAAACTTCAGTACCTGGGTTAACAAAGATAGTACCACGTTCTTCAATACGCATGATTGAGTAAGTTGTCGCTTTACCTGTATCGATAGAAACGAGGGCACCACGGTGACGTCCGCCAATCTCACCAGCAACAACCGGCAAGTATTGGTCGAAGGTATGGTTCATGATACCGTAACCACGTGTCATAGACAAGAATTCAGTAGAGAATCCGATAAGTCCACGAGCTGGTACAAGGAAGATAAGGCGTGTTTGACCATTACCAACCATTTGCATATCAAGCATGTCACCTTTACGTTCTGAAAGAGCTTGGATGATAGAACCTTGGTACTCTTCTGGAGTATCAATTTGAACACGTTCAAATGGTTCGCATTTCACTCCATCAATTTCCTTGATGATAACTTCTGGACGTGACACTTGAAGTTCATATCCTTCACGACGCATTGTTTCGATAAGGATTGATAAGTGCAATTCACCACGACCTGAGACAGTCCATTTATCTGGTGAATCAGTTGGATCAACACGTAGTGAAACGTCTGTTTGCAACTCAGCCAAAAGACGCTCTTCGACTTTACGTGATGTCACGTGTTTACCTTCGCGACCAGCAAATGGTGAGTTATTCGCCAAGAAAGTCATTTGAAGTGTTGGTTCGTCAATACGAAGAACTGGCAATGGTTCAACAGCATCAGTTGGTGTGATTGTTTCACCGACAAAGATATCTTCCATACCTGAGATAGCAATCAAGTCACCAGCTTTGGCTTCTTCAATTTCACGACGCTCCAAACCAAAGAAACCGAAAAGTTTAGTAACACGGAAGTTCTTTGTTGTTCCGTCAAGTTTTGAAAGGGTAACTTGGTCACCAACTTTTACAGTTCCACGGAAGATACGTCCAATACCGATACGACCAACGAAATCATTGTAGTCAAGAAGCGACACTTGGAATTGAAGAGGCTCATCTGAGTTATCTACAGGAGCTGGGATGTGATCAATAATAGTGTCAAAGATTGGAGCCATAGTGTGCTCTTGATCAGCAGGGTTATCTGACAATGATGATGTTCCATTAATAGCTGATGCATAAACAACTGGGAATTCCAATTGATCATCATCTGCACCGAGTTCAATGAATAGTTCTAGGACTTCATCAACAACTTCTTCAGGACGAGCTGAGGGTTTATCAATCTTGTTGACAACAACAATTGGTGTCAAATTTTGCTCAAGAGCTTTTTTCAATACAAAACGTGTTTGAGGCATTGTCCCTTCATAAGCATCGACGACAAGAACAACACCGTCAACCATTTTCATGATACGTTCAACTTCTCCACCAAAGTCCGCGTGCCCCGGAGTGTCCATGATATTGATACGAGTACCTTTGTAAGCAACGGCTGTATTCTTAGCAAGGATGGTAATACCACGCTCTTTTTCAAGATCGTTAGAGTCCATTGCACGCTCATCAAGTTCCTTACGTTCATCAAGGGTGTGTGATTGTTTCAACAATTCATCTACAAGTGTTGTTTTTCCGTGGTCAACGTGGGCAATAATGGCAACGTTACGGATATCTTCTCTAAGTTTAGTCATTTTTTCCTCTTTATTATTTATTTCAACTTTTCAAGTATACCACATTTTCAATAAAATGGCAGAGATCAGATAATTGTAAACGTTTTTCAACAAAAAAAGTGCTACCTTCCCTTATCCGGTTAGGCGCACTTTATCTCATTATTTGTCAATACTACAAGCAAGACTAGCAGCTCCAATGATTCCCGCATCATTTCCAAGCTCCGCTAATTTCACTTTTGTTGTACGGCGAACTTGTGGGAATGCATAACGTTTAAAGTATCCTTCAACACGACTACGCAAAAACTCTCCTGCGGCAGAAACACCACCACCGATAACGACAGAATCTGGGTTAAGAATGTTTGAGATGTTTGCTGTTGCAAGTCCTAGGTATTCAGAGACTTTATCAACAATGCTATTAGCAAACTTATCACCTTCAGCAGCAGCTACGAAGATATCTTTACTTGTCACTTGCTCACCATTGTCTACAGCAGCTTTAATAGAAGAGTTTCCTTCGTATCCTTCTGCCAAATAATGTGCTAAACGTACAACACCTGTTGCTGAAGCTACAGTTTCCAGACACCCCTTGTTTCCGCAAGTACAGTCAAATCCTGTTTCAGGTTCAACAATAATGTGACCAATTTCTCCACCAGCACCGGCAACACCATGAATTAAGTTACCATCAGCGATAACACCGCCACCAACACCTGTTCCCAATGTTACAAAGACAACATCCGGATTGTTAGCACCAGCACCAACCCAACGTTCACCCAGTGCAGCCACATTAGCATCATTATCAATAGCGAATGGAATACCAAGTTCTTTTTCAATGACAGAGCCAACTTCTTGAGTTTCTGCCCAGTTCAAGTTAAAAGCACCCGTTACTGTTTTATTTTCTCGGTCAACTGCACCTGGAGATCCCATACCAATTCCAATAAAATCTTCAGCAGTAAGTCCATACATTTCCAAACGGTGTTTCAAAGACTCTACAATGTTAGGAACAATGTGGCTACCATTTTCAAGCGTATTTGTTTCAATAGCCCATTTTTCTTGAACTTCACCATCTGCAGTCAAAATACCAAACTTAACAGTTGTTCCACCAAGGTCAATACCTAAGAGTTTCTTACTCATTTTCTTTCTCCATTTCAATGCGATGTTCACGTCGTAAAATCATTTCAGCAATAAGATAGTTTTCCTTGTCTATCAAAGCATTCTGATAAAGAGCTTCCAATTCAATCTTCATTATCTCGATATCATAGAGCCTTTTACCCAAGTAAACTACTATCCCAAACTGCTTCAACAACTGTTGAACGTCATATAATGTTTTCATAGAAATATTTTAGCAAAAAGCTTAAGGCATGACAAGATAATTTTGAAAACCTTTACAGATTATTATGTAACTAGACAAACATACTAAGATTAGTAGTGAAGAAATCTCCGACGGGAGAGAGTACTCACTACTTTTTCTTTATGTTAAAGTAGTGGTGTCTTGTAAAGTCGTAGGGCTCTATGGCGCTAGACGTCGCTTGACAAACTGGCAAGACACCTTGTTTTAGGTGGAGTTTGATCAAAGTATGTAGGACGCTAAACGTCGCGTATTGAAAATAAAATCACTAAAACATGGAATTATTCAAGACAAAAGAGGTAATGTCATGCGTGCAGTATTTGGAATTGATGTCAGTAAAACAAGTTCTGAGGTGGCCATTTTAGTCAATGGTGAGAAGGTTCATGGCTACACCATACTCAATGATACCATTGGATTCAATCGCCTGTTGGGCGACTTGAAAACTGTTCATAACCCTGAGATTATATTTGAGGCTACAGGCGTCTATTCTCGACGTCTTCAAGCCTTTCTTGAGGAATATAGTTACGCTTACACACGGCTAAATCCACTGGAAGCTAAGAAGCAATTGGACAGTCTGCGAGTTCGTAAAACAGATAAAATTGACGCTGAAAAGCTGGCTAAATCTCAGCTTGTGCACAATCGTAAACCAACTTACGTGCAGGAAGAAGTTTATCAACACCTGCGTGATTTAAGCCGTTTCTATCAAAATATGACAGAAGATCTTGTTCGAACTAAAAACCGTCTGCACAAGGTCCTACAAGTCACATTTCCTGAATTGGAAAATCTATTATCCACACCTACTGGAGAGCAATATTGGAACTTAGTGATGGCTTTTCCATGCAAAGAGTTTGTATTAAGCCTATCTCAAAGTAACTTGTGTGAGATTATCCGTCAATCTACCTCCAAACGCATCTCTGAAAAGCGTATTGCTTACCTAACTGATAAACTTATAAAACTCGCTAAACAATCTTTTTGTGCGGTCAAGAAAACCTCTCCAATGCTTGAAGAGGTTCGTTACTATGCTCAAGAGTTGCTTCGTCTTTCTGAACGCAGACAAGTTGTCTTAAACGACATGGTAGCTCTAGCTCAGCCTTTACCAGAGTATGACATCTTACGGTCAATTCCTGGCATCGCAGAAGCCACAGCGACATCTATCATTGGCGAATTGGGAGATATTCGTCGCTTTCAGTCTACCAATCAAATCAACGCTTTTATTGGCATTGACCTGAGACACTATGAATCTGGGAACTTTCTCGCCAAGGAACACATCACTAAACGAGGGAATCCCTATGCCAGAAAAATCTTGTTCAAGTGCATTCACAACATCGCTTCAGCTAGTCATACCAATCCCTGCCATATCGCTGACTTTTATGAGAAACGAAAAAGACAATCGACAATAGCTTCAACTAAGCCACATACGATTGCCTCTATACATCGTCTCATTCGAACAATGTATTACCTCATTACGCATAACAAACTTTACGATTACTCTTTGACCCAAAATCGATAAGGCTGTCTATACCGTATTATTGTAACACCTTGTTTCAAAAAATACCAGATGAGGTGTTTTTTTAGCATGCCCATTTATAGATCAAAAAGTGTTAAAAATAAGACAGTAACCTCAGAATAGATACTGTCTTATCTCTTTTTTTACTTAAAGCCTTGATAGACTTGACAAATGGTAGAAAAAAACCCAAGTCTATTTAACTTAGGCTCTTATCTATTGACAATTCGGACAAATGCCATGCAAAATCATCTGCTCACGAGTGATACGAAATCCTGTTTGAGATTCTACCTCTTCTTTGAAAGACGGAATCGGTAAATCTAAATCAGTAATTTGACCACATTTTTCACAAACAATGTTTAAGTGGTCATGCCCCATAAAATCATAATATGTTGTATTATCATTATTAACCTTAATTTCAGAGACAATTCCCTCTTCAACCAACACTTTCAAGTTGTTATAGACCGTCGCCAAACTCATACCCGGATTATCAGGGAGAAGGTCATAATATATCACATCAGCACTAGGATGTTGATCAGACATCATTAAATAGCGGATAACAGCTTTACGAGATTCGGTCAATCGAATTCCTTTAGCTTTTAACTGATTCAGGACATCTTCATAAACACCTAGACTATGTCGATGCTCAGACATATCGCCGCCTCCCTTCTTCTAAAAGTATTTTGTGTCTATTATACACTTTTAGAGGAACTCTTGACAATCATCTTAACTCAAAATTTGATTATTTCAAGCCTGGTGCTTGTCCAAGTTCAGCAGTCAACATCCAGATAGTCTTATCAATTTCTGATTTTGCGGCTGTAAAGATATCATTTGAAGGAGCATCTCCTTCTTCATCTGTGATATCCAAACCAACTTGGAACAAGACAGACAAGTATTTATATGTATCAACCAATAACTGAATTTGATCAGACATTGATTTATCAAATGTACCAGTAGTTTCAGTCAAACCTGAATTAGATGAAAACTCTACCAAAGTTGAGTAAGGTTCACCACCAATAGTAATCAAACGTTCACTAATCTCATCAAGATGGGCATTCAAACTATCCATCAATTCATCCATTTTTGGGTGAAGATAAAGGAAACCAGGACCACGCATATACCAATGAACTTGATGCACAATAGAAGCTGCTACAGACAAATCGGCAACTGCTTGATTTAATACTGCTTTGGTTTTTGTATTTGTTGGTGTCTCTGCTTGATGATTAACTGTTTCATTGATTGTTTCTTTAATTGAATGTGCCATATTCTTTCTCCTTATTTAGAATTATTATCGTTTATATCTATATTTTAGAATATTTCTAAATAAGATGCAAGTGAAATGCTTTTTCTGTCTTTTTTCGAATAGTTAGGTATGCTTAGTATTTTATATTTTTTTCTTGGTGCCTCTTTAGGCTCGTTTATTGGATTGATTTGTGATCGTTTTCCTGAGAAGTCGATTATTTTTCCCAGAAGCCATTGCAATCAGTGTGGGCATCCGTTACGTTTTTTCGAAATGATTCCTATCCTATCGCAACTTTTCTTAAGATTCAGATGTCGGTTATGCCAAAGCTCTATCCCATACCGTTACCTCTTCTTGGAATTGTTTTGTGGAGGAATACTTCTTCTTTATTTCTATGACTACCTAGATTTCGGAAGAACCTATTTGCTTCTTTTCAGTCTTTGTGTAACTATTTTTGATTTAAAAAATAAATCATATCCCCTTCTAATTTGGGTTCTTGGAACACTAGCTCTCCTTTGTTTGGGAAACCACTACCTCACTTTTACCTTAGGAATAAGTTTAGCCGCCCTATCGTATTTCAAACGTTTAAATATTGGTGAAGGTGATTTTCTCTATTTGGCCAGTGTCTCCCTCATTTTCCCATTTTCCAAAATACTATTAGCTATTGAACTAGCTTGCCTATTTGGGCTTACGTACTTCCTAGTACGTAGAAACCCTAATGAAACAGTAGCTTTTGTCCCATTTCTCTTTGTGAGTGTTCTAATTCTTACCTTCATGTAATAGTATAGAAAAAAGCCGATTATTTCGGCTTTTTCAGTATTAATTCATATTAACACGGTGCCACTCATTAATAACATAAGAGAGCATTCCCAATTGTTGAAGACCCCAACCACTAATTTCATCTGATTCCTCAGTTGAACCACCGAGGTAACGGGTATAGATTGCAACCATATAAGGTGTATCTTCCATAACGATAGCATCAACGTTGAGTGCTTCACGGACATAACCTGGTTTTTGATAAATTGTCAGATTAGGAAGATATGTCTTGTAGTACTCATTAGGGAATGACTCACCAATGTAGTGGAGAATATCCTTGTAATTATCTTGGTGTTTCCAAAGGTAATCCAAAACTTGGATGTAATAATCCGTCGTTGTCTTATTACCATGCATTTGGATAGTTTTCACTTCACCTTTTGATTTACCATATTTATCAAGCATGCCATAGAATTTTTCCATACCACCAAGGCGTTCCGCCAAAGCATAGGCTGGAGTATTTTCAGAGTAAACAAGAGAATACTCTTGCATTTCTGGAATAGTCATTGAACCACCGAAAGCAGCAACATAATTATCGTGTTCGCCTTGATACTCATACTCAGTATTAGTAATATCAAAACGTTCAGTTAAAGAAAGTTTTCCTTTATTAACCTGATCCATGACAAGCATGTTTAGTGGCAATTTGTAGGTCGATCCTGCAGTCATTGGCTGAGTATCATTCATAGAGAATTGCTCATTTGTCTTGGTATTTTTATATGAGAAAGCGATTTGGCTAGACTCAATCCCCTGATCAGCCATAAAAGCTTCAACCACTTGGTTCAATGTCATGTTGGCATAATCATAATACAAACCATTAGAATACATCGTATCTGCATCTGCTTCCATGACTGCTTTTTTAGCTTCAGATGACTTGTTGGTTGGAGTTACCTTTTCCTCTTTTTTAGTTATCTTAGAGTTAGAACCAAAAATGTTCCCAAGGTTCCCAGTGTGACCAGCCTGTTTTCCTCGTCCTGCTAAGGCAAGCATAGCAACAAATACAAGAATAACCACTGCACCCAGAAGAGATAAGATAAGATAAGGTTTTTTATCATCACGGGATAATTTTGATCTAGATTTTTTAGAGCGTTTGCTTCTAAGTGATAAGGTTTCAGTTTTTTCTTCTTTTCCCTTGTGTCCTACTGGTACCGATGTTTCCTCAACTGGTTTCTTTTCTACTGATTTTTTAGAAACCTTTTTCTTATCTTTTTTGTTATTCTTCTCGTCGCTTCTTTCGACATCTTTTTTACTATCTTTGCTATCTCTCTTAACGTCTTTTTGAAGGTCTTGTTTTACCGAATCTTTCTTCTTGTATTTAGTTTTTCGGCGGCTTCCACCATACTTTTCACTTGAATATTTTTTCTTTTTTTTCATAATAGTAATAGTTTAAGCTATAATAACCTAAAAAGCAAGGAGATTTTACAACCATATTACAAAAAAACACCCTCAAGACTGAGGATGATTCTAGACTTATTTAGCTGCTGCGTAAAGCTCAGCAACTTTATTCCAATTGATGATTTCAAAGAAAGCTTTGATGTAGTTTGGACGTACGTTACGGTAGTTTAGATAGTAAGCATGTTCCCAAACATCAAGTGCCAAGATTGGTTTTTTACCGTCTGAGATAGGTGTATCTTGGTTGGCAGTTGAAACAACTTCAAGTTTACCTTCTGCATTAACCACAAGCCATGCCCAACCTGAACCAAAACGAGTTGTCGCTGCCGCAGTGAAAACTTCTTGGAAAGCTTCAAATGAACCGAATGCTTCGTTAATAGCGGCTGCTACTTCTGCAGTTGGTTCTTGTTTTTCTGGTGACAAAAGTTCCCAGAATAGTGCGTGATTAAGATGTCCACCACCATTGTTAATAAGTGCTTGACGGATGTCTGCTGGAATTTTTTCTACATCAGCCAAAAGCGCTTCAAGGTCCTCACCAATTTCAGGATATTTTTCAAGCGCAGCATTAGCATTTGCCACGTAAGTTGCATGGTGTTTGTCGTGGTGCAGAGTCATTGTTTCAGCATCAATGTATGGTTCCAAAGCATCGTAAGCGTAAGGAAGATCAGGAAGGATAATAGCCATAGTAAGGGTCCTCTTTTCATTTTTTCTTTATTTTACCGTAAAATGATAGAGCTTTCAAAAATTTTGCTTACAAAATCTTGGAAAGCTCCATTTTTTAGCGGTTTGACGCTATTTTTAAAAGTGCTAAATCAAATAAATAATCTTTATCTAAAGTTCCTGTTTTTATCTGGTAGTCTGTCTCAACCAGAATCTTAATCGTTGTCTTTAAAAATGCAACTGATAAATGACGGCTATCTCTTATAGCATAGCGAACCTGAAATGGATTAACTTTCCGACTTAGATAGTCTGAAAGACTTGAAACAATTTGTTGCTCGCTTTTGCCTTGAGCAGATAACAATTTGACTTGTAGATAGGTACGGAATTGGCCCAACATAACAGCAATCAACTTAATCTCATCTTCTCCTTGCAATCGTAAATCATGAACCAATTCACGAACACCCTGAATCTGTCCTCTTAAAAGAAGTTGAGTCATATCAAAAATGTTATCTTGCAAACTTTTAGGAATAGCCTCCGCAATGTCTTGCGATGAGATATTCCCTTCAGTTTTATAGCCTTTTAAAAACGCCAGATTTTTCTGAACATCTGAAAAATCAAAACTTGACTTGATTAAGAGCTCCTCAAAAACCCCTTTTTCAAAAATGAGTCCCTCTTGATGTGCCTGTTTTTGAAAATAAGTTCTAAGCTCGGCATCCTTTAAAGGGTTAGCTTCAAGTACCAAAGCATCACGTTTTAGGAGTTTAACCAACCGACGCTTCCCATCGAGCTTTCCAGAAGCCATTAAGACAAGACGTGTTGTTTCTACAGGTGATTGAAGATAATTTTCAAGACGTTTCAATGCTTTTTCATCTAGATAAGACTTTTTAGCAGTAGTCATATCTTCGAAATGATCAAAAATAACTACCTTTTCATCTGCAAAAAAAGGCATACTTTCCAAATCGAGTTCAGCATCCTGATAATCAGTCTCGGACATATCAAAATAGGAATAGGTCAAGTCACTTGGATCAAATCCAATTTGTTTTAAAAATTTTTCTTTAGCTTGACTATACTGACCTAAATCCTCGCCAGCCAAGACAGTTATCATAGGGAGTTTTTCTCTGTTCAGCTTTTCAATCGTTTCCATAGCAATCATGGTTATATTATATCAGAATTTTCATTATAACAAAAAGCTCACCACCGAAGCGATGAACTTCACTTTATTAACCAGAGTTACGAAGTCCTGTTGCAATACCGTTGATAGTAATATGAATAAGACTAATTTCGTCATCAGTCAGATTATTATTACGAAGACGTTTAATCAATTCAATTTGGATGTAGTTCAAGACGTTGAAGTATGGCAAGCGGAAATCTAAACTTGCTTTAAGAGATGGGCTTTCGTCAAGGAAGTCATCATGTTTTTCAATCGCAAGAATGACATTCTTAGTTAGCTGCCACTCATCCAAAATGATGTTAAAGACACTACGAACTTCTTCACTCTCTGCCAACTGTGCATAGTGGAAGGCAATATTCATATCTGATTTTGAAAGCACCATATCCACGTTAGACAAAAGTGAACGGAAGAATGGCCATGTTTCAAACATGTGTTGAAGTTTTTCAAGGTTTCCTTCTTCGGCTTTAATATAGTGATTAAAGGCAGAACCCACACCATACCAACCTGGGAACATGATACGGTTTTGTGACCATGAGAATACCCAAGGAATGGCACGAAGCCCTGAAATCTCAGTAATAGTCTTACGAGCTGCTGGACGAGAACCGATATTTAAACTTGATACTTCTTTAATTGGACTTGCTTCAAAGAAGTAATCATAAAAATGTTCATTTCCAAAGACAAGGTCACGATAAATAACATTTGAATCGTGAACGATTCCGTCCATAACCTCACGGAAATCAACCAATTCTTCTGGATCGGCAATTTGACGTGTCACCATACGGTCAAGAGCAGCTGAAACAAGCATCTCAAGATTGTAGTATGCTGCATCCTTATTACCATATTTATTACCGATAACCTCACCTTGCTCTGTCAAACGGATACGGTCTTTAATAGTACCAAATGGTTGAGATGTAATAGCATCGTAAGATGGGCCACCACCACGACCAACTGTACCACCACGGCCATGGAAGAAAGTAATTTTAATGCCACGCTCTTCACCAATCTTGGTCAATTCATTTTGAGCTTTGTAGAGCGTCCAACCCGAAGACAGGTAACCACCATCTTTGTTTGAGTCTGAGTAACCCAACATGATTTCTTGGTAGTTATTACTGTTCTTAATCCATCGTTTAACAATATCATAACCAAGGTATTGTTTCATGATTTCATTAGAGTTTTCCAAATCTTCGATGGTTTCAAACAGTGGAACGATTTGGACACGCGCACGCTCAGTATCAACTAAACCAACTTCTTTAAGAAGGATGGCTAACTCAAACATATCTGAGACGCTCTCAGTGTGAGAGATGATATGTTGTTTGATGACTTCTTCACCAATATAGTCCTTCAAAAGACGAGCAGTGCGGAAGATAGCCAATTCTTTTTCAAGTGTTTCAGACTTAGATACATTTGTTGATGATAAGGTACGTGGATCTTCTTGCAATTCTTTGAGAAGAACAGCAACCTTTTCAACCTCTGTCAATTCACTATAGTTGTCAACAATGTTTGCAGATTTAAGCAACTCTGCCACACAAGCTTCATGAACGCTTGAATCCTGACGCATATCAATTGTTGCAAGGTAAAATCCAAAGACTTCAACGGCTTGAAGAAGCTCTTCGAAATCACCGGAAATCAAGACAGAATCATCATTTTCGAGAAGTGAATTTTTAATTGCCAAAAGATCATCATGGAAAGCTTCAGCTGTTTCATAAAACTCGGTAGTTTGTTGTGAGACAGCTTGAAGACTTTGGCTGAGACGTTCTTGCACAAAATCAGCTACTACTTCGCCTGTTGAGACTGAGCCAAGACGAACATTTTCAGAAAGACGCTTAGCAACTCTTTCCTTGCTAAAGTTACCTTCTTTGAAGAAAAGAAACGTCTGAATCAATTTAGATTGAATGTAACTAAAAGCACGACGGTATGGTTCATTTTCACGATAAACAGATGTATCTGGAGAAAGTTTCGCCATTTCTGCTACTGTTTCTGAAACTTCAGTCAAACGTGATGAGAGTGAGAATGAGCGGTAAAGGTTATCAACTTTTTCAATATAGTAATTGAGGATAACTTCACTTTGTACTGTCGCAGAAAGTTTAAGAGTTTCTGCCGTTACAAATGGGTTCCCGTCACGGTCACCACCAATCCACATTCCCATTGTAATAGGTGTTGGATTATTAAGTTCGATACCTTTTTCAACCGCTAAACGTTTGAATTCATGCGATAAGTTGGTAATCGCCTTAATCAATGAGGAGTTGTAATACTCCATAACGTTAGTGATTTCGTTTTTAACCTTAAGTTTCTTCTCACGAATGATATCCGTTTGCATCATAATTTCTACATAACGACGCAAATCCGCATACCATTTATCCTTGTTAATAAGACCAGCCTTAACATCACGATGTTTACGGAGAAGTTCGTGAATGTGGTTAGTCAATTCAAGCATGGTTTTACGTTGAACCTGAGTTGGGTGAGCTGTCAATACCGGCACGACATTAACATTTTCAAGAATGTCACGCGCATTGTCGCTTTCAGCGACAACATCAAAGGTTTCAGACAACTTACCTAAATAAGATTCATCAATATTATTTTTGTGGTTGACTTCATAAGCCAAATCCACGTCCTCAGAGATATTAATCAAGAGAGGTAACAAAGAGAAATAACGTGATGCAACGACCATATCGTCATTTGTCATTTCTGAAATGGCTTGTGTAAGGGCCACATAGTCACCTTCATCATAAAGTTCAACCAAATGTTGGATAGTTGTGAGGCCTTGCTCTCCAGCCATTCCTAGTGTTGCATCATCCAACAATTCTTTCAAGATACCAACTTCTTCAGAGATGATTTCCTGGTTGTTACTGCTTTCCAATTTGTTAAAAGCCAAACCGTATTCTCCTTACTTTATGTAGTACCCTTTTATGATATCACTTTTAAAACAAAAGTAAACTATTTTTCTGTAAATCGTCAGTTATTTTGCAATTTTCCGACTTTTTTGAAAAATTATTAGACCTATTTCCGAACTTTATAAAAAAAGACTCTGAATTAGAGTCTAAAATCTTAATTATACTTTTCTTGATAGAATTTGATTTCATCACCATCTTGAACTTTAAGTTGATTAGCGGCTTTCTCACCGATTTTTCCATTGACATCAAACATCCAATAAATCCCCTTCTCCTTGTCTTGAGAAATTCCATCAATTTCAGTAATAAAACCATCATTTTCTTGAACAGGATATATTTCTTTTAAAACATCAAGGACCGTATCACCTTTTTTGAATTCTACAGATTTTTTCTTACTTTCCTTTTCAGTTTTTAAAATCAAAGTAACCTGACCTTGAACCTTAGACTGATGATTGTTTGTGCTACTAGTAGGTTTAGCAGCCTCATTTTTTCCACAAGCAGCTAAAGTAACAAGAGAAAAGGCAAGAGCTAAATATATCAATAATTTTTTCATTTCAAAAATCTCCTAAAAATAGACTGAATAAATGGATAAAATAATAATGTCGATGCAGCGTGATAGGTGTCGTATAGAAGACCAGAGATAACAAAAGTTAGACCACTCTTAAACAAGAGACCATAACCATAGTCAAGAAGCACCCCATAGAGAAAAGCAAAGATTGTGACTACAACAATCTGACAAACTAGCGATAGTCTTGGCGCAATTAAACTCCAAAGAGCCATTAAGACCCCGAAAGCAAGGATCTGATTAAAGACCCAGGGACCAAAGCCAAAGATGAATCCTGAAATTAACATGGTCAAAGCCATAATCAAGAGACCATCTAGTAACCCCAAATAAAGAACAGCCACAAAAAACATAGCTGTAATAGGCTGAATATTTGGCAACCCTATAAATGCTGACCGCAATCCTACTGCCAGAGCTGACAGAATAGCTATCCGAGCCATTCGTTGAATCGTTAGTTTCATATATCTATTATGCCAGAAATATGTTGACTTGGCTAGGTATAATACTTACTTATTTAATAAAAAAAGAAAATAACTGCTAAAAGAAAGAGACCAATCACACGATTAGCCTCTCCCGTATTACATTTGTTTCAAACGTTCCACCCGTTCTGAAATTGGTGGATGGGTATAAAAGAGCTTCTGCAAACCAGATTCCTTTTTAGGGTCATTGATAAAGAGGGCTGCGCTAGCATCATCCACGTGATGTTGCATTGGCGCACTATTATCAAGTTTGAGCAGAGCGTTAATCATACCTTGTGGGTTACGTGTCAATTCGACGCTAGAAGCATCAGCTAAAAATTCACGCTGGCGTGAAATAGCCAACTGAACCAAGGTAGCTGCCAAAGGCGCCAGAATAATGGCAATCAAAGAAATAATGAGAAGAATAATTTCCAAACCGCTACTTCCATTACGGTCATCATCATTTCTACGACGGCCTCCACCCCAGAACATCATATTACGAGCCATCCCAGCTAGCATGGTAATGGCAGATGCTAAGGCAACTGCTATGGTAGAGATGCGGATATCGTAGTTGCGAATATGACTCACTTCATGTCCAATAACTCCTTCAAGTTCCTCACGATTCATAACCGCAAGAAGACCTGTCGTAGCAGCTACTGCCGCGTTCTTAGGGCTTGATCCAGTTGCAAAAGCATTCATTGAAGGATCATCGACAATAAAGACACGTGGCATTGGGATTTGGGCCACCATAGCCATGTCCTCGACCACATGATAAAGGTTTGGAGCTGTTTGTTCATCAACCTCTCGTGCACCGTTCATAGCCATAACGACATTAGTTGATTGGAAAATCATGGTAACGGCATAGATAAAACCAATAACTAAGGCAAGAATCAGACCACCAAATCCTGAACCTAACCAAAGATAGCCGACACCGTAGCCAACAAGGCCCAACAAGAGGAAAAAGACCAGAAGCAAAAGCCAAGTCTTTCTCTTATTTCGAGCAATCTGATCAAATAACATATTAGTTACCTAGTCCACTGAAATCAACTTTAGGCACAGCTTTTTCTTCTTCTGGTGTTTCAAGGAATTCAGCAGCCTTAAAGCTAAACATCTTGGCAATAACATTGCTTGGGAATGTTTCCAATTTCACATTGTAGTTACTTGTCACACTGTTATAAAGTTGACGCGAATAGGCAATTTTATTTTCAGTGTTCGTCAACTCTTCTTGAAGCTGGCTGAAGTTGGCACTAGCCTTAAGATCAGGGTAACTTTCAGCTACCGCAAAGATTCCAGAAACCTGACGAGTCAATTCATCACTGGCACGCATAGCTTGTGCAGGAGAAGTCGCAGCTGCTA
Organism: Streptococcus vestibularis; assembly: GCF_900636445.1. Classification (NCBI taxonomy): domain Bacteria; kingdom Bacillati; phylum Bacillota; class Bacilli; order Lactobacillales; family Streptococcaceae; genus Streptococcus; species Streptococcus vestibularis. Next base: position 738,772 of record NZ_LR134275.1, on the reverse strand, counting down.
CCTGATTACGAAGTTCTGCTACTTTTTCAAGCGTTGAACCTTCATATTTAGCGTAACCTTTAACCGTTTCAATCAAGTTAGGAAGGAGGTCATTACGACGTTTCAATTGAACATCAATTTGACTCCACGCCTCCTTGGTTTGCATACGGCTCTTAACCAAGCCGTTATAACTTGCAATAACAAAAATCACAAGAACAACAATAATGGCAATAATAATCCAAATCATATTTTTATTCCTTTCTTATACCTAAAAAAGTCCGTACGACTTCTCTTACAAGTATCTTTAATAGTCTCAGTATATCAAATTTTCAGATAAAAGTGGTAAAATGTGAGCCGTTTTACAAAAAAACTGGACAAGATGTCCAGCTTTTGTATTACTCTTTCGACGTGTATCGTTTTCCTTGGGCTAGTGCATCTGCTTCTGTCATTGTAACGACATTTGCTTTGTTGGTATTGCTAGGCATACGTAAAAACACCTATCTAACTGGATGTTTCTTCCCTATTATTTCCCTGCTTTCTTACCTTGTTTAGTAAAATAAATTGTAGATATACTTAGTGTAACAGCAACTCCGACAAGGAAGAGAATCATTGAAGTCTGAGATTTTCCTTTTTCTTTGGAAGAATCACCCTGACTTTCAGAAGACTTAACTACCTGATTAGCCTCGATTACTTTATAAATACGGGCGATATTTTTAGGTGTGTCATCCTTCTTGCCTTCCGCCAATTCTGACAAATCACTGCCAATCTCTTTGACAACATCTTCAGAGCTTGCAAACGAAGCTGCTTCTGAAGCTAATGTTTCAGATGCCATAACCGCCATGACTTTACTTGAGATTACATCCACAGATTTCTCATTCAAAAGAAATTAAAGCGAATATCTTCTGAGGTAAACTGACTGCTTGTTACAGTGGTTTTTAGGTCGTTGTTCTAGGCGACCTGAGTATTTGGCAAAAGACTGACAACTTTCACAATCTCTCCATTTTAGTCCCAAGCTATTCTTGAAACTAGAAACAGATAATCTCAAATATTAAATATATTTAATGATGCTGTTTTTAAATTCAAAACAAAATAAAAGGCTAAGTAATCCATTTTAACAAGTCCTTAAAAAGCCCTATTTAGTAAGAACTATCAAATTAAATTTGGGAAATACCTGAAATCCTTTTTCTCAGATTTCTGCCAAACGTTTGATAGTCTTTTTTAATTTTACGATTCAAAGTATTATTTTTCGAATGTTTTAGTATTACAAATGTTAAACAGCAAAAAATAAGAAAGAGGCAAAAATACCTCTTTCTGTTCAAAAAAATGATTTAATCGGCTAGATCTTACGATCACAATACCTCTAGTTCTTCAAGCGATAGACCAGTCACATCTGATACAACTTCTAGAGGTAGGCCTTTTGAGAGCATCTTACGAATCAACTCTAAGCGCTCCTCATGACGACCTCGTTCCATGCCTTCTTCACGCGCTTCATCAATTGCTGTTTCCATGGTCATGTCATAATTTTCTTGAATACGTATGCGTTCATCAATCATCGCCTTTTCCTCCTGTGTCCAGCTGGATGAATCCAGTAATGAATCGGCATGCGTGACCGCTTGACTAGGTGCCATTGAAAATGGGAGATTTCCAAAGAACTCTAGCCACTGCCGCCCTTCATCCCTGATATGCTTATCTTTATTATACTTATCCAACTCTAAAAAGGCAATCTGAAGAAGGTTCTGCTGTTTTCCATCCTTATAGTAGGCATTCAAAGGCCTCCCCGTTCGACTATTGGCCATCCAATAAGTATTAATCGGGGACTCCTCATCTGGCAACAAGGTCTTCTCCAAGATGGCTATACCATAGATCGGCTCCATCTGCTCATACATCTTGTGTGTCTGTCCTTGTTGGCGTAATTGCTGCACATTTTCCACCAGCTGGTTAGCCAAATAATAATGAAAACGATTGAGAAAATAATGCTGCTTACGCACCTGAATCTCAATGATAACCTCAGTTCCATCATTCAGCTTAGCTCGAACATCCACCGAGGTTGAAAAGAGCTCATCCTCATCAAAGTCCTTTTTATGAAGCTGTGTTCCCTCCAAAATCTGAGCATCTACAACATCCAAATCTAAAATATCTCGAATAAATGCCACCGTCACTTCAGGCAGACTAAAAATCTTCTTGGCCATAATATCCAAGGTCGGTGAGACATGCTTGTGTCTTTTTTCCATCTACTTCTCCTTAGTCAAAAATAGAGGGTTGTCCCCTCTACTTCTATTATTCGGAAAAAGCCTTTGATTGCACTATAAGATCCATTAAGAAACTAAATAATAGTTCACTTTCAAGTCTCTAAATTGATCATAACCCAAATACTCATCATTCTGCAAGCGACCTAAAACAATGCTAGGATGAATACCAATCTCATCAGCAAATTTCTTAATCGCTTGTTTATCAAAGCAAGCCTCATCTATGAATCTTTGATATTCTTGAGGAGCAATTAGTAAATCTTTCGCAAATTGGTCTGCTTGTTCCTCAGAACGTCGATAAGAGTCGCTAGCTTCTTCATCAGACGAAAAGTCATTCTGCAGAATATGCCCAATCTCATGGAAAAGTGAAAACCAAAAAATATCCGATGCTTTATTACGATCAGTTAATAACAACAAGACACTACCATTTCCAAACTTCTTTGTTGCACCATTTAAATTGGCATTTGCTAAAGCAGGAAGTCCCACTAAGACAACCCCACACTCTAACAAGATATCGGTCAATTCTTGAGCAAAATCCTTTGGATCTTGTCTCGTCAATTCTCTCAAAGTCGGTAAGCTTCTCTCTAACTTTCTGCGATTAAGCTTTATAGTCGTTTTATTACGAGCTTTTTTAGATGCTAACTCTAACATGATATTGGAATTAACGATACTCTTTTCGGTAAAGTCACGTGTATTACGATAACTCACTAAATGGTTAAAAGTCAGGAGATATTCTAGACTCGATACTTCTAGAATCTTCCGAAGCTCTGTAATCTTTTCACCGATACTATAGCGCTTCTCTGGAACGTAGCCTTTTTGTTTAAAATACTTAAAGTCAATCATCTCGCAGATTTCCTTCTCTCGGCCTTGATCAAGCTCTCTTTGTTCTACAATTTCAGCCACTTTCACATCATAAATGCTTTGAAGGTTGAGCCAAGTCTGCATAGAAACACCACTTAACTTGGCTAACTTATGAGCTGTCTCCTTACTAATAGACTCCTCAGCATTAACTAGCTTGCTGACAGTCTTGGCAGAGACTCCCAAACGCTCCGCAAATTCTTTCTGAGTTACGTTATAGTCCTCAATTAAGTCTTCAACATACTGACCCGGATGAAAAGCAATCAGGTCTTTGTACTCAACAACTTTTTTACTCATAATGATTGCTAACCTCCTCTATTTTCATGATTTCGATTTCTACCGGACTAGAAAATACCTTCTCCAGATCTTCCTCCCGAAATCCTAAAATCAAACGATAGGAACTCCTTCGACCATCTATATCTAAAGCAAACTGTCCATTTCTCTTTCCCTTTAATTGGTGAAAATGATACTTAGGAAAAGCCGTCATACTAGCTAAAGAATCCGATGCTTCCAAAAGGTTAATCAACTGATGCAACCTTAATGCAACCCTATCTGAAAAATCCTTTTTCGCTCGCCTTAGCTCAGTGCACTGTTTCTTAACAGTTTTATTTGTATAGATAAGCTTCATAAATTCCTTTCCGTTCGATTTAAATTACCTTTTTGGTAATTTAATTATATCATGCAAAGAAAATAAAAACCAGCCAAAGGTTGATTTGGCTAGAATATTAAATACAAACACATAAAACTCAGTAACATGATTAAAGATATAATAACTGCGAAAACTCACATGAAGAAAATTAATCATTTATCTCAACTAAAAGCAATTCAAATAGCCCTTTAGTAACTACAATTATTACGATTACAATACTTAGTAAAAAACCAACATTTATAAAATCTGGAATACATTTAACTTCTAAAGATAACTCCACCATATATAATAAACTAACAACAAATGTATAGAAATACCTAACAATTATCTCTTCCCATTTTGAAGAGTATTCGTTTGAGTTCTTATCATACAATACAGATCGTATAGGAGAAGAATACAATATAGCAATCGCGGAAAGTAAGAAACCTGTGATTACAGAAATAAATGATACCGTATCACTATGACTTAGTAGAATATAATTCCTTAGTAAATATGATATAAACAAACTAATCACTAAAATACAACCAGAAATAACTCTATCTTTTTTTCGTAACTTACTCATTTGACAGGCTCTCTATTTCTTTGAGCAAAATATCTTTTACCTCTGCTCCTAAAAATTTCCCAGTTGCTTGTTGTTTTTCGACATTTATTGTAATTTTTTTGATAAACGTACCACGATTAAAAACATGTTCAAATCCTGCTTCGTCATTTCCTCGAATTAAGATACCTGATAGTTGATGATTCTCAGATTCTTTTACAATTTTTTTGATAAATGTTTTGATTTTATTTATTTTCATCCCAGATAGCTTTACATTCAACGTTAAATCATCCAAGCCATCGGTATCAAATAAATCAGATAGAGCTTCACGTTTTTCTGATAAAGATGAAAAAATATCATTTTTTGAAGTAAACTGAATTTCATCAACACTAGATAATATTTTAAAAAACTCCTCTTTATCTTCATAAAACCCCTTTATGTTAAACTTAACTTCCGTTGTATCTTTGAGAATTTTTTCTAGCAAATTACGGTGTCTTACATCCGAAAAATACAATAAATTATTATCTAAATCAAATAAGACAAAAAATTGCTTCAAAAATTCCAACTCTGTTTCTGATTTGGGATTTTCCCGTTTTTGATTCGTATAGTAGTCCGTTACAGTAGTATCTCTTGGCTCTAACTTTCCAGATTCTATTACTAAAAAAACAAAGTGATTATTTTTATCAACCTCTATATGGTATAACCCATTATCATGTTGTAAGTTGCATGGAGTCAACTTATCAAATGTCTTTAAAATAGGTTGTAACCACCTCTCCCCCCTTTGATCACTTTCAATAAATGGTTTCCAAATTGAAAAAGTAAGCTCTGACATTTATTTCCCCTCAAATTCTTTCAACTTCAAAATTCTAACAATTGTATCCTCTACTCCACCTTCACCTGCCCATTCATCAGCATTGGCAAGAGCCAATCGCGAAGTTGGGTGAGTTCTTGGTTTTCAAAAATATTGTTCTTAATCTTTTCGTAAATAACATTTGCTTGTGTTTCAAATTTTGACGATACTTCTTTATCAGGAACTATAACAGTTTTCTCTTTTAGAAATTTGAAATGTCTAGCATATCCATAATTTGATAAATCAAAATCTTCAATCATGTGATAAAGTAATACATTTGAAATATTCTCATTATTTGAAATTAAGACTTGAGTGCCATCAGCTCCTCTAGCATAATCAAAATTTATATATTTTACTACTCTAGTGTGATCACCAAATATTACATGCCCATCTTGAGCTTGTAGTAAGGCATTTTCATTATTCGTAAAACCTGCAATAAATTTTTGACTCTGATCGATAACAGGTATTTCCCCAATAAATTCAATCGAATTATTTTCAATCTTTTCAGCTTTAGTAACTTTATCTAATAAGTTACCAACACTCTCAACTCCCCACCCCTCTGGGATTTCGCGTTTGAGTTCTGGGTTATAGACCATCTTTCCACCTGATGATTTGTAAGGTTTGCCATTCTGGTCTGGGAAATCAAACTGCACAAACCAGTAATCATAGAGGGTCTTAGCCATAGCTTCCAACTCTTGGTTGATTTGGTTGTTGATTTGGATTTTTTGGTCAATACTCTTCAGTAATTTACCAATTTTTATTTGTTCATCAATTTCTAAATCTGGGATAACAAAATTCATGATTTGGCTCTTATCTCCACGAGGCATTTTTGTGCCTTTCGATCCCTTCATTACATATTCAAAGAACGAATCTTGAGTCAAAGCATAGTATAAAAAATTATAGTCAATCACATCATTAGGACGAACTACTAAAACATCAGATGATGCTCCTCCATCAATGTCAGCTTGCCAAATTTTCTTTAAATAAGGACGTATATTTGCTATCAAAATATCATTTTTCTTGAATCTTGTTACTTTTTGAGTGGGTAACTTTTCTGCTATTACTCTCCCTTTTTTATTTTGTAATAAATTATCTGTTGTAATATACTCCGAAATATCAATACTATCAACAGAAATCTTTTCCGTTACATAACATGATACATTAGACAACTTACTCATACTTCAACCCCTTCAATTGCTCTTCAATCTCCTTCTCCAATGCATGCGATTGCTGGAAGAGGTCTGAGAGTTTGCTTTGAAAGGCGGCCATCTTGGCTTCAAACTCTTCTGCTGTGATATCTACATAGTCAATCTTGATGTCAAAGTACTGGCCTGCGCTGAGAGAGTAGTTTTTCTCTTTGATATCCTCATATGAGACAGTGACAGAAAAGTCCTCGACGGCTTCCTTCTTGATAAAGGTCTCGACAATCTTCTGCTCTTCCTCAGGAGACAGCACAGTTTTTTGGTTCTTGCCTTCCTTGATCTTGGTTCCGAGGTTCGAAGCATCGATGAGGACGACATCGCCCTTGTTTTTCTTATCGATAAAGAGGATGGAAACTTTGGTACCTGTCGTCGCAAAGATATTGGACGGCATGGAAACGACACCTGCCATCATTTGATTGTCTACCAAGTGTTGACGGATTTTCTTATCAATGCCATTTTGCGCCGTAATAAATCCTGTAGGCAAAACAACGGCTGCTTGGCCATCTGGCTTCAAGGAGTAAATGATATGCTGGATAAAGAGCTCATAGATAGCCATCTTGTCCTTAGATTTTGGTAGAGTTTTAGGCACACCTGCAAAGAAACGCTCACTAGCTTCTGGCAAAGTCTCTACTTGGTCCCGCCATTTTGAAAAGTCCAGTTTGAACGGAGGATTGGAGACAATATAGTCCATCTTTTCAGGATGACGATTACGTAAAATGGTATTGCCTTCAACGATATTATGGATGGAGTGTTGAAGTCCATTCAAGATTAGATTGAGACGAAGCAGATTGGATGATTTTTGTGAGATATCCTGACTATATACAGTTGCCTTATCCACACCAATACGACTGGCGAGATTCATAAGTAAGGTTCCAGAACCAGCAGATGGGTCATAGATACGCACATTTTGAGGTTTGTCATTACCTACTAGGATCTCTGCGATAATCTTAGCAACAGAATGGGGTGTGTAGTACTCGGCATACTTTCCACCACCGTCTTTGTTGTAGTCCTTAATCATGTACTCAAAGAGAGTAGAGAAAAAGTCAAAACCTTGAGAAAAAATATCTTGATTGAATTTGACCTTAGCCAACAGATTGATAATCGCCTTAGCCACTTCATTTCGCTTACTTGAATCTGAAATGTTATCGGTAATCAGGCGCTCATCAAAAAGACGAACCGTTGTATCCCCTTCTGTATGGACAGAGAAGATATCGTTGTTGTCAATGGCAATTTGGTTGAGTGTGTTTTCAAACGTCTCATAAAAATCAGATTCATTTTGCTTGCGATGGAGCGTTTCGATGAATTGGTTTGGCTTCATCCAAGCTGTTGACGTTCCTATATCCTCTAGGAGCCAATCATAATCCTCTTCACTCATAGATACTAGATACTCATAAGTGTTTTCCGAATCGACATTTTGAGCTTCATAGAGAAACTTGTCATTCAAGAATTTGTACAAGAAAGATTGAGTAAGGAGCTTGTACTCTCCTGCTTCACCACCTAAACCAGCGTGGGTAAAGACTGCTTTCAAATCGTCTACCAAGTCTTGGACTTGGACCTTATAGTGTTCATTCATTAGTTTTGATATTCCTGTTCGTATTCTTCAAATAAAGATTCAACAAGATTATTGAAGTCTTGTTTTGTCAACTTTTCATTTCCTGCTGATTCTGTACTTTTCATTTCTTTGCGTGCCTGTTCACGAATCATTCGTTTTAAAAAATCATTGTTATCAAGGACACCTTGATTTAGACCAATTTGATAATCTAAATTGGCTTTTGAGCCTTTAATCACATGGAAGATAACTGGAAATTCACTTACCACAGTTGAGTTGGTAACATGCTTGAAAGATCGAGCTGCCATTTCATCGCCATTGAAATTCATAGCTAGTCGTCGAATTCGGCTCTTATAATCTTCAAATGCGTCAAACAGATTTTGATACTCAGTCTGAGTTTCTTTGATATTCTCCATTGTGAGGCCTTCCTGCTCATAAATCATATGTTTCTTCATGATTCTACGGAATTCCTCATAGAGATTTACCCATTCAGGGTCTTTTTCATCTGGACGACCGTTAATCCCACCTGCCACTCTTTTACGAAGCTCGTAGAGATCATTCGCTGCTAGTCGTAACTCCTCTTCTGCGATTTTAACGAAACTAAATGTCGTATCAGACATTGCTAGATTAAGCAAGGTTCGACTTGAAAATTCGTCAGGTTTTTCCATAAGTGAGAGGTTAAGTAAACGTCTTGAAATCACGTTCAACAAAGTCGATACATGGTTAATGTCAATCTTACTTAGAAGTTCACGATGTCCTAAAAGTCGAGCAACATTATAAAATTGCTTCATCGCTTCTAGCGCTTTTCGTAACTCGATAAGTTGATGTCTATCCCTCACTTCATCAATTGTTTGAGAGAAGAACTCTAGATTCTCAGTTGGATAATTCATCAAAATTGTCTCTGATTTCTCAAGTTGTTTACTAATTTCGTCAGCTGAAACAAAGAGGGAACCAAAAACATTTTCAACATCTTCTCCTGTGTTTTTTAGATCATACTCCTGATTGAGCTCCTCCAAATACGCACGATTGGTTTTATCAAATTCTTTCGAAATATCCGCAAAGTCAATCACATATCCAAATTGATAATCCTTATATGGACGATTAACACGTGTCAATGTTTGAAGTAAGTTATGAGCCTTGATTTTGCGACCTAAGTACAATCTTTTCAACCTAGGTGCATCAAATCCTGTTAGTAACATCGAATACACAATAACAAGATCAATTTTACCTTCTTTATAGCTTTCTACACGATCTTTCTTGTATTCTTTGTCACCTTCATCATGAAGGATTAAAGCTGATGTGATATTTGTCTCCCCACGACTTCTGCGTTCTTCTAATTGCTTTTCAATCTCACGAGCTTGCTTAGATGAATCACAAACAATCATTCCACCGATGGAATCATCATCGAAGACAACATCACGTGCTCTATTGAAATCTTCCAGAATGAAATCCAACATTGGTGAGACATAACGTGGATGAGCAAAAATATCATCTTTTGAAAGATCTCCACGCAAGATTTCTTCATTGATGGTTTGAAGAGTCTCTTTATAAGAGGTTTCAATATCTTCACGCATCAGACGAAGTGTAAAACCATCATCAATCGATTGATTGTAGTAGTATTTATGGATGTAATCACCAAAAATATCACGTGTCGTTGCATGACTTTCCTTGGTTTTACCATCTTTTTTATATGTTATTAGGGGCGTTCCAGTCAGTGCAATCTTAATAGCATTTTTATCTGCATTGTATAGATTTGGGAGATAGGAGCCTTTCTCATTATATGAACGGTGAGCTTCATCAATAAAATAGATATTTTGACGATTTAAATCGTAGCCTGAATGATCCGTTAAATCTGAATTATCCTTAAATTTCTGAATATTGACGACAGCAACTTGATAAGCATCATGCTTTTCATTCAATTCTTGTGGACGGTTAATCCTTTTTACTTTCAAGCCACGTTTCGTAAACTCTCGCGTAGCTTGGTCTGCAAGATCTAAGCGGTCAACTACAAAATAAAACTGAGGAACAATTTCCTGTTTTGAGAAATAATTTGTAAGGTACCTGATATTAAAATAAGACAAGGCAGTTTTTCCAGACCCTTGTGTATGCCAGATGACACCTTTCTTCACTCCTTTTCCAATTGCATCCTCAATTGCTTTTGTTGCAAAAAACTGTGGATAACGCATCACATGTTTTTGCAACTGAATAGTGCCATCTTTTGAGCGTTCTTCTACATAAGCTAATCCATAGCGAAGCAAAAACAATAATCTTTCCTTTTGATAGAGTGATGAGATAAATGTATTACAAGGTGTACTTGGATCTTGATTTGTCTTAAATTCTGGCTGAGATTTCAAGGCAAATCGATTAACATCTTTTAATACTGCGTCAATCTCCTCTTCACCTAATGAACGTATAGAATAAATTAGTTCCTCTTCTCTTTCTTCCTTAAATGCATTGAATTTAGTTTTTGAGAATGCATTTGAACAGTAAAAGGACCCTTGCTTTTGTTGACCTTGACCACTGATATAAGGTAAATTATCTGAGAATGAAAGCAATTGGGTAATATTATTGAAACGACGAAATCTCCTATTCTCAAATCTAACGGCTGTTCGTGATTGCTCAGATCGAATAGCAGTCTTACCATCACGAATGGCATTAGGTTGTTTCACTTCAATATATGAAAGTGGCAAGCCATTTATAAAAATGACAATATCAGGTCTAAACTCGTCTCCTCCATTTTGACAGGTTACCTCTAAAGCAAGGTGAAATGTATTACTTTCAGGGTTTTCCCAGTCAATATAAGTTGGACCACTATTACTTACTATACGTTTATAAAAAGCACGTCCTAAATCATTTTGATCTAATTCAATCTTGATATTATTAAGTTCTCTTTCAACATCCAAATCAGTTGCATAATTGTTGAACTTTAAAAATTGCTCTCTAAAGATTGAAATTAAAATATTTGTTTCAGGATCTCTTCCCATAATCTCCTTACCATTATGAGGAAGATATGTATACCCCAAACGCATTAAGTGTAAGGCTGCTGGAATCTGAACCCTAGTTAATTCTGAAAACTCTCTTCTAGAAACCATTGTTTCACCTCTCCGTCCTGTCGTAATCCCTTACATTATAGCATTTTCAGAGTTTCTTTCATAGTTTTGGGAAAATTCAAACAAAAAAACACGGCCCGAAGGTCATGTTTTTATCATCTATTTATTCCCCCCTATGAATCGTAAACCCTGTGGCTTGCTGGTTAGCCATGATGGTCATGTCTGAAATCTGGACACGTCGTGGTTGTTTGGTGACGTAGAGGACTGCTTCCGCAATATCTTGGGCTTGGAGGGCTTCCAAACCTTGGTAGACCTTGGCTGCCTTGTCCTTATCACCGTGAAAGCGAACTTGTGAAAAATCCGTCTCAACGATACCGGGCTGAATGGTTGTCACCTTGATATCTGTGGTAATGGTATCAATACGCAAACCATCACTGAAAGTTTTCACTGCGGCCTTGGTAGCTGAGTAAACGGCGGCGCCCGCGTAGGCATAGATGCCTGCTGTAGAGCCCATATTGATGATATGGCCCTCATTGGCAGCAACCATACTTGGCAAAATCTGACGTGTCACCATCATCAAGCCCTTGACATTGGTGTCGAGCATGGTCAGTAGATCCCACTCTTCATAATCTTGATAGGCTGTTAGGCCTAGTGCCAGGCCTGCATTATTGACCAAGACATGGACTTGCCCCACACTTTTGAGAATGGCTTGGCAAACATCCTTGACCATGTCCATATCGGTAACATCCAGTGCAAAAGTCCAAACTTTTTGATTGGGATAGGTTGCTTGGAGCTCTTCTTTCAAGGCTTGAAGACGCTCCACACGGCGACCTGTTAGGATGACATTTTCCCCCTCTTTAGCAAAGGCACGCGCCGTTGCTTCGCCAATTCCTGATGTTGATCCTGTAATAAGTACGTTTTTAGGCATGATATCCTCCACTCCTATAGTTCAGCTGACCCTAATCGTTATTTGTCAATTCCCCCAACTTCTTGATAAAATCAGGAAGTTCAAGCTTGGGCAGGCTAGATTTCTTGTTCCCTGACTTCCAAAATATCCAGAGTAATTGGTTGAAACCATCTTGAAGAATCTTTTTTTGTTGGTCAGTAAGATGTTGGTCAGTAAGGTTGCCAAATTCTTGCAACAACTGACCTATCTTAGGGAGAGTTTTGATACTAATATCGTCTAGACTCTCAATTCCAGAATCAAGAATGGTATCAAAGAATAAATCACAGACCTGCTTGAGTTCTTGATTTGGCAAGGTCTCAATCCACTCTTGGAAGGTTTCTTCCAAACGTTGACTCAACTCTGTTGGCTGGTCCTCATAAACAAAATCATTTGCCACTAAATCAACCTCCCAAGTCAAGGCGTTATGTTGAGCAAATCCAATGCCTTCTGCTGCGACTAGCTGGGCAGGCCTATCCCAATAGAGCATAACCCCCACAACAGAATCTTGAGGTCTAATAACTGTCATCCTGGCTTTCAACTCTTGGTAAGAAGGCTTCTCTAAGAGGGGCTTCATCAAGCCCGGAGAATCAAGAAGCAAGAGCTCTGCTATTTGCTCACGCAAGACAGTCGAACTCTGAACAGCCGAATAGAGGGCAAGATTGCCACCCTTGGAGTGTCCGGAAACAGCGATATGGCCACTGAGGTTTGGCAAGTGCTTCTCCAGAAAGGCCATGGCTGAGCGATGCGCAGGAATTTCCCGACTGTAGGTCAACTGAAAATCCTCCTTCCAACCAATGACGCTATCATCGGTACCACGAAAGACAATCTGCTGGTAGTCCAATTCAGGCAGACTGAAAATCATAGCCGCAAACTGTTTTTCGACTTCCTTGTCCAAGACACTACAGTAGTCACTTAGATTAAGTCCAGCGAAACGCCTAGACCTGACCATGGCTTCAGCCAAATCTACCCGTTCCTTAGTCACCATGAAGCTGTAGTCTAGATTTAAGTCCTTCCCTTCAGCATAGTCATGTAAATTGATGGTTTCCTTCAAATCACTTGCTGAGAGCCATTTTTCATAAGTCAGGTAGCCAATCTCATTGATGCAAACCTTATCCAAGATATTTAGAGGCTCTTGATCAAAGGTAAGTTCCTTTACCTTTTCAAGATAATCGATTAGATTGGACATAGTAATCTCCTTGAAGTCTTTCTTACTTTGATTTTACTAGAATTTTCAAAAAATTGTTAGTGAAAAATGTGATATGATAAGAGAGATTATTTATTAGGAAAAGGAAGCTTATGACTATTTCACGATTTTACCGTATTTTACTAGCTCTTTGTGGACTGGTAGGAGTCTCTATCCAAATCCATGATGATGGTTGGGGCATGCTACTCTATTACACCGTTTTGTCCAATATCCTCGTCTTTTCTAGTTTGATTTTCTTTATCATCTATGACTTCAAAAAAGGAGATGCGACGACTAACACAAAACTCTTGCGTTACAAGGGTGGCGTAACCATGGCCATCCTCATCACTGGAGTCATCTATCACATCCTCTTGGCTCCTATTACAGAACCTGAGAAATTCTGGACCCTCCGCAATTTCTTGGTTCACTATATTGTCCCTTGGGGATTGGTGCTTGATACCCTCATTTTCGATGCTAAGAAAGCCTACCGTCTCCGTGAACCAATTTACTGGTCAGTGGTCCCTCTGTCTTACTTTGCCTTTGCCCTTCTAAATGGCTTGGTTCTAAAACTCCCAATCCCAGGTGCCAAAGATAGCCCTTTCGCCTACTTCTTTATCAATGTCAATAAATTTGGTTGGAACAAGGTTTTGGTAAATGTCCTAGTCATCAGTGCCGGGTATATCGCTGTCGGCTATCTCTTGTACCTCTTGAAAAAATTTATCGGTCGTAAACCAGCATAAAATACAAACTGAGCTCCAAAAGGAACTCAGTTTTTTCTATTTCAACAAGCCTAATTTATCAAAAGCCTTATAGAGGCCATCAGCTTCAACATCGTCTGTTACAAGGTCTACCATAGCTAAGATTTCTGGACCACCATTTTCCATGGCAACACCAATCTCACAGTATTCCAACATAGGGATATCAATCTTGGCATCACCAAAAGCAATAGTGTCCGATTGCTTGGCTCCCAAATGCTCCAAAATGACATCAATAGCATGAGCCTTGTTAATATCCTTAACACCCAAGTCACCAAATAGGGCCGTTTCACCTCTCCCCTCCCCAAGTATGGGCCTCAAGCTGTGGAAAAGCTTCTTTCGAATCTAGATGGTCCTGATAGGATTCCAAAACGAAACTGACCTTGTTTAGCTCGTCACGATAGAGTTCCCCACTATACTCAAGTCCATGAATGAAATCTTCTGGTTCCTTACCCTCAACAGACTATGCAGATTGCCCCTTTTGAATAGCGTAAGTCTTAAGTGTCTCACTTGATCGCTCACGAAAATCAGAACTAGCAAAGAGACCATTATTGCTCTCAAGATAAAAGGCTAGATAACGTTCGGTCAACCAATCCACAACCTTAGCAGTGTCTTCCTTGGAAATCAGCTCATGCATAAGGACCTGGCCATGATGCTCCCCATAAGAGCCATTGCCACCAATGTCCCATCCAAGCCAATGTCCCATAATTCTGGTTGCATTTCTGCCTTGCTACGACCAGTACAAACATATACCAGATGACCGTTTTCACGGGCCTGACGAATAGCCTTTACGGCTGATTCTGGGATGTGATTATGATAATCTACCAATGTCCCGTCAACATCTAAAAAAATAAGTTTTGACATGATATTACCTCAAGTATTCTTTTACTTTATTATCTCCTGATACTGCTCCAATCCAAAGTATTGCCATTTCTCCTGAAAGAAGCTATGATGAAGGTATGAATGATTTAAAAACACTACTGAATCACCTGCCCTATAAATTAGCAGCCTATGATGCTACAGGAACCTTTCTCTATGACAATGGTGGTGCTGACGGTAGCTTCTTCCCCCGTGAGTCTGAAAATCTTCCCGATTGGATCATGTCTGAAGTTCTAGCGTCTCCTACCAAAGAAAGAAGTTATCAGATTCCAACTGACAGTTTTGATCAAATTCTCATCCAGACCTACCAAGCTGCTATCGACAACGAAGGAAAGGTCCTAGGATTTTGGGAAACCATTTATGATTTGAAACAACCTCTCAAGACCTATCTGGATAACTCTGCTCAAGCTCTTGCCGCCTGGTCTGATACCACTAGTGGTGCTAGTTTTAAGGAAAAAGCCGACAAATAAGGCTAAAAATCCGTCTTAAATAAATGAAATATTCACTTAATTCACAACTAATCACCTAGTAATACCTTCATTAAATCAGTTTGAGCTAGTATTACTAAGCTTTTAAAAAATAAGTTACTTTAATATCTCTCACAGAATTTACAAACACTCTATTTTGCATTTTTACGCTATTTAATGTAGAATGGGAGGTGATGAGAAAAAGAATTAAACCGATCGTTGTTTACGTGGTTCTAGCTCTTTTAGGATTAGCATTAGTTATTGCAAACATTCACAATACGTCTAAACAGCAGGCGCATCTCGAGAACGTGAAATCTGCTATTCCTTCTGCTACTACACCAAAAACAACAACCAGTAGTACGTCTGACAGTTCCGATGAGGAGCTGATACTTAATCCCATTATTGACCTTTCGGGTTGGCAACTTCCTCAGGATATCGATTACGATGTCTTGTCAAATCATATTTCTGGTGCTATTATCCGCGTCTTCGGTGGATCACAGATTAGTAAGGATAGCAATGCCGCCAGCTCAAATGGGGTTGACAAATCTTTTAAAACACATATCAAAGAACTCAAAAAACGTGACGTTCCAGTTGCCGTCTATTCCTACGCCCAAGGTACTTCCGTCAAAGAGATGAAGGAAGAAGCTCGTATTTTCTACAAAAATGCTTCTCCATACAAACCTACCTATTACTGGATTGACGTTGAAGAGGAAACCATGTCTAACATGGAGGAAGGTGTCCAAGCCTTTCGTGCTGAACTCAAACGTCTGGGAGCTGAGAAGATTGGCCTCTATATTGGTGCCTATTTCATGCTTGAGCAAGAAGTTTCAACCAAAAACTTCGATGCCGTTTGGATTCCAGCCTATGGTGTCGACTCGGGCTACTATGAGGCTTTGCCAAATACTGAAATCGACTATGACCTTCACCAGTATACGTCACAAGGAAACCTCCCTGGTTTCGACAATATCCTAGATCTTAATCAAATCAATCCTGAGAAAAACAAACGTAAAACCTTTGAAAAACTCTTTGGAAAGATTAAGAAAAAAACAACTAAAAATAAGAAGACTACTTCGACAAATTCATCAAGTAGTGAGTAAAAACCAGTGTTTCAGACACTGGTTTTATTCTTGCCCCAATTGACTTAGGCGTATTTGGACGAATGTGTTATAATGGAAAGTAGAAATGTAAAACTTTGAAAAGGAGATAACATAATGGCTAAGAAAAGCAAAGTCAAGAAGACCTTGGTCGACCAAATTCTTGATAAAGCTAAAATAGACCATGATAGCTTATCCTTCAATGGTTTAGAAGGAGAGCTTCCAGAGGATGTGGCTCGTGAGAGCATCTATAAAACCCTAGCCCTTAAAGGGGATAAGACAGGACCAGTCATTGGTATCGTCCCTATCACCGAACACCTGTCTGAAAAGAAATTAGCTAAAATTTCAGGCAATAAGAAAGTTCAAATGATTCCACAAAAGGATCTCCAAAAAACAACTGGCTATGTTCACGGGGCTAACAACCCAGTGGGAATTCGTCAAAAACACAATTTTCCCATTTATATCGATCAGTCTGCCCAAGAAGCAGGTTTTCTTATTGTCTCAGCTGGAGAGATTGGGCGTTCTATCCGTATCAATAGTCAAGAACTTGCTGATTTTGTTAATGCTGAATTTGCTGATATTAAGGAGTAATCATGAAACTGTATTTTGTACGCCACGGTAAAACCGAGTGGAACTTGGAAGGCCGCCTTCAAGGTTCCAAGGGAGACTCGCCTTTGCTTAAAGAATCTATCGAACAAGTACGTGAGTTAGGTCACTATCTCAGTGACACACATTTTGACTTGGTCTTCTCAAGTGACTTACCACGTGCTAAAAAAACTACAGAGCTCATCATGGAGTCTCAAAAACCTAAATCTAAGGTTACCTACACTAAAGCTTTGCGTGAATGGCAACTTGGCAAACTGGAAGGGCGAAAAATTGCACTCGTTCAGGCTATCTATCCCAAAGAAATGGATGCCTTCCGTCATAACCTATCCAACTTCCGTGCTAATGACTTCCAAGCTGAGTCTGTCTACCAGACAACCAAACGTGTAGCCGAATTTGTCAAAACACTTAAAGATAGTGAGGCTAAAAATGTCCTCATCGTCGGTCACGGAGCTAACTTAACGGCTTCTATCCGTACACTCCTTGGTTTTAAACCTGGTCTTCTTCGTAAGGCAGGAGGTCTTGACAATGCTTCTGTCACTATTCTCGAAACCAATGATTTCGAGCACTTCACTCTTAAATGTTGGAATGATACATCTTATATGGATGAACAAAACAAGATTAACTAAATCATTGACTGACTTCATAAGACAAGCGGTCCTTAACAGGGTCGCTTTTTAGCAGTCAAAAAGCCCTTAAATCTATTACTTTAAGAGCTTCACTTCCATTATTTCCACTTCGGTTCATCTGGCAAACAATCTAATTCGACACCAAAGTCTCGGGCCAAGTCCTCTAGTTCATTTTCAAAATCGTCTAATTCCTGTGAGACAAGATCATACTGTCCTTCAGACAATAAACGCTTAAAACGAAGACCTCGACTCAAAATAAATTCCACGTCTATTTTGACAGTTCTATGAACATGTTCCCGATAGTTATTAGCAAACCCTCTTTGCTTTTCTTCAGCATTAAGATGGTCCTCTAAGGCATAATAGGAATCTCAGGCAACTCGCTTCATCTGCTCCGCATCTCTAACACCCTCAAATAGATCATCTCGTTTGGCGTTGAACGCTTCTACCTCTTTTCTCAAAGCATCACGCTCAGTACTTAGTGCTTCAATATCATATTTTAAGTTATCCGTTTCCACCATTTCACTTCTCCCTTTATCACATTCTAGACAATAAAACGGCCTAACGAGGCCGTTTTATTTATCTACCATATTTCATACGAAGAATCTTTTCCTGGTTCGCATCCAAACGAAGGAGAATAACCACCTTATCAATACTCATATTGCTCTCAAGAAGACGTTCAGCTGCCATCATAAGACCATTGTTAATACCCAGTTGAAGCACTGGATTTTCTTTATCGTTAATATCAAAGATATATTTATTATTTGGAAGATCGAAAAGGACTTTCACAGCTCCAAAGAGTTGCTCAAAACTATCGATTTCCAAGTCAAAGACTGGTTTCGTACCTGGTTTAAGGCTACGTCCACGGTGGTTGAACCACATAGAATGCCAGCCGCCGTTAAAGGCACCCATAACGTCATTGTCGTATGAATCTCCGACGTAGAGAGTCGTCGATGGATTCATATCAAATTGTTCAGCCGCAAGATTGAAGATTTCCTTTTCAGGCTTTTGGAATCCTGTCGCCTGACTGACGATGACACGTTTGGGATCCACGTAATCGTATAATCCCAACTTCTTGACTTTCTTAAGTTGATGCTCTGTTGGTCCATTGGTAATAATACCCATAGGAACATTTTTTTCCTTGAGGAAATCAAGGGTCATGCGCATTTCATCAAGCATAGTAATGTTTTCCAACTCATGCTCGTAAACCTCTTGGAAATGGTTACCCGTTTCTTCATCAATTTCACGGTAGCCAAACTCCAAAAGTGTTTCTTTACAGCGCCAAAAACGGAAATATTCGGTTGTCCACTCACCGGCCATTACACGTGGAAAACCGATGTCAGAATAGTGGCGGAAACGAATGTAGGCCTGATTCATATGGGTTATATCAAAGTCAGGGAAACATTTTTCCATGGCAATACGATAAGGTGCCTGTTGATCGTAAATAGTATCGTCAACGTCAAAAACAATAGAGGTAATCATTTGTCCGTTCCTTCTTATATCGTTCTCTTGCCAGAGACTTAGCAAACTAGAAGGTCCGATAACTAAACTGATGAAGCAGTCAGCCCCTAAGACTAAGTCTTGCAAAAGTTGCTTTAAGTCAACTGTCTATAAGCAGTCATGCATATCTGTTTTTTGACTAGCATGAAATTGCCCAAACAGTCTTATTATACCGTTTTTGCCCTCTTATTTCAATTTTTGAGCAAAATTAGGAAAATATTATTCGTGATTTCCAGTATTTCAGATAGAAAAAAGGTTTGAAACATGATATTCCAAACCTTAGGTATCTTTTTATCATCAGATGATTATTTAATTTCTTTAAAGGTCATTTTTTGTTTCACTTCACCCTGACCACCTTTGGCAATCTGGTAATAGAAATCCTTTGATGTGAAATGGTCTCCATAAGCAAAGACCTTGTTGTACTGCCATTGTGACAATTGATCATCCTCTTTTTTACCGAGAGTCAAAGTTGTTTTTGTCACGTTATATTCCCATTTAGCTGTTTGGTCACTATAGGCTTTGTCAAAATCAGTCTGGCTCTTAGCGGCATTAACCACTGTCGTACGGTCCTGACTCACTAGTGCCTTGTTACCACCCTCTTGGAAGGCTACATACATGACACGATTATTAACCTCACCATTTAAAGAACTTGAATATTGGTAAACCTTACCAGGTACAACACTATCCAAATGGTGTGACCCCCAGTAATAGAAGACACTGAAACCAGCTCCCGTAACCAAGAGGCAAGCAAGTACAACACTAATAATGATATTTCTCTTTGACATGCTTGACCTCTCTCTATTCGTCACCAGTTAGGTCAGAGGAATTTGCCTCTGAGTCTGTTTCAGTACGACTTGATGAACTTGAACTCATGCGTGTTTCTGTTTGAGAATCATCACTTGATGAAGCTTTTGATTCAGATGATGTTTCAGTGCTTGATGATGAACTTTCTTTATAAACATCAACATTGAAGGCCCACTTATCACCCTTGTAAGTTACCTTAATTTGGGCATATTTTGCCTTGATAAGCTCTGACATTTTGCCACCCTTGTTAAGGGTGTCGTAAATCTTTTCAGCGAGTGCTTTGGCATTGGCTTCAGTTCTGGCACCATCTTTAGGACCATTAGCAATGTCTTCATCTTTAGCAGTTTCGCCTTGACGGTAAAGCGCTGTTCTTTCAGTGTCCTTCTTAGCATCAGCATTCAGATCATTCTTATCATCTACATGTGAGAAGAATTTCCATGTAGGTCTACCTGAGCGTTTTTGTTGATAAATATTTGAAACTTCTTCTTGAACCTTGTCTTGGAAAGCATCCTCAGTCAATTCTTTCTCTTTAGAAGTATCTGTACTTGCTTTACTTTCACTGCCACTTGCTGTTGAGCTTGATGCAGAAGAGCTTGTTGAGCTTGATGAAGCATCTTTAGATTCTGATGATGAAGAAGAACTTGTTGAACTTGATGAAGCGTCTTTAGATTCTGATGATGAAGAAGATGACTCCTTACTTTCTTTAGAATCTTTATCTTTATCGCTATTATTGGTATTGGAGAATGAAATGCTGTTATCAGAATTATCTGGAGCGTAAATCATTGTATTCTTAGAGTGGTCATCAGATACAAAAGTACTATTATTGATAATCACTCGGTTATTATCGCCATAATAGTTGTTGATAACAATCTTAGAATGTGCACAACGGTGACCATTACCAGTCACATGATAACCTGCTGGTACATCACCATCACGTTTTAAAATAAGGACATCACCAGCAAAGATAAGATCAATATTCTGAATATTGTTATCGTAGGCTAATTTTTCAATAGAGATTCCCGTCGCTTGAGAGATTCCCCACAAGGTATCACCCCATTGAATTACATATTTTTGACCATCTAACTGTTGTGGATTGATGTTCTGAGTTGTCAAATTATTTGTAATTTGTTGCGGTGTGCTGGCAATCCAGTTTGTAATATCTGCAGCGTGAGCACTTGTTTGATTTTGATAAAAGCCATCTGCTAACACAGATACCGTAGGTAGCCCAATAGGCGCTAGTAAAGCGCCAAGCATCACAGCTTTACCAACATAATTTTTCTTTTTCATTGTATATTCTCCTTAATTTCATACGAATCCTACCCTGCTATTATACACTTTTTTATTATATTTGTCAATAAATTATATAACTTCCTAATCAATCATTAATTCAAGTTAGCTATTTTTCTTAAAAATAAAGGGCTTTCCCCTTTATTTATCTGACATTTAGTCATTTGTCCTATCTTTAGAAGGTGATTTATGATACAATATTTACGACTATTTTATGGAGGACTAACATGTCAAATCAACACATGGAAGAATTGAACGATCAACAGATTGTCCGTCGTGAAAAAATGGCGGCCTTGGCTGAACAAGGAGTCGATCCTTTTGGTAAGCGATTCGAACGTACAGCTACATCTGGTCAATTAAAAGAAAAATACGCTGATAAAACAAAAGAAGAATTGCACGAAATCAATGAAACTGCTACTATCGCAGGTCGTTTGATGACTAAGCGTGGTAAAGGTAAAGTTGGCTTTGCCCACATCCAAGATCGCGATGGTCAAATCCAAATCTATGTACGTAAAGATGCTGTCGGTGAAGAAAACTACGAAATCTTCAAGAAAGCTGACCTTGGTGACTTCCTCGGTGTCGAAGGTGAAGTTATGCGTACAGATATGGGAGAACTTTCTATCAAGGCTACTCATATTACACACTTATCTAAAGCTCTTCGTCCATTGCCTGAAAAATTCCACGGACTTTCAGACGTTGAAACCATCTACCGTAAACGTTACCTCGATTTGATTTCTAACCGTGAAAGCTTTGACCGCTTTGTCACACGTTCAAAAATCATTTCTGAAATCCGTCGCTACCTCGATGCTCAAGGTTTTCTTGAAGTCGAAACACCTGTTCTTCACAATGAAGCTGGGGGTGCGGCTGCCAAACCATTTATTACACACCACAATGCACAAAACATTGACATGGTGCTTCGTATCGCGACTGAGCTCCACCTCAAACGCCTCATCGTTGGTGGTATGGAACGTGTTTACGAAATCGGACGTATCTTCCGTAACGAAGGTATGGATGCCACTCACAACCCTGAATTCACATCTATCGAAGTTTACCAAGCTTACGCTGACTTCCACGATATCATGAACTTGACTGAAGGTATCATCCAACACGCTGCTAAAGTCGTTAAAGGTGACGGACCTATTAACTATCAAGGAACTGAAATCAAGATTAACGAACCATTCAAACGTATCCACATGGTTGATGCTATCAAGGAAATCACTGGTGTTGACTTCTGGCAAGATATGACTTTGGACGAAGCCAAAGCTATCGCTGCTGAAAAGAATGTTCCAGTTGAAAAACACTACACTGAAGTTGGTCACATCATCAACGCCTTCTTCGAAGAATTCGTTGAAGAAACATTGATTCAACCAACATTCGTTTACGGTCACCCAGTTGCTGTATCACCACTCGCTAAGAAAAACCCAGAAGACCCACGCTTCACTGACCGTTTCGAACTCTTCATCATGACTAAAGAGTACGGAAATGCCTTCACCGAATTGAACGACCCGATCGATCAATTGTCACGTTTCGAAGCACAAGCTGCTGCTAAAGAACTCGGTGATGACGAAGCAACAGGTATCGACTACGACTACGTCGAAGCCCTCGAATACGGTATGCCACCAACAGGTGGACTCGGAATCGGTATCGATCGCCTCTGCATGCTTCTCACTGATACAACAACCATCCGTGATGTCTTGTTGTTCCCAACGATGAAATAATAAAAATATCCCATTAGTCAAATAATGGGATATTTTTATATGAGGTATAAACGTGTTCAAAAACTGAAGTCCCTTTTTAAGAAAGAATAAACTGTGGTTGAACATTCTGAGACGAAGAAAGAAGAAAGTCAATTCGACTTTTCCATAGATCGCACAGATTATTTTTTCTACCAAGCACTTGTATTTTATTGTGAAGAAAATAATATCCCTTAAAAAAGCTAACGGATTCAGATATGCTACAGACTAATAAAAGAGCTGCTTTTCATCTCAGTATCTTCGTCGCCTGGCTAGCAAAACATGATTTTCTGAATCCCCAAAGTGATGGATTTAATCTTAAGGGTATACAAAAACTCAAGAATGAAACGATTACAGGTACAGACTATCTCTTTAAACATCTTGATAAAAAACTCTATTCAACTGATATCAGTGACATACTCCTTCCCTTCATCTCTGATTTTTATGAAGATTTTATGGATTTTTACTATACTGTCTTGGTTGATGATGTTGCTAGAACTGAATTTGACTGGAAGATCTATCACTTGGTTGAAGATGATATTGATGAGATGTTTAGTCAATATCAGACTCACATCAGACAATAAGAAAAACGCTTTTCTCAAAATGAGAGAAGCATTTTCTTATTTCCAAAATTTTGCTTTTGAAGCTGCGATCCAAGCTGATAAACAAGCTAGAGCTACTTCTGCATAGATAGCATATTGTTTAGCAGGATAAAGCCAGGCTTTGTTTTCTTCATGCCAACGAGACTTCCAGAGGCCGATGTAATCTCCGGTCATTCCAGGATTTTTAAGGCGCTCCATGTAATTGGCAGGTAGGTTATCAGGCTGATTCATCTGCACGTTAATGATAAAGATAAGCAAAGCAACCACGATGACAACTACGAGTGCCAGGGTAATCTTTTTCTTCACTGTTAGTTGAGATGCTTTCAATTATTTTTCTCCCCCATATAGTAATATATGTACTCCTATACTTTAGTATAAAAAGTAGGGATACAACATTAATGACTAAAAAGTCAATACCTTTCGAAACCTTGCACATCTTCTTCATAGTGCTATAATAAAACTGTCAGTCTGCTCAGAAATAAGGCTATTCTTGTGCAGATGTGACTTAGAAAGAGGTGTTTATGACATCTTTAAAAAAGGTTTCCCTTTCGGAGGTAAACCAATCAATTGATACACCAAATAATAATCGTTTTTGGCAAAACCTTAAGGCTTTCTTGGGACCTGGGGCACTTGTGGCCGTGGGATACATGGATCCAGGAAACTGGATTACCAGTGTCGTCGGTGGGGCGACCTACAAATACAGCCTACTCTTTGTCATCTTAATTTCATCATTAATCGCTATGCAGTTGCAACAAATGTCCGGAAAATTAGGGATTGTGACCCAGATGGACTTGGCCCAAGCTACTGCCTATCACTCGCCTAAATGGTTGCGATACACGCTTTGGGTGATTCTTGAGCTGGCCTTAATGGCGACGGATTTGGCTGAGGTGCTTGGCTCTGCCATCGCACTAAACCTGCTCTTTGGTATTCCAATCATGGTAGCCATCCTAGTGACAGTCCTAGACGTCTTTTTACTCCTACTCATCATGAAGCTAGGGTTCAAAAAAATCGAAGCTATTGTTTCAACCTTGATTTTGACAATCCTAGTTATCTTTGTCTATCTGGTAGCCTTGTCTGAGCCTAGTGTTGCGGGAATTCTCGAAGGCTATCTCCCTACACCAACTCTCTTCGAGACTCATGCCGCTGGACATACCAACCAGTTAACTTTGGCACTTGGGATTGTGGGGGCGACCGTTATGCCACATAATCTCTATTTGCACTCGTCCTTGTCTCAAACGCGTAAGGTTAACCATTCTGATGGTGATGATGTAACAAAGGCTGTCCGTTTCATGACCTGGGATTCAAACATCCAGCTGACTTTGGCCTTTGTGGTAAACTCCCTCCTCTTGATTTTGGGGGCTGCTCTCTTCTTTGGTCACGCTTCTGATATTTCAGCCTTCTCGCAAATGTACAATGCTCTTCAGGACTCCAAGATTGCCGGTGCGATAGCTAGTTCGACACTTTCAACTCTCTTTGCCTTGGCTCTCTTAGCTAGTGGACAAAATTCTACAATTACAGGGACCTTGACTGGTCAGATTGTTATGGAGGGCTTCCTCCACATGAGGTTACCGCAGTGGGTAATTCGTTTATTCACACGTCTCTTCGCCTTGCTACCTGTTATCGTTGTAGCTATTCTCTACGGTGATCAAGAAAAGACTCTGGATCAACTCTTGGTTTATTCACAAGTTTTCCTCTCACTTGCCTTGCCGTTCTCTATTTTCCCTTTGATTTACTATACTTCTAAGAAATCACTTATGGGAAAACACGTCAATGCCAAGTGGAATACCTTCCTTGGTTACGCCATCGCTCTTGTCCTAACCATTCTCAATCTCAAACTTATCTTTGATACGTTTTAAACAAAATAAGGCCAGCGCCATGCTGACCTTGTTTTAGTTTTTAAAGGCGTCAACGAGAACTTGGAATTCTTCATTGCTAAGGGTAATTCCCTTGCCCATCTTGGTGTGGTCTGGACTCCATGTACGGATGTCATACTTAGCCGGTGCTCCGTTAAAGCTCACACGATTAAGCTCCTTAGTCCAGCCCTTGTCATTCTCAGATAAGACCAAGAGTTTTTCTTCAATTTCAAATGAAAATTCTGCCATTTGCTTACCTCCACTAGCTTTATTCGTTTTTCTCTGTGAAAATTGTGTGTTTTAGAAAGAAGTTATCCACAAAATTTCACCTTTCATGCTATAATTATTTTATCAAGAAATGAAGGAAATGACCATGATAAACTTTTTAGAAGCGGTAAAGCATCAGCTTCATCAGTTTGTGGAAACAGGTCACAGCAAACCTATCCACCTAATGCAAAATCATCTTATTAACGATATCTATCGTGCTATTGATAATAACCAAATGGTCATGCTGACTTCTAATCAGAAGATCTATAAAGGCTACATCAATCGTTATGACAGCCAGTGTCAGGCTATCTTTATCGAGCAGGACAAAGTTATCAGCATGATTGAACTAAAAGGAATCAAACGTCTAAAAATCATATCACAACGAGGTTAAGTTTATCTGTTAACCTCGTTTTATTATGAGATTGACTATTTCAGAAGTGCTTGTTATAATAAGTTAACTATTGATTTACGAAAGGTTAACTAAAAATGACACAAAATCGTACACTGTCACTCATACTTCCCGCCTTCGGTGCTGCTATCATTGCTGCACTGGCTCAAATCATCATTCCGATTGGGGCAGTTCCCATTACTCTACAGACCTTTGCTGTCGGACTTGTTGCTGCCGTCCTTAAGCCAAGAGAGGCAACTCTTGCCGCTACCCTCTACCTTATCCTAGGTGCCATTGGTCTACCGGTTTTTGCAGGAGGTGGCGGTGGGCTTCAAACCTTCTTTGGTCCTTCAGCTGGCTATCTGCTTGCCTATCCTTTTTTTGCTCTTGTCACATCAGTACTGACTCATGCTAATACTCCTATCTGGAAAAGCTTTTTGGCTTTTGTTTTGGGAGATTCACTTGTCTTTGTCGGTGGTATCCTCAGCCTGCACTTTCTTGGAAAGATGGGTTGGTCTGCAGCTGTAGCTGTTGGTTTAACACCTTTTATCATTCCTGACCTCATTAAAGGTCTCATCGTCGCTTTGGTGACTAAGCCAGTCTTAAAAGCTCTTAAAAATCATAGTTACTTTAACTAAAAAAGATTGAAGACTTTGTTCGTGTAAACAGAATCTTCAATCTTTTTATTTTTCAAAATAAATGTCATAGTGCTTTGAACAAGCTGGATTAAAGGCACTGTGACAATTGGGACAGGCTACTACCTCTTGATATTCCTCGATCGTCATTTCGTACCTACAAACACCACAGATAAGGACCTTGTCCTGCTTGATCTGACAAGGATAAGCTCGAAATCTATGTTCCTCCAAGCTATCATGACACTGATAACAGGCATAATACTTCAGACAATCGAAGCATTTTAGGGCAACAATATCTAATTCTGTGTGATAATGCTGGCACCTGCTCTCATTATCTACCAAGAGACCATATATTTTTCTCGTCATTAGGCACGAACAGTCTTACTTGAACCGTCTTTTTGGTAGAGGTTAATCAAACCTTCTTTAGTTGAACGAATCATGTCACCAGGTTTAACTTCTTGTGGCACGGTAATAGTAAGAAGTTCCATTGGGTTTGGTGCACGGTCAATCTTATTACCATTAGCATCGTGAAGATCTTTGATCTCACACTCGAAATGACGAAAGCCTGGTCCGTAGAATTCAACGTGGTCACCTTCGAGGATAACGTTACGTTGACGGATTGTAGCTGTCATAGTTGCTGGATCAAAGTCTACGACTTCACCAACGAATTTGTATTGTGGAATCTTACGACGGGCACCAAAGAGTTGTTCGTTTTCTGTTGGAGTCTTGTAGTAGAAACCTGTTGCCAATTCACGTTGGGCAACTTTCCAGAGTTCGTTAATCAAATCATCTTTGATGGCATAAAAGGCTTCTGCACTTTCCATGTAAGCGTCACAGGCAGCCTTGTAACAGTTGGCAACTGTTGATACGTAGTGGACAGATTTCATACGACCTTCGATTTTCAGGCTATCAACACCATTATCGATAAGGTCTGGAATATTTTCAATCATACACATGTCAACGGCTGACATTGAGTACTCTTCAGGAACTTCACCGTGGATACTCTTTCGCTCTTGGCCGAATGGCATGTCGTAAAGGTCATATTTCCAGCGGCATGACTGTGAACAACCACCACGGTTGGCATCACGGTCTGACATGTGGTTAGAAAGGGTACAGCGACCTGAGTATGAGATACACATAGCACCATGGACAAAGGCTTCAATTTCAAGGTCCGTACGTTTACGGATTTCAGCCAATTCTTCCATAGTAACCTCACGTGCTAAAACAACACGAGTCAAGCCATACTGTTTCCAAAAATGGAAGGTTTCAACGTTTGTCGCAGATGCTTGCGTTGACAAGTGGATGTTAAGGCCTGGAGCATAAGTTGAACAGATTTCAATCAAAGCTGGGTCAGATACGATAACGGCATCGAGTCCCATATCACGCAATTCACGGAACCACTCACCTGCACCTTTTTCATTTCCTTCGTGGGTAACCATGTTCGAAGCAACGTGCACATCGACACCACGAGCGTGAGCGTATTCGATACCTTCACGAAGTTCGTCCATGGTAAAGTTTCCGGCACGGCTACGCAAACCATAGGCTTGTCCACCAACGAAAACAGCATCTGCGCCGTAATTTACAGCGACTTTCAATTTTTCCAAAGTCCCAGCAGGTACCAGAACCTCTGGGCGTTTTTTAGTTGTAGTCATAATTTCTCCAATTTGCAAGATTGTCGATTTTTGTTTTTAGAAGTCTCCTTCGTTCCCTGAAAATGGAAAACTCTCAAACGAAGGAGGACATATTTTTATTTTACACGGTCAGGTTCATAATCATAGAAACCTGTGTCCAAACCACGGTTGGCTGGGTGTAATTTATGAATAGCCTCATCAAAGAGGAAGGCTTGATCTTGTGAAAATTCGCCAGCCTCGATGAGGTCACGAGCCTTCACAAAATACTCAGTGATTTTTACGAAGTTTTCACCTGGGCAATAAACACCATCTAACTTCCAGTGGTCAAAACCATGTTCAACGAGCTCTGAAAGTTTAGTCATCATATCCAGGTCATTATTGGCAAAGATATGTGTCCCGTGCATATCCTCATACACTGAGTAGTGCGAATCTGGGTCACCAGGCTCAGAAAGGAAGAGGTCACGTTCTTTGGTAACAGCTTCATCCGTTTTGATAAAGTTGTAGTAGTTTTGAAGAAGTGGTCGTTTTGAATGGTGAATGATACTTGCACCATAAACCAAAACCTCGGCTGGAATTTGAAGATTTTCAGCCATGACGAAAAGTTCCGCAGACGGAATTTCACGAGCCAAAACAGCTTCAGAAGCTCCAGCTTGTTTGCCCCAGAAATTAATCTGACGGCTAGAGGTTACCATGGTTGAAGCATCATAAATCATTTTGAAGGGACGTTTATCACGGTTACAGATGTAGAAAACTCCTGCATCACCAACCGTGATATAATCTGCCTTGATTTCTTCAAGAAAATCAAGGTAGTCTGGAAGAGCATCCATCATACCTTGGTGCATGAGGGCGTTAACGGCAACAGTCAATTCCTTGCCAGACTCATGTACCAGCTCTGCAATCTTTCGCATCTCTGCGAATGAAAAAGGCTTAGGCAAACGAAGGCCAAAAGCTTTTTCGCCGATGTAAATACGATCTACGCCAAGTTCTAGGAGCTCACATGCCTGCTCGTAGCTCTCAGCAGTCGCTGTAATCACTATTTTTTCCATAACTCACATTATAGCACAAATGATTAGATTTTTTTAGAATTTTTAGGTTCAAAGTGCTGTATCTGAATATTTTATATTAGTTTTTAAATACTATAATTTTCACAAAAATCAAAAAAAACTTTGCAATATAAAATTTTTATGGTATTATTAATGAGATTCTAAATAGTGAAATACTGACTAAATATTTTAACCTACATGGAAAAGTGGTTTAGGTATTTTATATAGAAAGGAGGCAGACATGGCTGACAACTTACACCGTCAATTTGATCACATCGAAGATTTCGAGACTGAGCGTCCTCAAACGACGAATTATCAAGATTATCAAGGTTTAAATAATAATAGTATTAAGCTACAAGATATGATTTTCTTTGGACGTATTTCAAGCTTCTGTGTTTCAACAGTCCTAGTTGCCTTCCTTTTCTTGGTAGCACAGGTGGCTTCCTTCTGGGCCTTCTTTTGGGCAATTACCATTAGCGTCATTGGTCAGATAGGCATTTATGTCCTAATCAAATATTATAAAGCACAAAAACGTTGAATGCTTGGTCAACGTTTTTTTCGTATTAAAAAAAGAAAGCCTCATGTGCTTTCTTTATTATTTTACTTCTGCTACTTCTTCAGAGATATCTTTAATATCAATGACAATATCATCTACGATAGCTTTTGTTTCTGCTTCAACATCCGCTTGTTCAGGAGTTACTTGAGCTGTTTTCTCTTTGATAAGTTCAAAGCTCTCTTTTGCAAAGTCAGCAACTTGAGCTGTTTTTTCTTGAACGGCTTTTGTCAAATCATCTACAGTGATGTCGCCATTTTCAAATTTTGTTTTATAATCTTGGAAAGTATCGACTGCCAATTCTTTATAGTCACTAGCTTTTCCCACCACTTGATTTTGGTAAGCTTTAGGATCTTCTTTGAATGAAGCGAATTCTTCATCAATACGTACTTTAACTGCTTTACCTTTTTCAGTTGTGAAAAAATAAGCTGCTGCAGCTCCAGATGCTGCGCCAATAATTAGGGTATTTAGAAATTTACTCATGAAAAGACCTCCTTATTTTTTCTTGTCTTTTTTACCAAATAGTTTTGAAGCAATCTTGCCGATAGCAAAGGCTGAGCCTGCTTTACCGACACTTGCTCCTGCTGCACTTGCCTTAGTACCGAGATAACGAGCTTCGGTATTTAAGTCAGAAACACTTTCTGAAAGCTCAGCTACTGCTACAAAGAGAGGATCAATTGTTTGAACTTTTTCATTAACATCTTCAACCAAGACGTTGGCCTTAGCCAAGATTTCATTTGTTTGATGAAGGGTCACATTGATATCTGTACGAAGAACAGCAACTGTTTCTTCAACTTCTTTGACAACATGACGTGTGCGAAGTAGAGTTGGGATTAATGCAATTAGGAACGCAGCAAGTGCGATTGCAATAATAAGAAATGCAATTTCTGCCATAGTTTAAGACTCCTTTGACCTGCTTAAAAGGTTAATTCAAAGAAACTGAGTGTTTGACTCCTGCTTCTTATGACCTTTGTTATTATAATTTTCATTTCATTATAACAAAGTCTGAACAGTATGACTAGCTTTTCATTTTATAATCTGCTTTTGGACGTTGTTTACGGAAATATAAGAGGACAGCTCCAAGGATAATGATGGAAATGCTGACCCATTGTGAAACACGCAAGCCAGCAAACATGAGACTATCCGTACGCATTCCTTCAATGACAAAACGTCCAAGACCATACCAGATAAGGTAAAATGAAGTCACATCTCCCTGTCGCAATCCCTTATTAAAACGTCGTAGTCCTAGAATAATGCTAAAACCAACTAGATTCCACAGGCTTTCATAAAGGAAGGTAGGTACACGGTAGCTTCCATCAATAAACATCTGCTGGCGGATAATTTCTGGAAGATAATTCAGATGACTAACTGCTTTTCCATAGGCCTCTTGATTGACAAAATTTCCCCAGCGACCGATACTCTGAGCTATCATGACCCCAGGGGCCGCAATATCTAGAAAATCTAAAACCGAAATAGCATGACGTTTAGCGAACCAATAAAGGACAACTGCACCACCAATCAAGCCACCATAGATGGCAATTCCACCATTCCAAATCGCAAAAATTTCCGATGGATTTTGGCTGTAATAAGACCACTGGAAAATCACATAGTAGAGCCTAGCACCAACAATAGCTATAGGAAAGGCTAAAAGAATAAAATCTAAGATATGCTCAGGATCGATTCCCTTTTCAGGAGCCCAACGCTGAACCAGATAAACGGCAAGTAAAAGACCAGATACAATACAGATGGCATACCAATGAATACTGATTGGACCAAGTCTTAGAGCAATTGGATCAATAGTAGCTAACATTATTCTTCACCATTCTTACTAATGAGGTTAGTCAAACGGTCATTAAAAGTTTTGGTTGCATCAAATCCCATTTGCTTAGCACGATAGTTCATTGCTGCAGCTTCGATAACGACTGACACGTTACGTCCTGTCTTAACAGGAATGCGGATACGTGGAATCTTAACGCCCTGTAATTCAATCTCTTCATTGCTATTTCCAAGACGGTCAAAGACCTTGCCATTTTCAAAATTCTCAAGATATATGCCCAACTGAACTTGAGATGAATTGCGGACAGCACTAGCTCCGTAGAGACTCATGACATCAATGATACCAACCCCACGAATTTCAAGAAGATGGCGGAGGATTTCTGCGGGCTCACCCCAGAGAGTCTCCTCATCCTTAGCATAAACATCTACACGGTCGTCAGCGACAAGACGGTGACCACGTTTCACCAACTCAAGCCCTGTTTCACTCTTACCGATACCAGAATCACCCTGGATGAGAACACCCATCCCATAGATATCTACTAAAACACCATGGACACTAGTACGTTCAGCTAATTGAGAGTTGAGATACCAAGACATGTCACCTGAAAGTGATGATGTACCATTGCGTCCTTGAAGAACTGCTACACCATTTTCCTTAGCAGCTTGAAGCATCTCTTCCGGAATCTCAAGACCACGTGCCACGATAACAGCTGGAGTTTCCGCTTTAAACATATTAGCAAAAACAGAATAACGGTTATTATCAGTCATGGTTTTAAGGTAGGACCACTCCTTCATCCCAACCAACTGAAGTCGTTCTGGTGAATAATAGTCAAAATAACCCGTCATTTCTAAACCAGGACGAGAGATATCAGCCGTTGTTATTGGTTTTGACAAAAGTTTTTCGTTCCCATAGACAACCTTAAGCTTAAGCTTATCAACCAACATTTTAACAGTTACTGTCATATTATTTCCTCCGATTATTTACTAGTTTCATTGTATCATAAAAAGGTTTTCAATGCGGTTCTCAAAGCAAAAAAGACCTATGACTAGCACTAAGGCCAATCATAGATCTTTTCTCTTATAATTTGCTTACCAGTTCCACTCGTCTTCTACAGGTTCAGCGTTTTTACGTTTACGTCCATCCTTAAGTTTGATTTCGGGATAAATATCTTCTTTGTAAGGAAGGAGAAAGGCTAAAACCAAGTATAGAAAGATTCCAAACTGTGTTGAAACCATGAGAATGATAGCCAAGATACGAGCTAGAGTTAGGTCCCAGCCAAACTTATCTGCCAAACCTGCAACAACACCGGCGACGAGTCTATTTTTTCGTGTCTTATAAAAACGATTTGACATGGTCTTCTTCTCCCATCATTTCTTTGATTTAATTATATGATTTTTTTAAATTAAAAAAATCAGCCCTAGGACTGATTTAGAAAAATGAGCTTGCCTCGACACAAACCGCAGCCAAATTTCCGTGTATTGACACGGCGTTTGCGACGGTAAATACGACCACAGGATTGGCACTGATAGAGGTAGTACTTCTCCTTTTGACCTTGCATCTTTGGAGCGTATCTAAGGCCATCGACCTTAGCTAGTAAGTCCTTGAAATCTCTATCAGCATGCTTGTAGCCCTTCCCTTGAAAGTAAAGGTGATAATGACAGAGTTCGTGGCGGACGATTTTTCGAAAGGTCTCAAGACCATGTTCCTCATAGAGTTTTGGGTTGAAATCTAAGTGTCCATCCTTGGGAAAGAACCGCCCTCCAGTGGTCCGGAGACGCTTGTTCCACAAGGCTTGATGCTTAAATTCCCAGCCAAAATCTTCTATAGAAACAGTCTTAACATAATCAGTTAGATTCACGTGGATTCACT
Source organism: Streptococcus vestibularis (assembly GCF_900636445.1). NCBI lineage: Bacteria > Bacillati > Bacillota > Bacilli > Lactobacillales > Streptococcaceae > Streptococcus > Streptococcus vestibularis. The sequence continues at coordinate 705,356 of NZ_LR134275.1, read as the reverse complement.
AAGGAGAGGTTGAGTTTTTCATGCTCCAAATCAACTTTTGATACCCATACGGTAACCAAATCCCCAACAGAAACGACCTGACTTGGATGGTTAACGAAGCTCTTACTCATCTCAGAGATGTGGATAAGACCATCCTCATGGACACCGATATCCACAAAAGCACCAAAGTCCACAACATTTCGGACTGTCCCTTCAAGTTTTTGTCCGACTGACAAGTCTTTGAGTTCAAGAACATCCTGACGAAGCACTGGTGCTTCAAAATCATCACGGAGGTCACGACCTGGTTTCAAAAGGTCAGCGATGATATCTTTAAGGGTTTCCTGTCCAAGCCCTAGCTCTTCTGCTGTTTCTTTAAGATTAAGAGCCTTCAATTTCTCTTTGGCAGAGTCGTCCAAATCTGTGATATCCAACTGCTTGAAGAGGTCTTTTACCGCTGGGTAAGACTCTGGGTGGACCCCTGTATTATCCAAGATATTCTTAGCATTTGGAATACGAAGGAAACCTGCAGCTTGTTCGAAGGCCTTGGCACCAAGTCGTGGGACCTTTTTGATTTCAGCACGTGATGCAATCTCACCATTTTCCTCACGGTAGGCGACGATATTTTCAGAGATAGTCTTGTTGAGACCTGAGACATGTGACAAGAGGGTACTACTTGCCGTATTGACATTGACACCAACCTGGTTAACCACGGTATCAACGACGAAGTCAAGATTTTCAGAAAGTTTCTTCTGACTAACATCATGCTGGTATTGGCCTACTCCGATTGATTTAGGGTCAATCTTAACCAACTCAGCCAATGGGTCTTGAAGACGACGGGCAATGGAAATGGCAGAGCGTTTTTCGACCGTTAAGTCTGGGAACTCATGGCGGGCCAACTCTGATGCAGAGTAAACAGAGGCACCACTCTCATTGACAATGACATAGGAAGTCTCTGGAAAATCCTTGAGAACTTCTGCCACAAAAGCTTCACTTTCACGACTGGCTGTTCCATTACCGATAGCGATAATCTCAATGGCATGCTTTTTAATGAGGTCAGCCAAGTCTTTCTTAGCTTGGGCAATCTTGGCCTGACTGGCTGGAGCCACTGGATAGATAACTTGCGTTGTAATGAGCTTACCAGTTTGGTCAACCACGGCCAACTTAGCCCCTGTACGAAAGGCTGGGTCAAACCCAAGAACCATCTTACCTTTAAGTGGTGAGACTAGGAGAAGGCTTCGAAGGTTTTGAGAGAAAAGTTGAATCGCACCATCTTCTGCTGCTTCAGTCAACTCGCTACGGATACGACGCTCCATAGCTGGAATGATTTTCTTCTTGAGAGATTGGTTGATGACTTCCTCGATATAGTCATTTTTTTGTTTGAAACGGGCACTGTAAAAACGGTGCATTTTCTCAAGATTGTGCTTAAAGGCTACCTTGACAACGCCTAGTTTCTCCCCACGGTTAAGGGCTAATGTACGGTAACCTTGAAGTTTAGACACCTTATCCTCAAAATCATAGTAAATCTTGAAAGTTTCTTTTTCATCCAGCGATTGATCCTTGAGGGTTGAAGTGATGTCACTGTTGTTCCAGATTTCGTTGTAGGTCCAAGATCGCAAGCTATTGTCCTCAGAAAAGGCCTCAACCAAAATATCCACAGCACCCGCAAGAGCCTTATCAGCTGTTGGAAAGGCTTCAGATGTCAACTTTTCAGCTTCAGCCTTGAGGTTGGGACTATTTTGCAAGATAAGACGAGCCAATGGAAAAAGACCTGCTTCACGAGCAATAGTCGCCTTGGTGCGGCGTTTTTCCTTATAGGGAAGGTAGAGTTCTTCCACGTCTGCCAACTTTTCAGCAGCTTCAATGGCTGCCTTGAGTTGGTCAGTCAATTTACCCTGAGCCTCAATCTTGGCCAGAACTGTTTCCTTGCGGTCTTGAAGAGCAGTCAAGGACTTGTCCATATCAATGATGGCCTTGATTTGCGTTTCATCCAGATTGCCGGTTTTTTCCTTACGGTAACGGGCAATGAAGGGAATGGTATTGCCTTCTGCGGTCAATTCCAAAACAGTTTCAACTTGTTGTTTTTTTAGACCCAATTCCTGAGCCAATGTCTCTAAATTACGATTTTCCATAAACTCTATTATACCACGAGAGGAGATTTACTTGGGCAGAAAACCTTGTAGCTGAAGCGAGAATTTTTAAGCAAGAGGTAGTATAATAGAAAGGTAAACCTATTGTTAAGGGCTATTTCTAACAGAAATAACGCCCTTAGTATCTTATTGCAACTGAACTCGGGCTATTTCTTTCGGAAAATAGATACATCTTCCTAGAAGCAGAGCTTCTTCGGCCGATGCCCTAATTTTCTCTTAGAAATGACGCCCTTAGTATCTTATTTTAACTCGGAGGATTTTTATGGCAGTTATTCAGAAAAAAACAAATGAACTTGAAAGCATGATGGCATCTTTTGCGGCTATCCCTGATTTTGAAAAGGCGGGAACTGATCCTAAGAAGGACAAACGTCTTCAAGAAGATAAGAAGAAATAATTTTTATGGCTATTTTTCATCAACTACCAGATAGCGTTTTGCAGCTTCTGGCAGTTTTTCTATCGATTATTATCGAAGCCCTGCCCTTCGTTTTGTTGGGAAGTATCCTGTCTGGCTTTATCGAGGTCTTCGTGACTCCTGAAAAGGTCCAAAACTTCCTCCCTAAAAATAAGGTCCTGGCTATTCTCTTTGGAACTCTGGTTGGTTTTATTTTCCCTTCTTGTGAATGTGGGATTGTTCCCATTATCACGCGCTTTTTAGAGAAAAAAGTGCCTAGCTACACAGCTATTCCGTTCATGGCAACTGCTCCTATCATCAATCCAGTCGTTCTCTTTGCGACCTATACTGCCTTTGGGAACTCTTGGTACTACGTGATTTTACGTTTCCTTGGGGCTTTCTTGATTGCCATGATTTTGGGAATCTTGCTTGGCTTTGTGGTGGATGACCAGATTCTCAAGGACAATCGTAAGACCAGTCATGTTCACGACTATAGTGGTTTGTCAGCTGGTAAGAAAGTTTTTCAAGCCCTAGTTCATGCTGTCGATGAATTTTTCGACACTGGACGTTATCTGATTTTCGGGAGCCTGGTGGCCGCAGGGATGCAGACCTACCTACCTACCCGTATTCTTACGACAATCGGGCACAATTCGGTGACAGCCATCCTTATCATGATGCTTTTGGCCTTTATCCTCTCGCTTTGTTCGGAGGCGGATGCCTTTATCGGGGCTTCGCTGCTCTCTAGTTTCGGAGTGGCACCAACAGTTGCCTTTCTCATCATAGGTCCTATGGTTGATATCAAGAACTTGATTATGATGAAACACCAGTTTAAGACACGCTTTGTTGGTCTCTTTGTAGGAACCGCAAGTCTGGTGACAATCATTTATTGTCTGCTATTGGGGGTGATTTAATGTTACGTTTTCTCATCTTATCTGGGTATTTTGAGCTCGTCATGTACTTACAAGTTTCCGGCAAGCTCAACCAGTACATTAATATCCACTACTCCTACTTGGCCTACATTTCCATGGTGCTTTCCTTTATCCTCGCTGTGGTTCAACTCATTGTTTGGATGAAGCAGATGAAGGTTCACTCGCATTTGTCAGGTCGAGTAGCCAAGGTAGCCAGCATCGTTCTCTTAGCCTTTCCAGTCCTCACTGGACTTTTAGTACCAACAGTGACCTTGGATGCCAATACCGTATCAGCCAAGGGTTATCATTTTCCACTGGCGGCAGGGAGCGATCCTAATCAGGCCGACCAAGAGGGAACGACCATCCAGTACTTGAAGCCGGACACTAGCTCCTACTTCACCTCCTCTGCATATGAGAAGGAGATGACCAAGGAGCTAGCCAAATACAAGGGACATGAGACCATCCAGATTACCACGGAAAATTACATGGAAGTCATGGAGCTCATCTACCTCTATCCTAACGATTTCGTGGGCAAGAAGGTCACCTATACCGGCTTTGTTTACAATGACCCACAGACCAAGGGTTATCAGTTCATCTTCCGTTTCGGTATTATCCACTGTATCGCCGATTCAGGTGTTTACGGACTGGCGACGAGAGGAAGTGACCAAACCTTCAAGGACAATACCTGGGTAAAAGTCACTGGTACCATCACTGTGGATTACTATCAAAATCTCAAACAGAGCCTACCTATCCTCAATTTGACTGAAGTTAAAGAGGTCGGACAGCCTGACAATCCTTATGTCTATCGCGTATTTTAAAAAGCCAAGTTCAATTGAACTGGCTTTTTAAGTTTAATCGAACTGTACAGTTACTTAAATCTTGAGAGTACAAAAACTGACTTGATTTCTAGCTTGTCGCTTACTCAGTTGTACAGTTACTTAAATCTTGAGAGTACAAAAACGAAAATAAAAATGTTTGGGCAGTTTATTTCGTTGTACAGTTACTTAAATCTTGAGAGTACAAAAACAAGTCGCAGAGACCCCAGAGGAAAAACAAGGTTGTACAGTTACTTAAATCTTGAGAGTACAAAAACTGCCCAAAGCACCGTTAACCAACAGCTTTTGGTTGTACAGTTACTTAAATCTTGAGAGTACAAAAACACTTGCGACCTTGTTCGATAAACCAATCTGGTTGTACAGTTACTTAAATCTTGAGAGTACAAAAACAGGATAGTAAAGCTTGCTTGTGCTTGCTCGTTGTACAGTTACTTAAATCTTGAGAGTACAAAAACTGATGGTAAAATCTAGTTATTTTAAAGGCAGTTGTACAGTTACTTAAATCTTGAGAGTACAAAAACCCGAACGGTTCTACAATCCGGTTAAAGATTGTTGTACAGTTACTTAAATCTTGAGAGTACAAAAACAAGCTTACGGCATTGACTTGTTCGATGTCCGTTGTACAGTTACTTAAATCTTGAGAGTACAAAAACGGGTATTCAATAAAAATCAACGACTGGGAAGTTGTACAGTTACTTAAATCTTGAGAGTACAAAAACCTCAAATGAAATTTTGATGTTTTTATACCCACATAGTGATTATAAAAACAATAACTGTCCTTGTCAATCCTTACTTTCTAAAAATTTCTGTAAAAGTTTTTCATCAGATGTTTGGGAATATCTTATACGGTAACTAAAATGAAACAACTGATTTAGGATATTCAATATTACTGAATCAACAACTGAGAGACTAGGTTGTCTCAGCATTTTTGTCAATAAATAAGGCGTTACGGTCTCTAAGGATATCCTAAAATCCTCTCTCGTTGGAAAATTATTACTTGGATAATGTTTCGCTACACTTTCATACATAAACTCAACATCATACAAATGCTCCACCTGGTCAGATAAAATATTGACGAACTTGCTATTTTCCTCATCAATCTTTAGATAGCCTTGGTCACTTGGAAATAAAATAAAGGTTAGGTTTGGATACTTTTTGACTAGCTGATCAATTTGCTTATAAAAACTATCATATGAGTCCTCTGAAATAAAACTATCAATATTTTTTAGCAGGATGAGATATTTCTCTGTTGTTTGTGACAGAAGACGGTCTAACATTTCTAAAAAGAGGGATAGTTTATCAGTATTTGAAACCCATTCGAAAGATAGATTCATATTCTCAATGGTAAAAAATGGACTAAAATTTTTTGTGAGTAGTTGGTCTAGTGTTAGAGGGCGATTCTCTAAATGGTATTCCACCTGACCACAGTTTAAGTTTATATGCCGATTCATGGTTTCTTCTATAAGCTCTACTTGTTCATTAATTCTCTCCAAATGGGCTACTATATCCACTTGATTGACAACTTTACTAAGGTAATCGTGAGCAAGTGTGCCTTTCTTATATTCCATCTGTTCAAGTAAATCCTTAAAACTTGAAATGTCGATATAGTGATAGCTACTTCGCTTCACTATTTCTCCAGTCTCATCAAGTATAGTAGGCTCTTCATAATCAAAAATACTTAAGTCCTCACTTGAGTATTTTCTTCCACCAAAATACCAACTCAAAATCTGCCAAGTATAATATTTGAGTTCATTATTCTGACCAACAATTTGTGTGATTACCCCAATATTCAATTCAATACGTTCTTTGTAAGGATGTTGTACAAAAAATTTCATATAACCACCAACTTATTATCACTGACGATTTCTTCTTGCTTAGTTTTGCCACCTATGATTAACGTCATTTCTGAAAATTGCTTTTCAGTAACCGCCAAAAGTCTCACATTTCCAGCAGGTAGATTACTCATCTTTAACTTCTTATAAAATTTATTTGCAAAACTTCTATTAGGACAAGTGCGATAGTAGACCGAAAATTGTAACATTTCAAACCCATTTGAAATTAATTCTTTACGAAAATTACGATAGATTCTTTTTTCATCCTTGGATTCCATGGGCAAATCAAAAAAACATAATAATCTCAATGCTTCATACCTCATCTTATTTTCTCCACTCTAAACTTGATACCACCGGACAGTGAAATTTACTACTATCTTTTTCCGAAATATATTTGATAAAGCCTTTGACATATTTATCCATAGCAACTGTCACTGAGCAAGTCTCTTTGCCATATTTGATTTTAGCATTGAGTAAATCTGTCAATCCCAACCTATACTCATACTTAAGGAATTCTTGATCTCGTAAATTATCATAAACCCAAACATCTACAATCTGTCTAAATGGCTCCATCAAGTCATCAACCAAATTAAACTGATTGTATTCATTTTTATGGAAGATCCCTAATAGACCATTTAAACCATAACCCGCCACTATTCTAGCCATCTGAGCCCTCATAATAGCATAGCCATAGTTTAAGCCAGCATTGATGACATCAGCTTCTTGCTGAGTTACTCTGACAAATTGTTTACCAAAGAGCTCATTAAAGTAGACCTTGGCAGCATGTCCCTCTCTATTCGTTCTATCACCAGGTTCTATCTGCTCTTTATAGTCTGAAAGTAGTCTAATGTTATCTAGACTTTTTTCAAACATGGCTAGGACATCCTCTTGGTTATTGATTTTATAATAAGTTACAATCTGCCATGCCTTGTCCTTTTGTTTCTGAGACCAATCCATCTGTTCTTTCAAGCGTTTGTAAGCTCTAAAGTGCCCATTTTGTGAGTGATAAATTCCTGTTGGTAAATGTTCGTTATCACAAACGACTAAGGCAATATTATATTTACTTAGGGCGCTTAATAATCTAAGTGTAACAATGGTATCTCCACCTTCTGCAACTATTATCGAAATATCACTAAGTGGCACCGTAAACTCTTGTCCCATCTTTTGCACTAATAAGTTATCAAGCTTTAAGCGCATCTTCTCACTTTGACTGACATGTACAACTCTCCAAGTCATTTCTTCTCCTTTTTAAATAACGAAAACACCCTGCCATAAAATGACAGGGTGTTGATTTCGGCATGAAGCCTTATCTTTGTAGCTTCTGCAAGATTTAAGTAACTGTGTAAGGCGTCCCTTACACGATTATTATAGTATATGACAACTATAATTGCAACACTTTTTAACAATTAATATTAAAAATCTAGCTTAGGCTTATCACCCTCATTTTTGATGATATGCTGATTTCCTAGAACATCCGTTCTTACTTTGTAAATAGAAATATTGGGTTTGTTTATTCCCTTTTGACATTGACCACCTTTAGCTACAGCTCCTAGTACATTTATTAACGATTCATTTCCTTCAAATTTCTGTTTATCATAAGGTTTTAATTCTACATAGTGTTTAACATTAGGTTTAGTACGAGATAAGAAACGGAATAGCTGCTGTTCTTTTGTTTCCGTATCTTTGATAAGCAACAAATCGTTTTTATAAAGTGTAAACTTGAATTCTGAATCAGAATCTACACCCTCTTTCTTCTTAATGACATTGTATTTTTCCTGAGAAATCTTATATGTTCCTGTCCCTTTCTCAAATTGTAGATCAGCATATTTTAATCCAAGGATTTCGTATTTTCCAGTAGTCTTATTGAAATAGACATCCGCTCTCCATGGAGAAACTGACTGCAAGACAACTTTATTGTTACTATCTTTGGGAGTGATATCAATATGATTACCTAACTTACTATCATAGTATTTAAGACTCTTGATTTCAGGACCATTGCCTTTTTTACTATATTTACGAATATAGTCGCCATGTTCTTCTTTATATTTTAGGAAAGGATTACATGGTACTTCTTTCCCTTTTTCATTCATTTCCTTATTAGGATAGTTCTCTAAAATTGGCTCGATAACTTTCTCAAAGGTTTGTGGGTCGTGACGATACATGAGGAATTTTGACTTATCCTTCTGATAAATCTTTATAAAGGCATCATAGCCAGTCTGGCTATAGATATCTTTGATTTTCCCTAAGACATAAGTTTCATCCTTCTTATCTTTTCCTACTTTAGCCTGTCTTGTTGCATAAATGGTGGCATCTGATATTTTACGATTAAACTTAGAATCCACTTGATATGAGAATAAGATACTGTCTTCAAATTCTTTACTCTTCAATGTATCAACAAAATGTTGGTAAGGGGCTTTGAACACAGATTCCTTGTACTCATCATCACTAATAAGTTCACCAGTTTCAATATCAAGTAGTTGGTTTTCTGAATAATTTACAAGGGTATTCTTTTGTTTTTTCCACAAATTCAACTGACTTGAAGCAGCAATAATCAGTGCATCTACGGCATGGTGATGATAAGTATCACGAGTCTTCTCAATTCCCCAATGGCGTCTCAATTGAGATGTGAATTGACCACGAACCACGGAAACTTTTGTATCAGTCTTGTGAGCTCTAAAGTGTTCTTGAAGGGCATTGAGGACAACTCTTGAAGCGTATCTTGTATCTACAAGATTTCGTTCGATAAATTTCTTGCGAACATCAAATCTTGAAATGTCCTCTTCTGTAAGAAGGTATTCTTTTTTCTTGTTTGAAAGTGATTTTGACTCACGTACAAAAGCTTTTAATTCACGGAAAGACCATGCATCATCCATGCTATCTAAAGCCTGATAAGGTGTTCGTTGTCCTTTTTCTTGGTTAGCAGTTGCATAAACCAAAACCTTATTAGCAAGACTGTCATCGAAGGTGATAGAAAGAGGTAAAATATGATCTATTTCAAATTGATTAGGATTATTTATCAAATCATGGATCGAAATTGTTTTACCAGTATAAAGGCAACGTTCTCCTTGCTGATGCCAAAGGCGAATTTTAGTCGCTAATTGCTTATGACCGTGGAAAACGCTATGTGGTAATTCAGCCCTTCCATTATATTGGTTGGCAGCCTTAAGCATTGCTGCATCTTTTTCATCTTTGTTTGCTTTTTGAATCTTTTGAATAGCTTTCTTTTCATCATCTTCATTTGTTTCACGAGCCATTTCGATGACAATATTGTCAAAGTCTCCATACTCTTTGATTGCTGCATTTACTATTTTTATAGCTTGGCGAACAGACTTAGCAACAACAGGATTATAGATTTCTTCAGTTAATAGTTTTTCATCTATATATTTTGTTTTATTTGAAGACGAAGTTGTTTTTTGTTTCCCAAGTCGTGTCAGGATAGTCATTTGCTCTTCTGACGTCGCATACAATTCTGGGATTAACTCCATCATCAGTTTGACAGAAAAATTATGCCATCCTTTGCCAAAAATGGAACTATTTGCTTTGCGGAATTGAACCAATTCGTCAATTTGCTCCTGGATAAAGTTACCATCAGCAAACTCATGCTCTAAGGCTTCTTGAATACCTTCCCTCTCAGTGTTTAATGTCAAGACATAGGCTAACTTATCAAGTTGGTCTCTTGACATTTTCTCAAAATCAATGGTTTCAAGCGTCTTCATCTTTCGATAGGCTTCGAAAGTATGAATCTCAGCCTTATCTGATTTGTCGATACGGTATCCCTTGATATCCGCAACATCGCAAGAAAGTAGTTTAGCGATATATTTAAAGAGTTTCGCTGGCCCCATTGCCTTTTCATTTTTGACATAATTAATGATTTGATTCTTCTGTTCTTCGCTCAACTTCTTGGTTTCAGTAGGAACTGTTAGATTGTTCAAATCATTTAGCAAATTGAATTCTTGAGCCGTGTAGGATGCTTTTGCTGCTCTATACTCTTCTGGATAAAATGTACATTTCCCGATTAGGATACCAAAAATATTGTCTAAAGTTATGTACTCATTTTCAGAATCTTTCTTAGTAGTATACCTTCCATAATCAGTCCGAGACTTTTCATTACCTGGTCCGTGATAATATTTCCGTTTTCCAGTTAAAATTTCGAGATAACGATTAATAAATTCATCTGTAATCTGTGGATTAAATTCTTTTTGGGTTTGCAGTATCCTTAAGGCTTCTGAACGATAAGCTGATGTAGGAAAGACATTAATTAAGCGATGTTTTTTTCCATCTTCCTCAACAGTAAAATCACCACGTAATTGACCATATTTTTGGTAGCGTTCCAACTGAATCTGTCCCGGTGTCTTAGTTTCTAATTGTTTACTATTTTCCTTAACAATTTGTGCATAGTCTCCTACTGATGAATTTCCGTCATCACTGGCATCATCGAGATAACTAATCCCACGGTGTTTCACCATATTTTTAAGAGCGATAAACAATTCTTCATTAGACAATTCATCGATCAAGCCCTTAACCCGTAATTGATATGGGTTAAGATTGATTGAAACCTTCGTAAAATCGGTGATTAATCCACTTTCCTCAAATAGATGATTTAAACGAACTCTACGATGTTTTTTACGTCGTGTCAATCGTCTTCCTTGACGATTTGTTCTACGTTCTACATTATTTTCCGCTTGGGCTGCTGGGAAAATGCGTGAATTCTTATGGATAATTTCTCCCGTCACTTTATTAAGGATACCTACACCAACAGAACCTATACCGATATCAAGTCCTAAAACTAAGTCGCTCATTTAAGAATCTCCTTATGCTTTTTTCTAATATTTTACAATAATATCTGAAAATTCACAACCGTGTTTGTAAACGCTATAATCTATGTTTTAAAAAATCAATTTAATATTATTTTTATCTAAACAACTTTATTCACTTCATTCCGAAATCTAGAAAAAATATAAATACTACTCCCTTTAACGACTTTGCTCATGTAAAAAGCCAAGTCAAATTGGACTTGGTCTTGGATTTCATTTTTGAACAAAGGAGTTTAAATTACCAACTTGTTGGCAAGGAAATCGGAATGTTAAGCTTCACCTTCATCTTGCTATTGTTAATAGTGGCTTGCTCAATTTCGTAGCCGATTTCAGGAAGCTTGAGCTGAATCTGGTTGTTAACCACGCGAACACCACTGCTGGACTGGGCAATGCTCTTCTTGAGGTAAGGCAGAACCAGTGGTTTTGGAACTGGAAGGCGACCCAGGTGGGCTCCTGACAAATCTAGTAGGATGACTTCCTTGTTAGTGCTGACCGTAAAATCAAGGCTAAATGTTGATTCGATAGGGCCAAGAGATACGGGAACCTTAGCTGTTAGATAGGAATCATTCAACTCTACGGTACTGTTTTTCAGGGTCTCATCATTAGATTCAGCTATGCTTGCTTTTAGGACTTGACGAAACTGATTACTATCCAGATTAATCTCGGTTGAAAGGTCCCCTGATGATAGGGATGTCTCACCAATACCAGCCTGGACTAAATCAACAAGAGATGTTTGTGTTGATACATTTTTTAATTGGTCTTGACTGTCAATCTTGTCCGGAATAAGTAGAGCCACCATTGCAAAAAAGAGCACAGTGACAAGGACAATGAGTCGTTTAAACCACTTCCACATAGGGATACCCCATTTCAATTTTTCACTTTTGACGTTTATTGTACTGTAATCAAGGGAAAAAAGCGAGTAAGAACTGGAAATTCTATCATATTTTCTTAATCCAAGAGGTAGGGCTCAAGAGCTTCATAGACCTTTCAGTAAGCATTGGCATATAGGTGAACGCCGTCATAGTTATGCTCTGCTTTCTGCTCTTTTATATCGTCGACCAGCTCAGCATTACAATTAATGAAGTGGCAACCATAGGTTTTGGCGATTTCCTCAGGAGTCTTATTAGAACGGTCAAGGTTTTCAGGGGTCCGCAGTTTCATCCACTGGATAGATGCCCGGGTCTGACAAGGCAGATGAAGATTTGCTGGATAAAAAGCTATCAGGTAAATCTTGGTATTTAGCAATATAGCTAGTATTTGCTCCAGAATTTGTCTGATATTTGCCATCATATGGTGGAAACAATGCTCTCCATAAGTCTCCTAGGTCATAACATTAGTACCCATATTGATGAAAAGCTTGGCCGGTTGCAAATCCAAAATCAGGGGAAGGATATGCTGGAGAAATTCATCCGTATTCAAACCACTGATGACTCGATTATAGATGATATCGTCAATACCTCTACTCCTAGCAATTTCACAAATGGGAAAAAGCTCCATGAGAGAGAAGCCGGTGAAGAATATCTCTCCCTTGATGGCGACCTCATTTAAGTACTAATAGTTTTTAAGTTTGATTTCTTTTAATTCATCCATGATAATTTTCTGCTATATTTATCTCAATGAGTGAGAAGGTAAAAAGTAGCCATGGCTTTTAGGGCGCCAATTAGTTGGATAAACATAAGCGCATGGATGATCCCAAATAATAGAGACTGGACGAGATTAGCCCCTAGAAATCCTAGTTTCCCTTGCAACCTTATAGCTATCCATCTGGACCATAAACATTTCCTTTTCGCTGACAGTCGATTTTTTCTTAAAATAGCCCCAGATTTAACGAATTGACCAGGTTTTTCAGGAAAGTCCAGGGATTTGTCAATGTAGGCCTTAGCCTAATCCAAACTAACCTCATCATTCTTGAGATAGTTCCGGATTTCTAAGTAAATCTTGTTTGAATGACTGAACACCAGGTACTTATTTACTGCCCAAAGTCGCTCTCACTGGCGACGTGGATTGCTTGTTGTCATTAGGGACCTTCCTTAATAGTTTTTTATCAGCATAGCATAGTTTAAATGGGGATAATAGAGTATGATCTTGCTAGTGGGGAGTCATTTGCTAGGGATAGTTGTATCTATTTTCAGAAAAAGGGTTTTGCTTGGTTTATGTATAAACGTTTGCTATACTTAAGGTATCAAAGAAAGGAGACAAAGCCTATGACATTGTCCAAAAAACTCACACTTTCTCTTGCCTCTATGGCAGTTCTTGGTCTTTTAGCAGCCTGCTCAAACCAGAAAGCTCAAACACCTGAAAGCTCTGCTAGTACCCAACAAAGTTCAAGTAAGGTTTCACCTTCACAAAGTTCTGAAGCTTCTAAACAGACTAACGGGCTAGATGGCACCTATAAAGGAACTGATGAAAGCGATCGTATTACTCTTACTATCTCTGGAAATACTGGTACTTGGGAAGAGGACGAAGCAGATGGCGAGAAGGATAGCAAGTCTGTAACAGTTAACCCTGCCAATCAAAGTCTAACGATTGGGGATGATATCAAATACTATAAACTCGACGGAAATCAGCTGACTATTGAAGATGATGACCGTGATCCAAATGATACTATTATCTTAACAAAATAATATCAGATACCTTAGCCAAACCACTCTCTTGATTTAGCTAAGGTTTTTTATGTTTTACTATATGCAGAAAGAAAACGGATACAAATAGGAGGCTGAGGATGACCCAAAGACAATTATGGTTGACGCTATTCTTTTATCAATTAGTGTAACTCTTATTGGACTCGGATTTTCTGTATATAATTATATTATCTTCGATAAACCTTTTATAACTACAAAAGGTTTGCTAGCTGGATTTTCTCTGGGTGCGACAGTGGTTGCCATTAGTCTATCCAAGTCAAATAGGAAGTAAAGATAAGAAAAAGGTATAAGTTTGCAGACTTATACCTTTTTTGGTAAAACATTACTTAATTTTGTGTTTGTTCATTTTTTCTTCAAAAATAGCTGTCATGATTTTACGCAACTCTTCTCTCTCTTTTTCAGGAAGGTCCCCTTGGCGCTTAGCCACTGCATAGAGCTCAGGATATTGCTTGGCTACACGCTCTACTGTCTTAGTCGTCGCATGGCCTCTTACAAAGAAAGGAATGCGTTTAATCCATTCTAGCGGTACCAAGTCAAGCAACTTCTTCGCAGCTTCCTTGTCAGAAATCTCAGCTGTACTCAACCCTTGGTTGATTTGTTCTTGTTCTTTTTCAGTAAAATCTTTTAATTCCATTACTAATTCCTCTTAATCTTTATATAGTAGATTTTACACTCTTACATGAGATTATACAACTGATTGGGACTGATGAGACAAGGAATTGACTAGCTCATGTGTCATGTTTCTACCCTACTCAAACTTTCGTTGCACGTTAACCTAGTCCATATCCACCCATTTGCCATTGTCCATGATAAAGGGTTTGGCTAGACCCGGTCCAGTGTAGTCCTTGTACTTGGTTGTGAGATACTTGTAGCAGTCCTTCTTGCTAGCAAATTTAATGGCTTGGTAGGGCTCTTCGAAGGTCAACTTTTCAACAAATAAGTAGCCATCCGTCGTTGGAACTAAGACGCCAACATGACCAACAAAAAGAGAATCTCCGTCCAGATTATCATGGACAACAACCGACAGCATGCGTGCCTTGTCATCAAAGGTGAACTGCTTGTAGTAATCTTCCATATGTTTGGCGTGAACCTTGACAACTTGGGTAGGTTCAGTCTTAACCCTTGAAAAGAGAATTTCAAAGTTTGCCTGCTCCTTGGCATCAAAAATCTTGCCCTTGTCAATGGCATCCTTATCTTGGAAAAGGAGCTCACTATCACTTTTGACTTGTGGAATCTTGATTTTGCCTTTCAGGAGCGTATAGGTGTTGATACGACAGTTTGTGCCGATAAAGTCACCATGCTTGGCTGTCCACAAACTACTGATTTTTTCCACATCATAGTCGGTTTTAGTAAATGGTTTAAAATCTCCAGTTAAACCAACAGAACCAACGGTGTCATTATAATCCTTGACCAGATTGATAAAGCTATCCACACTCCCCTCGTCCAAATGTTTCGAGAGAATGGAACGTACCTCACTAAGACTAACCTTACTATTGAGGTTGGAGTAGCTTGGTTGCTTCTCCTTTTTGTGGAAATGTGTAGAAACTGCTAATCCGACAAGGAATAGGCTAGAGATAGATAAAAGAATCAGCGTCTGTTTTTTTAGATATTTCATAGGCGCCTCCTTGGCTTCATTATATCAGATTTTGTAGGCTACTCCTTCTCAAAACGCTCTTCCACAAGAAAAAAGCCTCGTTACCAAGACTTTCTTCACTTTTTCAAATTTTTCTTTCTAGTCTCTCAAACCTTCACTTGCCATTCACAATATTGGCGAAGGCTTCTTGAATGTCCTTGTTATTAGTTGGATACATGTAATACATGTTTTCGGGATTACCTTGATTTTGCAGGGAAACTAGGACAACCGGTTGCCCATTATGGATAGTGAAATGGTAGAGAATCATGGCTGAGCCTGCATAACCGTAACTGTCTACGATGATATAGTCCGCTGTTCCTGTACCATCATCTGAAAAGGCAACATCTACCTTTTGTTGGTTGGTCATAGGGGCATTCTGTTCGGTCTTTTCTCCTACAGTGATGCGGTTATTTTTAGCAAAACTCATGGCACCATAGAAATCGTCACTTCCGTTTGGTGTTAACCTTCTATAACTTTCTTGATTCATCTTGTGGCCAAACTCTACCATATAACTAGCAAGCTTGGCAGCCTTGTCACTATTCCAAAGGGCAGTTGTATTGGTTGGGCTATTCTGGCTAGATTGGCTCTTGCTTTTCACTCTGTAATAGGACGTGTAAACCACTCCTGGTCCAGCTAACTCTGGAATTTGAACCAAACGATCTGTGTCTTTGACAGAATTGTCCGGAGACGGTGCCGCTTGGTTGGCTGGCACAGGGACAAAGGGATTAACCCCATGACCTGGACTATTGTCCGCAAAATAGAACATGGGTTGACCTTTGAAATCCTTAATAACAGTCTTACCATCAGTGCTTCCCGTCTCCTCAGACTTTGTGAGGCCAGATTTTGTAATAGTCACAACATGACCACTGTCAGACACCCAATCTCCTTCGATGCTCGAAAAATCACTATTTCGAATGGCTTCCACATCCATAGCAGGTGTTTTGGCCACCGATGAAGCACTCTGACTTTGAGAACTATAGCTTGAAGACGACTCAGAAGCTTTAGAACTCGATTGCTTAGACTTGTCTAAGGAAAATGTCTGACTGTTAGATGAGGCCACCGTGAGGGATGGTTGCTTTTGGGTTTGTGAGTTGTGAGAATGCCAGACAAAAATTACCCCACCACCAAGAAGCGTCACACAAAAAACCGCAACGATTGATGCTACTACCTTATGAGTCGCCACAAACTGACTCAAGCTTTCCCAAAATCCCTTTTTAGATGCTGGCAACAAGGCTTCAACTTCTGCTCGATTGGCTAAGAGACTACCATTTTGTATCGCCTCGTCAACCTCTGTCATCTTTGGGCGACGTCCATAAATCTTCATAAAATAGGTTAACCATTCTTCTGCTTTCATTGCATCTCCTTTTTGAAGCATAATAGTTCCATTGTAGCATAAATTAGAAATTCGTGTTGACTTGGTAGAACAGAAAAAAACTGCAAGCAAGTCGTTGCAGTTGATATATAAACTTAGTCCTCTCGGTGATTATTTTTTCTTTTGTGTAAAAAGGGGAAGGCCGAGCTTGGCGATTTTTTCCGCTGGGGTCTTCATACCATCCTTGACCCATTTGGAAATTACTGAAACAATAGCCGAGCTCCAGAAGGAATTAAGGTAGCTACCGGCACCATTTGATGAGCTACCATTTCGTTTTTCCAAAAAATCATAAACCGCCTTGGTCAACACTTGCTCAAAATTGTAATCAATGGCAAGACTGATGATTTTGGCTTCTTTTTTGACTTTCTTAAGGAGAGAAACCCAGACTTGGTAAAAATCAGTCTTGAGATTATATCCATCTAAAGATTTGGTAATCTTTGCAATACTAGACTGAAAGATGGACTTCAAAATCTCTTCCTTGGAACCATAATTGTGATAAAAGGCAGCACGGGATACACCTGCACGCTCAACCAGTTCAGATATGGTAATCTTTTTCAAGTCTTTTTTCTCCAACAATCGGAGGAGAGAAATCTCAATAGATTCTCGTGTAATTGCTTTGTTTTCTTGGTTAAATCGTTTCAGATTTTCCAAAGATTTCTCTGAGATTTTTCTTTCTGCCATAACATTCACTTTCTATCCGTCTCACCTGATGATATACGCTTTCATAGCAATGTATTTCATGAAAAAATCGTAAAAAAAAGACAAATCACTTGTCAATCTACATTATGCAAATATGAGGTATAAACCTATGAAATGGAAGATTATTGCGGATTCGGGCCTGTAACTACCGTTCTTTGGACAATCTGACCCCTGATACTGAATTTGTCAGTGTCCCTTTGACCCTCCAAGTAGGCGAGATCATCTACACGGATGATGCCCAACTCAATATTGATCAGATGATGGAGGAGATGTATGCGACTGCAACGGCTTCCAAGTCTGCCTGTCCGAGTCTGGATGACTATATGAAAGCTTTTGAAGGAGCGGATAATATCGTCGTTGTCTTCCATCACAGGTACACTTTCTGGTAGCTATAATAGTGCTGAAATCGCTAAGAAAATTTATTTGGAATAGCATCCTGATACCAAGATTTACGTCATTGATAGCCTGTCAGCTGGTGACGAGGTCTACTTTATCGTTCGTAAACTCAATCACTTAGTCGCTGAAGGCCTTGATTTTGACCAAGTCGTTAATGCTATCACAAGTTACAAGTCTAAAACCAAGTTGCTCTTTGTTTTAGACAAAGTTGATAATTTGGTGAAGAATGGTCGTCTAAGTAAACTAGTTGGCACCGTTGTTGGACTCCTCAATATCCGTATGGTTGGAGAAGCTAGTAAAACGGGTACCCTTGAGTTGCAAAAAGCAAGAGGTCAAAAGAAAGCTACCAAAGCTGCCTTTGATGAATTGATCAAGGCAGGTTATACAGGTGGACATATTGCGATTGCCCACCGCAACAATGACAAATTTATCGAGCAATTCTCTGCAATGATTCGTGAAAAATTTGCTAATGCAAGCATCGAAGTCCTTCCTACTTCTGAACTTTGTAGTTATTACGCCGAAGAAGGTGGACTCCTCATGGAATATGAAATTTAATACTATGTAGAAAAGAGCCAAAAATCAGAAAAACGCATAGTATCAGGTGTTGAAAAACTTGATACTATGCGTTTTATTGTGGGAAGATTTACTTCAATTTCTCCTAGAATTGAGTTTTTCCCAACATCCTCATTTATCCTATATTACAAAATCTATTATTTCTCATCTTCTTCCTTCTTCTTGAAGAATCCTAATCCTAGACCAGCTAACAAGGTCATGATACCAGCGCTAGCCAAGGTAGCATTAGCTTCTGTACCTGTGTTTGGCAATTCCTCTCTTCTATTTGTCTCAGAAGTAGGAGTATTTGCTTCTGGAGTGTTTGGAGTTGGAATTTGACTTTCTGGTGTTGGAATAGTCGGATCTTGTGAAGTTGGAATCGGTGTGGTCGGTTTCTGTGGAACAGGATTATTAGGCTCTACTGGTGTTATCTTTTCAAATTTATGAATTGTGACACCATCTTTTGTTACAGTTGTAATCAATCGATATCCAGGAATATTTCCTGGTTCATGAGTTCCAGGTTTTTCTGGTTTCAATGGCTTACCATTTTCATCCACCCAGATTGTAATATGATTACTTTCTGGAGTTGGTTTTACCGGTTCTTCCGGACTAGGTGTATTTGGAACTTTTACATACTCAATCGGTGTATCCTTACCAGGTTCTGTTGGTACCGCTGGTGGAATGTATCCTTGTGTTGGATCATTTGGCACTTTTGGTTGTAACGGCGTTTCACCAATCTTCGGTGTATATCCTGGTACATACGGAATTACTGGTACATTTGGTGTATTAGGATCTGTTGGATCACCAGGTTTCGTTGGATCTGTCGGATTATTTGGATATGGTAGTGGCGTTGGTGTTTCTACACCTGGCACTTTTGGTACCCAACTTCCTAGTTTAGTATAAACTACTTTTTGATCTAATCCTGTAGAATTTTCATTTGTTTCCACTTTATCTACTGAAGCTTTGTCTGCTACATAGCCTGTTAATGTAGGTGTGTCTACTTTTGCTAATTCTTTGTCCGCACTTTCCCAATGTCCGTATGTGATTGTTCCTGTAACTGCATTATATGTTGCACTACGTTTGAAGTGGGCTGTTTGTTTCTTAGTTGGTTTCGCATCCGATATTTCTGGTCCATCCGCAGTTTCTTTCTTAACGTAAGTAATTGTACGTGTTACTTCTTTTTCTAAGTCAGATTTTGCTAATCCAGTTGCTGGCCATTTTGGTCCTTCTGGTTTATCTGGATCTACTGGATCATTTGGATTTTTCGGCTCTGTTACTGTTACTGTACGTTCCTTAACTAGTAATTTGAATACTTGTGTTGGATCTCCATCTGTTGGATCTTTTTCTTTATCGAATTTTTGATCTTTCAACAAGTCTTTATTCTCAATTATATATCCACGTTTTTCTAAGTCTGCAATCTTAGCCGTTACTGAATCTGCTGGAATTGGTTCACCTGTTTTACCTGAAAGCTCTACTTTCTCTTCAGGTAGTTCAACCTCTGTACCTGTTGTTGTATTGAATACTTTCACCACTGCTTTTTGTGGATCTTTTGAATACTCAATTGGTGTATCTTCGCCTGGTGTGTTTGGAATTGGAGGCACCTTGTATCCATTTTCTAGATGTTCTGGATCAACTGGTACTAATGGATTTCCATCTGGTGTCTTCGGTGTATATCCTGGTACATATGGAATCACTGGTACATTTGGTGTATTAGGATCCGTTGGATCTCCAGGCTTCGTTGGATCTGTTGGATGGTTTGGATATGGTAGTGGCGTTGGTGTTTCTACACCTGGCACTTTTGGTAGCCAACTTCCTAGTTTAGTATAAACTACTTTTTGATCTAATCCTGTCGAATCTGCATTTGTTTCCACTTTATCTACCGAAGCTTTGTCTGCTACATAGCCTGTTAATGTAGGTGTGTCTACTTTTGCTAATTCTTTGTCCTCACTTTCCCAATTTCCGTATGTGATTGTTCCTGTAACTGCGTTATATGTTGCACTACGTTTGAAGTGGGCTGTTTGTGTTACAGTCGGTTTCGCATCCGATATTTCTGGTCCATCCGCAATTTCTTTCTTAACGTAAGTAATTGTACGTGTTACTTCTTTTTCTAAGTCAGATTTTGCTAATCCAGTTGTTGGCCATTTTGGTCCTTCTGGAACATTTGGATCAACCGGTGTATTTGGAGTTGGTGGTTCTGTTACTGTCACAACTTTTTCTTTTACAGTAATCGTATATTCCTGACTTGGAATTTGACCTTCTGTGTCTTCTATAGTATCAACTGTTTTATCACCACTTGTAAATGTGTCTCCAACAATCTCATATCCAGCATTTTTCAGTTCTGTAATCTTAGTATTAACTTCATCAGTTGAAAATTCTTTTCCTACTTCACCTTCTAGTGTAATATCATTATATCCAGTCAATGCTTCTGTTGCTGTCTCAGATGTTTGTTTCTTGAAATGAACGACACCTTTACCTGTAGGCGGCGTAGTTCTTTCTTCATATACAAATGTGATTACTGTATGTTTCTTTGTGATACTTCCATTTGGCGCATCAGATGAAGTTTCCAATCCTCTACCAACTGATCTTAAAGCATAATATTTTCCATTAGTTGCATTAAAATACGGAACTTTTTTTGAATTCACATCATAGTCTGTACCAATCAGTACATCTTTTCTTACCAAATAGCCATTATCCGTTTTTTCTCCAGCTTTTTTAGCATCGGCATCAGTAATTGGTAAATTATTTCCATCAGTATCAACATAACGAACAGTAACATCTCCTGACATAGCTGCTCTTACTTCTGATGTCTTTTTACTCTTGTCAATTTCTTCTTTTATTTTCTTCTCTTGGTCTTCAGTAATCTTACCTTGTTCTTTTAACTTAGTAAGTATTCGTTTAGCGACTTCTTTTGATGGTTCTACCGTATCTTGAATAACTGAGAAATCGGCTAGGATAGGTAAGTTATATTGAAGTCTTGGACTTTGATTATTAACCCCAACACGTTTTTCATTTTCCGCAAACACTTGCACTTTATAGGATACAACGTCTTTACCTAATGGAATATCTCCTGTTGAGAAGTATCCACCTTTACCTAGTTTGTCCTGATCTCCTTCAATTGCAGTAGTGATTTTTTCTGATAATTTATCATCAGCTAGCACATTGGTACGTGTGACATTATTTTTTTCAACAAAGTATCCCGTGAAGTTAGCAAGACCATTTTTTTCATCATCCGCAGCAAGTGCATTAGTATGATATTTATTATATTCAGCTTCTGATATTTCATCAGTTTTTCTAGTTGCTTCCATGTGTGATCCAAGGATTTTTACTTGTTTACTACCATTTCTTGCTTCCGTGTAAGTATAGGCATTTGTAGATCCAATGGCTGATTCTAAAGCAGAAATTTCTTTTTTAAGTTCATTTTTTTTCTCTTCACTAGCAGTATTTAATTCTGCTTTTTTAGCTGCTAGTTTAGTACTTAACTCTGTACGATGTTTGGCTACTTTAGCTGGATCTGTTTCGAGTTCTAATTGATCAGTGTCTCCATGATAGATAATTTTTTTTGCAGTTGGTAATATAAAATCTAGTAATTTATAGACACGATCTGGGTCAGCACTTTTTTTGTTCCATCTGAATTTGTTTCAGTGGCAGTAGCCCATATTGGAGAGTTTCTTTTTACCTCCTCATCCTCAATTTTTTTTAATATATTATTAAGACTATTTGCTACATATGTATAACTATTAGCTTCGAAATTAAGTTCTTCTTTAAACTTATTTTTTCGCCTTCCTGTACCTTCTCGCAATGCATCCTTATCGATAGGTAACTCAACTATAGCGTCTCCATTTTTAACGAGTTCTTGTTTTGCTTCCTCTTTCAAAGCTGCTAGTTTCTCTCTATTCGGTCTTTTATCATTCGGATATTTTTCCTTATATTTAGCAGTTGCAAGAGTAGTGACTTTTTCATTGAACTCATCCCTAAAAATTTTTTTAATTAATGCATTAAGCGTACTTAAATCCACACCTTGACTGTAACGTTCTTCGTTCTCTACTACACCGTCAATACGGTTGATAGTGTGGTCATAGACAGTTTCTTCAGAATTATCCTTTTTAATAGCTTTAACAACGATACGATAAGTTCCTTTTGACCCTTCAAAGTCTGAGATATAACCTGTCACAAAGTCGATTTTCAAGCGACTTCCATATTCTGTCGAAAAGGCTTTGAACGTTTTTTCTATCCCATTGAAACCTTCAATATTTGGTGCGTGTTGGAGTATATCTTCCTTCTCTTTTACAGGTAAGGAAGCAAGTTTATCTTGATTCTCCTTACTATTTGCTGTCACTATATCAAACTTAGAGCCATCTTGTGCTTTATCATCTTTATTGGCGATAGTACGTCCTTTGGCAAGCATTAACATATATTTGAAGCGTCGGTCTAATGCTTGCTCGTGAAGGTAGATTCGGTCAAGTGCATCAGAACCGAGCATTCCACCTTCTTTGCGATGTCCATCTTTGTCAGTGTACCAACCAGTGAAATAGCCTTGTTCATTTTTCTTACCGATGGCGAATTTACCCACATGTCCCTCTTTGTTGATAGCATGCCAACCACCGAAACTGTTTATTTCACGGATTTCACCTGGTTTAAGTGGCACACCATCTGGATTCTCAGCAGTCTTATCAAAACGAAGCTCGTCTCCTAGAGTATCCATGTTTCTCAAGTATGAACGCTCGTTATTTTGGAAGTCATCCGGCATATGTTGGATAATCTTCCACATATCTTCAACAGTAGCAGTATGATCAGGATCATCGAAACTCAAGTGAGCATTTGGATCATGTGCTCCAGGCTCATCTCCTTTTGGTATATTTACCCCTGGTTGATCTGGTTTTACTGTAGACCCTTTACGTTCGGTTAAAGCAGAATTTAATACTTCGTTATTTCCAGTTGAAGTTCCAGTAGGAGTATTAGAAGTTCCGTCGGCAGGAGCATCTCCTGTATCTCTTCTTACACGACGACTTCTAGTATTGGCAGACGTAGACGCTTCTGTCGGCTGCGCTGCATTAAGAGTGTCTTTATTTTCTTTCTCTTTAGGTGTTGTTAACTCTGTTGATTTTCCAGAAATATCTGGATTTTGAGCAGGCTCCGCCCCATAGCTAGAGGAAGTCAGACTGTTAGGTTGGCTTGTCTCCGGGTCTGGAGACGGAGTAGACTGACTTACACCTCCATCAGTGGTAATATTCGTTTCCGCGTGTACCACACCTGCCCCCATGGCAAGGTAAAAAGCACCAATGGCGACACTAGCTGCACCGACACTTACTTTTCGAATACTATATTTTAGTTGTTTATCAAATTTTCCCATTTCAGACTCCAATCATACATATATATGTATAAAATAATATTCTCATTTCCTCTATTGTACTCAAAATTCCTGTTGTTATCAAGTGATGGCGTTTTCATATTTTTATATAAATATAAACAATGAAAGCGATTTTGTGTATTGATATAAGATAATAAGGAGTAATAAATGAGTACAAGTTTTCAATTTTTAAGTTAAATTGCTATTTCAAAAATTTTTAAATACTGATTTCTATTATTTTATTTTTGATTATCTTAAAATATTTATAGTTAACCTTAAAACAATTAAGTAGTTTGATAGTTTTATCTTTTTTATTAGTAATTGGTAATTCGTTCCATACTTTTTAGAATTAGAAAATACTAAATAGACCGCCCCTTCTTCATCTGTCCAACCACGACTGAGAGATAATTCTAAACGATCTTTTAAAATAGAATAAGCCACCTTTACTTCTAGTTTCATATCCATATATTTTTCATCCTCAAAAAGAATTTTAGGTAATTTGTAATACCTTTCTGAAGTTTGGTATTGATTTGCGGTAATTCGTTTCATAGCACTCCTCCAAGTTCTTTGAGTATTAAATCTCCACTTGATTCCAATCGAACCAAGCCACTTTTTTCCAATTCAGGCATAAGAGATATGTCCTCAACAATATCAATTCCCATTTCACGAACTAAAAATGAAATGACAATATAGCGTGATGATTGTAATTCTTTTGTCATTTTCCCACCTGAAAATAAAAAAAGAGAACAATATACAATTGTTCGGCTCTATAATTTCTGTAGTGGGTAAAACCACTGTAGAGATTATAGAGCTTTTTAAGTGTACACAAAAAGTCCCATAAGAACTATAATGAAAAGCGACAAAACCATCATTAGGAAGAACTTATGAGACTTATTAAGAATACCACAGAATTAATCGGAATTAAAGACCAAAATATCATTATTTCACTTGTTTTTGAAACTGACACTCATATAGAGATTCAAGCAAAACTCGATTACCCTGCACCATCATGTCCTCACTGCCATGGAAAGATGATCAAATATGACTTTCAAAAAAACTCTAAAATCCCTCTTCTCGAGCAAGCTGGAACTCCAACTCTACTACGTCTGAAAAAACGTCGTTTCCAGTGTAAAAGTTGTAGGAGAGTAACGGTGGCTGAGACATCTATCGTTGAGAAAAACTGCCAAATCTCTAATCTGGTCCGACAAAAGGTTACACAACTCCTAACTGAGAAGGTGTCACTAACGGATATTGCCAGAAGACTTCGTGTGTCAACGTCCACTGTCTATCGTAAGCTTGACCAGTTCACTTTCAAGAAACATTATGACAAACTTCCAGCTATAATGTCCTGGGATGAGTTTGGGTTCAAGAAAGGTGACTTGGCTTTTGTGGCGCAGAATTATGAGACCAACGAACTCATAACCATCCTTGATAATCGCCGCCAAACCACTATACGAAACTACTTTTTGAAGTATCCATTGAAAGCTCGACAAAAGGTGCAGTTTATCACGATGGATATGTCTGGAGCCTATATCCCACTAGCCCACAGACTCTTTCCAAACGCCAAAATCGTTCTTGATCGTTTCCACATCATCCAGCACCTTGGTCGAGCCTTTTTAAAGACAAGAATTGCCATTATGAACCAGTTCGATAAGAAGTCACTACCCTATCGAGCCTTGAAAAATCACTGGAGAGTCTTCCAAAAGGACAGCCGTAAGTTATCTTGCAAATCATTTCACTCGAAGACCTTTGGTCAAACCTTAAGTCCACATGAAGTCGTTGAGAAGACACTGAATTTCTCAGAAGAACTAACCGACTACTATACTCTTTATCAGCTTTTGCTTTTTCACTTTCAGGAGAAGAGAGTAGATGAGTTCTTTGAGCTGATAGAGGAGAATATAAGCAAGGTCAACCATTACTTCAAAATAGTCTTTAGGACTTTTCTTAGACACAAACAATACATCAAAAACGCACTAGAAACACAGTACTCAAATGCAAAATTGGAGGGGACCAATAAGCTTATCAAAGATATTAAACGTCTGGGCTTCAGTTTTAGAAATTTTATCAACTTTAGGAAGCGTGTTTTCATCACTCTAAACATACATAAAAAGAGGACCTATCTGGCCCTCTCTAGATGTTAGCTTTTCGTCACCCACTACAGTTGACAAAGAGCCACAATATACAATTGTTCTCTCTTTAGATAAATATTTATTGTTGTATTCATTTTTCCGATACGCAAACGACATCTACAAATACATATACATCTATGTGCCTTTTTAGGACTTTTTTAACATCAAAATTGCCTTTCTCTACAAATACAAAATGCTTGTAAAATAGCTTAAAATCAAGGATTTTCACCCTCTTGTTCGTTGTAGCAACACCACACACTCGACATAGTGCGTCTGTGGGAGTTCGAAGCACCAGTGGAGCTTTGAAGCATTTCGCCTTGAAATGTAAAAGTGAGATGTTTAACTGCGTTTCACTAACAAACTCACACACTCAGCGGTTTGCTGTTACCGTATCGTTTCGTCGTAAACTCCTTACTCTACGACAGCTATCGCATGGGTGGATCATCTGCTTCTACTTCGCTGAAGCCTCAGCTCGTACAAGCAGTGATACCGCCTCAACATGATGCGTTTGAGGAAACAAATCAACCGGCTGCACTTTTTTCAATTCATAGTCCAATTCTTGATAGCGTTTGATATCACGCGCCATGGTTGCTGGGTTACATGAGACGTAGGTAATCTTTTCAGGTTGCATGGCGACGCTGGCTTTGATGAAGCTTTCTGTCAAGCCCTTACGTGGTGGATCCACAATGATGACGTCTGGTTTGATACCATCCTTGCTCCACTTGGCCATGGCATTTTCAGCTGAGTCAGCCACATAGTGGGCATTTGTAATGCCGTTGCGTTCTGCATTTTTCTTGCCATCTTCAACGGCTGTTTCGATGACTTCAACGCCGTAGACTTCCTTGACCTGTTTTGCAAATGACAAACCGATTGTCCCGATTCCTGAATAGGCATCAATAACAATGCTGTCGCTGTTTAGATCTGAGAAGTCAATAGCTGTTTGATAGAGTTTTTCAGCCATCTCGGTATTTACCTGGTAGAATGACTGGGCAGAAATCTCATAGTCATTGCCCAACATACTGTCTGTGATGGTGTCTTGACCATAAAGGGTGCGGAACTCCTTACCAAAGATGGCGTTAGTGTTCTTATCGTTGATGTTTTGGATGATTGAAACGACACTTGGAAAAGCTTCCGTAATCTTAGCAATAATCTGGTCAATACGGAAAACTTTTGGTCTGGTCGTTACAAAGACCAACATCATCTGACCTGAATAATGACCACGACGAACTACCAAATGACGAATCAAACCTGTCTGCTCCTTCTCATCATAAGGTTTGAGGTCATAGCGACGGAGAAGGTCACGTACAAAGACAATGAGTTTATCAATTTCCTTGTCTTGGATGAGGAAATCTTCAATTGGAATCAAGTCGTGCGAATTCTTGCGGTAGAAACCAGTTTCAAGCTGACCTTTAACACGGCGAACGGGCACCTGAGCCTTATTACGGTAAGCGTACGGTGTATCCATCCCCAATGTTTCAGCGACTTCTACGTCTGAGATACCTGCTGTCTTATAGAGGTTGTCCACAACTTGTTTACGCTTGAACTTAAGCTGCTCCTCATAAGTCATATGCCCAAAATCAGCAATTCCTGAACGAAGATAGGTCGCATCAATGTCCTGATTACGGTTTGGTGAAAGGGTCACATACTCCTCAACCTTACCAAAGCCGATATTTTTCTTGAGCTTAAGCACTCGCATCTTGATGACTTCGCCTGGGAGGGCATTATCCACGAAAAAGACAAAGCCATCCACCTTGGCAACACCTGATCCTTCATGTGTCAAATCGACAATTTCAACTTCTACAATAGCGTTTTTATTTAACATAATTCAACTTTCTTTACTCTGTATAGGGATTTAGAGGGACCTAAAAGCCACTTGCTACCCTCCATTATAGCACATATAAATCAAATTTATGGCTGGCCATAAATAATATAGATTTTTCAGAAAAGTCATACAGTGCTATCATAGGTCCATGACAAAAAATTAAACGACTCAGCCGCTTGGCTAGATGTCGTTTCTATCTAAAGGAGAATAATCATGCCAGAAATTACCATTCATACAATCGAAACTGCACCAGAAGAAGTCAAAGACGTCCTTCAGACAGTCAAAGATGCCAATGGGGGATTCATTCCAAACTTGATTGGTCTCCTTGCTAATGCGCCAACTGCGCTTGAAACTTACCGCACTGTCGGTGAAATCAACCGTCGTAATTCATTGACACCAACTGAACGTGAAGTTGTTCAAATTACAGCTGCTGTTACTAATGGCTGTGCCTTCTGTGTGGCAGGTCACACAGCCTTTTCAATCAAGCAAATCCAAATGACACCTCAACTTTTGGAAGCTCTTCGTAACCGTACACCAATTGAGGACGATCCAAAACTTGATACCCTCGCTAAATTCACTATTGCTGTAATCAATACCAAAGGTGCTGTTGGTGACGAAGCCTACAATGACTTCTTGGAAGCTGGCTACACTGCACAAAATGCCCTTGACGTTATCTTGGGTGTCAGCCTTGCTAGCTTGTGTAACTACGCTAACAATCTCGCACAAACACCAATTAACCCTGAACTTCAAGAATTCGCTTAATGTAAAGCTAAACTGATAAACTAGAGGAGGACCTAAGCCTATGTCACATTTTTCAAAAGAATTCCTTACTTGGTTGGACACCAACGCTGACCATATTGACCAAGAGTCTGGACCAATTGCGGACCAACTTCTTGAAAAAATTGCTGAAAACGACGTCTTTAAAATAGGCGTACCTGCTGAGTTTGATGGCCTAGGTGGTGGTCCTACTCAAGTTGTTGATGTGCTTAATGAATTGGCACAACATTCTTTGACAGCTTCCTTTATTTCTTGGGGACACCGTACTTTCATTGACTATATCCTAGCGAGCGACAATGCTTACCCTCGTGAAACCTGGTTGAAAGAATTGTATACTGGTGAGCGTGCTGGTGGAACTGGCTTATCAAATGCCGTCAAATTCCTGTCTGACATTGAAGAATTGAATGTGACCCTCAGCCAAGAAGGTGATGACTACTATCTCGATGGTCGTTTGCCTTGGGTAACTAATCTTCGTGCAGATAAGTTTGCAGCTCTCTTTGCTGCTGACTTTAAAGACGGTAGCCAACCTTGGATTATCACTATTCCATCTGAAGCTGAAAGTCTTAGTCGTTCCGAAGATTTGGAATTTGTTTCCCTTCAAGGAGCTAACACCGCTTCTCTTACTTTCGATCACGTTAAGTTAGATCCTAATTGGGTCCTTTCAAAAAATGGTACCGACTACATTGCCAAAACACGTCCAAACTTTCTTGGTTTCCAGTTTGGTCTTGCCTTTGGTTTGGCCCAACGTTCTCTTGATGAGGTTGAAGCTAGTCTAAACAGTAACCGTAGTGTTCTTCGTGAGGAATTTGAAGCAACACGTGGAAATCTTCTTGCTATTCAAGATCAACTCTTTGCGGGTCTTAATGATGCTAATTATTTCATTGAAAAACCACGTGAACTTTTCCAATTGCGTATCGATATTGTCGACGTCGTAGCCAACAGCCTGCTCCTCGAACTTCAGGCTAGTGGTGGTCGTGGCTATTTGAAAGAATCAGAGTCAAGCTTTATCCGTCGTTGGAATGAAGGCGTCTTCCTTCCAATTGTATCTCCGAGTGCGGTTCAGCTTCGCCATATCCTTGCAGCTAGCTAGAAAGACTGTGGACCAATGAAGGTATTTTTCAAGAAAATTCCCTTGGCCCTATCTAGTCTGGTACTTGCCCTCTTTAGTTTATCCAATCAAATAAGTCAACTTACCCTGATTGCTCAGGGTATTTGGCTTATAGCCGTTTTTGGCTTTTTCCTAGTGCTAGGACGCCTGATCATTGGCTATAGACAAACTCAAGAAGATTTGCATAATCCAGTCATAGCTTCGGCCTTTCCCAGCCTCTTTATGGCTGCCTTTCTCTTTACCAGTCGCCTTCCACTAGCTCAAAGTGACCTAAGTATCGCATGGATAGGGCTCCTTGGACTTTATATTGCCTATATCATCTTTTTCAGTCTGCGTTTTCTGCGCCCACTAGCCTTAGAACAAGTCTATCCAAGTTGGTTCGTGGTTTATGTAGGCCCTGCAATTAGTCTTGTAACCGTTCCGGATGGTATTCCAAATAGTATCAAGGGGCTTATCCTAGGACTAACGGGATTAGCGACCCTGGCCCTCTTTCCACTTGTTTTATGGAGAATGAAACAGATAGCCATCCCTCACCTATATCAGCCTATACTCGCTATTTTAGCAGCACCTCTGGCCCTTCTCATTACCAGCTCAATCAAGAGTAATCAAAGACCTGCAACTATCATTTTAGTCGGCCTGTTTGTATTCTCCCAAATTTTCTTTTTCTTCGCCTTGAGACTCTTTGCCAGACTCGTTAACAAGGGTTTTATCCCACTTTTTGCTGCCTTTAGCTTCCCATTAGTCAATAGTGTCAATGCTTTTAAGGCAGCCACTACCAGTCTTAAGCTCGTGAATCTGATAACCCATTTAATTTATTTAGCCGAGCTCTTACCAGTTCTTGCTATTATGATATATTTGCTCTATCATTTTATTAAGCTTTTGTATAATGATTTTATACAAGCTAAACGCTAAAAACAAGCACGTTCACAGAACATGCTTGTTTTTTTATTTATCTAAATCCTAGTTCTTTTAATTTATCCTGGTAACTGTCAAAATCAATTTCGATTCCTTGACCGCCATATAAATCATAGCTGTCAATCCAATCACCATCTGAAGGAATAGTTTGAGAACTGATACCATTTTTGAAACTACCGGCATTTGAAAGACCCAAATCCAACATTTCCGTCATGCTCATATTGGTTGAAGTCAGTGAGTATACTTTTCCTAAAGCCTCAGAACCCTTGAAAAGACTAATAGGATTTTTAACTTGCTTCATAATAGCTTGCATCACTTGTTGTTGCCGTTTGGTACGCCCATAATCCCCTTCATCGTCCTTACGGAAACGAGCGTAATTAAGAAGAGTTCGTCCATCCATCTGTTGCTTACCGACTTTAATGGTTTGATTCGGAACATTCCCATCCTTGTCCATCCTCAAATCATCTGGAACTTTGACCGAGGACACTTTTTTACCATCAACAGTGGAGAATTTAGTATTGATTTTCACGCCATCTGGGAACAGGGTATCAACACCTGCCGCAAAGGTCTCAAAGTCGACCATGGCATAGTACTTGATATCAATGTCAAAATTTCGTTTGAGCGTCTGTCGCATAAGCTCTGCCCCTTGATGATTGTTTTGCTCACCAATATTGAAGGCAGTATTGAGTTTCAGATCCTGAGAATAGTCTGTCTCTGAAGCGCCCTTAATATTAACCAAGGTGTCTCGCATAAAGCTTACCATCTTGATTTTGCCTTCCTTATTGCCCACATTGACAACTATAATGGAGTCTGTTCTGGCCTCGGTAGATTCTTGGCTGACTCGTTGGTCAGAACCCAAAATAAGGATATTCACCCCATCCTTAGTGTCTTTACCGTTAAAGGTTTCGACTAAGGCCGGTTGATAGGCTTTACCATTGTTACCAGCAGCAGAAAGGTCAGTTCCTTTGTAAAATTGATAGGCCATTGCTAGCACCAAAAAGACAACACCAAGACTTAAGCAACTAAGCACTAGCTTAACGACTTTCTTGAGTCTTCGCTTTTTCTTTGGCCGCTTCTTCTTGACTACTTGCGACTTGAACCTTGGAGCCGACGTTGCTGAAGGGGCTGCTTGTCTTTGAACCTTTTTCCGTTTAACGTTTCGTTGAGGCACTTCCTCTCGATAGACAGGCAGACCTTCCTCTGTTAGCTGATTGACATCCTCATAATCAGGTGCCTGATAATAATTTGAACGATTATTATAAGGCTGGCTCCGTGCTTCTTGATAGTCAGCAGTTTGACCCTGATACCTCTCGTAGGAACGCTCCGCTTCATAAGCATCCAACTTTCCTTGTAGATAATTGAATTCCGAAGCCTGCTGTCCATTAAGGTGGGCAAGATTTTTTAAAAGATAGTTGTAACGTAACCGTTCATGATGCGTAAACGGCTCATCGTTAGATTTGGTCATAAGATTTCCCTTTAAATTTCATAGACTTGGTAAGCACCCAAGATTTTATATCCAATTCCAACTGCAGTTAGCTCTTCAAGAGCGAACTGAGCCAACTTTTCCTTTGTA
The DNA here is from genome assembly GCF_900636445.1 of Streptococcus vestibularis. Lineage (NCBI taxonomy): Bacteria > Bacillati > Bacillota > Bacilli > Lactobacillales > Streptococcaceae > Streptococcus > Streptococcus vestibularis. Next base: position 673,484 of record NZ_LR134275.1, on the reverse strand, counting down.
TAATCACAATCAATAATAAAGAAATACTCGCCAAGTACCGTTTTCAACGGACGGCTTTCAATCTTGGTCAAGTCAATGCCTCGCCAGGCAAAGGTCGATAGGGCCTTGTAAAGTGCCCCTGGCATATTATCAGGCAGGGTCAAGGCCAGCGTTAATTTACAATCAATCTGATTGAGCGGAATCTCAGGAACAGTGTTTCCCAGCACCCAAAAGCGGGTATAATTCTTTTCAATCTCCTGGATATCCTTAGCCAATATTTGAAGACCGTATTCCTTAGCCGCTGCATGTGGAGCAATTGCTGCATAAGGCTGATCTGGATTATCAGCGACAAAACGCGCCGCAAAGGCTGTACTTGCTGTTGTCTCAATCTTGGCATGTGGAAAATGCTGTTTAATATACTTTTTCCCTTGGGCAATGGCCTGTGGGTGTGAGAAGATTTTCTCAATTTTCTCATGATGTTTAGTCGCCATCAACTGCTGCTTGATGGGCTGAACAATCTCTGCCACAGCACGAATATCGGCCTGATGGAAGAGATAGTCTAAACTCTCATGAACAGAGCCCTCAATGGAATTTTCCACAGGAATAACTGCGTAATCCACACGTCCCTCTTCATAAGACTTGATAACCTCGGTAATGGTACCTAATGAAACCAATTCTGCCTCAGGAAAAGCCTTTAAGGCTGCATTATGCGTAAACGACCCACTTGGGCCCAAATAACCTACATACATTTGATAAACCTTGCTACTTCTTCTGGTGTCCTGTTATCAACAGTGATAACCAGGTCTGCCAAACTTTGATAGAGGGCCATTCGACCATCATAAATGGCCTTGAATTCCTCTTTAGAATGATTGAGAAAGAGTGGGCGCTGATTCTTGGTATCCTTTTTAATACGGTCATAGACCACATCAAAAGAAGCGTGAAGCCATATGTTATACTTACTATTTTTCTTCAAAAGCTGGCGATTGCGCTCCGTCACAACGACACCACCTCCAGTAGAGATGATGACGTCATCTCCCTCTTGAAGGAGGGCTTCCAGAGTCTCAGACTCAATCTGACGAAAGCTTGCTTCGCCTTCTTTGGCAAAACAATCAGCAATGGACATTCCGATTTTCTCTTCAATGACCTGATCCATATCCACGAAACGACCATCCAGGAATGGGGCGACGGAACTCTTACCAACTCCCATAAAGCCCAATAAAACCTTAGCCATGTAGTAATCCTTCCAAATCACTAAAGAAGCTTGGATAGCTTGTATTGATAGCTTCTGCACGTTGCAAGTTAACTTCGCCATCTTGAACCAAGAGGGCAGCAATGGCTGTCATCATACCGATCCTGTGGTCACCAAAGGTATTGACCTCTGCCCCGTGAAGAGCTGTCTTACCAGTGATAATCATACCATCCTCAGTTGGAACAATATCAGCCCCCATAGCATTCAAGGCATCTGCTACCACCTGAATACGATCAGTCTCTTTGACCTTGAGTTCTTCAGCATCACGAATCACCGTCTTGCCCTGAGCTTGTGTCGCCAAGAGTGTGATAATCGGAAGTTCATCAATCAAACGTGGAATGATGTCACCGCCAATTTCGGTTCCTTTAAGTTCTGAAGTTTCAACCGTAATGGTCGCAGATTTAGCAACCTGGTCAATATCTGAAAGGCTTATCTTACCACCCATATCCTTGATAACATCAATGATACCGGTACGTGTCTCGTTAATACCGACATTTTCCAAGACAATCTTAGAGTTTGGCATCACAAGTCCTGCTACCAACCAAAAGGCGGCTGAAGAAATATCCCCTGGAACCACAACTTCTTGGGCAGTTAAGGTTTGTCCACCAGAAATACGAATTTCATTGCCATCTACTTGAAGCTGACCACCAAACTGCTGAATCATGTCTTCCGTATGATTACGTGTTTTTTCCTTTTCAATGATGACAGATTCACCATCAGCTTGAAGAGCTGCAAAAATAAGGGCAGATTTTACCTGAGCAGAGGCCACAGGCAATTGGTAATGAATAGGTTTAAGGGACTTGCTACCGTGCATTTTCAATGGTGGCAAATCACGATCTGTTTGACCAGAAACCTCTACACCCATCTGACGCAAGGGAATGGTCACACGGTCCATAGGGCGTTTTGAAAGGGAATCATCCCCAAACATCTCTACATCGAAATCTTGACCAGCGAGCACACCTGAAATCAAGCGAATCGATGTTCCAGAGTTACCCATGTCCAATTTGTTTTGAGGAGCCTTGAGACCATCAAAACCAACACCGTGAATGCGAACCACATCACCGTCATCCTCGATGGTCACACCCAGATCACGAAAGACCTGCATGGTTGAGAGGACATCCTCACCTCGTAAAATATCACGAACAGTTGTCACACCTTTAGCAAGACTTCCGAACATAATCGAACGGTGACTGATTGACTTGTCACCAGGGATACGCAAGCTGCCATGAAGACCTTGTGCCTTGGTTTCTAGTTTCATAGGTTACTCCTGAAAATTTTATAGTTACTTTCATTATACCATAATCGAAAGCCCAACCATAGACTGAATTGTCAAAATATTCACTCTCTAGTATTAGTATACTTTTCTCTTAGAAAGGCAACTGCCTCTTGAACACGGTTCCGAATTAAGTTAGCAGACTCCTCCAAAAGACGATTTTCCTCAGCCGACAAAGATAAGTGAACAGGAGCAACCACCCCTTGACGTCCTAAAATAACTGGATATCCAAGATAGGTCTGATAGGCTTCTTGATAGCTCGATACCGCCACTTCTTCTTGAGCATCCGAAAGGATAATAGTTACCAAACGAAGAGCCGCACTGGCAATGCCGTATGAAGTATAGCCCTTACCATAAAAGACCTTGTGGCCACCCTTCATAGAAGCCATAAAAAGATTTTGACGCTCTTCTTCACTGGTCAATTCTGTAATATCTTGACCTTTGACCTTAACCTGACTCCAGGCTGTAAATTGGGAATTCCCATGTTCACCAAGATTGTAGCCAGATACTGATTTGGGATTGACTGACAAATCATCTCCTACTGCTGCCTTCATTCTAGCTGTATCGAGTAGAGTCCCTGTCCCAATCACACGTTCTCTTGGCCAGCCTGTGAATTCCTGATAGAGGGCTGATACAGCATCTACAGGATTCGAGATAACCAAGAGTATTCCTTGAAAATCCAATTTTTTAAGCTTCTGAGAAACCTGATAAACGGCTTCTCGAGTAAATGGAAATTCAGCAAAGCGGTCCTCACCAGCATTATGCTGTAACTGAATATTTCCAAGAGATGAAATAATCACATCAGCATCTTCAAGTGCTGCATAATCATTGACAACAATGTTTGCATAGCTAGGTAGATTTGCCATAGCATCCTTAAAATCCTGAGCATCTGCCTCGGCCTTCTTCTCATTAATGTCAATAAAAACATAGCTATCAGCCAAGCCTTGAGCAATTGCCCCATGAGCGACCGCAGCTCCAACATTTCCCATACCAATAATTCCAATCTTACGACTCATCATTTTTCTCCTTAATATTTCTAGTTTTTTCCTTAGACAATCTCTTTTGAAAGCAGAAAAAGGCCTGTCAAATGACACACCCTCCCTAATTAACTATTCAATTCTTGCAATGGTTTGAAGATAATACGTTCAATATCATTTAAATAAACAGACAAACCTTGTTGTGCAGCCAAGTATTCTTTCAAAAGGGCATTAGCTTCTACCTTTTGACCCAATTCTTGAACAGCTACTTGTTCTTCTGCTGTTGGCATTGTACCAGCTTGCATTTTAGCATAGAAATCCTCTTGGAAATCAGTAAACTCTTTGAAAAGAGCGCTAGCCTCAGCATCAGCTGCAATCGCTTCTTTTTTCTCTACCAAAGTTTTGTACTCAGGAAGGGCACGAATGCCACGTTCCAACTCATTTGCTAAATCATAAATATTTGTCATTTTATTCTCCTAGGCGATCACCACATGATAGTCTGTATTGGCTTCAATAACAGTCTTAGCATGTGTGCGATCTTTTTCATTTTTAAAAGTAATTTGAAGGATACCGTGAATATCCTCACGATTTTCTTCATTGATACGAAGGTTAACCAAAGACGTTCCTCGTAACAATTCCATAATGCTAAGGATAACGTCTTCTCGGTCAGGCACATCCACGAAAATATCGAAGGCACTTTCCACGCCACCCTTTTTGTGGATTTCCATCTCTTTACGCTTTTTACGACCGTTGTCAAAGAACTCCCAAATGGCATTCTCATCTTCAGCTTTAATCAAGTCGGCCACATGGTCCAAACGTTTTTTGAAATCTTCAATACGATCCAAGACAGCAGGCCCATTAGTCATGAGAATGGAAGCCCACATGCCAGGTTCACTTTCTGCAATACGGGTCATATCTCGGAATCCCCCAGCCGCAAAGTGATTGGTCATCTCGTGAGACTGAGCATAATCAGCCGCCTGCTCCATAAGACCAGAAGCTAAAAGGTGTGGAAAATGACTGATTTGACTGGTTACACGGTCGTGTTCAGCCGCATCAATCTCCACAAAACGTGACTTAAGCCCAGACAAGATGTCCTTAAGCTCTGGGATAGTTGTCTCTCTTGTCAGACTTGTCGGTGTGAAAATATAATAGGCATTTTCAAAAAGCGTCACGTCGGCTGCAATAGCCCCTGATTTATGGGAACCAGCCATAGGGTGGGAACCAACAAACTGAATATTTTTACCTGTTAGGTAACGTTCAGCTGCCTCAACGATATCCAACTTAGTAGACCCTGCGTCTGTGATGATGACATTATCTTTGAGATCCAAGTCAGCCAATTCCTGCAAGTAGGCCACAGTTTGCTTAATTGGCACTGCAAGGATAATCACATCAGCAAGTGGAGCAAACTCTTTGAAATCACTGGTTGCACGATCAACAATCCCACGCTCAAGTGCAATATTTCGAGAATAGTCAGAACGATTATATCCAAGAATCTCATAATCAGGGTGATCCCTTTTAATCCCTAAGGCCAAGGAGCCACCAATCAAGCCCAATCCTGCGATATAAATAGTTTTCTTACTCATTACTACTCCCATCTATTGTCTGATGCTGCTTAAAAGTTTTTCACATAGTCACGGTGACGTGCTACCGCTTCTTTCAATTCTTCCATGTTATCAGAAGAGAATTTGTCCAAGATTTCATTGGCTACGACTGTAGCAACTACAGATTCCATAACGACACCCGCTGCAGGCAAGGCCGTTGGATCTGAACGCTCGACTGTTGCCTTGTATGGTTCATGTGTTTCGATATCTACTGACATCAATGGCTTGTAAAGGGTTGGAATAGGTTTCATAACCCCACGGACCACAATCGGTTGCCCGTTGGTCATACCACCTTCAAAACCACCAAGGTTGTTAGTGCGACGCGTATAGCCATCCTCTTCATTCCAGAGAATTTCGTCCATCACTTGAGAACCCTTGAGATAGCCATCTTTGAATCCAAGACCAAACTCGACCCCCTTGAAGGCATTGATGGAAACAACTGCTTGAGCAATCTTAGCATCAAGTTTGGTATCCCATTGCACATAAGAGCCAAGGCCAACAGGGACGCCGCCAACAACCGTTTCAACGACACCACCGATTGTGTCCCCTTCTTTTTTGACTTGGTCAATGTAATCTTTAATCTCTTGTTCACGTTCTTGGTTAACGACTGAAATCTCTGATTGTTGGGCCAACTCCTTGATTTGGGCTACCGTCAAATTCTCAGGCACATCAATTTCCTTACCACCAAAGACAACCACATGATTAGCAATTTCAATATCGAGCTCAGCTAAGATTCGTTTAGCGACAGCACCTACTGCCACACGCATCGTTGTTTCACGCGCACTGGAACGCTCCAACGAATTACGCAAATCATCGAAACGGTATTTCATTCCACCAACCAAGTCAGCATGTCCTGGACGTGGGTGAGTGATTTTACGTTTGGTTTTCAAACGATCCTCAATGTCTTCCACAGCCATGATGTCCAACCATTTTTGATGGTCCTTATTGATAACATGAAGGGTAATCGGAGCCCCTGTTGTTTTCCCATGACGAACACCAGAAGTGATTTCAACCTTATCAGACTCAATTTTCATACGGCCACCACGACCATAGCCACCTTGGCGGCGTTTCAAATCACCATTGATATCTTCAGCAGTCAAGGGAAGACCAGCTGGAACACCTTCGATAATTGCTGTTAAACGTGGGCCGTGAGACTCACCTGCTGTTAAATATCTCATTTATTTCTCCAAGTACTCTTTCATTTCAACTAAAGGAATTTGATTGATAGCTGCCTTACCAATCTCTGGAACGATAACTGTCTTAATGCTATTGCCACGAGCTTTTTTGTCATGTGTGAGGGCTGTATAGAGCTCCTCAACACGCCATGGCTCATAGTCCACAGGCAAGCCAAACTTAACACACATCTCAGCGATTTGACGTGTGATTCCCTTAGGCATCAGACCTTTTTCCTCAGCAACACGTGAAATCTGAACCATTCCGATAGCTACCGCCTCACCGTGCATGACTTTACCGTAACCAGCTGTTTGTTCAACGGAATGCCCAATCGTATGACCAAAGTTTAGATACATACGGACGCCACCTTCAAACTCGTCTTCAACCACAATTTTACGCTTAACGTTACATGAACGATAAATGATAGTTTCTGAGTTTTCTAGGATACTGTGAACCGAACCATCAATACTTTCAAGGAGTTGCCAAAGTTCAGGATCGTCAATCAGACCGTATTTGACAACCTCACCCATACCTTCGATCAATTCACGTTTACCAAGTGTCTCAAGGACATTAGGGTCAATCAAAACCCCATCAGGCTGAGCAAAAGTTCCCACGATATTTTTAGCAAATGGTGTGTTCACACCCGTCTTACCACCAATAGATGAATCCACTTGGGCAGTGAGACTAGTTGGAACCTGAACGAAGTGAATGCCACGCATATAAGTTGAAGCAACAAAGCCTGCCAAGTCACCAACAACACCGCCACCAAGAGCAAGAATACCATCACTACGAGTCATGCCATTCTTAATCAAAAACTCATAAGCCTTATTAACAGTTTTAAGATTTTTACTCGCTTCACCTTCTAGAAAATCAAAAACGACAACCTCAAAACCTTCGTGCTCCAGGCTAAGCTTAACTTTTTCTGCATATAGAGCTCCCACATGATTGTCCGTAATAAGGGCAATCTTTTGTGGTTCCCAAAGTGACTTCACCCATTGACCGACAGTCTTAAGGGCTCCTTTTTCAATAATAATGTCATAAGGGTTATGTGTTAAATTTACCTCTAGTTTCATAGTCGTCCCCTCCTAGCTATTGTAAATATTTTCCAATTCCTGCCAAATGGCGTCTGTTGGCATGTCCTTGCCTGTCCACAATTTAAAGGCACCTGCTGCTTGATGAAGCAACATGCCAAGTCCGTTCACAGCCTCTATTCCCTGTTTCCTAGCCAAGGCCAAGAAAGGTGTTTCAAAAGGCTGATAAATGATATCAGCAACCAAGAGTCCCTTAGGAAATTTTGTATCTGTAGGAATAGGCATGGATGCGCCATCCATCCCAACACTCGTCGCATTCACCAATAAATCAGCCTGGCCTAGTTCCTCTTGAAAATACTCAAGTTCATTTAAAGCATGAAACTCCAAGTGGCAACTTGCCTGTTCAAGTAAGGACTTAAAGCTCTCTTTTGCCTTATCCAATGACTGAGGGCGAACATAGACACTGACTTTTTTTGCACCATCAAGAACTGCCTGTGTCACAATAGATTTAGCCGCACCACCGGCCCCCAAAATCATCAGATGGGCATCTTTAGGGCTAAAGTTCTTTAGACTAGCAAAAAAGCCAAAACCGTCCGTATTATGACCAATCAAACGCCCATCACGATTAACAACTGTATTGACAGCACCAATCAGTTGAGCTGCAGGACTAATCTCATCCAAAAAAGGAATAACTGCTTCCTTATATGGCATGGACAAATTGATACCGAACATGTCGTAACGTCTAATATTTTTAACTGTCTCGGCTAGGTCTGATTTCGGAATCTCCCAGGCCACATAAACACCATTAACTTGTGTCTTCTCAAAGGCCGAATTATGAATGAATGGCGAAATCGAATGCTTGATTGGATTGGCGACAACAGCTGCTAGGCGTGTGTGTCCATCAATCTGCATCCAAAACCTCCCTGATTCTGCGCATGTCTGCTAAACTAATTTGTCCTGGAGCACTGGCATTATCAAGACTGGCAAAGGTCCATGATGACCCTATCAAGTCGCCCGCAAAACGTGATAAACGACCTAGTTTACCCATTGACATGGTTACAAACTCCTGCTCAGGATTAAAGGCCTTAAAGCCACGTGTGAAGTTCATAAGGTCGAGAACATCCTGCTCATGCTTAGGCATAACTGACACCTTAACCACTCGTGGTGTCAAGTTTGCCATCTCAGACAAAAGTTCCATGAGGTTTTCAGGTGTCTCCTCAAAGTTATGATAAGACAAAACCAAGTTTGAAAATTCGAGCATTTGATCAAAGACAGCCTTACGTGTGAAATACTCAAAATCAATATAATCTGGCGAATAAATCGCAGCTACATCCTTAATCAGTGCGACATATTCCGCATCCGTTAACTCAAGCCTACCACCCTCACGCGTTGTACGTATGGTAAAGACAATCTCAAAGCCTGCGAATTTCTCGAAAATAGCCGGAGCAACCGTTAAGATACTATCCTTATCTAAAAAATCTGCACGCCATTCAATAATGTCTGCCCCATCAAAACGAGACAGTTCAAGCGCTTGTGCCTCCTCTAAACTAGTTGGCATAATCGGAACTACAATTTTCATTTATTTACCTTTATTGTGTATACTTTCAAATAATTTGATGTTGGATCATTAGGATTGACGGTAAAATCCGCTGGTAATTGTTGCAGGTTAACGAAGTCCGCTGAAACATCTCCCAAGCCCTTACGTAGTTGTTTCTTAAACTGTTGCACTGTCATATTAGCAGCATTGGTACTTGCGATGATTGTCCCATGCTCTGATAAAATATCAAGACTTTGTGCAATTAACTTGTGGTAATCCTTATTTGCTGAGAAAGTGCGTTTCTTATTTCGAGCAAAGCTTGGCGGATCGATGACGATAAGGTCATAAGATAAGCCTTTTTTCTTTGCATATTTGAAATAATCGAAGACATCCATCACGACCAAGCGATGATTTTCCATACTGAAGCCATTAGCTTCAAAATGAGCCGTCGATAATTCACGTGAACGTTTTGCCAAATCCACCGATGTCGTTTCAACCGCTCCCCCCATAGCTGCAGCAACTGAAAAAGCGGCCGTATAAGAGAACATATTCAGAACTGATTTACCCAAGGCTAAGCCATTAACTAAACCATCACGCACTTCATGCTGATCAAGGAAAATCCCCGTCATTAGCCCATCATTGAGGAAAACTTCATATGTTACCCCATTTTCTAAAATGGTGAAGGTATCACCCGACTCTTGCCCAAAAAGATGATCTGATTCGAAATCAAGACCCTTGAAGCGGATTTTTTCATAACCTCCCAAGACCTCAGGAAAGACCGTTTGGAAGGCCTCTACAATAACATCCTTCAAGGAATAAACAAAGGCATTATACCATGAAAAGAGGACATAGTCTCCATACAAATCAATCGTTAGACCACCAAAATCATCACCATCTTGGTTAAAAAGACGAAAAGCCGTCGTTAAATCATTATCATAATAGGATTGACGTTTGGCTTTTGCTTTCTCAAAAAGTCCCTGAAAATAGGTCACTGTCAATTTTTGCTTTTTAGGGGACAAAAACCAACCTATCCCCTTATTTTGACTTGACAAATAGCCTGTTCCTAAAAATTCTTTGGATTGGCTATAAAGATAAATCAACTGATTATTTTCAGCTATATTTGGAAAATCTTCGGCTAAAAGAAGCTGTTTCCCTTGTTTGATTTTTTTCTCCGCAAAGGGACTTACTGTCAATATACTCATGTTACCATTATACCAAAAAAATGCTATAATTTCTGTTTCGTAACTAGATTTTGTCAATTGTATGTCAAGGAATATCACACTCAATGGCAGTAAATTTTTGAGAGTCATTTTGTTATTTGGTATAATGGTTAAGATAATATAGAATCAAAGGAAGTATTACTTTGAAAAAAATAAATGAAGCCTTTTGGAAAGGAGTTTCATCAAGACTCGGATTCGTCCTCTTGTTACTCTTCTTTTACTGGCTAAAAACCATATTCGCTTATTACGTCAACATTAATCTTGAGTTGGAAAGCAGATATCAGGTTATGCTTTCGCTGATTAACCCTATTCCACTGGGATTAATGCTGCTAGGTTTAGGACTTTACTTCAAGAAAAGACGTTTCTTTTATAGCATTACCATTGCTATTTATGTCATCCTTAACCTCCTGCTTATTGCTAATGTCATTTACTTCGGTGAGTTCACAGACTTCATCACTGTAAATACCATCCTGGCAAGTTCTAGTTCAGCAGCGGGGCTGGGAGACTCAGCTAAGAACCTTCTTGAACCAAGTTATATCTTTTATCTGATTGATATTCCTTTCTTCATCTATGCTGGTTTTAGGAAAAAACTAAAAACGGATAGTAAGCCATTTAATAAACGAGCTAGTTTTGCCGTCACCGCACTGTCGACACTCCTTCTCTCAGTTAACCTATTTCTAGCGGAAGTTAACCGTGGTGAGTTACTGACACGTGGTTTCTCCAACAACTATATTGTTCGTGCTATGGGGATTCCTTTCTTTACAGCTTATTCCGGTAACTTAACGTATCAAGCTTCACAAGCTCGTTCATCCGCAACAGCAGACGATATGAAAAAGATTGAAGCTTATGTTAAGAAGCACTATGCAGCACCTGATCCTAAGTACTACGGAATTGCTAAAGGAAGAAACGTTATCGTTATTCACTTGGAGAGTTTCCAACAGTTTCTTATTGATTACAAGCTTCAAGTAGATGGTCAGTCTTATGAGGTAACACCATTCCTCAATTCCATTTACCACTCAAATGAAACCCTAGCCTTTTCAAACTTCTTCCACCAAGTTAAATCAGGAAAAACTTCTGATGCTGAAACCTTGATGGAAACATCACTCTTCGGACTAAGTACAGGGTCATACATGGTAAACTACGGTGGTACCAATACAGCCTACGCTGCACCATCTATCCTGGCTCAAACAGGTGGCTATACTTCATCCGTTTTCCACGGAAACACTGGATCCTTCTGGAATCGCAATAACACCTATAAACAATGGGGTTATAACTACTTCTTTGACTCATCAGCCTTCACTGAAAAAACTGATAAGAATTCCTTCCAGTATGGTCTAAATGACAAGTACATGTTTCCAGATTCCATCAAATATCTGGAACAAATGCAACAGCCTTTCTATGTTAAATACCTAACCGTATCTAACCACTACCCATACACTTCACTCTCAGGCGATGAAAAGGAACAAGGTTTCCCACTCGCTGAAACAAAAGATGAGACAGTCAACGGATATTTTGCAACAGCTAACTATCTTGACTCTGCAATCAAAGACTTCTTTGATTACCTTAAGGAAACCGGTCTTTACGACAACTCGATTATTGTCATGTACGGTGACCACTATGGTATCTCTGATACACGAAGCAGCAATCTTGCTGAACTTCTCGGTAAGAACCCTGAAACTTGGTCAAACTATGATAAAGCCATGCTTCAACGTGTTCCTTACATGATTCATATTCCAGGATATACTGGTGGTGGTATCTCTAACACCTTTGGTGGAGAGGTTGATGCCCTTCCAACTCTCCTTCACATTCTTGGTGTTGACACTAGCTCTTATATCCAGATGGGACAAGACCTCCTATCTCCTGATAATAAGCAAACCGTCGCATTTAGAACCTCAGGTCAATATGTTACTCCTCAATACACCAGCTATTCTGGTCGACTCTATAACACTCAAACAGGGGAAGAAATTACCAACCCTGATGAAACGACTAAAAAGGATAACGAAGCCATTCGTAAGACAGTAGCCACTCAGCTTTCGATGAGTGACGCTGTTCAAACTGGTGACCTCCTTCGTTTCTATACACCAAATGGTTTGAAACATGTTGATTCTAGCACGATTTCCTACACGAAACAGATGAATCAACTGAAACAAATCAACAAAAAGCTGAAAGATAAATCAACTAGCCTCTACAAACAAAAAGGCAATAAATCAACAGCTGATCTATTCAAGACCCCATCTTACAAGGAACTACATCCTGCAGAATCTGAATCGAGCTCAAGTTCAAGTGAATCAGAGCCAAGTAGCTCTTCAACGGAACAACAATAAGCCTTAAAAGGCAGTCCAAACAGGACTGCCTTTTAAGATTAAACAATTATCAATCGTACTTAACTGGAAAATCATAATCCTCATAGCACTCGCCTCAAACATATTTCTTGCTAGTTTGCTGTAAGCGTGATTAAATAGAGTTAGTAAGAAAACTTATAAAGGAGAACAGATATGAATCCAATGGAATCATTTAACCAAGTAAAAGAAATGATTGAAAAGAAAGATTTCGAAGCTGCTAAAAAGTTTGTCGATGACAATAAAGATGATTTGGGCGAATACTTTGACCAAGCTAAGTCACTTGTTTCAGGCAACGAAATGGTCAGTGGAGCTTTAGACAAGATTAAAGGTCTATTCTAAGACGAAATCCCCGCAGTCAATAGGATTGCGGGGACTTTTTATATTTAGAACTCCTATTTAGGTACAGTGCCTATCATAGGCTAAAATTCTATAGCAAAAGACAAATCATAATTATATTTTTACTCTCAAGTCATATTGGGGTCATTTCATTACTCTTGCTCATCTAATTTTATGTACAAGCTAATCAAATCCCTATTAAATACCACAGAATTATATTACTTATCTGAATTAAAAAAGTAAACTCTTTTCCATCTTGAGATACTAGACTTGAGCTTTTAAAAAATTTAATTTGTAATAAATTTTTAGTTAAACAACAATCCTACCATTCACATCAGGCATCTTGAATAAGACGATAACACCTTGGATAAATCCGATGATAACTGGGATACCCGTAAAAGATAAAATCAGAAAAAGAATACCTGTTCCGTAATACCCTGCGTAAAAATGATGTACACCTAATCCACCAAGAAAAATAGCGAGAAAAACATAAACCCATTTATTTACATAATGCAAATCTGGAGTAGTTGCTTGTGTGTAAACGACTTGTGACTGATTTTGGGAAAAGTTGTTTTCATTGACAATGTTAATATTGTCATCTTTTTTCTCTTCAGCTTTTATGATAATAATTTCATCATCTACTTTATGAACTTCTACTTCATCACCTAATTTTGGAACGAAATTCAATTCAGATGGATTTATTTTCAAATACTCTTCATTATTCGAGATTATAACTTCCGTACTTGTAACTTTAACAATTTTTGCCAATTCTTCTTTCCTCTCTTTTAAGTTATGGCTTGTATTACTCTTTTAAATGATTGTAAAGTCATAACTTAAAAGAGAGGACTTCTTTACACATGGGTTCTTTACAGCCCGAAGCTGAAGGAAGCACCACACCCGTATCAGAAAGCTCCGATACCTTTGAACGCTCTGTTACCAGTCGTCCTACGACATCCCCTCGTCCATTACATTTTACAATAAAAGATGGCTACAAGTCAAGAAAATCAAGGCTTGAGCACTCTGTTGATAAGCAAGATTTGGACAAGATAAATAGAAGAAGTCACGATCTTCAAGAGGCAGCGCAATTTAGCTGAAACCATGTCAGCCATTACCTGCGGATTAATGACTTGTGCAGTCGTAGTAGTTCCTAGAACCATAGATTAATCATCCTTTCAATTGTTGATATAGCTCTGGGTCTTTATCAAAGAGTTCTTGACGCTCATTGATACCCATACGTTTGAAATCTTCCTTAGTGATTCCGTTAGCATTAGCTGACGGGTTACCACCTACAGAGATTTTTTGCTGTGCCGCTTGTTCCTCTTGCTTGAAAAGATATGGGCTTGTCTCTTTCAATCCTTTAATAACCTTGTCTAGTTTAGGTTTACCAGCTTCATCAAGTTCGATTTCGTCAAAATTGATAAATTTAGCAAGGTCATCCGAATTGTGAGCGTCCACATCTTTCAAAGCTAGACGAATAGCGTTTGATTTTGTAACTTTCGCAAGATTAGCTTCACTATCAGACTTGTAAGCTTCAAATTTAGCTTGTAAGTCAGTCAATTGTTGCTTAACTTCCTCACTCGCCCCCTCTTTAGCCTGCAAGTCGTTGAGAGCTTGGCTCTGTTGCTCTAGTTGTTGTTTAAGACTGTCGTTTTCAGCTTGTAATTCAGACTTAGCTTGTGCTTTCGCATTCTCAATCCCAGAACCGTACGCATTCATTAAGGAATCAATCACTGCCTTGTCTTCGATACCAGCTTCAACCAACATGTCACGTTTTAAACTCATGCTTAAAACTCCTTTGTTTTACGCCACGATGGGCAGAATTAGACAGTTTTACGCCATGCTCCAGGGCAAAATAAAAACCGAATGGAAATCCATACGGTTTATAGTGGTTTATAGCAATTTATTGCATGAAAAAAGCGCCTAGATTGTTCTAAGCGCTAATAGTATTGTACTTCTGTCTTAGACATTATTTGCGACAATTTTTGGCCGTCAATATCTAAGTTTACTAAGTCATCAAGAGAGGACACTACATATGTTTGAGCTCCTATGGAGACCTGGATGTCCGTTGTAGAGTTGGGTAAGATAGCACAATCTTGTCCTTTGTAGACAAAAGAGGCGTCCCAACCGTTATCATATAACGCTTGTAAATCATCTAATATCGCCATAATATATCTAGGTTCTCCTCTCTTTCATTGTTTGTTAATTCTCTAGTTGTTCTACTGATAAACTTACCGTCATCATCAAACACAAAGTCGTGAACATGTTCACCTTTTTTCCCGTAAGGATGTTTATCTGGTTGCTTATGATTAGTGAAATGTATATCTTTTACTTTGTAGCCCCTATCATCGTAATAGGTTCTGCCAAGTACATCTCCATTCGTTGCGTTATGTTGGACTACACTATTTGGCTCTCCAGCCTTTCCTGGAGGTGTATGTCCTACTGTAACCCCTGATACACTTACTATTTTACCACTTTTCACAGCTTTATCAAGTTCTGCACGCTTAGTAGCAAGCTCTCTAGCTTTCTTTTGTTCTTCTCTAAGCTTAACCTCTTTCTTAGCTTTGCTAAATGGGTCGTCATAGTACTTCTCTCTAGCGTAATCACGATGTAGAAACGGATGTTGTTTGAGATAGTCTCTCATGGCTCCCTGTTGGATCCTGACCTTGCTCTTATACTTGTCTATCAGCTCCTGATCACCTAGTTTCTCTGCTACATGCAAAAGCTCCTTAGATTGTCTAATAGAACGCTCAATAGCCCTTTGCTTAGATTGGGCATTGGCGTTTTCTATTGCTTGCTCTGGTGTTAGGTCTTTTAAGTGGTCTGGTAAGTCTGGTTTATAATTGGCTCCTGGGATGAATGGCGTCATGGTATGGCCACAGTTAATGCCTTGGCACCCTCCTATCTTACCATAGCCATAATCATCGAGGGCAAATATCTTAACACCTTCCTCGGTTCTAGCTCGGCCTGTGGTAACTATCTGGTGCTGTAACGGTGCGCACATTTTCCGAGCTGCTGACTTAATGGAATAATAGAACGTATCAATTCCCAACTCTTGAGCTGGTCTCATTCGCATTTCGTTGAATGTACGTCTAGCAGTAGTCTTGATGACTGTCCTAGCGTAAGCGTCAGCTCTCCAACGTTTGCCACCTTTGTCAGTAAAACCATATTGATAAACTTAGCAAGGTCGTCTGAATTGTGAGCATCCACATCCTTCAAAGCAAGACGAATAGCGTTTGATTTAGTAACTTTCGCAAGTTTAGCTTCACTGTCAGTCTTGTAAGCTTCAAATTTAGCTTGTAAGTCAGTCAATTGTTGTTTGACTTCCTCACTCGCTCCCTCTTTGGCTTGCAAGTCGCTAAGTGCTTGGCTCTGTTGCTCTAGTTGTTGTTTAAGACTGTCGTTTTCAGCTGTAATTCAGACTTAGCTTGTGCTTTCGCATTCTCAATCCCAGAATCGTACGCATTCATTAAGGAATCAATCACTGCCTTGTCTTCGATACCAGCTTCAACTAACATGTCACGTTTTAAACTCATGCTTAAAACTCCTTCGTTTTACGTCCAAGGGACTGAATTAGACAGTTTTACGCCGTGCCCAGGGCAAAACAAAAAGGCTCTATAATTTCTGTAGTGGGTAAAACCACTGTAGAGATTATAGAGCTTTTTAAGTGTACACAAAAAGTCCCATAAGAACTATAATGAAAAGCAACCAAACCATCATTAGGAAGAACTTATGAGACTTATTAAGAATACCACAGAATTAATCGGAATTAAAGACCAAAATATCAAGATTTCACTTGTTTTTGAAACTGACACTCATATCGAGATTCAAGCAAAACTTGATTACCCTGCACCATCATGTCCTCACTGCCATGGAAAGATGATCAAATATGACTTTCAAAAAAACTCTAAAATCCCTCTTCTCGAGCAAGCTGGAACTCCAACTCTACTACATCTGAAGAAACGTCGCTTCCAGTGTAAAAATTGTAGGAGAGTCACGGTAGCTGAGACATCAATCGTTGAGAAAAACTGCCAAATCTCCAATCTAGTCCGACAAAAGGTTGCACAACTCCTAACTGAGAAGGTCTCACTAACTGATATTGCCAGAAAGCTTCGCGTATCGACGTCCACTGTCTATCGAAAACTTGACCAGTTTACTTTCAAGGAACATTATGATAAACTCCCTACTGTTATGTCCTGGGATGAGTTTGGGTTCAAGAAAGGTGAACTCGCTTTTGTGGCGCAAAACTATGAGACCAACAAACTCATAACCATCCTTGATAATCGCCGTCAAACCACGATTCGAAACCACTTTTTGAAGTACCCATTGAAAGTTCGACAAAAGGTGCAGTTTATCACAATGGATATGTCTGGAGCCTATATCCCACTAGCCCACAGACTCTTTCCAAACGCCAAAATCGTTCTTGATCGTTTCCACATTATCCAGCACCTTGGACGTGCCTTTTTAAAGACAAGAATTGCGATTATGAACCAGTTTGATAAGAAGTCACTACCCTATCGAGCCTTGAAGAATCACTGGCGACTCTTCCAAAAGGACAGCCGTAAACTCTCTATCAGCTCTTTTTATTCAAAGACTTTCCGCCAAACTTTAGCACCACATGAAGTTGTTGAGAAGACACTAGGCTTTTCAAAAGAGCTTACTGACTACTATACACTTTATCAGCTTTTGCTTTTTCACTTTCAGGAGAAGAGAGTAGATGAGTTCTTTGAGCTGATAGAGGAAAATAGAAGCAAAGTCAATCACTATTTTCAAACGGTCTTTAGAACTTTTCTTAGACACAAACAATACATCCAAAATGCACTAGAAACAGACTATTCAAACGCAAAACTGGAAGCTACCAACAAGTTGATTAAAGACATCAAACGGTTGGGATTCGGTTTTAGAAACTTCATCAACTTTAAGAAACGTGTCTTCATCACTCTGAACATAAAAAAAGAGAAGACCTATCAGGTCCTCTCTAGATGTTAGCTTTTCGTCACCCACTACAGTTGACAAAGAGCCAAAATATCCCCACACTCTCCGACGGCCATCTTTGAGTGTGAGGATATCCCGTATAGTAAAAAGCATTAAAAAGCCCTCTTTACTATACCCATTTTATCAAAAAAGTGAGGTAAATACAATGTGGGTAAAACAATTACCAAACGGAAAATATAAATATTTTGAGAGATACAGAGACCCTTACACTGAGAAGTGGAAACGGGTGTCTGTTACGCTTAATAGTGGCTCGAATCGAGCAAAGAAAGAAGCTCAACGCTTACTGGATGATAAGATAGTCCAGAAAATAGAATCATCAAGCACTACTAATGTATCGTTTCATAGTGCTTTCAACGAGTGGTGGGAATTTCATCAAAAACAGATTAAGTTAAGCTCAATCAAGAGCCTTGCAGCATCCGTTAAGCGAATATCTGACACTATCGAACAAGGGACTATCCTATCAAATATCAATGTCCGACTTATTCAATCATTACTAGATACTGAAGACTGGACGGATTCCCAAAAATATCGTGCCAAGACTGTACTAAATACATTCTTCGATTATGCTATGGATCAACAGCTTATTAGCTATAAGCCATCAAGGAAGGCACGATTGCCAAAGAAGACCAACAAGCTCGAAAAACAACAAGTTGCCAAGAATAAATACTTAGAACCAGACGAATACAGTCGATTGTTGAAAGAACTCTACCGAAAGGACGTAACACTGAGATATGCTCTAGCGTGCAAGTTTATGCTCTTGAATGGTTGCTGTATTGGTGAACTGGCTAGGCTGACTATTTCAAATTACCACAAAGAGACACGCTCCTTGGATATCCACACATCATTCAACAGATATATTCCAGAAAACGAAGGGACGAAAACAGTCGCTAGTTACCGAACAACCTACCTCACCAATCGTGAGATTGAAATTATTGACCAGATACTAGAGTTGAAAGAGTTAAGCGAAACAACCAATCCAGAGTGGTATCGTAGTGATAAGATTTTCACGACCAATACTGGAAAACCTATCCATAGCACCATCCTAAGTGCATCACTTCAACGAGCTAATGCCAGACTGGAAATACCTATCGACAAACGCCTATCCCCTCATATCTTCAGACATACCACGATAAGCATACTGGCTGAAAACAACGTGCCACTAAAAACTATTATGGACAGAGTTGGTCATGCTGATTCGGAAGTGACTACTAGCATCTATACCCATGTCACTAGGAACATGAAAGACCAAGCGGTCAATGTTTTAGATAACATCATTACAAATAATCTTGCCCCTTCCTTGCCCCCTAGGTAGAAAAAAGAACCCTAGTTTTAACCTAGAGTCCTCAGAAACGTTGTTAAATCAACGTTTTATTTTTTCAAGTTGTAGAATGATTTCAAACCACGGTATTCTGCAACTTCACCAAGTTGGTCTTCGATACGAAGCAATTGGTTGTATTTAGCGATACGGTCAGTACGTGACAATGAACCTGTCTTGATTTGACCAGCGTTAGTTGCAACTGCGATATCAGCGATTGTTGAATCTTCAGTTTCACCTGAACGGTGTGATACTACTGCTGTGTATCCAGCTTCTTTCGCCATTTCGATAGCGTCGAAAGTTTCAGTCAAAGTACCGATTTGGTTAACTTTGATAAGGATTGAGTTAGCAGCGTGTTCTGCAATACCTTTTTCAAGGTAAGCTGTGTTAGTTACGAAGAAGTCATCACCAACCAATTGAACTTTACCACCAAGACGTTCAGTAAGAGCTTTCCAACCGTCCCAGTCGTTTTCATCCATAGCATCTTCGATTGTGATAATTGGATATTTGTTAACCAATTCTTCGATGTAATCGATTTGTTCTGCGGCAGTACGTTTAGCTCCACCTTCACCTTCGAATTTAGTGTAGTCATATACACCGTTTTCGTAGAACTCAGATGATGCACAGTCGAAACCAAGGAATACATCTTCACCTGGTTTGTAACCAGCAGTTTCGATAGCTTTGATGATAGTTTCAACAGCATCTTCAGTACCGTCAAATGCTGGTGCGAAACCACCTTCGTCACCTACCGCTGTTTCAAGACCACGTTCTTTAAGGATCTTCTTAAGAGTGTGGAAGATTTCAGCACCCCAACGAAGAGCTTCTTTGAATGTTGGTGCACCAGCAGGTACAATCATGAATTCTTGGAAAGCGATTGGAGCATCTGAGTGAGAACCACCGTTGATGATGTTCATCATTGGAGTTGGAAGAACTTTAGTGTTGAATCCACCAAGGTAGCTGTAAAGTGGAACTTCAAGGTAGTCAGCAGCTGCGCGTGCTACAGCGATAGACACACCAAGAATAGCGTTGGCACCAAGTTTACCTTTGTTTGGAGTACCGTCAAGAGCGATCATGGCGCGGTCAATACCTTGTTGATCACGTACGTCGAATCCGATGATGTGTTCAGCAATAACGTTGTTTACGTTATCAACTGCTTTTTGAGTACCAAGACCACCGTAACGAGCTTTGTCACCATCACGAAGTTCTACTGCTTCGTGTTCACCAGTTGAAGCTCCTGAAGGAACCATACCGCGACCGAATGCACCAGATTCAGTGTAAACTTCTACTTCAAGTGTTGGGTTACCGCGTGAGTCAAGGACTTCGCGAGCGTAAACATCAGTAATAATTGACATTACAATACTCTCCTTATGAGTTAAAATTTTTTACACCCTTATATTACCATAATATCAAGGCTTAAGCAAATTAAAACCAGAATTTTCTAGCGATTTTCTATTTTTTAATGTTTTCAATTATTTTTGAAAATCTCAGAAAACGACTCAAATGAAAAGGAATTCAAAATATTGTATAATACTAGTAGAAAACTTACAGGAGATGCCTATGACTTCACTTGAAAACAAAGTGCTCCAATGCGCTAGTGGCGAAAAACGCCTAAATCCCGATGAACTTCGTCAGTATTTTGGAACCTATGCGGAACGTGTAGTCCTAGCTGTTCTATTAGAAAATGCTGAAAAGAAAACTGTAATTGACCATTTTCCGCAGATTTTAAAAGACTTGCAAGCCGTTTACCCGAATCTTAGTCTCAAGCTATCGCCAAAATTAGCTGACCAGATACAATTTACCTATATCAAAACGGCTCAAGCGCTCAACATTTCAGCTACTATCGTGGACGAGGCCAAGGCTCATTCACCATACGGTCTTATCGTACATAGTAATCAAGCAGAGAATCTTGATAAAGTGTTATTTTCAGAACTCTATCCTGATATCCTTGCTCCTAGTGAAACTGAACCTATCCTTGAAAAAAAGGGATTTTTTGCTAAACTATTTGGAAAATAAAAGCTGATGCAAAGTTAGCTTTTTCTTATATCACAATGTTTTACTGAGCTTGATGAGATTTCCAATATTGAGTCCTGTGCGATAGAGATTCTCCTTAGCGGTAGCTAAAACTTGGTCTAACTCTAATACTTGTCCAATGATAGGGAAAGCAGCTGAAATGCCTGCTACTGGAAAATCAGGCAAGCCATCCTTCAAACTACCGCAAATAGCAATGACGGGAATTGCTGATGGTGTCCGCCTAGCCACCCCGACCGGTGCTTTACCAGACAAGGACTGGCTATCCAATCGTCCTTCTCCTACTATAACCAAATCAGCAGACTTCACACGTTGGTCAAAATCAACACAATCAAGTACAAAGTCAATCCCTGATTTAACTTCTGCATCTGCAAACGCCACCAGGCCTGCAGCCATGCCTCCTCCCGCCCCTGAACCAGCCAGTTTTGGAAGCTCAGGAGCAAAGCCTTGGTAGAATTGAGCCATATCTTGGTCAACTTTTTTAAATTGTGAAGGAGACAAGCCTTTTTGTCCACCAAAAATATAGGTCGCTCCATGTGGACCACACAAGGGGTTATCTACGTCAGTAATCAGACGAATGGTGACACCAGACAAATCAACCTTATTTTTAGAGGATACCTTTTTAATGAGACCAAGATTAGCACCTATTGGATCAAGCTCCTGTCCCTCAGAATCATAAAAACAATAACCTAATCCATAAGCCATACCAATTCCGCCATCATTAGTAGCTGATCCGCCTACACCTATAATAAAATCACGAATACCAGATTTAACCAAGTGAACAATCAGTTCACCGACCCCCTGGGTTGTTATACAAAGAGGATTGCGTTTATCTTTAGGTATATGCTCCAAGCCACAAATCGCAGCCATTTCAAAAATAGCAGTCTGGCCATTGCTGGCAAAAGAAACACTTCCATCACTTGTATAGGCATGAGGAATCTCGATACTTTTCTTCTCAAGATTTAGATTTTCAGCAAGAGCATCTAAGGTGCCCTCGCCACCATCACCTATTGGCATGAGGTCAAACTCAGTGTCGGGTAAAGCCTTTTCAAAGCCCAATTTAAGAGCTAAGGCGACCTCTTTTGCAGACAAACTTTCCTTAAAGGAATCAGGTGCAATCAAAATTCGCATGATGTCCTCCTTCTATTTTTCTTTTAGGTAAGGGTATAAAGCCTGAACTAACCCATCCGTCATATGTCGAGGACCTCGAACAGTTTTAATACCTAAACTCTTTAGTCTATCACTATCAAAGTCAGTGTCATTAAAAGTGTATAAGGGTTTAATCCGCATCAACTCCTTAATACTCTCCTCTTCACGATAACCTTGATTAGGGATATTCGCTTCTAAAACCTGACAGAGATAACGAATGGCCTTGGTAGGTGCCGTAATATAGAGTGCAACGACGTCCCCTTTTTGCATACTGGCTTTCTGGGTCCAAAGAATATCCTCACTTGCCGAGAACTCTTCCCCAATATCGTAGTATTTCAAATTTACCGGGATAATCCAATAATGAGGCTCTGAAGGCTTTCTAAGATGCTTAGGAGCAACCAGAGAACGACTCCCTCTAAGGAGCTCAAAAATCGTTTGATCTGGAATTGTCTCATCTAAAACAAGGCTAATCCAAGTCTTCTTGGACATATGGTAACTAGGATAGATTCCATCTAATTCTAAGAGCTTATCCATCTGCCTTGGATCGATCTTGAGGTTAACCACATCATAGACTAAATCTGCCTTTTCCCCACCAAGTCCTAGTTTCTCCCCTTTGAGAGGGAAAAATAAGGCATACCACTTATCATCAACCCGAAAGGAAAGATAGTCTGGATATTTCTCAAAAGGATGGTCAGCTTGGTCTGAAAATTCCTTAACTATAAAATTAGCCAGACGATTAGCTTGCGGGGACGAAAACAATTGGTCGTCATAACAAAAATCAGCTACTTGTGACAAGAGATCTCCATAAGCTTCTCTGACTTGACCAACGTAGGTTCCAGTTGCGTGAGGGCTTCGGAAAGTGTCATAAGACTCATCAAAATCAATATCAACAACCTGCCCTGTCAACTTACCTTCTAAATCAATGAATAGTCGAGCCTCAAGTCCTTCAACCATTAGTGTTTTTCTGAGCTCGTAGCCTTTCTCACTAGTTATAAAACCAAAAGGCTCCAGGCTATCATGTTTTAGGACTTTCTGTTTAAAATAAGCATCCTCAAAAGTCATTCATTCTCCCTTTTTCTAAAAAAGAGAAGTTGAGACAAACTGATGTCCCAACTCCTTTTTTATTTTGTTGACTGGCGTAAAGTTAGACCATGATTAAGAATAACGTTCTTATCTTCAAGTTCTTCCTTATGCATAATTTTAGTCAACATACGCATGCTAACTGCCCCTAAATCATAGAGAGGATGGTTTATACTAGAAAGGTTTGGACGTGTGTAGCTTGTAATCGGTGAATCATTGCTTGTGATGATTTCGAAATCTTCTGGAACTGATTTGCCTGCAGCAAAGAGGCCATTCAAGAGACCTACAGCCAATTCATCTTCCCCAACATAGGCAGCAGTGGCACCAGAGTTCAAGACACGTTGTGCTAAATCAAAGCCGTCTTTATAGCTATATTTAGCTTCAAAGACAAGTCCTTCGTTGTAGCTCAAATTATTCTTTTCAAGTCCAGACTTATACCCAGCCAAACGTAGTTTGCCATTAATATCATCGATTAGTGGTCCTGATACAAAAGCAACCTTTTCATTATTTTTAGCAAGTTTCGTTACACAATCCTCAACGGCAGCTTTATAGTCGATGTTAACACTTGGTAATTGGTGTTCGAGATCAACTGTTCCTGCTAGAACAATCGGTGTACGGGTACGAGAGAATTCTGCACGGATTTTTTCTGTCAGATGGTGTCCCATAAAAATAATACCATCAACTTGTTTAGCAAATAGAGAATTAATGACTGTAACTTCATGATCGTCATTTTCATCACTGGAAGCAAGAACAATATTATACTTGTACATGGTTGCAATGTCATCAATACCTTTAGCTAGAGTAGCAAAATAGCTATTTGTAATATTTGGAATGACAACTCCTACAGTAGTTGTTTTTTTACTCGCCAAGCCACGCGCAACTGCATTTGGACGGTAATCCAAACGATCAATAACTTCGAGAACTTTTTTTCGGGTGTTTTCTTTTACGTTTTTGTTACCATTTACAACACGAGAAACAGTTGCCATCGATACTCCGGCTTCACGCGCAACATCGTAAATTGTGATTGTTTCATCAGTATTCATAAGAAACACTTCCTTTCTAAACTTAATGCACACTCTTTCATAGTAATTGTAGCAAAATTTGAAAACACTTTCAATTGTTTTGACTGATTTTTTACAAAAAAATGAAAGGGATCCTCTTTTGCTAGCTAAGGTAAAGAAAGCTATTTCAAATATTGGGTTATCATTTCACGTTTTCATGATTATCCATCGCTTACAACCTATAAGATTAAAAAAACTCAATGAAAGCAAATGATTTAATGAAAAGCCAAAAACAGCTTGCATTTTCCCTATAAAAGTGACAGAATGAGTGTAAGAAATACAAAGGAGTTTTTTCTATGTCTAAACTTGATCGCATTCGTCATTTTTTAAATGAAAATAAATCAGGGCTAGCTATTGTTTCAGATCCTGTAACTGTCAATTATCTTACTGGTTTTGATTGTGACCCACATGAACGCCAAATGTTCCTCTTCGTCTACGAAAATCGTGAGCCTGCCCTCTTTGTTCCTGCTCTTGAGGTTGCACGTGCCTCTTCTGTTCTCGATTTCCCAGTCTTCGGTTATGTGGACTCTGAAAATCCATGGCAAAAAATCAAAGCTGGTCTAGCAAGTACAGACAGCCCTATTATTTATGCAGAGTTTGACAATCTCAATGTGACTAAGTTCCAAGGATTGCAGACAGTCTTTGAAGGTCGCTTTGAAAACTTGACACCATTCATTCAAAAAATGCGCGTTATCAAGTCAGCTGATGAAATTCAAAAAATGATTGTTGCTGGTGACTATGCTGATAAAGCTGTTAATATCGGTTTCGACAATATCTCTCTTGATATGACTGAGACAGATATCATTGCTCAAATCGAATTTGGCATGAAGAAAATCGGCATCAATCAAATGTCCTTTGAAACTATGGTTCTCACAGGCAACAATGCAGCAAACCCACATGGTATTCCAGGAACTAACCGCATTGAAAATGACAGCTTGCTCCTCTTTGACTTAGGCGTTGTCAGTCAAGGCTATGTTTCAGATATGACACGTACTGTGGCTGTCGGTCAACCTGACCAATTCAAGAAAGATATCTATAATATCTGTTTGGAAGCTCAACTCACTGCCCTTGATTTTATCAAACCAGGTGTAACTGCCAGCGAAGTCGATGCTGCAGCACGTAATGTTATTGAAAAAGCTGGTTACGGTGAATACTTCAACCACCGTCTGGGACATGGACTTGGTATGGATGTCCACGAGTTCCCTTCAATCATGGAAGGAAATGACTTGGTAATCGAAGAAGGAATGTGTTTCTCTGTTGAACCAGGTATTTACATTCCTGAAAAAGTTGGTGTTCGTATTGAGGACTGTGGTTACGTGACAAAAGATGGCTTTGAAGTCTTCACACACACACCAAAAGAATTGCTCTATTTTGATGTTTAATTAATCCAGAATGGTCTTCAATTAAGTTGAGGACCTTTTTCGTTTGTAGCCAAATCGAAAACACCAAAAAAGCTGACTCCTGATGAGTCAGCTTTTGCTATTTATCCTTCATGCTCTTGTCTAAGATAGTCAAGTCCTTCTTCAATCCATCCTGGCATTGCTTCTGCCAAAGGTTTAAAGCCATAGTTCAAACGACTGTCAGAGAAACGATGTCGATGAGGAATTTTATTTTTTTCTTCTTCAAGGGTTCTCAAAGAAAGACTGGCCTTTTGTGTAAATTCATCAAAATCAACAACTTGAACCAAGACCTCCTGGTCTACCTTTAAGGTATTGTAGATGTTGTCGATATAACCTGTCTTAATCTCCGAGATGTGAATCAAGCCTGTGGTACCATTTTCCAATGAAACAAAGGCACCGTAAGGCTTGATGCCTGTGATAACACCCCTAAGCTTGTCTCCAATTTTCATCTTAGTCTGCTACCTCAACTGTTTCAATCACAACATCTTCAAGTGGCTTATCTTGAGCTCCAACCTCAACATTAGCAATCTCATCAAGCACCTTGTAAGAGTCTTCATCTACCAATTGACCAAAGACTGTGTGACGACGGTCTAGGTGAGGTGTACCACCATTTTCAGCATAAGCTTCTGCGATTGGTGCTGGCCAACCACCACGTTCGAGTTCCTTTTTAGCATAAGGAATCTCAGGTGTTTGAACGATGAAGAACTGGCTACCATTAGTATCTGGTCCAGCATTTGCCATTGAAAGTGCACCACGGAGGTTATAGAGTTCTTCAGAAAACTCGTCCTGGAAGCTACCACCGAAGCTTGATTCACCACCCATACCAGTACCAGTTGGGTCACCACCTTGAATCATAAAGTCCTTGATAATTCTGTGGAAAATCACACCATCATAGTAGCCACTCTTGGCCAAATTGACAAAGTTTGTAACTGTTAATGGTGCATGATCAGGGAAGAGTTTGATGACCAAATTACCATGATTTGTTTTAATTGTTGCGACTGGACCTTCTACTGTATCCAAGTCAAGTTGTGGGAAATGAAGTTCTTTTTCTACCAATCCGAGTTCCTCCAAAGCATTGAAAATGCCATCTTCTTCTATTGTTCCTGTAACGTAATCTGCTTTTTCTTTCAATTCTGGTGTGGCATTACCCATAGCAATCTTAAGTCCAACATAGTCAAAGATTTCCATATCGTTTGGACCATCACCAAACATCATGGCATTGACTGGTTTAAGATTTTCATGCTCTAAGACATGCTCGACACCAGAGGCCTTTGAGATATCATTTGCTACGACGTCAGATGAGTGTTCATGCCAAGGTACCATGCGGACATGGGCTGCGAGTTCTTCTGGTAACTCAAGCTCACCATCATTTTCCGCAAAAGTCCACATATGGTAAACATCATTCGACAAGTGAAAGTCTGGCTCCACATCACAAAGACCATAGACTGGTTTCATAGCATTATCAATCAAATCTGAACGCTCTGAAACAACTGGCTTGTCCTTACCAGCGAAGCCCCAAGCAATCCCAATCTCTTTGCACCAAGCAACAAAAGCTTCTGTAACCTCACGAGCTAGGGGCTGGTTATAAATTTCTTCCCCTTTTCGATTAATCACATAAGTTCCATTGATGGTTACAAAATAATCGGGCTCTAGGTCTCGAATATCCTCAACGACACCATAGTAGCCACGTCCTGTGGCAATCCCCGTCAAAATTCCTTTTTCTTTAAGCCCTTTGAAAACAGCCTTGATAGATTCAGGAATGTAACCTGTCTTTTTGACACGAAGGGTGTCATCAATATCAAAGAAAACAATCTTAGTCTTCTTAGCCTTGTATTTTGTTTTTGCATCTACTGGCATCGTAAATCTCCTTTACAGTATCAAAATCTAGCGCTAGGTACTATTCAAGAAGCAGCCCTAACAAAAGATCATGCGGTGTTTCCATTATATCATTTCTTAAAGCTAAAAAGCAAAAAATCATCTAAGACCAGGTCAGTCTTAGATGATAGGCGTTTTAACGGTTAACACTCTTGATAATACGTTTAATGTCACGCTCTTGCTCGCGACGTTTGATTGACTCACGTTTATCGTAATCGTGCTTCCCTTTGGCAATACCAAGCAATACCTTGGCAAAACCGTTTTTTAGGTATACCTTAAGAGGAACCAAGGTCATCCCTGTTCCCTTAAGGTCATTTTGAAGTTTGGTGATTTGCTTTTTCTTAAGCAATAATTTTCTCGTACGGTCTGGATCCTGATTCCAAATATTTCCCTGCTCAAAAGGAGCAATATGGACATTGATTAACCAGGCCTCACCATTCTTGATTTGGGCATAGCCATCTTTTAGCTGGATGCGGGCCGCACGAACAGACTTAATCTCTGTCCCTGTCAGCACGATGCCTGCTTCAATAGTATCTACAATACTATAGTCATGTCTCGCCTTTTTATTCTGAGCAACAACATTGCCTTCACCCTTTGGCATAGCAGTCCCTCCATTCTCATCCTATTTTCGTTTTTTAGCAACGTCCTTGTAAAAAGGTTTGTTCCTTTTTTTCTTACGACGACCACTCTCACGTCCCTTGTTATCATTGTGAGGACGGTTTTGATTTTTACGTTTGTCTGGTTTCTTAGATGACTTACGTTTTTCGTCATAAGAGCCTTTACGACCATTATCGTCTTGACGGTTACGGTTATCCCCACGTTTACCACGACGTTCGAAGTCTCCATTTTGACGGTCACGACGTGGACCTCTATTACGGAAGGCTTTCGCCTTTTCTTCACGTTCCTGACGAGCCTTGTGGTCTACTTTTTCAGTGACATCATACTCGCTTGGAAGGTATTGGAAGTCAATGTCTCCGGTTTCCTTATCAGCACGTGTTAATTTGACACGGATAGGCTGACCAACTCGGAAAGTCTTACCAGTTTTCTCACCCTGAAGGGTCATGGTGCGTTCATTGTAATTGTAAAATTCTGGAAGGGTCGTGATGTGAACCAAACCCTCGATGGTGTTTGGCAATTCCACAAACATACCGAATTTAACCACACTTCCGACAATACCATCGAATTCTTGACCAACAAACTCTTCCATGTATTCTGCTTTTTTCATGGCTTCAACGACACGTTCAGCATCAATAGCCCGACGCTCAAGAGTTGAAGATGAAGTAGCTAACTCTGGAATAACCTCTTCAAAATGTTCACGCGTTTCTTGGGACATATTATTGGTGTACTCACGAATCATTCGGTGAACCAGGAGATCTGGGTAACGACGGATTGGACTAGTAAAGTGGGTATAGTACTGAGCCGCAAGTCCATAGTGTCCGTGATTGTGTTCTGAATATCGGGCTTGTTGCATCGAACGAAGCAACATCATATTCATAACTTCTGCTCCAGGTTTACCCTGAACTCGCGCCATGAAATCTTGCAAGTCTAGCTGATCCATCTTATTAGCTGTTCCTTTGATTTGAATACCAAAGATAGAAGCATAATCCATAAAGCGTTGCAATTTCTCCGCTTTAGGTTCTTCGTGAATACGGTAAATAAATGGCAGCTTAGCCTTAGCGAAATGCTCTGCCACACATTCATTGGCAGCCAACATAAAGGACTCAATCATTCGCTCAGCCGTCCCACGCTCACGCACCACGATATCAACTGGCATCCCCTTATCATTAACCAAGATACGAGCCTCAGATGTATCAAAATTAAGGGCTCCACGACGTTCACGCATGTCTTCTAAAATCTTATGAAGTTCTGCCATAGCTGACACAGAATCCATAATAGGCTTGAACTGTTCAATCTTTTCTGGATTTCCAGCCAACATTTCATTGACATCACTATAGGTCATACGGAAGGTTGTCTTAATTACAGATTGGCAAATCTTATGATTGACCACCTTGCCTTTTGGAGTAATCTCCATAATAGCTGACTGCGTCAAGCGGTCAACATTGGGATTTAGTGAACAAATACCATTCGAAAGACGCTCAGGCAACATTGGTACCACACGGTCTGTCACATAAACAGAAGTCCCACGTGCTACTGCCTCACGGTTAAGAGCAGAACCTTCTGTAACATAGTAGGACACATCGGCAATATGAACACCAAGCTCAAAGTTACCATTTGGCAAACGTTTGATATGAACCGCATCGTCCAAGTCCTTGGCATCGGCTCCGTCAATAGTGAAGGTCACCTCTTGACGAAGGTCAACACGACCAATTAGGTCTTCTTGACTAGGTGCATCCGGCACAGCCTCTGCTTCAGCCATAACATCTTCTGGAAACTCCGAAACAATATCCATTGATTCCAAAACTTCCAAGACATCAATACCAGCATCTCCTTGATGACCAATAATATCTCGAACACTTCCTACAAAATAATCGTAATGGCGGTTAGGGTATTTTTCAATATCAACCTTAATAATCTCATTTCCCTCAAGAGCAACTGGTTCTTTCTTGATGTAGATTGGCTGCTGAATTTTTTGATTCTTAGACTTGATGTAACCTGCATAAGGTTCTTTCTCATCATTGAGGATAAATTTCCCGACAACCGTTTTAAGAGATCGTTCGACAATTTCAACAACTCTTGCTTCTGCCGCTGTCCCACGCAAACGGTCTGCTGGCTTCTTGATAACAACGGCAACAGTATCACCATCAATGGCATGGCCAACGTCATTACGACCGATGAACATGTCATCTTCACTGTCATCGACATGCAAGAAACCAAAACCGTTCTTATTGGCACGGAAGACACCTTCAACAGTCACCTGATTAGGATTTTCTTTCTTAGGACGCAAGGATACAGAGCCATCTCGGTTAAAACGCAACTGTCTCTTACTTTCCATGGCTGATATGGCCTTGATGAGCTGAGGAAACTTTTCTCCCCCAGCATGATTAAGAGCCTGGGCAATGTCGTTTACACTGGATTTCCCATGCTCCTTCAAATAATTTATAATAGATTCTTTCATGATTTCCTTTTCTTTTATTTATTGACTATAACGCAAAAAATGAGCCAACCTCAGTCAGCTCATTACTTACTTGAGAGAATGGAAAGGACGATTGCATCTACAATCCATAGAAAAACCATGATTCCTGTAAAGCGTTGCATAAAGGCTTCAAAACCACGTGGTTTACTACGTTCAAATAGTGCTTCTGACCCACCACCATCAAAGACATTGCTACTTGGATTTTTTTGTGGTTGCATGAATACCGCAATCACAATAATAGCTGACATCACCAAGAGCAGCGTTAATAATAAGTCGTACATAGTTATTCCTCCGAAAAAGTCCTTTTTATTCTACCATAGAACCCTTTAAGATTCAACATGTAAGGTTACTTTTCTATCCTTGGGGCAGAATTTGAGTACCTGAATTTTCTCAGGATGATTCTGTTTATTTTTACTTGTGAGATAGTTGATGCTCCCACATTCACTACACTTTAAATTGATTTTAACTCTCACCTATATTCTTAACTCCTAGCGATTTTCTAAAGATGATTAAGGACCAGACAAAATTTCCAAAGACAATCATTGCGGTCACAAAGAAGACCCAGCGATAACCTAGTCCAGTCGCAACTGCTGAACCAACAAAAGGACCTAAAACTTGTCCAATGTATGAAAAGCTTTGATTAAAGCTAAATATTCTTGAGATTCCTTCCTTGGGTGTCATCTTGGTCAATAAAGAATTGACACTAGGCATAAGGGCACCTATACCAAAGCCATAGGCAAAGCGTAAGATCCCCAGTTGCAAGGCTGAACCGGCAAAACCACAAAGGAAATACAAGAGGAAGCTATAGAATAAGCCCATCAAGAGCAAACGATGATTGCCAATACGGTCTCCCAATTTTCCCAGAAAAGGGGTACTCAAGAGACTAGAGAAGCCCATAGCAGAAACAATTAAACCTGAGTAAAAAAGGATATTGTCCCTCTGACCTAAATAACGAATATAAAGGGCCAACATAGGCGCTATCGATTGGGCAGAAATCTGGATAATCATACTAGTCACAAAGAGGCCGATTAAAAGCGATTTGCTGGGAATTTTAGCAAATACTTGCGAAAGGGTCATCATCTCTCCCTTTTCAATCGGTTGAAAGTCCTCTCGCAAACCAAAGATAGTCAAAAGACAACAGATAAACAAAATCACCCCAACTAATAAAAAGGTGCACCTCATACCAAACGCCTCAGACAAGGTCCCACCTAACAAAGGGCCAATCAGGACACCTGCTGTTAGACCCGTAGATAAGGTCCCCAGAGCATAGCCAGAACGTTGCTGAGGAGCCTGACTAGCAATCAAAGCTGTTGCATTTGGGACATAGCCCGCAAACAATCCATTCAAGATTCTTAAGAAAAGCATCCAGAAGACATTAGGCACAAAGGCTAAACCTCCCATTGTAAAGGTCATGACCATACTGGCTCTAATCATCATGGGCTTTCGACCATAACGGTCCGCCAAGCGTCCCCAAACTGGTGAAACCAAGGCTGAAGCTAGGGCAGACAGGGCAACAGATAAACCAGCATACCATTCTACCATAGCGCCTTTAATCCCTAATTCTTCTACATAGAGAGCCATGAAGGGCATAACAATAGAAAAACTAGCCCCAGTAAAAAAAGTTCCTATCCAAGCAATTTTAAGATTTCGTTGCCAATCAGCGGTTTTAAGCTCTTTTTGGCGCAAATAATCATCTTCTTTCTAAAATTCACTATCCATTATAACACAATGACTAACTATACGAGGTTAGCTAAATCTTTTATGGCACTCTTCACCTTCTTCTTCAAATCATCGATGCTCCCGTTGTTGTCAATAACTAAACTAGCATAGGGCAGTTTTTCAGCTAAAGGCATTTGACTAGCAATACGCATGCCTGCTTCCTCAGCACTTAAGTGATTCCTTTTCATCAAGCGTTGGCGCTGGACCTCAGGTGACACCGCCACCAACCAAATCTGATCAAACCAATCCTGATAATCATTTTCAATCAGTAAGGGAATATCCATAAAAAAGACGTCCTCTTCCTTGGCCAAGCAATCTCTTTTGACTGCCAACTCTTCTCGGATAATTTTTCCCTGAATTTCAGCAGATTGATGCCGCATCTCTTCACTTGAAAAGATTAATTTCCCTAACTTAGGACGATTTAATTCTCCATCAGAAAGAAGAATATCCTCTCCCAACCAATCATGCAAGGCTCGATACAACCTGCCCCCTTTGGCCTGCATATCGTGCACCAGTTGATCGGCATCAATGACCTTGTAACCTACCTCTTTAATCATTTCAACAACGGTTGATTTTCCTGAAGCAATGCCTCCTGTTAATCCTATAATCATCGTTTTTGACAATGAGGACACAAATGCGTTCCTCTTCCTCCTAACCTGATTTTCTCAATCGTGCTTGCACAACGTGGACAAGGTTGCCCTGTCTTTCCGTAAACCTGTAGATAGTTCTGCATAGTCCCATCCTCACCAAGTGCATTACGATAGGTCCTTATAGTGGAACCACCTTTTTCAATTCCCAACTGTAATATGGCAATCGTTTGATCATGAACTCGTTTCATGGCTGCCTTGCTAAGTTTATTTGCTGGTGTCTCAGGATGAACCTTGGCCGCCCAAAGCACCTCATCAACGTAGATATTTCCTAGACCGGCCACTAATTTCTGCTCCAAGAGTAAGGGCTTAATAGGCTTGGCAGAATGCATTAAGGCTCTCTCAAAAGGTGCATATTTAAAGGTCTTCTTGGTGGGCTCAGGGCCAAGTTTTTTCCGTATAAAATAGACCTCTTCCTGTTTCCTATCCAATAAATCAAAAGTCCCAAACTTGCGAACATCCTGATAGACAAGTGTAGAGCCATCATCTAACTTAAAAAATAAGTGAAAGTGTTTGTTGGTAGGAACCTGGTCTGTGAACAGCAGGTATTTCCCCTCCATACGCAAGTGGGAAATCATAATCAATTGTCCAAAGTCAAAAATCAAGTACTTACCTCTACGTCGCATGACTTGAATCATCTGGCCAGGCAAATCATGCAAAAAGCTATCGTATGATGTCTTGATCATTTTCGGGACCTTAACTTCAAGTGACAAAATAGTCCGTCCTACTACCAATCTTTCTAACCCTCGTCTAACAGTTTCTACCTCAGGTAACTCAGGCATCTGCCCCTCCTTCTAGCAAGAAAGCCGAGCAAATGCCCAGCTTTTCTTAGTATTCTTTTTCATTATAACCAAAATCGGCCAAATCAAGTTTTTTATCCCGCCAATTTTTCTTAACCTTCACCCAAGTTTCAAGGAAGACCTTGTCCCCAAGCATGAGCTCAATATCTTTACGAGCAAGAGTACCAATTTTCTTGAGCATAGCACCCTTTTTACCGATGACAATACCTTTTTGGCTATCACGCTCAACCATGATAGTCGCACGAATGTGAACCTTATCAGTCTCTTCATCACGTTTCATAGAATCAATGACAACAGCAACTGAGTGAGGAATTTCTTCACGCGTCAACTGTAGGACTTTTTCTCGAATCATCTCAGAGACCAAGAAACGCTCTGGATGGTCTGTGATTTGATCCGATGGGAAATACTGGAAGCCTTCCTCAAGATTATCACTCAAAACATCTACAAGGTGGGAAACATTATTTCCTTGAAGAGCTGAAATTGGAATAATCTCCTTGAAATCCATTTGTTTACGGAAATCATCAATCTGCTCAAGGAGCTGGTCTGGATGGACCTTATCAATCTTATTAACCACCAATATAACCGGAACCTTGGCTTGCTTAAGACGTCCGATAATCATATCATCACCCTTACCACGAGGCTCATCGGCTGGAACCATGAAGAGGACCGTATCCACTTCACGAAGGGTTGAATAAGCAGACTCCACCATGAAATCTCCAAGTGCTGTCTTGGGCTTGTGAATACCCGGTGTATCGATAAAAACAATCTGTTCTTTATCTGTTGTGTAAATCCCCATAATTTTGTTACGGGTTGTTTGAGCCTTATCACTCATGATAGCAATTTTTTGCCCCATAACATGGTTTAAAAAAGTTGATTTTCCTACATTAGGTCGACCAAGAATGGCCACAAATCCTGATTTAAATGTCATATATCTTCTTTCTATTTTTTAGTTAAAAATCAAATTCCAAATCTTAGGTATGAAAACAATCATACCAGTAATGAGTGCGTAACAAGAGACAACCAAGACCGCTCCTGCAGCCATATCCTTAGCATTTTTAGCTAGCATCGAAAAGTGATAATTACTGGCCAAATCAACAACATTTTCAATGGCAGAATTAACAATCTCTAGGGCAATTACTAGAAAAACTGCCTGCAGAAGAAAGAGCCATTCTGTCGCAGACACACGAAAAACCAAGCCAGCCAATACCACTAAGATAGCTGATACCAAATGTTTACGCATGTTGCGTTCTTCTTTAATGGCCGTTATTATCCCTGTCAGAGCAAACTCAAAACTGGCCGTAAATTCTCTGTTTTTCCACTTTTTTTGTGGGTTATTGTCGCGTAAGTCCATAAGCAGTCAAAATTTCTTCCTGTAATCCAAACATTTCCGCTTCTTCTTCTGGGGTGTAGTGATCATACCCGTTGATATGAAGAAATCCGTGAACAGCCAAAAAGCCCATCTCACGCTCGTAGCTATGTCCATATTCCTCAGCTTGTTCGCGAGCCTTATCAATAGAAATAAAGAGTTCGCCGATATAACTATCAAACTCCCCCATCATTTCAGCCAATTCGGGATTTTCAGCCAAATCTTCTTCATCAAAGGTAATATCTAACTCCGGCTTATACTCCAAACTAATAACATCAGTTGGACGATCCGTATCACGATACTCCAAATTCAATTCGTGACTACGTTCGTTAGTTACAAAAGTAACCGCCATTTCCTTGTCTTCCTTGCCAAGTTTCTGCGCTGCAAAAT
Organism: Streptococcus vestibularis; assembly: GCF_900636445.1. NCBI lineage: Bacteria > Bacillati > Bacillota > Bacilli > Lactobacillales > Streptococcaceae > Streptococcus > Streptococcus vestibularis. The sequence continues at coordinate 637,850 of NZ_LR134275.1, read as the reverse complement.
CAAGTAATTCCAAAGTTTGTTTTTTTATTTCTTCTGAGACTTGTCCAGTCTCATCAATCATTTCAACGTACATAGCATGCTTTTTCGGAACAGTTTAGCCTACTTAAAGGACAGAGCCGTTCCCTTCCTTTCCCTAACAAATTAGCTTTTTATTACGAATACTAAAATACATTCAATACTTTCATCGAGTGATTCAGTACAATATCAATCAATTCATTATATCACAAGGGCACAGAAAAAGCAGACTTGAGCCTAATTGTCTGCTTTTTGTATAGTAGCTATGAGAATCGCTTACTAATCGATATGATCTCTAAAGCGTTGAATATGAATGGTCAAATAAACCTGTTCGTCTAAACTAAGTTCAAAAGCATAACTTGACTTGATATAGGTGACGACCTTTTGGGTACAGATAAAAGATTTTGGGTAGTTAACCTTGACTTGTTCATATAGAAAAGCATCGTTTTTACCACCACTAACCCCACTCACAATATGTTGCGCTAAGTACCGAAGATAAGTAATAAAACGGTTATAAGAAAAGCTATCTTGCTCCAAGTCACAAGCAAAATCAAGACGGACAATCTCACTAATGCCAACCACAATTTGAGTCATCTGTCGGTCTTTTTCATGGAGATCCGTATCCTTTTATGCATTGACAAAGTGCAAAGCGACAGAAGCTGGCTCATCATCTGCCAATTCAACCTCTAAATCATTGGCAATCAAACGAAGAGCTTGTTTTCCAATTTCATACTCCCAAGGGTAAAATTTTCGAACTTCCCAAGCCAAAGAATTTTGCAGGGATATGCCTTCTCTACTGCGTTCAATAGCATAATGAAGGTGGTCTGCAAGAGCGATAAAAAAAGAGGGTTCAAACTTGGTCTGCAAGACATCTTCAGCAAAAGTGATGATATTCAAAAAGACCTGCATTTCACCATCAGGCAAATCTACATAAGCACGAGTCCATTCGGCCACTGTCTCCGGATTTTCCAAGACAAAAGTCTTTTCAACCTTCTCTTTATCAACCGTCTCTCCGACCTTCTTTTGAAAGCCTAGTCCCTTCCCCATAACAATGTATTCCACATCATTATCCATAGCTTGGACAACATTGTTATTTAAAATTTTTTCAATTTGCATCACGATTCCTCATCATTTAAGCCTTTCTTTTGTTTTACCAAATTTTTAATGAGAAACCTAATGACAGTCAAAACCACCCGTGAGAACGGGTGGCTTGCTCTTCGGCTGAAAGCCTCTGCTACCGGCCGAGGCCTAAAGGCCTACCGAATGGTTTCCCTTCAGCACCACCTTTGCTAGCTGACCCGTCTAGCGGGTCTCTTTAAGATTACTTTCTTTTATTCTTCTCACCTGTAACCGGATCATACTCCTCAAATAGACTTAGCTGATCTGCTATCACGTCTTCTTGTAAGTGATTACGAATATATTCTTCAATTCGCTTCTGATTTCGTCCAACCGTATCAACATAAAATCCTCGACACCAAAATTTGCGATTCCCATATTTATACTTTAAATTAGCGTGTCGATCAAATATCATTAAACTACTTTTGCCCTTTAAATATCCCATAAATGAGGAAATACTTAGTTTCGGTGGTATACTCACCAACATGTGAATATGATCTGGGCAAGCTTCTGCTTCATGAATTTCAACGCCTTTTCTTTCACATAATAAACGTAAGATTTGACCAATACTTGCTTTGTATTTTCCATAAATTATCTGACGTCGATATTTGGGTGCGAACTCAATATGATACTTACAATTCCATGTAGTATGTGCTAAACTATTATTATCCTGTCTCATCAGGGGGCCTCCTTTTGTATATTAGTTAGTGGTCGGGAAACCTTATCTAATATAACACTTTAGGGGGACTTTTTTGATACATCGCTAAAAGCTTTTCGGAACCACTAGCATAGCTAGTGGTTTTCGTAAAACAATAAACAAAAAGTGCTGGATATACCAACACTTTTTCTACAGTTCTGTTCGATTTTCGATGGCCCTTAGCAAGGTTACTTCATCAGCGTACTCAATGTCAGAACCAACAGCCAACCCACGCGCTAGGCGGGTCACCTTGATACCTGCAGGTTTGAGGACACGTGAAATATACATAGAGGTTGCCTCACCATCGGCTGTTGCATTAGTTGCGATGATGACCTCGTCAACCTCGCTGTCCATAAGACGGGTAATCAAACTCTTTAAATTAATATCATCTGGTCCGACACCATTCATAGGGGAGATAAGCCCTTGAAGCACATGGTAGAGACCTCGGTATTCCTGAATCTTTTCCATAGCAGAAACATCTTTGGAGTCCTCAACAACTAAAATCTTAGTACGGTCTCTAGTTTCATCCATACAAATATTACATGGGTCATCATCAGTCAAGCGACCACAAACCGAACAATAGGTCAATTCACGTTTTGCTGCTAAAAGATTTTTTGCAAAATCATTGACATCTTCATCAGACATGTTAATAGTATAGAAAGCCAGACGTGTCGCCGTCTTAGCCCCAATTCCTGGAAGTTTTGAAAAACTATCAATCAGTTTAGCAATTGGAGTAGGGTAAAGCATGAAGGCCTCCATTTCTTTTATCTTTCTCAATTCATATCTTAAAGAACAAATACTAAAACACTATATCACAGAAAAATCTCTCATGCAAGGCACAAGAGATTTTATATTATTAGTGAGTATTTTGATAAAGTTCCATGATAGCTTTAACGGCATTTTGATGGGCCTTACTCTTCCAGTCTAAAGCATGTGGGTACATAATCCCAACCGCCAACTTAGTACCATCTTTGGCTGTCGCATAGGCAACAGCATTAAGGTTAACTGTCGTTACTGAATTTCCTGAACCATCTGTTGCATAAGTTTCGGCTGTCCCTGTTTTACCACTAATTGGAATAATAGAACTTGCCATGGCTTTACCGGTTGCAAGACTAGAACCTGAATTGACAACGTCATTAAACCCTTGTTGGATAATCCCTAATTGCTCAGAATCTAAGGATAAGTTGTTAAGGACACGTGTGTCTACCGTTGAAGCTAGAGTTCCTAGGCTACCATTTTCACCAGCATCATAGATACCTCCAACGATGTGAGGCGCTACACGTTTTCCACCATTTGCGATTGAGGCAACATACTGAGCCAACTGGATAGTTGTATAAGAGTCATATTGTCCAAAAGCCTCTGTCAAGACATTGGCTACATTATAATTCTTGGAAATGTAACCTTCTGATTCTCCTGGTAAATCAAGTCCCGTAGACACACCCATACCAAATTCAGCATAGGTATCACGAAGCGTCGTCATCGCCTTTTCCATATTATCAGTCGACAGGGACATCCCTGGAACATACTGTTGCCCAAGAAGTTTGATAGCAATCTGTACCATATAGGTATTTGAGGAATATTCTAAGGCCTGAGTTGCGGTAATGGCACGACTACCTTGCTCTGTAAACCAAGAGGTAATTGAGGGCGAACCAGCAATATTAATAGGTTGGTCAGTTAATACCTGGTCCCCATAGATAGCACCCGAGCGCCAACCTGCGGTTAAAGTAGCTCCCTTAACTACAGAACCTGGAATAAAGACATCGGTGATTGTCCCTAAGGCATCAGCCTTAAAATCCTGTGCCCCTTGCTCATGTTTTTGTCCTGCCATAGCAAGGACAGCACCAGTCTCCGCATTCATAACTACTGCGTACATACCTTCAGAATAAGTCGCTTTATTCTCTGAAATCTCTGAAGAAAGTTGTTGGCCAAGGATATCTTCAACTCCCTTTTGGAAATCAAGGTCGATGGTCAACTGCAGGTTGTTTCCCTTGCTACCTTTCTGAGTGATTTTATCACTATCAACCTGACCTTCCTTGTCCACAGTAATCTCACGAACAGTATGTTTTCCTTGGAGCTTCTCCTCGTACTCTTTTTCCAAATAAGAGGTACCTACACGGTCATTTAGGGCATATCCTTTTTTTAGATAATCCTTAGCATCCTCCTGAGGCAGTCCTGCTTCTGAACTTGAAACCCTACCGATAAGAGGGGACAAGGCCGAATCAGACGTGTGACGTTCCCAATCCTTAGCAACTGTAATTCCGTTAAGTTCCTTCTGCTTGGCTGCCACAATCGCAATCTGATCAGGGGTCAAGTCCGCCGTCTTCAGTGTGACTGTTGAGAAATTAGAAACAGCATTCATCTGAGAATAAATGTAGACTATCTTTAGCTCGTCCTCAGAATAATCAACAGCTTCATCAGGAACCGCATCAATAGCATTATTGTAGATAGTAGCTTCAGCTAATTTATTACCAAACTTATCTGTTTTCTTGTTGTTTGGAAGATCATTAACAACACGCTTATAAGTGGCAGAATCAGCTAAATAAAAGTCACGTTTCTGGCGATCGGTCACCTTGGTCTCTGTCAGAGTCACCATGGTCGCCAACTTTTCAGCGACCTTCTTCATCGTATCTGATGACACCAAATTGCTACGTGTGAAGGTAATAACGTCCTTACTCTGGTTAGTCGTGAGGGCAACCCCTTTAGCATCAAAGATTTGTCCACGTTCGCTTGCAATCCTAACCGTATACTTGGAGTTATCCTCTAATTTTTTAGTATAAAACGATTTGTTATAAACCTGCATATAGGTCAAACGCGCAAAAAGTAACAAAAAAAGAACAAAAACGACACCAAAAAGCAAGTAAACACGACGCGAGATGTTTACTGGCTTTCTAGGTTTATTCGCTCGTTTCTCTTTTCGCTTCTGACGCCATATTTTCCATTTTTGACTATTTTTTTCCCAAAATGATGTCACTTTGTTTCCTCTATGTTCTTATAAGAATTTTCTTATATTTTATCACAAATTATCTTCAGCAAACTTAAAAAAATATCGAAATTTTAAAAAACTTGCCTCAATTTGAGACATGTTTTCAGATTTATAATGACAATTTTTTCATCCAGCTAGGAATAGCCTTGCTGATGCGAGTTGGCAAAACCACATAAGCATTTTCAGCGATATTATCCGCAATAGCTGAGTGAAGCCAAGTCGCAATTATGACTGCCTTGTAAGAGTCAGTTGAGGCAAATTGGGCAAGAAAACCAGTAACCATACCAGCCAAGGTATCTCCCATTCCTCCAGTCGCCTGATAGGGCCCACCGACCTCTAAATGGGCTACTTCTGCTCCCTGATAAACAGCTGTCTTATGACTCTTGGCAACTAGAATTGTCCCACTTTGAAACTCCTCTAAGGCTCTTTGAGTATTGGAAACCGACTGCTCTGAAATAGCTAAACCAGACAGTCTTTCCCATTCCTTTTGATGGGGAGTAAGTATAAGGTGACACTCTGGCAAACTGCTCTTTTTTTTCTGTGCCAACAGATTAAGAGCTGAACCATCAACAACCAAGTTCTGGTTTGACCTAATATTTGCCAAGACCAAATCCAAAGCCCGACCAGCCGTCTCCTCCTCACCTAGGCCAGAACCGATTAATACCACATCAGCTGCCCTAAGATTATCAAGAAATCTTTCAGTCTCCCTTAGGTCAAAGGCCATAGCTTCAGGAAGATGAGCATGAAGGGCTGTGATATTGTCACGATCTGTAGCAACTGTAACCAAACCTGCACCACTGTTGACACAGGCAATAGCAGCCATAATGATGGCACCACCATAAGGATAAAGTCCACCAACCAAAAGCACTCGACCATAAGAGCCCTTGTGAGACTCTCTCAATCTAGGCCTTATCACTTGCCTAACTAAATCGTCATCAACTTTCATAAGCTATCCTTTCGAACTACGAAGAGCAGCTTGATAGGTCTGTTCCATCAGCATGGTAATAGTCATAGGACCTACACCACCTGGGACAGGAGTGATCATGCCAACCTTCTCTTTCACTTGATCAAAATCAACATCGCCACAGAGTTTACCTTCTTCATCGCGGTTGATTCCTACATCAATGACAACCGCACCCTCTTTGACAAATTCTTCCGTTACAAATTTTGCACGGCCAATAGCCACAATCAAAACGTCAGCCTTGTTACAAACTTTAGCCAAATGTGGCGTACGTGAGTGGGTCAAAGTAACTGTGGCATTTTTCTCCAAGAGAAGCTGTGCCATAGGCTTACCTACAATATTACTGCGTCCAATGATAACTGCTGTCTTACCTTCCAATTCAACATTGTACTCACGAAGGATTTCCATAATTCCCGCTGGTGTACAAGGTACCATTTGAGGACGACCATTCCAGAGGTTCCCAGTATTCATAGGATGGAAACCATCCACATCCTTTTTAGGATCAATAGCCAAAAGGATACGCATTTCATTAATATGATTTGGCAATGGCAATTGAACCAAAATCCCATGGAAAAGCGGATCTTGATTGTACTTCTCAATAACCTCAATCAATTCTTCCTCGCTGATACTCTCAGAAAGATTGACCGTCTTACTGTGGAAACCAGCCTTTTTAGCAGCACGTTCCTTATTACGCACATAAACTTGACTAGCAGGGTTGTCTCCGACCATAATCACCACGAGTCCTGGAACAATCCATTCCTTTTCTTTTAGACGTGCTACCTTTTCTTGCAATTGATCCTGCATTTTAACAGCTAGGGCCTTACCATCCATTATAATCGCCATGGGTGTTCTCCAATACATACTTTTTTTCAATTATACCATAGGGAGGCCTCTTTGTGACTCAATTTTCAAAATTTTCAAAAAGACATTTAAAATGAAACACAAAAAGCTGGGAATTTGTCCCAACTTCGTCTGATTATTCTTCGTCATTAATTTACAAAACCATTTTGTTGACTCCAGCCCTCAATAACTCTTAAGGTCTTTTACTGAAATTTACCACTTTCATACATGTGATCTGCACCCATTAGTGAAACAAGAACTGAATCACGGTAGTTCTTAGCTGTTCTTCTAGCAATATTAGGATGAGTCATCTTATTCTTACAAAAACAGGGCACGAAATGTTACTAAAATTCACGTAAACCGCCTTGGTCTTATCAAATCAATGAAGGGCCATCTGAGTGTAATATCCGACTCAGGCACTAGTATAGCAAAGACTTCTTCTTTTAAAGATTCCTCCTGCTCATTCATACAATACTTGAAAAAATTCTTTTTTATAAGGCGGAATGGCTTTTTTTCCAAAAACCCCAACGGAAAAAGTGTTCGCCGAAACAAGCTAGCATAGTTGAATAAAAGGCAAAAATATCAGCTATCAGAGCAGGTCACATGAGAACCCTACCAGCAATTTCTGTCTTTTCAGCAACCATCATGCCACCAGACAACCTAAAGAGTGTCCCAAAATAAGCGGTGGCTGATTTTAACTTTCGATCAAAGCCACCAAATCATCTCGATAATCCTGCAAAGTTACGGTACCAACTTTAGTCAGACAGTCTTGATATGGTAAGTCATGGTAACGAAAGCTAGGTGTATGCACCGTATACTCCATCTGACGGAGACCTGTCGCAAATTCTCCCCAAATATTATCAGCACACCAGGTCTCATGAATTAGGACAATCTCTCTGTTCAAACCCATTTCTTTCATTTTGCCTTTATTAAGTCACGCTAGATTCTTTCCATGTCATCATATCATACTTTCTCTTAGGAAACCTTTATACATTCCTCACAATTGTAAGAAAAAATGACCCCTTATCCAAATAAAAGCTCATTTTCTTATATTCCATTAGTGATTAACTTTATGCATTTCTTCTTTGACCGGACAAGAGCACTCGCAATCGCCACAAGAACCTTTTCCTTTAATATAGTGACGGATACCAAGACCAGCCAAAGCAAAAATAATGAAGGCAATAATAAACGTAGACATAACAATTCCTCCTAAACCTAAATATGGGCTTCTTGAAGATTATCCAAGCTAATGATTTGATCCTTAATCTGACGTGGTTTACGAACAACAAAGTAAATCATAGTAACTAAAAGTAAGAAAGCAACAAAAGTCCAAATTGTCATTGACTTGCCGTACAGGATAACTTGGCCAAACTGGTAAAGGATTAAACTCACACAATAAGCTAGGCCTGTTTGGAAACCGATAGCACCAACCGTCCATTTAAGATTGGCCATTTCACGCTTAATAGCTCCAATAGCCGCAAAACAGGGCGCACAAAGCAAGTTAAAAATCAAGAAGGAATAGGCAGCTAAGGAAGAATAATCTGCTTGCAGAGCCGTAGCCAAACCAGATTCACTACTGTTATGATAGAGAATTCCGAAGGTGGCAACAACTGTCTCCTTGGCTGCTAAACCTGTGAGAGCAGCAACTGTTGCCTTCCAATTTCCAAAACCAAGAGGTGCAAAAATCCAAGACAATCCTTTACCCAAAGTCGCTAAGATACTCATTTCCGTATCAACGGTCTGTAACATAAAGTTGTAGTTGGACATGAACCAAATCAGGACAGTCAAACTGAAAATAATTGTTCCCGCACGTTTGACAAAACTCATGGCCTTACCAAAGGCATAACGCAAGACTGACATGGCTTTAGGCCAGTGGTAGGCAGGCAATTCCATAATAAACGGACTGGTTAGACCACCCAAAAAACTCGTCTTTTTGAGGGCAATACCTGATAGGATAATAGCAGCCATCCCAATAAAATAGGTACTTGGTGCCACAAAAGAATTACTAGGAAAGAAAGCTCCAGAAATCAAGGCAATAATTTCCAACTTGGCCGAACACGGCATGAAGGTCGCCGTCATAATAGTAATGCGACGGTCCCTTTCATTTTCAATGGTTCGACTAGACATAACCGCTGGAACCCCACAACCTGTCGAAATCAACATGGGAATAAAGGATTTTCCAGAAAGTCCAAAACGACGGAAAATACGGTCCATAACAAAGGCAATACGACTCATATATCCAATGTCCTCAAGCACACCCAAACAGATAAAGAGCACAAAAATTTGAGGAAGGAAGCCTAGCACTGTCCCAATCCCAGCGACAATCCCATCAACAATCAAAGACTTAAGCCAGTCCTGAACTTGAAGATAGTCAAGACCAGAAGTTACCAAATCTGGAACATACTTACCAAAAAGCACATCGTTAGCCCAGTCTGTCCACATGGTTCCAACAGTCTGAATAGATAAGAAATAAACCAAATACATAACTGCTGCGAAAATTGGCAAGGCCAAAATACGGTTGGTGACAATTCTATCAATCTTATCTGACAAGGTCAGGGCAAAATCTTCTGTATAACTTTGAGCCATCTGGCAAACACGTTCAATAAAGGCATAACGCTCATTAATGACAATTGACTCCGCATCTTCTGTGAAAATTTCCTCAGTGATGCGAATGATATCTTTGATTTCTTTTCGTTGGAATGGGGACAAGTCTAGATCAGCCTCAACTAAAGCATCATGTTCAAAGAGTTTAATGGCATAAAAACGCGCAGACCTTTGTGGCACCGAATTTCCCAAAACTTCCAAAATTTGTGAGATGGCAGCTTCTAATTTATCATCATAAATTGGAAAGGCAATATCACCGACTGTAGAAGTCGTCGTATGGGACGCCTTTTTCACTACCTGATCCACACCAGTTTGCTTGAGAGCACTAGTAGCTACTACTGGCACGCCTAGATGATAAGATAATTTTTCAACATTAATCTGTTTTCCCTGAGCCTCTAAAACATCACTCATGTTAAGCGCTAAAGTGACTGGAATACCTGTCTCAATCAACTGCGTTGTCAGATAAAGGTTACGCTCCAAATTTGTCGCATCGGCTACATTTAAAATACTGTCGGCCCTTTGGCTCAACAAATAGTCACGCGCCACCTTTTCTTCAGGGCTATAGGGTGACATTGAGTAAATCCCTGGTAAATCCTGAATTTCTAAATCCTTATTCTTTTTGACCAGACCACTTTTTCGTTCTACAGTAACACCCGGCCAGTTACCAACACGCTGATTATTCCCTGTTATCAGGTTGAATAAACTGGTTTTACCACTATTAGGATTACCTATTAATGCAATTTCTGTCATTTTTCCTCTCCCTCGTCCAGCATGACCACACTAATCATTTGCGCTTCCGACTTGCGTAGAGTTAATTCATACCCTCTCAAGCTAATTTCTAGAGGATCTCCCAAAGGTGCTACCTTACGCAATAAGACTCGAGTACGCTTTGTGATTCCCATATCCATAAGACGTCGTTTGGTTTCATTTGCTGAAAAAATATCAGTAACAATAGCCGAACGTCCAACTGGTAATTCAGAAAGAGGTATCTTTTCCTGATCTTCCTCCGCAGGTGCCAAATCAATCTTATCCAGAATCGAAGCATCAAAGGCTAAGCGACTCCCCTTAACGATAATAATAGCACTATTCTTGGTCTTAGTTACCACCTCAATCGTTTCACCGGCAGCCAACCCTAGGTTAGATAAGTGTAAAAGACTATCCTTAGGGAGGTTAATGCCAAGAATCCGGTAAGGCGTTTTTAAGGCCGCATCATATATGAGCATATTTCTTGACCTACTTTATTATTTTTGATATGGCATCATTATAGCATATTTATCCATCTTTTCCGCAATATTATCCTAAACAAGAATGATTCTAGAAAAGCAGAACACAAAAAGAAAAGGCTGGAAAAGTTCCAACCTTCACAAACAATGTATACATACTTAATGAATATATTACAAAACTTTACTCAAGAAATCCTTGGTACGATCTTCCTTAGTATTGTCGAAGATCTCTTGTGGTGTACCTTCTTCGACAATGACACCGCCATCCATAAAGATGACACGGTCAGCTACCTCATAGGCAAAGCCCATTTCGTGGGTAACGATCGCCATTGTCATCCCTGATTTAGCGAGGTCTTGCATAACTGCAAGAACTTCACCAACCATTTCTGGATCAAGGGCTGATGTAGGTTCGTCAAACAAGAGAACGTCCGGATCCATAGCTAAACCACGTGCAATCGCAATACGTTGTTGCTGACCACCTGATAGACTCGTTGGGTAGGCATCTGCCTTATCTTTCAAGCCAACCTTTTCTAAAAGTTCCATAGCCTTTGCTTCTGCATCAGCTTTAGAAACACCCTTAGTCTTAATTGGTGACAAGGTGATATTTTCTTTAACTGTCATATTAGGGAAGAGGTTGAACTGTTGGAAAACCATTCCCATCTTTTCACGCATTTTAAAAATATCGTTGCTCTTGTCTGTAATATCCACACCTTCAAAGGAAATTACCCCTTTTGTAGGCGTTTCAAGTAAGTTCATTGAGCGTAGGAAAGTTGATTTACCAGATCCTGAAGGACCAATGATAACCACTACTTCACCTTTTTTAATATCTAAATCAATCCCTTTGAGAACTTCGTTTTTACCAAAATACTTGTGGAGATTTTTAATCTCAATAATTGTTTCTGCCATTATTTACGTCCCTCCCCAAGTCGTTTTTCCATTTGTTTCAAGAGTGCAGTCATAGCCGTTGTCACAATCAAATAATAGAAGGCTGCGAACAAGAGCGGTGTCAAAGTCAGGTAGGTTGTAGTTGCAACAGTTTGTGCACCATTCCACAATTCCATAACCCCGATAGTTTGCAAAAGTGAACTATCCTTGATAATAGTGACGAACTCGTTACCCAAGGCAGGCAAGATATTTTTAATAGCTTGAGGCAAGACCACATAACGCATGGTATTCCATGGACGGATACCAAGTGAGTAGGCAGCTTCAACCTGACCTTTAGGGATAGACTCGATACCTGCACGCACGCTCTCAGAAATATAAGCCCCACTGTTCAAAGAAAGGACAATAATACCTGGAACGATACGTGACAAATCAAGGTTTAAAATCCCAAACTGAACAGTTGGAAGATTCATGTGGATGAGGTTAAAAGCAATCATAATCTGCACAACCATAGGAGTCCCACGGAAAACCCAAACATAAAGGCTTACCAACCACTCCAAAGGTTTGATTCCAGAACGCTTGGCCAAGGATACCAAAACCCCAAGGATGGTTCCGAAGAAGACCACGCAGACTGAAATCATAATTGTTACTAAGACACCATAGTTAAAGTAAGACCAAAACTGTGGTAGAAATGAAAAATTCATCAAGATACTCCTTACTAATATTCTTCAATATTATATCAGAAAACTGTATAATAATAAAGTATTTTTCTTATAAATGCGGAATTTCAGTATAAAAAATAAAAGATTGCACAGCAATCAAAAACTCTACGAAAACTTTTGAAGTGACTCCAATTTTTTGTAATTAAAACAAGCATAAACTGAAACTCTAGCCCTAAAAAAAACCTGAAACTATTGAGTCCCAGGCATTTTGAATTTTTGGACCCCTATCTGAGGATCCAAATTAATTATTAGTAAAGCAAATCATAGATTTCCATTGCAATCAAGTCGATGCTATCAAATGAGTATGACTCGCGAGCTTCAACATCACGCAATGTGAACACTGGACCATTTTCAGGATCGTTACTAAATGATACTTCGGCAACAACTACTCCTTCGCGTTCAAAATTACGTTTCAAATTACCACCATCAGCCGCCATCATTTCAAGACGGTTAATGATTCTCACCAAATGTGATTCCATGTTATTTCTCCTATTAATTGTGTATTTCTTACTTATTTTATCACACTTATGGGAAAAATGGGGGAATTTTAAATATTTTTCAAGGAATTGTACATAATGGCCTTAATAGAATGCATACGATTCTCAGCTTCTTGGAATATGATGTCACTGTATTTTTGGAAGACTTGATCTGTAATTTCTAACTCTGCCAAACCATATTTGTCATAGATTTCTTTTCCAATTTGGGTATTGAGATCATGAAAGGCTGGGAGACAATGCATAACGATAACATCTGGATTTTCTGTCTTGGCTAGTAGGTCTGCATTAATTTGATAAGGCAAGAGTAAATCAATACGAGATTTAAAATCTACCTCTTCACCCATAGATACCCAGACATCCGTATAAAGCATATCCACTCCCTTGACCTCTGAAAAATCATCTGTAATGGTTAAATCGGCACCATTATTATGTTTCTGAGCTAGGGCTACAATCTCATCTTCGGGTTGCAGCACCTCTGGGGCAATAATCTTAACATTAACCCCCAAGATAGCCGATGTCACCAAGAGAGAATTAGCCATATTGTTACGACCATCTCCAATATAGGCAATGGTCAAATCTTCCAAACTACCAAAACGCTCCTTCAAAGTCATGAAATCCGCAATCATTTGAGTTGGATGCCAGGTATCCGTCAAACCATTCCAGACCGGAACACCTGAGTACTTAGCCAAATCCTCGACATCTTCTTGCTTAAACCCACGGTATTCGATTCCATCAAACATAGATCCAAGCACCTTGGCCGTATCAACAACAGATTCCTTCTTACCCAGCTGAATGTCTCCAGCACCAAGGTAGGTCACATTCATACCTAGGTCCTGACCGGCCACTGTAAAAGCTGAGCGAGTTCTTGTAGATGTTTTTTCAAAAATCAAGGCAATATTTAAGCCATCTAAATATTTATGCGGAATTCTTTCCTTTTTTAACTGTTTAAATTTTATGGATAAATCAATCAACTCCTCGAGTTCTTGCTTGGTAAAGTCGATTTCTTTTAAAAAGGATTTAGCTTGTGTCATAGGTATCTCTCTTTCATTCTGAATAATATATAAATATTATATAATATTTTTTCATTTTATACAAGTGGTTTTGAATTAAAATTCAAAACCAGCACTCTTGTCAAGAGAGTGCCAAACCTAAATACTTTTTACTTGCAATCTACCTTCTGCATGCTATAATGGTGTCATAGATTTGACCTTTTTTGACCAAGTTTTTTTCATTAAAGGTCTTTCCCAATTCAAATAGAAAAGAGGTTCTGATATGCTCTGTCAAAACTGTAACCTTAATGAAGCTAGTATTCATTTATATACCAATGTAAATGGTAATCAGCAACAAGTTGACCTCTGTCAAAATTGTTATAAAATCATGAAATCTGACCCCCAAAACCCCCTCAATCAATTCAATCAAACAGGAGGTTCCAACTTCTTCGATGATTTCTTCAGCGACCTAAATAACTTCCGTTCTTCTAACGGTGATCTTCCCAATACACCTCCAACACAAGAGGGAGGCAACCGAGGAAACGGTGGCAATACACAAGGGCCAGGCCGTCCAGAAGGACCACGCCAACAAGCTCCTCAACAACCTCAAGGCCTTCTTGAAGAATTTGGAATTAATATCACAAATATTGCTCGTCGTGGAGACATTGATCCTGTCATTGGTCGTGACGAAGAAATTATTCGCGTCATCGAAATCCTGAACCGCCGTACCAAGAACAACCCTGTTCTCATCGGTGAGCCTGGTGTTGGTAAAACCGCTGTAGTCGAAGGACTTGCCCAAAAAATTGTTGACGGTAATGTGCCACAAAAACTCCAAGGCAAGCAAGTGATCCGTCTTGATGTGGTCAGCCTGGTTCAAGGGACTGGTATCCGTGGCCAATTTGAAGAACGCATGCAAAAACTCATGGAAGAAATTCGTCAACGTCAGGATGTTATCCTCTTTATTGACGAAATCCATGAAATTGTAGGAGCTGGTAATGCTGGGGATGGCAATATGGATGCTGGAAATATCTTAAAACCTGCACTTGCCCGTGGAGAGCTTCAACTTGTTGGAGCAACAACACTCAACGAATACCGTATCATTGAGAAAGATGCTGCACTCGAACGTCGTATGCAACCCGTTAAGGTAGATGAGCCAACAGTTGAGGAAACAATCACAATTTTGCGTGGTATTCAGCCTAAATATCAAGACTACCACCATGTCAAATACACTGATGAAGCCATTACTGCAGCTGCAGAATTGTCCAACCGCTACATTCAAGACCGCTTCTTGCCAGACAAGGCCATCGACCTTCTGGATGAAGCTGGTTCGAAGATGAACTTGACCCTCAATTTTGTTGATCCTAAAGATATCGACAAACGTTTGATTGAAGCAGAGAATCTTAAAGCTCAGGCTACTCGTGACGAGGACTTTGAAAAAGCTGCCTACTTCCGTGATCAAATTGCCAAATACAAGGAAATGCAAAAGCAAACCATCAAAGACCAAGATATGCCTGTCATCACAGAAAAACATATCGAAGCTATTGTGGAACAAAAGACCAATATTCCTGTCGGTGATTTGAAAGAAAAAGAACAATCACAACTTCTTAGTCTTGCCGATGATCTTAAATCACATGTTATCGGACAAGATGCTGCAGTTGATAAGATTGCCAAAGCTATCCGCCGTAATCGTGTTGGATTGGGTGCTCCAAACCGCCCAATTGGTAGCTTCCTCTTCGTAGGTCCTACAGGAGTCGGTAAAACTGAGCTCTCTAAACAATTGGCTATTGAACTCTTTGGTTCAGCTGACAGTATGATTCGTTTCGACATGTCAGAATACATGGAAAAACACGCTGTTGCTAAATTGGTTGGTGCCCCTCCAGGATATGTTGGTTACGACGAAGCTGGTCAGTTGACTGAAAAAGTCCGCCGTAATCCTTATTCACTTATTCTTTTAGATGAGGTTGAAAAAGCTCACCCAGACGTTCTTCACATGTTCCTCCAAGTACTTGACGACGGTCGTTTGACTGATGGTCAAGGGCGCACTGTAAGCTTCAAGGATACCATCATCATCATGACATCAAATGCTGGTACTGGTAAAGTTGAAGCTAGCGTTGGCTTTGGAGCTACCCGTGAAAATCGTACCAATTCTGTTCTTAACCAGCTTGGAGATTTCTTCAGTCCTGAATTTATGAACCGCTTTGACGGTATTATCGAATTCTCTGCCCTCAGCAAAGAAAATCTCCTTACTATCGTGGACCTCATGCTTGATAATGTCAACCAACGCTTGGCTAACAACGGTATCCACCTCAGTGTAACAGAGAAAGTTAAGGAAAAATTGGTTGACCTTGGTTACGATCCTAAGATGGGTGCTCGACCACTACGTCGTACCATCCAAGATTACATTGAAGATGCTATTACCGACTTCTACCTTGAAAATCCAAATGAAAAAGATCTCAAGGCAGTCATGACTTCAAAAGGCCACATTACCATTAAGTCTGCTAAAAAAGTCGAAAAAGCTACTCAAAAAGCTGAGGCAGCAAAAGAATCTGATTAAACAAATAAACCAAGTCATTACGACTTGGTTTATTTATCTTTTCATTTCCTATTTTCAAATTTATCCCTAATTCTGCCTAAATCAATAGGAAAATGAGCAAAATTTTAGTATAATATAGGCAAATAAACGTAAGGAGCAACTCATGAATCCAACATTTGGTGACAAGGTTGAGGGAGCTCATTATCAAACACGTTACGGTGTTTATGCTGTGATTCCTAACCAAGAAAAGACAAAGATTATTTTAGTCCAGGCTCCTAACGGAGCTTGGTTTCTCCCAGGTGGAGAAATCGAAGCAGGCGAGGATCACTATAGCGCATTAGAACGCGAGTTAATTGAAGAACTTGGGTTTACAGCCACTTTAGGCCAGTACTATGGCCAGGCTGATGAATACTTCTATTCAAGCCACCGTGACACTTACTATTACAATCCAGCCTATATTTATGAAGTTGTAGATTTTTCAAAAATTGGCAAACCCCTCGAAGATTTCAATAACCTAGCATGGTTTCCAATTGATGAGGCAATTGCCAAGCTAAAACGTGGTAGTCATAAATGGGGAATCGAACAATGGAAAGCAAACAACATAACAACTGGCAAATCTTAGGAGGAAACTATGAAACTCATTAATACGACCCGTACACACCAAGAACTCGTTCAAAACCAACTAGACAACACGGATGCCTTTCTCGTAGAGACCTACTCTGCTGGGAATACTGATGTTGTCTTTACACAAGCACCTAAACATTATGAACTCTTGATTTCAAATAAACATCGTGCTGTTAAAGACAACGAATTAGAAGTTATCCGTGAATTCTTCCTTAAACGAAAAATCGACAAAGATATCGTTTTGATGGACAAACTTAGAACAGTACACACTGACAAATTGATTGAGATTTCATTCCCAACAACTGTATAAATTCAAAAGAAGCCGTGGCCACCGCCACAGCTTCTTTTTTTATAAAACTTTCGAAGCTTGATCCAAGGCTTCCATGACCTGGTGGCTATGCTCCAACTGCTTGGCAACACTGTCAAAATCCTTGGTCGCCACCATCTTTTCAAAAGCCACAAATTCATCATACATACGATGTTGTGGACTATTAAGATTGACAACTCTCTCTTTCTGACCATTGAGTGTGACTCCAATTTCAGGAAGAGTATTGGTTGCACCAAAAATAGTAATAGCTCCCTTATCACCTTGAATAGTTGAACGGATCTCCGCACTACAGTCTTTAGCTCCAATGGCAACAGCCTTAAAGTTACCATAGTCCAAAACTAAAATTCCTGACGTATCCACTCCTCGCTCCACATTAGGTAGATATTCCACACGATTAGGCTTACCAAAAAGGCCAACAAGAAGGTGAATATTATAGATATTAAGATCTCTAAGCGCTCCACCACCCATTTCAGGGTTAAAGGCAGGAGCAATCTCCCCTCGCTTAAAGGCATCGTAACGTGACGAATATTGGGAATAATTGATGTTAACAATTTTGATATCACCAATTTCAGATAAGGAGTCCTTGATAACTTTAAAATTTTCCAGATATTGATTTGTTATTGCTTCTATCAAGAGAAGCTCTTTTTCTTGAGCAAGCTTAGCCAACTCTTCAAACTCTTCCAAATGCAGGGTAAAAGGTTTCTCACAGATGACATGCTTGCCAGCTAGAAGCGCTTGCTTGGCATAATCATAGTGGGTATGATTAGGTGTTCCAATATAAATGGTGTCAACATCAGGATTGGACAATATCACTTCATAATCACTTGTCGCCTGAATAAGACCATATTGCTTGGCTAAAGCTTCAGCCTTATCAAGTGATCGTGGTGTCGACATTATAGCTTCCAGCTCAATTCCCTCAATAGTCGTTAACACAGGAAGGACCTCTGTAACAATCATCCCTGTACCTAATAGTGCCAGTTTCATTAAACTACCTCCTTATTTCTCTAAACTCTCTTATGCATGAAGTAATTCCATAACAGAACTATAATGAAAGAGGACTCCAATAGAAGCCCTCCGAGACTTAATGACGTCCAAGCAGTTTCTTAACTCCTTGAATCGCTTTATATTTAAGCGGTTGTGGATAATAACGGAAGGTTCCCATCTTGCGAACGATATAACCATTAAAGTTTTGTTTAAATCGCAAAACCCCATCAGAACCATCAAAAATTCCCATAATACCAAGGAAGTTATAGAAGCTGACGCCACGTTTAATAGCCTGTGTCATTACATACTCTTGCAAAAGTGCTGGTGCATAAAACTTATTAAATTCAGGGTAAGAGCCACTGAAAAGATAGACTGCCTCTTGAGGTGTGTAGACGAAGAGACTTCCAGCTAGGACAATATCTTCTTGACCATACTTGTCAATAAAGGCAGTCGCTTCGCCCTTTCGAACATCAAAGGTCGCAAACTGACTTGATAGCTCTCGCAATTGGTTTTGCTTTTTCTCAGATTTTGGATTGGCCTCTAAATCAGCTTGCAATTTGACAATTCTAGCTCCCAACTTTGCCTGATCACTCTCCAAATGATCAAAGTAATCCTGAAAATTCAGGGTAGCTACCATAAAATCAGCATTATCACCAAAAGCATCATAAAAATTTTGATAATAATCTAAAGATTTGTCACTGTACTCACGACGATCAGAGGTCGCTGAAGTGATTTCTTTAAAAATCGATAACTCATCGCGTTTCAATTTTTTCAGTTTAATCCCGAATGTTTTGGCTTTTTTTACAAGAGGTTTCCCTTTTTTACTGAATGATTTGATGAGATCTTTTTCCGCAATCCCAGATAGGTCCTTCACATAATGCCAATCAGGCTCACCACCAGGATAGCCTGTCTGTAAACCATCAAAGCTATAACCTAAATCAGTCAATTGACTAATCAACTGCTTCTGCTCATCACTAGTTGGGTCACCATTACTGTCAAAAGTTTGATAAGTATCATAAGGTTTGATTAATAGTTCAAGAGCACCATTTTCCTTAGCATAATCCTTCAAACCTTGGTAAAAGTCGCTCAGATGAGCTGCATTTGAGTGAATCGGTCCACAATTCACCTCCATACGAAGCCCACCAGTCATAGGAATGCTGTAGACAATTGCTGAGACTTCTAGCTGGTCTCCTTCTTTCCAAGCGACATAGCTAATGCTAAACCCACGTTTTTCAAGAAGCCTAGCCATTTCCTCAGTTTGCATAAAAGAACGCTCAGACACTTGTTGAGCATGTGTGTTAAATTCTTCTTTAGTTACTTGAATGAAGCTCATTTTTTTCCTTCCTAAAATGGATAAAGTAAATGACGAGTGAGATAAAAAGCAAGATGTCAAGTACTGACACTAATAGTACTCGGATTGGACGGATATTAAGCAACAAGTCCCCACTGACTGCATAAACAACAGAGAGTGGTGCCACTCCAATTAGTGTTGCTAAAATGCTTGTCCTTGTGGGTAATTTCATCTGAACACAAGCATAATTGACCAAAACTGATGGGATAAAAGGAGTAGAAAAGGCCAGTGAAATCCCAATAAAGCGATGTTTAAAGGACTCAACATAGTTTAGGAGTTTCTCCATACGTTTAGACCTCTCAAGTCTTCTCAGAATTTAAAAACTAGTCAAATTTCCAAAAGTATTCCCAATAATATTCATCGGAATTGCAAGCAAAGGGACATATAGTAGCCCAACAAAAAATACAAAAAATAGAACTTGAAACTCCAGGAATAGCTGATGACAGAATCATTAGACTAAGAAGTATCATTGCGTTTTGGAATTTAGCCTGCTTAAAAACCTCTTTTAAAAAGGCTTGATCATGATTAGCATTGGTCCACTTCTTGATTTAGGTAATAAAGTCATTTAAAAGAGGCCATAAGATTACCAGAATTAAACCTGCTATCCCTATAAAAATACCCTTTTTAGTCATTATATTTCCACAAATTTAATCACTGCTTTTATTATAACAAAAAAATACCTTCATTGATTTAGAAAGGCATCTTTTACTGTGATTACTTGTTAATCAAATTTTCTTGAGACTTGTTTTCCAAGGCACCATTTTTAAAGTTAAGAGTAAGGCTACCTGTTTTCCCTTTCTTAGTTACAAGGTTAGATGACCAAAGTGCTTGTGTCATTGTCGCATCAGAAGAAACAGCGATAGAATAAACATCTGGTACCCCAAGTGTTTTGACCACATTATCATAGCTAGTTCCATTTTTAAGATCTTCATACATTTTCAAAGTGATTTTAGAAGCCCGAACGTAAGAAAAAGTTGAAATTGACTTAACAACGGTACTATTGTTAAAAAGTTTTGCTGTAACAACAACATTATCATACTGCCAATTATAGACATCAAGCGTGGCGTCTCCTGCCTGCTCCTGACTAGTTGATGTTGGCTCACCAAACAACCCCTTCAAACTATCAAGATTTGATCCCCCAGAAAACTCCTGAGAAGCATTTGCCATGGTAATCTTATCAAAGTTCTGACGAACATTTCCATGCTTAACAGTTAAAATCTTGGATACTTCATTATCCAAAGATCCTTTCGTCTCAGTCTTAGACGAAGAATTTCCGCAAGCAGCTAAGGAAAAAAGTGAGAGACCTAAAACGGTCAAAGACAAAAGTTTTTTCATAATAAGTTCCTATACACAAATAAAAGGCTGACGCCTCAAGTTTTTTATGGAGCCGGTGGGAGTCGAACCCACGTCCAAACATCTGCCAACATATTCGTCTACAACCATAGGTTATGTCTTTCATTTAACAGATAGACGACACATAACTCAAGCCTTCTATATGCGAGCCTATAAATCTCTTTTCGACCAGCTAGGCAATGGTCAAACGTAGCTTATAAATCAATAAAACCTCTAAGCAAACATAAGCAATCTGCTAGAAGTCACGCGAGCAGGTGTTTAGGCTGCTACAGCGTAAGAATTAGTATTTTTTGCAGTTATATTTAACTGAGCGTTAACGTCGCCACACGAGTCGCAGAATATGCCTCATAATGCCTGTCGAATCCGTAACGACCCCAATATGAGATACTGAGTATTATAGCAAAATTTTTAATAAATAGCAAAAGATTACCAAGATATACACAAAAGTATAGACTATGTACGATTTATTAGCATCTAGCTCTCTACCCAATTTACAGAAATAGATAATTCGGTTATTATTACAAATTACTATTCAATGACTTTCTCCCTAAACTCTAAAGATACTATATATCATTTACCTTTTCTAACATTCCCTGAATTTACAGAGTACTCTTGATAAATTTAACAACTAAAAAACGCTGAAAGCACTACTCTCTCAACGTTTCCTCTTTGCACCCTAAGGGAATCGAACCCCTATCTCAAGAACCGGAATCTTACGTGATATCCATTACACTAAGGGTGCTAACAGTATACTATTATAGCATACTCTAAAATATAAAAAAAGACATGTTTACATGCCTCTTTATTATCTTACAATTCGATATCTCCGAAAAGATCCGCCATTGAGAATCCAGATTGAGTTTCTGGAAGCTCATAGTCACGTTTTTCTTGACGTTTTGGACGACGTGGACGTGATTGACGTTTTTCGTTGTTTTCGCCTTCAGCGTTAGCTGGACGTTCTTCAAGAGCTTTGATAGAAAGTGATACACGTTCTGCATCAGCGTTTACTTCAAGAACTTTAACTGTAACGTCTTGGCCTACTGAAAGAACATCTTTTGGATTTTCAACACGTTTGTGTGAAATTTGTGAGATGTGAACAAGTCCATCGATTCCTGGCAATACTTCAACAAAAGCACCAAAGTCAGTCAAACGTTTAACTTTACCTTCGATTACATCACCAGCAGCAAGTTTTTGTTCAACGCCATCCCATGGTCCAGGTGTTGTTGCTTTAAGTGAAAGCGATACACGTCCTGCTTCTTCGTCGATAGCAAGAACTTTAACTTCAACTTCATCACCAACAGATACAACTGATTTAGGTGAAACATTACGTTCGTGAGACAATTCAGTCACGTGAACAAGTCCGTCAACACCACCAAGATCGATGAAAGCACCGAAGCTTGTCAAACGAGCAACTTTACCAGTTACGATTGAACCAACTTCAAGTTTAGAGAAGACTTCTTTACGAGCTTCTGCAGCTTCGGCTTCAACAACTTCACGACGTGAAAGGATGAAACGGTTTTCAGCTGGATCAACTTCTTTGATTTTAGCGTCGAATTCTTGACCTACAAATTGTTCAGTGTTACGAACAAAACGAGTATCGATCATTGAAGCTGGAATAAATCCACGAAGACCTTCAAATTCAACTGAAAGTCCACCTTTAACAGCGCGTGTTCCTTTAACAGTAACAACTTCTTCTTCACGACCAACAAGTTTATCCCAAGCTTTGCGAGCTTCCAAGCGTTTTTTAGATACAAGGTAAGTTACAGTATCAGTATCTTTACCAACAACTTGACGAAGAACAAGCACTTCAAGTGTTTCACCAACTTTAACAAGGTCTGCAACGTTTGCGTCACGGTCGTTTGTCAATTCACGACGTGTCAAAACACCTTCGATACCAGTTCCTTCGATAACAACATTTGCTTGATCATTATCTACTGAGATAACTTCAGCTGTTACAACGTCACCTGTGTTAACTTCGCTAACACTGTTTAGCAATTCTTCAAATTCGTTCATTCTAAAAAGATCCTCCAACAAGAGCCAGCCAATTCTAACCCTTGATAACAATATATTTTTCAAGGTACCCGCAAAGACAATTATTAACATAGACGGTGCCAATGCACCCGATACCTTTGACTGGGGTAGCTGGATTCGAACCAACGCATGAGGGAGTCAAAGTCCCTTGCCTTACCGCTTGGCTATACCCCAATAGCAAAATGCTATAAAAAAACATCTAAGCACTTGATATCGAATATCCCGACTCAGTTTCTTAGACATGGAGAGAGAGGGATTCGAACCCCCGAACCCGAAGGAGCGGATTTACAGTCCGCCGCGTTTAGCCTCTTCGCTATCTCTCCTTAAGAACAAGAAATAGTATAACACAGTTTCTTGACCAAAGCAAGCCTTTACTTTGGATTTTAATGATTAAGATTGTAGGATTCGATAATGGCAGCTATTGCATCATCCATTTTATTGTGGAAACCTGCTACGTTTTCTTTATCAACAACGGCAAACTTCTCATCGATTTCTACAATTTGTCCGATGACTTTCTTACCAACAAGAAGCTCAAAACCTTCAATGATTGCTTTGTTTACAATGACTTTGGCATCTTTGATTTGGATTTCAATTTTTTTGTCTTTTTTACTCATAGATTTATACCCGATACCTAAATCGAGCCATCCTTTCTTAGTATATGTTCTTAATTTTACCGAAAAAGAAAAAAGCTTGCAAGAGCAAGCTTTAAAATAACCATTTCTTTACTCAGAATTAGTCAACTTTGACAATCCATCCTTCTGGAGCTTCAACGTCACCAAATTGGATACCTGTCAACTCATCATAAAGTTTACGTGTTACAGGACCGACTTCTGTTTCTGAATAGAAGACATGGAAGTCATCACCGTGTTGGACACCACCAATTGGTGAGATAACAGCAGCTGTACCACAGGCACCGGCTTCGACAAATTTATCCAACTCGGCAATCTTAACATCACCTTGAATAGCTTTCATACCAAAACGATTTTCAGCCAAGTAAAGTAATGAGAATTTCGTAATTGATGGCAAGATAGATGGGCTGAGTGGTGTAATAAATTCGTTATCAGCTGTGATACCAAAGAAGTTTGCAGAACCGACTTCTTCAATCTTAGTGTGGGTTGCTGGGTCAAGGTAGATAACATCAGAGAAGTTACTGTCATGTGCAATCTTACCTGGCAACATACTTGCTGCGTAGTTACCACCAACCTTAGCAGCACCTGTACCATGTGGAGCAGCACGGTCATATTCATCCTGGATAAGGAAATTCGTTGGAGCCAATCCGCCTTTGAAGTAGTTCCCTACTGGCATAGCAAAAATTGTAAAGATATACTCATCTGCTGGGTGAACACCAATAATGTCACCAACCCCGATCAAGAGTGGGCGAAGATAAAGTGTTGCACCAGTACCATATGGTGGGACATATTCTTCGTTAGCACGGACTACTTTTTTACAAGCATCTACAAATTTGTCAACAGGAACTTGTGGCATCAAAAGACGATCCGCAGTACGTTGCAAACGTTTAGCATTTTCATCTGGACGGAACAATTGAATAGAGCCATCTTTAGTACGGTAAGCTTTGAGACCTTCAAAAGCTTCTTGACCATAGTGAAGGGCTGGAGATGCTTCTGAGATGTGCAAGGTTGCATCCTCAGTCAATTGCCCATCATCCCATTTACCGTCTTTGTAATATGAAATATAACGGAATGGAAGTTTACGGTAATTAAATCCTAAATTTTTCCAGTCTAAATCAACTGTCATGTGTATGTCCTCTTTTCTGTTACTATGTACTTTCTAGTATAGTCCTTTTCATTGAAAATTTCAAGGTTATGTTGCAAAATTCTGACAATTCTTTTTAAAACACTTATTTTGCCCAACAAAGAAAAAAACTCTGCTCTCTAGTAAGAGAACAAAGCTTTCCTATCTTTATTTTTCAATAATCTTGGCAGAAAAGACTTCTTTGTCTGCTAATCCTTCAATGAAACTACCGTTGCTAGTACGGTCTGAAAGATTTAGAAGGGACAAGTCAACCTCTGCCGTTTCACCTGTTGTAACTATTACAAGCAAGGTCTGAGGAGTCTCTTCTACTGGTGTCGCTAGAAGATCTATCTCGCCACCAGCATTTTTCGTAAAGACTGGACCCGCAGTGAAGACGCGATGTGGTTTCGTCTTAAGCTCACGAAGAACTTGGAGACCTCGACCAGCTCGCTTAGCCTGCGGAATATCGGCTGTAGCCACACGTTTGAGACTAGCTCTTTGTGTCAGAAGGTAGAAACTTTGAGTATTTGCCACAAAGACAGCCTGGACGGTATCATCATCCTTAAGATTGATTGCCTTAACACCTGCTGCCTTGGCACCAACTACCGGCACTTCGTCCGCATTAAAGCGAAGGGCATAACCCTTTTGAGTGATAATCATGATATCATCCAATTGAATCGGAGTGACTGTAACAATAAAATCACTATCATCCTTGAGTTTAGCGTATTTAACCGACTTAGACTTGTAGGTACGCCATGGTGTAAATTCCTTGCGTTCGAAACGTTTAATCTGACCAAGCTTAGTCGCTGCTAGGTAAGTACCCGTTTCAAAATCATCCAGGATTTCTGCGTAAAGCACTTCTTCATCCTTAGATAAATTGGTGATAGTTTGTGATAAATGCTCTCCCAAATCCTTCCAACGAATATCTGGTAACTCATGTATTGGACGATAAATCACATTGGCCTGATTGGTAAAGATCAGGAGATGTTGTGTCGTCTTAGCTTGCTGAACCAGAATCAAATCATCATCATCACGTTTTCCGACTTCGTCAATCGTTGAAGCATTGAAAGAACGTGGGCTAGTACGTTTGACATAGCCACCACGAGTGATGCTGACATAGGTTTCTTCTTCAACAATCAGACTTGCAGTATCAATTTCAATAGTCTTAGTTTCTGCTTGCAACTCTGAACGACGGTCATTTCCAAATTTCTTCTTAATGTCACGGAGCTCACGCTTCATGACATTAAACATGGTACGCTCGTCTCCAATGATGGCAGCCAAAGTCGCAATCTGCTCACGTAAATTGTCTTCCTCATTTTGGAGAGTAACGATATCCGTATTGGTCAAACGATAAAGTTGCAAGGTCACGATAGCTTCGGCCTGTTCTTCTGAAAAATCATAGCTGACTTTAAGATTTTCCTTGGCATCTGCCTTATTTTCAGAAGCTCGGATAAGGGCAATAACCTCATCCAAAATAGAGATGACACGGATTAGCCCTTCAACGATATGAAGACGTTTTTCAGCTTTTTCCTTGTCGAATTTTGAACGAGCAACGATAATATCACGACGGTGGGCAATATAACTTGACAAAATCTTTTGCAAGCCCACTTGGCGTGGGGTGAAATTGTCGATGGCCACCATGTTGAAATTGTAGTTGACTTGAAGATCCGTATATTTCAAAAGATAGTTAAGAATGGTTTGGCTGTCAGCATCTTTCTTAAGCTCGATAGCAATACGCAACCCTGTACGGTCAGACTCGTCACGAACTTCTGCAATGCCAGGAACCTTGTTATTGACACGAATATCATCGATTTTTTTAACAAGAACTGCCTTATTAACATCGTAAGGAATTTCAGTAACAATGATTTGCTCCTTACCACCTTTGAGTTGTTCAATTTCAGTACATGAACGCACAACGACGCGGCCCTTACCAGTTTCGTAAGCCTTGCGAATCTCATCTTTACCCTGAATGATAGCCCCTGTTGGGAAATCTGGACCAGGCAAGAATTCCATCAATTTATCCAGTTTAGCAGATGGGTGATCAATCATGTAAACAACGGCATCGATGACTTCTGATAGATTATGCGGTGGAATGTCTGTGGCATAACCAGCAGAAATCCCTGTCGCACCATTAACCAAGAGGTTTGGAAAGGCTGCAGGTAAGACTGTTGGTTCCTTCTCTGTATCATCAAAGTTCCAAGCCCATGGGACTGTGTTTTTATCGATATCTTGAAGAAGGTAGCCCGCAATCTCTGACAAGCGTGCCTCTGTATAACGCATGGCTGCTGGTGGATCACCGTCCATAGAACCGTTGTTACCGTGCATCTCAACCAAGATTTCACGATTCTTCCAATCCTGAGACATACGAACCATGGCATCATAAATGGAACTATCGCCATGTGGGTGAAAATTACCCATAATGTTCCCCACCGACTTGGCAGATTTACGATAGCCCTTATCATGGGTATTGCCATCCTTATTCATGGAATAAAGAATACGACGTTGAACGGGTTTCAAACCGTCACGAATGTCAGGAAGCGCACGCTCCTGAATAATGTATTTGGAGTAGCGTCCAAAACGCTCCCCCATGATGTCCTCAAGGGACATGTTTTGAATATTAGACATAAGATACAAAGGGACGATTCGGCTTGCCGAAAATTTCTGTCGAAAAATAGGAAATCGATGTAGGGTTCGATAAGCCCAAGGCGATTTATCTTTTTTCCTAAGAAATTAGTCCCGTGTTCAGTTACATTCAGTAACCAAACGACCCTTTCTGTAGTTTAAAGTGTTTAAAATAGATTATTGAATCAGTGATTAGGGAGTTTCTCCTTATCATAAGCCGTCATCTCTCATCCTCTTTATGATTGTAGGCAAACCCCATCTTTTTAGACAATCACACTTTCCTGTACAATCATCATGAGAAAGCTTGCCTCTAAAAAACTTTCTGGATCTCCAATATTGGATTCAATTACCTTAAGTATGCATAGACGAAATACTATCGGTGTATACAATACTAAAAGTCTAATTCATCGACGATTCATGATGATTACAAGAAAAATTGAGGACAAAAAAACTAATAAAGGAAAACCTAAGTATAGATCCATTACTCACACTCCCTAAAACGCTGTCGTTTCTTCCAAGGTAAATTTAACGTTATCTTCGATCCATTGACGGCGTGGTGCTGGTTTATCTCCCATAAGGACTGAGACACGACGTTCAGCACGCGCTAGGTCATCAATCGTTACTCGGATAAGGGTTCTTGTCTCAGGGTCCATGGTTGTTTCCCAGAGCTGGTCAGCATTCATCTCACCAAGCCCTTTGTAACGTTGGAGAATAGCTCCACGACCAAATTTTTGACGAAGTTCCTCAAGTTCCCCATCCGTCCAAGCATATTCGACAACTTCCTTCTTACCTTTCCCTTTAGACATCTTGTAAAGAGGAGGCAAAGCGATATAAACGTGTCCTGCTTCAACCAGTGGACGCATATAACGATAGAAGAAAGTAAGAAGTAAGGTCTGGATGTGAGCCCCATCGGTATCGGCATCGGTCATGATGATAATCTTGTCGTAGTTGATATCGTCAAGGTTAAAATCAGCTCCAACACCTGCACCAATGGTGTAAATCATGGTATTGATTTCTTCATTTTTGAGAATGTCAGCCATTTTGGCTTTCTCAGTGTTTAGGACCTTACCTCGAAGAGGCAGGATAGCCTGGAATTTACGATCACGGCCTTGTTTGGCTGATCCACCGGCAGAATCACCCTCGACTAGATAGAGTTCATTTTTCTTAGCATTTTTAGACTGAGCTGGCGTCAGTTTCCCTGATAAGAGCCCCTTGTCTTTTTTATTTTTCTTGCCATTTCGACTAGCATCACGCGCTTTTCTAGCAGCTTCACGGGCATCACGGGCCTTGATAGCCTTACGCACCAAGTTAGAAGCCAAATCTCCATTTTCCATAAGGAAGTAAGTCAGATGCTCTGAAACGATACTATCGACAATGGGACGTGCTAAAGGAGATCCAAGTTTGTCCTTGGTTTGTCCTTCAAACTGAAGGTGTTCCTCAGGAACCAAGAGCGAAATAACTGCTGACAAGCCCTCACGATAATCCGACCCTTCGAGGTTCTTATCCTTTTCTTTGAGAAGACCTGTTTTACGAGCATAATCGTTAAGAGCCTTGGTAATGGCAGATTTGAAACCTGTTTCGTGGGTCCCTCCGTCCTTAGTACGGACATTATTGACAAAGGAAAGGATATTATCAGAGTAACCGTCATTGTACTGAAGGGCTACCTCTAAATGAAATTCCTGTTGATCTCCATCAATATAGATGACTGGTGTCAACGTTTCCTTGTCCTCATTCAGGTATGACACAAAGTCTTGAACCCCATTTTCATAGTGGAATTCTTCACGAACTTCTTCTTCGCCACGCAAGTCTGTCAATGTCATAGTGACATTCTTAAGAAGGAAGGCTGATTCTTTGAGACGCTCTGAGATAGTGTTAAATTTAAAGTTAGTCGTTGAAAAAATACTCGCATCAGGCATAAAGGTAACTTTTGTACCTGTCTTAGACTTAGGCGCTTTACCAATCTTTTCAAGCCCTGTTACAGGGTGACCACCATTTTCAAAACGCTGACGATAAACATTACCGTCACGGGTAATTTCTACCTCAAGCCAACTAGACAGTGCATTAACAACTGAGGAACCCACACCGTGAAGACCTCCAGAAGTCTTATAACCACCCTGTCCAAATTTACCACCCGCGTGGAGGACTGTGAAAATAACTTCAACTGTTGGTTTACCCATGACATGCATACCTGTCGGCATCCCACGTCCAGAGTCAGAAACGGAAACGGAACCATCATTATTTAAGGTGACAGCAATGACATCACCAAAGCCTGAGAGAGCTTCGTCGACCGCATTGTCGACAATCTCCCAAACCAGGTGATGAAGACCTGTCCCATCTGTTGAGCCAATGTACATTCCTGGGCGTTTGCGAACCGCATCCAACCCTTCCAGTACCTGAATGGCATCATCATTATAATTATTTACATTTATTTCTTTTTTAGCCAAGAGTGACCTCCAAAATTTTCATCCTTATTATTTTATAAGTTTTCAAAAGAATTTGCAAAGGAAATCAGGAAAGCTCAAAGGATATCTTTATGCTGACTAGCTTTGTCAATTACTAGGCTGTATGCTATAATTATCTCATGAAAATCTTATTGTTAATCCTAATCGCCTACTTGTTAGGTTCCATCCAGACTGGTCTCTGGATTGGAAAAGTTTT
Organism: Streptococcus vestibularis; assembly: GCF_900636445.1. Taxonomy (NCBI): domain Bacteria; kingdom Bacillati; phylum Bacillota; class Bacilli; order Lactobacillales; family Streptococcaceae; genus Streptococcus; species Streptococcus vestibularis. Next base: position 608,085 of record NZ_LR134275.1, on the reverse strand, counting down.
CTTTCATACTAATCTTCGGGAGCATGGATCTGGAAATACTGGAACAACCAATACCTTCCGTGTTCTTGGTAAGACTGCTGGCTCAATCACTTTCTTAGTGGATATGCTTAAAGGGACTTTGGCAGTGCTCTTACCTATTTGGCTGGGTGTCACGGAAGTATCACCCCTAATCATTGGTTTCTTTGCAATTATCGGGCATGTTTTTCCAATCTTTGCGGGATTTAAAGGCGGAAAAGCCGTTGCGACAAGTGCTGGGGTGCTTCTTGGTTTTGCCCCACTCTACTGTGTATTCCTACTCTTGGTCTTTGTCCTAACACTCTATCTAACCAGCATGATTTCATTTTCAAGTGTCACTGCAGCAATTGTTGGACTTATTACCTTAGCTGTGTTTCCAGCTATCCACTTCTTGCTAGATGGATATGACCCAATCTTTAGTGCTGTTCTTATCATCATGGCTTTAGTGATTATTTTCCGTCACACTGAAAATATGGGGCGCATCCGCAGGCACCAAGAAAACTTAGTACCTTTTGGACTTAACTTAACCAAACAAAATCCAAAGAAATAAATCATTAATTACTATTGACCACTAGCCACGCTAGTGGTTTTCTTGTTCTGCTAACCAACTAACGACTCCAAGACAAATAATAAAGATCCGAAGTCTCTACCTCGGATCTTTTTAGGCTTAATCTTTAAAGCTAACACCATTTTCTTTCAATTTTTTAACTGTCGCAGGTCCGACACCCTTGAGGGCAAGAACTTCTTCTTCAGTCACAGTAGCAAAAGCCTCTACTGAAGTCAAACCTTCATTATAAAGAGTTTCTACAAGGTTTGAACGAAGGCCTTCAACTTCTGGAAGTTCTGCGAAAGTTTCAAGACTAAGGTCTTTGGCTGCTACTTCTTCCTTGGCAACTGTCTTAGTTTCAGCAACAGGTTGTGGTGCTACTGGTGGAACAGGGGCTTTAAGATTATTGAAAAGTCCTTGTTTTTTCAAACGGTGTTTAAAAGCTTTCTTTTTATTTTTTACTTTAGCCATGTCTAGTTTTCTCCTATTTTGACAGACGACTTTTTCTTATAAATTACGGTTGTCATTTTCTTTTTTATTCTCTATTAATAGTGACGTTCCCCGAACAGGCCATCTGGCATATCATGGAAACCTTTACCCGCACGATAATTGGTAAACTTACCAATTAGGAAATTGTAGGCATCTAATTTAGCCTCATAACGGAAACTTGCATCACGTGCACGCTCATCGCCATCTTCTTCCCAGATTTTCTTGCTAGCGGCCAAGGCCGTTTCGTTTACTTTAACTTGGGTAACAACCCAGGCTTCGAAGTCTTTTAGAAATTCTTGTTCGTAGGTCATATTTTCCTCTTCATTTTAAAAACCAGCTTAACGCTGGCTTCATTTTCTACTAATAGTGTGTAGAGCTAATAGCCTTACAATTTCTTATTATAACAGATAATTAGAAATTTGACTAGGTTCTAAATTCTTGATATAAGGCTTTAATGTCATTTGGACGTGTTCGACAGCAACCACCCAAAATTTTCACGCCAAAATGAGCATGCCAATCTTTGCTATGTTCAACTAGGGTTAAAGCGTCCTTATCTTTGGTTTTCCAAGTCTGACTGTTGCCATCATAAACTTCACCTGAATTTGGATAAGTAATGAGCACCTTGCCAGCATTCTTAAGAATAGCTAGAGCCTGGTTATAAAGAAGAGGTGAGCTACAGTTGATTCCTACAGCCAAGATTTGATTTGATTGAGAAACAAGCTTGGCAATTTCAGCTAGAGAAGTCCCATCACTGATAGCATCTGAAATCTGGACTGTAAAACTAATATAGGCTTCTGCTTCAGGAAACTCTTCAGCTAGAAGTTCAATTAAGGCTTGTGCTTCTAAACGATTTGGAATAGTTTCCAAAGCTAACAAGTCCACACCTTGATCTAGGAGAATTTGAATCCTAGGGCGATGAAAATCCTTAAGCTCTTCGATAGTAATTTGACCATAATCACCACTATACTCAGAACCATTAGCCAAATAAGCTGCGTAAGGACCAACATCTCCAGAAATCAAAGGATATGGTCGTTTTGCTTTCTCAGTCTCATCTAATGCTACCCATACCTTATCACGTGCAGCCTTTGCTAGCTGGACCGTTAGGGCAATAATCTGCTCCGCTGCTTTCTCGGTAAGTCCTGCCTCTACCAATCCAGGTAAGGTTGCCTGATAAGATGATGTGGTAATCAAGTCAGCCCCAGCAGCTACATAGGTTTCATGAATTTCTTGGATAACTTCTGGCTTCTCAAGAAGGTACTTAGCTGACCAGAGCTTACCTGAAATATCATACCCCAAGGCTTCCATCTCTGTTCCTAGAGCCCCATGAAGAATCAGGGGAGAATTATTTTCCAAATAATCTTTAAATGTTGCCATAAAAGGCCTCCTTACCATTTTTTAAAGCGAAGGTAGTGATAAAGGTAACAGAAAATCATGAAAGGAATACCGAAATAGAGTCCCGCACGTTGTGAACTATCCCAAGCAATACCGAGAACAGAAATGGCCAACAGAATGATTGTAATATAAGGTAGGATTGGGTTAAACGGTGTCTTGTAATCCAACTCATCATCGGAATGTTCTAAATTCCACTGTTTACGGAAGTTGATTTGTGCCAAAGGAATAGAGAGCCAGACAACAACAACTGCAAAACCAGCAATCGATACTAGAGCTAGATAAACCGTATCCGCGGCATAGATACTTGAGAAGAGCGATAAAACTGCTCCAGCCATGGAAATCAAAAGGGCTATCATTGGAACACCATGCTTATTAATTTTCACAAGTTGTTTATTAAGCATTCCCTCATTAGCCAGAGACCAAAGCATACGACTTGACGCATAAAGACCTGAATTTCCAGCAGAAAGAATAGCTGTCAGGATAACAAAATTCATAATGTCCGCCGCAAATGGAATCCCCATCTTGTCAAAGACATCAACGAAAGGTGCTGAAGAAACTCCTGCTTCTTTCATTGGAAGAAGCGAAGCCAAGACCACAATGGTTAAGACAAAGAAGATAACCAAACGGCCAATAGTTGTTTTAATAGCACGTGGAACAGCTTCCTTAGGATTATCTGTTTCACCAGCTGCAATACCGATTAACTCTGTTCCTGAAAAGGCATAGTTAACAGCCAACATAACTGACACAATAGCAAGACCACCATTTGGAAAGAGACCATTGGCCGTCAAATGTTTAAACATAATAGCCTCACGGTGACCTTCAAAACTCACCAAACCAAACATAGCTCCTAGACCTAGTATGATGAAAACTATGATAGCAATGACTTTTATAGACGAGAAGAAAGATTCTGCTTCAGCAAAAGACCTTACGCTCAAAGCATTAATTCCAAAAATCACAAAGGCAAAGAAGGCCGCAAACATCCAAGCCGGAACTGATGGAAACCAACGTTGCATCAACATGGCAGCACCCAGAAATTCTGTTCCCAAGGCTACCGTCCAACAAATCCAATAAAGCCAAGCTACCGTAAAGCCGGTCCCCGGACTAATAAACTTAGTGGCGTAGGTATGGAATGACCCCGTTACTGGCATAGCTACTGCTAACTCCCCCAAAGAAAGCATAACCAAGTAAACGACAACAGCCCCCACAAGGTAAGAGAGGATCGCACCAAGGGGACCTGCTTGTGCAATCGTATAACCCGAACTCAAGAAGAGACCAGTACCGATAACACCACCCAGCGAGAGCATAAAGAGGTGGCGTGAGGTCATCTTCCGTTGGAACTGACCTTCATTTTCATAATTATGGTTTTCCATAGATTCCTCCAATAGATATGATAGAACAAGCTTATCACAATAAAAGCCCTTTGGATAATAGGTTGAAGCTATCAAAGAGATAGACAAAAACTATCACAAAAAAAACTCGGATTTCTCCGAGCTCTTTTTATAATTCTGCTAAAATCGTATCCCATGCTTCATCATAACCGTCACGTGTGACAGATGAAAAGACGATGAAATGGTCATTTTTATCAAAATTTAGTTTTTTCTTAATGATAGATTCGTGCTTGTTCCATTTTCCGCGAGGAATCTTGTCAGCCTTAGTCGCCACAACGATAACTGGAATTTCATAATACTTAAGAAATTCATACATTTGGATATCGTCTTGAGTTGGTTCATGTCGGAGGTCAACCAAGCTAACAACCACACGAAGATTGTCTCGAGTCACAAGGTACTCTTCAATCATTTCCCCCCACTTGGCACGTTCTTTTTTAGACACACGGGCATAACCGTAACCTGGCACATCCACAAAACGAAGCTTATCGTCAATATTGTAGAAATTGAGCAACTGAGTTTTTCCTGGTTTCCCAGAAGTACGTGCGAGGTTTTTACGACCAAGAAGTGTATTGATAAAGCTTGATTTACCAACATTCGAGCGTCCTGCTAGGGCAACCTCAGGGAGGTCATCTTGGGGATAGTGACTCTTATTTGCTGCACTGAGCAAAATTTCAGCATTGTGCGTATTTAGGACTTGTTCTTCAGCCATAGGTCCTCCTTACGCTGTTTCCAAAACTGGAGCAGCTGTACCGTCAACGGCTTCTTTGGTAATACGAACCTTAGTCACATCTTCCTGACTCGGAATTTCAAACATGACATCCATCATGACTTCCTCAATGATAGAGCGAAGCCCACGAGCACCAGTCTTACGTTCAATCGCCTTACTTGCAATAGCTTCAAGAGCATCCTGGTCAAACTCCAGTTCAACCCCATCATAAGACAAGAGGGTTTGGTACTGTCTAACCAAGGCATTTCTAGGCTCTGTCAAGATACGAACCAAGTCGTCAACCGTTAACTGTTCAAGGGCTGCAAGGACTGGCAAACGTCCGATAAACTCAGGGATAAGACCGAATTTTTGAATATCTTCAGCCACAATTTCTTGCATGTATGATGAGTCATCATCAATAGCCTTATTATTTTGACCAAAACCAATGATTTTCTCACCAAGACGTTGCTTAACGATATCTTCGATACCATCAAAAGCACCACCCACGATAAAGAGAATATTCTTAGTATCAATTTGAATCATCTCTTGGTTAGGGTGTTTACGACCACCTTGAGGGGGAACGCTGGCTACTGTTCCTTCGATAATCTTCAAGAGAGCTTGTTGAACCCCTTCACCTGAAACGTCACGAGTGATTGATACGTTTTCACCCTTTTTAGCAATCTTATCAATCTCATCGACATAGATGATCCCACGTTCCGCACGTTCAATATTGAAGTCTGCCGCTTGGATCAGTTTGAGGAGGATATTTTCCACATCCTCACCCACATAACCTGCCTCTGTCAATGATGTTGCATCCGCAATCGCAAATGGAACATTCAAGCTACGAGCCAAGGTCTGAGCCAAGAAAGTCTTCCCTGAACCAGTTGGTCCAATCATGAGAATATTTGATTTTTGCAAATCCACATCATTCTCTTCACGACTTTCTGTGAAATTGATACGTTTATAGTGATTGTAAACAGCTACCGACAAGGCACGTTTGGCACGGTCCTGCCCCACGACATAGTTGTTTAAAATATCTAAAAGTTCTTTTGGCTTTGGTGTTTCAGCCAAGTCAGCCAAAACTTCTTCTGCCATTTCCTCACGAATGATTTCTTGTGACAAGGCCACACATTCGTTACAGATAAAGACGCCATTCCCAGCGATAATTTTCTTTACTTCTTCTTGGTTTTTGCCACAAAATGAACAATAAACCATTTCTTCATTACGATTTCCAGCCATTTATTCCTCACTCTTTTCTAAAATAGGGTGCCATAGAAGGCGTGAATAGTATTGACAAGGTTGGTAAAAGCATTTAAAAAGAGAAAAACTGCTAACCCATAACGTTTCTTGCGAAAGGCAGGAATGGCAGAGAGGACACAAAGCACCCCCAATAATGCAGTAAATAACCCAAAAACACTACGTTGCATGAACCTAGTCTCCTTCTTTTTCATAGCGACTTATACTAAAGTCATAGGCATTTTTATCATCCTTGGCCACGCGATCACATGATACCTCTTTAAATGCCGTCATATCTAGTTGTGGAAAATACGTGTCTCCCTCTAAATCAGCCTCAACAGTTGTCTTGATGAGTGCATCATAATATCCCTCAAAAGCCTTGTAGACACCAGCACCACCAGCAATATAGAGATCCTTATCTTGCTGTTCAAACCAAGCTAGGGCTTCCTCAACACTCGTAACGGTCGTTACACCCTCACAGTCGAAGTCCTTGTCTCGTGTCAAAATCAAGGTTTCACGTCCTGGCAGGCAACGACGGTTCATGCCATCAAAGGTCACACGTCCCATAAGAATTGCTGAACCCATAGTCGTTTTCTTGAAATGTGCCAGTTCAGCAGGCAGATGCCAAGGCATAGTGTGATTCTTCCCAATAACATGGTTATGAGCTTCCGCCCAAATAGCAATGAGTTGTTTAGACACGGTATTTCCTTTTCTTTTTAAGTTTACAATCCATTCTAACAAAAAAAGACAAAAAGAGCTCGGAAAAACTTTGCCAGCTCTTTATAGGCTTAAATCATAAGCATTTATTAAATTGCTAAGTCAAATTTGAGTTGAGGTTTGACAGGATCATAATCAACCAATTCAAAATCTTCTGGTTTGATATCAAAGAAATTAGTTCCATCAGGAACATTGAGAATCAAGCGTGGTTGGCAATCAGACGGCTGACGCTTGAGGAGTTCCTCAGCTTGCTCAAATTGATTGTCATAAATATGGAGGTTGTTGATGAAATAAAAGAATTTACCAACTTTCCAACCAAAGTGCTTGGCAATCATCATCTGAAGGGCCACATACTGCATGGCATTAATATGATGAGCCACCAACATATCGTTAGAGCGTTGCGTCAAAGTGGCGTCCAAATAAATATCCTCACCCACACGACGAACATCAAACATGGTTTGGAAGGCACAAGGCTGAAGTCCTGCTGTCTCCTCGAAGGCCTCGTAATCCCAAAGAGAGATGACATTACGGCGATTCCACGGATTAGCCTCCAACTGAGCCAACAAACGGTTAATAATATCGTGCTTCTTAACGACGGCCCCATAACGCTGACCAATCGAACGCTTGTCCCCATTATTAGCAGGTACGTCTTCAACTTCCCAGTCATTCCAATAGTGAACATTGTACTTATCTTCAAGGACATCTAGACTATTTGTCTGGTCTTGATAAATCCAAAACACTTCTTTGATGGCAGATTTGATAGCAATAGGACGAAGAGTAGTAATTGGAAACTCTCCCCTGCTCAAGTCATATTCTGCAAAAGCTCCAGTGATGTATTTGGAATTGGCTGTTGTGCCATCCTTGTATTTAGGACGTGCTTGCTCAGACCAAACACCTTCTTCCAGGATTTTGGTGATATTTTCTTTAAAAATAGTGTCTGCTTTTGTCATGATTTTCCTCTTTATTCTATTGAAAACAAAGTCTCACTAAAAACTCGCAACATAATAAGTAGAAATAATTTTGCTTATCTAATTATAGCTGTAAATAATGTTGCTTTTCATTTTAATTTTACCTTATTCTGGTGCAAATGAGAACTAAAAGCTATAGGAATAGCAAAAGTGAGTCTTTTGAAATCCTATAGCACTTATCAAAAAATAAGATATTACTAACTATCAAAGTTTTTTTCAAGGCGAAAGCACTCTTTTATGGTAAAATCACTATAGATTAGTATCTTCTGGATACTCTACAATGAAGAATAAAAGGAAACATCATATGTCTATTGGAATTGATAAGATTGGTTTTGCAACCAGTCAATATGTTCTAAACATGGCTGATCTCGCTCTTGCCCGTGGGGCGGAGCCTGAAAAATTCAGCAAGGGGCTGATGCTTGATGCAACCAGTATTACGCCGATTACAGAAGATATCGTGACGCTTGCCTCTGATGCAGCGGCTGATATTTTAAATGACGACGACAAAAAAGCTATCGATATGGTCATCGTGGCTACTGAGTCTTCCATTGACCAGTCTAAGGCTGCTGCTGTCTATGTTCACAGTCTTTTGGGTATTCAGCCTTTTGCCCGTTCTTTTGAAATGAAGGAAGCTTGTTACGCTGCAACAGCCGGACTTAACTATGCTAAGTTGCATGTGGCAACTCACCCAGATAGCAAAGTTCTGGTTATCGCTAGTGATATTGCTCGCTATGGTGTCGGATCTTCTGGGGAGTCAACTCAGGGAGCTGGTGCTGTAGCTATGCTAGTCAGTCAGAATCCACGTATTTTGGAGCTTGCTGATGATAATGTGGCGCAAACTCGTGATGTCATGGACTTCTGGCGTCCAAACTACAGTTCAACGCCTTATGTTCAAGGCATCTATTCAACCAAGCAGTACCTTGACAGTTTGAAGACAACTTGGGCAGCTTATCAGGAACGTCATCAAGCCGATTTCGCTGATTTCTCAGCATTTTGCCTCCACCTTCCCTATCCTAAGTTAGCTCTTAAGGGACTTAATAAGATTATTCCCAAAGATTTGAATGCAGAGAATAAAGAGCGACTAATTAACAACTTTGATGCATCCATTACTTATAGTCGACAAATTGGAAATATCTATACAGGATCACTTTATCTTGGACTTCTTTCTTTGCTTGAACAGTCGCAAGACCTTAAAGCCGGAGATAAGATTGGCTTCTTCTCTTACGGTTCTGGAGCTGTCTCTGAAATTTTCTCAGGACGTTTAGTGGAAGGCTACAAAGACATGCTTCGTTCTGATCGCCTAGATACCTTTGCCCAACGTCACAACTTGAGCGTCGCTGACTATGAAAAACTTTTCTACGAAGAGGCTCAGTTGGATGACACCGGATCAACCCGATTCGCTACTTATCAAACTGGATCTTTCCGTTTGACTGAAATCTCTGAACACCAACGTATCTATAAAGGAAATCAAAATGACTAAACTCTCTTGGACTGGTTTTTCCAAGAAGACACCGCAAGAACGCAAAGAGCATTTGAAAAAGAATGCTCTTTTGTCTCAGAAAAATCAAGACCTTCTGGATAAGGACCAACAACTTACTCTTGAAACAGCCAATCAAATGGCTGAAAATGTCATTGGTCGATTTACACTTCCCTTTGCCGTTTGCCCAGATGTATTGGTAGACGGTGTAACCTATCAGGTTCCTATGGTTACTGAGGAGCCTTCTGTTGTCGCCGCTGCTTCCTATGCTAGCAAGCTCATTAAACGATCTGGCGGTTTCACGACTACAATTCATAATCGTCAAATGATTGGCCAAGTTGCCCTTTTTGACGTTCCTGATAAAGCCGCTGCTTCAAGTAAAATTCAAGCAGCCAGTCAGGACCTTATAGAGATTGCCAAAGAGGCCCATCCTTCTATTGTTAAGCGTGGGGGTGGCCCTCGCAGGCTCTGGACTGAGGTTAAGGGAGACTTCCTCATTGTCTATCTAGCCGTTGATACCCAAGAAGCTATGGGAGCCAATATGGTCAACACCATGATGGAAGCACTGGTACCAGAATTAGAAAATCTCTCGGAAGGTCAAAGCCTCATGGCTATTCTCTCAAATCTAGCCACTGAGAGCCTTGTGACAGCGACTTGCCGTCTTAACACACGCTTCCTCAGCCGCAATAAGGACGAAGCACATGACCTAGCCAAGAAAATGGAGATGGCTAGCCAACTGGCCCAGGTGGACCCCTACCGAGCAGCCACCCATAATAAGGGTATTTTCAACGGTATCGATGCCCTAGTTATTGCGACTGGCAATGATTGGCGAGCAGTTGAGGCTGGTAGTCATGCCTATGCTAGCAAGGATGGTAGCTACCGTGGCCTGTCCACATGGACTTATGACCAGGAGGCTAAAGAATTGGTGGGAGAATTAACCCTCCCCATGCCAATTGCAACCCGTGGCGGTTCTATTGGACTTAATCCAAGTGCATCTATCGCCCATGACTTGCTGAATTATCCAGATGCTAAAACCCTAGCCAGTATCATCGTCTCTCTTGGTTTAGCACAAAATCTTGCTGCTCTTAAAGCGCTAACCTCAACAGGAATCCAAGCAGGACATATGAAACTCCAGGCCAAATCTCTGGCCTTGTTAGCCGGGGCTAGTCCTGAAGAAATGCCTCACGTTTTGACTGAACTTCTCAAGGCCAAACATATGAACCAAGAAACTACACAAGCAATTTTGAAGAAACTTAGAACCCCATAAAAAGAGATACTGAAGCAGTTTTAAAAAATAACTCTACCATATCACATAAGAAATAAAGATGTTGAACATATTATCTCAACATCTTTTTTCATTTCCCGTAAGTTCTGACTTGACTTAAATTTCTATAATGTTATAATCTGGTTATGAAAACTAGATAAAGAGGTTTTTATAATTTGACAACACAACAATACCCTCTCTGGGAAGAATTACCAGAGATTGAACTCTATTTGGATCAGGTTTTGCTCTATGTCAACCAGGTCACCCAAAGTACTTTGGGGCCAAACGACAAGGGGCTAACCGCCTCTATGGTCAATAATTATGTCAAACATGGCCATATCGCAAAACCCATCAAGAAAAAATATAATGCTGCTCAGGTAGCCAGACTTATTGTCATCACTAGTCTGAAGACCGTCTTTGAGATTTCTGAGATTGCTAAAACCTTGGAAATCCTACGGACAGATGCTGAAAGTCAAAAGAGTTACTACAATAACTTTGTAGCCTGTATGAATGGTCAGTTTTCCCAAGAGGCTCCGCAAGTCATACTCTCAGCCTGTCAGACGCTTCAATGTTACCGAGCTACCCATCAACTTTTGAACGACCTTGAAGGAGGAAACAATGTCTAATACTGCTACTTTTAATGCTTCTCCCAACCTCAAACTCAGTAAAAAACTTAGCTTTGGTGAGGAAGTGGCTAACAGCGTGACTCACGCTGTCGGAGCCATGGCCATGTTGGTCTTATTGCCAATTACTGCCATTCATGCCAACAACGGCTATGGCATGACTGCTGCCGTCGGGATGTCCGTTTTTGTCATCAGTCTCTTCCTCATGTTTTTGAGTTCAGCCATCTATCATGCTATGGATTATAACTCACCCCACAAGATGGTTCTAAGAATTATTGACCACAGCATGATTTATATCGCCATTGCTGGAAGCTACACCCCTGTTGCCCTCTCACTGGTTGGCGGATGGCTAGGCTACAGCATCATCGTCCTCCAATGGGGAACAACAATTTTTGGTATTCTCTACAAAATCTTTGCTAAAAAAATCAATGAAAAATTCTCCCTCTTCCTCTATCTGATGATGGGATGGTTGGTTATCTTCATTATTCCAGCTATCGTCACTAAGACAGGACCTGCCTTTTGGGGACTCATGCTTGCTGGAGGATTGGCATACACGGTTGGTGCAGCTTTCTATGCTAAGAAAAAGCCATACTTTCACATGATTTGGCACCTCTTCATCATGTTGGCTTCGGCTCTCCAATATCTGGGTATTGTCTATTTCATGCTTCCTTAAAACAAATACCAGACTTCAAACAGTTATGATATAATAAGGCCATACGGAGGTAAATCATATGAAAAAAGAACTCAGACGAGATCCTAACAACAAAATCATCGCCGGTGTTTGTTCTGGTATTGCTAAATATCTTGATATCGTTCCTGTCATTATTCGCCTCATCTGGGCTGCAGCGATTTTCTTATTTGGAACAGGTTTTCTTTTCTACATCATTTGCTGGATTATTATCCCAGAAGAAAGCAAGTGGTAAGTTACAATTGAATATACAAAAAGTGACACAGATCTAAATTCTTACCATTTAGGTCTGTATCACTTTCTTTTTTATTTTTTCAAGCGGAAAATCAAATAACTGATATTAACAAGGAGTAAAACACTCCAAAGAATAAGGAAAGGAATATTTCCTCGGACAGCATTGTGCCAAATACCTAGGGCGTATAAGGCCATAAATACTAGTGATCCTAGAACGGCTGTCCCTTTATTGTTTTGTGGTTGTTTAGACATATGAACCTCCTTTGTTTGCTTTTTCTGAACTGGTTTAAAGCCATAAACCATGGCGAGAAAAAGTCTGGCTTGACGTTTGACATCATTAGCCAAAGATCTGTGTGACTGGGCATAGATACCATTTGGATTGTAAAAAGACTTGTCAAAATGCTCAGGCTCTTTTCGGCCCCACTTCTTTCTCAATTTGTTGGGTGATCGAAAGCCCTTGGTCATCCGATTACGAAAGGCAGGATCATGTGGTTGAACCGGCTCCACATCCAGTTGCCAGTGGCGTTTGAAATTGCCATAGTTGAAACTAGCACCATTAACCACTCCACTCTCAGTCACCTGCTCCGCATCGACCTCATTGAGAAAATTTCCCTGACTATCTAGAATAAACTCTACACGATTATAGAGGAGAATCTTGAGATTAACACTAGGAATCCCATCTGGATAAATCCCCTTGCCATCACAGATAGAAATCTTTTGGTGCAGACGTCCCTGATCAAACATGGTGAAAGGCTTCCATCTTAGATAGACAGCTAAAGCTTCTTTGTCTGTCATCCCTGTTTTTTTATAATGTGTCCGTACATACTGGGCCTGTTGACTAGAAATAAGGTAACGTAACTGATGGATTTGTCGCTCAATAGAGAATTTTTTAGATAAGCTGTCCTCAGGAAAAGCCAAATCTACTAACCTGGCAACATCCTTCCAGAAAGCATCATGAGGCGCCAAGTCAGGGTCAAAATAGGATAATAAACGCTGAGTTTCCTCTATCTCCCCAGATAGATCCTCTGGCATCTCTATATAAGCAAGCAATAACTCCAGCACCTGCAGTGGCTGGTATTCCTTTTGCCATTCCTTCCATAAGCTAGAAAAGGCTTTTGAACCAATGAGCATCACATTTCTCCTCAATAACATCAGTTAGTTTAATCAGTGGTCACCTTTATGAAGTCCTCTATCTTAGCAACTACCTCTTTGGTGTGATAGTGATAAAGATAACGTGGGGCATCATAAAAAGTCAGTTCGATATTTTTCTGGTCCTTTGCAAATCTGGCCGCATAGTTTCGCCACTCCTCCTGGCCAAATCCAGTACCCTCACCATTCGAGACCATCAGTAAGGTGGGGATTTGTGAATCTATCTTAGCATCAACCTTTTTATCCTTTCCCTTAACAGATAGACTCTCATTAACATAGCTTGTGACAGTATTTGACGATAAGCTATTCGTTGATAGAGGCGTCGGTCACTGCTACTTAGATTTTCATTAGGCATATATAAGCGATTTGGTAGATACCTTAATAGACCTAATTGACTTTCCCAACGAGCCATAGATAACATCTGGGGATGCATTTTTATTTGATAGTAACTCTCTGGTAGAGCCCAATCTAAGACAATGACTGCCTGGATTTCACTTGGATATTTTTCTTGCCACAAAAGAGTTTCTAAGGAGACCATCGAATGAGAAAGAATAATATAAGGACCTGATACTTGAGGCTTGGCTAGGGCTTGACGTGTCTCAGAAACATCTCTGGACTTAGACGTGTCCTCACTGTAACCATAGCCAGCTCTTTCAACAACGACGATCTTGTACTCCTTTGAAAGCCCATCATACAAGTCTTTAAAATCTAGAATTGGCGAGGCCGTTCCTGCCCCCTTACAAAAACGCTCATTTTGTGTCCATTGACAGCTACCATCCTCCCTAAAGGGCTAAGAGACCCTTCTCTCTTTGCAAGCCCAATCTATGGTAAGTAAAACTAGCCAGTAACAAGAACAGAACTAATCCCAGCAAAAATAAAAGTCTTTTCCTAAAAACGTGCATGGTTTATCCTACTAAAAAGTCAGCTAGCTTAGCTAACCGACCCTTTTTTTATTCGGCATCTGGGCGTGATTTGCGAGCGATATCAGCAAGGATATTTTCTACAAATTCTGACACAGTTTCAGTGTGTGTTTGTTTTTGTCCATAGCGACGAACGTTAACAGTTCCGTCTTCCATTTCCTTATCACCAACAATCAATTGGTAAGGAATTTTTTGCGTTTGAGAAGCACGAATCTTGAACTGCATTTTTTCATTACGTTCATCCACTTCGGCACGGACACCACGATCACGAAGTTCCTTAGCCACTTTCCATGCGTAGTCTACGTGTTTTTCGTTAGATACTGGAATAAGGGTTACTTGATGAGGGGCAAGCCATGTTGGGAAAGCACCCTTGTAGTTTTCAATCAGAATAGCTGTGAAGCGTTCCATAGTTGAGATAACCCCACGGTGAATCATGACTGGACGGTGTTCTTCCCCATCAGCTCCGATGTAGTGAAGGTCAAAACGTTCTGGAAGCAAGAAGTCCAACTGAATAGTAGAAAGAGTTTCTTCCTTACCAAGAGCAGTCTTAACTTGGATATCCAATTTTGGTCCATAGAAGGCTGCTTCTCCTTCGGCTTCATAGTACTCAACACCCATATCATCAACAGCCGCTTTCAACATGCGTTGCGCATTTTCCCACATTTCATCGTTATCAAAGTATTTGTGTTTGTCTTCAGGATCACGGTAAGACAAGCGGAAACGATAATCTGTCAAGTTAAAGTCTTCATACACATCGATGATCAATTGAAGGATTTTCTTGAATTCATCTTCGATTTGTTCTGGAGCAACGAAAGTATGTCCATCGTTAAGTGACATTTCACGAACACGTTGAAGACCTGTCAAAGCACCTGATTTTTCGTAACGGTGCATCATACCGATTTCAGCGATACGGATTGGCAATTCACGATAAGAGTGGACATGGTGTTTGTAGACTTCGATGTGGTGTGGGCAGTTCATTGGACGAAGGACAAATTCTTCCCCATCTCCCATATCCATTGGAGGGAACATGTCTTCACGGTAATGATCCCAGTGACCGGAAGTTTTATAAAGTTCAACTGATGCAATTGGTGGCGTATAAACGTGTTGGTAGCCTGCTGCTACTTCTTTATCAACGATATAACGTTCCAACTCACGACGGATAGTCGCACCATTTGGCAACCAGAATGGAAGCCCTTGACCAACTTCTTGAGAAATCATGAACAAATCAAGCTCTTTCCCAAGTTTACGGTGGTCACGTTCTTTAGCTTCTTCAAGGCGTTTAAGGTAAGCCTTGAGATCTTTTTTATCGAACCAAGCTGTACCGTAGATACGTTGCATCATAGCATTATCGCTATTTCCACGCCAGTAAGCACCTGCAACATTCAAAAGGTGGAAGACTTGAATACGACCAGTTGATGGCACGTGTGGACCACGGCAAAGGTCAACGTATTCACCTTGACGGTAGATTGTCAAACCACCTTCGTCTTCTGAGTGTTCTTCAATCAATTCCAATTTATATGGGTCATTTTTGAAGATTTCACGCGCCTCGTCTTTAGTCACTTCTTCACGGATTGATGGGAAGTTTTCCTTAACGATTTTCTTCATTTCTTCTTCGATACGAGGAAGATCTTCGTTAGAAATTTGACCAGCTTCATTGTCAGTATCGTAGTAGAAACCATCTTCGATAGCTGGACCAACACCCAAGTGGATGTCTGGGAAGAGGCGACGAGCTGCTTGTGCAAACAAGTGAGCCGCTGAGTGACGCAAAATTGGAAGGGCATCTTCGTGATCAGGTGTCACGATTTCGATGCTTCCATCTTCAGTGATAGCACGTGTAGTATCAATCAATTTACCGTTGAATTTACCAGCAAGAGCTTTCTTAGCCAAAGAGTTACTGATAGATTGTGCAATTTCAAAAGTTGTCACGCCAGATTCGAATTCACGAACAGCGCCATCTGGGAAAGTAATGTTAATCATAATTTTCTCCTTTTATTAATTCATAGTTTCTAAGCATTGACTTTTGAATATCAGACTACTTCCTAGTCTTAATATTCAACTGCTTTTCTTTATCAGAGAGGAAGTTTGCCATTTCCGTCTGAATGTCTATATCCAAACATTGAGAAAGCTCCACTAGCCACCAGATATTTTCTGAAAGTTTTCGTTCCAGTGTGTAGGGTGTTTCATCATAGTAGCGTCCTTGCTTGGTCATCACTAGTCGTTGGAAATTTCCAATATCATTAGATAAAGCCAAGAGGTCTTCTCCTATCGTTCACTTGGAATCATGATACTTAACTTCCAGCTCGTGATAAGCTTGTCGGATTGCCCAACTACGCTCCACTAATTCTTGCAAGTCCATAGTTAGACTCCTCATAAAAAAATTGCAACATCCTGAAAAGGACGTCGCAACGTGGTTCCACCTTAGTTCGTGTACGACAAAAAATAAGTCTGTCTTACACCTCTGATTGGCTCTAACGTGGCCACCGTTTTATGTTTGCATAAAAAATTTATCGAGTAGTCCCAATCATGTCCTCTGCGTGATTCCCAGCGACACACGCTCTCTGAAAGATTTCCCATGACTGATATGTCTCTATGCGTTATTATAGCATGAAACTGTAATTTTTCAAGCTAATTATCTCTTTTATTAATCAATTCTAAGATTTTATCTGACTAGGAAAATGTGAAGCTTTCCTAATCCAAAAGTTTTGTGATATTTCTGATTTTCTTAACCTGTTTGGCAGACCCTTTGATAATCCGAACAGAGCCATTGACAGGCAAGGTGATAGCCTTAGTTGGCAAATAAGTCACCATACGGGTCAAGCGTTTCATAGTGCTACCTTCACCATTAAGATCATTATGGAAATCCTTAGAAATTGTAAGGTCCAAGTAATACTCATAGACACGTTTTCCAAAGTTTTCCGCAGAAATTTCATAGAGCTTGTCGGCCCACTTAGTCTCGTCTTTTTCTGGCGTTGCAATGGCTGCTTCCAAAATGGCCCCAGCTAAATCATTATCATGATAATAAAGCGTTCCAAACATCTGGTCCGTAATCACATTATCCAAATAAAGATTTCCATGAGCAATGATAGGTGTGCCGCTCGCCAAGGCTTCCAGATAGGTCAAACCCTGAGTCTCACTGGTTGATGCCGAGATGAAGAAATCAGCAGCCTTATAGTAGAGAGCTGTTTCGCCAGGTGCAATCATACCTGTGAAAACCACCTTATCCAGAATACCAAGTTTTTTAGCTTGAGACTTAAGGTCTGGTAGGTAAGGGCCATCGCCAGCAACAACTAACCGAACCTTATTATCTTCCCCTAAAACCGAAGGTAGGGCCGCTAGAACTGCTTGGATATTTTTCTCATAAGAGACACGAGACAAGCTCAACAACATGGTTTCATCCGAAGCAATACCAAGCTTGGCTCTCAAGTCCGCCACATCTTCCTCAGTAATCTCTGGACGCTGGAATTTCTCAAGTTCAATCCCTGTTGGAATGACCCGTTTTTCAGCAGCAACCTTATACTTGAGCAAAAGGTCATAAACAATCTCACTCGGACAGATAACCCCATCCAGATCGCTCATAAAGCCACGAACAATGTACTTAACCATGCTCGGTCTAATAACCATACCTCTGGCAATATAGCGGACATAGTCTTCATACTGGGTGTGATAGGTGTGTACAACAGGAATCTTAAGTTCACGCGCAATGGCAATCCCTAGAAGCCCCAAGGAGAACTCTGTCTGCGTATGAATAATATCAAGCTTGTACTGTTTTGCAATCTCTAGAGCCTTAGAAAAACCACGATAAGCCACTCGGCGATCCTTAAAGGCAAAGAAAGGCACACTAGGAATACGAACAATCTGCCAGTCTTCATAGCGGTCAACATCTCTATCAGTCGTAGTAAAGATAAAGACACTATGCCCCATTTTTTCCAACTGCGTCTTCAGTGTGCGAATACTAGTCGCAACACCGGATACCTGTGGAAAATAAGTATCTGTAAACAATCCGATACGCATTTAAATCTCCAATACTTCTTTGTAGGCTTTAACAAGTTTTTGAGCGACATCATCAATCGAGCGACTTTCCGCAACCTTGTATCCTGCTTCACGCTTGTCCACTTTACCATCGATAATATCTTGTAAGGCCACTACAAATTCATCCACATTGTGCCCAAATGAGGCAGATTTCTCATCAACCCAGCCATCATAAACAGGAATATCACGCAAAACCACATGTTGGTGACTGGCAAAGGCCTCTAGCACTACGATTCCTTCGGTTTCCTCATAAGACGGGAAAAAGAAGGCGTTGGCACCACTCATAGCTCCCTGGAAGACAGCTCCCTTGAAATAACCTGGGAAGCTGACATTATCAGGATGCTTACCATTGACAATGTCTCGAATCTTTTTAGGAATTAGCCATTTACTAATACTGCCTAGCCAAATGAAACGAACATGTGGCATCTTCTCAGCAACCTTGACAAAATCTTCAATTCCCTTGCGTTGGAAGTAAAGACCTGCACAAATAACCACTGGCTGTCCTTTCTCGATACCAAAGTAATCTCGGAAAACTTCTTCCTTGCGTGGGTCCTTGCCGTATTTTTTCAGATCAATCCCGTTTGAAACAGCAATGATCGGTGTGGTAACTCCATAAGATTGAATCAATTTTTTGGAATACTCAGAAGGCGTAATCACGTAATCAGCCTTTTGATACATATGGGCCAAATATTTTCCAAAAAGTGGAGCCATGAGGTTAGAACCAATAAATGAATTTTCAAAGTCCTCACGTGTCGAATGACCATGCATGATGACCTTCTTACCACGACGTTTTGCTGCATGTAACAACATCAAACTGCGTGGTCCATAAGTATTGATATGAACAACATCATAATCACCCAAGATGTCTGTTGTATAGGGAATCCCCGCCAAGTCTAAGGCACGCATCTGATGGTGAAGAGCCCGTCCGATTCCTGATTTTTCAAGAACCGATTTTCCTTCAAGATAAAGTAGAACTTTCATACTCATAATTATAGCTTAATTTGTACGAAATTTCATCTTGCAGTTAACTTTATCTTGATTTCTCATTTAATGAGATAGGGTAGAAAAGCACAAGTCAAAACCACCCGTGAGAACGGGTGGCTTGCTCTTCGGCTGAAAGCCTCTGCTACCGGCCGAGGCCTAAAGGCCTACCGAATGGTTTCCCTTCAGCACCACCTTTGCTAGCTGACCCGTCTAGCGGGTCTCTTTAAGACTACTTTCTTTTATTCTTATCACCTGTAAACGAATCACATTCCTCGAAAATACTGAACTGATCTGCTATCATGTCCTCTTGTAATGGATTACGAATATATTCTTCAATTCGCTTCTGATTTTGCCCAACCGTATCAACATAAAACCCTCGACACCAAAATTTGCGATTCCCATATTTATACTTTAAATTAGCGTGTCGATCAAATATCATTAAACTACTTTTGCCCTTTAAATATCCCATAAATGAGGAAATACTTAGTTTCTGTGGTATACTCACCAACATGTGAATATGATCTAGGCAAGCTGCTGCTTCATGAATTTCAACGCCTTTTCTTTCACATATTAACCGTAAAATTTGACCAATACTTGCTTTGTATTTCCCATAAATTATCTGACGTCAATATTTGGGTGCGAACTCAATATGATACATAGAATTCCATGTAGTATGTGCTAAACTATTATTCTGTCTCAACAAAAATCCTCCTTTAATATATTAATTAGTGGTCGGGAAAACTTATCTAATATAACACTTTAGGGGGGACTTTTTTATACATCGCTAAAAACTTGTCGGAACCACGAGCATAGCTAGTGGTTTTCGTGACACAAAAAACTGCCATTCTCTTAAGAATGACAGTAGATTTTAACCTTATTAAGAAGGTGAGCCTTAAGACTCATTTATACTACTTAAGCAAGTTCTTTGAGAAACTCCACTAGGATCGCAGCTGATTGTTTACCCGCCTGAATAATGAATTCGTCAAAGGTAATATTAGCGTCATGGGCTGCTGTATCACTCATAGCACGGATAACGATGAAAGGTTTCTTGACACTGTGTGCAGCTTGAGCAATGGCTGCTCCTTCCATTTCCACGGCTAAGACTTCTGGAAAATGCCCTTTAATAGCATCAATCTTATCCTGACCCGCAATAAAGCTATCACCAGTCGCAATAAGACCAATTTTAGAGTCGATAGAGGCTTGAGCCAAAACCTTTTCAAAAGTCTCTACAAAGGTAGGGTCACTTTCAAAGTAAAGCGGCTGCATAGACATTTGACCATAATCATAGCCAAAGGCTGTCAAATCAACATCGTGGTAGGCTAATCTTAATGCCACAACCACGTCCCCAATCTTAAGTCCAGGCGCTACAGCTCCTGCAGAGCCAGTGTTAATGAGGGCATCAACCTCAAAGTGGTCTGCTAGAACAGCCACAGACATGGCTGACATGACCTTCCCTACACCTGATTGCACCAAAACAACATCATGTTTGCCCAAACGTCCTGTATAGTAGATATTGCCTAAAACAATTTCTTCAACTTTATTTTCCAATTGCTCCACTAGAAGCACTAATTCCTGCTCCATGGCAGCGATAATTCCAATTTTCATATAGTTCCTTTTTTACTTGTAATCTTATCAGAGTTCAGCAAATACATCCATCCAACTCACAGACTTTTTAGAAATAAAAGACAGCAACAATGAGAATAATCAAGAGGACAACAATCCAAAAGAGGATGCGATTAAGCTTGTGCTGAAATTGATTACGTTTAGCATTCTCAATCCGGCGGCTCTTGTATGCAGAAGGCTGATAATTAGCCTCATAGTCCTCTGCATAGAACTCTTCCTCGTAGTCCTGATAATAAGGATAATCCTCTAAGTCAATTTCCCCACGCTTGGCCTGCTCAATGACATCGTCAGTCAAAAGTGGCTTACTCATAACTTATTTTCCTCCAAAATGAAGTGCATAGTACTGGAGAGCAATGATGGTTTTAGCATCCTGAATAGCACCTGAAGCTACGAGTTCCATACACTCCTCATAAGTCAACTCATAAATTTCAAGAAACTCATCTTCGTCAAGTGGACGTGGATTTTCAACAGGCTGGAGATTTGTAGCAACATAGAGCCTAATTTTTTCATTACAGAAACCAATGGCTGTGTAAAACTCATGAATCAATTTAAGTTCACCCTTATACTGAGTCTCCTCTTCAAGTTCACGCGCTGCTGCAGCCATCTCATCGCCAGCCTCACCGACTTCCAGTTTACCCGCAGGAATTTCGTAGGAAACCGCCTCAATAGCCTTACGGTATTGCTTGACGATAATAATTTTCCCTTTAGGGGTAACAGCTAAAACGGCCACTGCTCCCTTGTGGAAAATCAGTTCACGACCAGCTGTCTTACCGTCTGGCAAGAGAACTTCATCCACTGCAACTTCAAAAATATGTCCCTTAAATTTTGACTCACGTTTGAGTGTTTTTTCTTCAAACTCCATGACTTGACTCCTTTAATCTATGACCCCAATATAAATCATCGCTCCTATAGAAGCAAGACTTAGATAGGCTTAAGCCTACTTTTGTTGGCTTGGGTGGTGAGGCTTCTTAGTAGCATAGCCTTCTTTATTGACCTGACGGCCGCGTCCAATAGCTACACTGTCAGCTGGAACATTATCCGTAATGGTTGAACCTGCTGCTGTAAGTGCATTGTCCCCGATTTTAAGCGGTGCAATCAAAGTTGAATTGCTTCCGATAAAGGCGTTGTTAGCAATTTGGGTCTTGAATTTATGTTGACCATCATAGTTTACAGTGATCGTCCCTGCACCAAAGTTAACATCAGACCCAACTTCCGCATTACCAATGTAGGTCAAGTGACCAGCCTTAGTATTTTCACCGATAGTAGAACCCTTAACCTCGACGAAGTTACCGATATGAGCGCCTTCTTTGAGCATTGAATCCGGACGAATATGGGCAAATGGACCAATGGTAACACCTTTTTTAACCACTGAATGCTCAATCATAGAGTTGGTGATAACAGTATTGGCACCGATAGTTGAATCAACAATATAAGTCCCATTGGTCAACACTGACTCTGCTCCGACTTTAGTTTGTCCTTTAAGAGTAACATTAGCTTCAACCACAACGTCCGGTGCAATTTCCACATCTACATCAATGTATGTCGCATTTGGATTTTGGAAAGTAACACCATTAATCATGTGAGTCTTGTTAATACGACGACGCATAACATCTTCTGCCGTAGCTAGGGCAACACGGTCGTTAACTCCAAGACTTTCTTCAAAGTCACGAAGGGTAAAGGCACCTACCTTTTCACCATTTTCACGGAAAATAGAGATGACGTCTGTCAAATAGTATTCCCCTTGAGCATTGTTAGTATTAATATTTTTAAGCGCTTCGAAGAGACGTTTATTGTCAAAGACATAAGTCCCTGTATTAATTTCTTTAACCTGTTGTTCAAACTCATTTGCATCTTTTTGCTCAACAATCTTAGTGACTTCACCATTTTCATTACGGATGATACGGCCATATCCAAATGGATTGTCGGCAGTTGCAGTCAAGATAGTGGCAATATTTTTGTGATTAACGTGGAAATCAATAAGGTTTTTAAGGCTTTCACCGGTAATCAAAGGTGTATCCCCAGCGATAACAAGCGTTCGTCCTTCAAGTCCAGCCAACTCTTCTTCAGCCATCATTACTGCGTGACCTGTCCCCAACTGCTCTGTTTGCATAGTGAAGGCAGATTGACCATCCAAAACCTCACGAACAAGCTCAGCCTTGTGACCAATAACAGTAACATTTTTAGCTGGTTCAATAGCTGAAACTGCACGGAAAACATGCTCAAGCATAGTGATGCCTGAAACCCTGTGCAATACTTTTGGAAGATCTGATTTCATGCGAGTTCCTTTACCCGCAGCAAGGATAATAGCGTAATTACTCATTTTCTTTTTCCTTCTTAATATTTTTTTGTAATGCTTTCTTTCGTGACGGTCTTAACCTTGAGCCCCAAATCTCAGGATCTTATCTTCCCACTGGGATGGCCAACTAAAGAAAGGAGAGCTTGAAAAAGCACAATTTCTCATTTATGAGAAAATATATCTTTCAGAATAATCGTTTTTAACGGCGTCTGATTATCTATAATCGCCCTATTATACCATAAATAAGAAAGTTTTGGCAGAATCGACGGTATTGAAAAAAGAGCTGACGCTCTTTTTAAAATAATCTTTTTTTAGACTTTCCTGAAGTGAGTGCGGACGTCAGCGATCTTCTTCGAATCTCCATGACTAATTTTTGAGCCCCTTCACTTTTTAATTTCTAGGCTCAGGCTAAAACAGTTACCCAAACTGTTTTACTCTCAAAAATTCCGAGTTCTTGAAACACTAGTGTTTCAAGAACTTTTCTCACAGCGGAAAGTCTCGTTAAATACTCGTTTAAATCAAGTCTAAACAAGATTAGAGTTACTTATCCTTTACCGGGGTTAAAATGCTATCACCTTTATGACTTCTCTTGTTTGACATAAGTCCCTTGTAACTTGCCATGTAAGATGTAATCTACAGATTTGAGCTCATCAATAGTGCAACAATCAAGGGCACACATGATGAGACGAAGGTCATCCTTCCAGTCATTGATAATAGCCACAACTTTATCCACAGAATAACGTTCCACCAATTCAAGGACTGTTCGCGATAGACCTACGCCTTTTGCTCCTAAGACCAGACATTTAACCATATCAAGTGGATTGCGCACTCCGCCAGAGGCTAGGATTTCCACATTATCACGAAGGTCTTGGGCTTGCAAGAGGGTCTGAACAGTGCTTTGTCCCCAGTCATTGAGGTAATCACGGTTACCGCCTCTACTATTTTCAATATAGGCAAAGCTAGTTCCACCACGACCTGAGATATCCACAGTTTTGATGCCCTGAGACATGGCGTAACGAATGGTTTCCACATCCATACCAAAGCCGACCTCCTTAAGCACTAGAGGAACCCCTATTTTCTGTGCATAAGTCGCTACATTTTCCTTCCAAGTGTGGAAAATACGCTCTCCCTCAGGCATGAGAAGCTCCTGCATAAGATTAACATGGAGCTGTAAAAAGACTGGATCCATAGCTTCCACCGTCTTAAGCCCCAGGTCCACAGACTTATCAACACCGATATTGGTCGCAAGATCTAAGTCTGGAAACTCTTGACGATAGTCAAAGGATTCTGGTGCCTCTCCTTTTAGAGCAGCACTGTAGGAACCCGTCACCATGAGAATACCTGTTCGGCTGGCTACCTCAGCTAGTTTTTGATTGACAGCGCCACCTTTGGCCGAACCACCTGTCATAGCATTGATATAAAAGGGAAATTTCCAATCTCGTCCCGCAAAATGTGTGGACAAGTCAATCTGATCTAAATCATAAGTTGGCAGAGACTTGTGGATAAGTTCCATATCGTCAAAACTATTGTAGGGCGACTGGTACTTAAGGGCATAACGGATGTGATCGTCTTTACGATTTGTCATAGGTTATTCTTTACTTTCTTGCGTGATAATGTCTACTTAGCTGACTCCTAAACTTCATACAAAAGCTCTATGCCTTCCTCTTGCCAGCGCTCAACTAGACTATCTCGGCTAGCTTGGTCAAAGGCAAAAGCGATACCACAGTCACCACCTCCAGCTCCAGAGGATTTAGCGATAACATCAAGTCCTTGTTCAGCTTCTTTGAGTTTTTTCAACTTATCCACATAAATATTTGGACTCAATGATTCTAGCTGGTCACTAACTGTTTGAAGGCTGCTCTTAAGCAAATTCTTATTTCCTGTTTCCAGTGCCTTGATGGCATCTTGGACGGCAACTTCTGTTTCACTTAAATACTTGCTTGATATACGAGATTTGGCCATTTTAACCATGTCTTTTGAAATAGCAGCTTGCTTGGTCCATCCCACCACGAAGCGAGCTTTAAGTACTGACACTACTGGACTAATATGATAACCCCAGTCTATTTCCAAAAGTTCGGATAAAGTCAATTGGTCTATAAGCTCTGCTATTTTTGCACGATCAAAGGAGCGATAGGAAACCAGGTCCTCGTATACGATACAAGCTAGGTCTCCCATAGAACCGTTGTCTCCTTGTTTGAGGAGGATGTAACTAGCTAATTTAAAGAGAATGTCTTTGGATAAGTCTTTCTGAAGCGCTGCTGCCAAGGCCTTAAGGGTCAATACCACAACTGAACCTGATGAGCCAATGCCAAATTTAACCCCATCTCGTTCCAACTTTCCAGTGATTGAAAGGTCCAGACTAGGCAATTTCTCACCACAATAGGCCTCAAAAGTATTCAGGGCCTCTTGAATGAGGGAGTAATTTACGTCTGGCTCACGGCCCACACTGTAGTCAAACATGTCTGAAGACAGCTGTGTGCTTGGAGCTTTCTTGACCTCTGCTGACATAAAAATAGGAATAAATTGAATTAGGGCTGTCTGCCCAGGTGTTAAGACAGAATATTCTCCAGCAATGTAGAGTTTCCCACCTGTTTTTACTGTGACCCGATTGACCGACTGCTTAAGCATCTGGCAACTCCTTGGTGCGTGAAGCGATGACCTGATAGTCCTTACGGAAGTGGTCTGCCAGACGGTCCAGGTCTTCTTCCAGACAGAGCACCTTAACATTTGGTCCTGCATCCATAGTGAAGTAACATTGCTCACCAGAGGCTCGGAGGGCCTTAACCTTGTCCATTGCCCGGTAAGAGGCTTCCGTTAAATATGAAAATGGAGGGTTAGCCGTACTTGTGGTTTGGTGCATACGAAGGGCATTGGCTTCAGTGAGCTCACCCACCGCTTGGAAATCATTAGCCTTGAGGTAGCCTAACATATCCTTGTAATCCTGCTCAGACTGTTTAATCCACTCTGGGAAGGAGGTCGATGTTTCGGTACACAATTTCATACCGTCTCGGCTTGATACAGGTTTCTTTTGATCTGTCAAAACCAGCATAATCATGGCCAATTTGAGGTCTGTTTCAACTTGATAAACCTCACCACTATCCTTGTCCCAAGCTGCCAATGGACCAAAGAAAGACCGTGATGATGAGCCTGAGGCAAACTTGGCAATTTGAGCTAATTCAGACTGCGTTTTTCCTACTTGGAAGAGTTCGTTAGCCGCCTTAACTAGGGCAGAAAGACCTGAGGAACTTGATGATAAACCTGCAGCTGTTGGCATGTTGTTCCAAGTTTCAATCTTGACATGTTGGTTTGGATTGGTACGGAAGAGATCTAAGACCTTGCTGGCCTTGGTTGTTTCTTTTTTCCCTTGGAGCTCATCATCGATATACATGACATCACCAGTCGCATCCTCAGGCAGAAAAGACAACTTGGTTTCCGTATACATATTCTCCAAAGTCAGTGAGATACTGCTGGTTGAAGGAATCATACGCTCCGCATCTGCCTTACCCCAGTATTTGACAATAGCAATATTTGCGTACGATTTGACGCTTACAGGCTTTCTATCCACGTGTTTACGGCTCCTTTTTCTTGAAGTTTTTTAGCAATCGTTTGGGCTTGATCTTTGGTACTTGTTAGGGCAATAATGCAACCACCCAGTCCTCCGCCTGACATCTTTGCTCCCTGTGCACCGTGATCCAGAGCAGTTGCTACTAGAAGGTCCGACAAGTCACAAGACACACCTAAAGATTTAAGATGATTATGGGCTTGAGACATGAGCTGACCAAGAAGCTTTTGATCCTTGGCTTTGAGGGCTAGTTCTGCCTGCTGACTTAATTCGCCCAGTCGGTTCAGGTCTGATAAGGCATCTAGCCCGATAGCCTCAACCTTCTCCACAGCCTCACGGGTGTTTCCATGGATGCCCGTATCAGCAATGACCAGATAGGCACCTAAATTGACCTCGATTTCCTTGAAACCAATGTTTCGCGTAAAGCTGATGGCTTGGTCACTCAAGCAGGTCTTAGCATCTAAGCCACTAGGTTTACTATGGGCAATAGTCTCTGCCTGATGGACCAGCATTTCCAAGGTCTCCTGGCTAAGCTCCTGGTCGAAATAATCAAAAACCGCACGAATAGCCGCAATGGCCACTGCAGCAGATGACCCCATGCCACGCTTTTCAGGGACGCTAGACGAAATATCATAGCTGATAGGCTGATTCTTGATTTCCAGATAATTAAGCGCTGAAAAAATCGCTGTCGTCAAGGGATCCTGAGCCTTGAGCGTCAAAGGAGTATCAGCCGCCTGAATCTGACAGACAACCTCAATATCCTTAAGAGGGAGAGCAAGGGCTGGATGGCCATAAACAACCGAGTGCTCCCCCATCAAAATAATCTTACTGTGGGCCTTGCCCACTCCTACTTTCTTAGTCATAAGTTATACACACCCACAGACCAATTGGCATACGAGTATCTTTCTAAGTTTTTCATACAGTTTCTAGTGGTGACTCAAGGTCTATCAAGCATTCAAAGGAGACAAAGAGCACCAATCTAAAGAATTTTATTATAGCACTTCTATCTTATCATCAAAGCGCAAAAAAAGCGACATATAACCTAGAGTGTCGCTTTGCATTAGAGATATGGTCCTAAATTGATATTTCTATCTTAAACTAGTACAATGCCAATGAGGTTAAAAAATGATTGATGTCGAAAAACTAATTAAACAGAACTCCGAACTAATGGCACTATTAAAGATTATCCACTCTTTCCAACTTAATGACTGTTGGCTTTGTGCTGGAACTTTACGCAATTATATTTGGGACTACTTAAGCACCGGAAATACATCTTCAAATATCAATTTCTCAGATATCGATGTCATTTTCTTTGATAAAAATATATCATATGAGCAAACTGTTGAAATAGAAAATCAAATAAAGAGAAAATATCCTGAATACAATTGGGAAATAAAAAATCAGTATTATATGAATATACATAGCCCTAATACTGAAAAGTATCTCAGCTCTACAGATGCTGTTTCAAAATTTCCCGAAAAATGTACTGCCATAGCTGCTAGACTAAATGACAATCAGGAACTAGAAGTATTTATTCCTTTTGGGACAGACGATTTGATTAACTTCAGAGTATCACCCACACCGCATTACTTTTCAGACAAGGACCGACAAATGGTCTATAACGAGAGAGTAAAAAAGAAAAATTGGAACACATTCTGGCCAAACATTTCTATAGAATTTATCAAATAGATTAAACTATGATTTGAGATTTACTTTTTACAATACTTTCCGCTGTGAGAAAAGTTTCTGAAACTCGGAATTTTTGAGAGTAAAACAGTTCGGGGAACTGTTTTAGCCTGAGCCTAGAAATTAAAAAGTAAAGGAGCTCAAAAATTAGTCATGGAACTTCGAAGAAGGTCGCTGACGGCCGAACTCACCTAAGGAAAGTCTTAAAAAATTTTTCTACGTTAAAAAAGAGCCTCTCGGCTCTTTTCATTTTAAATCGCAAACAAATCGTTTAGGTTCTCAGCCATAGTTGGATGAGTAAAGATTTGTTTAGCCAAATCTGTATATGGAATGTGATGATTAATCGCTAGGGTAATTAGATTGATAATTTCATGAGATTCTTGACCAAAGAGGGTCACACCCAAGATTTCCTTAGTTTCAGGGTTTACCACAGCTTTGAAGGCACCACGCAAATCGCCATTAACATGACCACGAGGCATGCCAGCAACTGGAAGTTCCTTGACAGCAACCGGTCCACCTGCTGCTCTGGCTTGGTCTTCAGTAAGGCCAACCTGTGCCAAAGGTGGGTTAAGGAACATAGCGGTTGGAACAGCTCCACGTGTTTCAAGGTTATAGCTGCCATCACCAGTTAGGTAATTAAAGACAATACGGAAATCATCTAGTGAGATATAGGTAAATTGAAGACCACCATTAACATCACCCACTGCAAAGACACCAGGAACACTTGTTTCCAAATGTTTATTGACTTGGATACCACCGCGCTCAGTCAAGGCGATATCAGTATTTTCCAAGTGAAGAGGTTCGATATTAGGCTTACGTCCTGTCGCATAAAGGAGCGCATCAAAACGGAACTCACCTTTGTCAGTAACAACGACAACTTCATCGCCATCATTCTTAACTTCGGAAGTTTTAACACCTTGCTCAAAGACAATGCCGTCCTCTTCCATGTATTCCTTGGCCAACTTAGCAATAGATGGCTCCACACGTGGCAAGAAGCTAGTCGCTGCATCTAAAACAGTTACTTGGCTTCCCAAACGGTTATAAAGGCCAGCAAATTCAAGACCGATATTACCACCACCTAAGACACCCAAACGTTTTGGTAAGGCTTCAAGGGTCTGAATACCAGTTGAATCGTAGACATGCTTAGTTGTTGTCAAGCCAGGAATAGGCAAGACATTAGACACAGCACCTGTATTGATGACAATAGTCTCAGCTGTAAGCTCTTGACGGTCATCACCAGCCACCACTTCGATAACCTTATTTGACACGAAATGTGCTTCTGCATCAATGACATCAACGCCATTGTCTGCCAACATTTTATAATTCTTAGCATTAAGACGGCCAGTCACTGCACCACGTTCTTTCATGGTATCGTCAAATGACCAGCCCTTCTCTGCCGCTACAATCATAGTCTTGGTTGGAATACACGCAATATTAATGCAAGTACCACCATACATAGCTTTACTGCGCTCGATGACAGCAACTTTCTTACCAGCCGCATTCATCTTAGCAGCCAAAGTTTTACCGGCTTTACCAAAACCGATAACAATCAAATCATAGTTTACCATTTCTGTATCCTCCTATATACTGCCATTCTATCATTTAATTTTTCAGACTGCACATATCTGAACTGGAAAATAAAAAAGCTACAGCTTTTATTGTAACCCCTTTCTCATCTGTTTTTAATAGATTTCCATAATTCCACTACCTAAGCCTTTTCTCGCAGAAATTCTAATATAATTTTATTAAATTGCTTACTTTCGATAAAGGCCGCGTGACCCTGTTTGCCAAATTCATAATAGGAAGCACGGGGAATGTTGTTGGCAAGTTCTCTCGCACCATCCACTCATAGAACCAGATCTTTTTTATCTCCCAGAACAAGGGTCGGACAAGCGATTGCTTTTTTCTTTACTCGCAGACTTTAAAAGTAGCCTATTAATCAGATATAATTTTTTTAAAACGGGATTGATATAATAACGCTTTCACCTTATCTAAAAAGCTCAAAAATAGCAAGTTAAAAATCTTCCCTCCTTTTTAAATCTTGAAATCTTGCTTCTAAAATACGACAAAAGAGCCCAACCAAGCGGCTGGGTTCTTAAGTGTAAACTAAATGATCAAAAGAATATTTCTCCTTAGGCACGTCCTCCTTTTTATTTTCAAAAGCAGCACCAATTTAAAATCCTAAAGCCTTATTTAAAACTCTTAACAAAATAATCAAAGAGTCCTTGATCCGCTAATTGTTTATGACCCAAGAGAAACTCTGGATAATTGGACTTCCTTCCGTAACAGGTTCTTCATTACTAGTAATTCCAATTAAGGGAATAGTCAGTCGTCTTGCTCCTTAAAATAATCAAGTAGGAAAAGAGCGTTTTCTACATAGTAATTAACAGCTACAGGCAAGGCCTCATCTTTCACAAGAAAATCATCATGATGCCAGTCTGGGGCATCCTCCTCACCATTAGAGCCGACAAAGGCAAAGACTCCTGGTATTTCCTTTTGATAGGCCGCAAAGTCTTCTCCGCCTGTTGATGGCAGCGTTTCAATCACTTCTGCGAAGGATTTAGAATTTTCAAAGATGAGAGGTGTGAGCGTCTGGTCATTGTAGGTCACGTAAGGCGAATTACCCCAGCTTATCTCTACCTCAGCACCGAACTGGTCTGCTGTCGCCTGAACGACCTTTTCAAAACGTACAATGACATCTTCACGAACCTTAGGTTCAAAGGTACGAATCGTTCCTTCAAAAAAGCCTGCTGCTGGAAGAACATTCCAAGTATTTCCAACTTCGATATGAGTAACTGACAATACCGCTGATTCAAAGGGCGATACCGTACGAGCCACAATCTGCTGTAAATTGTTGATGATAGTCGTAGTAACCAAGACCGTATCTACACCCAAATCAGGACGGGCAGCATGGGAAGAAACTCCCTTGACATCAACCCTAAACTGCTCCACACCAGCCATGATAGCCCCCGAACGAAGACCAATCTGACCAGGTTTCAAGTGAGGATTATTGTGATAACCGATGATAGCTGACACACCCTCAAGACCACCCGCTTCGATGACCTGATAGGCCCCTTGGAAATTTTCCTCGGCTGGTTGGAAAATCAATCGAACGGTCCCCTTAAGCTCTGCTTCTCTTTCTTTTAAAAGCTGAGCAGCTCCAAGAAGAGAGGTCTGGTGAAAGTCATGACCACAGGCATGCATAGCCCCATTGTCGCTGGCATAAGGAAGTCCTGTCTTTTCCTTAATGGGTAGGGCATCAATATCAGCACGCAAAGCAATAATCGGATGCCCTGACCCAATCTCAGCGATGAGTCCCGTCTTCAAGGGATAATTTAAAGGCTCAATACCTAGATTTTTCAAATAACCTTTCAAAAAGACTGTCGTCTCATGCTCCTCCTCAGAAACCTCTGGATGTTGGTGAATCTGATGACGTGTCTTTGCTAAATGATCATAAAATGCTTCTGTCATAATGAACCTCCCTCTCTGATTAGACTTGGTCATTGCTCCTGACTTACTTCAGTTCTCAATCGAATTGATACCATCATACCACCAGAAACAAGGCTTGAGAAATTAAAAAAACTTATAGAATGTCATAAGTTTTACTTATACCCCTAAAAAAGTCCGTCGTTATGGGCCTTACAGTATTAAGCCTAGTGATAGGATGGACCTATCAGGAGATTGAAAGTTCCTATCATACTTTAGTAGGAAGAAATGACTAGCCCAGATAAGTACGCAAAATCACTTTTTCTGTTTCCGTTAACGCTCGGTAGGATCCTACTGCTATCCCTTCATCAAGCTTAAACGCTCCAAAAGAAATCCGCTTAAGATAGGTCACCTTGACCCCATAAGCCAAGAACATCTTTTTCACTTGATGAAACTTACCTTCTGAAATCGTAATTCTAGCACAGCTCTTGTCGCTCGCAGAACTTAGAATTTCTAGCTGAGCTGATTTACAAATAGTACCATCCTCAAAGACAACACCTGACTCAAAAAATGCAGGTGCATCAGGCCCCAGAATATCATTAACCTCAACATAATAAGTCTTAGCCACATGATAGCCTGGGTGAAGCATGGCAAATCCCAGGGGACCATTGTTGGTAATCAGCACCAGGCCTTCCGTATCTCTATCCAAACGTCCCACAGGATAAAGACCCTCTCGCTGATCCTCAGACCTAATCAAATCAATGACTGTTTGGTGTTCCTTGTCCTTTCTAGCTGACACCACCCCTGACGGCTTATTCATAAGGTAGTAGACTTCTGGCGCATGTTCCAGTTCCTTACCAGAAACAGTGATGCTTTGAAGACTAGCATCCACATTAAGATTATCTCGATCCACCAGGACACCATCTACATATACCTGACGACTACGAATGAGCTTCTTGACCTGATTGCGAGAACCATAGCCCGCCTGTCCTAATAATTTATCTAAACGCATAGCCTTATTGTACCATGGATAAGTATAGTCTAATAGTCTAAAAAAGCCTACCTAAGAAGGTAGACTCATGTTACTAAAAATTACACATTCACATGGAAGACCTGTCCAACCACATAGGTCACGAGCATAGTCAAGAGTCCTACGGTCAAATTACGCAACATAGCTTGTTTAATAGGTGCTTTTCCGAGCTTGGCACTGATATAGCCAGTCAAGAGCAAAGTCAGTGCAACCACGACCACTGTTACAGGAATACGGTAAGGCTCTGGGAAAATCATAATAGCTAGTGCTGGTGGCAAGGAACCAACTGAAAAGGACAAAAAACTTGATACGGCAGCATGCCATGGATTTGTGATTTCTTCTAAATCAACTCCATATTTTTCCTCAACCAAGACCTTGATAGGATTTTTACTGAAGGCCTGATTGACCTTAACTTCCGCTGCTGTTTCGCAATCCCCCTGACTGAGGAAGGTTTGGTACAAACTCTCTCTAGCTGCTTCAGGTGAGCGATCCAGGAGAGCTTGTTCCTTAGCGA
The DNA here is from genome assembly GCF_900636445.1 of Streptococcus vestibularis. Classification (NCBI taxonomy): domain Bacteria; kingdom Bacillati; phylum Bacillota; class Bacilli; order Lactobacillales; family Streptococcaceae; genus Streptococcus; species Streptococcus vestibularis. The sequence goes on along the minus strand of NZ_LR134275.1, from coordinate 575,122 downwards.
TAGCAGCTTCTTCCGTATCTTTTTGCGTTGACACACTGACATATTCACCACCTGCCATTGAAAAGGCACCAGCAAAAATCGCTGATAGGGCTGAAATCAAAATAAACCAGATGTTAGATGTCGCACTGGCCACACCGATAACCACTCCCGCAATGGAAATGATACCATCATTGGCACCCAACACGCCAGCTCTCAAAATATTTAAACGTTCTGCAAAATTCTTATCTTCCAATAGTGCACTCCTTATTTAGAATGATTCTAAAAAATATTATAACAGTTATTTAGAATGATTACAAATAAGAAATTTGAAAAAGCCGAGATTTCTCTCAGCTTCTTAACTCGTTTAACTTAGGCAGGTGTTACATCCAAGCTCTCACCAATAGCCACAAGGCGTTCGACAACGTCTTCTTGGCTCAAACCATTTTCAGAGACATAACGGTTGCGTGGGTGAACACGGCATTCATGTGAGCAGCCACGAAGGTACTTGTCTTCATTTTCCTCTGAAGTAAGGATACGGCGGTTACAGAATGGGTTACCACAGTTGACATAGCGTTCGCAAGGCGTCCCATCGAACCAATCCTTACCGACAACTATAGGATCTACATGGTTGATATCAACAGCAATACGCTCATCAAAGACATACATCTTACCATCCCAAAGCTCCCCTTGAACCTCTGGATCTTTTCCGTAAGTCGCGATACCACCGTGCAATTGGCCAACATCTTTGTAGCCTTCACGAACCATCCACCCTGAGAATTTCTCACAGCGGACACCACCAGTACAGTAAACAACCACGCGCTTATCCATGAACTCTTCTTTATGGTCGCGGACCCATTGTGGCAATTCACGGAAGTTGCGGATGTCTGGACGAATGGCTCCACGGAAGTGCCCAAGGTCATACTCATAGTCGTTACGTGTATCGAGGACAACAGTGTCCTCATCTAGAAGGGCGTCTTTAAACTCTTTTGGTGACAAGTAAGCACCCGTTGTTTCAAGTGGATTGATGTCGCTATCAAAGTTATCATCCTCTAAACCAAGGTGAACAATTTCCTTCTTGTAGCGAACAAACATCTTCTTGAAGGCTTGCTCCTCTTCCTCATCAATCTTGAACCAAAGGTCCTCCATCCCTGGAAGGCTGTGAACGTAGTCCATATATTTTTGAGTGGTTTCATAGTCACCAGAAACCGTTCCATTGATTCCCTCGTCAGCAACCAAGATACGTCCCTTTAGACCGATTGACTTACAAAAAGCCAAGTGGTCAGCCGCAAATTGCTCAGCGTTTTCGATGGGAAGGTATTTATAATAAAGCAATACTCGAATAGGTTTTGCCATTGTATTTCCTCTTTCTTTATGAAATATCTATATTTGTTGTTTGATAGTCAAACTCAACTTAACTATTATAGCGCTATCAAAGAGGACTAGGCAATTGATTTGCTTGGAAGCACATTTTCACAGAAGAAAAAGGCTGAATGCTAAATGCCTCAACCTGAGTTTCGTGGGATTGTTTTTCCACAAGATAGTATTACAATTTCGCAGCAGCGGCCTCATCCAAGATAAGAGTCACGTCTGGATGATTTTGCAAGACACTAGCTGGCACTTCCTCTGTCACCGGACCCTTAACCATCTTGAAAATGGCATCTGCCTTCTTGTCACCATAGGCAAACAATATTATCTTCTTAGCAGCCATAATAGAAGCAATTCCCATTGAAATAGCCTTTGTAGGGACTTGATCACGACTGACAAAGAAACGGCTATTTGCTTCAATGGTGCTATCCGTCAAGTCGACCACATGAGTTTGACTATCAAAAGGCGTACCTGGCTCATTAAAACCAATATGCCCATTACTTCCGATTCCTAGGATTTGCAGGTCAATGGTATGATGCAACAAGATGTCATCGTAGTCCTTAGCCGCCTTCTCCAAATCTTCAGCCATACCGTCAGGTAAGAAGCTCTCCTTAAATGGCTTGGCATCAAAGAGTTGAGCCTTCATAAAGGCATGGTAGCTCTGCTCATGGTCTGGTGCTAGTCCGACGTATTCATCCAAATTGACGCTGTAAAGTTCCGAAAAATCCACGTCGCTTTCAACCATCTCTTGGTAGAGGGCGATAGGTGAACTACCTGTAGCCAACCCCAATGTTTGAGCACCCACTACAAGGCTCTCTTTAAGAAGATCAAAGGCAACTTGGCCTCCCTCAACTTGATTTTTAACTAAAATCTTTTTCATTCTATTCACCTCGATATTGGTATATACCGTTTTCTTTATTATCTCTTTTTTTAATCCTTTTGTCAAGCGCTTTCACTTAACTCCTTTAATGACGGTCGCCCTATATCGTGCTATAATAAAAAGGCTGAAAATTTTTAAACGAGGAAAGAAATGAATACAAACGATTTTGATTTTGAACTACCAGAAGAACTAATTGCCCAAACCCCATTGGAACAACGTGACGCCTCTAAACTCTTAGTCATTGATCCTGTAACCAAGGAAATGACTGATACCCACTTCGACCACATCATTGACCAGCTTAACCCTGGCGATGCCTTGGTCATGAACAATACGCGCGTGCTTCCTGCCCGTCTCTACGGTGAAAAGCCTGATACCCACGGTCACGTGGAATTTCTCCTTTTGAAAAATACCCAAGGTGATCAATGGGAAGTTTTGGCTAAGCCAGCGAAACGCCTTAAGGTAGGTGCTAAAGTCAGTTTTGGTGATGGTCGCTTGACTGCCACTGTCACTGAGGAACTAGATCACGGTGGACGTATCGTAGAATTTAGCTACAACGGTATCTTCCTTGAGGTCTTGGAAAGCTTGGGTGAGATGCCATTGCCACCTTATATCCATGAAAAATTGGAAGACCGCGACCGTTACCAAACGGTCTATGCCAAGGAAAATGGCTCTGCCGCTGCTCCAACAGCTGGCCTCCATTTCACACCTGAGTTACTTCAAAAGATTGAAGCTAAAGGCGTAAAATTGGTCTACCTCACCCTCCACGTTGGACTGGGAACCTTCCGACCTGTTTCTGTCGATAATGTCGACGAGCATGAAATGCACTCAGAGTTTTACACCCTCAGCCAAGAAGCTGCCGATACCCTTAATAGCGTCAAAGCCACTGGAGGTCGCATTGTTGCTGTTGGAACAACCTCAATCCGAACACTGGAAACAATCGGCAATAAATACAACGGCCGACTCCAAGCCGACTCAGGATGGACCAATATCTTTATCAAACCAGGTTATCAATTCACAGTCGTAGATGCCTTCTCAACTAACTTCCACCTTCCAAAGTCAACCTTGGTGATGTTGGTTTCAGCCTTTGCTGGTCGTGAATTCGTCCTAGATGCCTACAAACACGCCGTCCAAGAACGCTACCGCTTCTTCAGTTTCGGAGATGCCATGTTCGTAACACGACGTGCGGGGAAATAAGAGTTATTTTGAGACTTCTCTTACTGGGGAAGTCTCTTTTATTGCACGTCACATTCAGAAAAAATCCACCAGTTATGATGAACTGATGGATTTTCTTGTTTATTTCTCCGAAAATTGACTATTATACAAATCGTAATAAAAACCTTTATCTGCAAGGAGGGATTCATGGTTTCCTTGTTCAATGATTTGTCCATCTTTAAGGACCAAAATCTTGTCTGCCTCTTGAATCGTTGATAGTCGGTGAGCAATGACAAAACTTGTTCGACCTTGCATGAGGGTCTTCATGGCTTTTTGAATCAAGAGTTCCAGACGAGTATCAACTGATGAGGTTGCCTCGTCCAAAATCAAGATTTTAGGGTCAGCCAGAAGCGCACGAGCAATGGTCAAAAGTTGCTTTTGTCCCAGTGAAATGTTACTTGATTCCTGGTTCATTTCCATATTGTAACCACCAGGCAGCGTACGGATAAAGTGATCCACATTGGCAGCCTTAGCTGCTTCAACAATTTCTTCATCAGTTGCCTCAAGATTACCAAAACGAAGATTTTCCTTGATAGTTCCTTCAAAAAGCCAAGCATCCTGAAGCACCATACCAAACTGTTTACGATAATCTTGACGCGACAAATTGCGTATATCATGACCATCAACCGAGATAGAACCAGCAGTCACATCATAGAAACGCATGAGAAGGTTGATAATGGTTGATTTTCCAGCACCGGTAGGACCGACAATGGCCACCATTTCACCAGGATTAACCTCAAGGTTAAAGTCACGAATCAAAGGTTTATCAGCTATATACTGGAATTCCACATGATTAAAGCTAACTTGACCAGTTAATTCTCCTTCAAGCACCTCAGTAGCATTATTAACCTCGTCTGGTTCATCCATCAGTTGGAAAATACGGTCCAAGGAAGATTTAGCACTCTGCAATTGTCCAGCCAACTGAGTCAAGTTCTGAATAGGTTGATTAATCTGCCAAACGTACTGAACAAAAGCCTGCATATTACCAATCGTCAAGCGACCAGCTAAGACTTGCAAACCACCTAGGACGGCGACAATTAGATAGGTCAAGTCAGATAAACCATTAAGGACAGGCATCATGAGGCCTGAAATGAAATTGGCCTTAAAACCTACCTTTTGAAGGTCTTCCGTAATTCCTTTAAAGTCGTCTAAAGACCTATCCTCACGCCCAAAAAGTTTAAGCACATTGAAACCAGTCAGATTTTCCTGAACAAAACCGTTAAGAGTACCTAGGGCATCAGCCTGCTGCTTAAAGTAAGGTTGAGACTTACTCATAATGAAGCGAGCACCAAAGTAAGTAATCGGAATAGTGATAACAACCACAGCTCCCAACTGAAGATTAAGGTACAGCACTGTTCCAATAACCAAGGCTAGAGTAAAGGCGGCGTTGACAACCTGCAAGAATGACTGCTGCAAGGCATTCGAAACTGTCTCGACGTCACTAGTAAAGCGACCCAAAAGGTCTCCAAATTGTTGCTTATCAAAGTATGACACTGAGGTACGATTGATTTTCTCAGTCATCTCATTTCGCATATCCTGAACCGTTACTTGCACAGCATTGGTCATAAAATAGTTGGAATAGTAAGAAGCCAACTCATAGATGAGACCACGCAAGAGGTAAAAGACCAAAACTAAACCAACGTAAGAAACGTTGATATGAGCTCCTTCTACCCCCTTAATGATGTCCAGTGTATTTTTAGTCAGTTCCGTAATGGCTAAACCAATGACCACCGGCTCAATGACACTCATGGTGACACTAATAATTTTCAAGAAAATAGCTAGGTAAAGTGGGAAACGGTAAACCTGCAAGTATGACCAAAGGCGGCCAAAACTTGAGGAATGAGTTGTTTTCTTTTTATTATTCTTCATTTTGACCTCCTTCTAGTCTTCCGTAAGACTCTTTTGATTCAATTGTGAATTAGCAATCTCACGGTAAATGTCATTACTTTCCATAAGCTCTTCGTGACGACCACGACCAACAATTTCACCCTTATCAAGAACGATAATCTGATCAGCATCCATAATAGTTCCCACACGTTGAGCCACGATCAAGACCGTCGCATCCTGGGTCACTTCTTTTAGACGACGACGCAAGGTCGCATCAGTCTTGTAGTCCAAGGCAGAGAAGGAATCATCAAAGATGTAGAGATCAGGACGTTTAACCACCGCACGTGCAATTGATAAACGCTGCTTCTGTCCCCCAGAAAGGTTGCTACCACCTTCAGCCAAGTGAGAATCATAGCGTTCTTCCTTACTTTCGATAAATTCCTTGGCTTGAGCCACATCAGTAGCTTGATTCAATTCTTCATGACTGGCATTTTCCTTACCATAACGAATATTTTCACCGATCGTCCCAGTAAAGAGCAGAGCTTTTTGTGGAATAAAACCAATCTTACGACGAAGCGCCTTAAGATTGTAGTCACGGACATCCACACCATCCACAAGAATGCGTCCAAGTGTTACATCATAAAAGCGTGGAATCAACTGTACAAGTGATGATTTTCCTGAACCCGTAGACCCAATAAAGGCAATGGTTTCACCAGGTTTGGCCTTGAAGGAAATATTGTGTAGGACAGGACTTTCAGTTTCACCAGGATAGGCAAAGGTCACATTGTCAAACTCCAAATATCCCTTAGTCTCGGTTTCTGTCACGCCATCTTCATTTGGATTGATAGAAATCGGCATGTCCATAATTTCCTGCAGACGTTCACTAGATACCGCTGTACGAGGATACATGGTAAAGAGATTGGCTAGGAAAAGGAAAGACAATAGTGCATGGAAGCTGTACTCAATAAAGGCAACCAAGTCACCGATTGCCAAAGTCCCAGAACCTAATGGCTCAAGAGCAAACCAAACAATTGCCACAATCATGGCTATGATGATTTGCACAAAAAGTGGCTCAGTCAAACCAGTCAATTTAAAAAGTTTGTTTGAATTATCCGCATAGACAGCATTTTCAGAAGCGAACTTCTTCTCTTGAAAATCTTCTCTAGCGAAAGCACGGATGACACGAAGTCCAGTCAGATTTTCACGAGCATACTGGTTAATCTTGTCGAGCGTTGTCTGTTGCTTTTCAGAAAGCGGACGCGTTTTTACCGCCACATACCAGACAACTACGGCTAGAAAAGGCAAGGAGATTGCCACAATCCAAGCCAAAGATGGACTTGTCGTCAAAATCAAGAAGACACTGGAAACCATCATCAAAGGAGTGATAACACCCAGCTTGAGAAGTTGATCTGCAAACTGCATGAGAACAAAAGCATCCGACGTGATACGAGTCACCAAAGAAGATACCCCAATTTGTTCGTACTCATGGTGTGAATACTCCTGAAGCTTAGCATAAATGTCATTACGCATGACTTGCACCATAGTAGTGGTCAACTTACCAACCGCATAGGCCAGAAGCACACGACCAACAATACCAGTTAAGACCACACCAAACATGACCCAAGCATAGGTATAAAGCTTGTCTGCATCCCCACGGTTAATTCCCTCATCAATCATTCTGGCAAGAACCGTCGGCAGCCCCAAATTGGCAATAACAAATAAAATGGCCGCCGTAAAATTCATCGCTAGCCACTTAGGATAACGCCTGAGATAAGACCAAATAAAAGCCATAAATTTCTCCTTTTCTTCTTCATTAAGCTATACTCTTAAGTTTTCAAAAGTCTATACCAACTTCCGAAACATTAAAAAGCACAGAAAAAGGGCGTGACAAGCACGCACATTACCTACATTCTAACAAATGGAAATATTAAAAGCAATAGAAAAAAGCAGGGCTTGGCACTGCACCCTGGTTTTCTTTATTAAGCGACTTGAGTCGTTACCTTATTATTTTAAGAGTAATTGAAGCAGACTGATTCTAATTACTGATTTTGCTGAATTTATTTAATGGATTTACATTTTGACAATTTTTGGGAAGGATACTGAGGAGGTTCTGGAAGGTTATTTAGTTACCCTGTTTGAAGATTATAATTTCAAGCAAAGTCAACTCATCCAGAGAGGATTTGGCCAATGTTCTGACACACTTGAAAACTTATTTGATTAACACTCCATAACTCTACTTGAGTGTTTACACAAAATTATTGACAGTATCTGTTTTTTACCAAGAATAAATAAGTATAATTTTATTTCAATTAAATTATACTTTCTTTAGTTCAATGTGTACATATTCCTTTTATAGAAGCTCTATAATTTCTGTAGTGGGTAAAACCACTGTAGAGATTATAGAGCTTTTTAAGTGTACACAAAAAGTCCCATAAGAACTATAATGAAAAGCAACCAAACCATCATTAGGAAGAACTCATGAGACTTATTAAGAATACCACAGAATTAATCGGAATTAAAGACCAAAATATCAAGATTTCACTTGTTTTTGAAACTGACACTCATATCGAGATTCAAGCAAAACTTGATTACCCTGCACCATCATGTCCTCACTGCCAAGGAAAGATGATCAAGTACGACTTTCAAAAAAACTCTAAAATCCCTCTTCTCGAGCAAGCGGGAACGCCAACTCTACTACGTCTGAAAAAACGTCGTTTCCAGTGTAAAAGTTGTAGGAGAGTAACGGTGGCTGAGACATCTATCGTTGAGAAAAACTGCCAAATCTCTAATCTGGTCCGACAAAAGGTTACACAACTCCTAACTGAGAAGGTGTCACTAACTGATATTGCCAGAAGACTTCGTGTGTCGACGTCCACTGTCTATCGTAAGCTTGACCAGTTCACTTTCAAGAAACATTATGACAAACTTCCAGCTGCTATGTCCTGGGATGAGTTTGGGTTCAAGAAAGGTGAACTCGCTTTTGTGGCGCAAAACTATGAGACCAACAAACTCATAACCATCCTTGATAATCGCCGTCAAACCACGATTCGAAACCACTTTTTGAAGTACCCATTGAAAGTTCGACAAAAGGTACAGTTTATTACAATGGATATGTCTGGAGCCTATATCCCACTAGCTCGCAGACTTTTCCCAAACGCCGAAATCATTATTGATCGTTTCCACATCATCCAGCACCTTGGTAGAGCCTTTTTAAAGACTAGAATTGCAACCATGAACCAGTTTGATAAGAAGTCACTACCCTATCGAGCCTTGAAAAATCATTGGCGACTTTTCCAAAAGGATAGCCGTAAACTATCTCTCAACTCTTTTTATTCAAAGACTTTCCGCCAAACTTTAGCACCACATGAAGTTGTTGAGAAGACACTAGGCTTTTCAAAAGAGCTTACTGACTACTATACACTTTATCAGCTTTTGCTTTTTCACTTTCAGGAGAAGAGGGTAGATGAGTTCTTTGAGCTCATAGAGGAGAATATAAGCAAGGTCAATCATTACTTCAAAACTGTCTTTAGGACCTTCCTTAGACACAAACCATACATCAAAAACGCACTAGAAACACATTACTCAAATGCAAAATTGGAAGCTACCAACAAGTTGATTAAAGACATCAAACGGTTGGGTTTCGGTTTTAGAAACTTCATCAACTTTAAGAAACGTGTCTTCATCACTCTGAACATAAAAAAAGAGAAGACCTATCTGGTCCTCTCTAGATGTTAGCTTTTCGTCACCCACTACAGTTGACAAAGAGCCATGATTCATCAGTTTTAAGGAAGATATGTTCATTGCAAACAAATCATATCAATTAGAAAGCTTAGTCTTCATTCTTCTTACGAGCTACAAGACCAAATCCACTCAATACTCCGAGAAGTCCAAGTGCTGCTAGGCTAGCATTGTCTTCTGTACCTGTATTTGGAAGTTCACGTTGGCCATCCATATATTGAGGTGTCGAAGGTGCTGCTGGTTGAGCTGGAGTTGTTGGAGTTCCATTATTATTTCCGTTGTTATCTCCATTATCTGCAGGTGTTACAGGTTGTGGTACTGGAACATAGTTGATTGGCGTGTCCTTAGTTGGATCGTTTGGTACGTTTGGTACTTCGTATCCTTGAGTTGGATCGTTTGGATCTACCGGTTTAAGTGGTTGACCGTTTCCATCAACAGGTGTATAACCTGGTACGTATGGAAGAACTGGTTTATCACTTCCTGGTTTTGTTGGATCCGTTGGATCGTTTGGATATGGAATTGGATTTGTTGGTTGTCCTGGAATGTTTGGTACCCATGATCCTAGTGGTTTGTAAACATATGTTACTGTTGAACCATCTGTTCTAATCTTACCTTTAGCTTCTCCATCTACTCTTACAAGTACGTATCCTGGAATCACTTTTCCAGTTGTTGTGTACTCATCTCCTACTTTTCCTTCTGTTGTTTCTGCAGGGATTAAGTCTTTTCCTTTTTCATCTACATATTTAACTACTAAGTTTGCTTTGTTTGCTACGTAGTTGATTGGAGTGTCTTGACCTGGATATGTTGGAATACTTGGTACTTCGTATCCTTTTGATGGATCTGTTGGATCAACTGGTTTTAATGGTTGTCCATTTCCATCTTTTGGAGTAAATCCTGGTACATATGGTACTACTGGTTTATCACTTCCTGGTTTCGTTGGATCTGTTGGATCATTTGGATACTTGATTGGATCTGTTGGTTGACCTGGTATGTTTGGTACCCATGAACCAAGTGGTTGGTAGGTTACTACTTCTGTAGTATTTTCTGAGTCTGCAGTTACTTTTGTAGTTGGTACTGTTGCTTTATCAGCTAAGTATCCTTTAACTACTGGTGATGTCACTTCAGACAAGTCTTGAGCTGGTGTCCAATCTCCGTATGTAACCTCACCTGTAACTAAGTTAACTTTCGCTTCACGTGTGAATTTAGCTTCTTGGGTTACTGTTTTTGGAGTGCCATCTTCGTTTAATACTGGAGTTCCATCTTCGTAGACATAAGTAATTGTACGTGTGACTGTTTTGTTTAGATCTTTTTCTTCCAAACCAGCTGGGTATTTAGGTCCGTCTGGGTTGTTTGGATCCACTGGAGTTCCTGGTGTTTTTGGTTGATCTGGTGTTACTGGTACAACACGTTCTTTAAGTGTTACTGTGAACTCTTGATCAGTGTCTTTATCTTTATCGAACTTACCACCTTCTGGGTATGTATTAGATACTAATTCATATCCTTTGTTTTCAAGTTCTTTGATTTTCGCTTTTACATCAGCCTCTTTTGTAAGTGGTGTATCTGAGTCACCTTCTTCAGTAATAGCATCAACACCTGGAATTGAATTTCCTTTTTCATCTACGAAAGTCGTTTTAGCTTTTTGTGTATCCTTCACATAGTTGATCGGTGTATTCTCATCTGGGTTAGTTGGGACATTTGGTACTTCATATCCTTTAGTTGGATCGTTTGGATCCACTGGTTTCAACGGGTTACCATCTTTGTCCTTAGGAGTCATACCTGGTACGTATGGAAGAACTGGTTTGTCGTTACCTGGTTTTGTTGGATCTGTTGGATCGTTTGGATATTTGATTGGGTCTGTTGGTTGACCTGGAATGTTCGGTACCCATGAACCAAGTGGTTTGTAGGTTACTACTTCCTTGATATCTTCTGAATCACCGGTTACATTTACCATCGCAACACTTGCTTTATCAGCTAAGTATCCTTTAACTACTGGTGATTTCACTTCAGCCAAGTCTTGTGCTGGAGTCCAATCTCCGTATGTAACTTCACCTGTTACCAAGTTGACCTTAGCTTCACGTGTGAATTTAGCTTCTTGTGTTACTGTTTTTGGAGTGCCATCTTCGTTTAATACTGGAGTTCCATCTTCATAGACATAAGTAATTGTACGTGTGACTATTTTGTTTAGATCTTTTTCTTCCAAACCAGCTGGGTATTTAGGTCCGTCTGGGTTGTTTGGATCCACTGGAGTTCCTGGTGTTTTTGGTTGATCTGGTGTTACTGGTACAACACGTTCTTTAAGTGTTACTGTGAACTCTTGATCAGTGACTTTATCTTTATCGAACTTACCACTTTCTGGGTATGTATTAGATACTAATTCATATCCTTTGTTTTCAAGTTCTTTGATTTTCGCTTTTACATCAGCCTCTTTTGTAAGTGGTGTATCTGAGTCACCTTCTTCAGTAATAGCATCAACACCTGGAATTGAATTTCCTTTTTCATCTACGAAAGTCGTTTTAGCTTTTTGTGTATCCTTCACATAGTTGATCGGTGTATTCTCATCTGGGTTAGTTGGGACATTTGGTACTTCATATCCTTTAGTTGGATCGTTTGGATCCACTGGTTTCAACGGGTTACCATCTTTGTCCTTAGGAGTCATACCTGGTACGTATGGAAGAACTGGTTTGTCGTTACCTGGTTTTGTTGGATCTGTTGGATCGTTTGGATATTTGATTGGGTCTGTTGGTTGACCTGGAATGTTCGGTACCCATGAACCAAGTGGTTTGTAGGTTACTACTTCCTTGATATCTTCTGAATCACCGGTTACATTTACCATCGCAACACTTGCTTTATCAGCTAAGTATCCTTTAACTACTGGTGATTTCACTTCAGCCAAGTCTTGTGCTGGAGTCCAATCTCCGTATGTAACTTCACCTGTTACCAAGTTGACCTTAGCTTCACGTGTGAATTTAGCTTCTTGTGTTACTGTTTTTGGAGTGCCATCTTCGTTTAATACTGGAGTTCCATCTTCATAGACATAAGTAATTGTACGTGTGACTATTTTGTTTAGATCTTTTTCTTCCAAACCAGCTGGGTATTTAGGTCCGTCTGGGTTGTTTGGATCTACTGGAGTTCCTGGTGTTTTTGGTTGATCTGGTGTTACTGGTACAACACGTTCTTTAAGCGTTACTGTGAACTCTTGGTCAGTGTTAACATCTTTATCGAATGCTCCGTCTGTTGGATATGTATTAGATACTAATTCATATCCTTTATTTTGAGCTTCTTTGATTTTCGCAGCAATTTCATCCGCTTTTGTAAGTTTGTCTCCACCTTTACCTGTTTCAGAGATTGGCGTGTTACCTTCCACTTGCTTAACATTACCATCTTTGTCTTGGTAGACAAATGTTGTTTTAGCTTTTTGGATTGGTGAGTAAGTTACTACATATTCGTAATCTTCATCTGTTGCAGTTGTTGGCTGTACAGGAACTTTTTCTACACTTGCAATGTAACCTTCTTTTTGAGGTACTGTTACTTCTGGAAGATTTGTATCTCCAATACCTTTCCAGTTAATGTAGATTGGTTTATCATTTGAACCAATTTCTGCTTTACCCTCAGCATTTGTCTTAACAGTTCCTTTATAGCTTACAGTCTGAGTCGTTGGATCAAATACTTGTTGTCCTGCAAGACCTTGTGCATCATCAGCATACACATACTTAATTGTACGATTTACTTCTTCTACTCTTGTTTTCTTAACGTAATTGTAATCTACAGGCGTAACATAAGCTGATGCATTAAGCCCATTCTCTTTCAATTCTTCAGTAGAATATAAATCACGAGCTCTAGTGTTCGTTACACTTAACGTACCTTCAATTCCTGTTGTAGGAATGTTTGCAAGGATGTACTCTTCTCCATCCACTTCTTTTATTAATGGAGGAATATAGTCAGATACATCGTATTTTTTACCTAGGACATTAGTATTATCCTTTGTACCATCTTCATTTAACGGACGATTACCATCGTATTTAGTAGTAGCATGTCCTATAATTTTACCAGTCTCAAGATCTTTAAGTCCAATTACTACTGCTCCTGTTGGTGGTTCTCCTAAAGGTGTTCCAGATGCGTTGATTTCCCAACCATTTGCAACTGTTGTAGTAACATCTTCTTTTTCACCGTTAATAGATGTACCACCTGATACTGTAAGAGTAGCTGCAGTTTTATCGTTCCCTGCTGTTCCACCTGTAATAATCCCAAATTCATTATACGTAACGTTAGAGAATTCACTTGTTAAAGTTTTATCTTTAATTACTTTCTCTACACCTAAAGATTGAAGAGATAACGAGATATTAGAACCTTCTTGGATGTATCCTTCTGTTACAGTTACTTCTAATTCTGTTGGAGAGATCAGTTTTGGAGTTAATGTAAATCCACCTTCACGACCATCTTGAAGAATCCAAACATTATTTTCATTAGCTTTAACGTTTGCCCAACGGTTAGCAAGACGGTATGTAATACTGTCTCCTTTGTTAGGGTTAAGAGTTGAAGCTGTATTTAAACCATTTACAAAGTTAGTACTTCCTTCAAGTTCTTTAAATTCTGTAAATTCAGAATTAGGTAATTTAATAGTAAATTTAGACCCTACTCCATAACGGATGTCTGAGTCTGTATTAATCTCTAACGTATCACTCTTACTTTTCAGTTCATTTGAAACATATCCTAAACCATTATTTGTTCTTAATGAAGCTGATGTCCCTTGTTTTGAGAAAGTTGCTTGTTGACCTTTACGTGTATAGGTGTGTTCAACAACCGTTCTGCCATCGATCTTAATAGTTGCTTTGTAATCTGTATCTTTTGAGATTTGTGGAGCTAAGTAACCACCACCTGATAAGTTTTCAGCACCGAATGAAATATTAGGGTAATCTTTCGCTTTTTCATTCCATTCAATGTTATAAGTGTATGTCCCAGTTTCATTAGCGATAGCTGGTTGTTCAGCAACACGCTCATCATAAGTCATTCCACGTTGAGTACGTTGTGCCCAATATGGTACAGATTTATTATTGTTGTTTCCTGTTGATGTTTTATAGTCGATAGATTTAACTTTACCAATTACGGTACCATCTGCTGCTGTAATTTCTTTTCCAACAGGAAATGCCGCACCAAACTCTGCTAAGTTTGTTACTTCAATTTTTGTAATGTCTCCTGCTTGTAAATCTGAAGTATCAAATGTTGAATCAAATCCCCACGCCTTAGGAGCTGTATTGTCAGCATTCATAGTAATATAACCATTTGTTACAGATTTAACTTTTTGTCCATCTTTAACAACATCTTTACCTACGATTTTTTGGTCTTGGGTTGTTGCATCATCTAACACTGCTTCAACTTTTCCTGCATGACCTGCACGCTTCATTTCAGCATAGACTGCTTCGATTGCGTCAGAAAGACGATTCACTTGAGCTACCATCTGGTCTTTAGAAGCATCAGATAAGAGCAATTCTTTAGACGCTGTTGCTTCAAGCTTCACTGCAGTAATTGCAGCTGACAAATTTTGTTTATCTTCAACACCTGTCACTTCTTTATCTGAAAAGTTTGAGGCTACTGTTGCCATAACATCAGCTTCTGAAGTTAATTGAGTAAGAACTGTCTTAACATCATCTTGTGCTTTTTCTGTTTCAACTTTTTCAGTTTTTTCTTTATCTGCTTCTGTTTTGTCAGCGTGCTCTTTATCAGATTTTTCTTTTACATCTGTTTCTGTTTTTTTATCAGTTTTATCTGTAGTCGCTTCAGTAACTTCTTTTTCTGCTACAGTTGTTACTTCATTTTTAGATTCTTCTTTAACTTCAGCGTTTTCATCTGCTTTTACAGCATCAATCTTTAATTCTGGAAGTTTCTCTACAACAGGTGTTGACAAGGTAGAACCTGAAACATTTTTATCTGAATTTGATAGTCCAGAAGTAGCTGGGTTTACTGAAGGCGTAGCCTCATCAGCTCGTACTCCATTAGCACCTAAAAAGAGTGCCGTTCCCAAAAGAACGCTAGCAGCACCAAAGCTATATTTACGAATAGAAAAACGTTGAGCTTTTCTACCATGGAATTTTTCCATTCTTGAATACATGTTTTCTCCTCTTAATGTCAAATAAAAAATTTTACAGTTACATATAAAAGTATGTATTGCTCTTATAAAAGTTATAAAAGTTATAAAAGTAATTTAACTATAACTCAAATCATATTAATTTGTCAATTAATTTGTCTCGTTTTATTCAATTTATTTATATTATTTTTTTGTTTTCTAGATACTAAAAAATGATAACAACAAGCTTCTTCAAAATATAATTGGTTTTTTATGCAATATATATATATATATATATATATATTGCATAAAAATTCACAAAAGAACGGATTTCCTCATTTCGAAAACTTAGCTTTTCTTCAACCCACTACAGTTGACAAGGAGTCTAATTTCTGTAGTGGGTAAAACCACTGTAGATTTATAGAGCTTTTTAAATGTACACAAAAAGTCCCATAAGAACTATAATGAAAAGCAACCAAACCATCATTAGGAATGAATACCACAGAATTAATCGGAATTAAAGACCCTAACATCATTACTTCTCTTGTTTTTGAAAAAGATATCTACATCGAGGTTCAAGCAAAACTGGAACGCCAACTCTACTACGTCTGTAGGAACGTCGCTTTCAGTCTACCAATCAAATCAACGCTTTTATTGGCATTGACCTGAGACACTATGAATCTGGGAACTTTCTCGCCAAGGAACACATCACTAAACGAGGGAATCCCTATGCCAGAAAAATCTTGTTCAAGTGCATTCACAACATCGCTTCAGCTAGTCATACCAATCTCTGCCATATCGCTGACTTTTATGAGAAACGAAAAAGACAATCGACAATAGCTTCAACTAAGCCACATACGATTGCCTCTATACATCGTCTCATTAGAACAATGTATTATCTCATAACGTATAACAAACTTTACGATTATACTTCTACCCAAAATCGGTAAAATTATTTATGCCATATTATTGTAACGCCTTGTTTCAAAAAATACCAGATGAGGTGTTTTTTTAGCATGCTCTTTTATGGATCAAAAAGTGTTAAAAATAGGCTCTATAATTTCTGTAGTGGGTAAAACCACTGTAGAGCTTATAGAGCTTTTTGAATGCAGACAAAAAGTCCCATAAGAACTATAATGAAAAGCAACCAAACCATCATTAGGAAGAACTTATGAGACTTATTAAGAATACCACAGAATTAATCGGAATTAAAGACCCTAACATCATTATTTCTCTTGTTTTTGAAACGGATACTCATATCGAGGTTCAAGCAAAACTGGATTATCCTGCACCATCATGTCCTCACTGCCATGGAAAGATGATCAAGTACGACTTTCAAAAAACTTCTAAAATTCCTCTTCTCGAACAAGCGGGAACGCCGACACTACTACGTCTGAAAAAACGTCGTTTCCAGTGCAAAAGTTGTAAGAGAGTAACGGTGGCTGAGACATCAATCGTTGAGAAAAACTGCCAAATCTCCAATATAGTCCGACAAAAGGTTACACAACTCCTAACTGAGAAGGTGTCACTAACTGATATTGCCAGAAGACTTCGTGTGTCGACGTCCACTGTCTATCGTAAGCTTGACCAGTTCACTTTCAAGAAACATTATGACAAACTCCCAGCTATAATGTCCTGGGATGAGTTTGGGTTCAAGAAAGGTGACTTGGCTTTTATCGCTCAAAACTATGAGACCAACGAGCTCATAACCATCCTTGATAATCGTCGCCAGACTACTATACGAAACTACTTTTTGAAGTATCCATTGAAAGCTCGACAAAAGGTGCAGTTTATCACGATGGATATGTCTGGGGCTTATATTCCACTAGCCAAAAAACTTTTCCCAAACGCTAAAATCGTTCTTGATCGTTTCCACATTATCCAGCACCTTGGTAGAGCATTTTTAAAGACTAGAATTGCAACCATGAACCAGTTCGATAAGAAGTCACTACCCTATCGAGCCTTGAAAAATCATTGGCGACTCTTCCAAAAGGACAGCCGTAAACTATCTCTCAACTCTTTTTATTCAAAGACTTTCCGCCAAACTTTAGCACCACATGAAGTTGTTGAGAAGACACTAGGCTTTTCAAAAGAGCTTACTGACTACTATACACTTTATCAGCTTTTGCTTTTTCACTTTCAGGAGAAGAGAGTAGATGAGTTCTTTGAGCTGATAGAGGAAAATAGAAGCAAAGTCAATCACTATTTTCAAACGGTCTTTAGAACTTTTCTTAGACACAAACAATACATCCAAAATGCACTAGAAACAGACTATTCAAACGCGAAACTAGAAGCGACTAACAAGTTGATTAAAGACATCAAACGGTTGGGATTCGGTTTTAGAAACTTCATCAACTTTAAGAAACGTGTCTTCATCACTCTGAACATAAAAAAAGAGAAGACCTATCAGGTCCTCTCTAGATGTTAGCTTTTCGTCACCCACTACAGTTGACATAGAGCCTAAAAATAAGACAGTAACCTCAGAATAGCTACTGTCTTATCTGTTTTTTTACTTAAAGCCTTGATAGACTTAACAAATGATAGAAAAGCCTTTTTCCTTTGTCTCCCCGTTAGATCCTTCCTCTCTCAATCGCAAAAAACTGATGAATCATTCGATTCATCAGTTTTTGGGAAGATATGTTCATTGCAAACAAATCTTATCAATTAGAAAGCTTAGTCTTCTTTCTTCTTACGAGCTACAAGACCAAATCCACTCAAGACTCCGAGAAGTCCAAGTGCTGCTAGGTTAGCATTGTCTTCTGTACCTGTATTTGGCAACTCTTTTTGACCTTCAACATATTTTGGTGTTGCTGGTTGACTTGGTTCAACCGGTCTTGGAGTTGGCATCTCAACTTTCTTGAAGATATGTTTGATATTTCCATTTGGATCAGTCACAGTCTTCACATATTCGTAACCTGAAACTGTTCCCGGTTCTTTAGAACCTGACTCAGTTGGTTTCAATGGATTTCCATTTTCATCAGTCCAAGTAGTTGTATTTTGCTTACCTGGAGTTGGTTGAGGAACAGGTGAAGGCGTTGGAGCTGGTGTTGAAACTTTCTCATAAACGTGTTCGATATCGCCATTTGGAAGTTTCTTAGTCTCTACGAAGCGGTAACCTGGAATATCTTTCTTAGGTTGTTCGCCGTCTTCTGTTGGATAATTTGGAATTTCATTGCCATCTTTATCCTTGTGACTTGTCTTAACTTTTTCGTAAACGTGTTCGATGTCGCCGTTTGGAAGTGTCTTAGTCTCTACGAAGCGGTAGCCTGGGATATCTTTCTTAGGTTGTTCACCATCTTCTGTTGGATAGTTCGGAATTTCATTGCCGTCTTTATCCTTATGACTTGTCTTAACTTTCTCATAAACGTGTTCGATGTCGCCGTTTGGAAGTGTCTTAGTCTCTACGAAGCGGTAACCTGGAATATCTTTCTTAGGTTGTTCACCATCTTCTGTTGGATAGTTCGGAATTTCATTACCGTCTTTATCCTTGTGACTTGTCTTAACTTTTTCGTAAACGTGCTCTGTATCTCCGTTTGGAAGTGTCTTAGTTTCTACGAAACGGTAACCTGGGATATCTTTCTTAGGTTGTTCGCCATCTTCTGTTGGATAGTTTGGAATTTCATTGCCATCTTTATCCTTGTGACTTGTCTTAACTTTCTCATAAACGTGTTCTACATCGCCATTTGGAAGTTTCTTAGTCTCTACGAAGCGGTAACCTGGAATATCTTTCTTAGGTTGTTCGCCGTCTTCTGTTGGATAGTTTGGAATTTCGTTTCCATCTTTATCCTTGTGACTCGTCTTAACTTTCTCATAAACGTGTTCTACATCGCCATTTGGAAGTTTCTTAGTCTCTACGAAGCGGTAACCTGGGATATCTTTCTTAGGTTGTTCGCCGTCTTCTGTTGGATAGTTTGGAATTTCGTTTCCATCTTTATCCTTGTGACTTGTCTTAACTTTCTCATAAACGTGTTCTACATCGCCATTTGGAAGTTTCTTAGTCTCTACGAAGCGGTAACCTGGGATATCTTTCTTAGGTTGTTCGCCGTCTTCTGTTGGATAGTTTGGAATTTCATTGCCATCTTTATCCTTGTGACTTGTCTTAACTTTCTCATAAACGTGTTCGATGTCGCCGTTTGGAAGTTTCTTAGTCTCTACGAAGCGGTAACCTGGGATATCTTTCTTAGGTTGTTCGCCATCTTCTGTTGGATAGTTTGGAATTTCATTGCCATCTTTATCCTTGTGACTTGTCTTAACTTTCTCATAAACGTGTTCGATGTCGCCATTTGGAAGTTTCTTAGTCTCTACGAAACGGTAACCTGGAATATCTTTCTTAGGAGTTGTACCTTCCTCAGTAGTTGTTCCTGGAATTACATTACCATCTTTATCTTTATGAGTTGTTGTAACTTTTTCATAGATGTGTTTTGTATTTCCTTTTTCGTCTACTTCAGTCTTAATAATCTTGTATCCTGGGATATCTTTAGTTGGTTTAGTTCCATCTTCTGTTGGCGAAAGTGGGTTACCATCTTTATCAACGAATGAGGTATCAGGACGAACTGTAGGAGTGTAAGTAGCTGTGACTGGTGTTCCATTCTTATCTATACGTTTAACGGTTACACCTGATGCTTTACCTACGAAGTCAGGTTCTGGTGTGAAGGTTACTTTACCGTTCTCATCGATTGTGTATGTTCCTTCTCCTGGTACTTTCTTCTCAGTTGTGCCATCGTCAAATGTTGGTTTAACAGTTTCGTCGATTTCTACTGGTACTTCTTTACCGTTGATTGTTACTTTGCCACCTTCAAATGTTGGTGTTCCTGATTGAGGTTGTCCTTTAGGACCTTCTGATTCAGAATCTTTTGAAGTTGGTGTTACTGGAACGACTACTGGAGTGTACTTAGCTGTGATTGGTGTGCCGTTCTTATCCACACGTTTAACTGTTACTCCTGTCGCTTGACCAGTGAATGTTTTCTCTGGTGTGAATGTTACTGTACCATTCTCATCGATAGTGTATGTTCCTTCACCTGGGACTTGCTTCTCAGTTGTGCCATCGTCAAATGTTGGTTTAACAGTTTCGTCGATTTCTACAGTTTTTTCTTCACCGTTAACTGTTACTTTGCCACCTTCAAATGTTGGTGTTCCTGATTGAGTAGCACCTTGAACATTTGTAGTGATAACATCTGAACTTGTTGGTGTAGCTGGTTTTACAACTGGTGTGTAAGTAGCTTTAACTGGTGTGCCGTTCTTATCTTCGCGTTGAACTGTGACACCTGTTCCTTTACCTGTGAAGTTCTTTTCTGGTGTGAATGTAACTGTTCCATCTGGAGCTACTGTGTATGTTCCTTCGCCTTCGATAGTTACTGAATCTACTGGATCTCCTGTTTTCGGATCTACCAATTTAGCTGGTTTATCTTCGTTGATTTCTACAGTTTTTTCTTCACCGTTAACTGTTACTTTGCCACCTTCAAATGTTGGTTTACCTGTTTGAGTTGAACCTTGGATATCTTCTGTTACAGCGTCTGTTCCTGTTGGTGTTGCTTTCTTAACAACTGGTGTATACTTAGCTGTGACTGGTGTACCGTTTTTATCTTCACGTTGAACTGTGACACCTGTTCCTTTTCCTGTGAAGTTCTTCTCTGGTGTGAAGGTAACTGTTCCATCTGGAGCTACTGTGTATGTTCCTTCGCCTTCGATCGTTACTGAATCAACTGGATCTCCTGTTTTCGGATCTACCAATTTAGCTGGTTTATCTTCGTTGATTTCTACAGTTTTCTCTTTACCATCAATTGTTACTGTTCCACCCTTGAATTCAGGTTTACCTGTTTGAGTTGAACCTTGGATATCTTCAGTTACAGTATCTGTTCCTGTTGGAGTTACAGGTTTAACTTCTGGTGTGTAAGAAGCTTTAACCGGTGTGCCGTTCTTATCTTGACGAACGACTTCAACACCTTTGGCTACTCCTGTAAATTGTGGTTCTGGCTTGAAGGTTACTGTTCCGTCTGGAGCTACTGTATATGTTCCTTCGCCTTCTACAGTTACTGAATCAACTTGTTCTCCTGTTTTTGGATCCACCAATTTAGCTGGTTTATCTTCATCAATTTCAACAATCTTCTCTTCACCGTTAACCATAGCTGTTCCGCCTTGGAATACTGGTTTACCTGTTTGAGTTGCACCTTGAACATCGACAGATTTAGCTGGATCTGCTGTTGGTGTTACTCCTACGATTGTTGGTGTGTAGGTTGTCGAAACTTTAGTTCCGTTTTCGTCTTCTGCTTGTACGTTAACTGGTTGTACTTTACCTTTGTAAGCTTTGTTAGTTGGTGTGAATGTTACTTTGTTAGTAGCTGGGTCAATTGTGTATTCCCCTACTTTGTTTCCTTCTGGATCTAAAGCGTCTACTGGAGTACCAGGAACTACTGGGTTACCTGAAGCATCAAGAAGAACCGCTGAGTTAGCTTTGATTGGTACTGATTTTTTAACACCTTCTACTGTTGTTTCACCAGGTGCAAATGTTACAGTTCCATCTTGTACTTCACCTTGGATTCCTGAAGATTCCGCTGGTGTTGCTGTTGGTGTTACACCTACGATGTGTGGAGTGTAAGTAGTGTTTACTTTAGTTCCATTTTTATCTTCTGCTTGAACTTTAGCTGGAGTTACTTTACCAGTGTAAGTTTTGTCAGTTGGTGTGAATGTTACTTCACCTGTTGCTGGGTTTACGGTGTATTCCCCTACTTTGTTTCCTTTTTCATCTAATGCATCTACTGGACCATTTGCTTCTGTTCCATCTGGATTCAATAGTTTTACAGAGTTTTCTTTAATTGGTACTTCTGCATTTCCTGCTGTGAATGTTGGTGTTCCTTTTTGAGTTTCACCTTGTACTCCTGCAGAGTCTGCTGGTTTAGCTGTTGGTTCTACAGCTGTTACTGTTGGAGTGTATTTTGTAGTAGCTGTAGCTGTTACATCTTGTCCATCTTTATTTTGACCTACTGGTGCTGTTAATGTTACGTCAACACCTGTTGCAGTTCCTTTGAATGTTGGAAGTGGTTGGAATGTTACTTCACCTGTTGTTGGATTGATTGTGTAAGTTCCTTCTCCATCTACAGTTACAGAGTCAACTTTAGCTCCAGTTTTTGGATCTACTAATTTAGCTGGGTATGTAGCACTTGGTGTTACAGTTGCAGCATTATCAGTTCCTGCATCAGTTTTGAATGTTGGAGTTTTCTTCTGTGCTTTTCCTTGAACATCAGTTGATGTTTCAGGATCGGCAGTGATTTCTTTTGGAGTTACGTTTGGTACATAAACTGCATCCATAGTTTTTGTAGTAGTTGTATGTGTACCATCATTGATGTTGACAAGACCGTGTTGATCTGTCAATGAAGTCCATCCAGTTGATTGACCATTAGCGTCTACCGCACGAAGTACGATACCATCAGCTTTACCTACGAAGTTAGCTTCTGGAGTAAATGTTACACCTGTATCAGTTACTTCATACGTACCTTGACCCTCTTTAGTGTAAGTTTTAGCTAAAGTTCCATCTGGTTTAACAATCATTACACCTTCAGTTTGCACTTTTTTAGTTGATGCTAAACTAATTGAATTACGTTGTTCAGTGTAATCGATTTTACCATAAGCATTGAATGTAGTTTTACCATTGTTAGAACCTAATTCAGATGCATCAGCTTCTACACGGTTAACAAATTCAATACCGATATTTTGTTTTTCACCTTGTTTACCAGTAGTTTCTTCATAGTCTCCACGTGGTGGGTGAGAAACTCGGATTTGGTTATCTTCAACTTCCCCAGAGTATGCAATTCCTGTAGCTTTTTCTACTTGTTCTTCATCTTTTGCGATACGAACACGGAAGTTTACAACATCCTTACTAGTATCGATGACTTGGGTATTTGTAAATGTAAGTTCTACTTCTTGACCATTTCCAGTTACTGTAGCGATATTAGATTCTTCACCTTTATCAAATTTACCATTTCCGTTGAAATCAATAAATCCACGCACATAAGCTGGTGCAACAGTATCTGTGTATTTGTCATTACCATTTGCCGAAGCAATAACCTTAACTTTATAAGTATTGTCCGGAGCTTTAACTAATTGTACCTCTGGAAGACCCGTATCTTTATTTTGTTTAAAGTTATCTGGAGCAATAAGTTGATCTACACCTTCATCAGCATTATCTTTTGCATCATCTGAATCTACTCCAACTACACGAGTACCTGGCGCAGAGTCAATATCCGCTTTTACTTTACCTAAATATGGTTGTTGAATCTGTTTAATTGCTTTTGTGTCATAATCTATAGATTGTGTTCTTAAGTAGTGTTCAGCCATTCCATAAGATTCTGGAAGATCTCCAAAGTCAGAGAACTTGATACCAATCATAGAAGATTGTTGTCCAGAAGACATGATGTATAGTCCTACTTCTGTTACATTGGCAGTAGATAATATTGCTGTTCCTGATCCGTTTTGGTTTAGAGCACCTCCAAACACTTGAGATCCAAGACCTGCAGTAGCAGCATCAGGAGTAGCAAATTTTCCACCACTTAAGGCATTATAGAATTTTTCATCTTGCCATTTAAGGACAGCAGTTTTACCACCATTCATATCTTTAAATTGATCAAGTGGACGATAAGCATTTTTATTTGTTTTATATCCAACAATTGCAGCTAAGTCCCATGGTGTACCATCTGTTGTATAGATTTCAGACTCAAGCGGTCCGACGTCTTCCCCAGAAGTCATAACGATACCAGGTTTAACAGCTTTACCGTTATAAGTCGCTGTTACTTCAAATTTAACCCCAGCTGCTTGACCGTTTTTAGGTTGACCCGCAGGGTTAGTTCCTGCGATTGTTGTTTTAGCATTACCAGTTGTCAAACCAGAATTGGCAACGTGTGTCCACTGGTTCTGAGGATTCGCACCTAATCCTGTTGCACCATTTTCTGGATTGAATTTATTTTCTTTATCAGGTTGATAAGAACTTTCTAAATCAGTTCCAGCAACACGATTTTTGAATATTTCTGTTGATTCGAACGGTTTTAATTCTTTAACCTTCATAGTAACGATATAACCAGGAATCAATTCTTTTGTATAAGTAGAACCGATTTGAAGTTGGTTATTTGCGTTTAACCCTGTCCACGCATTTGTATCTCCAAAGTCTAACCATTGGATTTGGTCGTTTAAATCTTTAATTTCTTTTAGATTATCTTCTTTAGTTTTTACTTTGATATCTGATAGTGAAGAATATCCGTGATCTTCTAACCATTTTTTACCTGTTTCAGTACTTGCATCTTTAAGTGCTGTTGTTTGTGCATCTGCCAAGTTAACTGAAAACTTCCCGTCACGGCCAATTCCTGCATTTTTTAACTCATTGTAAACTGCAAGGATTGACTCGTTAAGGCGTTCCAATTGAGCATCTACTTGCTCTTTTGTCACACTCTTATCAGCTAGAAGAGTCTTAGTTTTAGCAATAACCTCTTTGTTTTTAGCGACTGCTTCTGTAACTGCTGCCTTGTTTTCTTCTTTGACATCAGCCTTAGCTAGTTCAGTCTCAGCCAATTTGTTAGTTACTTCAGCTTCTGATGATACTTGTGTTAGAGTTGTTTTTGCTACTGAAAGATCTTTTTCAGCTGGAGTAGCTTTCTTTTCAGCTTCAGCTTTTGCTACTTCTTCTTCAGACGCTTGTTTCTTGTCGAAACCAGCAGTATTCGACTCAGTTACAACTGTGCTCAACGCTGATACAGTTTCTGCTTGTGCATCTACATCTGCTTGGCTAGCGTCTCCCTTAGCTAGAGTTGCTTTAGCTGTTGCCAACACTTCCTTAGCTGAGTTTACTACTGTAGCATCTGCGTATTTAGCAGTTGAAAGTTTAGACTCCAAAGTAGCAATACTTGCTTCAAGGATAGCCTTGTTTACTTTTTTAGTATCTTCTACTTTAACTTCAGGTTTCACTTCTGTAGCTTTTTCAGTTTCTGGATTAACAGTCTCTGTATTCACAGTTTCTGGCTTCGCAGTCTCTACTGTTTCGGCTTTAGGCTCAGCCTTTTCCGTCTCTTTGTCACCTTGACTAGAAGCAGATGTTGTAATAGCTGTTTCAGCTGATTGTACTTCCGTCGCTGATACTACACCATTACCTAAGAACATTAAACCAGCTGCAATCGCTACTGATGCCGCTCCAAAGCTGTACTTACGAATACCGTAACGAATGTACTTCTCCGCTCGAAAATCTTGTTGTTTCCCTTGCATGCGAGTAACAACCTCCTTATAAATTATTTCACTTTTCAATGTACTTAGCACAAAAAAATCCGACATTTTTAACATTTAATATAACAATGTTTTTATGCCAAAATTATGCACTCCGATACGTCTCAATGATATCACACTTCCGTATTGTAAGCAAACTATTAAATTTAAAATTTAGACTATAATAAATAAATTTTATTTTTCAAAATTATTTATAGTAGTAAATATATTTTTGTTTTTAAGTATCTATCCTCTTTTTAGTAATATTAAAATAATTTTTACCATTTTATTAAATGTTAGCAAACCTATTTTCAGAAAACATTTGTGAATTTCAAAAAACCAATGATTTTTACATCATTGGTTTTCTGCTATATTCGTTTATCAGAAAGATTTAATTAATCTTCTTTCTTCTTGCGAGCTACAAGACCAAATCCACTCAATACTCCAAGAAGCCCAAGTGCTACTAGACTATTATTGTCTTCAGTACCTGTATTTGGCAACTCTTTTTGACCTTCAACATATTTTGGTGTTGCTGGTTGACTTGGTTCAACCGGTCTTGGAGTTGGCATCTCAACTTTCTTGAAGATATGTTTGATATTTCCATTTGGATCAGTCACAGTCTTCACATATTCGTAACCTGAAACTGTTCCCGGTTCTTTAGAACCTGACTCAGTTGGTTTCAATGGATTTCCATTTTCATCAGTCCAAGTAGTTGTATTTTGCTTACCTGGAGTTGGTTGAGGAACAGGTGAAGGCGTTGGAGCTGGTGTTGAAACTTTCTCATAAACGTGTTCGATATCGCCATTTGGAAGTTTCTTAGTCTCTACGAAGCGGTAACCTGGAATATCTTTCTTAGGTTGTTCGCCGTCTTCTGTTGGATAATTTGGAATTTCATTGCCATCTTTATCCTTGTGACTTGTCTTAACTTTTTCGTAAACGTGTTCGATGTCGCCGTTTGGAAGTGTCTTAGTCTCTACGAAGCGGTAGCCTGGGATATCTTTCTTAGGTTGTTCACCATCTTCTGTTGGATAGTTCGGAATTTCATTGCCGTCTTTATCCTTATGACTTGTCTTAACTTTCTCATAAACGTGTTCGATGTCGCCGTTTGGAAGTGTCTTAGTCTCTACGAAGCGGTAACCTGGAATATCTTTCTTAGGTTGTTCACCATCTTCTGTTGGATAGTTCGGAATTTCATTACCGTCTTTATCCTTGTGACTTGTCTTAACTTTTTCGTAAACGTGCTCTGTATCTCCGTTTGGAAGTGTCTTAGTTTCTACGAAACGGTAACCTGGAATATCTTTCTTAGGAGTTGTACCTTCCTCAGTAGTTGTTCCTGGAATTACATTACCATCTTTATCTTTATGAGTTGTTGTAACTTTCTCATAGATGTGTTTTGTATTTCCTTTTTCATCTACTTCAGTTTTAACAATCTTGTATCCTGGAATATCTTTAGTTGGTTTAGTTCCATCTTCTGTTAGTGAAAGTGGGTTACCATCTTTATCAACGAATGAAGTATCAGGACGAACTGTAGGAGTGTAAGTAGCTGTGACTGGTGTTCCATTCTTATCTACACGTTTAACGGTTACACCTGATGCTTTACCAACGAAGTCTGGTTCTGGTGTAAAGGTTACTTTACCGTTTTCATCGATTGTATAAGTTCCTTCACCTGGTACTATTTTTGTAGTTGTTCCATCTTCGAATGTTGGTGGTACATCTTCATCGATTGGCACATTAGGATTTCCTGGTGTAAATGTTGGTGTTCCTGTTTGAGGTTGTCCTTTAGGTCCTTCAGATACTGCAGGTGTTCCTTCTGGTTTCACCGGTGTTACTGTTGGAGTGTATTTAGCTGTGACTGGTGTTCCATTCTTATCTACACGTTTTACTGTTACCCCTGTTCCAACTCCTGTGAATGTCTTCTCAGGCGTAAATATTACTGTTCCGTCTTTCGCTACTGTGTATGTTCCTTCGCCTGGAATAGTCTTAGTTGTTGATCCGTCTTCGAATGTTGCTGGTACTTCATCATCCATTGGAACTTCTGGATTACCTGGTGTGAATGTTGGTGTTCCATTTTGTGTTTTACCTTGGATATCTGTTGTCTCAGCTGGTTCTGCTGTCGGTGTTACTGGCGTTACTGTTGGTGTGTAAGTTGTTTCTACCTTAGTTCCGTTAGTATCCTTTGCTACAACCTTAGCTGGATCTGGTGTACCAACAAAATCTTTGTTTGGTTGGAATGTAATAACTCCTGTTGTTGGATCAATTGTGTATGTTCCAACTTCTTTACCATCTTTAAGAGCTGGCATTGTTGTTACTTCGTTACCACTTGGGTCTACCAATTTAACAGTTGTCTTATCAATTGGGGCTACTTCATCACCTTGTTTGAACATTGACTCTGTGTCTTGAGTTTGTGGTTGACCTTGTTTTCCAGTTGTTTCTTTTGGTTCTGCTGTTGGTGTTACTGGCGTTACTGTTGGTGTGTAAGTTGTTTCTACCTTAGTTCCGTTAGTATCCTTCGCTACAACCTTAGCTGGATCTGGTGTACCAACAAAATCTTTGTTTGGTTGGAATGTAATAACTCCTGTTGTTGGATCAATTGTGTATGTTCCAACTTCTTTACCATCTTTAAGAGCTGGCATTGTTGTTACTTCGTTACCACTTGGGTCTACCAATTTAACAGTTGTCTTATCAATTGGGGCTACTTCATCACCTTGTTTGAACATTGACTCTGTGTCTTGAGTTTGTGGTTGACCTTGTTTTCCAGTTGTTTCTTTTGGTTCTGCTGTTGGTGTTACTGGCGTTACTGTTGGTGTGTAAGTTGTTTCTACCTTAGTTCCGTTAGTATCCTTCGCTACAACCTTAGCTGGATCTGGTGTACCAACAAAATCTTTGTTTGGTTGGAATGTAATAACTCCTGTTGTTGGATCAATTGTGTATGTTCCAACTTCTTTACCATCTTTAAGAGCTGGCATTGTTGTTACTTCATTACCACTTGGGTCTACCAATTTAACAGTTGTCTTATCAATTGGGGCTACTTCATCACCTTGTTTGAACATTGACTCTGTGTCTTGAGTTTGTGGTTGACCTTGTTTTCCAGTTGTTTCTTTTGGTTCTGCTGTTGGTGTTACTGGCGTTACTGTTGGTGTGTAAGTTGTTTCTACCTTAGTTCCGTTAGTATCCTTCGCTACAACCTTAGCTGGATCTGGTGTACCAACAAAATCTTTGTTTGGTTGGAATGTAATAACTCCTGTTGTTGGATCAATTGTGTATGTTCCAACTTCTTTACCATCTTTAAGAGCTGGCATTGTTGTTACTTCATTACCACTTGGGTCTACCAATTTAACAGTTGTCTTATCAATTGGGGCTACTTCATCACCTTGTTTGAACATTGACTCTGTGTCTTGAGTTTGTGGTTGACCTTGTTTTCCAGTTGTTTCTTTTGGCTCTGCTGTTGGTGTTACTGGCGTTACTGTTGGTGTGTAAGTAGCTGTTGCTGGAGTTCCATTCTTATCTTTAACTTCAACAGTTGCTGGATCCGGAGTACCAACAAAGTCTTTGTTTGGTTTAAATGTTACAACACCTGTTAATGGATCGATTACGTATTTACCAACTTCTTTTCCATCTTTTGTAGCTGGAATTTCTTTGTCTTCTACTGGTTGTCCATTTACTACGAATTTAGCCGGTTGCTGTTCGTTGATTGTGATTGGCGCTGTTTCATCACCTTGAGTAAATTTAGGTGTTCCTGTTTGCTCTTGACCTTGTTTACCACTTGAAGTTACACCTTCACCTGTTGGCTTAACTGGTGTTACTTCTGGAGTATAAGACCCTTTTGAAGTAACTGGAACTTTGTTTCCTTCTGAGTCAGTTGCTGTTACTGATACTTGTACATTAACACCTTTAGCTTTTCCTGTAAATGTTGGAAGTGGTTCAAATGTTACTACACCTGTTGTTGGATCGATTGAGTATGTTCCTTCTCCATCAACTACCACTTTACCTTCAGCATTAGCTCCTTCTAATGAGTAGGCAGCTGTTGTCCAGTCAACATTTGTTCCATCAGGTGTATTAGTTGCAGTGTTTAGTTCTTCAAAACGTTCTTTTCCAGAAATAGATGTCTGCGTTTGACCTTGTTTACCAGTAGTTTCATCATCAGCTGGGTCAATTCCGTATACAGTTGGTGTATATGTATTTGAAACTGGTACTGTTACTGGGTTACCTGACTCGTCATTAAATGTCACATCTGCTGCTACTGTGATAGGAGCTGCTGTACCAACAAATCCTTCAGCTGGTGTAAATGACACCTCACCAGTCGTTGGATCTACAGTGTATGTTCCTTCTTCAGTTGTTAAAGATTCAACTTTTGCTCCTGTTTTTGGATCTACTAGTTTATAATTTGATACTGTAGTTCCTTCTTTTCCATCATTGAAATTGTCGGCCATTGAGTCAGTTTGTTTTTGAGCTTGAGCACCTGATGATTTCTCTGGTTCTGTTACTACGATGTAGTAAGTTGTTTCTGCTACTGCATCTTCTGTAACTTCTCCAGCATCTGTTCCATCTACTGTTGGAGTTGTTACAACACCGTTTGAGTCTACTGCTCTGGCTGTTACTTTGTAACGTCCTTTTTGAGATAGTACATAAGCGTTAGCTTTAGCTAAGTTTGATTCTGCTGCTGTTTTAAGAGCTGTACGTGCTGTTTCTACCGCTTTTTCAGCTTCTAAAGCTGCAGTACGTGCTGTTTCTACCTCTGTTGTTTTTGTAGTAAGATTTGCCTTAGCTGTTGCTAATTGTTCTTCTATAGATGCTTTAAACTCTTTAGAATTAGCAAGTTTTCTTTCTGCTAATTCTTGAGCTGTTGGTGAAATTGTACGTAATTTCAAGTCATCTAATGCCTTTTGAGCATCTTCTACTACTCGTGTTTGACGGTCTAGTAGTTCTTGAAGACGAGCTAATTCGTTTTGTGTATCTTGTTGTTCTTTTACAGCTGTTGCTGCCGCTTGAGTTTTAGCTGCTGCTGTACGTTGTGCTTGGATATAAGCTGTTTCTTCTGCTTGAGCTCCATCAAAAGTAGTTACTGAGCCATCTGGTGCAGTTGCTGTTACTTTTGTTTTAATCGTATCAGAATCTGTTGCTGATGTTTTATCATCGATTGTATCTGCGAATGCTACATTTGCTTTAGTTGACTTGATTAAGTCTACTGATGTACCTTTTGCTTCTGAATAGCTTGTTGAGGTTCCTGTTGGTTTAGCATTTTGGATTGATGCTACATCTGTTGAACTTGCTTCACGGTATGATACATATCCTTTGAATCCAGATGCTGTTTCGATTTCCCAACCTGCATTTGATTCTTTAGCTGTTACCGCTGTACCGTCAGAAGATGTCCATTGGTTTGTTACTGAGTCGTAACTTACTGTAACTACCATCCCTTGTTCTGATGATGTGTTATCTTTCTTGATTAGAGTCTCTGTACGCGTAACATTACCTACTGCAGTTACCTCACCATTTTTACGGATTTCTGCAATCTTGTCCTCTAATGTTGATGCTGAAGATGTTGTATTCCATGTACGTTCAAACTCATAAACAACGAATTTAACATCACCATTTGCTTGCGCATCTGTATAAACACGACGTTCAATAAGAGTTGATGTACCATTACCATTGTCTTTTAATTCATAAGCTTTTTCAGTAGGTAACGAATATTTACCTGTTGCATGGTTAAATACCGCTTTGTACGTATTACCTGCTGCGTCAGTTACCATAGCAAATTCACGTTGAATATTTGCTTTTACCTTGTCAGTTGTTGCTTTAGCCGCAATATTATCCACACCAACGTATTTTGTAGATTTCGGAGTCACTGTTAAGTTAATAGTTGATTCCCCTGAAGTTGCAACTGGCGCTAATACTGCTCCTTCTTGAACTGCTGTATTTGTAGTACCTGCAGCTACTACCCAGTTTCCGTTCTTAGCTACTAATTTAGTAACTGTTCCATCTGGCATTGTAATTTCTGCTTTGTTAGCTCCATTTGAGATTGTTACAGGTATATTTGTTGCATAAGCTTCAACATTCTTAACAGTAATCTTAGGTGCTACTGCGATTGTAATATTTTCATGAGCTTCTTGACCATACATATTCCAATCCTGATTTTTCGCATTGGTTGTATTATTATAGTCTTTCGCATAAACAGCCGCTGTGAAAATTCCAGCTTCACTTGCTGTCCCAGTAATATCTCCAGTTTGTGGATTATAATTTAATCCTGGTACGACATCGTTTATCGAAGTTTGACTTCCTGTATAATTACCGTTTAGGGATGTATGGGCTGTGACAGTTTGTGGTCCGTTCTCGGTATTTACTTTAGATCCATCAACTGCAGTAAAGGTTGCTCCACTCGTGCTTCCAGGAGCAGTTTTTGAACCGGCAACAACTTTTTCTCCATTACTTCTGTATACATAACCAGTTCTTTCATCACGACTCATTCCATCATTATCAACATATTTGATGTTATGACTTACTTCGTCACCTACTGTAACTAACTTAGAAGATCCTTGAATAAGTGGTGCAGATGTATCTTGCCATCCTATCCATCCAGCCGTTAAATCCCTGAAAGTAACCTGCTGAGTAGCTCCATCTTTCTCTACAGTTACAATATAACGCATGTCATATACACCGTTTTGAAGAGAAGATGCTACATATCCTTCTACAGTATCTGTAGCTTCATTATAAGCTAATCCTGGAATTAAGTTGCTTAAGGCGACGTTTGTGATTTTGTAACCTGCAGCAGTTGCCTCATCAGATAAACTAAAACGTTTTTTCACATCTGTAAGATATACATAGTGATTTCCTTGTTCATAAGTATATCCGTAGATTTCTGTAGCTATGTATTCATAAGCTCCACCAGATCCCCAAGTTGTGTTCCCATTAGCTTTTCCTGTAGCACGAATTTTACCTTTCCATAGAGCAGCTTCTCGTCCAAGTTTTTGAGCTTCAGTTTTTGATAAAGGAATATCTGTACGACCACTTATTCCTGCTTGTCCACTATTTGCCGCAGGCACATCAGTGTTCTCAGATTGATAGCCATGAACATAAATTTTATAGTTGTCGTTGCCATCTAGTACTTTGTAAGATTTACCTGTAGAACCAAGAAATTCACCATTTTCTTTTCTTAATTCTGTAGAAGAAGCTGTGTATCCTTCGTTAGCTGAGAGAGCTACAGCGAATTTCCCATCTTGGCCGATACCGTTTCGTTTCAATTCGTCATAGACTGCCTGAATTGACTCGTTCAAACGGTTCAACTGAGCATCCACTTGTTCTTGTGCTAAGCTCTTATCAGCCAACAATTTGGTTGTTTCCGCAAGGACAACTTTGTTCTTAGCAATTGCTGCCTCGATAGCACCTTTACTCTCATCAGAAAGATCCTTTTTATTCATCTCTGAATAAGCTAATTGGTTGGTAACTTCTGCTTCAGATAAAGTTTGGTTCAAAACCTTGGTGTCTACTGTAGGATTGTCTTGATTTTGATTAGCCGCT
Organism: Streptococcus vestibularis; assembly: GCF_900636445.1. Taxonomy (NCBI): domain Bacteria; kingdom Bacillati; phylum Bacillota; class Bacilli; order Lactobacillales; family Streptococcaceae; genus Streptococcus; species Streptococcus vestibularis. Next base: position 542,309 of record NZ_LR134275.1, on the reverse strand, counting down.
TCTTCTTTCTTTGCAGTTTCAGCAGCGTTTGATTCTACAAGAACTGTCGCTAAAGCCTTAAGTGCTTCTGTTTGACTATCAACTTCTGATTGTCCATCTGTTGGATTCGCAAAAACCGATTTTGCGGTTGCTAAAGCTTCCTTTGCAGCAGAAAGAGCACTTGCATCTGCATTCTTAGCTACAGCGATACGGTTCTCTAAGCTTGAAATTGCTTCATAGAGTGCTGTTTTATTGGCAGCAACCTTTTCAGCAGTTTTTTCAGTATTTGCTTTAGGAGCTTCTGTTGGTGTTTTTTCTTCTGCTTCTTTTTGAACTGAAGTATCTTCCTTTTTAGGCTCCTCTGCCTTTACTTCTTTTTCAGTTACTGGAGTTTCTGCTTTCGTCGAAGTCCCATCATTTTCTGGATTAGAAGCTACTACTGATGAATCTGCAGTATTCCCATTAACTGACGTTTCTGAAGCAGATACTGCTCCATTTCCAAGGAACATCAAACCAGCCGCAATAGCTACCGATGCCGCTCCAAAACTATATTTACGAATACCGTAACGGATGTATTTTTCTACCCTAAAATCTTGTTGTTGCTTGCCTTTCATCGAGTCAAACAACCTCCTTTTATTTATTTTCATGTTCTCAGAAATACCTCAACTAAAAAACTTCCGAATATCATCAAAAATAGTCCAGAAGATAATTTTCAGTTTTTATTCCTTCACATATACTATTTATTTTATCAAATTGCTCTACTCTAATCAAATAATATAATATGAAAATACAACTTTTTTATAATTTTTGAAATGATAAATTGCAAGTATAAGTGCAACATTTACTCGAACTCATCCACTAGAGCTTCACAAGCAGTTCTGTAAGCTAGGCATTTCCGTGGTCGGTGATTGATATCATATAAGACCTTGTTCAAAACCTCATCATAGTTAGTGGCTAAATCTGTTTTTTGGGGGGAAATATTCTCTTAGTAAGCATTTGCTTCTTCATTGCCTCCTCTCTACCAGAATGAATAGGCATCCGCAAAGAGAAAAGAAATTCCTAAATTTTTCTACCTAAGAATAGCAAGCAAACTCCAATATATTAAAAAAAGGTGAGTATCAGATATAAATTATGATGTAGGCGACAGTCTATTCTTACATGCTTTAATTGTTTCAAGTAAAAAATAATAAATCGAAAAATCGTTCATATTTTAATCCCATAGTAGAAGATATGATAAACAAGATCAGTCTAAAATAGAAAAACAAAAAACTGCCAAAAATAAATTTGGCAGTTTTTAGGTAGGGAACCCCATTAATTCAAACAGTTTCTCATAATCGTTTATCTCAATAAAAAACCAGAGCTAATGCCCTGGTTCCTTTATTAAGCGACTTGAGTCGTTACCTTATTATTTAAGAGTAACTGAAGCTCCAGCTTCTTCAAGTTTAGCTTTGATTTCTTCAGCTTCAGCTGCAGCAACACCTTCTTTAAGAACTGATGGTGCACCGTCAACGATAGCTTTAGCTTCTTTAAGACCTTCGCCTGTGATTTCACGTACAACTTTGATAACACCAACTTTTTTGTCACCTGCAGATGTCAATTCAACGTCGAATGAATCTTTAGCAGCACCAGCGTCAGCACCACCAGCTGCAGCAGCAGCTACAGGAGCAGCAGCAGTTACGCCAAACTCTTCTTCGATAGCTTTTACAAGGTCGTTCAATTCAAGGATTGAAGCTTCTTTAATTTCAGCAATAATGTTTTCAATGTTCAATGCCATTGTGATTTCCTCCAAATGTGTTTTTAATATAGTGTTTTAAACGTAGCTTAAGCTACGAGTTGTGAAGACGAGCTTATGCAGCACCGTCTTCTTTGCTTTCTGCAACAGCTTTGACAGCGTATGCAACGTTGCGCACTGGCGCTTGAAGTACAGAAAGGAGCATAGAAAGCATACCTTCTTTGTTTGGAAGTGATGCAAGAGCGTTGATTTCTTCGACTGAAGTGAACGCACCGTCAACAACACCACCTTTGATTTCAAGAGCTTCTGCATCTTTAGCAAATTCGCTAATAACTTTTGCTGGTGCGATAACATCTTCGTTTGAGAATGCTACTGCAGATGGACCAACAAAAAGTTCTTTAAGGTCTTCAAGACCTGCTTCTTCAGCTGCACGGCTCAAGATAGAGTTTTTGATAACTTTAAATTCAACGCCTGATTCACGAAGATTACGACGAAGAACTGTATCTTGGTCAACTGTAAGTCCACGAGAGTCAACAACAACGATAGATGCTGCTGCTTTCATTTTCTCAGCGACAATAGCAACCTGTTCAGCTTTTTTAGCAATAATAGCTTCACTCATTAGTAGTTTTACCTCCGTTTTTATTTTTGGGCTAGGCACAAAAAAATCGTACCTAAACCTAGACACGAAAGTACAATACGTTACAAAAAATAGTTACGTTTTGTGCCTCGGTTGGATGTTTACGAGTCTAGCTCCCCAACTGTCTTAGGTCAGTTTTTTTCAAACCTCATATAGGATACCATGACCTGAATCAGACGTCAAGAGAAAAATACAACTTTTTTTGGATTTTTTCTCTATCTTTTTTTGAACACCATAAAACCTCTCAAAATCCAAAGATTTCAAGAGGTCTTTTCTAATCATATCTAAGTGCTTCGATAGGATCTAGTTTCGAAGCTTTATTAGCCGGTAGAAGGCCAAAGATGATTCCTACGGCTGCTGAGAAGGCTATGCTTCCCATGGCTACGCTAAGAGAGACCGTAGCTTTAAGATTCATTGCACTCCCAATTGGTCCAACTACAAGGGCCGCAAAACCTAGACCAATCAAACCACCCAAGATGGTAAGGACCATCGATTCAATCAAAAACTGAGTCAAGATTTTACGACGTGTGGCACCTAAAGCTTTACGAAGACCAATCTCTCGTGTCCTCTCAGTTACCGAAACCAGCATGATATTCATAACACCAATTCCACCAACTAAGAGTGAAATCCCAGCAATAGCACCGACAACAGTGGTAATGGTTCCAAAGATTGTGTTCACCTGATCTAAGGCTGAACTCATATCTGCTGCCTTGTACTCTCCATTATCAACTTGGGACAACTGGGTCAAGCGTTTAGCGGCATCCTTAGCGACACTGCTACTATTTTTCACATCGGTCACATGGAAAAAAATCTGACCAATAGGATCAGTATTATTCTCAGCTGCCAACTGGGTATTGGCTACAAGCGCTGTCCCAATTTCACCAGAATCACCAATAGCTGTGTCTTTATTCTTATAAACACCAATCACACGATAATCATTGTTCCCAATAGTAACCACCTGATTAAGGGCATCCTCATTCGTCCTAAAGAGTTTTTTGGCTACCATCTGATCAATGACAATGACGCGCGAAAAATTTTTGTAATCATTGTCTTGCAAGGAACGTCCTGCCAGCATCTCTAACTTTTTAGCTTTAAAGTAGCCCTGACTGGCACCTGTGATATTAACTTTCTTCACAGTCTTTTTTTGGAGGGAGATAGAGGACGTTAGGCTGTTGGTCACAAAATAACTATCGATACCAGGCGTCTGCCTAGCTACTTGCTCCAACCAAACTTCTTTAACCGTTTTGGTCGGTTGTGACAAGTCTGCATAGGCAGGATCTAGCTCCTCACCCTTGGCTTCATAGTAGACTTGAACAGTATCCTTATCACCTGTCACACTATCGGTAACACTCTGACGCATCCCATTTCCTAGCCCCATGATAAGTACTACCGCAGCGACACCAATGATAATTCCCAACATGGTCAGGAAGGACCGCATCTTGTGTGAACGAATAGAACTAAGAGCAAATTTCCAATTTTCCATTCTTACCTCCTAGTCAATCCGAACGCTATCAGTCGTATCCTGAGTGATTTCACCATCACGAATGACAATCTTACGTCGGGCATAGTCTGCAATCACGGGTTCATGGGTAACCATGACAATAGTCTTCCCTTCACTGTTTAGCTGGGTTAAGAGCTCCATAATCTGGGTTCCTGTCTTGGTATCAAGAGCACCCGTAGGTTCATCCGCCAAAATGATTGCCGGATCGTTAGACAGTGCACGTGCAATGGCAACCCTCTGCTTCTGTCCACCAGACAACTCTGACGGTAGGTGATGGCTACGGTCTGACAAGCCGACTTTTTTCAAGAATTGCTCTGCCCTTTGCTTACGTTCACGTGGAGATTTTCCTGCATAAATCAAAGGAAGCTCTACGTTCTTTTGGGCACTTAACTTTGGCAATAGAAAAAACTGTTGAAAGATAAAGCCAATCTGGTCATTTCGTACCTTGGCCAAACGATTTTCAGAGAGATCAGCCACATCCTCGCCCTCGAGTTGGTAGGAACCTGTCGTCGGTTGATCAAGGAGGCCAATAATATTCATGAGGGTTGATTTTCCTGAACCAGAAGGGCCCATGATTGCCACGAAGTCACCTTCTTCAACTGATAAATCAATTCCCTTGAGTACCTGCAAGGACTCTTGACCATTTTTGAAAGACTTGGTGATGCCTTTTAAAACCATAAGAGCTGGCTTAGTCACTTGACTTCACCTCTTCTCCGCTAGTGTCTTTGGGCTTTTTACCCCTAGCATCCGTCACATTCTTTAGGGTCTCCCCATCCTTAAAGGATTTATCTGCCTTGGTGATAACTTTTTGACCTTCTTTTAGCCCTGATGCAATTTCTTGTTGCTTGGCATCTGCATTACCAAGTTTGACCTTAACTTGCTTGATTTTCTGAGTCTCATCATCGTACACCCAGACATAATTGTCAGAGCCTTTCTTGCTCACAGCAGTTACAGGAACCAACAAGGCATCATCATCTTTTGTCACTTCAAGAGATACATTAAAACCTTGTTTCAGTTTTCCGATAGGACTAGTCAATTGAACCTTGTATTCATACTGAGAACCTGACTGACCTGAGTTGCCAGATGTCCCCGTTGACTGATTGGTATTTTGCTTAGGATAATTGGAAACATAGCTGACCTTCCCTGTCCAAGTTTGGTCTGGGTATACTTTGGAAGTAATCTTGACCTTTTGCCCCACTGAAATATTTGGAATGTCATATTCCGTTAAGGTTCCTTGAATCTCAAATTGGCCTTCGCTTGTCACATGAACTAGGGTTTGGCTCTCTTTTGAAGCAGGGTCCACAGAGTCCGCGACTTCTACGACTGTCCCATTAGCATCTGAAACAATGACCGTTTGGTTGAGAACATCTTGTGCCTTTTCTAGCTCTGATGCTGCATTGGCAATGGCATCATTATAATCTTGCAAGGTTTGGTAATTACTTGCCTCAGTTTGCTGACGCTGTTGAGGACTAACGGTAGTTGTCGAATCATCCTCATCCGAATCATTATTTGTTTGCGTTGAAGCCGAAGGAGCTGTTCCATACTGTTGGAAATAATTACGGTCACGAACTGCCTTATTGTAGGCACGACTAGCCGTATCATATGCTGCTTGGGCTGAGGTGCTATCGTATTGGACCAGTTGCTGACCAACACTAACTTCCTCACCAACAGAGACTGTCACAGTGGCATTGCGTCCAATGGTATTGTCAAAATAAACATACTGTTCCGACTGAGCCTTCACCATGCCAGTCAGAAGAGTAGACGAGGCCAGTTGACCCTTTGTTACCTTACTCGCTGTGGGACTCTCTGACGCTTTATCATCTTGCCCACCTCCTCCAAGAAGGTTAAAACCTAAAACCAAAAGGACAAGAAAGCCAATTCCTCCAATGATCCAAACTCTTTTTTTATTTTTAAATAACTTTGGACTGATTTTCTTTCGCATAAATCTCTCTTTTCTATTTGTACTACACAGATAAAACAATTGTAATACTTTTAACTTTCAGTGTCAATGACCGCCTTTTAAATCCATAAAGCCATAGTGCAACTTTTGATTAGGACGAACCTGACGTTCAAACCCTAGTTCCTCAAAAATAGGGTCACGAAAATGTGCCTTGATGATAATTTTTTCCCGTGCAACACGTTTAGCCTCTTTTAGCCATTCTTCTGTCAGACGGCTACCATTGGCCAGAGGCTTGATAGCCTCTAGATTTTCCGATTCCTTGATAGTCTCTGAAAACATAGGATCAGCATAGATGATATCAAAGGAGTGATCAGCCTGGGATTTCAAAAAGGATAAGCTATCGCTCTTAATAGCCTTAATAGACCGCATGGCTTTTTCAAGCCGCTTGTCATCTGTCTGGTAAGTTGCCAGACCACGAGAAACCACCTGAAAAATCACCTCTTGACTCTCAAGGGCTGTCACCCTATTTCCCACTGCTGTCATCACTAGGCTATCAGAAGCCAGCCCCATGGTCGTATCAAGAATAGACTTAGGAGACTCCCCCAAAAGACTAATTAAAGCATCATGTGGAGCCTTAATGCGAAGAACCGCCGTATCTGGATGAAAGGACAACTCACTGCCATTCGCATTAACAAAAGACAATCTATCTTTATATAGCAGATAAAAAGCTCCAAATCGCTCTAAACATTTTGCCAAGGATAACTTGCGACGAGGCTGGTAGTCAGCTCCTAGCTCGTAAGCTAGTTCTTGGGCACGTGCAATCAAGGCCTCGTTTTCACGTAAAGATGTGGTAATAATCATGCTACTAGTATAGCAGAATCTTCGGAAACAAAACCATCGTCTTAGCTTTCATTTTAATTTTTGAGCTTACATTTGTGTAAGAAAAAAGGGCTCTATAATTTCTGTAGTGGGTAAAACCACTGTAGAGATTATAGAGCTTTTTGAGTGTACACAAAAAGTCCCATAAGAACTATAATGAAAAGCGACAAAACCATCATTAGGAAGAACTTATGAGACTTATTAAGAATACCACAGAATTAATCGGAATTAAAGACCAAAATATCATTATTTCACTTGTTTTTGAAACTGACACTCATATCGAGATTCAAGCAAAACTCGATTACCCTGCACCATCATGCCCTCACTGCCATGGAAAGATGATCAAGTACGACTTTCAAAAAACTTCTAAAATTCCTCTTCTCGAACAAGCGGGAACGCCGACACTACTACGTCTGAAGAAGCGTCGCTTCCAGTGTAAAAATTGTAGACGAGTCACGGTAGCTGAGACATCAATCGTTGAGAAAAACTGCCAAATCTCCAATCTAGTCCGACAAAAGGTTACACAACTCCTAACTGAGAAGATGGTACTAACAGATATTGCCAGAAGACTTCGTGTGTCGACATCCACTGTCTATCGTAAACTCGACCAGTTTACTTTCAAGGAACATTTTGACAAACTCCCAGCTGTAATGTCCTGGGATGAGTTTGGGTTCAAGAAAGGGGAATTGGCTTTTGTGGCGCAGAATTATGAGACAAACGAACTCATAACCATCCTTGATAATCGCCGCCAAACCACTATACGAAACTACTTTTTAAAGTATCCATTAAAAGCTCGCCAACAGGTGCAGTTTATCACAATGGATATGTCTGGAGCCTATATCCCACTAGCCAAAAAACTTTTCCCAAACGCCGAAATCATTATTGATCGTTTCCACATTATCCAGCACCTTGGTAGAGCATTTTTAAAGACTAGAATTGCAACCATGAACCAGTTCGATAAGAAGTCACTACCCTATCGAGCCTTGAAAAATCATTGGCGACTTTTCCAAAAGGACAGCCGTAAACTATCTCTCAACTCTTTTTATTCAAAGACTTTCCGCCAAACTTTAGCACCACATGAAGTTGTTGAGAAGACACTAGGCTTTTCAAAAGAGCTTACTGACTACTATACACTTTATCAGCTTTTGCTTTTTCACTTTCAGGAGAAGAGAGTAGATGAATTCTTTGAGCTGATAGAGGAAAATAGAAGCAAAGTCAATCACTATTTTCAAACGGTCTTTAGAACTTTTCTTAGACACAAACAATACATCCAAAATGCACTAGAAACAGACTATTCAAACGCAAAACTGGAAGCTACCAACAAGTTGATTAAAGACATCAAACGGTTGGGCTTCGGTTTTAGAAACTTCATCAACTTTAAGAAACGTGTCTTCATCACTCTGAACATAAAAAAAGAGAAGACCTATCAGGTCCTCTCTAGATGTTAGCTTTTCGTCACCCACTACAGTTGACAAAGAGCCGAAAAAAGCCCCAGCAAGGCTGAGACTTCTATTTCATGATTAGATAGCTTCTGTTGTAAAGCTACGGCTTTCAAGCACACGCACCATAGCATCTGCTGTATCAAGCGCTGTGAAGAGTGGAATTCCAGCTTCAATAGCTGAGCTACGGATAGCTGCTCCATCTTCGTCATAAGTACGTTTGTTACCAACCGTATTGATAATAGCTTGCGCTTTACCAGTACGAACAAGGGCTGGAATGTCATTGTCGTCATTTTCGCCCAATTTGTTAACAAGGGTTGCGTGAACTCCGTGTTCATTCAAGAACTTGGCTGTTCCTTCAGTGGCGTAGATACCATAACCGATAGCATCGAAGCGACGGGCCAAGTCAAGGGCTTCCTCTTTAGTGTCATCATGAATAGTGAAGATAACGTTACCAAAGGTTGGCAAGTGGAGGTAAGAAGCTTCAAAGGCTTTATAGAGGGCTTTTTCAAGAGTCGCATCTGTCCCCATAACTTCACCAGTTGATTTCATTTCAGGTCCAAGGAGGCTATCTACCTTAGCCAATTTTGTGAATGAGAAGACTGGTGCTTTGACATGGACATGGTTGCTTTCTGGGTATAGACCATCTTTGTAACCTTGCTCAGCCAATGATTTACCAAGAATCAAGTTTGTAGCAACTTGAGCCATTGGGATATCAGTCACCTTAGACAAGAATGGTACCGTACGGCTGGCACGTGGGTTAACCTCGATAACATAGACCGTTTCGTCCTTGATAACGAACTGGATGTTCATCATACCGATACAGTTAAGACCAATAGCCAAGCGTTTAGTGTAATCAGCGATAGTCTCTTGAATTTTCTTAGAAAGAGTTTGTGGTGGGTAAACCGCCATTGAGTCCCCTGAGTGAACCCCTGCACGTTCAATGTGTTCCATGATACCTGGAATCAAGACATCCTTACCATCAGAGATGGCATCCACTTCACACTCACGTCCGATGATATAGCTATCGACAAGGACTGGGTGGTCTGGACTTGCCTTAACGGCTGTACGCATGTAAGAACGAAGGTCATCTTCATTTTCAACGATTTCCATGGCACGTCCACCCAAAACGTATGACGGACGAACAAGAACTGGGAAGCCAATCTTACGAGCTGCTTCAACCGCTTCTTCTTCATTTGTCGCTGTTTGTCCTGGTGGTTGTGGGATATCAAGATCTTTAAGGGCTTGTTCAAAGAGGTCACGGTCTTCGGCACGGTCAAGGTCAGCAACCTGTGTACCCAAGATTTTCACACCAGCTTTAGACAATGGCTCTGCCAAGTTGATGGCTGTTTGACCACCAAACTGAACCACGACACCCTTAGGTTGTTCCAATTCGATAACGTTCATCACGTCTTCGAAAGTCAATGGTTCGAAGTAAAGTTTATCTGAAACTGAGAAGTCTGTTGAAACCGTCTCAGGGTTAGAGTTCATGATGATAGCTTCGTAACCTGCAGCTTGGATGGCTTTTACAGAGTGAACTGTCGCATAGTCGAACTCAACCCCTTGTCCGATACGGATAGGACCTGAACCAAGAACGATGACAGATTCTTTATCAGATTTGATTGATTCATTTTCCCACTCGTAAGTTGAGTAGAAATATGGTGTTGATGACTCGAACTCAGCCGCACAGGTATCAACCATCTTGTAAACAGGAACAATGTTATTTTCCAAACGTGTTGCACGTACTTGGTCAGCTGTTTGATTCCAAAGATCAGCAATCTTACGATCAGAGAAACCGTTACGCTTAGCTTCTTTCAGAACATCAACATCGCCTACGTGAGTAGCCAATTCTTGTTCCAATTCGAAGATGTGGAGCAACTTATCAAGGAAGAAGATATCAATCTTAGTCAACTCTGACAATTCTTCAATAGTGTAACCACGACGGATAGCTTCAGAAAGGTAAAAGAGACGGTCGTCTTGAGCTTTGACAATCTTTTCAACCAAAGCATCGTCTGTGACGTCCGCAAGCTCAGGCATTTCATTGTGGTAAACACCGATTTCAAGTGAACGACAGGCTTTAAGAAGTGACTCTTCGATGTTACGACCGATAGCCATAACTTCACCAGTTGCTTTCATTTGAGTACCAAGACGACGTTCACCGTGTTCAAATTTATCAAATGGGAAACGTGGAATCTTAGCAACCACATAGTCAAGAGCTGGTTCAAACATGGCATAGGTTGTACCAGTGACTGGGTTAATCATTTCATCAAGTGTCAGACCAACAGCAATCTTGGCTGCCAATTTGGCAATTGGATAACCAGTTGCTTTTGAGGCAAGGGCTGATGAACGTGATACACGAGGGTTTACTTCGATAACATAGTACTTGAAGCTATTAGGGTCAAGAGCCAACTGTACGTTACAACCACCCTCAATTTTAAGGGCACGAATAATCTTCAAGCTGGCATCACGAAGCATTTGGTTTTCAATATCTGACAAGGTTTGCGTTGGAGCAAATACGATTGAATCCCCTGTGTGGATACCAACTGGGTCAAAGTTTTCCATGTTACATACCACAAGAGCGTTGTCTGCGGCATCACGCATAACTTCGTATTCGATTTCCTTGAAACCAGCGATTGAACGTTCAATCAAACATTGTGTTACTGGTGACAATTTCAATCCATTTTCAGCGATTTCACGAAGTTCTTCTTCGTTGGCACACATACCACCACCAGTACCACCAAGGGTAAAGGCAGGACGCACGATAACTGGGTAGCCAATTTCTGTCGCAAAGGCAACTGCTTCTTCAACCGTATTTACAATTTCTGATTCTGGAATTGGTTGTTCCAAATCTTCCATCAATTGTTTGAAGAGGTCACGGTCTTCGGCTTGGTCAATGGCAGACAATTTTGTTCCCAAAAGCTCTACTCCAAGCTCTTCAAGAATACCAGCTTTTGACAATTCCATTGCCATGTTCAAACCAGTTTGTCCACCAAGTGTTGGCAAGAGGGCATCAGGACGCTCTTTACGAAGAATACGTGTGACAAACTCAAGCGTAATTGGTTCAATGTAAACCTTGTCTGCGATTTCTTTATCAGTCATGATAGTCGCAGGGTTAGAGTTAACAAGGACAACACTGTAACCTTCTTCTTTCAAAGCCAAGCAAGCTTGCGTACCAGCGTAGTCGAACTCAGCAGCCTGACCAATAATGATAGGACCAGACCCGATAACCATGATTTTTTTAATATCAGAACGTTTAGGCATAATTTATGATACAAAGCCCGTTAAGGACCCAGTGAAAATAGGAAACGTGACGACGACGCCTAAGCGTCTAGTCACCGTTTATCTTTTTTTACACAGTCCTTAGGGCGTGTTCACTTCCGTGAACATGTATCTTCTCCTTTCTATTTGACAACTCTCTGGTTGTCATTAAATAAGGTAGTAGACTGGGGCAAACAGGAGTTACACCCCACTATAGTCACTAGACAGTTGCAATTAATGACGTGCTTTTTCAGCTTGGAAAGCATCAATCAATTCTAAGAACTCATCGAAGAGATAACTAGCATCGTGTGGACCAGGTGCTGCATCTGGGTGGAATTGCACTGAGAATGCAGGGAAGTCACGGTGACGAACACCTTCAACTGATTTATCGTTAATTTCTTCGTGCGTTACCATGAGGCACTCTGGAAGAGTGTCACGGTCAATGGCATAACCATGGTTTTGGCTGGTGAAATCAACACGACCAGTCGCAATTTCACGAACCGCATGGTTAAATCCACGGTGACCAAACTTCATCTTGTAGGCCTTGGCACCATTCGCCAAACTAAACAACTGGTGACCCATACAAATACCAAAAATTGGAATTTTGCCTTGAATGCCACGAATCATATCAAGTGAATACGGTACATCTTCAGGGTTACCTGGACCGTTCGACAACATCACACCATCTGGATTAAGATGGAGAATTTCTTCAGCAGTGATATCATGTGGCACAACAGTCACGTTACAGTCACGTTTTGAAAACTCACGCAAGATAGAGTGCTTGAGACCAAAGTCAACCAAAACGATATTTTTACCAACACCAGGTGCTGGGTAGGCTGTCTTAGTCGATACCTGCTCAATATTGTTCGTTGGCAAAACAGTGGCACGCAATTGATCTTGCAAGTGCCCAATGCTGTCTCCAGGATTAGCCAAAGTCGCCTTCATGGTACCATGTTGACGGATAATCTTAGTCAAAGCACGTGTATCAATACCAGAAACACCCGGGATGTTTTTAGCTTTCAAAAACTCATCCAAGGTCATTTGGTTACGCCAATTGCTAGCACGACGGCTAGCCTCTGACACAACGACACCCTTGGTCGTTGGCTTAATTGACTCATAGTCGTCACGGTTAACGCCGTAGTTACCAACAAGTGGATAAGTAAAAGTCAAAATTTGACCATTGTAAGACTGGTCTGTGATAGATTCTTGATAACCTGTCATACCAGTATTAAAGACGATTTCACCCGTCACATCCACATCAGCACCGAAGGCCTGACCTTCAAAAATAGTGCCGTCTTCCAAAATAAGTAAACGTTTTGCCATTATACTAAATTGTTCCTTTCACTAAGATACAAAGGGCGTTAAACATTTGAATGAAAATCAAATCTAACAAAGAAGCTCTAGCCTCTAGGAAGATTTGTCTCTTTTCAAAGATTTAGCCCATGTTCTTTTTCGTCTGATTCTCTCAGGAATCGGTTAACGTAGTTTACGCTTTGCCATTTAAAATAGCTTCAATAATTGCCATACGGACAAAGACCCCGTTTTGCATCTGAGCAACGATACGAGCCTTAGGCGCCTCAACCAGGCTATCAGCAATCTCCACATCACGATTAACCGGAGCAGGGTGCATGATAATCGCCTGATCAGATAACTTGGCATAACGTTCTTCAGTCAAACCATAGAGAGCATGGTAGTCTTCTTTTGAAAATCCTTTATCGTCCCCATGACGTTCGTGCTGAACACGAAGCAACATGAGTACATCCAAGCCCTCAATGACGTCGTCAATAGCCACATGCTGACCATAGACATCGAACTCATTCGAATACCACTCTGCAGGACCAGCAAAATAAAGCTGAGCACCCAAACGCTTGAGAATCTGCATATTGGACTTAGCGACACGCGAATGCGTAATATCACCTGCAATACAAATCTTAAGATTTTTAAAGGTTCCGAACTCTTCGTAAATGGTCATCAAGTCAAGCAAACACTGACTTGGGTGTTGCCCTGAACCATCACCGCCATTAACAATAGAGGTCTGAATAGTCCTACTATCAATCAACTGCTTGTAGTAATCGACTTCCGAGTGGCGAACCACACAGATGTCAACGCCCAAGGCAGACATGGTCAAAATGGTATCATAGAGGGTCTCACCCTTATTCACCGAGCTAGTCCCAGCATCGAACTCAATCACATCCAAGCCTAGTTTTTTCTCGGCCACTTCAAAGGACTTGTGTGTTCGTGTTGAATTTTCAAAAAAGAGATTGGCAGCGAAATACTGTCGATCCAGCTGGAAATCAGCTCTGCCGTTTTTAAAATCTCCACCTCGACGAATCAGGCCCAAAACCTCTTCATTCGTGAGGGTTTCCATAGTCACCAAATGTTTTAGTGACACTTTTCCATCTGCAATCGCCATAGTTTTTCCTTTTTTAATGATTGATTAGTCCTTGCTACCTTTGTTAGGATCTGGCAAGATTTGGTAAAGCAATATTCCAAGAATGGTTGAGGTTGCCACACCCGTGATTTGGAGACCACCAAGGTCAATCATCAAACCACCGATACCAGATACCAAGATAACGCTAGCAATCAAGAGATTCTTTTTATTATCAAAATCAATCTTATGTTCAACTAAAATTTTCAAACCGCTAGCAGCGATAACCCCAAAGAGGGCAATTGAAATTCCACCCAAAACAGCTGTTGGTATTGAACTCAAGAGAGCAGACACCTTACCGATAAAACTCATCAAGACCGCAATCACCGCTGCACCCGCAATAACGTAAACTGAGTATACCTTACTAAGGGCCATAACCCCAATATTTTCACCATAAGAAGTTACTGGTGGAGCTCCAAAGAAACCAGCGATAATCTGTGCCAAACCATCACCAGTTAGAGTACGATCAAGACCTGGATCTTTAAAGTAATCACGTCCAGTTAAACTATTCAAAACCATAACATGCCCAAAGTGTTCAGTCATTGTCACAAAGGCAATCGGAGCCATGGTCAAAATCGCACTTGGATAGAGTTTGAAGTCATAATTCACAAACGGAATGTCAAAACTTGGAACTTGGAACCAATGAGCAGCCGCAACTTTTGAAAATTGAACAAACTCATGTCCCGTCAACCAACCAAGAACCACTGAGAAAATGTAACCCACGATTAAACCAAGTAAAATTGGGATAACACCGATGATTTTCTTACCATACATGTTAAAGAGGATGACGGCAAAGAGAGTTACCATAGAAATCACAAGACTAAAGATACTATAGGTATCATTAACCATTGTCGCATCCTTGACAGCATTAGCCGCAAGACTCAAACCGATGACGATGATAATTGGACCAACCACAATTGGCGGTAGGACTCTATCAATCCAAGCATTTCCCGCATACTTAACAACCAAGGCAACAATCAAGTAGACCAAACCTCCAGCCATGGCACCTTGAGCCACCGCTGCGATACCGTCAGTCTTCATAAGCATCTGCATAGCCGCAATATAGGCAAAACTAGACCCCATGTAAGCTGGAATCTTGTACTTAGTCACCGTCAAGTGAGCCAAAGTTCCCAAACCAGATGAGAAAAGAGCAATAGCGGGATCAATCCCTACCAAAATCGGTACAAGAACCGTCGCACCAAACATTGCAAACAAGTGCTGGAATGACAAACCCACCAATAAACCAGCTTTGGGCATATCATTCACATCATATTTTACGTTATTCACGATATCAAAGTACTCCTTAAAATTAAGATACAAAGGGCGTATAAAGAGCAAAGTAAAATTAGGAAATCTGACGCAGAAGCTTTAGCTTCTAGGAAGATTTATCTATTTTACACAGCTCTTAGACCGTGTTCAATTAATAAGATACAAAGGGACGTTTTGGCTAAGCCAAACATTTCTGTAGAAAAATCGAAGTCGACAACGCACTCCAAATTGTGCTAGGAGACTTATCTTTTTTCCTAAGAAATGAGTCCCGTGTTCAGTTAAGTAAGATACAACGCCCGTATAAGGCCTAAAGCAAAGATAGGAAATATGATGACGGAGCGCCAGCTCCTAAGAATATTGATCTTTTTTGCACAAGGCTTAGGGCGTGTTCATTTAACAAGATACAAAGGGCGTTTCACCCTATCCGTCAGTCAACTTAGCTTGGATCGATAATGTTGACACTATCCTTACCATCAACTTCTGTCACCAAAACTTCGATTTCTTCTGACTCACTAGTTGGGATATTTTTACCAACATAGTCCGCACGGATTGGCAATTCACGGTGACCACGATCAACCAAGACAGCCAAACCAACACGCGCCGGACGCCCATGGCTAACGATATTATCAATAGCTGCACGGATAGTACGACCTGTGTAAAGCACATCATCTACAAGGATAACATCCGTACCATCAATTTCGATAGGAATAAGGGATGTGTCCTGTTCAGATTTAACATCATCACGGTAAGCCTTAGTGTCAAGCTCAATCAATGGTACATCAAGGTTTTCCAACTGTTTCAAGCGCTCTTGGATACGCTGGGCAATATAAACACCACGTGTCTTAATACCAGCCAAGACAATCTTGTCGAGATTTTTGTTACGCTCAATAATCTCATAAGTGATACGTGTAATGGCACGTTTCATGGTTACGTCATCGACGATCTCTTTTTTCTTCATAAAAAGAACCTTTCTAAATACAAAAAATCCCCTTGAAACAAGGAGATACACAAAAACATGGCACAGTTCAACCGCGCGCTTCTCATGGCTCCTTGCCTGCCTCTCTGGACAGTGATTAAAGGACTTATTTAATTAGGTAAATTATAGCAAATTTAAGACTCTTTTACAAGAAAAAAAACGGGCGCCTCTCCCAAGAAAGACTATCCGTTTGATAACTGTTAAGCTTCTCTCAACTTCTCCAAGGTTTCCTTGAAAATAGCAGGTTCTTCCGCTGTAAATTCGACCAATTCTCCAGTCGTAGGATGCGTAAAACCAAGAGTCTTGGCATGTAGAAATTGTCCATGGCCCTTGAGGGTCTTGCGTGGCCCATAAAGAGGATCTCCCGCCACTGGATGACCAATATAAGCCATGTGCACACGAATCTGGTGGGTACGACCTGTTTCCAGTTGCAACTCTACCAACGTATAGTTGCCAAAACGTTCAAGAACGGTGAAGCGTGTTACTGCAGGTTTTCCTTTAGCTGTTACTGCCTGTTTCTTACGGTCTTTGTCCGAACGCCCAATCGGAGCCTCAATCACACCTCTATCGTTAGGCAGATTGCCATGCACGATAGCCACATACTTGCGAAGCGACTTCTTATCCTTAAGCTCAGCTGCCAAATCATTGTGGGCCTTATCGTTCTTAGCAATCATAAGAAGGCCAGACGTATCCTTGTCGATACGGTGAACAATCCCAGGGCGAACCACACCATTGATAGACGAAAGGTCCTTGACATGATACATAAGAGCATTGACCAAGGTGCCAGACGTGTGGCCAGCTGATGGATGGACCACCATACCTTGAGGTTTGTTGACCACTGCCACATCCGCATCCTCGTAGATAATATCCAAAGGAATATCTTCAGCCTTGTATTCCAAGACCTCTTCTTCAGGCAATACATAGGTGATGACATCGCCCTCTTTAACCGCATACTTAGCCTTGGCTGACTTACCATTAACTAATACTATTCCAGCCTTAATCGCTTCATTAGCCTGACTGCGTGACAATTCTGTCAAATCGGCCAAAGACTTGTCCAGACGGTTTCCCGCCTCTTTAATGATGACTTCCATTTTCCTCTTTCCATAAGATTAAAATCAAGAGCAACACGCCCACCGTTAGATAGGAGTCTGCCACGTTAAATATTGCAAAATCGATAAAATCAAGCTGAACCATATCAACCACGTAACCCAAGTGCAAACGGTCGATAAAGTTGCCAATACCACCTGAGATAATCAAAATCAAAGATAGAACCAACCAAAGACTCTTCTGGTAATTCTTAACCAGATAGACCAAAGCAGCACCGATCACTAGAACCGTCAAAATCACAAAGAAATATTTCTGATCCTGTAAAATCGAAAAGGCAGCACCACGGTTCTGTAGATAGGTCAAGCTGAAAAGCCCAGGAATAGCCTTGATAACTTGGTTAAGGGCAATATTTGCCACAACCCAATGCTTGACCCACTGATCCAAACCAATCAGAGCTAGAATAGCCAAAGGAATCACAACCTTACGCATAAGTCCTCCTATGGTTTGTAAGTATCAAAGTAGTCAAACATAACATTGACAAACTTGAGAGCACAAGATGATAAGTTAATCCCCTTACGACGGACATAAACCATCTTGTTATCCAAATTATCCTCAAGTGGAATAACTGTAATCCCGTTTACACTTTGAGCATCTAGGAAACCAGAACCCGTCGCATAAGCATCCGTACGCTCCAAGATACCGTTCAAAGTCGCACGGTCTGTCACGTTAAACATAAGAGACGAATCTGATGTATCCACAAAGTTTTCAGAATAGTACAGGTACTCGTCCTTCTCCTGAGTAAAACGTACGGTAGGTAGGTGCGCCAAATCCTCCATGACTAAACTCTCTTTATGAGCCAGTGGATGGCCCTTGCGAAGATAGATATGAGTCTTAAATGGAATCAAATCAATAGCCTCAAGCCCAAGCTTGTCCATATTTTGTTGGATTCCCTTACTATTTTGACGATTCAAATAGATAATTCCAATCTCACTGTGTCCCTTGGCTACTTCATCCAAAATTTGAATGGTCGTAGACTCAAAAATACGGAAATCCTTGTAATCAGGGTAACGTTCTGAAAAAGTTGTAATCAAAGGTGGCAAAAAATCATAGTGCTGACTGGCAATAGAAAACTGGTTCCCTTTTTCAGAAGCATTGAGATAGCGATTTTCAAAACTATCAAAACTGCGCACAACCTCAAGCGCACGTTCATAAAAGGTCATGCCCTGACTGGTCAAGACAGTCCCCGTCGTTGTACGAGTGAAAATTTTAAAATTCAACTCTTGCTCCAAATCCTTGATAGCCACTGAAAGACTAGGCTGACTCACAAAGAGCTTGCTGGCCGCCTCGCGGAAAGTTCCACTGTTGGCAATGGCTACGACATAACGTAGTTGCTGTATGTTCATATGTGACACTTCTTTCTTGAAAAATCAATCGATTCTATTATACCAGATTTTATCCTCTTTTGTTGATAGTAAAAAGCCCAGGCAACCCTGAGCTTGAATTACTAAAAAATAGTCTTATTCGTCTGATTTGTCTGTCAAGAAGTACTCGTTTTCACGTTTATCATAGTCAAACGTTAAGTGAACCGTCTTAAGTTTACCACTGTCTGGACTATAATCGTAGAAGCTAAGCGATACTTTTTGTGTGAGGTCTCCCTCATCAGTCTGAGTCAGCTCATGCGTACTAAAGCTGGCCTCAGAGTGGTTTGAGACAACATCTGAAAGACGTGTTCCCTTAAGCAAGTCTGCTTGCGTACCCACCGTTAGCTTATCATAATCCTCTTTTGTCCAGTTGCTTTGATAGTCACTAACTTCCTTAACTTTATCATAGCCAAAATCTGCGGAAGCATGCTCTAGGATGTAAGTACCATCTTTAGACTTAAAGGTCAAATGGACAAAGTTGTCACTACCTGTTCCCTCTTTTGAATAAGTAAGATCTAGTGTCAGTGTCTCACCCTCATTACGCCACTCGGCATCCGTAGCCTTACCGTGAGCATCTAGGACCTCATCCAAAGTCAAAGAGTCAACCTTCAACTCCTTAAACTGGTCCTCTGTCCAGTCAAATTGATAATCTTTATCAATGTATTTATTTGCTCTGTAACGAAGATCAGCCTCAAACTGATCGGCATGGTTCATGACATATTTCACCGCTTGATAACCTGCTCCAGCAAGCGAAGTCATGAAGAAGATAATTGACATGACTAGGGCAATAATAGATAGTGCCTTGCGTGTCGATTTCAGACTCAAAACCAAAGTCACAATCGCCAAAATGATAAGGAAGAAAGCAAGGAAGGTAAAGACAAAACCGATAGGAAGTGTCCAAGACAAAATGACAAATAGAATCCCCAAAACTAGAATAATGATTGGCAAAGCAATATTAACAAAAGCATTGTTCTTGGTTACTTTTGGCTTGTAATAAGGGTTTTCCAAAGGTATCTGACTTGTCTTTGGAGTTTCTTTTTCTTGCTCTTTCTCCAGATTCAACGCAGGCATTTGCTTAGGAGCTTCGTCTGATTGCGTATCTGCTACTGAGTCCGCCGACACCTCTTCAGTAGCTTCAGAACTACCCACACGCTGAGCTTCAACCTGTTCAGACACCTGGTCAGTTGGTACCTCAGAAGCGATGACAAAGCCTTCTTTCTTAGCCTCCATAAACTCCTCAGGACTTGGTTTACGACCATTGACGTCCTCAAAGTGACGCACCCATTCTTCTTTAGTTGCCATAGCTGACTCCTTTATCTCTTTTTCTTTATTTTATCATACTTTAATCTGGTCTTATGAAAATAAAGTCGGATAAAGTGATATTTTTTAAAACTGCTTGAGACGCTTAAGTGACAACCTATCTCGTGAAAATTGACGAAAGACGAAAAACTGCACCCAAAAGTTAGATTTTTCTGTCTAACTGTTTGTGGTGCAGGTCAAATAATGGATTATTTATTCCTCAGCAATGCCTTTATATGACTCGTTTGTATTACTACGGAATTCCATATTTACCTCACAATCACCCTCATATAAATATAGATAAGCACCTAAGTTTTTAAGATTTTCTAAAAGAGTATCCATTTTTATTAAATCCTCTAAATCTAAATAATCATATCCTAATAAAACTTTTCCCTTTTGAATCCTATTCTTTTATTTCACCAATTGGTAGACTAATAAAGCTTCTTACCAATTTACAAGCTTCAAAAATATTATTTGACATTTTTACTTTTGAATAGATTACTGACACAACTTCATCCTTTAAAAATCTTGCACATATATACAGTCTGGTGTTAGTAAGACTAGTTTTTTATATTTATAGTTAAGCAACTAATCCTTCTTGATTCCGAAACTAAGCTTACAAAATCTATAAAGGCTATAAGAAATTACAATAATTAAAGCGTACTTTTTTAAAGTCTATATTTACATAAACTTTTATACTACGACATTAACTTCTGTCTGTAAAGATAGTGAGTAAGACTACCATGTAAAAGTAGGTGCAAAATTTCAATAACTTTCTCCTTTTATCACGAAAAAACAGGAAGTTTTCCCCTCCTGTTCCTTATTTAGTCATCTCCCAAACCTGATTTATAAGCTAGGTAGAAGGTATCTTCACCTTCTTTGGTATCAAATGACAAGTAAACGCTCTTAAGTTTTCCTTCTTCTGCATCAAAGTCACTATAAGAGAGAGTCATTTCTTTCTTGAACTCACCTTCACGAGATGTTGAGATAGTGTAATCAGCGTTTGAAGCTTTAGGGTGATCTTTAATGACATCCTTTAGTTTCGTACCATTAGATGGGTCACTATAGTCTCCTTCAGCAAGTGCCTCGTACTGCTCTTTCGTCCAGTCAGACTTGTAAGAGTTGTCAACTTCTACCTTATCTTGAGGGAAGCTACCTGAAGCATATGACAAGATAAAAGTACCATCATATTGTTTCTTAAAGTTTAGGTAGACACTTTCGACATAGTCTTTACCAGAGTATGTCAACTTCAACTCGTCACCTGACATCTCGGCATTTGACGCCTTGCCGTATGTCTTAATGATTGATTTAACAGAGTCTTTACCTGCTTTCAACTTTTTGAACTTAGATTCATTCCAGTCAAATTTAGCATTTTTGTCAATATAATCGTTGACGTCAGTGCTGTCACCTTTTGAGTCAGATTTTGAATCGCTGTCATCATCTTTATCAGCAACTTTTGATGCCTTGCTTGAGCTTGTACTATCACTATAGTTTTGAGACATTTGAAAAATAAAACCACCGATAGACACAAAGAGCATAAGAGCAGCAACACCTGTTGCGATGATCGAGAGCAATTTCTTGCTTGATTTAAGGCTGAAGATAAGTGAAACCACTGCTACAGCAGCTACAAGCACTGTCAAAATAATGAAGAGCCAAGCAGGACTGACAATCCATGCCAAGATGGCAAAGATTACTGCAAGAGTAATCGTAACGATTGGCAAGATAAGGTTGAAGAGAAGTTTATCCGCTGAGCTATCTACGGGGTTAGGTACAGTTCCAAATCCTTTAGCTGTAGGGATAGATGCTTTTTCAAACATGCTTGAATCAAATTGTGGTGTCGGTTGTTGAGCAGGTGCTTCTGAGAAGGCTGCATCTCCAAATGGTGATTCACTGCTTGCTTGTTCTGCTGGCACTTCTTCAGCGACAGGTTCATTAGCTGCTTCTTGCACAGATGCTACTTGAGCAATCAAAGTGCTAGTATCAAAGTCAGCTGCTTTAGCGTCCAAAAATTCTTGGGGGCTAGGTTTACGCTCATGTACCGACTCAAAGAGTTCAGCCCATTCTGCTTTAGTTGACATAAAAATCTCCTTTTATCAAGAAATCTAAACAAGAAACCCCTTCAAATTAGTGAAGTTTTCTATAGTTAGGATTTAGACACCTATCTGTGATCAAGGTAAGTGCAAATGTTCCTTAAAAAGTCTGACATCACTTTACACCTTGAGGCGAACTTTCCCTATATCTAGTCCCATGTTCAATTTCTTGTAGATAATTCCATTCTACCATAATTAAAGACCTCCGTTAACTGTTTCCCAAGAGTTTTTTTTCTGCTACAATAGTAGTTATAATGCACCAAAGGAGTTATATATGAAAAATATTAAAAAGTACATTCCATTAATTATTGTACTTGTTATCGCTGGACTAGGATTTGTCTACCGTGAGAATATTTCTCGTGCTGTTCGTGGAGATGCTTACGTGGATAACAAGATATTCACTAAACAATTAGAAAAGGCTCAAAAGTCCGGAAAAGAGGCTTTTCCACAGTTAACAGACAAGGTCAGCAAGAACGAAGCTGAAGTTACCCTCCATACTTCAAAAGGTGATATCACTATTAAACTCTTCCCTACACTTGCTCCAAAGGCTTCTGAAAACTTCTTGAAGCATGCCAAGGACAAATACTATGATGGGCTTACCTTCCACCGTGTTATCAAGGACTTCATGATTCAAAGTGGTGACCCTAAGGGAGACGGTACCGGTGGAGAATCTATCTGGAAGAAAGGTTTCGCTGTTGAACCTACACCATTCCTCTACAACATCCGTGGCGCACTTGCTATGGCTAATACCGGTGCTAAAAATTCAAACGGCAGCCAATTCTTCATCGTTCAAAACAAGGATGACCAAAGTAAGCAACTAGGAAACGCAGGCTATCCAAAACCTATCATTGACGCCTACAAAAAAGGAGGTTACCCTGCTGGTGATACGAAATATACTGTCTTTGGACAAGTCATCAAAGGCATGGATGTCGTTGATACTATTGCTAACCTTGAAGTTGATAACAATAGCAAACCAAAAGAAAATGTAATAGTTAATTCAGTAGAAGTCGTTAAAGACTACAAATTCAAATAAATCCGAGAATCAGCTTCTCGGATTTATTTTTATTTAACAGCAGTAAAGAGATAATCACCAGTGTTAACGCGGGCTTCTTTAGTAGTTAAGACATCATCGAAGTCAGCAGTGTTTGTCACAATGACCGGTGTGATGACTGGTAATTTAGCGTCTCGGATAGTTGCTAGGTCAAATTCTATAAGTTTTTGACCCGCTTCTACGACATCCCCTTCTTCTACATAGGTCTTGAAACCTTTACCGGCAAGTGAAACAGTATCCATACCAATATGAATGAGAAGCTCTGCACCATTTTCAGTTGTCAAACCAATCGCATGACCAGTAGGGAAGACTAAATTAACCGTTGCCTTAGCTGGTGCGACAACCACCCCATCAGTTGGGTCAATAGCGATTCCTTTACCCATAGCTCCTGAGGCAAAGACTTGGTCAGGGACTTGGTCAAGTGGTACGACATTCCCGATGAGTGGGCTAGCAATGATTTCTTGTTGAATTTCTTTAGGAGTAGGTGCAGCCTCCTCAGCTTTTTCTTCACCCTTAGCTGCTCCACCACCGTATAGATTTGGTACTCGTACAAAGAGTTGGATGAGGAAGGCAAGAACACCACTACAATGGCAATAATAATGGCAAAGATAACTTTAGAAAGGTTACCGTCAGGCCCAATAAGGCTTTGGAAGACAAAGACACCCAGACCACCTATTGAATACGTCTTAATATCTAGGGCCATCATGGCAGCCCCCATAAGTCCTGAAACACCACATGAAATGTAGAATGGCGTTTTCATTGGAAGGGTTACCCCCATAGATAGCAGGTTCTGTAACCCCAAAAATAGATGAAATGAAGGCTGGCATAGAGATGGTACGGACTTTTTCTTCTTTCATTTTAAGCATGATAGCTCCCAACACACCTGTCTGCGTGAAACATGGAAGAATAGCTGCCGAAAGAATAATAGAACTTCCGTTTGTTGCCACATCTAGAATAGCAAGGGGAACAAGCGCCCAGTGCATTCCGAACATAACCAAGACTTGCCACAAAACACCAAGTACAAGACCAAAGACAATCGGACTAAAGTTCATGATTGCTTGGAAAAGCTTTGTCAATCCATTAGAGAAAGTATTGGCAACTGGTCCGACCACCAAGAATGTTAATGGGACAGTAATGAGTAATGTAAAGAAGGGTACTACGAAGACTTTAATGACATCTGGAGTAATCTTGGTAAAGAATTTTTGAATGTATGAAGCCACCCAAACGGCCAAGATAGAAGGCATTACAGTTGAGAGGTAACCTCCTGCAGGAAGTGCAAAAGGAATAACTCCTAGAACATGTCCTTGACCAGCCTTTTGAAGAGCAGTCACTAGTGTAGTAATATCAGGGTAAACAAGTGCTCCTGCAATCGCAATAGCTGTAAACTCATTAACCTTGAAACGACGGGCAGATGTTAATGCAATCAAGATTGGCAAAAACTGGAAGAAACCATCTCCTGCTGCATTCAAGATGACATAAATAAGACTTGTTGCAGTTGACAAGCCACATGCTGCCATGATAGCAACTACACCCTTGATAATCCCGGCCGCAGCCAATGGACCAAGGAAAGGTTGGAAAATACTTGAAACCAAAGATACAAAGCGGTCAAAAAGATTCCCTTTAGGCGCATCACCTTCATCAATATCAAGACTACCACCTGCTGGAAGACCACCAACTTGGAGAACCTCCGCATAAACATCAGGCACATGGTTACCAATCACCACCTGATATTGTCCACCTGCTTTAACAATAGTAACAACTCCGTCACGGTTCTTAAGGTAGTCATCATCTGCTTTAGATTCATCTTTCAAATCAAAGCGTAAACGTGTCACACAGTGTTTCAAGCCATTGACATTTTCCTTGCCACCAACGTGTTTGAGAATGTCCTCAGCTAATTCAGTATATTTAGCCATAAGGGCTCCTTTCTTGTCTAGGATCCTAGTTTTCTTTGAGGCTTTTTTAACGAAAAAAACCTAAATAAATACCAAGAACCAATTGAGATGAGTATACACTACTCCCATTAGTTTTTCGTATTTATCTAGGTTTTGCCTGCTGACCAGTAACAATCCTTTTGCTATGGTTATATAATATCAGAGTTCAAATATTTTTTGCAAACCCTTACAAAAATATTTTTTTGTTTTTGAAGGTATAATCTTGACCAAGATTATAAGTCATGATAAACTATTGTTAGTTTATAAACTAACAGAAAGAGAGTTACACGATGAAGACAAGAGCAATTATTGAATTTAAAGACACATACGCTAGCATGGAATGCCACGAGCTTGGTTACCAAACCAAGGAAACTGCCTTGGCTATTATTTCTCCCACTGGACATATTCTATCAAGTACACCGCTTTTCAGAAAGGCATATGGTTCAAACACTGCTCACATCGACCAGCTTCCTTTCAATATGGATGATCTCAGTATCACAGCAAGAGGTCTCAGTAAAAAAGCTAAAGCCAACTTGGAAGATTGGATTGCCCATACTATCATTCTTCCAATGAACTATGATAAGTACTTTACTAAGCATCAAGAACTTTTGCACCTCCTAGCAGAGTCGCCTATCGTCGAGTCTGTCCAAGCTTTAACTTATAAGACAGTTAAGATTCATTTTTCCGAAGCCCTCAATGATGAACATATTCGTCAACTGCAAGGTTTTATTCTCGCTCAAGCAGGCATCTATAGCTATATTGGGACATCTACAGTCTCAGACCGAAATGCCCACCAGGCTCTTGAATGGGCTAAACTTGATGTTAATGGCCGTTCGCACAACGATCACAAGCCCGCTATTTTCCATCGTAGTAAGGACCTCTTAAGCGGTTTCTTTCACCATGGAAGCCAAGAAAGTATTGCATAACTAATAACTGGGACACCTTGTGTCCTTTTTTTTGGCAACTAAAAAACCCACCATAAGGTGAGCTAAATCGATTTATTTACTGTGTTTCCAGTTACTGTAGATACTAAACACTACAATCCAGATGGTTGCTCCGATAGCTCCGACAACTGTTGACTTTTGCAAGAAGAGACAAACAAAGACGAAGATGAAGAAAAGGATAGTCAATGGATTAAGAATCTTATAGGCTGGCATAAGGAAGCCATCTGCCATAAACTCTTGAGACTTACGGTACTTGAGATGAGCAAGCATGGTCAAAATATAGATGGCAATGTAGACACCTGATGATGATGCCGTAATCAAAGCGAAGGCATCAGATACACCAGGTAAGACGTTGATGAAGGCTGAAACACATACTACAATGGCTGAAACAATGATGGCACGTGAAGGAATACCATTACGTGACAAAGTATCTAGCTTCAAAGCTTTCATGACTTTACTATTTGGTGTCTCCTTAGCAATTTGGAAAAGGTGACGACCTGTAGAATAAAGCGTTGAGTTCAATGATGAAGCCGCTGCTGTCAAAACAACAAAGTTAATGAAAGCCGCTGCCCACTTGATACCAGCCATTTGGAAGACTGTTACGAAGGGTGATTCATTAACTGGAAGTTTTTGCCATGGGAAGATAGCCATGAGGGCAATGAGGGCACCCACATAGAAAATGACAATACGAATCGGAATCTCCTTGATTGCCTTTGGCAACACCTTACGTGGATTTGCTGTCTCAGATGTTGTAATCCCTACAAATTCGATGGCTTGGTAGGCAAAGAAGACCATTTGGAAGGTCATGACAAAGCTCACCCAACCTTTAGGGAACATCTGGAAACCTTGTGTGATATTGGTAAGACTAGCATGTCCAGCTGGCGTTTCAAAGTTAGTTGCTACCATAAATATCCCTGTAGCTATCAAGGCAAGAATGGTGACAATCTTGATCATCCCAAACCAAAACTCAACTTCCCCGAAAATCTTAACTGCAATTAGGTTAACCGAACTCAGGATAATCAAGAAGACAATCTGAATCTGCCAGGCAGGCCAACTCGGGAACCAATATTGCACATAGGTCGATACAGCCGTAATTTCTGCCATCCCAAGGAATATCAGTGATACCCAGTAGGACCAACCCGAGAAGAATCCCCAGCCCTTACCAAGGTATTTGGTAATAAAGTTGATAAAGGTGTGCTGGTCAGGATCCATATAGAGCATCTCACCGATCGCTCGCATCATAAGATACATGAAGATACCAGTTAGTATATATACTAAGATGATTGAAGGTCCTGTTAGGGATAGGGAACGCCCCGCCCCAAGGAAGAGACCTGTACCGATTGTACCAGCGATGGCAATCAGCTGGACGTGACGGTTTTGAAGACCACGCACCATCCCATTCTCAGTCTGGTTTTCGTCGTCTTTATGATGTTGCTTTTGCGACATTTTTTTCACTCCAATTCTATTTAGCACGACTCATTGAATCATGCCATTTTTTAACATAACTTATATTTTACCATTTTTGAAATAATTGGTCAATTTTATACAGAATATTCAGAATTTTATACTTCACAACAAGGGCTTGGAAAAATTCCAAACCCTTGTACATCGTTATTATGATTCAGGATCATCAAGGCTACGACCATGCAAACCTTTTTCACGTTGTATTTGACGTAGTTTTTCAGGTGTCACATCGTTACCCTCTTCGTCAACCACTTTAATCCCTTCGATATGGTGACGAACTGAGCGACGATAGCCCTCAATGTATTCTTCACGAAGTTTTGCTTGTTCCACTGCTTCTTCTGGAGTCAAACCTTCTGTTTTTTTCTTTTTTGCAAGCTCATTGATTCGAGCAATTTTTTTAGAATCCATTCCTCTTACCTCTATTTTGTATTCAATTGGTTAAAGGCTGCAACAGCTTTGGCTTTAGCCACAAGACCCAAAAGAAGGGCCAAACGGTTATTTTTAACAGCTTCATCCTCTGCCATTACCATCGTGTTGTCAAAGAAAGCATCAATGACTGGGCTAAGAGCAAAGAGCTGAGACAATTTATCACCAGCTGAACCTGTCAATTCAAGCTCTTCAATTGCTTTAGAAAGGGCTTTTTCTTGATCATTTTCAAAGAGACTGGCATCGACTGCTACTGAAGCATCTGCTTTTTCTGCCAAGTTGAAGGCACGTGAGAGTGATTCAACAGCTGCCTTATAACCATCAGCCTTAGCAGCTGCTGAGAGGGCGTCAGCTACTTCAAGCATATCCGCAACCACGAAGTTTGAACCAGCAAGAACGGCTTCTTTGATATCTTTTGATGTACGTCCCATCATCTTGTCCACACGTGCCTTGATGAAGTTGATAACTTCTGCTTGATTGTCATAAGAAAGACTATCAAATGAAAGGGCGTAAAGGCTGTCGATCAACTCATCCATAGGGATGTGCCAACCAAAAGCATCCAAGATACGAACAATCCCTTGCGTTGCACGACGAAGCGCATAAGGGTCATTAGAACCTGATGGAATCAAGCCAACTGAGAAGAAGGAAAGGAGGGTATCCAATTTATCTGCAAGCGCAAGGATGGCACCAACCTTAGTCTCTGGAAGAGCTCCGTCTGCTGAATCAGGAAGGTAGTGCTCACGGATAGCTGTCGCAACCGCAGCATCCTCACCAGCAAGGAGGGCGTATTTTTCACCCATGATTCCTTGCAATTCATCGAACTCTCCGACCATACCAGTCAAGAGGTCAAATTTGTAGATTTCAGCTGCACGCGCTACGGCTGCCGTTTCTTCGGCAGTCAAACCAGCTTGCTCAGCCAAGGAAGCCGCAATGACACCAGCACGGGCCATGTGTTCTGAGAGAGAACCGATTTTTTCATGGAAAGTCACGTTAGCCAATTTAGCAACGAGATCTTCAATCTTGAGTTTTTGGTCTTCACGCCAGAAGAATTCACCATCTTCAAGACGGGCCACCAAGACTTTTTCATTTCCTCGGATAACATTTTCCAAATGCTCAGCGTTACCATTACGGACTGAGATGAAGTTTGGTTTAAGCTTACCGTCAAGGTCACGTACAACAAAGTAACGTTGGTGCGTTTCCATTGATGTCACCAAGACTTCTTCTGGAACGTCCAAATACTTAGTGTCGAAACTTCCCATAAATGCTGTTGGGTATTCGACCAAGTTCAAGACTTCATTCAAAAGTCCTTCTTCGATTTGGACTTGAACACCTTGTTCTGATTCGATGGCTTTGATTTGCTCACGAATCATGTTTTCACGTTCTTTGCTATCCGCAATCACGTACACGGTACGAAGGTCTTCCTCATAAGAATCTGCATTGGTGATTTCCACTTCGTGCCCAAGGAAACGGTGACCACGGCTCACACGACCTGACTTGATATCCAAGAAATCAAGGTTAAGCGCTTCGTCGCCCAAAAGGACAACCAAAGTATGAACAGGGCGGATGTATTCAAAGGTGTTGTTAGCCCAGTGCATGCTAACAGGGAAAGTCAATGAAGAAAGCACTTCTGGAACGCCAGCCAAGACTTCTTTGGCAGGTTTTCCAGCTTCATGTTTCGTCACGTAGACATATTCTTCACCTTTAACTTCACGGAATTCGATATCATCAACGGTCAAGCCTTTTCCACGGACAAATCCTTGTGCCGCTTTTGAGAAGTTACCTTCTGCATCCAAGGCGATTTTCTTAGAAGGTCCTTTAAAATCTTCTGTCAAATCAGATTGTTGATCAGCCAATCCAATGACACGGACTGCCAAACGGCGCGGTGTTGAGAAAGTTTGAATGCTTTCGTATGAAAGACGATTGTTATCCAAGAAGGCTGCCATTTTCTCCCCGAGTTGTTTTTCACTTGGTGTGACAACGTAGGCTGGCAATTCTTCAAGTCCAAGTTCTACTAATAAGTTTTTTGTCATGTTTTTTCTCCGAAAAATATTTTTTTCCAGTTTGCCTTATGTGATTGTCACGCAAGCAACCGACTGCGTCGTTTCATTGCTAAAATTGGAGCCTATGTCTCCAATTTTGCCTGGTATCGTTAGTTTCTCTAACGATACCTTTATCACTGCGGCAACTGGTTCTGTAGGATTACTCTATTAGCCAATCCTTTTTAATACGCTCTGTTTATTCTTCCTCTTCTGCTAGGAGTTTTGCGCGTGTGGCTTCGTCGAGAAGTGGGTAGCCGAGTTTCTTACGTTCTGCGACGAAGGTTTTGGCTACGACACGGGCCAAGTTACGGATACGGGCAATATAACCGGCACGTTCTGTGACAGAAACAGCACCACGAGCATCTAGCAAGTTAAAAGTATGTGAACATTTCAATACGTAGTCGTAGGCTGGGTGAACAAGACCCAATTCCAAAGCACGTCCTGCTTCTTTTTCAAATTTTTCAAAGTTTTCAAGAAGCATATCTTGGTTAGAAACTTCAAAGCTGTATTTTGAATGTTCATATTCTGGTTGAAGGAAGATTTCTCCGTATTTAACGCCTGGAGCCCACTCAATATCGTAAACAGAATCTACTTCTTGGATGTAAGAAGCCAAACGTTCCAAACCGTAAGTGACCTCAGAAGTTACCGGACCAGTTGCCAATCCACCAACTTGTTGGAAATAGGTGAACTGAGTGATTTCCATACCGTCAAGCCAAACTTCCCAACCAAGACCAGCTGAACCAGTTGATGGGTTTTCCCAGTTATCTTCAACGAAACGGATATCGTGTTCCAAAGGATCGATACCCAATTTTTCCAATGACTCAAGGTAAAGCTCTTGGATATTTGATGGAGAAGGTTTCATAACCACTTGGAATTGGTGGTGTTGATAGAGACGATTTGGGTTTTCCCCGTAACGACCATCAGCTGGACGACGAGATGGCTCTACATAAGCCGCATTCCATGGTTCAGGCCCAATGGCACGAAGGAAGGTGTAAGGACTCATGGTTCCTGCACCCTTTTCATTATCATAAGCCTGCATGAGCATACAACCCTGGTCATTCCAGTATTGTTGCAAAGTAAGGATAATTTCCTGGAAAGTTAGTTTTTTAGACATTATTTACTCCTTTAATTTATATTATCTTTTTAGGTTTATTTATCAAGCAACCAAGAAAAAGCTGGATCCTGAAAAATATGACGTTTGGGAACAGTTTGTAAATTCTGATCGCATTCATCTATTGTACCTAATTTCAAAGCACAGACTTCTGGTATATTTTCTTGAACAGTGAAAATTTGACTATGACAGTTCTGGCAGTAATAACGCTGTTTTCCTGGAGAAGAACTATACGTAACAAGCTTTTCTTTTCCATGCAATACTAGATTTTTACTGCTAACTTTAGCATTAACTGTATAGGCAGACGCAGTTGCTTTCCGACAGAATGAACAGTGGCAAAAAACTAATTCGGATAATTCCTCATCTAGAGTGTAAGTCACTGCTTTACATAAACAAGATCCTTTAAGCATTGTACTCCTTTCTACTTAGGTATTAGACGAATTCAAAAAGAACCGAATTTCAACACCCAAGCCTTACGACTAGGGGCGTCAGAAACGCGGTTCCACCCTAATTTATTACTTCATTTTATCTGTTTGTCTTCAGCTCTTTGCTGAGAGAAAGCGCCACTTGCTTACTTTGCTCTACTTGGCTTTCACTATCCCAAGCTCGCTAGAAAAACGCCATAAGCCCTTCTTTCTTGTCAGTATTATAGCAGAAATAGAGAAACTTGTAAAATAAAATTCTAATCCTTCTCACTGATTCCCATTTCCTGACGAACATGCGCATGGGAGTCTTCATGGAGAATATCATTATCAAGAATTGAGGCTTCTCTAAGTTCTTCGGCCTTTTTCTTGTCCTGATGGGTTAAGTCTTGATTGGGATCATAAGCTTTCTCGACGATAGACAAGAGATGATTTCGAATTTCCTTTTCCTTACGAATTTTGGCTTTTTTGCGGTAGCTAGCCACAACTAGCACAACCAACATCAGCATTCCCAAATAACCGATAATAGGATACATAACCGCTACCAATTGACGGAAGCCCATGAAGGAAATAGCAAAACCAGCAAGGGCAAATACAGCCACAAAGAACTTGAATCGTTTATCACTACCCGCTGAGAAGCGTTTCCCAAGGGCATAGTAAAGACTAAAGACGGTATTGAAAATCAAGCCAAAAATCACTAAGGCGTAGAGTGTCGCAAAGATAGGGTTCACTTCCTTGGCAATGGCCAGCATAGGAACATCCAAGCTAGCAACTTTATCACTGTTAGCAAAGAGAATCAAGGTCGTGACGAAGAAAATCACACCAACCATAAATCCTCCCCAGGCTCCACTCTTTTCGGCTTCATTGATTTTGAGAATAGATCCACCCATTACAAAGGCCATGGCTATGGCTGACATGACACAAACGGCAAAATAGTTAACCACAGACATCCAAACGCTTGAGAAGGGTGATTGAATGGTTTGCGACACCTTATCCATCTCTGCAAAATCCCAGTGACGCCCTAGAACATTGGTCACGAATATCATAGCAATCATAACCAAAATCATGGGGGTAAAAACTCCAATAACACCGATGATTTTTTTGAAATCTAGGAAACTCACAAAGATAGTCAGAGCTGTACACAGGAAGGCACCTACCCAAATCGGAAAGCCGAACTGTTGGTTAAGGTTAGCCCCTGCACCAGCTGTCATCACAAAACCAAACAGGAAACAAGTGATAATCAAAGCGATATCCAAAATACGGTAAATCACAGGATGACTGATTTCTGCCAGGACTACTGAATGATCATCTGAACGGTAATAACTTCCCAGAGCAATCATGAGTCGCCCAAAGCCAACATGCAAAATTCCTAGAACTATAACACCTATCAGTCCCCAGGCTCCAAAACTAACAAAATACTGTAAGAGGTCCTGCCCTGAAGATACCCCTGCACCAATCATTACACCGACGTAGGCCAGGGCAATGCTCCAAATACGTTTTGACATATTACCTCCTATAAAACATAAAGTATTTCTATTTTACACTACTCTGACACCTTTGTAAAAATCAATTAAAAACAGCACCTTCATAAGAAAGTGCTACTTATACTCTTATTTTTCCCAACCTTTTCGTCCATCAATATAGGTTGCTTGCAAGTCCAAGGAGTCATCTAAGACGATAAAATCAGCTGGTAGACCTGCTTTTAGACTTCCACAAGTATTTTCAAGACCAACAGATTTAGCTGGAACATGACTCGCCATTTGTAAAGCTTGAGCAACCGTCACAAGTCCCCAATCAACGACGTGCTTGACACCATCTTTAAGTTGTAGGATAGAACCAGCCAGGTTACCACCTTCTTTGAGGCGGGCAGTACCATTTTCAACAATAACAGGAAGTTCGCCTAACATATAGTCGCCATCTGGACAACCTCCCGCTGACATACAGTCTGTAATAAGGGCAACTCCTTGAGGAGTCTTTTGCTTGATAAGAACCTTACAAGCTGCAGGAACCACATGATGACCATCTGCAATCAACTCACCAATCGTTTCTGGACTATCGAAGGCTGCTCCAACCATTCCAGGTTCACGATGCGTAAACCCACGCATACCGTTGTAGACGTGAACCCAAACAGATGCCCCAGCTTCCACAGCCGCTACAGCTTCCTCGTAAGTAGCATTGGAATGACCTAGAGCGATTGTCACACCTTGCCCAGTCGCTTCTTTGATAAATTCAACTACTCCCTCACGTTCAGGAGCCAAGGCCAGCTTGATTAATTTGCCTTGAGCCGCCTCTTGCCAGGCTTGCAACTGTTCTATACTTGGATTGCCCATATATTTAGGATTTTGCGCTCCCTTATAGGTCTCAGTGAAATAAGGTCCTTCAAAGAAGAGTCCCTGAATTTTAGCACCAGGCTCCTTACCAGCCGTCTCTGCTGTTGTCTGACAGATAGCTTTTAACTCTTCAAATGGTGCTGTCAATGCTGTCGGTAAGAAAGAAGTCACACCTGCTGAAAGCAAGGCTTGACTCATGCCAAGAAGACTTTCCTCAGAATTATCCATGACATCATAACCCGCAAATCCATGAATATGAGTATCTACAAGACCCGGAGCAATCTGATAATCACTGTAATCCAGTACTTCTGCACCTTCTGGTACCTTTTCCGACCAGTCACCGAAACGACCATCCACAACCGCTAGGTAACCCCCTTCCTTGATTTTATTCTCAAAGTAAAAACGTTTGGCTGAAATATAATAGGTCATAGGACCACCTCTCATCATTTTTCTATATTCTTAATACGCTTTCATTATATCAAAAAAGCCGAGAAATTTTCTCGACTTTCTCTATTAAATCACACCTTCTGTAACCTTTTCAACAAGGTTAATCGCATGGTCTGCGATACGTGTGTAATGTGAGAGGTAATCAACATAGTTGATACCTGCTTGCGCAGTACATTCACCATTGTTAAGACGTTTGGTATGTGTTTTACGCAATTGTTTTTCAAGTTTTTCCAATTCTTCATGACGAAGGATGACTTGACCTGCAAGCACCTTGTCATCATCCACAACAACACGAATACTATCGAGAACAATACGGTGCGTACGGTTATAAACATCCCCAAGCTCGGTCTTAGCAGTCTCAGAGAATTCAATCCCCTTATTATGAATATGTTGTGAAAGGTTGGCGCTTGCAACTGCCAGATCACCAATACGCTCCAAGTCACGAACAGAGTCAAGCACACTTGCCAACACTTCATTTTCAGAAACGCTTAGAGATTCATTAGAGATGTCAATCAAGTAGGTTGTCAACTCTTCGTCAATACTATTAACAGCTGTTTCATACTTCTCAACCTTGTCAAAGTATTTCTCATCACCTTTATCAAAGAAAGCGTATGAAGCCTCCAAAGATTGAATGGCATATGACGCTAAGTGAACCAACTCTTTCTTAGCATTACCAAGGGCAATGGCTGGCGCTTGTGTGATAAGCAAACGATCCAAGTAAAGCGCTTCGTACTTGTTAACTTCATCCTCACCAGGAATAATCTTAGTTACAAGATAAGCAAGAAGCCCAATGAATGGGAATTGCACGATAGTATTTGCAATATTGAAGGTACCATGGGCAAAGGCAATAGTCATCTCTGGTGTCAAACCAAGCATAGACTTAAACCATTGAATCAGAGCTGTGAATGGTACCAGAAGAACCAAACACAAGACCGTTCCAATAACGTTGAACAGTACGTGAGCCCCTGCCACACGTTTGGCCGCAATGTTGGAACCAAGGGCCGCAAGAACCGCTGTAATAGTTGTTCCGATATTGTCCCCAAAGAGGATTGGAAGAGCCCCTTGTAGGTCAAGCAAACCACCTGAATAAAGGCTCTGAAGAATACCAATGGTAGCTGCCGAAGACTGAATCAACATGGTCAAACCAGAACCAATGATAACTCCCATGATTGGGCGGTCACCTAAAGTTGCCAGGTAATCTTTAAAGGCTGCTACTGACTTCAAAGGTTCTACCGCATCTCCCATCAGGTTAAGGGCAAAGAAAATCCCCCCAACACCAAACAAGATACGTCCTAGGTTATTAAGCTTCTTATTACTCGTAAAGAAGAGAAACGCCGCCCCTAGGAAAATCACTGGAAGAGCATAATCACCAAGCTTGAAACCAATCATGAAGGAGGTTACGGTTGTCCCGATATTCGCCCCCATGACAATACCAATAGCCTGACGAAGACTCAAGAGCCCTGCCGAAACCAGACCTACGACAATAACGGTTACCCCTGAACTCGACTGAATCAAGGCCGTCATGACAATGCCAATCAGAACACCTAAAAATGGGTTACTGGTGTACTTATCGATGTAAAAGCGTAGTTTATCTCCGGCCGCTTGTTGAAGACCATCACCCATGTACTTAATACTAAATAGGAAAAGTCCCAAACCACCGAGGAAAGAAAACGCAATATCCTGCCAATTTACTGACACATTTTTGTCCTCATTATATAAAATTTTCGGTAAGACCGACTCTTCTATTGTATCTATTTATTAAGGAATAAACAAGACCTTTCCCTAAAATAATAGAAAGATCAGATACTCATATCAGAAAGCCATCAATGCCCGTCTCGAGTATGCTGCGTTTTTATCTGATACTTGTCACCAGATTTCAAGCAAAACCAGTCAGAAAAACATTACTAGCAGTGTTTGGAGATTTTCATAAATGGAACCCTAGCGTAGCAATACCATCATCCGTTGGGAGATGCTTTTTCTAGTTGTTCCTTCATCTTTTGTGACCTCAAAATAACGGATAGATATTATCGAAATAAATCCTTCTTTCTTGTGATATAATAAAGGAAAAAATTGGAAGTTGAATCATGATAATCTACCTTCTAGCACAAGTACTCTCAGTCATTGGAGCCCTCTGTGTTGCCATATCTTCTTTTGCAAAATCAAAAAATAAGATGCTCGCCTGGCAAATTACCGACTACATTTTCACTGCCACTGCTAACCTCTTATTGGGTGGCTATACCGGTGCCTTAACCATTAGTATTTCCATTATTAGGAATCGTTTGATGATCAAAAAGAAAATGACCAAGACTATCTTGACCATCCTCATCATTCTTCAAATCATCGTAGGATCTTATCTCAATCAACTTGGGGTTATTGGCTATTTGCCAATCATCTCTTCAGTCTCTTATAGTCTAGCAATTGTTATCACACGAAACCTCCAGTGGCTTCGCTGGGTCATTATTGAGAATATGTTACTCTGGCTAATTTACGATTTGACCATTAAGGCTTACCCCGCTGCCATCACAGATATCACCATTACACTAACTACTCTCATTGCCATTATCAGAAATCGAAAAACCTTTAGCAAACAATAAAGCTAAAGGTCTTTTTCTTATAGAGCCCAGGTACGAATGGCGTGTGCCACACCTGCCTCGTCATTTGTCAAAGTCACATACTTACACAAAGCCTTAATGTCGTCACTCGCATTACCCATGGCAACGCTTTGACCGACGAATTGAAGCATTTCAAGGTCATTAGCAGCATCTCCCAAAGCCATAATCTGTTCGGGATTGATACCCAACTTTTCAGCTAAATGCTTCAGTCCACTGGCCTTGGTTGCTCCTTGTGGCATAATTTCAAAGATATAATCTTGACTGCGAACTGTGCTATAGCTCTGATTAAGTCTATCTTGCACAGCATTTTGGAAGGCGTCCAAAGATTCAGAATCAGCCATATACATAGCCTGGAAAATCACTTGCCCTTCCTCAAAGATTTCTTCCAAACTCCTAGCTTTCGCTTCTGTAAAAACAGTCCCAGCATCATAAGCTACTAGCTCAGGTACCTCATTACCCACAACATAGTAAGTTTTTTCACCAGTAAAGGTTAGAGCCACCTCTCGGAAGTCTTCACAAGCCTGCAAGAGTTCTTCCATTTCAGGGCGAGATAAACTTTCAGATTGAAGCAAGGTCCAATTTTTAGTTTCATAAGTTGAACACCCATTGTTCATGATAATGTACTCTTCTTCACTAAGACCCAATTTTTCAAAATGGGGAACAATGCCTGAACGTGGGCGACCCGTACAAAGGACAATCTTAATACCTGCCGCAGCGGCTTCCTGAATAGTCTGAATATTTTCTACAGGTATCTCTTTTTGGCTATTTAAGAGTGTCCCGTCCATGTCAATTGCAATGAGTTTCACTTGGTTCTGGTTCATATTTTCTTATTCTCCTTGACCCTAATATGTGTCGTAAATAGTTAACTGATATTGTTCGATGATGCTGTTCAATTTATCCCCATAGGTTGTGTCAGTGGCATAAACGCCTGTTAGGGCTGCCGTCGCATCTTTATAACTCTTTGTCTTGGAACGGTGCACTCCTACATAGTAGCTTCCCTCAAGGAAGTCCACATAATCCTGTAAAGAATTTTCCACGGAACCATAGGAACGAAAGGCCGCATCAATATGGTAAGGATTTCCCTTACCATCATCCTCCCAGGTCGGTAGGGTTACACTTTGACCATTGTATTCTCCTTTAATTCCAAAGAAATTGTAAGATGGCTTCTGACTCAAACTTGATTGGCCAGAATCAGATTCTAGAATAGCCTGAGCTATCATGACAGATGCATAAAGATCATTTCTAGCTGCCAAATAGCGCGATGTCTCGCCAATCTCAGCAATAAAAGCAACCGTCGTCTCATCTGTAGGCGTCATATTTTTTTCCATAGTCAACCTTGGAAAATTTAAACTAGCTAGGAGGCCCAATAAGGCAAATAGACCCATAAAAATCAGACTCCACTTTTGGAAAAATTTAGGAAAAAGCAAGAAAGACTTCTTTTTCTTTTTAGTTTTCTTAGGTCTAGCTTTCGACTTAGTTTTCTTTTTTCCTTTCGCCAATCGGTCACCCCCTCAATCATACTAACTCCTCTAAGTATATCAAAATTCACTAAAAAAGACCCAAACCAACCGGTTTAAGCCTTCATATATTAAATGGCGTCTCCACCACGTTCACCCGTACGAATACGGATAACATCATCAATAGGAACAATAAAAATCTTCCCATCACCAACTTCTCCCGTCGCTACGGCGCTCCGAATGGCATCAACAACCTCGTCAACTGCCATATCCTTAACTACAATCTCAACCTTGACCTTAGCTAATAAGGTAGGAACAATGCGCTGTCCACGAACAAACTCTGCAAAGCCCCGTTGATTACCGTAACCCAGAACTTGACTTACAGTCATTCCCTTGGCTAAACCACTACCAGTCAAGGCATTTTTCAAATCTTCCAATTTATCCGAACGAATAATCGCTTCTACTTTTTTCATCTGTATTCTCCTACGAATCTAAGCCCATAAAGGTTGGATAGGCTGTTTCCTTGTGTTCACAGTCATCAAGACCAATAGCTTCATCACGGTCAGTGACACGTAAAGGCATATAATGAGCAATTACTTTAATAATACCATAGGTCACAAGAGCAGACCAAATAGCTGTAAAGATAATAGCCAAAATGGTCACAATAAACAGATGGGCCTTCCCATAAATCAAGCCAATATTGACCTTATCTAGGGCTAAATCTGGTGTCGTAAAAATCGCAGTAGCCAAACCACCAAAGATACCTCCAACGCCGTGGCAACCAAAAGCATCCAAAGCATCATCATAGGCAAAGCGTTTTTTTAAGACAGAGATAGCATAGAAACAAACCGGACTAACCATAGCTCCAATTAGAATGGCACTCCAGATGGAAACGAAACCGGCTCCAGGCGTGATGGCAACAAGCCCAGCTACTAAACCAGTCGAACCACCGACCAAAGATGGATGACCTGTCACATATTTTTCAAGAGCCAACCATGAAAACATGGCAGCTGCTGCAGAAACATGTGTGGTTACTAGCGCGTGAACTGCCAAGCCATTAGCAGCCAAGGCTGATCCTGCATTGAAACCAAACCAACCAAACCATAAGAGACCCGCTCCCAATAGGACAAAAGGAACATTATGAGGACGGTGTTCTAAAATGCCAAAATCACGACGTTTACCAACAACGATTGCCAGAACCAAGGCCGATACACCCGAGGTAATATGAACCACATCACCACCTGCGAAGTCAATTGTCCCCCACTTGGCAAGAATTCCGTCTCCCCATACCATATGTGCAAAAGGATAATAGACCAAAAATAACCAAAAGACTACGAAAATAGTTAAAGGAGTAAAGCGCATACGTTCTACTACTGAACCTGTCAAAATCGACACACAGATAATGGAAAACATCATCTGAAAAGCCGCAAATAAGAGATCAGGAATAGCTAGACCACGGCTTGAGTCCGTTTCAGACACACCATTTAAAAAAAGGTGACTGAAATTACCGAAGAAATTCCCATGACCGCCAAAAGAAAGCGAGTAGCCAGCAACAATCCACAAGAGAGAGGCTATAGCTAAGGGAAGAACAGACATCATCATGGTATTGATAACATTCTTACGACGCCCAAGCCCACCATAGAAGAAGGCCAAGGCCGGTGTCATCAAATAAACCATGGCTGAACAAATCAATATAAAGGCACTGCTACCTGTATCCATGAAACCACTCCAATGCGTAAAATATTTTATGTTAGATAATATAACACAAAACCACGAGGTAAGCAAGTATATTTACGGAATTTTTTGATAATTCTTTCTTTTCTGACATATTATGTCGCCACAAAAAAAGAGCCTCTTAAACCCTATGGAAAAGGTTATAAAGCTCTTGTCTGTTTATTTTTCGCTCTTTAGCAATGGTTTTTATAGCCTGATTAGGTTTCATACCAGAAGCAATTAAAGCTTCAACAGCCTTCACTGGCGTAACATCTGATGTTAGATTTTCTTCCCTGCCATTCTCAGAATCTCCAGCCACAATCAGTAAACATTCTCCCTTGAGAGGATTACTAGCAATATAATCTAAAATTTCTGAAATTGACCCTCGCTGATACTCTTCATAAAGCTTAGTCAATTCTCGAACTAGAGTTACTTGACGGTTACCATAGACCTCATGCATATTTTCAAGGGTATCCGCCACACGGTAGGGTGACTCGTAAAAGATCTGTGTCTCAGGATAAGATACTTTTCCCTTGAAGAAATCAATCTGCTGTCCCTTTTTACGAGGCAGGAATCCATAAAAAATATGAGGTTGCGGTGCTAAACCACTAGCAATCAAGGCTGTAATACCAGCTGATGCTCCCGGTAAGGCCACCACAGGAATATCCTCAGCAATGGCGGCTTTGACCAAATCATGCCCAGGATCCGAAATGGAAGGCATACCCGCATCAGAAACCTGAGCCAAAGAAAGACCTGACTTCAAGCGTTCCAGTAAATCTGGAATTTTTTCATAAGCATTGTGCTCATGAAAAGAATACTGCTTGGTTTCAATTTCAAAATGTTTGAGCAAGAGACCTGTATTACGCGTGTCCTCCGCACAAATAAGATCCACCTCTTTCAGGATTTGCACACTGCGAAAAGTCATATCCTGCAAATTACCAATAGGTGTGGGAACCAAATAAAGGGTACCATAATTAGATTGCCCCTTAAAACTCTTTTGAACCTGCATACTTAATCTCCATACAACAATTCTGCACAAAAGCCACAAGCTTCATTATTATCACGACGTTGACCATAAAAATCTGGGCAAATGTGGAATCCATCATCATAAATAGCCTCGAGGTTCACCTTGCCATGAGACATTTTAGTCCCTGTCTCCTCTTGAACTACTTGACTCAAGTGCTCACGTAACTTGTC
The DNA here is from genome assembly GCF_900636445.1 of Streptococcus vestibularis. Classification (NCBI taxonomy): domain Bacteria; kingdom Bacillati; phylum Bacillota; class Bacilli; order Lactobacillales; family Streptococcaceae; genus Streptococcus; species Streptococcus vestibularis. The sequence goes on along the minus strand of NZ_LR134275.1, from coordinate 501,310 downwards.
ATTCTCCAACTTGAGAGCCGTATTTTCATCGAGAATCCCTGAGAAGTTCGCCTTAATTGCTTCTACCTCTGCCAACATCGACATCAAATTTTGTGATAATTCCTCGAATTTATCATACAATTCACGCTTTTCCATTTAGCTGAACTTCCTCCACTCCATAAGTTAGGGGCGCACGCCCTTTTTCAAATACAACCTTAATAGTCCCTGCAATCACATCAATGGCAACGACCTGACCCGTGCCATCCTTGGTTTCAATTTCATCACCCAAGTCAGGATAACTTGCCTTGCTATCTCGGTAAAAGTCATCTTCATAACTGAGACAACACATAAGTCGACCACAGACCCCATTCATCTTACCAGAATTCAAAGATAAACTCTGATTTTTAGCCATCTTAATCGATACTGGTGGGAATTCACCCAAAAAACTAGAACAACAAAGTGCCCGACCACAAGGTCCTAAGCCACCATAGATTTTTGATTCCTCACGACTTGAAATCTGACGTAACTCAATACGTGTCTTAAAGTAAGTCGCCAAATCCTTGAGCAACTGACGAAAATCTACCCGCTTTTCAGCCACAAAACTGATACGCACGTATGAGCTATTTAGGGGAAAGACAATATCCACCACCCTCATATCAAGCTGATTTTGAGCAATTAAATCAGCCACTACTCCCATACTCTTTTCAGCCTTCAAAAGATTTTCATCATATCTAGCAAAATCTTTCTCTCCTGCCAATCCTTCAACCCGATTCAAATCCGCAGGCAAACTAACCTCAGGAAAATCTGTGTTCTCCATGACAACCTGGGCTAGGCGCTTATCTTTTTTCTCCAAAACGACTACAAAGTCATCTTTGGCGTAATTTTTATCAGGAACAACGTATTCTACTGCTCCAGTTTCTTCAAATTTTATTCCAATGACTTCTGTCATGATAATACCATATACTCCATCGCATTTTGAAAGCTGACATTAGCAAGCCACATTTTTCGAGCCTCATAAACTAAGTCTAGCCATCGTCTTGCTTGTGGATTTTGTATATCCTTCCCCAATTGATAAGTTAAAAAAGCCCAGACTATCTCTTGTTCCGACTTTTCACTACACTGGACAGCCAGTTTTGCAACGTCCAAATAAAGCAGGTCCTGATTAGATAGCAGGGACTGTGTGAAACGCTCTACTGTATTAATCAGATCAAGAACCTTATTATCTTTAGCTAAGTCTAAAGCCTGAACATCATCTTTAGCAAAATCTGCCAACACTTTGGCTTGTGTCAACAACAAACCTTCCTTCTGAAGCAATTCTTCCAGATAAGCCCGATTCTTAGGAAAATAAAAGAGTTGAGTTCGGCTTTTAATCGTAGGTAACATACGACTATCATCAGCTGTCAAAAGAAAAATATAAATCTGACTTTGAGGTTCTTCAATAAACTTTAATAGACTATTAGCAGCATTGACGTGCATCTTATCTGCATCACGAATGATAAAAACCTGAGCCTGCCCCTCAAAACTCGATTGACTAAACTCTCTAGTCAACTGGCGAATCGTGTCCGTCTTAATAATCTGTCCTTGTGGCTCTACTATTTTAACATCAGAAAAGTCCCCCTGTGCAATCAAACGACAGGGACGACAGTGACCACAAGGTAGACCATTCTCAGGAGTCACACAAAACCGACTCTGTGCTAGCCAAATAGCCATATCGAGACTTCCAAAATCACCCGAAAACAAATAAGCATGACTCAAACGATTTTCTCTGATAATTTGTGAAAACTCTTCAAATAGTTTGCTTTGACTCTCAGCTAACTTCATCTTGCTCCTTATAAATAGCCTTTAATTACTTTCCAAGCTTCCTCTACAACATCCTCAAAAGCCTGTGAGGCATCGATTATTTTGATACGTTCTGGTTCAGCCTGTGCTAAATCTAAATAACCTTGACGTACACGCTGATGTAGGTCAAGCTTCTCTAAATCCAACCGATTGACTTCGCGTTCGCCGTTAGCTGCAATACGGGCCAAACCAGTTTCAGAATCCACATCAAACAATAGGGTCACATCAGGTTTATACCCATCAGTCGCATAGGCATTTAACCAGGCAATCTCATCCTGATTCAAGCCACGACCAGTCCCTTGATACGCAACTGATGAATCAATAAAACGATCCATGATGACCATATTGCCTTCTTCAAGCTCTGGCAAAACCCTCTCAACCAAATGTTGACGGCGAGCCGCAATATAGAGCAAGAGCTCTGTCTTAGCATCCATAGCCGTATTATTTACATCCAAAATAACCTCACGAATTTGCTCTGCAATAGCGACTCCACCTGGTTCACGTGTCGTCACGACTTTGGCTGGATAGGCTTCTCTAAGACGAGGTAAAAGCGCCTCCAAAACTGTAGTCTTTCCAGCACCATCTGGCCCTTCGATTGAGATTAATAACCCTTTTGACATGATACTTCCTTTTTTATTTTGTTACCTTCTATTTTATCAAATTTTAGGCTAAAAGAACAATCTCAGAAAGTATATAGCCTATGGTAAAAAAGTGTACATCTTGGCATGTCATCAAAACCACAAAACATTTCAAAACTCTATTTATATAAACCACATATTTATCTTATTAGGTTTAGTTTTTTAGACACATGTTTACAAACAAAAAAGCCGAGAACAGTTCTCGAACTTTTTATTCATTATTTAACGAAGTCAAGCAATGCCAAGAAGCTTTCAGCTTCAAGTGATGCACCACCAACAAGAGCTCCGTCAACGTCTGGACAAGCCATGTACTCAGCAACGTTTTCAGGTTTAACTGATCCACCGTATTGAACACGTACTTTGTCAGCAACTTCTTGACCGAAGTCAGCTGCTACAACATCACGCACAACTTTACACATTTTTTGTGCATCGTCTTGTGAAGCTGATTTACCAGTACCGATAGCCCAGATTGGTTCGTACGCAATAACTGATGAAGCTACTTGCTCCGCAGTCAATCCAGCCAAAGCAGCTGAAACTTGAGCACCTACGAATTCTGCCGCTTTACCAGCTTCGTAAGTTTCAAGAGATTCACCACAACAGATGATTGGAAGCATACCGTTAGCAAAGATTGCTTTAGCTTTTTTGTTGATGTCTTCATCAGTTTCGTGGAAGTAGTCACGACGTTCTGAGTGACCGATAACAACATAGTCAGTACCGATTTCTTTCAAAACTTGTGGGCTAGTTTCACCAGTGAAAGCACCTGCATTTTCAAAGTAAGTGTTTTGTGCAGCAACTTTAAGGTTTGAACCTTTAGCAGCAGCAAGAACAGTTGTCAAGTCAACTGCAGGAGCTGCGATACCAGCTTCAACAAGATCTGATGAAGGAAGTTTTGATGCTACAGCTTCAACGAATGCTTTTGCTTCTTCTGGATTTTTGTTCATTTTCCAGTTACCAGCGATAAATGGTTTACGTGACATTTCACATACCTCTTCTTTTATTTATTTACTCGTTTATTTTATCACAAATCCCTTACTATTACTAGGATTTTAGGAAAATTCCGAAAACTCGACTTGCTTTATTAAGATTGTTCTCTATAAAACCTAAGTTTAGTCAACTAAATGCAAATAAAGAAGACTCTCAGATATTTTTAAAAACCAAAAAGAGCCGAGTAAATTCGACTCTCTCAATTATTGTCTGACGAATAATTGTATTGGGAACTTAATATTAATTAAGCTTCGATTTCAGATACGATACCTGAACCAACAGTACGTCCACCTTCACGGATAGAGAATGTTGTACCTTTTTCAACGGCGATTGGGTGGATCAACTCAACGTCGATAGTCACGTTATCACCAGGCATAACCATTTCAGTACCTGCAGGAAGTTCGATTGAACCTGTTACGTCAGTTGTACGGAAGTAGAACTGTGGACGGTAGTTGTTGAAGAATGGAGTGTGACGTCCACCTTCTTCTTTAGAAAGGATGTAAACTTCACCTTTGAATTTAGTGTGTGGGTTGATTGAACCAGGTGCAGCCAATACTTGACCACGTTCAATTTCATCACGTTGGATACCACGAAGAAGGACACCGACGTTATCTCCGGCAATACCTTCGTCAAGTTGTTTACGGAACATTTCTACACCAGTAACAACTGCTTTTTGGATTTCTTCTTTAAGACCAACGATTTCAACTTCGTCATTAACACGAACAACACCACGGTCGATACGTCCTGAAGCAACAGTACCACGACCAGTGATTGAGAATACGTCTTCGACTGGAAGCAACAATGGTTTGTCAGTGTCACGTTCTGGTTCTGGAATGTATTCGTCAACAGTGTTCATCAAGTCCATGATGATGTCTTCGTATTTAGAATCACCTTCAAGAGCTTTAAGAGCTGAACCTTGGATAACTGGAATATCATCACCTGGGAAATCGTATTCTGAAAGAAGGTCACGGATTTCCATTTCAACCAATTCAAGCAATTCTTCATCGTCAACCAAGTCAACTTTGTTCATGAAGACGATAAGGTGTTTAACACCAACCTGACGTGAAAGAAGGATGTGCTCACGAGTTTGTGGCATTGGTCCGTCAGTAGATGCTACTACAAGGATCGCACCGTCCATTTGAGCGGCACCAGTGATCATGTTTTTAACGTAGTCCGCGTGTCCTGGCGCATCGATGTGAGCGTAGTGACGTTTTTCAGTTTCGTACTCAACGTGTGCAGTGTTGATTGTGATACCGCGTTCACGTTCTTCTGGAGCAGCGTCGATTGAAGCGTAGTCTTTTGGTGTGTTAACTGCGCTAGGAAGACGACGAGCCAATACAGTTGTGATAGCAGCTGTCAAAGTAGTTTTACCGTGGTCAACGTGTCCGATTGTACCAATGTTAACGTGTGGTTTACTACGATCGTATTTTTCTTTTGCCATTTAGGAAAAGCCTCCAATAAAATATATTTTATAGATAGACAGTAGGCAATACAGTCTAACTTTACTCTACTATTCTATCAAAATGTCATAGAATTGCAAGTATTTTATATAGTTTTCAATTTTTCTTTAGAGTAATCACAAATATTTCTTTCAATAATTCTATTTCTACTGCCTCTATAAGCTTTTAGTAATCCCCTTGCTAATGCAAAACGCTACCAATCATAACCACCCGTCTAACGGGTGGTTTGATCAAGGGCTATAAGCCCATAATACCAGCCAGCGCCTAAAGACGCTGGCTTTCACTTTGTTCAAGCCTTATTGCTTTTGACTCGTCACAAGCCTCTCAAAGAGGCATTCGCATTACTTACCGTTATCCCTAAAGGGATTTTCATATTCTTTCACGCTTAATTTATCTAAAGCGATATCATGCTTCTCTTGTTCCTGAATATATTTCTTAATTGTGGCTTCATTAAGTCCTACCGTACTTACATAATAACCTTCTGCCCAAAAATGTCTGTTCCCAAATTTATATTTTAAATTGGCGTGTTTATCAAACATCATTAATGCACTTTTACCTTTCAAATATCCCATAAAACTAGCTACACTCATTCGTGGTGGAATACTTACTAACATATGGACATGATCTGGCATTAAGTGGCCTTCTATTATTTCAACGCCTTTATATTGGCATAGTCTATGAAAAATCTCTCCCAAACTACTCCTATATTGATTATAGATTATTTTTCGTCTATACTTAGGTGTAAATACAATGTGGTACTTACACATCCATTTTGTATGTGATAAACTGTGAGCTTTTTGCGCCATAGTCTTAACTCCTTCCGCTTTACAATTGGCTTGAACACCTATATTGTAACTCGTTTGGAGTTTTTTTGTTATGACGGTATAACCTTCGATGCGCACCCGCATAGCGGGTGGTTTATCTGTTTCGCACCTTCGGAGCGAAACGGACTTAAAGTCACATAAGTAAAAAGAAGCCGTATTAACGACTTCTTCTTAAAGGTACAATTTTTTCATCTTGACTTTCTAATTCTTGAGTCTGAGACAATTCTTCCTCAATAGCTTGAACAATATTATCACGCTTTTCATTAGCAGCGATGTTCAAGACAAAGGCTATCCCAACTGAAGTTACCAAAAGCGAGTTACCACCTTGCGAAAGGAAAGGGAAGGTAACACCTGTTGATGGAATCAGCCCTGAGATTCCTCCGATATTAACAAAGACCTGCATAAGCATAAGAGCCCCTACACCAAGCGCCATCATAGAGTTAAATGGATTTCTAGCCTTAACTCCCACAATCATAATACGAAGAATAAGGAAAAAGAGAAGGGCAAGAATCAAACCTGCTCCAATGAGACCTAACTCTTCAATAACAATTGAAAACACAAAGTCTGTCGTTGCTTCTGGGAGATAACCGGTTTTCTCAATCGAATTTCCGAGACCAAGACCGAACCACCCCCCATTACTCATAGCATAGTAAGAATGAGACAACTGAAGTCCTGAACCTGTTAAATCCTTAAAAGGATTAAAATAAGCTGCAAAACGCTTGGCAACATATCCAAAGACAGGTACCTTAGCCATGTTTTGTACTCCAACCAAAGCAATCAATCCAAGAAAAGCAGACGACAGCCCTACAATACCAGCAAACAGTGCCGTGAACCAGCGATAGCCAACACCAGAAATTGAAAACATGACAACTGTTGTCAATACAATGATAGCCGCATTCCCCAAGTCCGGTTGGATGGCAACTAAGCCAATCATTACCAGCAAATAGTAACGCCAGTCATTAAATTCTTTTTTATTCCTCGGTATCCACCTATTCTTAGTCAAGGCCTGATAGTCATAACGTTCTATAGCAGACTGTTGTTTTGAAAAAGTGTGCGCCAAAAACCAGACAACAATGATCTTAAGGTACTCCGCTGGTTGGAAAGACAAGGGACCGAGCACAATCCAACCATTGGCACCATTAATTTCCCTAGTGAAAAATTTGGCAATGACCAAAAGTAAAATCTCAAAGGCAATAACAACACCCAAAAGCTTATCTTTCCTGAGAAAGTTCAATTTCAGTCGGTAGATGAAAAAAATAGAGAACAAGGATACCAACCAAAAGGCTCCTTGGTTTATAACAGATGCGAAGGGATTGGCTCCCAAGGCTACTAAACGAGCACTTGTTGTTGAATACACTACTATTAAACCAACTATGGATAAGATTAAATAAGGTATCAAGATGGTGTAATCTAAAAGATGCTTCTTTTCAATTTTCATATCTTTAAAAAACTCATACTTTCTATTACGTTACTCTACATTTTCTCTTAAAATATAAAGCTAACAGCTTATATTATAACACTTTGATACCTTAAACTAAAGTAAAAGCTAAATTAACCGTTTTCATTGATGAAACCTTTATTTAATCTTTTATACTCAAATTCATTTGGCAACTAGCTTTCTGTGGCAATATTGCTAGTTCTCATATTTTCTTTAAGGATAAACAAAAAACGAGACTTAGGCCCCGTTTTTTTATCTTATTTTGTACCGACACTGATACGATTAAGTGCTCGACGGAGAGCAACCTGAGCACGTTGAACTTCATCAATACGGTCAGATTTAGTTGCTTCTTCCAAGTCACGTTCGGCACGTTGCTTGGCACGTTCGGCACGAGAAACGTCAATGTCGCGTTCACGTTCTGCTGAATCGGCAACGATAGTAATAAAATCATCTTTAACTTCGATGATACCACCGTTTACGGCAATCCAATCGACGTGACTCTCGTCATCCACACGACGAACCTTGAGTTCATCCACTTCAAGTGGCGCAATCAAGTTAATATGGCCTGGCAAGATACCAATTTGACCATCTTTAGTAACCGCGTGGATAAAGCTGGCATGGTGGTCATATTTCAGACCATCCGGAGTTACCACTTGTACGGTCATTTGTGCCATATCTTCACCTCATTAGTAGCCCATAGCTTTAGCTTTAGCTACTACATCCTCAATTGGGCCTACGCTACGGAAGGCATCTTCTGGAAGATTGTCATATTTACCTTCAAGGATTTCTTTAAAGCTACGAACGGTTTCAGCAACTGGAACATAAGAACCTGGTTGACCTGTAAACTGTTCAGCAACGTTAAAGTTTTGTGACAAGAAAAATTGGATACGACGAGCACGTCCAACCAATGTTTTTTCTTCGTCTGACAATTCATCCATACCAAGGATAGCGATAATATCTTGCAATTCACGGTAACGTTGAAGCACACGTTGAACTTCAGTCGCAACAGCATAGTGTTCTTCACCAACAATTTCAGGTGAAAGGGCACGTGAGCTTGATGCCAACGGGTCAACGGCTGGATAAATACCCATTTGTGTCAACTTACGTTCAAGGTTGGTTGTTGAATCCAAGTGAGCAAATGCTGTAGCTGGCGCTGGGTCAGTATAGTCATCGGCTGGAACGTAGATGGCTTGGATTGATGTAACAGAACCTTTTTTAGTTGATGTGATACGTTCTTGCAATTGACCCATTTCAGTAGCAAGTGTAGGTTGGTAACCAACGGCTGATGGCATACGACCAAGAAGGGCAGAAACCTCAGAACCTGCTTGAGTGAAACGGAAGATATTATCGATGAAAAGAAGCACGTCTTGACCTTCGACATCACGGAAGTATTCCGCAATTGTCAAACCAGTAAGGGCAACACGCATACGTGCTCCAGGTGGTTCGTTCATTTGACCGAAGACCATGGCTGTTTTCTCAATAACGCCAGATTCTTTCATTTCCCAGTAAAGGTCATTACCTTCACGTGTACGTTCACCAACACCTGTAAACACGGAAATACCACCGTGCTCTTGGGCAATGTTGTGAATCAACTCTTGAATAAGAACGGTTTTACCAACACCGGCACCACCGAAGAGTCCAACTTTACCACCCTTAAGGTAAGGGGCTAGCAAGTCGATAACTTTAATCCCTGTTTCAAGGATTTCAGTAGATGTTGACAATTCATCGAAAGTTGGTGCTTTTTTGTGAATTGGTTCACGCTCTGCATCGTCAGCAAAAGGTGCTTCCAAGTCAATGGTATCTCCAAGAACGTTAAAGACACGTCCAAGGGTGTCTTTACCAACAGGAACGCTGATTGGACGACCAGTGTCCAGAACTTCTAGTCCACGAGTCAATCCATCAGTAGATTCCATCGCAATGGTACGAACCACACCTTCTCCAAGTTCAAGAGCTACTTCGAGCACGATACGTTTAGACTTTTGTTCATCAGTATAAACGACCAATGCATTGTTAATCTCAGGAAGTTTATCACCAGCTGCAAACGCTACGTCTACAACAGGACCAACAACCTGAGCAATTTTGCCTGAGCTCATTGTTTTCTCCTTATGATAGTTTTCTGGATGACAATCATCCTTTTTTCATGTGTGTCTAATTAAGACAAATCTCTAGCTATTCAAGTGCACTTGCACCACCAACGATTTCAGTAATTTCCTGAGTGATGGCAGCTTGACGTGCACGGTTATATTGGATTGTCAAATCGTTAATCACATTCTTAGCATTATCAGTGGCTGTCTGCATTGCAGTCATACCAGCTGCGTGCTCAGCTGTTTTGGCATCTACGATAGCACCATAGATAAGACTCTCAGCATATTGTGGCAAGAGTTGATCCAAAATAGTGTCACGATCTGGTTCCAATTCAAACTTGGTCAACACATGACCTTCTGATTCATTGGGATCCAAATCAGCGATAGGAAGCATTTGTTCAACACGAACCTCACTAGACAAACTGTTGACATGGTGGTTGTAGCACACATAAAGTTCATCAAAAAGTTCATTTTGATACATTCCTACTGCTTTAGAAATGATTTTTCCGACTTGTTCAAAACTAGGTTGATCCTCAAGACCACGAAGTTCAAAAGCAACATTCATGTTACGAGCCTTGAAGAAATCTGAACCTGTTCCACCAATAGAAATGATAGCATATTCATCTTCAGAATCATGGTCACGTTTAATCATGTCCAACACAGCTTTAAGAATTGTTGAGTTATAACCTCCAACAAGTCCTTTATCTGAAGTAATGACAATGTAACCTGTCTTACGAACTGGGCGTGCATCCAACATTGGATTTGACGAACCATTAATCAATTCTGAATGTAGAAGATCTGTTGTGATCTGTCTAATTTTTGAGGCATAGATTTGGAAATCTTTAGCAGCTTGCTCAGAACGTGTCAACTTTGAGGCAGAAACCATTTGCATGGCTCCTGTGATCTGACTCGTTTTCTTTGTTGAAGCAATTTTTGCTTGGATTTCTCTTAGAGAGCCTGCCATATGCTGTCCTCCCTATTTCTATTTGTATTCTGATTGATCTTTGAAAGCTTGGATAGCTTCATTAAGCACAGATTCCTCAGGAAGATCCTTAGTTGTACGAATAGTTTCAAAGATATCCTCATGGTGACTATCGAAGTAGTCATAGAGTGCTTCTTCAAAATCCAAGATTTGATCAACCGGAACACTATCCAAGAAACCGTGTGTCAAAGCGTAAAGGATAACAACTTGTTTCTCAACTGGAAGTGGTTTATGAAGTGGTTGTTTCAAAACTTCGATTGTACGACGACCACGGTTCAATTTTGCTTGAGTCGCAGCATCCAAATCTGAACCAAATTGCGTAAATGCTTCAAGTTCACGATATGAAGCCAAGTCAAGACGAAGCGTACCTGCAACCTTCTTCATCGCTTTAATTTGCGCTGATCCACCTACACGTGATACGGAAGAACCCGCATCAATGGCTGGACGAATACCTGAGTTAAACAAGTTTTCTTGCAAGAAGATTTGTCCATCTGTGATAGAAATAACGTTTGTTGCGATATAAGCTGAGATATCTCCGGCTTGCGTTTGGATGATTGGCAAGGCAGTAATTGAACCACCACCAAGATCATCTGAAACTTTAGCTGAACGTTCCAAAAGACGTGAGTGGAGATAGAAGACATCCCCTGGGTAGGCTTCACGACCTGGTGGACGACGGAGAAGCAATGAAAGTTCACGGTAGGCCACGGCTTGTTTAGACAAATCATCATAAACAATCAAGACGTGTTTTCCGTTATACATGAACTCTTCAGCCATTGCAACACCAGCGTAAGGTGCGATATAAAGCAATGGTGATGGTTGTGATGCTGAGGCAGTCACAACGATTGTGTAATCAAGAGCACCATGTTTACGGAGAGTTTCTACTTGTGTACGAACTGTTGATTCTTTTTGGCCAATAGCCACATAAATACAGATCATATCTTGCCCTTTTTGGTTCAAGATAGCATCAATGGCTACTGAAGTTTTACCAGTTTGGCGGTCCCCGATGACCAATTCACGTTGACCACGTCCAATTGGAACCAAGGCATCAATCGCCTTAAGACCAGTTTGCAATGGCTCAGAAACTGATTTACGTTGCATAACACCTGGAGCAGGTGTTTCAACTGGACGGAAACCTGTTGTTTCGATGTCACCAAGACCATCAACTGGTTGCCCAAGTGGGTTTACTACACGACCAATAAGGGCTTCACCAACTGGAACTTCCATGATTTTTCCAGTACGTTTAACAATATCGCCTTCACGAATTGCTACGAAATCCCCCAAGATAATGATACCGACATCATTAGTTTCAAGGTTTTGGGCCATACCATAGGCACCATTTTCAAATTCGAGCAACTCACCACTCATGGCATTATCAAGACCACGAGCACGTGCGATACCGTCACCGATATAGGTAACGACACCAGTTTCAGTGACGTCAAAGTTTGGCTGGAAGTTTTCAATTTGCTTTTTAATTAAAGCGCTAATTTCTTGTGCGTTAATTGCCAAAAGTCACACCACTTTCTATTTCAAATTCGTTTTAAAGGTTTGCAATTGACTGCGAATTGACGTGTCAATAACCTTATTTTTTGCTTTGATGACGAATCCTCCGATGAGGTTCTCATCAATTTTTTCTACTAAACGACGTGTCTTAATCTCAAATTTTTGTGAAACAATCGCCAAAAGTCTGGCTTTTTGTTCCTCAGACAAGGGACTTGCTGATGTCACTGTAACATCGTAAGTATTGTCTTCTTGATCAAAGAGCTCAAGGACCAATTTCAACACATCATAGAGAATGTTGGCACGGTCATTGAGTAAGATTACCTCAAGAAAATTGTTCATATACACTGAACAAGACTCTTGAAACAAGCCCAAACTTTCTTTTTTAGCTTCACTTGTCACATTTTCCTGCGACAAGAAGTTTTTTAGATTTGTTTCAGCAAAAACTGTTAGGATTTGCCTTACTTCTTCTTGGATTGTTGACACGGCGTCTTGTTCAAAAGCGACTTCTACCAGGCTTCTGGCATACTGCTCAACAAGAGCTTGTGTTTTCTTATCCATTAAGCATCTCCTAATTGATCAAGATAGCTATCAATCAAGTCAGATTGTGCTTTAGCATCAAGGTTTTGTTTCATAACTTTTTCCGCCAAGAGGACAGTCAAGTCTGCAACTTCACCTTTAACTCCAGCAAGTGCTTCCACACGGCTTTGGGCGATGTCTTGATTTGCTTTTTCTTTCAAGCGTTTAGCTTCATCATGTGCTTCTGCAATGATTTTTGATTCTTGAGTTTTACCAGTTTCCTTGGCTCCATCAATAATTTGAGCTGCCTCAGTGCGAGCACCTGCCAACTCATCTTGACGTTTTTGTGCCAAGCTTTCTGCTTCTTGACGAGCATTTTCAGCACTATCAATATCTGTGGCAATTTTCTTTTCACGAGCAGCAAAGATTCCTGTAATTTGATCCCATGCGAATTTACGGATGAGGTAATACAAGAGAAAAACTGAGCCGAGTGTGATAATGATATTACCAAGTGTCGTACTATTAATCAGTAATGACATTTCATTTCTCCCTTTCTTAATTATTCTTCGTTGACTTTATCACCAATATAGTTTGAACTTAGGATAATAAAGACATAGGCTTGGATGAAGCCGATAAAGGCTGAAAAGGCAACCCAGACAAGGTTCAAAGCAAAGGATACAGGTGCTGCAAAGGCAGACCATGTCACCAATTGAAGAATCAAGCCAGTAAGTACCTCACCAGAATAAATGTTACCAAACAAACGCAAGGCCAATGAAGCAAGGTTGGTTAATTGTTCCAAAATGTTCATTGGGAGCATAGCTGGGTATGGTGAAAGGTAGCCCTTTAGATAGCCTTTAAGCCCTTTTTTACGGATCCCCTCAATATGACTAACGAGGGTAATAATTAAAGAAAGAGTGATAGTAACACCGAAATTCGATGTTGGAGAAGACCAAAAATTGTAATGCTCACTTTTAACAGATACAAGCAGACCTAGGTTGTTTGCTGTAAACACAAAGGTGAAAATTACAAACAAGAGCAAACTATAATTTTTTGTGAATTTTCCAAGATTTTGAGAAATGGTACTGTTCACAAACTCATAGATGAACTCAAGCACATTTTGTTTTCCCTTTGGTTTAATGGTCATCTTACGACTTGACCAAAAAACCACTCCAAAAACGATAATTACTGTCAAGAGAGACATGGCAAGGACAGTCAAGTCAAAATCAATCCCAAATAATGAGACGGTTGGATTACTTGTAGTTTCCACTGCTCATCCCTCCTTCATCTTTTATTTGTCTATTAGACAATGTAGCTAAGGGCAAACAATACGAAGAAGGTACCTTCGATAAAGGCAACACCAGTAAACATCAACGTTTGAAGTTTACTAAACATCTCAGGTTGGCGAGCTGCAGCTTTAGCGACATTGGCAACGAGGATACCCTCACCAATAGATACACCCATAACGGCCAAACCGAGGCCTAAGATAGTTAAATTCATAGTAGAATTCTCCTTTTTAATTATTTTTACCATGCTATTTTAGTCCTATTTTCCACGAAAGTCAATGAATTGACAGTTTTTTGGACGTTTTCACTGACTTTGCCTAACGTTTTCACTAAATTTGCGTAAGCGTTTACTTTCAATGATAGACATATCTGCTTATTCAAAAAAACAAGCCTAACTATGGTAGGTTAGACTTGTTTGGGAAATTTATGAAAAAAAGAAAGTTTCACTGTCTGACTCAGCGTCAGAGGTGTGAGTTCTACCGAACCATGTTCAGCAATACTTATCAGGATGATTATAGTATAACTTGGGTTGCTTAAAGAAGGCTGAAGGGGTATTGTTTTAGAAAAAGTAAACTTCCCATAAGTACACCCATAAAATCAGCTAGAACTTCTTCCTGCCAAGCCACATGAACATCAAAACTATCCAAATACATAGTTTGATAATATAAGTGATATGCTGATGTAAGTACCTATCACTTCATTGACATACACCACTCTGAAGTCAATGGTCTGTTCAAATTCCAATTCAGTCTCCCCAAAAGCTGAGAAAGGTAGCAAACTTGTACTTCTATTGGTTCGAACTTACAGAATTTGTCATGAAGCTAACTGCTTGCTAAAATGTTTAATCGTCACTCAATTTACTAGGATCAATTTTAGTATCATCTTTTTTATAATCTGATACGTCTACAAAGTTTTTAGAAAGATATCCTAAATAATCTCCAAAATCTGGAAATAATGTGTGTGAAAAATAACCATATTCTCCCAACTTACGAATTAACTCTTCTTGTATTACTTTATAATATTTTTCTTCAAATTTTTTGGCTTCCAGACTTTTTTTAACAGCTTCGATATTTGCCTTTGAATATTTTTGGGTAGGTGTGAAATTTTCTGATAGTGTCCCTCCCATAATATCATCGAGTGTTGTTTCACCTTTTCTTACTTTTTCAATATCTTCCTTAGAAAAAAAATATCCTTCTTCTTCTTTAACTTTAAAAATTAATTCTTCTTCATTTTTTAAAAGTTCTTCTGTTTCTTTTTTTGAGAACTCTATTGTAATCGACACTCTTGGGATTCTTCGAAACTCGTCACTAATTTTTATTTCATCTTTAGTAAAGTGAGTATATTTACTCAATTTATCATAATTTATGAATGCACCATGTTGAGCTCTAATTCTTTGATTATCATGTCCTTTTCTAACAAATGTTAACAAACTGCTCTTAGAATGTTCCTCTATACTCATTTTAAACGCTTCAAATTTTGGTTTTTTAATAATTCTATTTCCAGAATTTGATAAAAACAATAGAGCAACGAATGGGTTATCTGTAATATCCAAAAGGCTGGTTGGAAGTTCATAATGTTGTAATTTAGCCAACTGATCTGCTCTAACATCCAAATCTTCATCGATAGAATGATATTCGACTCTATCGGGATATTCTTGACTCACTTGCTTATATAATTGCTCAAAGAGTTCATAATAGAACTTACTGTCCTTATTGACTTTTTTTCTAAATAAGGCAGGAATAGTCGGCCACGACTCAGTCTGACCCCTAAAAAAATTATACTCACACTGCTCAAATTTAGAAATCAGTTCTTTAAGTAAATAAAAAATTGACCAGTGATTTCCTTTTTCATTGTAACCAGCATTAGTACCTGATTTTTTTAATTTTGTATTCAACTCTGACACAAAACTATTAATCTTTTCATCTACTCCCTCAGAATTTAATGAAACAATCTTATAGCAAAATGGGCCATACTTAGAATCTTCATTTTGATTATCTATAGAATTCGTTGCACCAAGTTTTATAGTTATATCAGTGTCATCATAAATCTGAGTATTTAGCTTTTTTATAGTATCTTCCGTACTTTTCCCACAAAAGAATGAACCCAAACTATCATAAAACATTTGATTATTACTTGTCATCATTTAGTATGTAATTACTCCCAAATTTTGTAAACGAAATGTTGTAGCTTGTTTTGATGTTCTCATCATTGATGACAAGCTGTCGATAAATTCATCAATATTGGCATTTGCCAACTGTTCATCGGTCAGGTTGTTGTCTTGTTTAAATTTAGTAATACAACGAGCAATTAGTTTTTTAGGCATTAGTAATTCAGCAGCAAATTGATTCGCAGAACGTTCCTTGGCAATATCCACAGTAGCAATATCTTCTGGATTCTTTAATCTATTGGATATCCCACTGTGATTTAAAGCATAATGTCCAATTTCGTGTGCAATCGTGAATCTTTGTCGAACATCTATTTCCAACGAATTGAGGTAAATAACTCTATTCTCACTATCAATTTGACCAGAATGATCATTATAGAATCCTTTTTGTACACTAATATTCAGTGCCTTTAAAATCTTATCTAAATCAATAAAATAATCATCTTCACTAATTTCAATGCTTTTCATAGCTGTTTTTTCATTTTCACTCAAACCAATTAAATCTGTTTCAAAAAAATCTCTTGGAAACAATTCTTCTAATCTTTTTATTCCCATTACATTATATCTCCAAGTCAATGTCTTATTAAACCCTTTCTACATTTCTTACTATATACAATATATTCGTAAAACACATAGAAAATTAGCTTACTTCTCATTATATCAAAAAACACGGCATTCTACCGTGTCTCTTTGTTTATTTCACCAATTTCTTCATTTCTTCAATACGTACAACTGTAGCATCGTATTTAGCTTGGTAATCTTCTTGTTTGTCGCGTTCTTTTTGGACGACTTCTGGTTTGGCATTGGCTACGAAGCGTTCATTGCTAAGTTTCTTACCAACCATGTCGAGTTCTTTTTGCCATTTAGCCAATTCTTTTTCAAGACGGGCTAATTCTTCTTCGACATTGAGAAGGTCAGCGAGTGGCAAGTAAATTTCTGCACCTGTGATGATGCTTGACATAACCAAGTCAGGCACTTCGACATCTGCTGCAATTTCCAAGTGTTCTGGATTTGTGAAGCGTTTGATGTAGTTGACATTGTCATTGAAGAAGGCATCGAGCTTGCTATCACTAGTCTTGATCAAGATAGTGATTGGTTTGCTTGGAGCTACGTTTACTTCTGCACGTGAGTTACGGACTGAACGAATCACGTCTTTAAGAGCTTCAACACCCGCTGCTGCTTCTTCGTTTTCAAACTCTGGACGAACCACTGGATATTCAGCAGTCACGATTGTTCCTTCAGAGATTTGGTCATAGATTTCTTCAGTTACGAATGGCATGATTGGGTGAAGGAGACGCAAGATTTGGTCCAAAGTATATAGAAGGACAGAACGAGTGATGACTTTTTCGTCCTCATTGTCGCTATAAAGCACTTCCTTAGTCAACTCAACGTACCAATCCGCAAACTCATCCCAGATAAAGTTGTAGAGGATGTGACCAGCCACACCGAATTCAAACTTGTCAAAGTTTTCAGTGACTTTACCGATTGTTTCGTTGAGGTTGTGGAGAATCCAACGGTCTGTAACGTTACCTGCTTGGCCAGCAGCCACCTTGGCTACATTTTCACGTGCCGCATCCAAGGTCAAACCTTCATTGTTCATGAGGATGTAGCGAGAGATGTTCCAAATCTTGTTAATGAAGTTCCAAGACGCATCCATTTTCTCGTAAGAGAAGCGCACGTCTTGACCTGGTGCAGAACCGTTTGAAAGGAACCAACGAAGAGCATCGGCACCGTATTTCTCGATAACATCCATTGGGTCAATACCGTTACCGAGAGATTTAGACATCTTGCGTCCTTGCTCGTCACGGATAAGACCGTGGATAAGGACATTCTTAAATGGTTGGCGTCCTGTGAATTCCAATGATTGGAAGATCATACGAGACACCCAGAAGAAGATGATGTCGTAACCTGTTACCAAAGTTGAAGTTGGGAAGTAACGTTTGAAGTCTTCTGCTTCCACATCAGGCCAGCCCATAGTTGAGAATGGCCAGAGGGCAGAACTGAACCAAGTATCCAAGACATCTTCGTCTTGTTTCCATCCGTCGCCTTCTGGTGCTTCTTCGCCGACGTACATTTCACCCTCAGCATTGTACCAAGCAGGGATTTGGTGACCCCACCAGAGCTGACGAGAAATAACCCAATCGTGGACATTTTCCATCCATTGAAGGAAGGTATCGTTGAAACGAGGTGGGTAGAAATCAACCTTATCATCTGTGTCTTGGTTGGCAATGGCATTCTTAGCTAATTGGTTCATCTTGACGAACCATTGTGTAGACAAACGTGGTTCAACAGGCACACCTGTACGTTCTGAGTGACCAACTGAGTGAGTCATTTTTTCAATTTCGACAAGGGCACCGATTTCTTCCAATTTCTTAACAACAGCCTTACGTGCTTCAAAGCGGTCCATACCGTTGAATTCGCCAGCCAATTCATTCATGGTACCATCATCATTCATGACATTGACTTGTGGCAAGTTATGGCGTTGACCAACCAAGAAGTCATTAGGGTCGTGGGCAGGAGTGATTTTAACCACACCAGTACCAAATTCAGGGTCTGCATGTTCATCTCCAACGATTGGGATTGGCTTGTTCAAGATTGGCAAGATAACATTTTTACCAATCAAGTCTTTATAACGATCGTCATTTGGGTTAACCGCTACAGCTGTATCCCCAAACATGGTTTCAGGACGTGTTGTTGCCACTTCAAGGGCACGTGAACCGTCTTCCAACATGTAGTTCATGTGGTAGAAGGCACCTTCGACATCCTTGTGAATAACCTCGATATCAGAAAGGGCTGTACGAGCTTTTGGATCCCAGTTGATGATAAATTCACCACGGTAAATCCAATCTTTTTTGTAAAGCTCTACAAAAACCTTACGAACCGCTTTTGAAAGACCTTCATCAAGGGTGAAACGCTCACGAGAGTAGTCTACAGAAAGACCCATCTTACCCCATTGTTGCTTGATAGTTGAGGCATACTCGTCTTTCCATTCCCAGACTTTATCAAGGAATTTTTCACGACCAAGGTCATAGCGAGAGATGCCATCTTCAGCCAAACGTGCTTCTACTTTAGCTTGAGTTGCAATACCTGCGTGGTCCATACCAGGAAGCCAAAGCGTATCAAAACCTTGCATGCGTTTTTGACGGATAATGATATCTTGCAAAGTTGTATCCCAAGCGTGACCAAGGTGAAGTTTACCGGTTACATTTGGTGGTGGGATGACGATTGAATAAGGCTTAGCCTTTTTATCGCCTGAGGGCTTGAAAACATCTTCGTCAAGCCATTTTTGGTAACGACCAGCCTCAACCTCGGCTGGATTGTATTTAGGTGAAAGTTCTTTAGACATATTTGTGTCCTTTCTATTTTTAATGTTGGTCTTGTACTTCCCATTCACTCTTCAGCAATCCATATATCAGACTGTCACAACGGTTGCCTTGCACATCTTTGCGGTCTCGGATACGAGCTTCAAGGGTAAAACCAAGTTTCTCAGCGACACGTTGACTTTGGACATTGTAGCCAAAACAAATCAGTTCAATCTTGTGAAGGCCTAAATCCTTAAAACCTAAGTCAATTAAAGCACGCGCCGCTTCTGGGACATAGCCGCAGCCCCAATAGTCTGGATGCAAGGTATAGCCAATCTCCAGTACATCGTCTTCGTGGCGATGGTTGAAATCAACAGATCCGATAACTTTATCAGTCCCTTTGACCACAATACCGTAGCCAGCTGGGAGATTGTCCTTTTGATTACACTCAGGAAGGATATACTCTAGGTAATAAATCTCATCTTCCAAGGTCTTGACGGGTGGAAAGCCAGCTGGATAAGAAACCTCTGGCAGACTAGCGTAGGCATAGATATCCTCAGCATCTGCCACTGTACGGACTCGTAAAACAAGACGCTCCGTCTCGATTCGATCAGGTAATACCGTTCTTGTCATCCTTCTTCCTCGCTTTCTTGATGAAGCTTCCCATGGGGTCGACTCGGTCATCTAGATATCGATAGACACGCTTATGACCATCACCCATAAAGTAAGTCGGTGCAAAGCAGTCATTTTTAAAATGTCCCCTGTCATCCAACAAATCAGATTCAACCAAACGGTCCAGGATTTTAGCAAAGATATGACAGATACCATCTTCCTCAATAATTCTGTCGACCTTACAATCCAGAACGACTGGGCAGGCATCCAAGATAGGTGCTTGTGTCAATTTAGAAGATTGGAAATCTAAGCCGAGTTTAGCAATTTTTTCACGGTGACTAATAAATCCAGCCTGCTCCATTTCTAGCATAAAACTTTCATTAGGAATATTCACAGTGAACTTCTGATAATGTTTAATCTGGTCTGCCGCATTTTCCTCGCTACCTACCCCGATGACAAGCCAATCTCCTAAACTGTAGGAAGAGCTACAGGTCGTCACATTATAACCGTAGGTCTGATCCTGATAACCCAAGATAAAAATAGGAAAACCATAATACAATTTACTAGTCTCAAAAGATTGCTTCATGTCACCCTCCTTTGATAGCAATGTAGACCTCGCTTTCGCTCCGACTGCATCAATATCTTTAAATTCACCTGCGACCTTCGGTCTTGGTTCTTTAAAAGCTATAGAAAATCCCTGCCATAAACATGACAGGGACGAATATGTATCCGCGGTACCACCCAGTTTTGAGTGGCAACCACTCACAGCTTTCTTGATTCAATTTGACCATCAGCAACCAGCATTGACATTTGTGCGGATTTCTCAGTACCACCGCTTCCTGTGACAAATGAGCTTCAAAGCACCTCTGAATAGTCTTATTCTATCACATTTTTAATCTCAAGACAAATGAAATTGTGGGGACCTGAATTTGCAAATAAGGTTAGACTTCCGATTTTACCTTGAAAGATGGATCCAATCCCTCATTTTATTCTCATTAGAAAAGCCCTGTCTGTCGACAAGGATCTCATCTTATTTTTCTTCCTTAGCTCTTTCTTCTTCTAGCCATTGTTCATAACTTTCAAGTAGATTTATAGCCATTTGGGTTGCCAAAGCAACTGAAAAGGCTTCCGTACCTTCAGTTGTTTCATTTTGGACTTCCAATTTACTTTCTTCGTAAATGGCTTTGAGAGCCGTATTGCTAAGCGTATCTTTAAATGCTTGGAATTCTTTCATGGTCAAAACCTCCTTGATTCTACGGTACTCTCTAAAACCACTGTTACCGTTTTCACTTTAAGTTTACACCATTTCAGAGAAATTGCAAGGTTTCTCCTTAATAAATAAGGAGAACTTTCCCACTATCTACGACCTATTGCGCAGCTGCAGTAGCTCCTGTGAGATACTCTGTCGTATAGGCTACAATAGCTCCTGAATCAGCATTTACCGCGTATTTATAACGTAAACCACTAGCAGCATAATCAAAACTGATATTGTAGACTTTACCGTCTCCTTCGGTCTTCAACTCCGTTTTCAAGTTTGTCACAGATCCTTCAGTTAAGCCAGCATGGTTAAGAGCTGTTGTTTGTGCAGTTTCCTTGGACACCGCTGTCTCGTCCTTACTTTCGCTAGCTTGAGTCTCGTCTTTAGACTCTTCACCTTTTTGAGCATCGGCCTCATCTTTAGACATTGGATGGTCACTCTTACGTTTCAAAATAGACCCTGACAGACCGTCAATCGTATACTCAAAACGATTGTCTGACGTTGTGAAACTAATCTCATAACTTCCATGGAATCCAGAACGTGATTTTGAGACTGTTGATTGAGATATCTCAGAAGTTTTGACACCTGCATTTTTGTAAGCAATGTCTGCAGCATCTTGTTCTGACAAGCGATAACCTGAGCCATTAAAAACAAACAAGGCTGCAGCGATGGCAACTGGGATAGCGAGCAGAATCAGATAGCCCACTAGTTTTTTTATTTTTCGCATAAAATTCTCCGCTACTTTAATCTGATACTACTATTATATCTTAAAGTTCTAAAATTGTCAGAAAAACTTGGTCCGTTTTTAGGATGATGTCATAAAAAGTCCCTGACAGATATCAAGAACTCTTACGAAGATTTAAAATTTGGCCAGTTACAAAGACTAGGATGGCTACCCAGATAAAGAGGAAACCTTTCAATTCTCCAAAGCTAACCGTCTCACCAAAAATGAGAATGGCTACGAGCAGTTGAATCGTAGGGTTGAGGTACTGGATAAACCCGATAAGGTTAAGCGGTGCCCTTTTGACTGCTTCTGAGAAGCAAAGCAAGGGAACAGCCGTCACTATACCTGAGATGGCTAGGAGAAACATTTCCATGCTCGAATAGGAAGAAAATGCTTCTGGAGAAAAGAAAACGAGATAGATAGCTACAAAAGGTAGTAGCAAGCCACTTTCTACTAGCATGGCTACGTCACTGGAGAGCCTAACCCCTTTTTTGATTAGACCATAGAAACCAAAGCTCAGAGCTAACCCCAATGAAACCATGGGAAGTTTTCCTGTATTGGCCACAAGAACCAGTACTCCTATGAAGGCCAATACTACTGCTGCCCACATACTTCTGCTCAATGATTCACGGAGAAAAACAAGAGCAAATAAGATAGACACAATGGGCATAATGTAATAGCCCAAACTGGCTTGTGTCGCTTGACCATGACCTACAGCATAGATATAAATCAACCAATTAGCTGCTATGAGAAAGCTGGCAAGCAGCATGCGAAGCAAGGCCTTCTTATCCTGCCAAAGTCCCACAAGTTCCCCTTTAAAACGTGTAGTTTGATTAGCTATTAGCGCGTAAACCAGCATGGTCACTACAGTAAAGACAATCCGCCATGAAAAGGTGTTATAGGCTGAAACACCTGCTAAAAGCTTCCAAAAAAGGGATAAAAATCCCCATTGAATATAGCTTGCAAGTCCAAAGAGCAACCCTTGATTCTTTCTAGTCAACGATAACACCTGCTTTGTCTACAGATAGGATGAAGGTTTCACCGTCTAATCCAAGACCATCGATAGCCGTTTTAAGAGCCTCAGACTGATCATGTGGTGTTAAGGTCATAACTGTTGGACCAGCACCTGAGAGATAGGTTGCATAGGCACCGTATTGACCTGACAATTCCTTAATGGTCGCAAATTCCTTGACCAATTTTTGGCGGTAGCGTTCGTGGAACATGTCTCCTTGGATAGCACGTCCCGCCTTGACCAAATCCCCTGCAAAAAGAGCTGCAATGGCAACGTTGGCAATAGATGATGCAGCCACAGCATCTTTGTAAGATAGGTCACTTGGAAGAACTCCACGTGAATCAGACGTCTTAAGCTCATAGCTCGGAATGAAGGCGACAAAAGCACACTCTGGAAACTCTGTAACGATGCTATTAACATGTTCATCCACATAAGAGGCTACAACGAGATTCCCAAAGATAGCTGGGGCAACATTGTCCGGGTGACCTTCAATCTTGGTTGCAATATCAAGTTTATCGTCATCTGAGAGCTTAAGGTCTGCCAATTGATTGGATAACTCAATCCCTGCGACAATAACTGAGCTAGAAGAACCAAGCCCACGCGCCAAGGGAATATCTGATGTCATAACCAGTTTATGGGGTTGCAAATCAGACTTAACTTGCAAAGCTGTTGAAATAAGTAGGTTATTTTCATCTGAAGGAATATCTCCCAAATCATGTTCGATATGCCATGCATCTGCTGGTTCAAGCACCTCGATTGTCAAATATTTAGAAACGGCAACACCCACAGAGTCAAAACCTGGACCAATATTGGCAGATGTTGCTGGAACAGTAATTTTCATAATAACACACCAAAAGGAGGAAAGCCATTAGTGACTTTTCTCCTTGAATACCTTTCTTATACGCACCAGTATGGGCTTATCAATTAGTTAGACAAAACTTTCAATGTGTTGACAACAGTGAAGTCTTCCGCTGCTTCAAGTTTTTCAGTAACAGCTTTGAGTTGTGTCTTAGACATAGCATGTGTAATCACAACGATACGAGCTGTTGTGCCATTTGCTTTTTGTTGCAAAACTTGCTCAAATGAAATATCTTCTGAGTTGAAAATTTCAGACAAGTGAAGGATTTTACCTTTTTCGTCTGGCGTATCAAGGGCAAAGTAGTAATTACTCTTAACGTCCGCTGGATTAGCCAATGGCAAGTCACGACGGAACTCATTGAATGGTTTACCAACATTGCCATCTGCAAGACGACGAGCAATACGGATAATGTCTGCCAAAACAGATGTTGCTGTTGGTTTTTGACCAGCACCTGGACCGTAATACATAGATTCACCGATACCGATAGACTCAACAAAGACTGCATTCATAACATCGTTGACGCTAGCAAGCGGGTGATTTTTTGGCAAGAATGTTGGCGATACTTCTGCTGAGATACCTGATTCTACTTCACGCACATCACCAACCAATTTGATAACATAACCCAATTCTTGAGCAACAGCCACATCATCTGTAGAGATGTTAGTAATCCCTTTGTGAGAAACGTCGTCAAAATCAATTGTAGCACCAAAACCAAATTGACTAAGGATAACGGCTTTATAAGCTGCATCAATCCCTTCAACGTCGTTGGTTGGATCACTTTCAGCATAACCAAGTTCTTGAGCAGTCTTGAGGGCGTCCTCATACGACCAACCTTCATCAACCATCTTAGTCATCATAAAGTTAGATGTACCGTTAAGCACACCAAGGATACGAGTCACCTTGTCAGATGTCAAAGAGTTAGCCAAAGTACGCAAAATTGGAATACCACCAGCAACAGCAGCTTCATAGTAGAAAGCCACACCCTTATCTTGAGCAAGAGCAATCAACTCTTTTCCATGAGTAGCAATCAAATCCTTATTGGCAGAGACAACGTTTTTTCCTGCTTCAAGTGCTTTTGTGATGAAGGTACGAGCTGGCTCGATACGACCCATCAATTCGACAACGATTTGAATCTCGTCATCGTTAAGGATTTCATCAACATTTGTGACAAAATTATAGTCGTTTCCAGCAGCGATAAGACGATTTTTTTCCTCGTCATCTTTGACCAAAACCTTCGCAATTTCGAGTTGGTCACGTGAGGCTTCAAGAACCTTTTCACCATTTTCCTTCAAAAGGAAAGGAATACCGCTAGCTACTGTACCAAAGCCAAGCAATCCAATTTTAATAGACATTTACGATTTCTCCTTAAAAACATACATTTTTTTAATTGTACCATATTTCTGCCATTTAAGGAGACAAGTATTCTTTTTTTACTGAAAATTCTGTGCAATTCCACCTTAATTTTGTTAAAATAATAGTTAGACCTATTTGAAAGGGGATACAATGACTTCTCAAGCTCAAAAATCAAACAAACCTAAACGAAAGAAGATGAATCTTCTTCTACTTGTCATCAATCTAGTGCTTCTGGGTATCCTGGCTGTTTTTATGTTAAACCGTCCGAACCAGTCGAAAAGCAACCAACAACAATCTCAGACCAGTCAGTCTAAGACGGCAGCTAAGTGGAAAACCTATGACGAGCCTGTCCAAATCCCTATCCTCATGTACCATGCTGTTCACGTTATGGATCCATCTGAGGCCTCTAACGCCAACCTGATTGTTGCTCCGGACAATTTTGAAGCACAAATCAAGGCCATGGTAGATGCGGGTTACTATTTCCTAACTCCCGAAGAAGCCTACAAAGCCTTCACTGAAAACGCCCTACCTGCTAAGAAGGTTGTCTGGCTGACCTTTGACGATGGTAACGAAGATTTCTATACTATTGCCTATCCTATTCTCAAAAAATACAAGGCTAAGGCAACCAATAATATTATCACTGGCTTTGTTAAGAAGGGAAATGCCGGAAATCTTACCGTCAAGCAGATGAAAGAAATGATGGCACACGGCATGAGCTTCCAGTCTCATACGGTTAACCACCCTGATTTATCAGCCACTGACAAGGCGACACAAAAGGTTGAATTAACGGATTCTATCGACTTCCTTGAAAATAAACTCAATACAAAGGTCAATACCATTGCTTACCCATCAGGTCGCTACAATCAAACGACACTGGACCTAGCTAAGAAAACATACAAGTTAGGACTAACAACCAACGAAGGTCTAGCCAGTGCCAAGGATGGTCTCCTCTCACTTAATCGTGTCCGTATTCTGCCAACAACAACAGCTAAAGGACTTCTAAGCGAGATTACTACTGACAATAAGTAAAAGAAATCACTTGACTGTAAATCAAGTGATTTTTATTGTCTAGTCAAATATTTCTGATAGGGTAGCCACCCCTTTTTCGATTTCAGCATCACTTAGAATGATTGGAGGCAGAAGACGGATAACGTTTGTCCCTGCAGTTAAGACAATCAATCCCTTATCTCTGGCTGCTTGGACCAATTCTCCTAGATTGCCAGTGGTCTCAATTCCAATCATGTAGCCCAAGCCACGCACAGTAGTCACTGTCTCTTTATCAGACAAGACCTCTTGCAATTTTGCTTGTAGCTTGTTCCCATTTTCAAGGGCAGTATCCAGAAAAGCTGGAGCCAACATAACTTCAAGCGTAGCCTTGGCCGCCGCCATGGCCAGTTTATTTCCTCCAAAGGTAGAGCCGTGACTTCCGTAAGAAAAAGCCTCTCCAAGAGATGACTTGGCAAGCATGGCACCAACTGGCACACCGTTTGCCAAGCCCTTGGCCAGAGTAAAGATATCTGGTTCAATATCATAGTGCTCATAAGCAAAGAGTTTGCCAGTACGACCAATTCCTGTCTGAACCTCATCTACAATGAGGTAAATACCTGTCTCTTTACAAAAATCAGACAAAGCCTTAACGAAGTCTTTATTCGCAGGTTGCACGCCTGATTCCCCTTGAACCAACTCCAGCATAATAGCCGCAGTTCCTTCACTGGCTAGGGATTTGACACTGTCTATGTCATTGAAAATAGCATAGCTAAAGTGGGGCACACCTTCACCGAAACCTTGTTTGATTTTATCCTGACCAGTGGCAGACATGGATCCAAAGGTTCGACCATGGAAGGAATTTTGGAAGGTAATGATTTCTTGTTTACCCGATGCCTTACGGGCGATTTTTATAGCAGCCTCATTGGCCTCTGCACCACTGTTACAAAAAAAGGCTAGATAATCCTTGTCTCCAATTAAAAGGTCAGCAACATCTTCTTGCAACTGATTGTAATAGAGATTGGGCTGGTGCAAAATCTTGCCCACCTGCTCTGTCAAAGCCTGATTGACAGAGGGATGATAGCCCAGATTGGTTACCCCGATACCTGATGAAAAATCCAAGTAGGTCTTGCCAGTTGTATCTGTCAAATAATTGCCCTGTGCCGAAGTAAAATCAATCGCTGCCCGCTTATAATTTGAAAATAGTTTTGTCATCTCTTACTCCTTGATTATGGTACCGTCTGTCAGGTTATCACCAATAACGACCTGCTCGACACCGGCTTGAACTGTCTGAACAGCACTTTGAATTTTAGGAATCATGCCTCCAGTTATCACACCTGAATCTATTTTTTTCTGAACATCTACAATATTCAAATGATTCAAAACCCGTCCATTCTCTAAAATACCCTTGACATCCGTCATGAGGATAAGTTTTTTGGCCCCCAGACTAATAGCGACCGCCCTTGCAAGATAATCGGCGTTGATGTTGAGTAAATCACCTTGCTCACTGTAACCCAAGCTAGGAATCAAGGGAATCTTACCTTGAGCAAGGAGTGCTACTAGGGTCTGATTGGTGATGTTTTTGACTTCACCCACAAAGCCATAAACCTCTTGGTTCAAAAAATCAGCATGAACAAGGTCTGACAGCTCATCTACAAGCTGATAGGCTGGCAAACCTGCAGTTGTCAACTCACCTGCTAAGTTTTTCCCAACTATGTCAACTAAGGCTTCTTTGATCAAGGCCATATCTGACTGACCCGTCACACGAAGACCATTAACCTTGTGAATTGGAATATGATGTACCTCCATTAGCTGATTAATAGCGAAACCGCCCCCATGGACGATAACAATTTTTTGACCAGCCTGCTGCCATTCGGACAGTTTAGCCAATATCTCAGGAGTTAGCTGCTTACTGGCTACTCCACCAATCTTGATTACAATATATTCAGTAGTCATCAGTTAACTCCTTTGTCATAGATAACTTAAGTATGGTAGAGGGCATTAATCTTAACGTAATCGTAGGAAAGATCACACCCCCATGCGGTTCCTTTTTCATGTCCAGCATGAAGATCTACCGTAATGGTGACTTCATCGACATGCATGACGTCTTTCATTTCCTCATCATCAAAGGCAACAGGACTAGAAGATAGCATAACTGGCAGTCCGCCAATCATAATATCAACATTATCCACAGGCACATCCACTCCAGCATAGCCAACAGCAGCTAAAATACGTCCCCAATTAGGATCTTCACCAAAGATAGCTGTTTTAACTAAGCTTGAACCGACAACAGATTTGGCCATCATACGTGCATCAAGGGCATTAGGGGCATTGACCACATCAACTTGGATGAGTTTATTGGCACCTTCACCATCCTTGGCAATTTTCTTAGCTAACTCTTGCATCACGAAATTCAACATTTTTGAAAATTTATCAAATTCTAGTGTATCTGGCAGAATCTCTTCATTGAGCGTGCAACCATTTGACATGACAAGAACCATATCATTGGTCGAAGTATCCCCATCAACTGTAATCTGATTAAAGGTCTTTTCCACATTTTGACTCAAGGCCAATTGAAGGGTATCACTAGAAATATTGGCATCACAAGTAATAAATCCAAGCATGGTCGCCATATTAGGGTGAATCATGCCTGAACCCTTAGCGACACCAGACATAGTAACCACATCACGTCCAAAGGTCTCCGTCACAGCAATAGTCTTAGTCGCTGTATCCGTCGTCAAAATCGCTTTGGCAAAATCATCAGCATTACCATTAACCACCAACTTGGAAAGACCATTTTTCAAGGTATCCAATGGGAGCAACTCTCCGATAATCCCTGTAGAAGCTACACCAACCAAATCTGGTTCAACACCTAGCTTTTCAGCAGTCCACTC
Source organism: Streptococcus vestibularis (assembly GCF_900636445.1). Classification (NCBI taxonomy): domain Bacteria; kingdom Bacillati; phylum Bacillota; class Bacilli; order Lactobacillales; family Streptococcaceae; genus Streptococcus; species Streptococcus vestibularis. Next base: position 472,621 of record NZ_LR134275.1, on the reverse strand, counting down.
CTGCATAGTGTAAGCATCCTCCAAACCTTGAGTCCCTGTACAAGAATTGGCTACACCTGAGTTAACAACGATAGCCTTCATTTTTCCAGCCTTTTTAACTGAGGTCTTGGTCACAATTAGAGGAGCTGCAATAACCTTATTGGTTGTGTAAACACCTGCAACACTGGCTGGTTTTTCAGAGACAATCCAACCAAAATCCATTTTTCTCTTTTTAAATCCTGCATGTAGCCCATCTGCTGAGAATCCCAGTGGACTAGCAATCGTTCCATCGATGACTTTCATATTTTTTCTCCTAACTCTATGCTTACATCTACAAGTATGACGGTGTCATAAGCAAACCTTCCGTCTCATCCCACCCCTGCATGAGGTTGAGATTTTGCACTGCCTGTCCAGCAGCTCCTTTAAGCAGATTATCAATGACTGAAATGACTGTCAGAACATTGGTTTTTTCATTATAGGCAAATCCAATATCTGTAAAATTCGATCCGATAACGTTGTGCAGTTCTGGCAAGCTGTCTTGAACACGCACAAAAGGTTTATCATCGTATGCTTTTGCAAAGGCTGAAGCGACATCAGAGATATCTACGTCCTTCTTCAACTTACAATAAACCGTAGCCATGATTCCGCGATTAACTGGTAACAGCGACGTTGAAAACTGAATCTCAGGCATTTCCGGATTAAAGGTCTGCAAGGTTTGAACAATTTCAGGAATATGCTGATGATGATTGAGTTTATAAGTCACGTAATTATCGTGAACATTGACAAAATGACTAGACTCACTCAAAGCCTTACCCGCACCAGTTAAACCAGACTTGGCATCCACAATGACACTATCCGTCTCAATCAGACCAGTAGCGACCAAAGGAAGCAAGGCCAACTCCGTCGCTGTTGCATAACATCCAGGATTGGCAATAAATTTCTTATCCTTCACATCTGTATATTCTGATAATGCGTATGTAAATTTATTCAAAACACTCTGCTTAGCAGGTGATTTTTTATACCATTCTTGATAAACACCTGCTGGCAAGCGATGATCGCCAGACAAATCAATAATAGGAAAATCAGCCAGAACAAATTCCTCTGCTAGCGAACTAGCGACTCCTGAAGGTGTAGCAAAGAAAACCAAATCCGCCTTTTGCATAATCTTTTCCGCATTGTAAGCTTCAATTTCTAAATCACAAACACCTGTCAAATAGGGATACACATCAGACAATCGTCGGCCCACTTCCTTGGTTGCGTGAATAGAAACAAGTTCCACTTTTTTATGATTATTCAAAATTTTAACTAACTCTAAACCACTATAACCAGTGATACCAACGATTGAAACTTTCATTTATGTACTCCTTTTGAATAAATATGTAATCAGTTTATTGCATTTTTATTCATTTGTCAAGAAAAATGTAATTAATATAAAAAACAAGCAGTCTTTTTCAACTACTTGTTTTCATGATCACTATCTAGTTATTAAATAAATGCAAGTTGGCAATACGATCAACCGCTTCGACCAGACGCTCTGGCTCTACCAAAAGCCCAATACGAACATAAGCATCACCCGCAGGACCAAATCCTTTACCTGGTGCAACAGCAACATGGGCCTTCTCAAGCAAAAGATCTGCAAAACTCTCACTGGTATAGCCCTCAGGTACAGGCATCCAAGCATAGAAGGAACCTTTAGATGGAAAGGCCTGCCAGCCAATCTTAGCAGCTGATTGCGTAAAAGCATCTCGACGGCTATCATAAACCGCATTTAGTTGGGCCACTGCCTCCTCAGATTTAGGATCTAAGAGGGCTGCAATCCCAGCCTCCTGCAAAGCGGGAAAAATTCCCACAAAAAGATGGTCTTGAATCAGATTCAAGGCTTCAATCATCCGAGCATTTCCAGCTGCAAAGGCTAAACGCCAACCAGCCATATTAAAAGTTTTCGAGAAAGTATAGAACTCAATCCCCACATCTTTAGCACCAGGCGTTGATAAAAAGCTAGGATTCTCATATCCCCTATAACCCAAAGCTCCATAGGCTAAATCACTCACCACTCCTACTTCGTAGGTCTTAGCCCAAGCAACTAACTTTTCATAAAAAGCCTTAGTCGCCACAGCCCCCGTAGGATTATTCGGATAATTGATATAGATAAACTTAGCCCGGCGAGCTGTCTCCTCAGGAATGGCATCTAGATCTGGTAAGAAATCATTTTTAGCCGTCAAAAGAAAGGTCTCATAGGCTACACGTCCTAGGCTCACTCCTGATAAATAATCTGGATAACCTGGGTCAGGCAAGAGCAGGAGGTCGCCAGGATTCATCAAAGCTAGAGGCAATTCCACTAGTCCAATTTTAGCTCCACCCATGACACAAATCTCACGCTCCGCGTCCAAATTGACCCCATAATGTTTTTCGTAAAAACTAGCAGCTGCTTCCTTAAAAGGACGATTGCCTCGAAACTGTGAATACTTATGGCTAGCAGGATTTTTCGCTGAAAAACATAGCGACTCAACAATATGGTCATAGGTCGGTTGGTCGGGATTGCCCTGACCGAGATTGATCACATCTGCTCCTTCCGCTACCTTAGCATTAACTTTAGCAACCAAACCTGCAAAAAACTGTTCTGGCAATGCCTTCAATAAATCCGATTCTTCAAATAACATAAACGCTCCTTAATGATACAAGTCCGTGCGACGATCCTCAAAAACAGGAATCTGACCTCGAACCTTATCTACCTCTTCAAGATTAATATCGGCCGTAAAAATGCCTTCCTCATGTTCCTTGGATTGTAAGACCACATTTCCAAGTGGATCTATAACCATAGAATGTCCTGAAAAGACATCGTCTGGTCCTGTTCCGACACGATTAACAGCAACTACAAAAGCTTGATTTTCAACCGCACGCGCCTTTAACAAAATCTCCCATTGCTTCACACGAGGTTCTGGCCACTGCGCTACCACAAAAAGTACCTTGGCCCCTTGTGCCATCTGCGTTCGCACCCATTCAGGAAAACGTATATCATAGCAAATGACACTAGCAGCTATCACACCATCAAACTCAAAAACAGACTCATCCGACCCAGCAGACATGTACTGGTCCTCTGCCATAAGACCAAAGAGATGGACCTTGCTGTAGCTATTGATTAGGTCCCCAGACTTATTGTAGACGTAGGTCGTGTTGTAGAATTTGCCATCCTTCCCAATAGCAACGGACCCTCCAATAATAGCCACAGCATGTTTCCTCGCAAAATGAGACAAGAGTTCTTGAGAGTCCAAACCATCCTTATCTGCAAGCCCATCCAGTTCATCTAAAGCATAGCCTGTATTCCACATTTCAGGAAGTACAATGACATCAGGATTGTCATCAAGCGCCCTTTCCAACATCTCTTTCACGTGCTTTTTATTTTCCACAGGCTGTCCGTGAGCAACATCCATCTGTACCAATGCGATTTTCATAGTAACCTCGATTCTATATTAACCATTATAGCACTCCAAAAGACGTCACAAAAATTGAAAAATCCAATCTCATGATAAAGAAAGCCTATCAAAAAGGCTCTATAATTTCTGTAGTGGGTAAAACCACTGTAGAGATTATAGAGCTTTTTTAAGTGTACACAAAAAGTCCCATAAGAACTATAATGAAAAGCAACCAAACCATCATTAGGAAGAACTTATGAGACTTATTAAGAATACCACAGAATTAATCGGAATTAAAGACCAAAATATCATTATTTCACTTGTTTTTGAAACTGACACTCATATAGAGATTCAAGCAAAACTCGATTACCCTGCACCATCATGTCCTCACTGCCATGGAAAGATGATCAAATATGACTTTCAAAAAAACTCTAAAATCCCTCTTCTCGAGCAAGCTGGAACTCCAACTCTACTACATCTGAAAAAACGTCGTTTCCAGTGTAAAAGTTGTAGGAGAGTAACGGTGGCTGAGACATCTATCGTTGAGAAAAACTGCCAAATCTCTAATCTGGTCCGACAAAAGGTTACACAACTCCTAACTGAGAAGGTGTCATTAACTGATATTGCCAGAAGACTTCGTGTGTCGACGTCCACTGTCTATCGTAAGCTTGACCAGTTCACTTTCAAGAAACATTATGACAAACTTCCAGCTGTTATGTCCTGGGATGAGTTTGGGTTCAAGAAAGGGAAATTGGCTTTTGTGGCGCAGAATTATGAGACAAACGAACTCATAACCATCCTTGATAATCGCCGCCAAACCACTATACGAAACTACTTTTTAAAGTATCCATTAAAAGCTCGCCAACAGGTGCAGTTTATCACGATGGATATGTCTGGGGCTTATATTCCACTAGCCAAAAAACTTTTCCCAAACGCTAAAATCGTTCTTGATCGTTTCCACATTATCCAGCACCTTGGTAGAGCATTTTTAAAGACTAGAATTGCAACCATGAACCAGTTCGATAAGAAGTCACTACCCTATCGAGCCTTGAAAAATCATTGGCGACTTTTCCAAAAGGACAGCTGTAAGTTATCTCTCAACTCTTTCTATTCAAAGACTTTCCGCCAAACTTTAGCACCACATGAAGTCGTTGCGAAGACACTAGGCTTTTCAAAAGAGCTTACTGACTACTATACACTTTATCAGCTTTTGCTTTTTCACTTTCAGGAGAAGAGAGTAGATGAGTTCTTTGAGCTGATAGAGGAAAATAGAAGCAAAGTCAATCACTATTTTCAAACGGTCTTTAGAACTTTTCTTAGACACAAACAATACATCCAAAATGCACTAGAAACAGACTATTCAAACGCAAAACTGGAAGCTACCAACAAGTTGATTAAAGACATCAAACGGTTGGGATTCGGTTTTAGAAACTTCATCAACTTTAAGAAACGTGTCTTCATCACTCTGAACATAAAAAAAGAGAAGACCTATCAGGTCCTCTCTAGATGTTAGCTTTTCGTCACCCACTACAGTTGACAAAGAGCCATCAAAAAAGGCTGGACACATTGTCCAACCTGATTCATGACTTCATTAAGCAATATCAACATAACGACGAGCACCACTTGCTGTTACGTATGAAAGCCATTGACGGCCATCAGCTGTCAGAACCTTATCGTAGTTGACACTCATACCTTTGTCATAGTAGGCCAATTCTGGGCTTGAAACCTTGGCTTCCGCCTTGATTGACGCACGACCTGTGAAAGTATAACGACCTGACTCTGGGAGACTTGGTTTAGCAACTGGTTTGACTTCTGGTTTAGCTGTGGCAATGTCAACATAACGACGAGCACCACTTGCTGCTACGTATGAAATCCATTGACGGCCATCAGCTGTCAGAACCTTATCGTAGTTGACACTCATACCTTTGTCATAGTAGGCCAATTCTGGGCTTGAAACCTTGGCTTCCGCCTTGATTGACGCACGACCTATGAAGGTATAACGGCCTGACTCTGGGAGACTTGGTTTATCCGCTGGTTTAGCAACTGGTTTGACTTCTGGCTTAGCCTCTGCTTTAGCTGCGGCAATGTCAACATAACGACGAGCACCACTTGCTGCTACGTATGAAAGCCATTGACGGCCATCAGCTGTCAGAACCTTATCATAGTTAACACTCATACCTTTGTCATAGTAGGCCAATTCTGGGCTTGAAACCTTGGCTTCCGCCTTGATTGACGCACGACCTGTAAAGCTATAAGTTCCTGTCGCTGGAAGATTGATGGCACCTGTAGTGGCTGGTTTGCTTTCAGCAGGTTTGTTGCTAGTAGCATAATCGCCACCTTGGATACCGAAGTATTCTTCCAAACTCAAGCCTGAATCGTGAATATCTTTAGCTTCTTTACCCACATAGCGGATGTGCCATGCTTCTGGCATGTAGCCAGTTGAAGCTTCTTTACCTGCTTGGAAACGAACGATAAAGCCATAGTTATGTGCATTGTCTTTAAGCCATTGGCTAGCACGTGAATCTTCAAGCAAATTACCAGATTTATCGGTCAAATCAAAGACTAATCCAGTTTGGTGTTCGCTATATCCAGGACGAGCTGAGTAACGGTCCGCAGCTGCCTGACCATCACGGCTAACATAGTTGTCGTAAAGAGTCTTTTGATAGTTATAAGAACGGAAACCACTGTATGAACGTCCAACATTCAAACCTTGGTTAATCATATCGTCACGAAGGCGAACAAAGGCTGCCTTAGCTGTAGGATTTTCACCTGGGTTATAGTCCTTAGAAAGACCATGTTTCTTATTGACAATGATAATATCATCGTATTTACCATGAACACTATAGTAAGAACCGTTATTTGTCAATTTCCCTGTAACTTTAGTTTCAGTAGATTCAGGCACTGTAGCTTTGGTTTCTGTAATATAAGTTCTCTTACCATTTAACATATAGTAAAGATGCACAGAATAGGTACCAGCATCACCCTTATGGCTAGCTGTGTCTACATGAACCTTGTAACTTCCGTCTGATTGTTTGTCAGCATGATACCAAGTGAGATCATCTTGACCATTCTTATCTGACCAAATTGGAACACGCACTTCTTGGACTGTCTTGCCACCGCCTGAAACATTGGTTACGACTACATCAAAGCCATTAGACGTTTGATTGCTGATGGTCAATTTCCCTGTTACTTGAGATTCAGGGACTGTAGCTTTAGTTTCTGTGATATAGGTTCTATTACCATTCAACATATAGTAAAGATGCACAGAATAGGTACCAGCATCACCCTTATGGCTAGCTGTGTCTACATGAACCTTGTAACTTCCGTCTGATTGTTTGTCAGCATGATACCAAGCAAGGTCATCTTGGCCATTCTTATCTGACCAGATTGGAACACGCACTTCTTTGACTTCCTTGCCACCACCTGAAACATTGGTTACGACTACATCAAAGCCATTAGACGTTTGATTGTTGATAGTCAATTTCCCTGTTACTTGAGATTCAGGGACTGTAGCTTTAGTTTCTGTGATATAGGTTCTATTACCATTCAACATATAGTAAAGATGCACAGAATAGGTACCAGCGTCGCCCTTATGGCTAGCTGTGTCTACATGAACCTTGTAGCTTCCATCTGACTGTTTATCAGCATGATACCAAGTGAGATCATCTTGACCATTCTTATCTGACCAAATTGGAACACGCACTTCTTGGACTGTCTTGCCACCGCCTGAAACATTGGTTACGACTACATCAAAGCCATTAGACGTTTGATTGCTGATGGTCAATTTCCCTGTAACTTTAGTTTCAGTAGATTCAGGCACTGTAGCTTTGGTTTCTGTAATATAAGTTCTCTTACCATTTAACATATAGTAAAGATGTACAGAATAGGTACCAGCATCGCCCTTATGGCTGGCTGTATCGACATGAACCTTGTAGCTTCCATCTGATTGTTTGTCGGCATGATACCATGTAAGGTCATCTTGGCCATTCTTATCTGACCAGATTGGAACACGCACTTCTTGAACTTCTTTGCCACCGCCTGAAACATTGGTAACGACTACATCAAAGCCATTAGACGTTTGATTGTTGATGGTCAATTTCCCTGTAACTTTAGTTTCAGTAGATTCAGGCACTGTAGCTTTGGTTTCTGTAATATAAGTTCTCTTACCATTTAACATATAGTAAAGATGTACAGAATAGGTACCAGCATCGCCCTTATGGCTGGCTGTATCGACATGAACCTTGTAGCTTCCATCTGATTGTTTGTCGGCATGATACCATGTAAGGTCATCTTGGCCATTCTTATCTGACCAGATTGGAACACGCACTTCTTGAACTTCTTTGCCACCGCCTGAAACATTGGTAACGACTACATCAAAGCCATTAGACGTTTGATTGTTGATAGTAAGGTTACCAGAAACACGGTTTTCTTGTGGCTGAGAGCCAGTAGTTTTCAAGGTAGCAATATCCACATAACGACGTGTACCACTATAACTAATGTAAGAAATCCATTGGTGGTTATCCGCAGTCAAGACCTTGTCATAGTTCACTTTGTAGCCTTTTTCCAAGGTATAAAGCGTTTCTGCAGAAGCCTTAGGTTCATTTTTAACATTCAAGCTACGTGTCACATTATAAGTACCACTTGCTGGGAGCTTTTCAGCACCAGTAGTTTCTGATTTTGCTTGATTAGTCTCTGTTGGTTTAACAGTTGGTGTTTCAGCTTTGGCAGGTGTCAAAGTCGCAATATCTGCATAGTAGCGAACATAGTCATAACCAAGGTAAGAAATCCATTGGTGATTATCAGCTGTCAAAACTTTATCATAGATGACATGGTCACCCTTACCGAAAACAAAAGTGGGTTTGAGGTCTGCTTTTGGTTCTTTCTTAATATCTGTGTTACGTGTAAAGTAGAAAGTTCCTGTCGCTGGGATATCCAGAGCACCTGTTGTAGCTTGAGCGCCATTAGAAGGTTTACCATCCCCATTACCACTATTACCGTTACCACTACCAGCTGCCACTGGTTTCACTGGCGCATAACGACGCACACCAGAGTATGATTTGTAGCTAATCCATTGGTAGCCATCAGCTGTCACAACTTGATCGTAAAAGACGCTATCCCCTGGATTTACATAAAATTCAGCCTTGGCAGACACCTTGGGTTGATTCTTGATCTCTGTACGTTCCTTGTAGACATAAGTTCCTTGGCTTGGAAGATCGCTTGCTGTAGTTGTATCCGGTTGGCTCACCAAACTAGTATTGACAGCTGCTCTCATTAAGGCAGATACATCAAAGTTAGTGGCTGTTTCAGATGAAGTATTTGTACCACTTGCTGCTTCTAAGCTGGCAACTGTTGATTCAGATGTTTTATCTGCTGCCTGTGAGATACCAGCACTCACTTCACTTGTAGCCTCGCTAGTAGCAGTTTCACTAGTGGTTTGGCTAATTGTTGAGACTTGGCTAACTTTCTCACTTGACACTACCCCATCTGTTGCTACACCACTGAAAATATCAGCTGCTATCACAGCATCACTATCTAAAGTCGCACGCAAAGTGGCATCTGAGGTTGTTGCTACTTCGTGGTGTTCGTCAGCCAAAGCTTGGCCCGCAAAGACCAAACTAGCTCCTAAAAGAACTGACGCAGCCCCAAATGAATATTTACGAATGGAAAAACGTTGTTGTTCGTGTAAAAATTTTTCTCGTTTCATATCAATTATCCTCTTTATCGAATTGATGTTACAGATTGATTGTAACACTAAGCGACAAATGTTACAAGTATTTTACAAAATGTTACTAAATATTTCTCACTTGTCCACTAGTATACCAAATTTTTTGACTTGTTCCCACTTAAATCATAAACGATCCGATTTTCGTCATAATCGAAAAAATGACCAACATATACTTACATTTTCGTTGTTTTTCCAATAAAAGCAAAAGTAAAAAGATTACTAAATAAATAGCAATCTTTTTTCATGTCAATTACGATAAAATGGATAATTTTCTGCATCATCACTTTGACCAATAACAAGATGGTCTAAATCACCATTACCAGTTCCAGGAATAGCCCAAAAAGCTGCGCTATCACCATCAGAAGCAATTGTTCCTGAAAAATTTCCATTATTTAAACGTCCAGAATAGAGATGATAAGTATAACCACGCCCATTTTGTACTGTACCATCTGGTGAAATTGTGACAAATTCTCCTCGAGAGTTGGTCCAAGTACCAGCGATTGAACTAAAGTCACCTGAACTTAGTTGCTTCCCATTAATCGATGAAGAAGCCTGTGTTTCTTCTCCTGTTTTTTCTTTTGTAGTCTCAGAAACTCCTCCTGAAGATAAGACTGTTTCATCAGTGTCTTTAGTTGCAGAGTCTTTGGCAACAGAAGACCCACTAACCGCAATGGTTGCATCTTCTGTGTCTTCATTTTTTACATGCGGGTTTGAATTTTTCTTATCGCTCTTAGTAGATTTACTTGAGCTTGAAGATGACTTCTTAACCGTTTTGACTGGACTGCTACTTGTGCTAACACGAGCTGATTCATGGCTGTTGAATTTAGTCACCAAAAAGACAGCAAGGATAACTACGATAAGAGCTAATACTAAACCAATAATTTTACTTGTAATTTTCATGAGTGATGTTCCTTTTCTGATAATTTACTCGATTATTATAACACAAAAACAACTAAATTTTTCATTGAAGTCATAGATGAATTAGCTACTTATAGAACGAATCCTATACTTTCATCTTGATTCTACAACTTTCTCTAATTTACGGCAAATATTTTCAAAATATATTCAATAGTATATTGATTCAATTGCTAAAGTGCAAACACCACCCTCAAAAGAGAGTGATGTTACGAATCTTAAGAAATGTCCACATAGCGTCTCGCACCACTATAAGTTACATAAGACAACCAGGTGTGACCATCAGCTGTTAGGACCTTGTCATAGCGAACGGACATGCCTTTATCATAGTAGGCTAACTCTGGGCTAGCAACACTTGGTTGAGCCTTAATAGAGCTAGGTTTTGTAAAGGTATAGGTGCCAGTTGCCGCTAGGCTTGGGCTTGCTGGTTGAGCAACTGCTGTTACCTTACCATCAATAGCAATGTAACGGCGATTGCCCCCATAGCTGACATAAGAGAGCCATGTATGACCATCTGCAGTCACCAATTTGTCATAGTTAACAGACATACCAGCATCATAGTAGGCCAACTCTGGACTTGCCATACTTGGTTCTGCTTTAATACTAGAACGTTCTTTAAAAGTATAGGTACCAGATGAAGATGTGTTTGGTTGGACTGGTTGTTCTACGGGTTTAGTCACACTCGTTGGTGCGATAGCCACATAGAAACGATGTCCTGAATAGCTGAGATAAGAAAGCCATGTATAGCCGTCATTATTGACAACCTTGTCATAGTTGACTGACATACCAGCATCGTAGTAGCTAACATCTGGGTTAGCTACCAAAGGTTGAGTCTTAATGCCAGTTCGAGCGGTAAAGGTATATGAACCTGAAGCTGGAAGGTTATGGCGGGTTGCACTTTGTACTGGAACAGTTGTGCTAGTGCCTCCAATGCCTACCATCTTACCATCTTGAACATAGTAGAGATGGACAATGTATTCGCCTGCTTCAGCCTTATGGTCAGTAAGATTGATGCGAACCTTGTAGCTACCATCACTTTGTCTGTCAGCTTGGTACCATACAAGATCATCTTGGCCGTTCTTAGCTGTCCAAACCGGAACACTTACACCTTGAATAGCTTTGTCCCCACTAGAAACATTAGTAATATGAACGTCGAAACCAAGATTAGAGAGATTTTCAATAGTGATAGTACCGCTTGGTTTGCTTTCTCGCTGAGCAAGTTTAGCCACGGCTACATAACGGCGGTTACCATTGTAGCTGAGGTAAGAAAGCCATTGATAACCATCACCACTGACAATCTTGTCGTAGTTGACTGACATACCAGCATCGTAGTAGGCCAACTCTGGGCTTGCTACACGAGGTTCCGCCTTAATGCTAGAGCGTTCTTTGAAAGCATAAGTTCCTGAGTCAGGAAGGCTATGACTAGTAGTTGTATGAGTTTCTTCAACCTTGGCAGGAACTGTGTATGTTGTGCCGCCCACACCAACTAATTTACCATTAGTTTCAACATAGTAAAGATGAACATTGTAGAGGCCACGTTCATTCTTGTGGTCACTTAGACTGACATTAACCTTGTAGTTACCATTGCTAAGACGAGTCGCATTATACCAGATAATGTCATCTTGACCATTCTTTTCAGACCAGATTGGAACAGACACTCCGAGGACACCGTTTTGATCTGATACATTACTGATAACCACGCTAAAGTCACCATTGTTATGACTTTCAATAGAAATGTCGCCTCTTGGTTTAGCTACAGCCTCTGCAACAGCACCTAGGTCGACATAACGACGAGTACCACTGTACGAAGTATAAGAAATCCAACGGTGGTTGTCAGCAAGCAAAGATCTATCGTAGTTGACTGACATACCAGAATCAAAATTGAACTCAGTCTTGGCAGTCAAACTAGGTTGGTTCTTCACATCTGCAGGTTTAGTGAAATAATAAGTACCACGTTCAGGGATGGTTTCATCTCTAGTCACTTCAGTGGTGCTACTAGTGCTTTCAGCCTTCAAAGTTGCGATATCAGCGTAGTAGCGTTCAGAGTCGTAACCAATGTAAGAAATCCATTGGTGGCTATCCCTCTTCAAGACCTTGTCATAGATAACATGGTCGCCTGCACTAAAGACAAAAGTAGGTTTGATATCCATGATAGGCGCTGTACGAATTTCAGTTGTGCGACGGAAATAGAAAGTACCGTTTGATGGGATATCAAGAGAACCATCAGCAGTCACTGGACCATCTACACCAGGCTGACTAGCATTAGTTAAGACAGTCCGAAGACTAGTATCGACAGCTTCACGGTCAGTAGGTCTAGCTTCAGCAACTTCTGAAGTCGCTGAACGGTCAGTCTCACTTGCTGCTTCAGAGCTAGCTACTAATGACACTTCAGAACGTGGACTAGCCACCTCTGAGCTCGCAACAGAAGCAACAGCAGATGCAGATTGAGCAACCTCTGCTGGTACTTCCAAAGAAGCAGCCTCGCTGACCACTACACTACTAACTTCAGAGGAAGCAACTTCACTGCTAACAAGCTTAGGTCTTGGCGCTTCAGATCTTGAAGCTGGTTGATTGAGGACATCGATAACAGCTTCTGAAGTTGCCTGGTCAATTTGAAGTGCTTCAGAATTATTTACAATAACTTCATTATCCTTGTTGGAATTTACGCTATTGGCTTGTTCCTGAGCCAAAGCATGTCCACCAAGCATCAAGCTAGCACCAATCAAGACTGATGCAGCTCCAAAAGAATATTTACGTATTGAGTAACATTGACGTTCCTTAAAAACATATGCCTTTCTCATTTTGATCACTCTCACTTTCTAGGCTGTTTGATAAAAAATCGGAACCGTTTTCACACTTTTATTATACCCCTTTGAAATATTTTTTACAATTATTTCAATATTATTACTAAATTTTTAAGAAAAAAGATAGGATTTCCATCCTACCTTTTTAAGTTTATTTTATTGTATCACATCTTAAAACTGTTCTGCTACTGCTAAGAGAAGATCTTGGATACCGTTAGCATCGCTACCACCGGCCATAGCCATATCTGGTTTACCACCACCACGACCTGATACGATTGGTGCAAGGACCTTGATAACATTACCTGCGTGAACACCCTTAGATTTGCTTGCTACAAGGACATTAACTTTTTCACCAATGTGAGCTGCAAGGACAAGGACGTCAGAGTAGTCTGCTTGTTTCCATTGGTCAGCAAAGGTACGAAGGGCACCTGCATCAGAAACTTCCACTTGGCTAGCAATATAACGAACACCGTTAGCTTCTTTAACGTCTTTGAAGACATCACCAGCTGCTGCTGCTGCTGCTTTTTCTTTAAGTGCAGCATTTTCTTTTTGAAGGGCATGCAACTGCTCTTGAAGACTAGCAACCTTGTTAGGTACTTCTTTCAATTGTGGTGCCTTAAGTGTTGCTGCGATTGCTTTGAGGGCATCTTCTTCTTCACGATAAGCAAGGTAAGCTTCACGTGATGTAACTGCCAAGATACGACGTGTTCCTGAACCGATACCTTCTTCTTTGACAATCTTGAACATACCGATTTCAGCAGTGTTGGCAACGTGTGTACCACCACAAAGCTCAACAGAGTAATCACCGATTGAAACAACACGAACATTCTTACCATATTTTTCACCAAAGAGGGCCATAGCTCCCATTGATTTAGCAGTGTCAATGTCTGTTTCAATAGTTGTTACTGGAGTTGCTTTCCAGATTTCTTCGTTGACTTGTTCTTCGATAGCACGCAATTCTTCTGGAGTTACAGCCTCAAAGTGAGTGAAATCGAAACGCAAGAATTCTTGTTCATTAAGAGAACCGGCTTGAACAGCGTGATCACCAACGATATTATGAAGAGCAGCATGCAAGAGGTGAGTCGCTGTGTGGTTCTTCATGACACGGTGACGACGTGTGTGATCAATTTCAAGTTTGTAGTTAGCACCTACAACAAGTTCACCTTCAACCTCAACAGTGTGAAGGGCTTGTCCATTTGGTGCACGTTGAACGTCAACAACACGCGCAACGACAGTACCAGCTGCATCTGAGATAGTACCGTGGTCTGCTACTTGTCCACCCATTTCAGCGTAGAATGGTGTTTGTTCAAAGACAAGGAGTGCTTGACCAGAATTTACACTATCATGACGAGCATCGTCAGCAACGATCACGCTCAAACGGCTTTCAGCAGTTTCCGCTTCATACAAAAACTCAGATGGTTCAGTGATGTTGGCGAGGGTTTCATTTTGCATACCCATAGAACCACCTTTAACCACGCTAGCACGCGCACGTTCTTGTTGTTCTTTCATGGCAGCTTTGAAACCTTCATGGTCAATCTTGAAGCCTTCATCTTCAGCCAACTCTTCTGTCAATTCCACTGGGAATCCATAAGTATCGTAAAGTTTAAAGATATCTTTACCTTCAAGCGTATCTTTACCAGATTTCTTAAGGTTAGCAAGAAGCTCGTCAAGCATGCTTGAACCTGCATCGATGGTACGTGCAAAGGTTTCTTCTTCACGTTTAACAATTTTCTCGATAAAGTCTTTCTTCTCAAGAACTTCTGGGTAATAGCTTTCCATGATTTGACCAACAGTTGGAACAAGTTTGTACAAGAAAGCATCAGAAATGCCAAGACGACGGCCGTGCATTACGGCACGACGGAGAAGACGACGAAGGACATAACCACGACCTTCATTACCTGGAAGGGCACCATCACCGATGGCAAATGCCAATGAACGGATGTGGTCAGCAATGACCTTAAAGCTCATTGTGTCACCATCTGGATCATAAGTTTTACCAGACATTTTTTCGATTTCACGAATGATAGGCATGAAGAGGTCTGTTTCAAAGTTTGTTTTAGCCCCTTGCATTACGGCTACAAGACGTTCAAGACCTGCGCCCGTATCAATGTTTTTATTAGGAAGTTCTTTGTATTCTGAACGTGGAACAGCTGGATCTGCATTGAATTGTGACAAAACGATGTTCCAAATTTCAATGTAACGGTCGTTTTCAATATCCTCTTCAAGCAAGCGAATACCAATATTGTCCGGGTCAAAGTCTTCGCCACGGTCAAAGAAGATTTCAGTATCTGGTCCTGAAGGTCCAGCACCGATTTCCCAGAAGTTATCTTCAATTGGAATCAAATGACTTGGTTCAACGCCGCAGGCAATCCAACGGTTGTATGAATCTTTATCATCTGGATAGTAAGTCATGTAAAGCTTGTCTTTTGGAAAATCAAACCACTCTGGGCTTGTCAAAAGCTCATAACCCCATTCGATAGCTTCATCACGGAAGTAGTCACCAACTGAGAAGTTACCAAGCATTTCAAACATTGTGTGGTGACGAGCTGTCTTACCAACGTTTTCGATATCGTTAGTACGGATAGCCTTTTGTGAGTTAGTAATACGTGGATTTTCAGGAATCACAGAGCCATCAAAATATTTTTTCAAAGTGGCAACCCCTGAGTTAATCCAAAGAAGAGTTGGATCGTTAACCGGAACCAAGTTAGCTGATGGTTCAACAGCGTGACCTTTTGATTTCCAGAAATCAAGCCACATTTGACGAATTTGTGCTGAAGTAAGTTGTTTCATTGTTTCTCCTTAATTATTTCTTAATTTATACCATTTAGAAAATACTAAAAGAATAAAAGACAAGACCACTAAACGAAGGGCGACGTGAACCGCGGTACCACCTTCATTCAATGACCTTGTCATTCTTATTTTTCTTAAATTGTAAACTTTGAGTAGCAAGTAATCCCATCCGTCCATGGCTCGCAGCAACCGCCATTTTTCTGTATCCGAAGCAATGATTACCTTTCTCAAAGGGCAGACTCAGAGTTTCCTAGCTTTAAAACTCTTTGTTACTTTCCATTTTAACGTGTTTTAGGTCTTAGGTCAAGTTGATAACAACATTATCAACTTTATCTTATGATTTATTTGCTAGAGCTTGATGTTGAACTTGATGAAGCTCCAGAACCAGTCGCATACTGGTCAAGAATTGCACTAAAGGCTTTATCTACAACCTTAACATTGTATTTTTTAAGAACCTTGGCAATTACTGAGTTAGTGAAGTTAGTATCAGCTTTCTTACCATTGATGATAACCTTAGTCAAATCATCCTTATAGTTTTTCCAATCTGCATTTTTCTCAGATTTTGAAACAGTTTTGACGATATAGTAAGTTGCAGCACCAGTTGAGCTGTTTGAAACAGTCACTACGTCAGAAACGGCATTAGCATCTTGTTTGAAGGCCGCTGTCAAAACATCTGTTGGGAAGTCTTGAGAAGCTGAGTTAACTGTCTTAGAAGTCACTTCCAAGCTGTTATCTTTAGCAACTTGTGAGAAGTCTGCTCCTTCTGCTTTAGCTTCAGAGTCTACTTTATCTGCCACTGCTTTATCAGTAGTTGAAACTACTTGCACCTCTGTATTTGGTGTGTAGTTATCATAGGCAGCCTTGTAATTTGCTTCCGTCAAATCTTTTTGTGCAGCTTGGTTAACAGCGTACTCAACCAATTTTTGTGTGCGGATTTGAGTGCGGTATGACTCTTCTGTTTGACCATAGGCTGCAAGCACTTGTGAGAATTGGTCTCCGTATTGTTCTAAAGATTTTTTATAGGCTTTGTCAACATCTTCTTTGCTGACCTTGCTACCGTATTCTTTTTCAAGAGCCTTTTGCAACGTTGCACTCAAAACACTTTGTTGTGTTTGGTTGCTACCTTTAAGTGAATCAAAGACATCCCCAACAGTAACAGTATCACCTTTCATAGATACCAAGGTTGTTTCTTCAGTCGTTTTGTTCCCCAGAGAAACATACATAGCACCAGCACCAACAAGGGCTGAAACAGCTACAAGGGCAAGACCTCCGAGGAAGCGGCCACCTGAACTTGGTTTACCAGCATCACGTGTCTTTTTCGTTTTAGCACGTTTAGCTTTTTCTTTCGCTTTTTCACTAGCGAGGGCGATGCTTTCCTCTTCTTCTTTTTGGCGATCAAGATGCTCTTGTTCTGCGTCTTTGTCTGCTACAACCTCTTCAACAGTTTCTTCTGTCGACTCAAGATTTTCATTTTCTTTAGCCATTCTATCTACTCCTTAAATTGTCAATATCTTTGTTATTATACCACACTTACTTAAATAATGCTTAATCTGGCAAGATAATATTTTCAGAATTTTTCCGAAGCATAAGAAGCCCGTCACTCATAGGTACCAAACTAGCAGTCAAACCCGGGTTATCTAAGGTCGCATCAAAAAGGCGATGCAAGCCACGATAGATCGTCCGCTGACCACGACGAACCTCCATGATGTCTTTGGCAATATCCCCCCCTTGGAAAATATCATCAAAGACGATGACCCCACCAACCTTAAGACGTTTTAAGATTTCAGGTAGAAAGACGATATATTTAGACTTGGCTGAGTCCATAAAGACAAAATCATAATCTGTGTCTAAGTCTTGCAATACCTCAGCAGCATCTCCTTCCACCAAGGTAATTTGTTTGCGACTGTCATACTTGGCTAGATTTTCCTTGGCAAAGCCAATCATTTCTTCATTACGATCAACCGTCGTAATCTGAGCATCAGGGGCGTACTCAGCCATAAGAAGAGCTGAAAAACCAATAGCCGTTCCTACCTCAAGGATTTTCTTAGGCTGTAAGGTCTGTAACAAAAATCGGAAATAAGCAACAACTTCGTGCTGAATAATTGGAATATTTTCCTTACGAGCAAAGGCCTCCAGCTCAGCCAAATGCCCTTTATTTTCCTGAAGATGCGTTCGCATGTAATCCACGATATCCTTGTTTACTACTGGGCGACGCATGTTGTGATTTGCGTTTTTACTATATGATTTAACCATGTGTTTTATTATATAAAAAATCCCTAGCAAGTGCTAGAGATTTTTCTTATCTATGACTCAAATCCTCATCATTAGACTACTTTGACGAATAACCTTCTTTTTCAAGAGGTAAGCAATAACTAAAGCTACCACGTAAAGAGCAATGAAAACAAGCAAGGTCATCTGGTAAGATTTTGTCAATTCATAGGTTACCGACAGGAGCATTGGTCCCACCAAGGCTGCCATAGCCCAGGCAGTCAGAATATAACCATGAAGGGTAGCCAATTCCTTTGCCCCAAAGATATCGCTAAGGTATGGTGGAATCAAAGAGAAACCTGCCCCGTAGCAAGTCATCAGAACAGCCATCGCAACCACAAAGACAAGTGGAACTTGCAGGACAATTAGGAGGATGGCCATAACGATATTAACCACAAAGAGGAGGATAAAGGTCTTCGGACGCCCAATATAATCCGACAAGCCTGCCCACAGAAGGCGACCAAAGCCATTAAAGATTCCCATAACACCGACAACAACTGCTGCTGATTCCGCTGACATCCCAGCCATATCTTGAGCCATTGGAGAAATTGCAGAGACAAGGGCTAAGCCACATGAAATATTGATAAACAAGATAAGCCATAACCAGTAGAAAGTTGACGATTTCAGAGCTTCATTAGCCGTAATTCCCTTGCTTAAATCAGCAGCTTGACGGTTCGGACTCTTGTCAGCCAACAGTTGTGCTTCCTCTACACTTGGTCGTTTAATGAATTGTGAGACAAAAAGCATCACAATAAAATAAACAACTCCCAAGATATAAAAGGTCTGCTCAACACCACGTGCCTGAATCAGATATTGGGCAATAGGGCTGGTCAAGAGCGATGCAAAGCCAAAGCCCATAATGGCAAGACCAGTCGCAAGGCCACGCTTATCAGGAAACCACTTAATGATGGTTGAAACAGGCGTAATATACCCCACACCCAGTCCTAGACCACCAAGAATACCGTAACCAAGATAAAGTATCCACAGCTCTCCCTGAGCAATGGCAACTCCTGTTAGAATGTTACCTCCGGCATAGAGAACAGCCGACATACTTCCAGTCACTCTAGGACCAAATTTTTCAACCAAGCGTCCCATGAAGGCTGCAGAAAGACCAAGACAAAAGATGGCCAATGAAAAGGCAAAAGAAACTGAAGATTGATCCCAGCCAGTCTGGACCATAATAGGATTACGATAGATACTCCAAGCATAGGTAGACCCCAACATAAGATGGAGTAAGACACCACACGTTGCTACAAGATAACGATTGGTTGTTTTCACAAAAACCTACTTTCTATTTCTGAACACTGTTCACTTATCAATCATAAAACGTTAGGTTTTTAGTCTATCATGAATATAAACAAGGAGCTATAAATATGCTCATTAGTAATTTTCCGTAGCAATTAGGACTTGCATGCTATAAACGTTCGTTTTTTAGATGTAAAAAGAACCACTCTTATCCAGAATGATTCTCTCATATAGTATAATGACTTTTTTAAGAAAGGTGAACACCTTTTTCAACCAAGGCTTCCAATTCAACGAGACGGTCTTCAAAAACTTTGAAGGCAGCATCCAAGTAGTCGGTATTGGTCATATCAACACCAGCTTTCTTGATAACTTCCAAAGGATAATCTGAGCTTCCCGCCTTAAGGTAAGTAAGGTAAGCTTCTTTATCCTCCTCAGTACCGTGAACAATTTTTTCAGCCAAGTAGCTTGCTGCTGCAAACCCTGTAGCGTATTGGTAGACATAGTAATTCATGTAGAAATGCGGAATACGTTCCCACTCAAACTGAATTTCGTAGTTATCTTCAGCTTTAAGGTTGTAGTATTTCTCATTGAGGTCTGCGTAAAGTTTATTCATGAAGTCGGCTGTCAAGATTTGACCAGATGCATCTGCTTCATGAATAGCATGTTCAAACTCAGCAAATTGTGTTTGACGGAAGACAGTTCCCTTGAAACCATCCAAATAGTGGTTAAGAATAGCAAAACGTGTCTTGTCATCTTTAACCTCTTTAAGAAGCGTTTCCGTCAAGATATTCTCATTGGTTGTAGACGCAATTTCCGCCAAGAAAATTGGGTAATCTCCGTAAACATATGGTTGAGTCTGACGTGTAAAAGTTGAATGCAAACTGTGGCCAGTCTCGTGAACCAAGGTAAAGAGATTGTCCAAAGTGTCTTGCCAGTTCAAAAGCATGAAAGCATTGGTATCATAGGCACCACCTGAGTAGGCCCCTGAACGTTTTCCTTTGTTAGGGTGAACGTCAATCCAACGTTCCGTAAAGGCTGCATGAACCCCTTTACTATACTCTTCGCCAAAGATTGCCAAGACTTCTTCTGCTTTCTTGAGGGACTCTTCATAAGTAAGAGCAGTTTCAGTCTCAGAAAGTGGTGTATAAACGTCATACATCTTAAGCTCGTCAAGTCCCAAGACCTTCTTACGCAAATCAAGGTAACGGTGCAAAAGTGGCAAATGCTTGTTCACTGATTCCAAGAGAGAGTCATAAACACTTTCTGGAATAAAGTTAGCCGCAAGTGCTGCATGACGTGCCGAATTATAGTGACGAACTTTGGCTTGGTAATTGTGAACCTTAACAACACCTTGGAGTGTTTGTGCATAGGTATGTTGGAACTGCTCGTAAGTACCGTACATCGCTTCATAAGCTCCCTTACGAATGTCACGGTCCTTAGATTCCATGAGGGTGATAAAATTACCATGTGTCAACTCAATCACATCCCCTTGACCATCCGATACCCATGGGAAGAGGATATCAGCATTATCCAAGACGTTGAAGGTATCCGTTGGACCATTGAAAATATCACCAGCTGCTGCCAAGAGTTCTTCTGCTTCTTGAGAAAGAACGTGGTCCTTGTTTGCCAAAAGACGTTCGAAATAGTGGTCATAAAGCCCAAGACCTGGCTCTTGTTCTTTAAATTCAGCTAATTTCTTAGCATCCAAGGCCATAAATTCAGGCTCAAAGTAAGCAAAGGCTCCACTCAACTGTGAGTAAAGGTTTGAGGCTTTGGCTTGGTATTCTTGGTAAAGACCTACCGTTGTATCTTGGTCATTTTTCATTGACGCATAAACGTATATTTTCTCCAAACGACGCATAAGGCTCATATAAAGTTCTGTTGCCTCAAGCAAGTTCTTAGCAGAATCCAAGAGATGACCTGCATAAGCACTAACCTTCTTCAAATCCTGAACAGTGCTTTCATATTCACTTTCCCAATCTGCATCTGTCGCAAAAATGGTCGTCAAATCCCATGTGTATTTCTCGTCTAAATGAGTACGATTATCTGACATAATATTCTCCTTAATTGTGTCTATTCTTTACTATTTTAGCATAAAAGGTGGGAGGGTAGAGGGTTTGCTTGTAAGAAAAATGTCTTTTTCGATAATATTGCATGAAAAGCTTTTCAAAACCATCAATAGATAATCTAATTTGGACAAATCCTTGCTTAGATTCAGGAAATCTCACTTGTGGAAAAAAATCCTGATCAGATAGACATAACAAATTCATTCCCTTAAGATAGGCTTCTTCCTGTCTTCTCAGCCACCTTGGATTTTTCCCCACTAATTCTCGTTGAATCACATGTGAGACCTTCTTTCGCTGAGTAACTTTATAGGTCTCACCCTTCTCTACTTGATAAGGAAAACGTAGAACTGTCATGAGATTTTCGGTTAACGGCCAGGCCTTAGTTAAATAATAGACTTTCCCAAAAATATCCTCATAGATGAGATACTTAAGTCTAATTTCCTCTCGCTTCCAATCAAGCTCCCACAGGTGAAATCCTATCTTAGCCGTAAAATAGAGAAAGTCCCGCTGTAAGTCTGTTAAACGACCATTCAACCAGAGTTCCTCACCCAAAAGCCAACGCACTTCGTAACCTGCTTGGTGATAGGCACATGTCCTCTCTCTCAAACGTTGCTGGGATAACCGAGAACACTGAACTTCCAAGGCTAAGGAATCTCCAACAAATAAATCTGCAATTTGCCCCATCTCGGACAAAACCTTTTCAATACTTACTTTTTCACCATGATTAACCAAAGATTTATATAAGGCTGCCTTAAGGGATAAATGTTGGGCCGATTCATTCTCTGAGAAGAACTGACAATCTTTCAAAGACTTGTGAGCAAAATGTGGACACATTACCTGGCCATGCCTCAATAGGACTCTACCTTGACAGCCTGGACAACGATAAGTTTCCTCACGATTTAACTCAGTTTCAAGAGCTGAAACGAGGTTTCCCTCCTGATTTTTTGCAATTAACATGACTCTCTCCTTCGTGCACTCTCTTACTTATTCGTAAAAGAATTCACAAAATAAAAAAACATCTAGATTACTCTAGATTCTTCCCCCATTTAAACTGAAACTTGCTCCCTGCTGTATGGAAACTTAGGTTTATAGGTGTATTGCTTACCTTGGGATCCAAGTGACGCTCAATCCTTTGATCTCTTTTCAACAATCTCGATTTCTCAGGAAAAATCCCCCAATCCACCCTGAAATTAAAAGCCAAAAACAGTCTCTATCCCATACAACCATTGAAAATAGTCAATGTAGCATAGACAGATGCTCTCACAAACACCTAGTCAAATTCCGTCTCTGAAACACCATCCCAATATGTTTCTTACCCTCTAGTTCCTAACTCTCATCAAGGACTTACTTCCTTTAGTCAATAACAAGATAAAACAATTTTTAGATTTGGATAATTACCATCCAAAATCCTTATTTACTAACATTGAACCACCATTTCCCTAGGTACAGTTCAATACCAACAAATACAAAACCGTGTTGATCCAAAATGGTCTCTAGATTCAAAGTATCCCGAGATTAATAGTCAGTTAATCTAATAAAGCTTTCACTCTCGCTTTTTGTGCAAAACGTCACACTGCGTACAAAATACTATTTTCTAGAAGAGTAGCAGCTAAAATAGCCACTCTCAAAACATACCACCTATCAAAAAAGGTTAGTCCATCTTCTGATAGATCTATTTACAGGACTGCTTTATATTCTTTCCCTCTCCATTAAAAAAAGTAGTCTCTATGGACTCCTCCGTAAACTCGCCTTCCAAAATGGTGTTAGATCTTCAAAACATGTTTTAGAAGGCGTCTTCTTATCATCCTTATGATTGGCTCGTCTAGAAAATCTCACCCACCAACCTCTAGACGCAACCCTGGTTCAAGTCTACTCTGCCTCGGCTATCGGTATATTCTTTGTCACTATTCACCTACGTACTGTCAGCCTCTGATGGACTATTGTTCTGCACTTTGGGGTTATTTTTACTAGTTTTCTTCTGTCACAAGCGACACAGGCTACTCCAGCTACAAGTATCTGGTATTTCATTCTCTGGTTACTACTGATTACCATAGTACTCTTCCTCATTCGACCTAAAAAATTGGAAGCCATTAGACGTCTTAGCAACTGACACTTTATACAGCATTCCATCAGTACTCCTATAAGACCTGACTTTATAAAAATTTCATATCAGATCTTCATCTATTCCTATCAGGATTTTACTGATATTAGACTTCTCATTTTGTTATAATATAGGTCACAATCATATTTTAAAAAGGGGATGCTTATGAATTTTCAACAATGTCGCTATGTTCAGACTATCTCTGAAACAGGCTCATTTAGTAAGGCTGCTAAGAAGCTCTTTTTGACACAACCCAATCTTTCAGCATCCATTCGTGATTTAGAGGAAGAACTGGGAGTTCTACTCTTTGAGCGCTCCAATACGGGAGCCAAACTGACTGATGATGGCCATGATTTTCTCAAATACGCCAAACGTATCCTTGGAGAGCTGGATCTACTAGAAGGACGCTATCGCAAGTCCTTTAAGAAATCGTTCACTATTGCCAGTCACCACTATGATTTTTTGTCACTTCCTATGGCTCATATTGCCAAACGCTTTCGTAGTGATTATCAAGAATTTCAATTAATTGAAACAACAACTAGAAAGATTCTCAAGAGCGTAGAGAGTTTCGAAAGTGACTTGGGGATTATTTACCTTGATGAAGACAATGTCCACATCCTAGAGCGCAGTTTCAAACACATGGATTTGACTTTCACCCCACTTGGAGACTTTGAAACCAAGATTTTCTTGGGACGTCAACATCCCTTAGCCAAGAAAAAATCTCTAAATCTCAAGGATTTAGAGGGATATCCACAAGTCCGTTTTCGTCAGGAAAGCTCTGGAATTCATTTCGACGAGGATCCGCTGGAGGTCCTGCCTGACCAGCAAGTTATCTACAGTAATGACCGAGGCAGTGTCATGAATCTGCTATGTTCCTCTGATAGTTATGCTTCTGGCCTTGGTATTGTCAACAGTTTTATCAAGGACCAGATTGTCCTAATCCCACTTAAGGATAGTCCCAAGCACACTTTGGGTTTTGTAACCAACAATAAACAAAAACAATCTACAATTATTCAAGCATTTATCGAAGAAATCCGAGATAGCTTACTACCCCACCACTAAGGAGACCTTGATGCTATTAGTAAACTAGACAGATCCCCTAATACCTATGGACCTGATGGAAGCGTAGAACAGATTAAACATTTATTGAAATATAGTGCATAAAAAAACGAGTTCGACTGAACTCGTTTTAATGTTAAAAATATCTTGTTTTGATTACTCTTAGGTGAGTAGGGGGATACGGCGAAATCAAAATAAGGAAAGGAACAGAAGACTTATCATTCAAAATCAATTCGTTTTCCCACTCCCACTTAAGGAAATACTATAAAACAGAATTACTGTTACCCAATCACACTTCCGTTTGGAACAGATGGATCTACTGTCAAGACAGTGAGTTTACCGTCATGTTCAGCAGAAAGAATCATACCTTGGCTGACATATTTCTTCATCATCTTACGTGGTTTGAGGTTCGCCACAACTTGAAGTTTCTTACCGACCAATTCTTGTTCGTTTGGATAGAATTTAGCGATACCTGAGAGGATTTGACGGTCTTCACCATCGCCAGCATCAAGACGGAAGCGAAGTAATTTGTCTGAACCTTCCACTTTTTCGACTTCTTTAACTTCAGCAACACGGATTTCAACCTTGTCAAAGTCTTCAAATTTGATTTGGTCTTTTTCAGATTTAAGTTCGACTTCTTCGGGGTTCCATTCTTTTTCTTGTGGTTTGCCTGCGTTCATTTGAGATTGGATGTAGGCAATTTCTTCGTCCATGTCAAGACGTGGGAAGATTGGAGTTCCTTTTGGAATAACTGTAACATTTTCTGGGAAACCTGAAAGTTCAAGATTTTCAAGGTCAAATACCACTGGCAATCCGAGCTGTTCCATGATGGCATTTGAAGTGGTCATCATGAATGGTTGGACGAGGTGAGCTACCACACGAAGGCTAGCCGCCAAGTGAGCCATCACTGCTGCCAATTGTTCCTTGTCACCATCTTCTTTGGCAAGGACCCAAGGAGCTGTTTCATCAATATACTTATTGGTACGTGAAATGATGTTCCAAACGGCATCCAAGGCACGTGGGAAATCTACAGCATTCATTTGTTTGTGGAACTCTTCAATATTTTCAGCCACAACCTTAGCCAAATCAGCATCAAAGTCTGTAACATTCTCAACATAGACAGGCACTTGACCACCGAAATACTTGTTAATCATAGCAACTGTACGGTTGAGGAGGTTTCCTAGATCATTAGCCAACTCATAGTTGATGCGAGCCACATAGTCTTCTGGTGTGAAGGTACCATCTGAACCAACTGGAAGACTACGCATGAGGTAGTAACGAAGTGGATCAAGACCGAAGCGCTCTACCAACATTTCTGGATAGATGACGTTTCCTTTAGACTTGGACATCTTACCGTCTTTCATGACAAACCAACCATGAGCAACAAGACGTGTAGGTAATGGTAAATCAAGTGCCATCAAGATGATTGGCCAGTAGATTGAGTGGAAACGAAGGATATCCTTACCAATCATGTGGATGATTTCATGGTTTTCATCATTTTGCCAGAAAAGGTCAAAATTACCATGCTCATCCTGCCCATAACCGAGGGCGGTAATATAGTTGATAAGGGCATCAATCCACACATAAACAACATGCTTTGGATCTGATGGTACTTTAACTCCCCAAGTGAAGGTTGTACGTGATACCGCCAAGTCTTCCAAGCCTGGCTCGATGAAGTTTTTAAGCATTTCATTCATACGACCATCAGGTTGGATAAATTCTGGGTGTTCTTTAAAGAAGGCAGTCAAACGGTCTGCGTAGTTACTGAGTTTAAAAAAATAGGATTCTTCAGAAACCAACTCTACTTCATGTCCCGATGGAGCTATGCCACCAATGACATTGCCTTGCTCATCACGGTAAACTTCTGCCAACTGACTTTCAGTAAAGAATTCTTCATCTGAAACTGAGTACCAACCAGAGTATTCACCAAGGTAGATATCCCCTTGTTCCAAGAGACGCTCGAAAACTTGAGCAACAACTTTTTCATGGTAATCATCAGTCGTACGGATGAATTTATCGTATGAGATATCCAAAAGTTGCCAGAGGTCCTTAACACCAACAGCCATACCATCCACATACTCTTGTGGTGTGATTCCTGCTTCTTCAGCTTTTTGTTGAATCTTTTGGCCGTGTTCATCAAGCCCAGTAAGGTAGAAGACATCATAGTTCATCATGCGTTTGTAACGTGCCAAGACGTCACAGGCAATGGTAGTATAGGCAGAACCAATATGCAATTTACCAGATGGATAGTAGATAGGTGTTGTGATGTAGAATGTTTTTGTCATTTTAATTTCCTTTCATGTGTTAACAAATGGGCTAACACTGATGATATAACATCTTATTATAGCACGTTTTAAACACTAAAAAAACCAGACTAGCTGATTTTTGATCTTTTAATATTCACCTAGAAATGAAAGTTTTTTATCGTCCCTATCATCACGCTCATAGTCGTAATCCAGTTTTTTCTCTTCTTTTGTTAGACCTTTAAAGACTTTTTCTTCTGAAAGTTTGCCTTTTTTATCATAGGTAAGGACATTGATTTTATCGGCATTAACCTTATAGTGAACCGTCTCTTTAAGAAATTCCTTATAAGTCTTAATATAGACTTTTTTAGATGCCACAACTGGTGTCACTTATTCAGTTACTGGCTCACTCATCTAAACTTGTGGCTGACTATTCTCTGCCACAGGCTCTGAGGCTATAAATTCGCTGTTCGCTTTGGATTGTTGAATTTCTTCTTCGATTAGTTTGCAATTATTGATTGTTTCGAAATAATCTAACCATTCTGTTTCGTTCATAAAAGTCCCTTTTTTCATTGATACTCCTATTTTAGCAGAAAAATGCCAAAAATCTATTTGACCATTTTCATAAAAAGAAAAAACAGTACCTGACTTTAAGCCTGATACTGCTTTATTAAACTTATGAATGTTAAATTCTATCAACGCTCTTTTTACTGCTACTGCTACCACTAGAGCTTGATTTTGAATCGCTACCATAGTCGTCACTATAGCCATAACCATAATCAAAGTAATCCTTGTAGTTATCATATTGATCACTATAAGACTTCAGCTCTTTCTTATAATCCTTGACAGCGTCTTCATAATCATTCCAACGTTTGTCTGTATCAGATTTACTTAGACGTTTAAAGGTAATACGTGACTCAAGCTTCCCTTTTTCACCATAAGTAGTCAGAGTGTATTCATCACCATGTTTGACATAAGTACGTTTTTCCCTCAAGGTATCTTTATATTCTCTTGTTGTTTTTTTAACGACTTTGTCAGCTGCCTCTTTGGTATAGAACGAATAGTCTTTTCTCATCTTTTTCATGAAGTCTTTTGTGATATCTTCGACTTGGTCCGCATTTAAAGCTTGACTTTGTGTTTTATTCCACGGATCAAATATCTGAGGAATATCTATCTCATAGTCCATCAAACTAACATATGATTTATTGTCACCCTCTACTAAATTGTAGGTTCTAGATTGATTATTCTTTACAACCACAAAAGACTGCAAATCCAAATCTTCGTCCTTGTATTCATTTATGCCATCAACCATCTTGTCTTTATCATCATCGCGATAAGAATAGGCTACTACCTCGTATGTTCCATCCGCAATCTTACCTGATTGGTAACGCCATAGTGAGTAGCCACCAACGATAAGTGAAATCGCTACCAAGGATCCTAAGAACGATGCCAAAATAATCTTAGTTTTCTTAGACATACCTTTTTTAGGGGGAACTACTTGTTGGAAAGTTGCTACTGTTTGGGCAAACTGAGGCTGTTGCGTCATAGCAATCACAGGTTCAGCTGGCTTAATCGGTCTTTGCTCCCTCATTTGTCCATTTGAGCTTAAAACGTTAGGTCGCTCAAGGATAAACTCGCCTGTTGCTTGAGCTTGAGATAACTCTGCCGGAGTTGGTTTACGACCGTTGACTAATTCAAAGTACTCAATCCACTCTTGCTGGTTCATAATAATCTCCTTTTTTATTGGTCTACTATCCTATTGTACTAAAATAAATGGCCAAATAGTATTTGACAATTATCATAAAGACTGTAAGTTTCTTTAATAAATCTTTAGGATATTATTCTCCATAGTAAAAAAACTGCTTGGTCGGTTTACTTATCAGCGCCAGATGAGATAATTTCCATATTGATCTCAGTCCTTATGATGATCCAAGGCATACTTATAATCCCACTCATAACCACTTATGAGCCCTTTAACTTCCTCTGAAGTCAATCGTTTAAAAGTTCTACGCGACTCAATATGTCCATCATTAGCATAAACAATCAGAACGATAGCATTGGGACGCTTTTCATAAGTTCGTTTTTGCGTCAACATTTTTTATAAACATCCACACACCTTCGGACAGATACTTCTTTTACTCTTGAATACTCCTCTCCCTTTTTAGAAAGCTTATCAATATGAGAAATCACTAAGGCTTTATATTCAGAGACTGTTGAATCCTGTTTCAAAGTTCCTGTATGGGGGTCAAAAGTCTGTGGTAGCTTTTCGTCATGCTCAAATAGTAAAACAAAAGGTTCCCCATCCCTATAAGAAAGATAATAAAATTGACATTTCATGTTCTCAACAACTAGAAAATCTTTATACAAGTTATCATTATTTTCTCTCCACTAAGTCAAATTTACCAATTCATTTGAATATGCCTAAGTAGCTTCGTCTTTTACCATCTGCTAGGCACCATCTGGAATATAGCTCTCTTGATACTTTCAAAATCTTTCCCCCATATTAGCCTACTCTTTAGTACTATTTTACCAAAAATAGAGAGAAAATCTGTTACTGGACTAGAAAAGAAAAAAAGAGGTAGAAAACACTTACTCTCAAACCTCTTTTCATCTATTTACTTTTTAACATCCTCAACACCAATGACTGGGTATTCGGTCAATCCTGATGCTTCTTCAACCTCATTAGATTGCTCTGGTTTCGCCTCAAAGTCAACTTTAGGTGCATCTTTTTCATAAGCATTAATGATGTCAGCAACAACTGGGTGACGGACGACATCACTAGCAGTGAAATGAACAAAATCAATGGCCTTGATTCCTTTTAGTTTTTCCATAGCATCAATAAGACCTGACTTTACACGACGTGGAAGGTCAATCTGGCTCATATCTCCATTGACAATCATCTTAGAATTAAAGCCAAGACGCGTTAAGAACATCTTCATCTGCATGATGGTTGTGTTTTGCGCTTCATCAAGGATAACAAAGGCATCTTCAAGAGTACGACCACGCATATAGGCGAGTGGCGCAATTTCAATAATTTCACGTTCCATAAGACGAGTCGTTTGCTCTTTACCAAGAATTTGATAAAGAGCATCATAGACGGGACGAAGGTAAGGATCTACCTTTTCCTTGAGATCACCAGGCAAAAAACCAAGACTTTCACCTGCCTCAACAGCCGGACGTGTTAGAACAATACGTTTCACCTGGCCACGTTTAAGAGCTGTTACTGCAAGAGTGACCGCTAAAAAGGTTTTACCTGTACCAGCTGGACCAATCCCAAAGACCACATCATGGCTTTTAATGCTATCAACATAAACCTTTTGCCCTAGGGTCTTAACTCGAATAGGCTTACCACTGTTGTCCTTGATAATCTCTTCTTCATATAAAGCAACAAACTTATCAATCGAACCATCTTGAGCCATGGTTAAGGCCGTGACAACATCTGAAGTGTTGACTAGCATCCCACGCTCCACTAAAACAAGGAGGGCTTGAATGGTCAAGCGGGCCAATTCGACACTTTCTTCGTCATCCCCAAGGACTTGCACACGCTCTGTTCGGGCATGGATAATAATATTTAGGTTTTCTTCAATGAGTTTTAAATGTCGTTCATTAGTCCCGAAAAGCGACAAGACGTCATCTGGGTGGTTTAGGGTAATTTCAACAGAATACTCTTGCAAATAGAGTTCCTCTTTCTTTCGTATTTTTCTCCATTATATCAAAAAAATCACGCCAGGCGTGACTTTTTGTAATTCTTAATTATGCATTGAATGATACGTGAACGTGGTCATAGTGGTTTTCAGTAACGCTACCACGATCAGGCATTTGGTTCCAAGTATTGGCTGGTCCGTAGATGTTGTTTACTGGTGCATAGAATTTTTGTCTGTAGATGACATATGAGATACCTGCATTTGCGATATTGTCTACAGCATATTGTGCAACCTGATTACCAACTTCTGAACCAACTGGTACCATAACGTCAACGGCAAGTCCTTTACCATGGTCTTGTGGGTCACCTTCACGGTAACCACCGATATCAGTAAGACCAAATTTTGCTGCTACATCTTGACGGAAAGCTTCAGCTTGTGGTTGAAGGTGTGGATCCGTTGGAAGTGTATTTGTTGATGCAGGTTGTGCTGCTGGTGCCTCTGAAGCCGCTGGTGCTTCTGATGCTACTTCTGATGTTGCTGCTGGTTCTACCACTGGCTGTTCTGCTGGCGCCTCTGAAGCTGCTGGTGCTTCTGAGGCAGCTTCTGATGTTGCTGCTGGCTCTGCAACTGGCTGTTCTGCTGGTGCCTCTGAAGTTGCTGGTGCTTCTGAAGACGCTTCTGACGTTGCTGCTGGAGCTTCTTCTTTTACTTCAGGTTGTGCTGGTGTTTCAGCAGCTGGAGTAGTTTCTGCTGACGCAGTTACATGATCAATAGCATCAGCAACTGGTTGTTCAGTTTCTGCGTATGCTGGTGCTTCTGATGCTGATGCGATAGCCTCTGTTACTTCTGAAACAGCTTGTGTTGACTCTTCTTTAGCAGGCTCTTGAGTAGCTGTCGAGCTAACAGTTTCAACTGGAGCTGACAAATCAGCTGCTACTACAGATTGACCATTTACAGTCACTTCGTTAGTTGCCAAGTTAGCTTCTGCTACTACAGATGTGTTAGAAGTTTCTGAAGCTGGAGTTTCAACTTTAACAGAGACTGCTTGATTATCAGAATTGTAAGTTGCTGTCAAGACTGTTCCAGGGTAAATCAAATCAATGTTTGTAATTTGATTGATGTTAGCCAAAACATTCACATCGATTCCCATCGCTTCAGCAATACTACCTAAAGTATCACCATATTGAACAGTGTAAGTTTGTTGATTATCATTTACAGAGATATCTGCCTTGATTTGATCTACTGAACGTGCTGTCCAGTTAGAAGCTTCATCGGCATGTACGTGGCTAGCAGCAAAAAGTGAAAGTGCTGCAGTCGAGTAAAGAAGTGCCTTTGTAGTTTTAGATTTTGATAACATCTATAATTCATCCCTTTTTAACAATTTTAATATCTACAATAATACCACACTTTCCATCAAAAAAGTTGTGACTTACTGCTCTTTAAAGCAATTACTAACTAGTTGTAACAAGCCTAATTTATTGAAAAACATCTGAGATATTTGTAAAAACATGTAACAATTCATCCCAATTCAAATGCTAACCGCTTTATAAAAATTGTAAAAAACGATTACACCTATGGTAAAACCTTATCCCTATCAATGTGCTAGATAGTCTTCCCAAATCTGGTCAAACTGGCCTAGATTGAAAGAGAAACTAGCCTGATCTTCCAAGTAACGACTAACTTCTTCAAAATCATCGGTATGCTTAGGAAAGGTTGAATCTTCAAAAGCCAAATCGGCTAAGATTGCCACTGGTTCATTTGATTTTGGATTACGTTGAGTCATCAGCCAAGTATAAAAGGATTTTCTCATGCCTTCTCCTAACCGATTAATTCTGTTCCAAACTGATCTTGTTTGATTTTTTTTGCCTTCATCAGACCACCCAAAGCTTTTTTGAATTGTCCTTTAGAAATACCAAAGGTCGCCTTGATATCTGCTGGTGATGATTTATCATTAAGAGTCATAAAGCCACCATTGCTCTCTAAATAGGTCAAAATCATCTGAGCATCATTTTCGAGCATTTCAAAAGAACGTGGTTTAAGAGAAAGGTTAAGGGTGCGGTCAACTTCTCTGAAACCAATCACGCGCGCTTCAAGGACTTGACCCAAGCGCGGCTCAGCATAACGTTCTGATGGATGAATAAAGCCAAGCATGTTATTCTCTGGCAGATAGACAAAGGTTCCTGACAGTTTAAGACGGTAGGCAATGGCTGGCCATTTTTGATTTTGCATATTATCGTAAGCAGGACCAGCTATGCGTTGAAAGACCTCAGGTTCAGCAGGAAGCCCCCAAATACGATCTTTTTTATCCACATCTAGTTTAATATAGAGTTTGTCCCCCTTCTTAGGCCAAAGCTCTTTGAGTTCAGGTAAAACATCAAGAGAGACAACGATTTCCTTATCTGGAATTCCCACGTCTACAAAGACACCTAAATCTTTGCGGACTTCAGTGACCTCTCCCCAATCATAAGAATCGCGAGTTGCCTTGATTTCCTTTTGAGTCAGACGTGATTTTTGCTTACTATCTGTATAGGCGAAGCCTGTCACCATGTCACCAATGGCGTGTTCTCCCTCATCTTTAGACAAGGCAAAAGTCACACCGTCCTTTTGTACAAAGTAAAATTTATCATTTTCATCAGTTACTAGGGCAGTAATGATCGTTCCAAGTAATGTATTCATCTTTTTTCCTCTAAAAAGAGAGTCGGACAAGGAAGCTAACATAGTCCATGCTCTTTTGCTTCTGTCCCACTCTCCTTATTTTTCTATTGATTAAACAGTAAGAAGTTCTTTTTCCTTTTCTGCTGTCATGCTGTCAATCTTCTTAACAGCGTCATCAGTTGCTTTTTGGATATCTTTTTCCAAAGCTTTCAATTGATCTTCTGTGATTTCTTTGTCTTTTTCTTGCTTTTTAGCTTCATCCATTGCATCACGACGGATGTTACGGATAGCGATTTTAGCATTTTCGCCGACTTTTTTCACTTCTTTGGCTAACTCTTTACGAGTTTCTTCTGTAAGTGCTGGGATAACCAAGCGGACTACAGAGCCATCGTTAGCTGGGTTGATGCCAAGGTCAGATTCATTAATGGCACGTTCGATATCAGCGATTGATCCTTTATCAAATGGTGAAATCAAAAGAACACGTGCTTCAGGAACAGTGATTGAAGCCAATTGGTTAAGTGGTGTTGGAGCACCATAGTATTCCACAGTGATGCGATCAAGAAGTGATGCATTGGCACGACCTGCACGGATAGCTCCGAATTCACGGGCCAATGACTCGTGTGAGTGGGCAAAACGTTCTTTTGCTTTTTCAATAATTGCGTTTGTCATGAGTTCTCTCCTTCTTATTTACGTAATTCTGCTTTGTTAGATACAGTTGTCCCAATGTGTTCACCAAAAATAACACGTTTGATATTTCCTGGTTCGTTCATATTAAAGACAACAAGGTCAATGTCATTATCCATTGAAAGGGTAGAAGCTGTGGCATCCATAATTTTCAAACCACGTTTGATAACTTCTACGTGTGTCAATTCGTCAAATTTGACAGCATCAGCGTTTTTACGAGGGTCGTCGTTGTAGACACCATCAACACCATTTTTAGCCATAAGGATGGCATCAGCTTCGATTTCAGCGGCACGAAGAGCTGCCGTTGTATCTGTTGAAAAGTATGGTGAACCAATACCAGCTGCAAAGATAACGATACGCCCTTTTTCAAGGTGACGAAGGGCACGACCACGAATATAAGGCTCTGCCACAGATTTCATATCAATCGCTGTTTGAACACGTGTATCGACACCCAATTGTTTCAAACTGTCAGCCATAACAAGGGCATTCATAACTGTTCCAAGCATTCCCGTATAGTCCGCTTGAACACGATCCATTCCTGCTTCAGCTGCAGGTTCGCCACGCCAAAGGTTACCACCACCGATAACCAAAGCAATTTGAACACCCGATTCTGCGACTTCAGCTATTTCTTTAGCCATTGTCTGTACGGTTGGAAGATCAATCCCAACACCACGCTCACCAGCCAAAGCTTCACCTGAAAGTTTAATGAGGACACGTTTGTATTTTGGTTCTACCATGATTTCTCCCTATTAACTATGTTGTTTTTCTGATTTTATTCTTGGCTCAGATTTATCATCCCTAATCCGTAAATGACCATCGTATTAAGAAGAGGATAAATCTCTTTCCAGATTGACAAATGGTCTCTTTATGACAAAGCGAACACTAAATCTTCATCCTTACTATTTTATCATAAATTAGGATTTTCACCTAGTCAAATATTTTAAAAAAATATGTTTACAAGATAACTGTAAAGGTGATGGTGTCATTTTTATAGGAGGTAAAGATTCGCCCTTTAAATAATTTAACCATGCTTTGCGCCATGGATAGACCTATGCCAAAACCACTGTGCTCTTTGTTATTGTGGGACTCATCAATACGATAAAAGCGCTCAAAAAACTTACTATAATCAACTTCCTTACCTTCTTTATAGGTGTTTGACACTTCTAAACGAGCCCTTTTACGCGTTCTTCCAATCTGACGAAGTCTTACAGTAACCGTCCCTTCCGGATCACAATACTTGTTCGCATTATCCACAAGGAGAGTTACAAGTTCAAAGAGAGACTTCTCCTCAGCCTTTACATGGATATCTGGGGCGATATCCATAACGAAGGATTTGCCATCTCGGACGACAGGTCCCTTAAAGTCCTCGGCTGCATCCTCTGTAATATAGGAAAAATCCACATCTTGAAGAACCATGTCCGGCTGCTCTTCCAGACGAGATAGAGCCACAAGAGAATTGACTAGATTGGTCAAACGTGCCACCTGGTCATTAGTTGACTTAGTCCATTCATTCTCCCCTGTCATGAGTTCCTGTAACTCCGTATTAGCAGAAATAATAGCTAATGGGGTTTTCAATTCATGACCAGCATTAGTGATAAAACGCCGTTGCTTTTCATAGTTTCGAATGAAGGGGCGAATGACAATTCCTGACAAAGCACTGACAATGATTACAAAAAAGATAAAAGCAAACAGTGATAAAAGAATAGAAAGACTGAACAAGGCTTGGGAAGAATTGTAATAAGAAGACGTGTCCAAAAAAACTACAAGGATTTTATCTCTGCTGACTTTGCTAACCTGATAACTCAGATTGATATTTTTTTCTCTAATCGTTCCAAGATTATTGGTCAAGCGACTAACTGTCAGAGCATATCTAGCCGCTTCCTCGTCGTTTATTAGGGACGTATGGCTGGTATCCTGGCTAACAACCTTATCGTCAGACAAGGTCAAACTGAAAAAACGAAAGCTATCTGATGGAATCTCGCGCCCTTGATTAGTCTCAATTTTTTTGATTTTTCCGAAGCTTCCATTATTTTCTGTGAGTATGTTGAGGACCTTGCTAATTTCCTGCTCCGTCTGAAAGGACCTCACAGTGTTGATGATTCCCACCGTAAAGATCAAGATAAAGAGGATAGCCAAAGAAGTAATCATTATAAACTGAAGTCGTAAACGTCTAAACATGGCTACTCCTTTCTAATCTTGCAGAAGGCAGAAGTCGCCACCCTTTTCACCAAGAATACTAATATCCGCTTGAATGGCTTGCAATTTCTGGCGCAGATAGGAAATATAGACCCAGACAATTGACTCGTCCACATCTTCCTCATCATCCCAGATAGTTTTAAAAAGGTGATCAGTGGTTAATTTCTTGGCAGGATTGAGCATGAAGTGGGCCATTAACTTGGTCTCTCTGCTTGAAAGTCGAATAGCGTTCCCAGCTACCAACTCTTGTTCCTCTTGGTCCAAGCGAACAGAACCAAGGGTCAAAATTTTGGCGGTAAAAGTTTCACTAACACGACGCTCTAGCGACCGTAGACGAGCCAAAAGTTCCTTTAAGGAAATCGGCTTGGTCAAGTAATCATCCGCCCCAGCATCAAGTCCTGTCACGCGATCATCAATTTCAGCCATAGCTGTCAACATAATGACATGCGTCCTGTCCCCAGAGGAGCGAATCTCTTTCAATGCCTCGATACCTGTTTTTATGGGCATCATAATATCCATAATCATTACTTGATAAGCATTCTGTGCAGCTAGGTCTACTGCCTCTTGCCCATTGAATGCTTGATCCACCTCATAACCTTGATGCTCTAGGGCTGCCTTGTAAACTCGGGAAAGAGCCTCTTCATCCTCAGCTAGTAAAATTTTCAAAGCCATTCTAGTCCCCTCCTTCTTGAATTAAGTTACGGATAGTCTGCATGGTCAGATCACATGAAGCTAATTCATCTGCACAGCGCTTAAGCTCACGGGTAATCATTTCTGGATTCTTGATGTCATGTTTATACTTCATCTGATGCTCCAAACTGGCCCAGGAATCCTGAGCGATGGTCCGAAGCTGAACCTCAACAAAATAGGTCCCTTTATCATTGCCTAGAACATCTGGAAAATCCGTCTCCATTTGCAAAATGAGGTGGTAAGAGCGATAGCCATTTGGCTTAGCATTTAGAATATAATCTTTCTCGTTATAGATAGAAACGTCAGGGATAGCCTTGATGACATCAATAGTTTTGTAAATATCATCGACAAAACCACAAACGATTCGAATCCCAATACTATCCCGAATTTCCTTGAGAGCAGACCGACTGGTCTCAGGCAAATTTTTCCTACGACACTTTTCACGCATAGAATCGCTTTCTTTAATTCGTGAAATGAAATGCTCATAGAGTTTGAAACCTGTTTCTTTTTTGCTAGTAATATTAGCCGCAATAATTGGGTCTGTTATTTCTTGTAAAATCTTGGGGAGATACTGAGCATATTCCCCATAGATACTTGGAGTTGACATATAAACCTCCTCTAATAGCGTTTCCTAATTATAGCATAGTTAGGCTTAAAAATAAGGAATGAGCCAGACAAGAAGGACTCTAAAGCTAAGAAAAAAAATCCAGCCGAAGCCAGATTCATTTTGCTTATCTAAGTTAAATAGCACAAGGCTATTCATCAAGTGATTTGACAAAAGGCCAGTTGTCCAATTTGTGTTTCTCGTAAGCCAAGACCTTATAACCACATTGCTTGTAGTCATTCTTCCGGAGTCACTGTCAACATCATCAGGTACCAGTCGTACTCTGCAGAATCTTCCAGGTGTCTTTCAGACTCTTCAACGAAATTAAAATACTTGAACAACCTAGTAATGCTTATAAAACGGAAAAGCTTAGTCGCCCCATTCTGAAGGTTCTTAAGCATAGACTCCGTCTAATGCTGTAAAATAGCTGCTGCAACAATGCGACCATCCTCTTCATCCATCAAACAAGAGTCCATTTTTATAGCTAAACGGATCTTCTGCAAAGCTAAGACAAACTCATCATACTGTTTAGGATTCTTTAAATTACTAGCATTCATCAAAAGGCAGGGATAATCTTCAAAAGCATCTGCGCACACTTATGCCACTTTTTAAACTTCATCTTGTCTTGCTTTGCGATATTGCATCTTGGTCTCCTAATCTGTCTGTTTTTTCTCAGTATAACATAAAACGCATGAGTTACAGCCATACATTTTATGGAATTTTGTTAAATCTTATAATTTTCTAAGAATATCCTAGGCCACTTCTTCCGTAAACTGACTATTATAAAGATCAGCATAGAAACCTTCTGCTGCCATGAGCTCATCGTGATTTCCCTGTTCAATAATGTTACCATCTTTCATCACAAGGATAAGGTTGGCATTTCGAATGGTTGATAAGCGATGGGCAATGACAAAGGATGTACGACCCTCCATAAGCTTGTCCATAGCTTTCTGAATCAATTCTTCTGTTCGTGTGTCAACTGATGATGTTGCCTCGTCCAAGATAAGAAGAGGGGCATCCTTAAGAAGGGCACGCGCAATGGTCAAAAGTTGTTTCTGACCAACTGATAAAGTAACAGAGTCATCCAAATAAGTATCATACCCCTTTGGAAGTGTGGTGATGAAGTGGTGAACACCGACAGCCTTGGCTGCAGCAATAACTTGCTCATCAGAAATATTCTCTTGGTTGTAAATCAAATTATCACGAATAGTACCTTCAAAGAGCCAAGTGTCTTGAAGCACCATAGAGAATTGATCATGAACGGTTTCACGTTTCATGTCGTTCGTATTCACACCGTCAATGGTGATACGGCCTTGATCAATATTATAGAATTTCATGAGCAGGTTAACAATAGTCGTCTTACCAGCACCCGTTGGACCAACGATCGCAATCTTTTGACCTGGCTTAGCAAGAGCTGAAAAGTCATGAATAATAGTCTTTTCAGGAGTATAACCAAAGGAAACATGATCAAAGACTACTTGACCTTTAGTATCTGTCAACTCAGCTGTCTTAGCTGACTCGTCGTCCATATCTTTTTCTTCCAAAAATTCAAAGATACGACCAATGGCTGCAATGGATGATTGGAGTTGTGTAATTCCTTGTGCAATTTGAGAAAGAGGTTGTGAGAAGATACGAACATAGGTCATGAAGGCTACCACATCACCAATAGTCAAGCTACCGTCAATAACTTTGATAGCACCCACAAGACAGACCATGACATAACCAAAGTTCCCAATGAAAATCATAAGTGGCATCATAATACCTGAGATAAACTGTGATTGCCACATAGATTTATAGAGCTTATCATTAAGCCCCTTGAAAGCTTGACTGCTTTCTTTAGATGCATTGTAGCTCGTTACAACTGCTTGACCTGTGTAGATTTCTTCAATGTACCCATTAATGTTAGCCAAATTTTCTTGTTGGCGTTTAAAAAGTGGTTGCGAGAAGCCCATGATAAAGGCTACTAGAACAAATCCAATCAAGACAGAACCAATCGCAGTGAAAGCCATAGTGACATTTGAGTAGAACATCATAATAATGGCTGCTACCAAGAGAATACTTGAAGTAATTAGAGTACCCAGACCTTGACTAAGCGATTGTCCCAAAAGGTCAACGTCATTAGTCACACGAGAGAGTGTGTCTCCTTGAGAATGACTGTCGAAATAATTAAGAGGGACACTGTTGATTTTCTTTTGGATAGCTGTACGGAAACGTTGTGAAAAGCGTTGTGTAACCGTCGCAACCGTAAAACTTTGTAAGTAACCAACAATGGCTGAAATAACATATAAAACAGCCAAGGTCATAGCAATACTTGCTACCTTGTCCAAATCAATGCCTGGAATCGTCCCCATTTTTGTAGGTGTGATACCTTCAGTAATAGTATTGGTAATTTCTTTAAGCTTATCTGGTCCAATAACTGTAATGACAGCTGAAATAATTGCTCCAAAAATCGCAAGGACAAACGGAATTTGGAAACCTTTAATATAGGGTTTTAAGCGTTTATAGGATGATGTTTTTGGCTTATTTTCCATTTTCTAACTCCTCCTTAGACAATTGTGAATAGGCAATTTCTTGGTAAACCTCATTGTTAGCCAAGAGTTCCTTGTGGGTTCCTTGACCAACGACCTTACCTTGATCAAGAACCAAGATTTGGTCAGCATCCATAATAGTAGAGATGCGTTGGGCAACAATCAACTTGGTCAAATCTTGTGTTTTTTCAGCCAGTTCTTGACGTAACTTACGATCGGTCTTATAGTCTAAGGCTGAGAAAGAATCATCGAAAATCAAGATTTCAGGCTTACGTGCCAAGGCACGCGTAATAGCCAAACGTTGTTTCTGTCCACCTGAGAAGTTAGACCCCGCTTGGGCAACCTCTGCTTTAAGTTGACCTTCTTTATTTTCAACAAAATCTTTTCCTTGAGCCAATTCGAGAGCTTCCCAAATCTTAGAATCATCAAGGGGACTGTTATTACTCGTTCCCATCGTCATATTTGACGTGATATCACCTGAGAAAAGCACAGCCTTCTGTGGAATATAACCGACTATATTATGCAAGGTTTCATGGTCATAATGTCGCACATCGACACCGTCAACCTTGATCGTTCCTTGTGTGGCATCATAAAAACGTGGGATAAGGTTGACAAGTGTTGATTTACCAGAGCCAGTCGAACCAATAAAGGCCACCGTGTCACCTTTTTTAGCTTTGAAGCTAACATGCTCCAAAACAGGCTCTGAAGTTTCAGAATAACGGAAGGAAACATCATCAAATTCGACAGTACCCACTTCTTTAGGCTTTTCAGAACTATTTTCAGGGTAAGAGACTGAAGATTGGGTATCTAGAACTTCATTGATACGACCAGCTGCTACAACTGCACGTGGAAGAAGGAAGAAAACGACAATCATCATCATGAATCCCATAACAACCTGCATGGCGTAAGATGAGTAAACCACCATGTCTGAGAAGAGATGGACCTTGTTTTCCATGGCACCAGCAATCTTAGTTGGATCTGTTGGAATCTTAACATCTTCAATTAGATGCGCACCAATCCAATAAATAGCCAGTGTCAAACCACTAGATACAGCAGTCATCACCGGTGTCAGTAAGGCAAAAGAACGACCGATAAAGAGATTGTTTTGGGTCAAATCAGTATTGGCCTTTTCAAATTTATCCTCTTGATAACTTTCAGCGTTATAGGCACGCACCACACGAATCCCAGTAAGAGATTCACGCGTTACGCTATTAAGTTTATCTGTCAGAGTTTGAATCAAACGTTGCTTAGGCATGACCATAATCAAGAGGAAGAGCATGAGAATGGCAATTACTGCCACAGCCACAAGCAAGGCAAGAAGCCAATTCCCATTTTTATCAGCAATCTTTGTAATAGCCCAGATTGCCATAATAGGTCCCTGTGTAATAACCTGTAACCCCATGGTCAGTACCATCTGTAATTGTGTAATATCGTTTGTCGTACGGGTCAAAAGACTAGGAATAGAGAATTTCTTAATCTCGGCATCCGAAAAATCTAGAACCTGATGAAAGA
This sequence comes from Streptococcus vestibularis, assembly GCF_900636445.1. Lineage (NCBI taxonomy): Bacteria > Bacillati > Bacillota > Bacilli > Lactobacillales > Streptococcaceae > Streptococcus > Streptococcus vestibularis. The sequence goes on along the minus strand of NZ_LR134275.1, from coordinate 431,500 downwards.
TATCATCACGAAGACGAGTAGTAAAACTTGCTGCTGTTCTGGCAGCTAGAAAACCAACCACTACAGAAGCCATAAAGCCTGCAAATGACATTAAAAGCATTCGCATCCCTGGGGCATCTGTATTCCAGGCAAAAATATCCGACGCCTTAGTTCCCTTAGTTGATAAGAGTATCGTAATATCAGACATATAGTCTGGAATTTTCAAGTTTAGATAGACGTTCAAGCAAACAAAAATCACCGCTAAGACAATCATGATTAACTCTTTTGTCGTTAAACGTTTAAAGATTTTAAACATAAGTTACTCCTTATTTTTTTCTAAATTCATACGAATTTGGTGAAAGACTCGAAAAGCTGTTTCAGCATCTTCTTTCGAAATACCATCTAACAACTGTTCATGGATAGCCTCTCGGAAATATCCGACATCTTGGGCCTTCTTTTCACCCAAGTCTGTCAGATGAACATACTTGTAGCGTTTGTCCTTGTCAGATGTCACCAATTCAACAAAACCATTTTTCTCCATACGTTTGACCAAATTACTAGCCACTGACTTGGAAATAGATAGTCTTTTCTCAATATCTTTGATAAATATTTCTTTATCTTGATTCTCAAACAAGTACCTGACAGCAAATCCTTGCGGGCCAGCTAAATGCTCAACACCATACGCTTTACCCAACTCTTGCACGCGAGATTCCATAGTATTGATGAATTCTCTGAATTCACTAAAAGGATCTTTCCCATGCATCTCAAGTTCCTCCTTGAATAATTCTCATAGAAACTATTTTAGTTCCCATAAGAACTATTGTCAAGAGAAAAGTTCTTATGAGAACTAAAAAAAGAGCGAGAAAGAAAATTGCTTCCCACTCTCACTCCCGCAACTTTGATTTTTAAGGCTTTGAACTCAATAGCCTAGACCGCTTGGGATAGGCTATCTAAATAATAATCCCCTCCAAATGATCCAATTCATGTTGAATAATTTGGGCTGGCATTCCAGAAAAATTTAACTGTTTAAGCATCCATTGTTCATCTAAATAAGCAACCTCAATCGACTCATAACGTCTAGTTGGACGACTTCCTTCTAAAGACAAACAAGACTCCTCCGTTTGAAAAAGTGACGACTTGCTTACCAAGACAGGATTAAACATAACCAAATTGACAAAACCGATATTAACGATAATAACACGCTTTTTAACTCCAATCATATTGGCAGCCATACCCACACAGGCATCCTTATGAAACTCCAGTGTATCACGTAAATCTTTAGCCAAATAGAGGTCTTCTTTAGTCGCTTCTGTCGATTTTTGTCCAAGGAAAAAGACATCCTTTACGATTGTTTTTATCATCTATTTACTCCCTTTTCATATTAATCACCTTGACCTATTATATCAAAAGGCCTACCATCTAGTAAAACAGACAAAAAAAGAAACCCGCAGGCTTCTTTTCTTATTTTATTGAGAGGCTATCGGTAATAGTCTATCAATTAAACGATACCTTGTGCTGACATAGCATCTGCAACTTTAAGGAATCCAGCAATGTTGGCACCTACAACAAGGTTACCTTCATGACCAAATTCTTTAGCAGCTGCTGCAGCATTTTCGTAGATACCTTTCATGATATCGTAGAGTTTAGCATCAACTTCTTCGAATGTCCATGATGTACGTCCACTATTTTGCGCCATTTCAAGAGCTGATACAGCAACACCACCAGCGTTAGCAGCTTTGGCAGGACCAAATGATACACCAGCTTTAAGGAAGACATCAATAGCTCCCAAAGTTGAAGGCATGTTAGCACCTTCTGAAACAGCCAATACACCATTTGCTACAAGTGTTTCTGCATCTGTTTCATCCAATTCATTTTGAGTTGCACATGGGAATGCCAAGTCAGCTTTAACTGACCAAACTGTCTTTTCACCACCAGCAGGGGTGAAGGTTGCATTTGGACGAGCTTCTGCATATTTAACGATACGTTCACGTTTAACTTCTTTGATTTCTTTCAACAAGTCAACGTCGATTCCATCTGGATCATAAACAAAACCAGATGAGTCAGAACATGTTACCGCTTTGGCACCAAGGCTTTGCAATTTTTCGATAGCGTAGATGGCAACGTTACCAGCACCAGAAACAACTGCTGTTTTACCGTTAAAGTTTTCACCACGTGCATTAAGCATTTGTTCTGCAAAGTAAACAGCACCGTAACCAGTTGCTTCTGTACGAGCAAGTGAACCACCCCAGTTCAAACCTTTACCTGTAAGAACACCTGTGTACTCGTTACGAAGGCGTTTGTATTGGCCGTAGAGGTAACCAATTTCACGTCCACCAACACCGATATCACCTGCAGGTACGTCTGTATCTGCACCAATGTGTTTGCTCAATTCAGTCATGAAGCTTTGGCAGAAACGCATGATTTCGTTATCTGATTTACCTTTAGGATCGAAGTTTGATCCACCTTTACCACCACCGATTGGTTGACCAGTCAATGAGTTTTTAAAGATTTGTTCGAAACCAAGGAATTTGATGATTGATTGGTTTACAGATGGGTGGAAACGAAGACCACCTTTGTAAGGACCAATAGCTGATGAGAATTGTACACGGAAACCACGGTTTACTTGTACTTGTCCTTTATCGTCAACCCATGGCACACGGAATGAAACGATACGTTCTGGTTCAACCAAACGTTCCAAAAGGTTTTCTTCAATATATTTAGGATATTTATCGAAGACAGGAACAAGTGAATCGAAAACTTCTTCAACTGCTTGAAGGAACTCAGCCTCATGGCCATTTTGAGCTTTCACTTTTTCAAAAACGCTAGCAACGTACTCTTTACCTGTTGTCATATCAATGTTTCCTTTCAAATAATTACCTTAGTAATTTAATTACATGAATAGTATAAATTTTCAGAATCTTCTTGTCAAGTGTTTTTTGTCATTTTTTCGATTTGCATGTTATATTTTATTACATGGGTAATTCTTCCTCTTTTGTAAAAACCTATCACGTCAGCAATGTAAGCGCATTACCTTTTTGGGGTGTTCTTTCAAAAATTTTCTCCTTATTTAAAGACTTGAAGCTGAATTTATTTGAAAAAACAATTTAGTTATTTTACTATTTCATCTATTTACATTACCTCGAAACTATGTTACCATTAATATAGTAAATTTACTATATTAAAAAAGGATAAGCCTATGAAAAGAAAACATTTATCAGGAAAGAGTATTGGTATTGTTTTTGGAACCTTTGCACCAATGCATGTAGGACATGTCGACCTCATCACAAAGGCAAAACGCGCTAACGACAACGTCCTTGTCATCGTAAGTGGCGGCAACACACAAAAAGATCGTGGGACACGCACAGGCCTGTCGCTCAACCGACGCTTTCGTTATGTCCGTGAAGTTTTCTACAATGATGAACTAGTCGTTGTGGATAAACTGGACGAAGCTGATATGCCTCCCTATCCAGAAGGTTGGGTGCTATGGGTTAGCCGCGTCAAAGAGCTTATCACTAAGAATACGGATAGTTCTGAAAAGATTACCTTCTATGTTGGAGAGCCAGAGTACGTGATCGAGCTCAATCGCTACTACCCTCAAGCTCAGGTAGAGCTCATCGAACGTTCTATTATCAATATCTCTGCTACTGAGATTCGCGATAATCCTATGGAAAATTGGCGGTTTATCACCAAACCTTTCCGTCGCCACTTTACTCGTAAGATCCTAGTTGTCGGATCTGCCAGTGGAGGAAAAACAACCCTTGTTAAGGATTTGGCTCGCACTTACAACGCCCCTTGCTCACTTGAATATGCCAGAGAATATCAAGAAAAGTATAATGTCCGAGATGACGAGTTAGATACCAATGATTATATTCACCTCTTAACCGATCAATATGCCCAGACAGCTGAGATTATTGACAACGGGCAACACTCAGGGCTTATTTTTGCAGATACCAACTCAACGGTCACTAAGGTATATATCGACTACTATTTAAAAGAAAACATTTCACAAGAAGAGTTCGATATGTTAGATCGACTCTATCAGGTAACCCAAGCTCGTGAAAAGTGGGATTTGATTTTTGTGATACCGCCAAAATCAAACTATGTAGATGATGGTTTTCGTGACATGACTATGGCTGATAACCGAACACGGGATTGGTTTACCAAGCATCTCTTGAACCTACTATCACCATTCAAGGATAAAATCGTTATTTTAGGAGAAAACAGTGATAGTGACAGTTTTTTTGCTGACAACTACCATTACGCCAAGAAGGCAATTAAAGAACGTCTGCATATCGAAATCTAATGGATTGCTTCAGCAAAATCATTTTCACTCAAAATTAACAATATAGACTAGGAGGCTAAAAATATGTCTAAAACCTTCGAAAACTCTGGTATCGAAAAAGACTTCCTGGAAATCTACAGTAGAGAAGAAGTGGATAAGTATGCCAAACCCTCAGTAACTGTAGACTCGGTCATCTTCCGATATTTTGAAGGAAGAGTCCAAACCTTGCTTATCAAACGAAAAAATCATCCCTACATGGGAAAATATGCTCTTAGTGGTGGCTTCGTTCAGGAGCAAGAAGACCTCAATACGGCTGTCTGTCGCGAAGTACGTGAGGAGACATCAGTTCAGCTGAACACTGATCACATCGAGCAACTCGTTACAGTAGGAACACCTTATCGAGATCCTCGTATGTGGACCATTACAATAGCGTACCTCTGTTTCATGACTTTTAATGATATTCAAATGGATAAGGCTGCCGATGATGCCGCATCTACACATTGGTTAGATATCGCTATGGTCAATGGCAAGTTGCAGCTTACTGACGGTGACAAGACGCTGTCACATGATGACCTCGCCTTTGACCACTGGGAAATCCTTTTGATTGCTATGGAACGTATTAAGGGGAGACTTGAATACTACCCAACTATCCTCAACATTATGCCAGAGGAAAGTACCTTGACCACCTACCGTCAACTGTTTGGGACATTTAATGAAACATACCTTAAGATGGACTCCACAAATTTCTTACGCCGCTTTAAGCATCTTTTCCAAAAAACAGGACGCCAAGTAGCTACCAGAACTAAAAAGGCTGCTACCTACACTTATCAGATCCCACCAATCTAAAGTGGGTCTTTGTTTGACAATTTTTACCTTACATAGTAGTATTAAGAAAAATTAATAAGAGGTATCGTATGAAAAGTTTTACATTAATTAGTGGGATTCTCATTACTCTCTTGGGTGTCTTTTTCTTCGCTAATCCTACAAACCTTCTTGCCATTGTTGGTTGGCTTTTTGCTCTAGTGATGCTCATTTCTGGTGTTTCAAGTCTCATGGTTTATTTCAAACGTGATAACGAAAACCGCTCCTTCTTCCAACTGCTTCAGAGTATCATTTCCATTGTTTTTGGGATTATTTTGCTATCGACATCAGCATGGGTACTCTCAGGTGTAGCTGTAACCATTATCGCTTGGTGGCTTCTTGTCTCAGCCTTTACACAAGGCTTTCAAGCTTATCGCCAACGTCAATTCGGCTTCTCAGGACAACCTGCCCTATCAATCGCCTTGATTTGTCTGGTATTCGGTCTCCTACTTTTTAGTGCCCCGTTTTTCTCAGCCTTTCTTATTGGGCGCTTGGTAGCTTCCTTAATTATCTTTGCGGGTGTCTCAGTCCTCTCATTCTCATTCCGCTTGTGGTAGAAAAAAGTTATCTCACTACGTAATAATATAAAAAAGCCTTGCATATGCAGGGCTTTTGTCATACTTTGATTACTAAAGAGCTTATCCTTCTAGCTCACTCAAATACTCATAACGTTCATACTTTTCAAGTAAAGTTTCGTTGGCAGACTCCAAATCACGTTGAAGGGTAGCTAACTGTCCATAATCGCTAGCATTTTCAAGCATGGCTGCTTCAATCTCTTCGATTTTAGCTTCAAGGTCGGCAATCTCATCCTCGATAGTCGCCCACTCTTGTTTTTCAAAGTAACTCATGCGTTTTTTGTCTTCTTTGACTTTCTCAACTTTAACGCTAGCTTGCTTTTTTTCCCTCTCGAGGAGGGCTGATTGCTCTTGTAAGAAGGCTTTTTCATCAAGGTAGTCAGTGTAGTTACCAAAGAACTCTCGCACACCGCCATCTTCAAAGGCTAGAATCTTGTTAGCTACCTTGTCCAAAAAATAGCGGTCGTGACTTACGGTAACGACAGGACCACCAAAACCATTAAGGAAGTTTTCCAAAACCGTCAAAGTTGCAATGTCCAAATCATTTGTCGGCTCATCCAAGAGCAGAACGTTAGGCTTTTCAATCAGAATCTTAAGTAGATAGAGACGTTTCTTTTCCCCACCAGAGAGCTTGGCAATCTGTGTCCCATGAGTAGAACGAGGGAAAAGGAATTGCTCCAAGAGCTCTGTGATACTGGTTGTTCCAACCGTTGTCTTAACTTCATCTGCAACTTCTTGCAAGTAGTTAATGACACGCTTACTCTCATCCATGTCCTTAATTTGCTGTGAGAAATAACCAATACGTACCGTCTCACCAATATCTATAATACCAGCTGAAGGCACAAGATCACCATTAATCAGATTGAGCAAGGTCGATTTCCCGACACCATTATCCCCAACAATACCGATACGATCGCGATTTTGCATGATAAGATTGAAATCACTGAGAATTTGCTTGCCATCTTCATAAGCAAAATCGACATGGCCGAAGTTAACCACCTTCTTACCAATACGGCTGGTCTCAAAGTTAATTTCAAGATCGTCATTATTGACCGTTTGGTGAACCTCACCTTTAAGATCCTTAAAGCGATTGATACGAGCTTGTTGTTTGGTTGCACGTGCCTGTGGTTGCGTTCGCATCCATGCTAACTCCTGCTTATAGAGTTGCTTTTTCTTGTGAAGAGCTGCTGCATCTCGTTCATCTTGTTCGGCCTTTAGACGCACATAGTCTTGATAATTCCCCTGGTATTCAATCAGATTAGCCTGGTCTAGCTCAAAGATACGTGTGGCTACATTGTCCAAGAAATAACGATCATGGGTAATAAAGAGGACCGTTTTTTTGGAAGACTTGAGAAAATTAGTCAACCAAGCAATGGTATCAATATCCAAATGGTTGGTTGGTTCGTCCAAAAGTAAAAGATCAGCATCATTCAAGAGAACCTGAGCCAACTGCACACGACGACGAAGACCACCTGAGAGGTCCCCGACCTTTTGAGAGAGGTCTGACAAACCTAGCTTAGATAAAACTGTCTTAACCTCGCTCTCAATGGACCAAGCATCAAGACTATCCATCTCAGCCATAACCTTTTCTAAACGAGATTGATTATCCTCAGAATAATCCGCCATGAGGGTCTCGTATTCACGAATCAAAGTCATCTCACGAAGGTCTGATGACAAGACCGTATCAAGCACTGTCTTGCTATCATCAAATTCAGGCTCCTGAGTCAAATAAGCAATCTTATAACCATTAGCCTTGGTAAAAGGTGACACGTCACCATCAAAACCAATACGCTCTGATACAACATCTAACAAAGTTGTCTTACCAGTCCCATTGACACCAATAATCCCGATACGATCCAGATCATGGATAATGAATGAAATCTCTTTAAAAACCGTCTTATCACCAACGGACTTGGTTAATTTTTCAACAATAAAATCTGACATCTTACTTCCTTTTTACAAATAACACCGCTACGGATTCTACGCATGCTCTGTAGCGGTGTGTCATTTTTATAACGTCTTTAGACTTATTTCATCGCTTGAACAAAGGCCATGATGGCTTCCTCGGCATTAGCTAGTTGACCATCAACGATGGCATTTTCGATAGCCTTAAGTGCACGACCAAGGTCCGGACCAGGTTTGAATCCTAGCTCCTTCATCAGTGTGCCACCATTCACAACGATTTCGTGCTTATCATGGATGAGCAACTGACCATCCAACTCGGCAATACGCTCATAATCGACGTCCAAGCCCTGAGCCCGTCTCAAGGTTTCAGCCTCCTCTAAGAGTTCCTTACCATACTGATAAACATCTTGCTTAGTCACAGCTCTCTCCAAACGGAAATTGAAAATGTCAACCAAGGACTGAACTGTCTTTTGGAAATTAACAGATGTCTTCCATTTTTTAAGAAAAGAGCGTGGATTATCGTGCTTGAGAGCCAGAAGAGTTGCCGCCCAGGCCTGCTCAGAACTTGTAAATCTAAAGCCCTCCACATAGTCTGCCACAAAATCCTGCCATTCTTCAGCAGTTTCTTGAAAATCTGGAAGGTACTGATAAGCCTTAGTTGCTAGAAGTGCCTTGATCCCTTTCTTCCAATGCGGTGCCAAAAGCAACTTATCGAACTCGATGAAACTTCGCTCAATCGAAATCTTTTCCAAAAGAGGAGCATGGCTGGCCATAGCCTGAAAAGTCTTCTCTTCGATATCAAAGTCTAAACTCGCTGCAAAACGTAGGCCCCGCATGATACGAAGAGCATCCTCGTTAAAGCGTTCCTCAGCCTTACCAACAGCCCTTAAGACACGGTTGTCCAAATCAGCAAGACCATTGAACTTATCAATAATCTCAGCATTTTCATTAAGAGCAAAAGCATTGACTGTAAAATCACGACGCTTAAGATCCTCTTCCAATGAACGCACAAAGGACACGCTAGACGGACGACGGTAATCCACATAGACGTCCTCTGTTCGGAAAGTCGTCACCTCATACTCACCGCCATTTTCCAAGACCAAAACGGTCCCATGCTCAATACCAATGTCTACCGTACGCTCAAAAATCTGTTTAGTTTCCTCAGGATAAGAAGACGAAGCAATATCAACATCGTGAATGGGACGGTTGAGAAGGGCATCTCGCACCGAACCACCAACAAAGTAAGCCTCAAAACCCGCAACCTTAATCTTCTCTAATATTGGTAAAGCCTTCTGAAACTCAGAAGGCAAATAACTTAATTTCATAGTAAATGTTCCAAACCATAAACAAGCTGATCACGTTTAACCACTTCTTTAATACCGAGGTTAACCCCACCCATAAAGGAAATACGGTCATAAGAATCATGACGCAAGGTCAAGCCTTCTCCTTGGGCACCAAAGATAACCTCTTGGTGAGCCACAAGACCTGGCAAACGCACACTGTGAATACGGAAACCATCAAACTCAGCGCCACGTGCTCCAGCAAGTGTTTCCACCTCATCCTCAGCACCTTGACGTTTCGTTTCGCGAACCTCACGAATAAGTTCAGCTGTTTTCACTGCTGTACCTGATGGCGCATCTTTCTTTTTATCGTGGTGAAGCTCAATGATTTCAAGATCTGGGAAATATTTACTAGCTTCTGCCGCAAACTTCATAAGAAGGATAGCACCAATAGCAAAGTTAGGAGCAATCAATCCACCGATAGACTTGTCTTTAGAAAGGTCTGTCAATTCCTGAATTTGTGCTTCAGTAAAGCCTGTTGTTCCTACAACCGGTGCAAAGCCATTTTCCAAGGCAAAACGGGTATTTTCATAAGCAACAGCAGGCATGGTGAAATCTACCCAAACATCTGCATCAAAGCCAACCAAATCAGCTTTATCCGTGAAGACAGGAACACCATCCACTTCTTTTTCTGCCGCAAACGGGTCAAGCAAGGCAGCCAAGGTCAATTCATCATCTCCCTTAACCATTTCAACCGCAGTTGAACCCATTCTTCCTTTAAATCCGGCAACAATAACTTTAATAGACATATCATTTTTCCTCTCTATTGATCTTGCTCATAGGCAAGCCTGATTCCAGATGTATCGTACTTATTTGGTAAATTTAGGTGTTAGACCTAGCACCAGCGCTCCCTCGCCCAAGTGCGTCGCAATCACAGCACATAAGGATACCACCGATGAAACAGTAATCCCTTGAGCTTCCAGCTGACTTTTAAGAGCCTCAGCCTTTTCAGGAGCATTAGTATGAAGGATGCTAAGCTCCATTTCACGATTGTCTTCGGCTAGGGCAACCAAGCGTTTCACAGCTTTCTTCTCTGTACGTACCTTTTCAAAAACAACGATTTTGCCTTCAGCATTAAAATGTAAAATGGGTTTGATAGACAAAAGATTCCCCAAAATCGCTGAGCCATTCGACAAGCGGCCACCCTTAACAAGGTGATTAAGATCATCCACAAGAATATAAGCCGTCGTGTTCTCTACTTGCTCCTCGAGCTTCTTCAAAATATTCTCGAATGACATCCCTTGCTCTGACCAATGCAAAACGTTTCTAACCATAGCACCCATAGGAGCTGCCGTGATTTTAGTATCAGGAAAAGCAACCTTCAACTTGGCATGATCTTCAATCAAAAACTGACTATTAGCCCAAAAACCAGAAATCCCCGAAGAAAGGAAAAGCCCAATGACATGGGTATACCCTTTCTCCCCCAACTCCATGAGAAAGTTATCCAAGTCGGCTAGATTAGGTTGTGACGTCTTGAGCAGTTCCTCAGAGTTTGCCATTTTTTCGTAAAACTGATTCACATCCAAGTTCTTTCCTTCAACAAAAGGCTGTTCCTCAATGATAACCGGAATATCTAAAATATAAACATCAGCATGACCCTGAATTTCAGCAGGTAGATTAACCGATGAATCCGTAATAACTGCTAAAGACATCTTAGAACTCCAAGTTAATTCCTGGACGATCCAAGGCGATTTCAGTCACTTCATAAGTCAAACGCTGAAGTGTATCCAATAGCGGTGCTGCCAAAGACTCAGCTTCTTCTTGTGAGAAATCTTTTGGTTTATTGACGATACGGTTTTGAATATGGTTCATTTGAGAAACAATCCCTGAGATAACAAACTCATCACGAACAATCATAAATTGCAAAACAGCTACAACCGACGTATTGATAGCTTCTTTATCTTTATTGTGCAACTGAAACGTTACTTCAACATTTGTTTTAGGAACACCATTCTCTTTTTCCCACTCATGGTTACGAACATCATAGTGGTAACGGTTAACAAATACTTTTTCGCGAATTAAATCCATTAGTCATTATTCTCCTTGATAAAATTACTCTTTATTATAGCATAAATATGCTTTATTATGGGAATATTATTGACAGAAAAATGAGCATTTAAACTGATTTTGACAGTGATAATAAGCATTAGCAAACTAAAAACTTGGACTTGACCTTCAGACTACTAAAACAGAGCTCCTTCACCAGAAAAGAGCCCTTATATTAATAGCTAGCAATCCCTCAGAGAACGTTTCTGTTGTCCCTGTTCATCAAAATTCTCAGGAGCTAACCAATTCTCAAATCGTTCTTTAAGTCTTGGCCACTCACTATCAATAATCGAGAACCAGTCCGTATCTCGACTACGTCCCTTATAAATAGCATGATTACGAAAACGCCCCTCATAGGTGAACCCTAAACGTATGGCAGCATTGGCAGAAGGACGGTTGAGACTATCACATTTCCACTCATAACGGCGATAGTTAAGATCTTCAAAGACATATTTCATAAGTAGGTATTGAGCTTCTGTAGCTGCTCGAGTCTTTTGTAAAGTAGGTGCCAAAATCACTCGCCCCATCTCAACACTGCGATTTTTCGGTGTAATAGCCATGAGTGAGAAGGTTCCTAGAACTTTACTTGAAGCCTTATCCCTGATGGCAAAGAAATAAGGATTTTGGGATTTCTCATAATCCTCCAAACACTGACGTACAGCTTCTTCAGATTCAAAAGGCTCCGCATACATATAGGTCCAATCAGAGAGAATCTGATTAGTAAAATAAAAGTCTAAAATATCCTTATAATGCTCTGCCACTGTCAAATGTTCAACGCTACAATAACGACCTTCTAATAGGGCAACATCTGGCATCTTACCTGGACTAGCATCCGCTAGACTTGGTCCCACTTCTTGTTGGTAGTGATTTAAAGGCATAGAATTCTCCTTTTTCATAAAGAAAAGCCTACACAAAAGTGCAGACTTTAGCTTAATTATTTAGCAACTGGGTATACAGATACTTGTTTTTTGTCGCGACCTTTACGTTCGAAACGTACAACACCTTCAACTTTAGCGAAGAGTGTATCGTCACCACCACGGCCTACGTTTACACCTGGGTAGATGTGTGTACCGCGTTGACGGTAAAGGATTGATCCACCTGATACAGTTTGTCCATCAGCTGCTTTAGCACCAAGACGTTTAGCTTGTGAATCACGACCATTGGAAGTAGAACCCCCACCTTTTTTGTGGGCGAAAAGTTGCAAGTTTTCAAGAGTTTTCAACATAAGATTGTGTCCTTTCTTAGTGATTAGTCGCTAACTTACGCGTTGATAGCGTTGATAACAACTTTTGTATAAGGTTGACGGTGACCTTGTTTACGGTGGCTACCTTTTTTAGGTTTATATTTGAAAGTGACAACTTTCTTTTGTTTACCTTGTTTTTCGATAGTTCCGACAACAGTAGCTCCCTCAACAACTGGAGTACCTACTACAGTTTTATCACCACCGACAAGAACAACTTCGTTAAAAGTTACTTCTGATCCAGCTTCAGCGTTGATTTTTTCAACGTAGATCGCTTGACCTACTTCAACTTTAACTTGTTTTCCACCAGTTTTGATGATTGCGTATGTGCTCATGATGCACCTCCTATTAAAATTTTTAATGTGTCTGAGGTTCCCCTCTGTGAAGACTCGCCTAGTACTGCGGGAACGAACCCACTTGCAAACAGTAGTCGTGCGGTTGCACAGGACGTGCATTTAGTCAACGTTACAATTCTATCATTTTTTCCCTCTAATGACAAGAGAAAAAGTTATTTTGATTATTCTTATTCTGCTCAGTGAAGTTTAGCCAAGTAAGGATTAGCCTACTCAACTCTTATAGCATATTTTCCTAAAAAGGTCTTAGCTAGTTCCTGCTCCAAAGCATCTAAGGAGAGACTCCTATCCGTTGTCAAAATTTGATAACGTTCAGTTCCTTCAAAATAGAAATGATTCAATAGCTGATAGCCATTTCGTTCATAAAATGCTAAACGTTTTAAACGTTGCCCCCGATTAGAGACTCGCTCCTCATCCATAGGTTCAATCGTAAGCACACATGGTCGTCCCCCTGCTTCTTCCTTAACTTGTGCCAAAATTTGACTGCCGTATCCCTGAGACTGTTTACTTTCCTCAACCGCAAGAAAGAGTAGGTAAACCAAGTTGTCAGTATAAATGGTATAGGTCAGACCAATGAAAACTTTCCCATCAAAATATGCCAAGAAAGATTGTCCTCTTTTCAAGCTGTTCCAAGACAATTGCCAAAGTGGTAATCTCTCCTCCACAGGAAAAGCCGCTTCATAAAGCGAAGCGACCTTCTTAAATGTTGCTGTCAGAGGATAAATGTTACGAACCTCTAATGTCATTTTCCTAACCAATAACCTTCTTATAATCTTCTGGTGTTGCTACATGAGCGTGCTCACGTTGGCGATCAAGCAAGTGACTAAGGAAGTCACGGTTGCCCAAGGCTTCTTTAAGGGTTTGCTTAAATTGCCCGGCATTCATTGGTGAGAAGATATTGCTTGGTGCAGTATAATCTGGACCATGGCTTGTGTTCGTGAAAGCCAGGATAAGCAAGTTATTTTCAAAGGCAGCACGTGTCGCTGACAAGATTTCATTTTGATGGTTAATATCCAAGTAGAAATCAGCTTCCTTATAAAGACGCTTAACCTGCTCAGTCGTAATATTAGGGTAAAGACTAACATTACTATATTTAGCCAAATCCATCAAGCGACTTGACATTTCTGTGATTGCCCCAACATGATAATGCATGGTAGGCACTTCACTGACAATGCTTTCCAAATGTTCAATCTGATCTGAGTTAGTCAAGATAAGCGCTTGATTTTGGAAGTTGTTCTGGCGGGCAAATGGATACATGAATCCAAGGAAGGCCACGCGAGAAGCCTGCTCTGGACTAATCAGTCTTAGAAGATTTGTGTAGGCTGCGTATTCTTGCACGACAATCTTAGTTTGACGGTGATTGCTATCAAGAAGGAGACGCATATTCCCAGGAACGGAATCAGTAATCGGTTCTTGCCAGAAGAGGACATCTTGACCAGAATTCGGAAGATTCATAGTTGTCAAGAAAGGTGTCGCCAATGAGTTGTATAGAATACGACTCAAATCATAACCGGCTTCTTTAAGATAGAAGACTACAAATTCAGATTTGTTTTTGAAAATGTAGACCTTGTCTTTCCAATTCAAGATAACGTCTTTAGTCAAATGGTTGATGACGATAACTTCCTTGTTGTCAGGAGTGAAATAGCTCGTAATGGTCGCTTCTTGCTTAACATTATAGGTTGTTTGTGAGAAACGGTAACCCTTGTTATTGTAGCGATCAGTCACGCGCAAGCGACCTGACTCATCATACCAATCCACAGCTTTAACTAGACGTTGGTGAGCAGGATGCGCATAATGAATATGACCACGTTTCTTATCAAAACGGAAGATTTCCGCGTTACTATTCGTTCCTATAATTTCCCAGTAATCAGGCACGGGTACCTGATTAAAGTAAAGTGCAGAACCTTGAACCTTATCAAAACCTGTGAAATAAAGGTAAGGTGAGGTCACATCACTAGGTAAAAAGCCATCATCTGAAAGACAAACTGTTGTATTCACATAGCCAGCGACAATGAGCGAGTAATGGAGATCCCAACTACCTTGACTATAGTTTTCAAATAAATTAATCATGATTAGTCATCTCCTTTACCAAGTTAAGCCACTTCTGCTCAATTTTCTCTGTTAAAAAGCCTTTGGCGATATCGTAAGAAACTTGATGAACATGATCTAAATCTGAACGATTGAAGAAAGCTACAATTTTATCTGCCAAGGCAGCCACAATAGCAGGCTCGTCATCTTTTTCAAATCGAGGGATTAAGTAACCATTTTCATTATCCTTGATAAAAGTTTGATTTCCATAACGAACATCAAAACCAATCATACCAAGGCCTGATCCAACAGCTTCTAGAAGTGTCAATCCAAAACCTTCACTCTTAGAACCTGATAGGTAAAGTTCGTAATCCTTGTAGACTTCTGTTAAATCTTGGTGCCCCTTGAGATGGATATAATCCTGAGCTTGATTCTCCTCAATAATGGCCTTAAGCTTAGCTTCTTCAGCACCTGTACCAAAGATATCAAAGTTCACTTGTGGCAGACTTTCTTTGGCCTTAACAACAGCCTTGGCTAACCAATCCACGTGCTTTTCATTGGCCAAACGTGAAGCTGTGATGATTGAGAATGGTTTACGCTCTCCTTCAGGCTCTCTCAGTTTATCCACACTTCCCACAGGAATCGTTACGATATGAGGTTTAAATGGTGTATATTTGTTGAACTGATCTAGCATAATGCTACGTTGACGTTCTGTCGCTGTGATGAAGAAATCAACCTTATCTGCATTGCTGAATTGGTACTCATAGAAGTTATTCCAAAGAATATTCTTGTCTGTCACAGCATTTTCACTAAAGTGCTCTGCATGGACAACAACTCCAAGCTTAGCTGGTTTAGTATTACGGAAAACAGCCTGTCCTGTACCAGTTGCACGGTCCAAAATGACAATGTCTTGATCAGTTAGACCTAGTTGAGACATAAAGTAAGCGATAAACTCATGCTTAGAAGACAAAATCTTATCTGGGAAACGGAAGACACTATCCTTGCCATCAACAATTTCATCATAAGCAATACTGCCATCTTCATTGAAGAAACGGCGTTGGTAGAGGTGGGCCTTATTGTCTACCGGTGTGTAGTACTCTGTAAACATCTTAGTATAAGAATAAAAGTCTTTACGAATTAGGCAACCACGCGATACTTTTTCCACACGATGGACAATATCTTCACCCTCTTTACGCAAATAAGCGGCGTAGAAAATATCTTCCTTGGCACAAAAAAGTTTAACCACTTTGCCATTAATCTCGCGACGCGTGATGTCATAAGGAATTTCCTTTTCCAAATCCTTGACAGCATAGGTCGTTGGGGCAATCCTAAGGTCTGTAAAATAGCTATAAAGCCAGATGATATCTTCATCTGAAAACCCCATGTTACGGGTCAAATCAGAAAGATTGTCCTGCAAGAACATATCCATAAAGACAAACTTAGCCTTAATACCTGTATTTTTGAAAATTCTAGAACGATAGGCCTGAGCATACTCAACACCACTTGATGCCCAACCGATTCCTAAATTGATGTTATAAACAGTCATACAGTTTCCTTTCTAGGTAAAAGTTTAACATCGACATTTCTTTTTCGATATAGCTAACTCTAATGATACCTGGGCAATACCAAACTGTCACTATATCCTCCTAGACTAAAGTAAGTCTTCAATAAGTGTATCCACTTCGTCTTGCACTTCTTCAATAGGTGTGATTTCAGTCACCATGATTCCTGCAACCGCACGTTCAACTAAGCTTTCAACATCCATACGACCTTCATATTGTTCAACGTTCTTGATTTTTGGATTAGTTTTTGGACGATCAGGTGCAAAAATGGTACAGCAATCCTCAAAAGGTTGGATGGAGATATCAAAGGTATCGATTTTTTGTGCCAAATCAATGATTTCCAACTTATCCATAGTGACAACTGGGCGAATCACGGGCGTACAGGTTACAGCATTGATAGCCTGCATAGACTCCATCGTCTGACTGGCAACCTGTCCAAGACTCTCACCATTGATGATCACGAGACCACGGCGTTCTTCACGAATTCGGTCTGTAATACGCATCATGAAGCGACGTGTCAAGGTCATCAAATAAGCCTCTGGTGCTTTTTCTTTGATTTCCTCTTGAATCTCAGTAAATGGTACTTCTATGAACTGAATATTACCACCAAACTTGGTCAACTTACGGGTCAAATCTTGAGCCTTTTTAAGTGCACCAGGACTTGTATAAGGTGGGCTTGCAAAGTGGACAGCCTCGATATCCACACCACGTTTAAGGGCTAAATAACCTGCAACAGGCGAATCAATCCCACCTGAAAGCATGAGCATTCCTTTACCAGCAGTCCCTACAGGTAGTCCACCTGCTCCTTTGATTTCCTCATGAGAAATATAAGCTGCCTCAGCACGAATTTCTACCTTCAGATTAACATCTGGCCCCTTCATCTGTGCCTTAATGTCAGGCAATACATCAAATACAGCATTTCCTAAAGTAAGGTTGAGCTCGCGACTATCTAAAACAAAGTCGTGATCACTACGTTTAGCAGTCACCTTAAAGGTAAGTCCGTCACGATAGAGGCCAGTCATAATGTCTTGAACAGCTTTTTTCAATACTTCAACATCTTTTTCAAATTTGTAAACAGGGCTAAAGGCCTGAATCCCGAAAATCTGCTTCAAAGACTCTGCGACTAGTTCGTAGTCTGTGCCATTGAGATAGATGTGTCCACGGTCTCGATCAAAAGTCACTTTAACTTCTGGATAGATAGATAACACATCTTTGATGTTATTTCTGAGTTTATTGATAAAACGCATACGGTTTTTGCCCTTAGTCGACAATTCACCGTAGCGAACCATAATTTCTGAATACGTTAATGTCATTCCTTTTCCCTTTAAACTTGAATTTAGTTTTATTTTTTAATCGATTAAATCTTTCTATCTTACTTTTTGCGTCTTAGCATAGACCTGCTTGAAAATCGTGAGAAACTGTTCTACTTGTCCCATATCATTATCATCATCAAGACTGATACGAACAGCCGTTTGGGCTAACTTGTTTGGAACGCCCATAGAAATGAGGGTCCCCGCTGGTTTCCCCGCCTTAGATGAACATGCTGATGTCGTTGAAATATAGATTTGATGCTCTTCAAAAGCATGGACAACTACTTCACCACGAACTCCCTTAATTCCAAAGGTCAAAATATTGGGCGCAAAGTCTTCACCCTCGCCTGAGAAAATAGTAATATCCTCGTACTTAGCCAATTCGTCAAAGATAATCTTTTTCATCTTAGCAATTTTAGGAAGAGAAAATCCCTCTTTGTCAGTTACCAAACGCAAAGCCTTAGCCATACTCGCAATCCCAGCAACATTTTCAGTCGTTGAACGAAGATCCTTTTCTTGACCACCACCTGTTAAGAACGGCGTAATCTTTTTCCCTGCCTTCTTGTAGACAAAACCGACACCTCGAACGGCATGGAACTTATGACCAGAAAAAGTTGCAAAATCTACACGGTCTGTTAAATAAGCTGATACAGGAATCTTCCCAATAGCCTGAACAGCATCCACATGGAAAGATACGGTCGGCTCATTAGCTAGAAGATCTGAAATTTCTTGGATGGGTTGGATTGAGCCGATTTCATTATTAACGGCCATAACCGAAACCAAAATCGTGTCAGAGCGTAATAATCCAGCAAGAGCTTCAATATCCACAAATCCTTGCTCATTAACGGGTGCATAGGACACTTCAAAACCATGCTCTGAAAGCCATTTGGCAGACTCTTTTACCGCAGGGTGTTCAATATCGGAAACGATGACATGTTTGCCATAAGGCTCTTTTTCGAAGGCCACACCCTTGATAACCCAGTTGTCTCCTTCGGTTCCACCAGACGTAAAGAAAATCTCATCGGCTGATTTTCCAATGAGGTCCGCAACTTGCTTACGAGAAGCCTCCAAAATACGTGTCGCAGATGTTCCTAATTGGTGTAGGCTGGATGGGTTCCCAAAAATTTTAGTAGCCACTTCTTGATAGGTTCTAAGTGCCTCTGGATAAGGCATCGTCGTGGCTGAATTATCAAAATAAATCATGATTTTTCCTCGATTTTTATTTACTATTTATTATAGCATAATTTTTTTAGCAATTTTTGCGAGAAAATCATATAATAGAGAGTACGAAATATTTTTAAGGAGAGCATCATGTCTGAAAATTACTCACGCCGTAACCATTCATCAAAAGAAGAAAAAAAATCTGCACCAATGGTGACCGAACACGTTACAAAAGGCGTCACTGCCTTCCAAAAAGTACTTACTGCTGTCGGGACAATCTTGTCAATCATTGTCGCTTCCATCACTATCATGAATTTCACATCATCTAAAAATAAGGACACTTCTGATTCATCAGCCAATCAATCAACTGTAGTCATTAAAGAAGGCAACAATAAGACCCAAGAATCAAGTGTCGCCTCATCTAGCTATGGTAATGCAACTGACTCAGAAACAGAGACAAGCAGCCAAGCTGGTAATAACACCTATTCTTCATCAGCAGACACAACAACTGGTGGAAATACAACTACTTCTTCATCCGCAGCCACTGCAGACACAACAACTGGCAATACGACAACTGGCGACGCCACAACTAGTGGCGCTGTCTCCAACTAAAACAAAGAAAAGGTTAGGAAACCCCTGCCTTTTTTATATAATCCTATGAACTATACAAAAACTCTAAATTTCATCCACTCCTTCAAAGGCAATGGACGTCGCCCTCAACTCGGACGTATGCGTTGGCTCTTGAAGCAGGCAGGAAATCCTCAATCTCACTATCCAACGGTGCATATCGTCGGTACCAACGGTAAGGGATCAACGACTAGCTACCTACAAAATATCCTAACAAAATCAGGCTATCAGGTCGGGACCTTTACCTCCCCTTATATTACTCGATTTAACGAACGCATTAGTATCAACGGCACAGAGATTCCAGACAAGGATCTGATTAGCCTTGTCGAGAAAGCTCAGGTTCTTCTTGATGATTTAGAAGAGCACACTGCTTTTGAGCGACCAACAGAATTTGAATTGGTCACCTTACTCATGTTCCTCTACTTTGACCTTAAACAGGTTGATATTGCTATCATTGAAGCCGGAATTGGTGGACGACTTGATTCGACCAATGTCCTTTCTCCAGAGCTTGTCATCTGTACTTCAATCGGCTTTGATCACACTGAAACTTTGGGCAATAGCCTTTTGGACATTGCCAATCATAAGGCAGGCGTCATGCGAGAAAATACACCTATCTTACTTGGTCGTGTCTCTACAGAAGTTGAACATTTCTTCAACAAAAAATCACATGACCTACAAGCTCCTTTAGCCGTCATTGATAGGGAAATTCAGCTGCTTCCAAGGGACAATCAAACGATCCAAGTTTCTTATGACCATTGGGAAAGTCCAAAGCTTAAACTTCCAATGTTAGGACAGCATCAAGAAAACAATGCTGGGCTAGCTGTCACTGCTGCCCATCTCCTAGCTCAAACATTTTCTAAGATTACCGATAAGAGCATCCAAGAGGGAATCGTAGAGACGCATTGGCCTGGTCGTAGTGAGTGGATAGGAGATAACATTTATCTAGATGGTGCTCATAACCCTCAAGGAATTGCCAGCTTAAAACAGGTACTAAAAGATAACTTCGCTAATCGTAGGATACATATCCTCTTTGCAGGACTTAGACGAAAGCCATTGGCAGACTTACTAGAGGAATTGAAAGATTATGATATAACGGTAACCAGCTTTGACTTTTTTGAGGCACTGCCTTTGAATGAATATCCCCAACACTTCAAACCTGTAGCCGACTATAGAGACTGGCTAGCACAAGCTAAATCAGCAAATTCTGACGATCTATTTGTCGTCACTGGATCTCTTTACTTTATTTCAGAATTAAGAAACTACTTAATTAACGAATGAAAGGCCTGAAGGCCTTTTTTATTTAGACAGTCTATAGTTTTACACAGAGTGTAGGCTGCTATTTAAACACAAAGAAAAGCCTGAAACTCTCAGTTAACAGACTTCACTTTTCTATCTCATCGTTACAAACTCTTCTGAGCCGGTTGGATGAATGGCAACCGTATTATCAAAATCAGCCTTAGTTGCTCCCATCTTAATAGCCACAGAGAATCCTTGAATCATCTCATCGACACCATACCCAATACCGTGAAGACCGATGATTTTTTCATCCTCACCTAGCGTTACTAATTTCATGGTTGACGGCTGACGATTATCTCCAAGAGCCGTATACATTGGAGTGAAACTAGATTTATAGACCTTGATATTTTCCGAACCATATTTGGCAATTGCCTTTTCCTCAGTCAACCCAATAGCACCAATAACCGGATGACTAAAGACCACAGTAGCTACATCTGTATAATCAAGTTTAGCATCAACTTTATTATTGAAAAGTCGCTCTGACAATTGGCGACCAGCCTTCACTGCAACTGGAGTCAAATCAAGTTTACCAGTCACATCTCCAAGAGCATAGATACCAGGAACAGATGTATTTTCAAACTCGTCTGAATAAATGTTACCTCGTTCAGTCAACTCAACGCCTGTCTTTTCAAGACCAAAGCCAGAAATATTCGCTGCACGTCCGACAGCCCAGATAAGGCAATCAACTGTAATAGTTTCTTCATTGTCAAAGCTAATAGTCAGAGAATCGTCTGCATTTTTTACTACCTCTGTTGCATTAGCATGCATGTGAAGTGTAGGGCCAGACTTAGCCATCTCGTCAACTAAAACATCGATAATGTCTTTGTCAAAGGTACGCAATGGGCGATCCTTACGAATAAAGAGATGAGTATCACTTCCAAGAGCATTGAGAACACCGGCAACTTCAACTCCAATATAGCCACCACCAATAACAGCTGTACGTTTTGGCACCTCATCTAACTCAAAGAAACCGTCTGAGGTAATTCCATATTCACTGCCTGGAATATTTGGATAAAGAGAATGACCGCCTGTTGCAATTAGGATATGTGGTGCTGTATAAAGTTCACCCGCTACTTCAACCGTATGAGGGTCAACAAATCTTGCATACTCGTAAACACGTTCAACACCATTGCTATCAAAACCGCGCTCATAAGAACCATGGATACGATCGATATAAGCCTGACGATTGGCCTTAAGCGTCGCAAAATCAAATTTATTAAGCGTCACATCAAAACCATACTCTCCTGCGTAACGGTGAAGGGTCTCAGCAACCTGAGCACCATACCACATGACCTTTTTAGGTACACAACCCACATTAACACAGGTACCACCGACCTCTTTTCCTTCAAAGAGAATAACCTTAGCACCATACATAGCGGCACGATTAGCACTAGCAACACCACCAGAACCCCCACCGATGACAATATAATCGTATTCTTTTACCATAATTCACCTCTTATGTTTCTTTATACAGAGCATTAGCTACTAGATAAACCATTTCTGCCTATACTGTATCATAAAATAGGTACCCTGACAAAAATCTGCTACGACACAAAAAACAATCCCGTCACAACGAGATTGTATGATCATATCTTATTTATCAAGTGGTTTACGAAGGAATCCAAAGAGGATACCCGATACCACAGCACCAATCAAGATGAAGAGAAGGTAGAGAAGGGCATTTGATGTGAGGGCGATAACGAAGATACCTCCGTGTGGTGCCATCAATTTAATTCCAGCCATACCTACAAGAGCACCTGTAAGAGCTGAACCAACGATAAAGCTTGGGATAGCGCGTGCTGGGTCAGCTGCACCAAATGGAATTGCACCTTCAGTGATGAATGAGAGTCCCATAACAATGTTTGTCAAACCAGAGTTGCGTTCTTCTTCAGTGAATTTATCTTTAAACAAGAGTGTCGCTACAAAGACTGCCAACGGAGGAACCATACCAGCCGCCATAACTGCTGCCATAACAACTGAACCACCTGAAGTTACTGTTGCTGCAAGAGTACCTGTACCAAAGACATAAGCAGCTTTATTGACTGGTCCACCCATGTCCACTGCCATCATACCACCGACAAGGAGACCGAGGAGCACTGCTGAGCTCCCTGACAAGCTTGACAAGAAGTTATTAAGACCAGTATTGATTGCTGCCATTGGGATATTCACTGCCAACATCAAGAAACCTGTAGCAAATACACCAAGAAGTGGCAAGAGCAAGATAGAACGGATTCCTTCAAGGGCACGTGGAATACCTGCCAAGAGTTTACGAAGAACTAGGATAACACCACCTGCAAGGAAACCACCAACAAGAGCTCCAAGAAAACCTGAAGATACACCAGCAAGGGCAAGGGTTGCTTTACCGCCTGAAGCAAATGGAACACCACCAAAGGCTGCACCACTTGAAGCAATAGCACCAGCTACGAAACCTGATACCAAACCTGGTTTCTCAGCGATAGAGTAAGCAATGTAACCTGCAAGTACTGGAAGCATGAAACCAAAGGCCGCACCACCAATTGCTTTGAATTGAGCAGCAATTTCATGGTAAGAACCAAGTTGTGACAATTGATCTTTAGGAACACCCATAATTTGGTCAAGCAAGAAGGCAAGCGCAATCATGATACCACCACCGATAACGAATGGGAGCATTTGTGATACCCCACTCATCAAGTGTTTATAGAAGGCACCACCGAGGCTCAATTTCTCACTTGATTCTTGAGCAGCTCCAGCATTTTCAGCATGGAAGACTTCAGCCTTACCATCCAAGATATTTTGGATTAATTCTTGAGGTTGACGAATACCTGAAGCGACTGGTTTAGAAAGCAAGTTTTTACCGTCAAAACGTGCTGTTTCAACTGCCTTGTCTGCCGCTACGATAACACCTACAGCCTTACTGATTTCTTCAGCAGTCAATGGTGTTCCGACACCTGAAGCACCGTTAGTTTCAACACGAACATTGACACCCATTTCTTCACCTGTTTTAATAAGTGCTTCTTCAGCCATGTAAGTGTGAGCAATACCAGTTGTACAAGCTGTTACGGCTACGATAAGTGGTTTATCGCTTGAAGCCGCTTCTTTAACAGCTTGTGCTTTCTTAGCTTCCTCAGCCTGTGCTTCTTCTTCACCCGTATTGAAAGCAGCAATCACTTCATCTGGAGAAGTCACCTTACGCAAACGATCTGCAAAACCATCTTGCATAAGGTATTTTGACAACTCAGCAAGGGCTGCCAAGTGAGTGTCATTTGCTCCCTCTGGAGCAGCAATCATAAAGAAGAGGTCTGTAGGTTGACCATCAAGTGATTCGTAATCTACACCTTTATTAGATTTAGCAAAAAGTACTGTTGCTTCTTTTACTGCAGCATTTTTACTGTGTGGCATAGCGATTCCATCACCCAAACCAGTTGATGTTTGTGCTTCACGAGCCATAATGCCTGCTTTGAAAACATCAAAGTCAGCCACGACACCATTATCAACCAAGCTGTTAATCATTTCATCGATAGCAGCTTCCTTTGTAGTTGCTTGAAGGTCAAGCAACATGACTTTTGTGTTCAGTAAATCCTGAATTTTCATAGTTTTTCTACCTCTACTTTATTGTATGTTTCTTTAATAAATTCAATTGTCGCCAAGTCATCTGAGAAAGCAGTAGATGTTCCACAGGCTACTCCCCACTTGAGAGCCTCAATTGGATCACCTGATTTAACAAACTCACCAGTGAAACCAGCAACCATTGAGTCACCCGCACCAACAGAGTTCTTCACTGTTCCCTTGATTGGTTTAGAAAAGTATGCAGCCTCTGGTGTGACCAGCAGAGCTCCATCACCTGCCATTGAGATGATAACGTTCTGTGCACCCTTAGCAAGGAGTTCACGCGCATATGTTTCAACATCAGCCAAACCATTAAGTTTGACATTGAAAATAGCTTCTAACTCATGGTTATTTGGCTTAACCAAGAGTGGTTGGTAAGCCAAGGAATCAAGCAAGGTTTGACCTTCAAAGTCACAGACAACCTGTGCACCCGTTTCACGCACTAGTGGAATCAATTTGTTATAGACCTTGTTTCCAAGATTGCTTGGTGCTGATCCAGCAAAAACAACCACATCATCGGCACTTACACTTGAAAGGATAGCTTCAAGCTCAGCCAACTGATAATCATTGATGACAGGCCCAGTACCGTTAATTTCAGTTTCTTGATCAGCCTTAATTTTAACATTGATACGTGTATCTTGATCCACAGCTACAAACTTAGTTTTAATGCCTTCTGCATCCAAACCATCTGTCACAAAACGTCCTGTAA
This sequence comes from Streptococcus vestibularis, assembly GCF_900636445.1. NCBI lineage: Bacteria > Bacillati > Bacillota > Bacilli > Lactobacillales > Streptococcaceae > Streptococcus > Streptococcus vestibularis. The sequence goes on along the minus strand of NZ_LR134275.1, from coordinate 406,641 downwards.
AACCACCGATGAAGCCCGTAGCAGTATTGTCAATTCCTAAACGTTGTAAAATACGACTGACATTAATCCCCTTACCGCCAGCGAACTTATCATCACTCTCCATACGGTTAACTTCACCAATCTCTACTTTATCGATACGAACAATGAAGTCGATTGATGGATTTAGCGTTACAGTATAAATCATACTTCAATAACCCTCGTTTTCTCTTTTAATTCTTTTAGGAGCTCTTCTTCCGAAGCATTTGTAATTATGGTTACTTTCTCAACCTCGGCTACCTTAGCATAGGTAATCTGACCAAGTTTAGAGGTATCAGCTAGAACATAGGCTTTTTGCGCATTGGCTATAACCGTCCGTTTGATAACTGCCTCTTCCATGTCTGGTGTGGTGAAATAATTAGCATCAACGCCATTAGCACCAATGAAAGCACAATCAAAATTCAGTTGTCTGATTTGCTCTTGAGCAGTACTTCCAATAGACGCATCCGTTGAATGTTTAACCTTTCCTCCAACAATCCTAGTGCTAACACCAAGATCTACCAGCTTAACCGCATGATGGATAGAATTAGTCACAACCGTTACCTGACGATTAGACAAATGTGGAATCAAAAGTTCATTTGTTGTACTAGCCTCAAGAAAGACGACATCACCTTCCTTAATTAAATCGGCAGCATAACCAGCTAACTGAGCCTTTTCTTTAACGTTTCTAATAGCTTTTTGACTATTGGCAATTTCTTCCTTTAGACCATGAATGCTTTCAGCACCACCATGAACACGTTTAAGTTGGCCATCTGCCGCTAACTCGTCTAAGTCGCGACGAATCGTCGACTCGGAAGTATCACTTAACAAAACAGTTAGGTTTTCCAAAGTGACAAAACCATCTTGTTTCAACTGAGACAAGATAATCTGCTTACGTTCAGACTTTATCATAATCTCTCCTTTTGTAATCGTTTACAATGTCTATTATACTAAATTTTTAATAACTGTCAACTAAAAACAGTCAAAAAAAATCAAAATATTTCATTATAAAACGCAAACCTATCAAAATGAAGCAAGCTGATAAGAAAGTTAATACATTTTTAACACGGTAATCTTTTCAGTTTTACTGCAAAATAAAAAAGCCTTTCGGCTCTCTTATCTTATTTGGCATAATCAACCGCACGGAATTCACGAATGACTGTAACCTTAATATTTCCTGGGTAATCCAAGTTTTTCTCAATTTGTTCACGTACCTTGTGAGACAAGATTGTAACTTCATCATCTGAGATTTTATTTGGATGAACCATAATACGAATTTCACGACCAGCCTGAAGGGCAAAGCTTGTTTGAACACCGTCAAAGCTTGATGCAATCTCTTCCAGATCACGAAGGCGTTTGACATAATTCTCAACGGATTCATTACGAGCTCCTGGGCGAGCCGAACTCAAAGCATCTGCTGCAGCTACAATAACTGCAATCACACTCTCAGGTTCCACATCTCCATGGTGGCTGGCAATGGCATTAACCACGACTGGATGCTCTTTATACTTACGTGCAAACTCAGTACCAATCTCAACGTGACTACCTTCGACTTCTTTGTCAATAGCTTTCCCCATATCATGAAGGAAACCAGCACGACGAGCGAGAGCCACATTTTCACCCAATTCACCAGCCATGATACCTGCTAATTTACCAACTTCAACTGAGTGACGAAGGACATTTTGACCATACGAAGTACGGAACTGCAAGCGTCCCATAATCTTAATCAAATCAGGATGAAGATTCATAGCGCCAATTTCGTAGGCTGCCTCTTCACCATATTCACGGATACGGTTATCCATTTCCTGACGACTCTTCTCAACCAACTCCTCAATCCGAGCTGGGTGGATACGTCCATCTTTAATCAAGGCTTCGAGAGTCATGCGAGCAATCTCACGACGGACTGGATCAAAACCAGAAAGGACAACCACTTCTGGAGTGTCGTCAATAATAACGTCAATACCTGTTAGACTTTCAAGCGTACGGATGTTACGCCCCTCACGTCCAATGATACGACCTTTCATATTATCATCTGGAAGGTGAACAGTGGTTACTGTTTGTTCAGTAACATAATCTCCAGCCAAGCGTTGCATAGCTTGCGCCAACAAGTTTTTGGCCTTCTTATCAACAGTATCTTTGACCTGTGCTTCTGCATCTTTGATACGTGTTGCAATCTCATGAGTCAGATTATTCTCAGTCTCCGTTAAGATTACCTCACGCGCCTCTGCAATGGTCATCTGACCAACACGTTCAAGTTCAGCTTGCTTCTCAGCCTCCAACTGAGTCACATTCTCTTCACGCTCATTAAGATGTTTAGATTTGTCAGCAAGACTCTGCTCTTTTTTCTCGAGGGCGAGTTCTTTACTTGATAGATTTTCATCCTTACGATCAAGGCTGGTTGCACGTTCTGTTAAACGATTCTCCATTTGTTTAAGCTCTTGACGTTCAGATTTGAATTCTTTTTCAATATCTTCTCGATATTTTCTAGCTTCCTCTTTTGCCTCTAACAAGAACTCTTTACGTTGAGCCTTACTTTCGCGTTCAGCAGTTACACGCAGGTGGTCTGCATCATGTTCTGCCTGACTACGAAGGTTCACAGCGTCTTGTTCTGCCTTTAGCAAGGTAGTTTCTGCTTGTTCCTTAGCTTTGCTAAGTTTAATAGAAATTGCTAAATATCCAACGACTAAACCAATGAGTGCAAAGACAACTAAAATTATCATGTTTATCATGTCTTTACCTCAACTTTTCTAAGGTTTTCTTAAAGAAAACCACCTTCTAGTGTATCATATTTGCATCTATTACTCAAATAAATACCGACTCCTTTTTCATAGGTTTTATTAGAGTGATAACAAAGCGATTTTGTGAGCTATTTTAGTAATTCATACCCCATAAGTTGCCGTTTGCTTACCTTGAAAGTTAGCAAAAAGGAAAGCAAAAAAATACCCGTTAGGGTATCAATCAATTTACGAGTTTAGCAGGCAAGAAACTAGCACGGTCAAACGTGCTTTTTATTTTACTCTTTCTTCTGAATAATATGACGAAAATGCCTAGATTTAACGAAGCGCTATACTACTGAAATACTAAGGATTTCATCCTCAAAATATTCTCTAGGAGTTCCATCAACATCTACAAGTAAGGAGTCCATCTCCTCCGCATTGTCAAAGGCGTCACAATAATCCTCTACAAATCCTCTAACTACCACACCATTTTTTAGCGTGATAATTACATTTGTACGGTTAAATTCCCAGAGTTTCATTTGGTTTCCTCCTTTTCAATATTTAGATTGTAAAAACCCTTAGTTTAAACGAAATACTATGAGATTGCTTTAATTGAGATTATCTCACTCTCAAAGAGAGAAATCTCAGTTGGTTCATCAGGGCCAGGATTGTCAATGAGGATAGTGATTTCATCTTGCTCATCATTGTCCATTTCGTCAATAAAATCTGTAACAAGCCCATTTATGATTTTACCACCACTATTTACTACCTGAACCCTTGAGTGTAAGTAGTTCCAAAGTTGCTTACTCATTTACGGTCTCCTTTCCCATAGTGTTTTTTGCAGTGAAAGCGCCTAGAATGTACTAAGCGCTATGTTTTACCAACTGTTTTGCCTTTTCGTAATAAGGCGTTAGGAAATTTATAAATCCTTGCTTATCACTTGGGTCATGTTCTTCTAAAAACATCATCAGCTCAAAATCATTGAGAGCGTCAAACATCTCAGGGTTTTCATTGTCCCAAGCCTCAGCAAAACCCTCATCTTCTCCAAAAAGAGCGTTAAACTTAAAGGAGAAATCCCAAAAATTATCAATCTGACCACTGATCGCTTGCTTTAGCATGTCTAATACTTGTTGACTGTATCTCATAATGGTTTAAATCCTTTCAGTTCTTTACTTTGTACTCATTGTTCTATCTTAATTTTACCATAACTCTCGTACCTCACCAAAACCTTACCATTGTAAAACTCTCGTACCTCACCAAAACCTTACCATTGTAAAACTCCTGTACCTTACCAAAACCTTGCTATTTTGAAGTATGTGACCTTAGCCTAATCTTAGCCTATTTTTAATATTTTTAAATACACAGCCTTGTACTAACCTTGTACTTTTTTGGAACGCTCTACTTACTTAAATCCTTGATATATCTAGCTTTTTAACATTCAAACCGTCTAATATGTAGTATTTGTTCGTTTGGTAAATTGCACACTACTTCATATTGTCCTACAAACTCCAACCATTCAGCCAAAATCTATCCCCTTTTTCAGTATACTTCAAAAACTTCTTATAGTGCTTATAATACTTGTCACGTTTCATATACTTTGGTCTTTCAGGGAAACCATCAAACATATATCCACCACGTCTAGGACTCCACCCCGGTTCTACCTTTCTAGCTTCCCTAAGCGCAAGCTCCCAATAGTATTGGCAATCCGTTTTACTGCGGTTCAAGGTGTGCTTGTGGATCTCTTGGCATGTACCGCAACTAAAATACAAATACCGTTTATAAAGCAACCTGCATCGTCTACCACAATCAGGGCAAAGAAAGAAATAACGATAACCTCCCTTAGTACCTGCTATTCTATCTAATTCAAATGACTCTCCACCAAAATCAATCTCTAAATTATCCAAATCAATCTCTAAACGTTTACCGTCCAACTCTGCTATCCCCTTAGTGATTCCTCTCAGCTTCATTGGTTTAGTGATTGTTTCTATTGCTAACTGCTCCATTATCTCCCCCTATATGGAAAAACCCAAAACTATTGGATAAAGTATCAAAAAGAGGCTTTCACCTCTCTGTTCAATCTTTGGCTAGTATCCCACTGACTGCCATATCTCGGATAAACTGGCTTTCTCTCTCTGCTGGTAGCTCTAACAAATCTAGTAACTCACCTAGTGCCTGTTTGTCTGTGCTGGCAATCATTTTCTTTAAGGTGTTTTCGTATTGCTGTTCTAGATAGTCGTAAAATACCAATCTTTGGGCTTGTGTCGGTGTAGCATTCAAAGCCATATAACAAGCTTCAGTTATCTGTGAGAATAGTTTAGCACGCGCTTCTGGGTGCTTATACAGTTCATAAATGTTCAGACTGGTATCCTCTGCTTGTAACTTTTCAGCTATTTCCATTAGTTTAGGAATACCGCTAGGCTCAATAGGTGTATCATCAGCCATATAATTTAAGCGGTGCTGTTCAAGTTCCAGTCTGTCTTTTTCCGCTTGTTCTAGGTAGTGGTTTTCAGTCATTTTTAGTCTCTCTTTCTTGTTTTAAGATAAATTATGTAAACTTTTGCTATTTGTGACCATCTTTGAAAAAACTTGGTCACACCTTTTTAACTAGTAGTACCAAGGGTTTAGGTGGTGTCAAAATCTTGTGACCGTCTTTTGAAAAATTATTTATATAGAAAAGATGAAATGATTTCCGACTCCTATATATATAAATAAAAAAGATGGTCACACGGTCACATTTATAAAAAATAAAGGGAAAAAGTCATTACTATCAATAGTTTCAGCGTGTGACCGTCTTTTCAAATCTTGGTCACAACTTGGTCACAAACTTTGAACCCTCTTGCTATTCTTTGTCGTATTTTTTCCCGACAGATTATTTTTTTCCGACGGCTGAAACCCCTTGTTATTATTGAGGTTTGACGTTAAATGTCGGAAAGTCGGATTTTTTTAGCCCCACAATTATATAGAGCTATACTCCCTCTACCTATATATCTATATAAAATAAATAGTTTATATAGGATTTTTTCCTACTTTCCGACAAAATAGGGCAAATCCCTTGATATGAAAGGGATTGGCGCTGTCGGATTTTTTTCAAAAAGTCGGAAAAGTGGCGTTTTTGTCGGAAATTACTTTTTAAACCAACCACTGGTGTTTCTATTCCCAAATCTAACACTGCCACTATATTCCCAACCGTCTAAGTTGTTCATATATGTTTTGATTTTAGTTTTTAGACTTCTATCTTTCTCGTCTTGAAATATATCGTTAATGACACCATTCAGTGATAACCTATCTCTCTTAACTGTACCCTTCCATTCAATGGCTTGTGTAGAATGGTCTTTATGTGATACTCCCCCCTCTTCCAAACTAAAATAGAAGTAGTGGCGTGCAGCAGAACTAACGCTTGGGGCATAAAAATCTTCTGGTATAGGGGTGTTTAAATACCACTCTAGGCGTTCAATAACATCGTCTTGAACCCTATATTTCAATCTTTCCTTAGCAATTATTTTCCCCTCTTTACTGTTTTCTTCGTAGTAAAGAGTCTGATTTTCTTTGTAACGGCGGTAGTAATTCCCCCATAAATCTCTTAAATCTTCGTCGGTGATTTGATGCTCGTGTTTATTTGTCTTGGGGTCAACATGAACGGCTAGAAAACGTCTATCCCCAGTCAAATCTTTAAGGTGACCTACCTCGTTAGTAGTTCTAGTGATAACATAATCGACTAGAAAATGCTCTACAATTCTTCCATAAGGTCTACGGATAAGATGTACTGTTGTCGTAACGAAACTTTTAAGCTCTCCAAAACTCATTGCCTTAGAGGCTATCATTTCATCGTCTGTGACTGCCCATAATGACATCATTTTTAAGATATCATCTTTATCTTTAAAGCTGGTAAAGTTTCCTTGAAAGCCCTTAAATACTTCCCTCAAGAAAGTTGTCTTTCCAGTTCCTTGTTTACCCACAAGATCTAAACAGTAATCAAACTGTATACCAGGGTGGAACACCCTTGCAATAGCTCCACGGAAAAATAAATCAAAAACGATACGATTATACTCATCATCCTTGATGTTAAGGTAACGCAAAATAATCGTAAAAGGGTCTTTGAGTTCGGATGATTTAAGCGACTCTTCCAAAAATTCCTTTACAGGATTGTATTTGTTAAGTTGTGCTGAAATATGACAAGCATTATAAATATCTGCATTATTATATTCTACTCTCCAACTATCCGACAAATACCCCCAAAGGGTAACGATTGCATTATCGTTAAGTCTTCCTTTACTTAGAGTATAACCGCTACCTAAGGAAATATCCTTTGTTATTTCGATGTCGTTTATAGCTTCATTATATGCGAAAGCTCTCTTAAAATGTTCATCGCCACCCTTTAATAGTGTGATTAAGTTAGACCTAGTCTTTTTTAAAGCACCGTCGTTATTGTATTGTAGCTTTCCAGCCTCGAGATTAACGACTTTAGGGGTCGCGGTTACCTCATCTAGTTCTTTTTGTAAATCAGTCAACTTATCTTCCATTGACATCTCTCTTTCTTATTTCTGCCTTAACGATACTTTCAAAAGTCCGTTCCAGCTCTTGCTCTGATAATGGGTTATTAGTAACGCTATTTGCTATGGTTGTTAGCTCGTAGGCAGTGGCTACGTCTGCGTTAACCCATTTTGACAACAATAACCCTACAAACTTAGTTACTGCAACATTACGCCCACCCTCGTCACCAAAGCCATGTAATAGGGTATCAAGCACGCGCATGGTAATTGTTTTATTACCGCTTGGACGTGGTGTGTGATAATGTGGTTTCTGACTACCCGTAACTGTTTTTGCTACGGGGTAATCACGCCCTCTATTTACTATCTTTTCATAATCAGCAGGGTCTCCAGTGGTTACTGGTAAACCTTGTAACTGCGACCATGTTAGGCTTGTACTGTCGAAAGGTAGCCCGATTTTACTTGCTATCTCTTGGACAGTTTGCCTATAAGTCTGTTCTGTCATTCCGTCACTAGGCTTCACCACAAGCCTATAACGTGGCTTTTCTTTTGTGTGCTTAATAGTTGGGTAAACTATATAAGAATACCCATGTAAGGCGTTCTCGACCACGCTAGGAAAGTCTATATTAGCCTCTAGCTCGTCATAGTCTAAGAAAATCAAGTCACGGTAAATTAAACTAGCGTTATTGCGTTTGTAGTTGTCGTTCTCGTCTCGTTCTACCCAGCCAGCAATACAGTAGGGGGCTGAATTGCGCTTAAAATCGTCTATATTTGCACCTTGTGGCACTCTCATAGGTCTACGTTCTGCAACATAGTTAAAGGGGGATTTTTTATCGAATAAATGTAAGTCATTCCCAAAGCCCTTGCTTTCGTAAATAGGCATACTTGCACCCTCTTTCTAACTTTCATTCCCCATAAATGCATAAATACTACTTCTAAGGTAATACACTTTGCGTGTCCCCTCTACTGGGGCTTGATAGCGTTTAAGTCCCGCTTCTTCCCAACGTCTTAGGGTGTTATAACTTACCCCTAATTCGTCTTGTACTTTCTGGGCAGATATTAGATCCAACTGTTTGTTATCATGTTTGGAAATGGCTTTAAGAAAGTCTTCAAAACGATTGTCAATGATTCGAAGTAGTTTGTCTTCGAATTCTTCACTTAAAACGTGCATATTATCCCCTTTCTAGTATTTTCTCGTATGCAGTCACGTCTTCGATAGACTTTAAAATGTCTAATCTTTTCTGTTCATTCTTGACTTGGTTTTCAAGAGATCTAAGCCCCTCTAACAGTTCCTCTCTGGTCTCTGCTATATAGTAACCGTTACGAATACCAACCCTAGCACCAATGATAGGAACGCCATAGCGAATAACTAGGTTACTGATTGCACTAGATATTAGACGGGAGTTGTAACCCGTGATAGTAGCTATCTCTCCGCCAGTCGTAGCGTTAGCACACCCTTTCTTTAGGACTGCTAAAACTGCCATTTCTGCCTCTTGTAGTCTATTTCTTTTCATTCATACCTCTTTCTAGTTGTTATACTTGCCTTGAGATTGAATATAAGCCCCGTAGCGTGTGCCTACGTTGCGCGTGGTGTTATCTGTCACGGTATCAGTTTTAGGCTCTATATCGAGCTGAAAATAGCTCTTTTTAAGCCATAAAGCAGTTAAGGCAAGCGTTAAAACGATGACTAGGATAATAAACTGGGTAGCAGATAAATTTAATTCTGTGGCCATGGTTACTCTCCTTTTCCCTATGCCTCGTATGTTCTTAATTCCTCTGGGTTGTCACATTCGAGTAGGTAAAACGCAACTCTATCTAGCTCGTTAGAATAAATTTCTACCATGTCATAGATATGTTCTAAAAACTTGTCCATTTCATATCGTAACACCCCATTATCTGCTCCAGTATTTCTCGCAATCATAAAGAGATTAGCTTGGCTGCGTAAGCCTTGTAACCCAGTCATGATGTTCGTCAATTCACGACCTAGTTTGTTACTTTGTGCGACAGTGATTGTATTTTTGTTTTCAGTTCTCTTTGTCATGTTATTACCTCGATTATGTTTTTTTCTGTGATGTTATTCCATTTTTAAGAGTTGGCGCTCTAAGTAGGGACACAAGACACCAAAATTATGATATAATCATGGTGTATATTTTTAAGATACTAAAACCTCTTTGATAATAGCTTGCCTGCTTTGTTAAATTCGTTTTAGTGTTAGTGTGAAAGGCTCTGCGGTGTGGTTATTGCTAAGCCTTTTTTGTTGAAATCACGCGCTTCTTTGGCGTGTTTTTTTTATTTCTGAATGCCATAGCCTTGATTTCCTGATAACTCATATTCAAGCCAATCATGGCTATTACCATATCCTCAAGTGCTTGGTATTGCTCCAGCTCGTCACTTGTCAAGCTATCAATGCCATTGTAGCCCCCACGGCTTTTTACTAACTGCTTAGCGTTCATGTCAGTTACTGCTTTTAGTAGCAGGTTGTTCATGGTGCTATGCGCGTGCTTGGGTTTTGCCTCCCATGTCTCTATACTGTCATGCAAGGTTTTTCTTTTCGGCTTCTCTAGCGCCCTCTGCATACGAAACTTAGAAAGTTCCTCACGCATTTCAAAGAATGCTTTGACTAGGTTGGTTTTGAAGTTGGCCACTTGCTCGGTGTTCTTTAAGAATGTAACTAACAAGGTCGCTTGTTGTTCGTTCAAAATATAGTCCTTGGTATTCTGGCCACTTTCCATAGCTTGGATTTTAAATCCAACCTTTCCGAACTGTTCAAACCTTACTTGATGTTTGCGGATCGTCTTGGTTATTGTGTGGTGTTGCAATCCCGTGCATTCTGCCACAATACTGCTCAGCGTATAAGGCTCTTTTTTACCGTCCATATAGACTAGTTCCATTGTGGTTCTACCTCCTGCATGAATCGGGTTAGCTTGCTTGTCAGACGGCTCTTCTCGTCCATATTCTGAGCCTCTGCAATGGCTTTGGCTAGTGTATCGATATAATACCTCTCTGCCTCTGCCAACGTGTCAGGGGCTTTTATAGTGCTCTGTGGTTCTTCCACCAGTTCCCCAGCCATGTAGTAGCCTTTTAGTCGGATTTCTTTCAGAATGTGTTTGACAACTTTTTTAAACTCTTTTGCTAGTGGTTTGCGTGACTGCGATAAAACTTCATAGACTCCGAACTCTGTCAGCATATTCATTTCTCTTTTTTGACCTGCCCTAGATATTACATAGGTCAGCTTTTCATCATCATCTACCCGTTTTAGTAAATCTGTGGTGTTTTGGATTTCAATCATCTCAGCAACCTCTACCGCTACAAATAACGGATTTTGAATGTCTCCATAAACATCAAAGTATTTAGATCCGAATCGTTGAGTTGTTACAACTTCCAAAACTTCCTTTTTGTTGTGTGGTTCTCCTTTGGGATAGAAGTTCCCAAAAAAATCACATAAATCTTTTTGCTGTTTTGTCATGTCTCGCTTAACCTCTCTGTATAACTTGTTTAGTCTTTTTCTGATTTCCTTGTTGGGCTTATGTTTGCCCTGCGCCCACTTTCCAACTGTTCGGGGATCTATGCCTATTCGTTGGCCAATAGCTACCAAGTTCAGCCCGTGAGTGGTTCGCATTTCATCGATGACCCTTGTATAGTTCCTCTTCATTGCTTGCCTGCCTTTCTTAATCTTCTGGTGTTAGTAGTTCATCAATAGAAACACCTAGATAGTTAGCAATCTTTAGCAAGGTTTCAATATCTGGGCGCTTAGTACGCTCGTAGTACAAAGCTATCAAAGTGCTTTTTGCGATACTTGTTGCCTTGTGTACGTCTGAAACCTTTTTTCGTTGTTTCGCTAAAAGAACACGAAAATTATTCTTCATATCCCAAGCCCTCCTTTTTTGTATTTTTTGAAAAAATTGAAGCGTTAACGCTAAAATTATATCTCTGGTTATACACTATATTTTTATCGTGTCAAGTAAAATAATAAAAAAACTTGAAAAATTTTAGCGCATAGGCTAAAATATTTTCAAGGAGGAATTTTCTTATGCTTCGTAATAATTTAGCTAAATTGATGATTGATAGAGGTATCTCGGCAACTCAATTATTTAATGACACTGGTATAGCACGCTCTACCATTTCAAAAATTTCAAATAATAATACAGATAAAATAAGCTTACAAACCATTGATAAAATTTGTAATTATCTAGAGGTTAGCCCTTCAGAATTTTTTGATTTTTGGCCTTATGATGTAAAGGTACAGTGTGGTTTTATTAATTTTGATTCTCTAGCGGAAGTAAAAGAGAAATGGAAGGCAATACCAGACTTTAAAGAACCTGCTTTTCTATTAATTGAATTTACTAGAGGTAAAAATATAAAAAAAATTCTTGAGTATAGATTTAATTACGTAGAAGAATATGAACCAGGTATTCCATTTAACAATGGATATTTAGATAGTATTGTTCTCGACAATTCACCGTCAGAAACGAGTATTTTTGATAACATGCCTGTTCAATTTCAAAATGAATTAGTTGAAGAAGTAAAAGAAAAACTATCTGAAACTTTTGAAGTTCTGCCATTTTCACCAACGATAAAGAATTTGGATTTATTCACCCTCAGCGGTCTGTTCTAAACCCACGCGCCACCACTTAATAAAACACACTAAAGGAGAACAACTCAATGAAAAAAGCTCTCATCGCAACTGTCGCAACTCTCGCCATTGGATCGTCAGGGGCGGGATATTATTTTCTTTCCTACGCTCCACATCACGCAGCCGTAAGCAGATTTGAAAAAGCAGCGGGAGTGCTCGACGATGAAAACAAGGAGATTGAAAAGCTGGTGTCAGACGCCGAAAAGCTGGTAAAAGAAAATGCTGAACCATTGGAAGCAGCCACTTTAGAGGAGTTAAAGACAACCCTAGCCGATACAAAAAAAGCGATTCGAAAAGTTCCGAAAATGGGAAGTGATACTTCAGATATTGAAAAACAAGTTGAAGAACTAGCCCAGCCTGTAGACTACTCAAATACTCAGAAAGAACTGGCCGACAAGATGACCGACTATCAAAAGAGTGTGACCCAGCTTAAGCAGATCACCAACCCATCAAGGGAGTTTGTAGAAACACGGCTAAAAGAAATTGATACAATTACAGGCGTTCAATCAGTAACAGAAGCTAATGACCCTAACGGAAACTTGAACAAGCAGGGCGGCTATACTGCTTCAGTCTATTTTTCTGATAGTCAAGTCACGGAAGCAGTGGACGGCTCGGATATTGTAGGAAAAGGAACAGACGGTGGCGGTAGTGTGGAAGTATATAAGACCAAAGAAGAAGCTGAAAAGCGGAACACATACTTATCAGCATTTGATGGCAACGGGATTTTAAATCCAGGTTCTCACTACGTTTACGGGACTGCTATTATCCGTACCTCCCGACATCTAACAGCTAGCCAGCAAACGGCCCTAACTGAAAAAATTTATCAAAAGCTGATTGAAATAAAGTAACACCTCCTGCAAGATATTTTTTCAAGGTTTATCAAATTCTGATACTCCAGAACTTGACAAAACCTGTTTTAGTACTTTCAAAATATCAACCTTTTACTCTTTTTGGGGAGCCGAAAGGGGCGATTTTATAACCAATGCGCGTGCTTCCCTCGTGCTTTAGCAAGTCCGCTGACCTAGTAAAGGTTATACCTATCAATTTTGTTGACGTCAACAAAAGTCAACTCCTCACAATATTTTAGAAAGGACTCTCATGAACGAATTACAATTCTTAATCTATACTGCTGACAACGATAGCGAAACAGCTAGTGTCATTATCAAAGGCGAAACGATTTGGGCTAGTCAGAAAGAAATGGCTAGACTTTTTGGCGTCGGTGTTCCTGCAATCAGTAAACACCTAAAAAATATCTTTGAAGAGGGCGAATTAGAAGAAAAAGCAACTATTTCCAAAATGGAAACAGTTCAAATAGAGGGTAGTCGTGAAGTTGTCCGCCAAGTTGATTTCTACAATCTTGACGCCATCATTTCAGTTGGTTACCGTGTCAATTCCCAAAAAGCTACGAGATTTAGACAGTGGGCTACTTCGGTACTTCGTGAGTACATGATAAAAGGGTTCGCCATGGATGACAACCGTCTGAAACAAGGCGAAAACTTGCTGGAAAAAGACTATTTCCGTGAGCTCTTGGAGCGCGTGCGTTCTATCCGAGCTAGTGAACGCCGTATATGGTTACAGATTACAGATATTTTTGCTGAAATCTCTATCGACTATGACCCACAAAGTACGTTGACTAAGCAATTCTATGCTGATGTACAGAATAAGTTTCATTATGCAATCACTGGCCAAACTGCTGCGGAAATTATCTACACGAAAGCTGACCATACAAAAGACAACATGGGACTTACAACATGGAAAAACTCCCCTAACGGTCGTATACTGCAAGCAGATACCCAAATAGCAAAGAATTACCTTTCAGAAACAGAAATCCGTTCCCTTGAAAGAGGAATATCTAGCTATTTTGATTACCTAGAAAGACAGATAGAACAGCGAAAAGCTCAGACAATGCAACAACTAGCCCAAAGCATTGACCGCTTTTTGACTTTCCAAGAATACGATATTTTAGAAGGTCATGGGAAAATCACTTCCAAGGTTGCGAAAGATAAAGCAAAAGCAGAATACCAACTATTCAACAAAACTCAAAAGATAAACTCGGACTTTGAAAAAACTTTAAAACAGCTAACTGACGATAAAAAACTTTAAATACAGGCCTGTTTACTATAAACAAGCCCATATTAGCCCCCCTATCCGCCGTGTCTCCAACTCTGGTATTATATTTACCGTCTGACTAGTTAAAATCGAAAATAAAGAGGGTTCTCGTAGCCCCTAGCATGATACAAAACCTTTTTGATAATAGCTTGCCTGCTGATGTTTAGAAAGGTTTATCATTATGAAGATTAACGAGATAAAGAAAAAAGACGGGTCAACCGTCTATCGTACTAATATATATCTTGGTGTTGATGTAATCACTGGCAAGAAAGTTACAACCAAAGTAACCGCTAGGACAAAGAAAGAACTCAAGACCAAAGCCCAACAAGCTCATTTTGATTTTAAAGCTAATGGATCAACACGTTACAAAGAAGTAGTAATAGAAACATACGAGGAATTGGCTTCCTCATGGTGGGATAACTACAAAAATACAGTTAAAGTTAATACAAGAAACACACAAAAATCGCTCTTAAACAACCATGTTTTACCGTTGTTTGGTGAGTTTAAACTGAATAAGCTGACAACCCCAGTCATTCAGTCCATGATGAATAAGCTGGCAAACAGTACAAATACTGGTGAAGTTGGCGCTTATCTGCATTACGGCAAAATTCACACCCTTAACAAACGTATATTACAGTATGGAGTGATTTTACAAGTTATTCCAACTAACCCAGCCAATAATGTTGTTTTACCTCGAAACACTCAAAAGGATAAGAAAGCCAAAGTTAAGCATTTCAATAATGATGAGCTTAAACAATTTCTTACCTACCTTGATAGTTTAGACAACTCTAAATATAAAAATTATTATGACATCACGCTATATAAGTTCTTACTTGCCACTGGTTGTCGTATTAACGAGGCTTTGGCTCTCTCATGGTCTGATATTGACCTTGATAATTCGGTTGTCCATATAACAAAGACTTTAAACTGTGATATGAAGTTAAACAGTCCAAAGTCGAAAGCTGGTTACCGAGATATAGACATAGATCAGCAAACCGTAACCATGCTTAAAAGATACCAACGCAAGCAAACTCAAGAGGCTTGGAAACTAGGCAGGACTGAAACAGTGGTATTCTCTGATTTCATCAATGCCTATCCAAATTATAAAGCAGTAGCGGGACGACTTAAAACGCATTTTAAAAAAGCGGGTGTCAATAACATAGGTTTCCACGGTTTTCGACATACTCATGCTAGTTTGCTCCTTAATTCGGGTATTCCTTATAAGGAGTTACAACACCGTCTAGGACATTCTACTCTTTCAATGACTATGGACACATACAGTCACTTATCAAAAGAGAACGCTAAAAAAGCGACGTCATTTTATGAGCAAGCACTAAAATCTATCTAAAAGTAAGCAAAAAGGTAAGCAAATTGAAATTAGAATATGAATTAGCAGTTATAAACCCTTTATTTTCAAGGGGTTTGCTTATTCTAATCAACAACAGTGGTATTACTCAAATAAATACTAGAACTTTAAGTTGATTTTATGGTATGATAACTTTATTAGAATAGGGAGGTATTATCATGCCAAAGGACGTTACTGTTGAAAGTTTTGAACTTGATCACACTATTGTTAAAGCACCTTATGTCCGTCTTATTTCGGAGGAAGTTGGACCTAAAGGAGATATCATTACAAACTTCGATATCCGTTTGATCCAACCTAACGAAAATAGTATCGATACAGGTGGTCTTCATACTATCGAACACCTGCTCGCTAAACTAATTCGTCAACGTATCGATGGACTTATTGATTGCTCACCATTTGGTTGCCGTACAGGTTTCCATATGATTATGTGGGGTAAACAAGATCCTACAGAAATTGCCAAAGTTATCAAATCTAGTCTTGAAGCTATTGCAAACGAAATTACTTGGGAAGATGTTCCAGGAACCACCATTGAATCTTGTGGTAACTATAAGGATCACAGCCTTCATTCGGCTAAGGAATGGGCTAAACTTATCCTTGAACAAGGCATCTCAGACCAAGCCTTCGAACGTCATACCGTCTAAAAAACATTGGGAGTAATACCCCAATGTTTTTAATATTTTCTAAAACGTTGATAACGCGCGTCAAGCAAGTCTTCTTTTGATAATTGGCTTAATTCTGCCAATTCATCTATGATAGCTGTCTTAATCGCTTCAATAATTTCACTAGTAAAATAACCACGTTCTGGGATAACCTTGTCAACGATTCCCATATTGAGTAACTCTCCTGATGTAATCTTCATCAACTCTGCTGCCTCTTCTGAACGTGAGCCATCTTTCCAGAGAATGGTTGCAAACCCTTCAGGACTCAAGATAGAATAGACGGTATTTTCAAGCATCCAAACCTTATCGGCTACCGCCAAGGCAAGAGCTCCTCCCGAACCACCTTCACCAATGATGATGGCAATAATTGGCACCTTAAGATCACTCATTTCCATAAGGTTACGCGCAATTGCCTCACCTTGTCCACGTTCCTCTGCTCCAACACCAGGATAAGCACCTGCAGTATTGATAAAGGTAACAACTGGACGACCAAACTTTTCAGCCTGTTTCATAAGTCGAAGAGCCTTACGATAGCCCTCTGGATGTGGTTGGCCAAAGTTACGGTTAAGGTTGTCTTGAAGATTTCTACCTTTTTGAATACCCACTACAGTAACAGCTTGACCATTTAAACGACCAATACCACCAATAACGGCACCATCATCACGGAAATTACGGTCGCCATGAAGTTCGATAAAGTCATCGAAGATTCCTTGGGCAAAGTCCAAAGCAGTTAAACGGCCTTGATCACGCGCTTCTTTTAAAATACGTGCTACGTCGCTCATTGAACACCTCCATGGAATGATAAGAGTGTGGCAATGGTATCAGCCAACTCTGTACGTTTGACAATGGCATCAACAAAACCATGTTCTTGAAGGAACTCAGCCTTTTGGAAATCATCTGGCAAAGTTTCGCGAACTGTGTTTTCAATGACACGACGACCTGCGAAACCAATCAAGGTTTGTGGCTCAGCTAAGATGATATCACCTTCCATGGCGAAACTTGCTGTAACCCCACCAGTTGTTGGATCTGTCAATACAGTCAAATACAACAAGCCAGCATTCGAATGACGTTTTACAGCGGCTGAAATCTTGGCCATCTGCATCAAACTCATGATTCCTTCTTGCATACGGGCACCACCAGATGCTGTAAAAATAACAACTGGAAGTTTTTCCTCAATCGCATGTTCAAAGAGTTTGGTGATTTTCTCACCAACAACAGTTCCCATTGAAGCCATGATAAAGTTAGAATCCATAATGGCCAAGGCTGTTTTTTGCCCCTTGATACTTGCAACACCAGTTACAACAGCTTCATCAAGACCCGTTTTTTCCTTAGTCGCTGCTAATTTCTCCATATAACCTGGGAAATTCAATGGATTTTCAGTTTTAATACCAGTAAAAAGTTCTTGGAATGACCCCTCATCAACCGTTAAATCGAGACGTTCTTTAGCGGAAATACGGAAGGTATAAGAACAATTTGGACAGATTTTAGCTTGTCCCAAGTCCTTTTGATAAATAGCTTGTTTACAACCAGGACATTTGGCAAAAAGTTCATCTGGAACTTCTGGCACTTGGTGATCAACCCCATTACGTACAGAACGGTTAGGATTGATACGGATATACTTTTCTTTTCGATCAAATAATCCCATAAACTTTATTCCTCACGATTCTGATAATCTGGTAGGAAGGTCTCCATCAAGAAGGAAGTATCATAATCCCCAGCGATAACGCTACGATCTGAAATCAAATCCAACTGGAAGTCAGCATTAGTCACAACACCATCGATTTCGAGCTCGTAAAGGGCACGTTGCATCTTCATGAGTGCCTCAAATCGATTTTCTCCATGAACAATGATTTTAGCAATCATTGAATCATAGTAAGGTGGAATAGTATAGCCAGGATAAACTGCACTGTCTACACGAAGACCAACACCACCACTAGGTAGGTAGAGATTGCTAATTTTCCCTGGACTAGGTGCAAAGTTGAACTTAGGATTTTCTGCATTGATACGACACTCAATAGCATGTCCCTTGATTTCAATATCATCTTGGGTCACAGAGAGTTTTTCACCTGCGGCAATACGGATTTGTTCTTTAACAATATCCACACCACTTACAAATTCTGTAACTGGGTGCTCAACTTGAACACGGGTATTCATTTCCATGAAATAGAACTGACCTGTTTTTTCATCAAGAAGGAACTCGATAGTACCCGCATTTTCATAATTTACAGCCTTAGCGGCACGGACAGCTGCAGAACCAATTTCGTGACGAAGAGTCTTACCAATAGCAACTGAAGGTGATTCTTCCAAGACCTTTTGGTTATTACGTTGAAGAGAGCAATCACGCTCACCTAGGTGAACAATGTTACCGTAGCTATCTCCCAAAATTTGAACCTCGATATGACGAGCTGGGTAAATAACTTTTTCAATATACATCGCCCCATTACCAAAGGCTGCTTTAGCTTCTTGTGACGCAGATTCGAAAGCTGGAGCTAACTCTTCTTCAGTGTTAACCTTACGAATCCCCTTACCGCCACCACCGGCAGAAGCCTTAAGCATCACTGGGTAACCAAGACGGTTGGCAACTTCCAAAGCCTCCTCAGCTGTAAAGACTTCACCATCTGAACCAGGAATTACAGGGACATTAGCCTTAATCATTTCAGCACGGGCATTGATTTTGTCACCCATCTTGTCCATGACTTCGCCTGAAGGACCAATAAACTTGATGTTCATTTCTTCACAGAGAGTGGCAAATTTAGAGTTTTCACTCAAGAAACCAAACCCTGGGTGAATAGCTTGAGCCTCAGTCACAATAGCAGCTGATAGGACACGATTCATATTTAAATAAGAATCCGTTGATTTTGCAGGCCCGATACAAATAGCTTCATCAGCAAGCATAGTATGGAGAGAATCCTTATCTGCTTCAGAATAAATAGCAACCGTTTGGATACCCAATTCACGCGCTGCACGGATAATACGCACTGCAATTTCACCACGATTGGCAATCAATAATTTTTTAAACATAAAACAAGATAACATCAGACATTTTTTGATAGTCTGTGTTGATTTCCTTTCTATGTGATAGACCAATGTCTAAAGAAAAATCCTTTCCGACTGTCGCCAGAAGGATTTTCACAAAACATTAGCTTCCAATAGCAAAAGTCAAAGTACCTGATGCAGCAAGTTTACCATCGACTTCAGCCTTAGCTTCAACAACAGCAATTGTTCCACGACGTTTAACAAACTTAGCTGTCATAACAAGTTGGTCACCAGGAACCACTTGTTTTTTAAATTTAACCTTATCCATACCTGCGTAAAAGACTAATTTGCCCTTATTTTCAGGTTTAGACAATTCAAGAACACCAGCTGTTTGCGCAAGAGCTTCCATGATAAGAACGCCAGGCATAACTGGGTATTGAGGAAAATGTCCATTAAAGAAAGGTTCATTGATCGTTACATTTTTAATAGCTGTGATTTCGTCTTCTGAAACTTCTAGCACACGGTCAACCAAAAGCATTGGATAACGGTGTGGTAAAGCTTCACGAATAGCATTAATATCAATTGTCATTTGATGCGTACCAATCCTTTTCCATAGTCAACAACTTCTTCATTCGCTACCAAGATCTCAGTAATAACACCATCTTTAGGCGCTGGCACTTCATTCATAACCTTCATCGCTTCAACGATAAGAAGAGTTTGACCTTTCTTAACAGTGTCGCCAACAGAAACAAAGGCTGGTTTTTCAGGTGATGGAGACAAGTAAGCCACACCGACAAGTGGACTTTCAACCACTTCTCCTTCAGCAGCTTGAGCTGGTGCAGAAGCTTCTTCAACTGGTGTTGCTGGAGTTTCAACAGCAGCAGGTGCTGCTACTGGAGCAACCGGAGCCTGAGGAGCTGGCGCAACTACTTCAACTGTAGGAGCTACTGGGGCAGCTGTTACTGAACTTGTTTGATTTTTGCTCAAGTTCAATTCTTCACCATTGTTTTTGTATGAAAATTCACGCAAAGTTGATGCATCAAATTGAGCCAACAAATCTTTGATTTCAGAAATATTCATGAATTAAGCCTCCCAACGTTTAAAGGCAAGAACAGCATTGTGTCCACCAAAACCGAAAGTATTTGAAATTGCGTACTCAATATCAGCTTCTTGACCTTCACCATAAACAACATTAGCTTCGATGTAGTCAGACAATTCTTTTGTACCAGCAGTTTTCGGTACATAGCTATGACGAATAGCTTCGATTGTTGCAATAGCCTCAACCGCACCAGCAGCACCTAGCAAGTGACCTGTAAATGATTTAGTAGATGAAACTGGTACATCTTTACCAAGTACAGAAACAATGGCACCACTTTCACCTTTTTCATTGGCAGGTGTTGATGTCCCGTGAGCATTAACATAATCAACATCTTCAGGTTTGATACCAGCTTCATTGATAGCCAATTTAATTGCTTTAGCAGCACCAGAACCGTCTGGAGTTGGTGTTGTCATGTGGTAGGCATCACAATTTGATCCGTAACCAACAATCTCAGCCAAGATGTTAGCACCACGTTTTTGAGCATGTTCCAAGCTTTCGATAACGAGAACCCCTGCACCTTCACCCATAACAAAACCATTACGGTCTTTATCAAATGGAATTGATGAACGTTCTGGATCCTCTGTTGTTGAAAGTGCTGTAAGAGCATTGAAACCACCGATACCAATCTTAGTGATTGAAGCTTCAGCACCACCAGCCAAGACAACATCATGCAAACCGAATTTAATTTCACGGAAGGCCTCACCGATTGCATCATTGGCAGAGGCACAAGCAGTCGTCACTGATTTACATACCCCTTGTGCACCAATTTTAAGAGCAATGTTACCAGCACCCATGTTTGAGAGTGCTTTAGGGATAAACATTGGTTTGATACGTTTCATACCACGTTCGTGCATACGAATGATTTGATCTTCAAGTTCTTGGAGACCACCGATACCAGATGACACGATAACACCAACACGATCACGATCTTCTTCTTCCATGTTAAGTCCTGAATTTTCAAGAGCTTCCATAGCAGCATAAATCGCATAAAGTGAGTAAGTGTCCATACGGTTAGTATCTTTTTTCACAAAGTACTTATCGAACGGGAAATCTTGGATTTCACCAGCGTTAAAGACTGGAATTTCAGAAGCATCAAACTTAGTAATTGGCTTGATACCAATTTTACCGTCATGAAGACTGTTCCAAAATTCTTCTGGTGTATTACCGATTGGTGAGGTTACGCCGTAACCTGTAACAACAACACGATTTGTAGACATATATATTCTCCTTTTGTCGGATGGATATTGTAGTAAATGATTTTTTGATATTGAAAATCAATTATTGCATAGTCATACCACCATCAATAGCGATGGTTTGACCTGTGAGATATTCTTGACTAGCCAAGAATGCTGCAACTTCTGCCACTTCTTCTGCTTGACCAATACGTTTCATTGGTACTTGAGCAATCATAGCATCTTTCATTTTCTCTGGAATAGCGTCAGTCATATCTGATTCAATGAAACCAGGAGCGATAGCATTGACACGGACACCACGGGCCGCAACTTCACGCGCTACTGATTTAGTGAAACCAATCAAACCAGCTTTTGAAGCTGCATAGTTAGCTTGACCAATATTCCCCATAAGACCTACAACAGATGACATATTGATGATGGCACCTTGACGCGCCTTAGACATTGGTTTCAAGACAGCTTGTGTCATATTGAAGGCACCAGTCAAGTTGATTTTCAAGACACGTTCAAAATCTTCTTCAGTCATCTTCAACATCAACTTATCGTTAGTGATACCAGCATTATTAACTAGCACGTCAACACTACCAAGCTTTTCAATAGCTTCCGCAACCATACGTTTAGCATCTTCACCATTAGAAATATCACCTGAGATACCAACAACAGTTACACCATAATCTGCAAACTGTGCAAGCAAGTCCTCAGAGATTTCAGAACGTCCATTTAGGACAACGTTGGCACCAAGACTAGCAAATTTATGTGCCACAGCTAATCCAATTCCACGTGTTGAACCTGTTACAAAAACATTTTTATTCTTAAGTTCCATGTTTACCTCGTTTTACGCATTAAGAAGGGCATCAAGACTAGCTTGATCTTCAACATTTTGAGTTGGTAGGGTTTTATCAATTTTCTTCAAGAAACCTGACAAGACTTTTCCTGGACCAATCTCAATCACTTCATCTACACCAAATTCTTGGATAGTGGCAATCGAATCATAAAAACGTACAGGTTCCATCACCTGACGAGCCAAAAGTGCTTTGACGTCTTCTGACTTCATGATTTGAGCCTCAGTATTACCTACTAAAGGAAGCGTAAAGTCATTGAATGACACTTTCTCAAGTTCTGCTGCCAATTTTTGACTAGCTGATTCAAGTAAAGCTGTATGGAACGGTCCTGAAACATTAAGAGGAATCAGACGTTTAGCACCAGCTTCTTTAAGCAATTCCACAGCATAATCAACAGCCTCAACTTCACCACCAATAACAATTTGTGCTGGAGTATTATAGTTAGCAGGCGTTACTACACCCTTTTCAGATGCTTTTTGACAGATTTCTTCAATCAAACTTGGATCTGTATTCATGACTGCAACCATTTTCCCACTTCCAGCAGGAGCCGCTGTTTCCATGAATTCTCCACGTTTAGCAACCAGGGCTACCGCATCCTCAAATGAGAGTGCTCCAGCCGCAACTAGGGCAGAATATTCACCCAAAGAGAGACCGGCAACAATATCAGGAGTGATACCATTTTCTGCCAAAAGGCGATAAATGGCTACTGACGTTGTCAAAATAGCTGGTTGAGTATAGCGTGTCTGATTAAGTTTTTCTTCGTTAGAATCAATCAATTCACGCAAATCATAACCTAGAATACGACTAGCCGTATCAAATGTCTCTTTGACAACGGGATAAGTCGCATACAAATCGCTCGCCATGCCCAATTTCTGAGCCCCTTGACCAGCAAATAAGAACGCACGTTTTGTCACTATCCTAATCCTTTCGACGTTTTTAGACGTTTACATCTGCCCAACGAGCAGCTTCTTCTTTAATCACCTTGGCAGCGCCTGTGTAAAGGTCTTCCAAGATTTCTGCACATGTTTCTTCTTTACGAACAAGACCTGCAATTTGTCCAGCCATAACTGAACCATATTCCACATCTCCATCAACAACCGCGTTACGAAGGGCACCTGCACCAAGCTCTTCAATTTCCTCTTGAGTTTTCTTGCCAGCTAAGAAATCTTTTTCAGCCTGATTGTACTCTGTAGCCAACTTATTCTTAATGGCACGAACAGGGTGTCCTACAACAGAAGCAGAAATCACAGTATCGATATCTTTAGCCTTCAAAATCTTATCCTTGAAGTTTTGGTGAGCGTTAGATTCCTTGGCAACAGCGAAACGCGTACCAACCTGCACAGCTTCTGCTCCAAGCATGAGAACAGCAGCCATACCACGTCCATCAGCAACACCACCAGCCCCAACAACCGGGATAGATACCGCATCTGCAACTTGTCGAACAAGAGCCATAGTTGTCAATTTACCGATATGGCCACCAGCTTCCATACCTTCTGCGACAACAGCATCCGCTCCCAATTTTTCCATACGTTTAGCGAGTGCAACCGATGGAACAACTGGGATTACTGTAATTCCAGCTTCGTGAAAACGTTCCATATATTTACCTGGGTTGCCTGCACCAGTTGTAACAACTTTTACACCTTCTTCAATAACAAGGTCAACAATATCGTCAACAAATGGCGACAAAAGCATAATATTAACACCGAATGGCTTGTCAGTGATTTGTTTTACTCTGTCAATATTAGCTTTTACCACTTCTTTAGGGGCATTACCGCCACCAATAATTCCGAGTCCACCAGCATTTGAAACGGCTCCAGCCAAGTCACCATCAGCAACCCAGGCCATACCACCTTGGAAGATTGGATATTTAATTCCTAACAGTTCTGTAATACGAGATTTCATTTTTCACCTTTTTTCGATTTTCTAATCAAATAAATAGTTTAATAATCAAAGTAATTGTATAAACAAAGGAGAATATCCCTAATAAGAATATTCTCTATGACCTGCTTATTTAGTTTTCTCTTCTACGTAAGCAACAAGGTCACCAACAGTGTTAAGACCTTCTTCAGTTTCGATTTGAATATCAAATTCATCTTCGATTTCTGAGATAACTTGGAATACATCAAGTGAATCAGCATCAAGTTCGTCAAAAGTAGTTTCTACTTTTACTTCTTCTGCATCTTTCCCAAGTTCTTCAACAATGATTTCTTGTACTTTTTCAAATACTGCCATTTTATTTTCTCCTTTAAGATAAATATATTTCTTATAATCTATGCTGGTGCATAATTTATATAACTAGATTTTAACAATTAGACTGCCCCATGTCAAACCCCCGCCAAAACCTGAGAGAAGAATTGTTTGATCACTGCCTAATTGAAGAGTCCCATTCGCCACATTTTCAGAAAGCAAGATTGGAATACTTGCCGCACTGGTATTACCATAAGACATCATGTTAGCCAGAAATTTATCACGACTGACATCAATTTTCTTAGCCATAATATCCAAAATACGAATATTAGCTTGATGAAGAAGGAAGTAATCGGGATCACCTTTTTCTTCAACCAATGCTTTAATACTCTTCGAAACAGTCTTCACAGCAAAATCAAAGATTGCTTTACCATCCATTTGCATATAGGGATTAGGCTGCTCAGTACCATCAGAATAAGGCGAAATAACTGCAGAAGCTCCTGACTCAAGACCGCCCTTGCTACCGTCGGTATTTAAAGATTCACCAAAAAAATGTTCTTCTTCAGATTCTTCTAATAAAACACCGCCAGCACCATCTCCAAAAAGAACTGCTGTTGTACGATCAGACCAGTCTAAAGTTTTTGAAAGAACTTCAGCACCAATGACTAAACCTTTTTTGTAAGCGCCTGACTTTATCAATTTTTCTGCGGTTGCCAAAGCAAAGACAAAACCACTACATGCCGCAGTAATATCAAAAGCGAAGGCATTAACTGCTCCAATTGTTCCTTGAACACGTGCTGCCACTGACGGCATGGAGTTATCAGGAGAAATCGTTGCAACTAAAACAAAGTCTAGCTCTTCGGGAGATAATCCCGACTTTTCCAACAGCTGATAAGCAACATTGGTAGCTAAATCACTGGTATTCTCATTTAATGAAATGCGACGTTCTTGAATCCCTGTACGTGAGCGAATCCACTCATCACTGGTATCCATGATTTTAGATAGGTCATCATTGGTCACGACCTGAGCAGGTGCATAATGGGCAACCTGACTAATTTTTGCAAATGCCATTATTTTAACTCCTCAAGAAAGGCATGGAGATTTTCCAAGCCCTTGCTCATAACCTTTAACTCCTCGTCGTTAAAGCCTTCTGTAATCCGCATCACCATTGATTTATGGAAACCACGGTGAAGACGATATACCAGACGACCTTTTTTAGAAAGTGATAGATGGACCACACGACGATCAACAGATGATCGCGTACGAATAATATATCCTTTCTTTTCAAGTTTATTGAGAGAAGTTGTTACAGTACCAAGGGTTAACATAAGCTCTCTAGCAACTGCACTTGGTGTCGTATCTGGATGTGTACCAATCACATCAATGGTATGCATTTCCTTGAGGGAAACATCATTAAACTTTGAATTTTTCAAACTTGCTTCTTCGATAATAACGACGTTATTAAAAATATCAACAAGATAGCCATTAATTTTATCGTAATTCACACCAGACTCCTTTCAATAAGATTTGATTGTCAAATTATATCAGACTCAAACTAATTTAGCAAGTCCAATTTGAAAACTTTAGTTTTAATTTCTGAAAACAAGTTTATTTCCCTTGGAATTTAGGACGGCGACGCTCACTATAAGCACGTACACCTTCTTTAAAGTCCTCTGTAAATGCAAGAGATTTCTGCAAATCAAGCTCCAGCTTAGCATAATTTTCCCAACCTGCAAATTCAGATTCCCAAACCATTTCTTTAATTGCTTTGAATGAATTAACTGAAGAACGATTTAATTTCTTAATTAACTGACTCACTGTTTTCTCAAGCTTTTCTGAATCGACTACCTTGTAAGCAATTCCCCAATCTAAAGCTTTCTCAGCTGACACAGGCTCTCCTGTCATGGTAATTTGAGTAGCACGATTAATACCAATTGAACGAGTCAAAAGGTAAAGACCACCAGCATCAGGGGCCAAACCAACACCTACGAAAGCTTGAATAAATTTAGCTTTTTCAGATGCAATTGTAAAATCTGCTGCAACTGCTAAGTTAGCAGCAGCACCTGCACAGGGGCCATCAACAACCATGATGACTGGCTTAGGCAATTTTTTAAGAGCAAAAGAAATTTCATTCACTTGCTCAGCAATACGAACCAAAGATTGTACATCATCTACAGCAACAGCTTTTTTCATTTGATCAAGGTCTCCACCGACAGAAAAGACTTTCCCATTAGCATTGATAACCAAGAACTTCACAGATACATCTTGCCCTGCTTCCTCGATTGCAGCCATAATCTCATCACAAACTGGAATGTTAAATCCATTTTGCACTTCAGGGCGATTGAGAGTTAATGTTGCCACTCCCTCCTCAACACTATAAAGAATCGTTTCGTAAGCCATTTTAGCACTCCTTCCGATAACTAGTTACTATATCAAAACCGCATCTTATTTGATTTCTTATCATAATTTCATTTGACGAATAGATAATTTGATAATCAAATTATTTATCGTTATTTCCTAGTATACCATAGTCCACCTAAAGGTCAACATAAACTTAGATTTTTTTAATTTCACACATCAAAACACCGAGAAGAAAAGCTCGGTGTTGTTTTCTAATTTATTAAGTCTAAAACATCTGGAAGACTATCCAATAAACCTTTTGCAGCACTTTGATCCATACCAAACCGATTATCTTTAATCGCCCAGACCTCTACACCTGCAGCTACTCCAGCAGCAATTCCTTTTTCACTATCTTCAATGATAAGAGCACGATTTGCTTGCACGTTTAATTGCTTTAACGCTGTCAAATAAATCTCTGGATTGGGTTTACTATCTTTGAATTCCTCTCCTGAGAGAACAACATCAAAGAAACCTTGCAAACGATTTTCCTCCAAAGCTCTAAAGATATCTGCTTTCACTGAGCTAGAGGCTAAGCCTATTTTCACCCCTTGAGATTTCACTTCATTTAAAACCTTTAAAACATCAGGAAAAATTAATTCTTTATAGGGTAAGGGATTATTTTGTTTATAAGTATTGTACTCTTCTTGTAAAGTTGACACATCCCACTTATCATAATCATCTCTGAGAATATTTTCCCAAACCTGCTTAGTATTTCCACCTATAAAGAAAGACGGGGGTAAATGATCTATTGAAATACCTTTTTGGCCTAAAAAACTTGCCCGTCGATCATAATAATATTTTTCAGTGTCAAAAAGGACACCATCCATATCAAAAATAATTGCCTCTACCACGGGATATCCTCCTTTTCTTCCTTTATTGTATCATAATCAGACTAAATCTTAGTCGTTTTTAAAAACAATGTGACAAATTGTCAGAATTTTGCTATAATTGTAGAGTAATTTATAATTTTTTGGAGTAACTATGAAAGTCATCAAATTTGGCGGAAGCTCACTCGCTTCAGCTACACAATTAGAAAAAGTCTTAAACATTGTAAAATCTGACCCTGAACGCCGCTTTGTCGTTGTCTCTGCCCCTGGTAAACGTAACGATGAGGATACTAAAGTTACAGACGCCCTAATTAAATACTACAAACACTATATAAAGGGTGCTGATGTTAAAGCTGACCAAGAATGGATTATTAACCGCTACCAAGCTATGGTTGATGAACTAGGTTTCAAATCAAAAGAGATGGTAAACATTGCTAAAGCTATTACTGACCTCGCTACGCTTCCTATCGAAGATAACAATTTCCTCTATGATACCTTCCTAGCTGCTGGAGAGGACAATAATGCAAAATTAATTGCTGAATATTTCCGCAACAACGATATTGAAGCACGCTACATTCATCCTCGCGAAGCTGGTATCTTGGTCTCAAGTGAGCCAGGCAACGCCCGTATTCTTCCAGGTTCATATGATAAGTTAGAAGAACTTCGTGAATCAGATGAGGTTCTGATTATTCCTGGATTCTTTGGGGTCACCTCTGATAATCAAATTTGTACATTCTCACGAGGAGGCTCTGATATCACAGGCTCTATCGTAGCTGCAGGTGTTAAAGCTGACCTATATGAAAACTTTACAGATGTAGATGGTATTTTCGCAGCCCACCCAGGTGTAGTACATGAACCGCACTCTATTCCAGAGTTGACTTACAAAGAAATGCGTGAGTTGGCATATGCTGGATTCTCGGTTCTTCATGATGAAGCTCTCCTCCCAGCATATCGTGGTAAGATTCCATTAGTTATCAAGAACACCAATAATCCGGACCACCCAGGCACACGTATTATTCTTGAACACCAGGGAGCAACCGTTCCAGTTGTTGGTATTGCTAGCGATGACAAGTTTGTCAGCATCAATATGAGTAAATACCTCATGAACCGCGAGGTAGGTTTCGGACGTAAGGTGCTACAAATCTTGGAAGATTTAAACATCCGTTGGGAACACATGCCTTCTGGAATTGATGACCTTTCAATCATCATTCGAGAACGTGAACTTACCCCAATCAAAGAACAAGAAATCCTCTCTTACTTGACGCGTGAACTTGGTGTTGATGAAGTTGAAATTGAACATGGCCTTTCTATACTCGTGATTGTTGGTGAAAATATGAGAGACCACATCGGTGTTACAGCGACAGCGGCCAAAGCACTCTCTGAAAAACACATTAACCTTGAAATGATTTCTCAGGGTTCAAGTGAAGTTTCTGTCATGTTTGTAATTGAAACTGAACAAGAGAAAGAGGCCGTTAGAGCGCTCTATGACGCATTTTTCCGTAGCAACAACTAATTTTATAACCTATCTCCTACAAGGGATAGGTTTTTCTTTATAATGAAAATATATTCAACTCTCACGATACCTAGTCCAATAACACATTTTCTAATCAATAATGCACAATTTATTCCAAATTAAAAAGCACTAACTTTCGTTAGTACTCTTTTTACAAGATATTTTCGTAAGTTTCACGAACGGCATCTGGCCAAACTGAAGTTTGAACCTCACCGATATGTTTCTTACGTAGCAAGAACATAGCCATGCGTGATTGACCAATACCACCACCAATTGTTAGTGGGAATAAGCCATGTAACAAGGCTTGGTGCCAATCCAATTTCAAACGATCTTGGTCGCCAGTAATTTCAACCTGACGTTTAAGTGCATCTTCATCAACACGAATCCCCATTGATGATAACTCAAAAGCATGTCCTAATTGCTCATTCCAAACCAAAATATCTCCATTCAAACCATGATAACCGTTCTCAGACTCAGTTGTCCAGTCATCATAGTCAGGTGCACGACCATCATGCGGTTTCCCGTCAGGAAGTACACCACCAATACCAATCAAGAATACAGCACCATATTCTTTAGTAATAGCATCTTCACGCTCTTTTGGTGTCAAATCAGGGTACTTCTCAACAAGCTCTTCTGAATGGATGAAGGTAATTTTCTTAGGTAAGACGGCTTCAATATCGTAACGTGCCTCAACAGCAAGCTCAGTCAAACGAATGACTTTGTAGATTGTCTCGACGGTTTCCTTCAAATACGCAATATTACGATGTCCATCAGGAATAACCTTTTCCCAATCCCATTGGTCAACATAAACAGAGTGCGTTGCATCCAATGAGTCTTCATCTGGACGAAGAGCCTTCATATTAACCACAAGCCCTTCACCTTCATTAAAACCAAAACGAGCCAAAGTGTGGCGTTTCCATTTTGCTAATGAGTGAACAACTTCGTATGTCGCGTCAGGAATCTGAAGTACATTAACAGTTACAGGATTTTCAATACCACTTAAATTATCCTGCATACCATCCCCGACCTTACTCAAAATAGGCCCTTGCACTTCAACGACGTCAAGTTTATCAATTAAATACCGTGTGAAAGTATTTTTAACAAAAGAAATTTCCTTTTGTTGATGAATGAAGCTCTTCTTCATACGCTCCTCCTTAAAAAAATCGATAAGCCTATTATACTCCTATTTTTTAGAAAAATAAAGAAATTTTCCAACAATTTTGAAAATTTCTTGTTTTTTATGTTAGGTTTTGTCACATTTTCTTAGTTAGCTTCACAACTGCTTCTGTCCGAGCAGTATGAGGAAACATATCTACCGACTGAATATAGTTCACATCATAAACCTTAGCTAAAGAAACCAGATCTCTAGCTAAAGTAGACACATTACATGAAACATATACCATTTTTTTAGGAGTATATTCCAGTATAGTTTTGAGTAACTTATCATCCAAACCCGTTCTCGGTGGATCTACAATAAGAGCATCTGCTCGATAGCCTTCCTTATACCAACGTGGAATGATATCTTCTGCTTTCCCCACCTCATAGTAAGTATTTTCTAGGCCAAGTGATTTGGCATTCTTCCTAGCATCCTCAATAGCCTCAGGAATGATATCCATACCGCGAATACTCTTTACCTTATTTGCAAAAGCAAGTCCAATAGTACCAACCCCACAATAAGCATCAATAAGATGTTCATCCTTATCCACATCTAAAGCTTCGACGGCCTGACCATAGAGTACCTCTGTTTGTTGAGGATTCAACTGGTAAAATGCACGAGGAGAGAGAGCGAAGTTATAGTCCAGCACCTCTTCTTGGATTGTATCTTGACCCCAGATAATTTCCGTCTCTTGGCCATAAATCTCACTGGATTTCGAATAGTTATAATTGATAGCAACTGTTACAATTTCAGGATAACTTAAAATTAACTCCTTCACCAACTTAGTCAAAGAAACAGACTTAGATGTTACAAAAATTAGCTGGACCTGATTAGACCCTAAAGCACGTCGTATCATAACTGTGCGAATCCCAGAAATTTTGCGCTCATTATAAATCGGTAACTTGTATTTATCTAGCAAACTTGTAACCTTATTCATCATCGCTTGCGTTAACTCATCTTGAACCAAGCAATCATCAATATTAATTAGTCGATGACTTCCTTCCGCAAATAAGCCTGCTTTAACTGAGCCACCAAAAGAACGTGTTTGAAATTGTAGTTTAGCACGATAATGTTGTGGTTGCTCCATCCCAATTGTTTGACGAATCTCATAAGACTCAAAATTAGCCGGTTTGAACTTTTTCAAGGCTTGTCCTAATAGATCCGTTTTAAACTCTAATTGTTTATCATAACGAAGATGCATCAACTGGCAACCACCACACTCTTCATAGACACCACATTTAGGTTCAACACGAAACTTGGAAGCTTTATTAATCTTTAATAGTTTTGCCTGAACAAAGTTTCTCTTAACCGAAACAATCTGACAAAATACCTCTTCCCCCTTCAAAGCTCCAGGAACAAAAACCAATGTTTTTTTATAAAAACCAATGCCCTCACCATTGATCCCCATGCGTTTAATCTTAAGTGGGATACGTTGTTTCACTTGTAAATTCATACTACCATTCTAACATTTTGATATAATAATAACTATGAAAATCACAAAAATCGAAAAGAAAAAAAAACTCTATCTCGTCGAGATAGACCAAAAAGAGAGTCTCTATGTTACAGAAGACACCGTCGTCAAGTACATGTTAACAAAAGAAAAGACACTAAGTAAAAATCAGCTAGAAGATATTAAAAACTTTGCGCAGTTCTCACATGGTAAAAATCTGGCCCTCTATTTTATTTCCTTTAAACAACGTACGGAAAAAGAAGTAAGAGATTATCTTTTTAAGCATGAAATAAATCCACATATAATTCCCCAAATCATTGATAATCTAAAGAAAGACCATTGGATTGATGATTATAAACTTCTAGAAAGCCTAGCTCAACAGAATTTAAATTCCGGAGATAAAGGTGCCTATGTCTTGAAGCAAAAATGGCTACAAAAAGGCTGTGAGAAACAAGTCATTGACGAGGTATTAACCCAGTTTGATTTCTCGGAAGTAGCAATTAAAGTAGCTTCAAAATTATTAAGAAAATATCAAGGAAAATTACCAACCAAATCTCTAAAGGATAAATTGACTCAGAACCTCATTAATAAAGGCTTTGCATTCCAAGAAAGTAAGCAAGCTATTGACCAACTAGAACTAGAAGCCGATGAAGAAAATGAACAAACTCTCCTTTATAAAGAAATAGAAAAGCAATATCAAAAATTTAGTAAAAAATACGACGGTTATGAACTCAAGCAACGCCTAACACAATCTTTGGCCCGAAAAGGTTATGACTTTAATGCTATAGCCTCCGCTCTAAGAGAATATTTCTAGGAATTCCCCCTCTTTTCTCAAAATTATGATACAATAATGAAGATAACCCTTATTGTAGAAAGAGGACGCCATGAAATTACCAAAAGAAGGCGACTTTATCACAATTCAAAGTTATAAGCATGATGGTAGATTGCACCGTACTTGGCGCGATACTATGGTACTAAAGACAACTGAGAATGCTGTTATTGGCGTTAACGATCACACCCTCGTTACTGAAGCAGACGGAAGACGATGGGTAACGCGTGAACCTGCTATTGTTTATTTCCACAAAAAATACTGGTTTAATATTATAGCCATGATTAGGGATAACGGCATTTCCTACTACTGCAATTTAGCCAGTCCCTATGTTTTGGACCAAGAAGCGCTAAAATATATTGACTATGACCTAGATGTCAAAGTCTTCGCTGATGGTGAAAAAAAATTGCTAGATGTAGATGAGTATGAAACACATAAAAAAGAAATGCATTACTCTCCTGATATTGACTATATCTTAAAGGAACATGTTAAAATCTTAGTAGATTGGATTAACAATGGTAAAGGGCCATTTTCACAATCTTATGTTAACATCTGGTACAAACGTTATCTTGAACTAAGGAATCGTTAAAGTTGTCATAAAAAAGACTAGTAATAAAACTAGTCTTTTTTTGCACTAAAAACTAATGCTTCAGAATCTAAGTCCATATTCAAAAGATAACGACCTTCTTCTACTTGAATAAGATACCCTAATAATTCTAAAGCATCAACAAAAATATTCCTCCTTTTTTGAAGTGCATATTCCTTCCTAACGTATTTTAAAAGAAAAGTCGTAACATGTTTTAAAAAATATTCAGGATTAACATCCCCTAATATATCATATAATCTATTCTGCTCTTCCGATAATGGTAGATTTTCTCTTAATTTATAGAAATAGTTTGAAATTGTAAGATCATCTCTCGTGATACTCGTTTGTTCAATAATGACAACTT
This sequence comes from Streptococcus vestibularis, assembly GCF_900636445.1. NCBI lineage: Bacteria > Bacillati > Bacillota > Bacilli > Lactobacillales > Streptococcaceae > Streptococcus > Streptococcus vestibularis. The sequence continues at coordinate 373,236 of NZ_LR134275.1, read as the reverse complement.
CATTAGTAGAATTACTTATCTCAGTAACAAATCTACGATTTAATAGTTCTAAATAACAAGTAGAATCATCATTAATAAAAAAATGCTGATCTAAATCAACTTTAGAAGAATCTGACACGAGACTAATTAATAAACGATAACGTTTCTCGAAACGTTCAATATAGCCTGCTTTTACAAACTCCTCAATTAATTTATCGATATTCTTTTGAAAAGGAAACTGCCTTTTTATTGCTCTCAGCGTCACAGGCTGATTAAGATATAGATAATTCACTATTTCCATAAAAAAAGCTTGCTTACATAGTTTGTTTGGGTTAAATTGTATTATCATAAGAAGTATTATACCATTATTCAGACCACTAAAAAAAGGCCTGACGGCCTAATTTTATGGGCTCTATAATTTCTGTAGTGGGTAAAACCACTGTAGAGATTATGGAGCTTTTTGAATGCAGACAAAAAGTCCCATAAGAACTATAATGAAAAGCAACCAAACCATCATTAGGAAGAACTTATGAAACTTATTAAGAATACCACAGAATTAATCGGAATTAAAGACCCTAACATCATTATTTCTCTTGTTTTTGAAACGGATACTCATATCGAGGTTCAAGCAAAACTGGATTATCCTGCACCACCATGCCCTCATTGCCAAGGAAAGATGATTAAATATGACTTTCAAAAACCTTCTAAAATTCCTCTTCTCGAACAAGCGGGAACGCCGACACTACAACGTCTGAAGAAGCGTCGCTTCCAGTGTAAAAATTGTAGACGAGTCACGGTAGCTGAGACGTCAATCGTTGAAAAAACTGCCAATCTCCAATCTAGTCCGTCAAAAGGTCTCACAACTCCTAACTGAGAAGGTATCACTAACTGATATTGCCAAAAGGCTTCGTGTGTCAACGTCCACTGTCTATCGTAAACTCGACCAGTTTACTTTCAAGTAACATTATGAAAAACTCTCAGCTGTTATGTCCTGGGATGAGTTTGGTTTTAAGAAAGGGGAATTGGCTTTTGTGGCTCAGAACTATGAGACAAACAAACTCATAACCATCCTTGATAATCGTCGCCAAACTACTATACGAAACTACTTTTTGAAGTATCCATTGAAAGTCCGACAACAGGTACAGTTTATCACGATGGATATGTCTGGAGCTTATATTCCACTGGCTCGTAAACTCTTCCCTAATGCCAAAATAGTTCTTAATCAATTTCACATTATTCAGCACCTTGGACGTGCCTTTTTAAAGACAAGAATTGTGATTATGAACCAGTTCGATAAGAAGTCTCTACCCTATCGAGCCTTGAAGAATCACTGGCGACTCTTCCAAAAGGACAGCCGTAAACTCTCTTTCAACTCTTTTTATTCAAAGACTTTCCGCCAAACTTTAGCACCACATGAAGTTGTTGAGAAGACATTGAATTTCTCAGAGGAACTCGCTAATTATTATAACCTCTATCAGCTCTTGCTTTTTCACTTTCAGGAGAAAAGAGTAGATGAGTTTTTTGAGTTCATTCAAGAAAACTTAAATGTCGTCAATCATTATTTTCAAACAGTCTTTAGGACTTTCCTTAGACTCAAGCAATACATCAAAAATTCCCTAGAAACGGACTATTCAAACGCAAAACTTGAAGCGACTAACAAGTTGATCAAAGACATCAAACGATTAGGATTCGGTTTTAGAAACTTTATTAACTTTAGGAAGCGTGTCTTCATCACTCTGAACATAAAAAAAGAGAAGACCTATCAGGTCCTCTCTAGATGTTAGCTTTTCGGGCTCTATAATTTCTGTAGTGGGTAAAACCACTGTAGAGATTATGGAGCTTTTTGAATGCAGACAAAAAGTCCCATAAGAACTATAATGAAAAGCAACCAAACCATCATTAGGAAGAACTTATGAGACTTATTAAGAATACCACAGAATTAATCGGAATTAAAGACCCTAACATCATTATTTCTCTTGTTTTTGAAACGGATACTCATATCGAGGTTCAAGCAAAACTGGATTATCCTGCACCACCATGCCCTCATTGCCATGGAAAGATGATCAAGTACGACTTTCAAAAAACTTCTAAAATTCCTCTTCTCGAACAAGCGGGAACGCCGACACTACTATGTCTGAAAAAACGTCGTTTCCAGTGCAAAAGTTGTAAGAGAGTAACGGTGGCTGAGACATCAATCGTTGAGAAAAACTGCCAAATTTCCAATCTAGTCCGACAAAAGGTTACACAACTCCTAACTGAGAAGGTGTCACTAACTGATATTGCCAGAAGACTTCATGTGTCGACGTCCACTGTCTATCGTAAGCTTGACCAGTTCACTTTCAAGAAACATTATGACAAACTCCCAGCTATAATGTCCTGGGATGAGTTTGGGTTCAAGAAAGGTGCCTTGGCTTTTATCGCTCAAAACTATGAGACCAACGAGCTCATAACCATCCTTGATAATCGTCGCCAAACCACGATTCGAAACCACTTTTTGAAGTACCCATTGAAAGTTCGACGAAAGGTGCAGTTTATCACAATGGATATGTCTGGAGCCTATATCCCACTAGCCCACAGACTCTTTCCAAACGCCAAAATCGTTCTTGATCGTTTCCACATTATCCAGCACCTTGGACGTGCCTTTTTAAAGACAAGAATTGCGATTATGAACCAGTTTGATAAGAAGTCACTACCCTATCGAGCCTTGAAAAATCACTGGCGACTCTTCCAAAAGGACAGCCGTAAGTTATCTCTCAACTCTTTCTATTCAAAGACTTTCCGCCAAACTTTAGCACCACATGAAGTTGTTGAGAAGACATTGAATTTCTCAGAGGAACTCGCTAATTATTATAACCTCTATCAGCTCTTGCTTTTTCACTTTCAGGAGAAAAGAGTAGATGAGTTTTTTGAGTTAATAGAGGAGAACATGAGCAAGGTCAATCACTACTTTCAAACGGTCTTTAGGACTTTTATTAGACACAAGCAATACATCCAGAATGCGCTAGAAACAGACTATTCAAACGCGAAACTAGAAGCGACTAACAAGTTGATTAAAGACATCAAACGGTTGGGATTCGGTTTTAGAAACTTCATCAACTTTAAGAAACGTGTCTTCATCACTCTGAACATAAAAAAAGAGAAGACCTATCAGGTCCTCTCTAGATGTTAGCTTTTCGTCACCCACTACAGTTGACCAAGAGCCATTTTATGCATTAAAGCTTTCAGTCAACTGTGGTACTACTTGTTTCTTACGAGAAACGGCACCTTCAAGGAAAGCATGATTATTTTCTAAAACAAAATCAAAAGCATTTTCAACTTTATCAGTATTTGAACCAAGTGTAAGAATTTCTGAATTTGAATTAAGAATATCAGTAATCATTAAAACAAAGTCAGAGTATCCATTGCTTTTAATTGAGTCAGTAATAGCTTCTTCGATTTCCTCTTGACGAGAAAGAACATCGGTAATATCAACTGTATTAACTTGTGCAACACGAACTTTATTGCCATTCAATTCAAAAGTTTTTGCATCAATATCAATAAGTTCTTCAGCAGATTTAGAAGAAAGATTAGTACCAGCTTTAAGCATAGCAAGTCCATATTCTTCCAAATTAACACCAGCAATTTCTGCAAGTTCAGCTGCTACTGCAGGGTCTGAAGCATGGGTAGTTGGAGATTTAAGAAGAAGAGTATCAGAAATCAAACCTGACAAGAGCAAACCAGCGACATCTTTAGGAACTTCAACATTATTTTCTTTAAACATGCGATAAACAATCGAAGAAGCTGAACCTACAGGTTCTAAACGCATCATTAAAGGATTAGCTGTCTCAAAGTTAGCCACACGGTGGTGATCCACTACTTCAATAACTTCTACTTCCTTAATATCTGAAATAGATTGTTGAAACTCATTATGGTCAGTAAGAATAACTTGATTTACACCCTCTGACTGTGCTGACTCAACAACACGAGGAGCATCTACAGAAAAATACTCAAGTACAAAAGCAGTCTCTTCATTTGGAGTACCCAAAGCAACAGCCTCAGCATCAACACCAAGTTGGCGTTTCAAATAAGCGTAACCATAAGAAGAACCAATAGCATCAGAATCAGGATTTTGGTGACCAAACACAAAAACTTTAGACATATATTCACCTCAAAAATAATATTATACTATATTATAACATATAAGAAAAAGAAACAAAATAAAAAGAGTAACCTAAGTTACTCAAGTATAGTCCGTACGGGATTCGAACCCGTGTTACCGCCGTGAAAAGGCGGTGTCTTAACCCCTTGACCAACGGACCATCTTTATGCCGGCTACATGACTTGAACACGCGACCCTCTGATTACAAATCAGATGCTCTACCAACTGAGCTAAGCCGGCTAACTTTTTCTAATGCGGGTGAAGGGACTTGAACCCCCACGCCGTTAAGCGCCAGATCCTAAATCTGGTGCGTCTGCCAATTCCGCCACACCCGCATATATGACCCGTACTGGGCTCGAACCAGTGACCCATTGATTAAAAGTCAATTGCTCTACCAACTGAGCTAACGAGTCTCAAATATTTCTACTTGAACGGTCCCGACGGGAATCGAACCCGCGATCTTCGCCGTGACAGGGCGACGTGATAACCGCTACACCACGGGACCTATGGGAGTTAACGGGATCGAACCGCTGACCCTCTGCTTGTAAGGCAGATGCTCTCCCAGCTGAGCTAAACTCCCTTTGTGCTAAGCAACTACCGTATCTAACAGGGGGCAACCCCCAACTACATCAGGCGTACTAGGGCTTAACTTCTGTGTTCGGCATGGGAACAGGTGTATCTCCTAGGCTATCGTCACTTAACTCTGAGTATTCTCAACTCAAAATTGAATATCTATACTGTATCAAGAAACCAAATCGTTGTCAATATGTCTCAGTTACTTTCTTTGGATAAGTCCTCGAGCTATTAGTATTAGTCCGCTACATGTGTCACCACACTTCCACTTCTAACCTATCAACCTGATCATCTCTCAGGGCTCTTACTGATATAAAATCATGGGAAATCTCATCTTGAGGTGGGCTTCACACTTAGATGCTTTCAGCGTTTATCCCTTCCCTACATAGCTACCCAGCGATGCTCTTGGCAGAACAACTGGTACACCAGCGGTAAGTCCACTCTGGTCCTCTCGTACTAGGAGCAGATCCTCTCAAATTTCCTACGCCCGCGACGGATAGGGACCGAACTGTCTCACGACGTTCTGAACCCAGCTCGCGTGCCGCTTTAATGGGCGAACAGCCCAACCCTTGGGACCGACTACAGCCCCAGGATGCGACGAGCCGACATCGAGGTGCCAAACCTCCCCGTCGATGTGAACTCTTGGGGGAGATAAGCCTGTTATCCCCAGGGTAGCTTTTATCCGTTGAGCGATGGCCCTTCCATACGGAACCACCGGATCACTAAGCCCGACTTTCGTCCCTGCTCGAGTTGTAGCTCTCGCAGTCAAGCTCCCTTATACCTTTACACTCTGCGAATGATTTCCAACCATTCTGAGGGAACCTTTGGGCGCCTCCGTTACCTTTTAGGAGGCGACCGCCCCAGTCAAACTGCCCGTCAGACACTGTCTCCGATAGGGATAACCTATCTGGGTTAGAGTAGCCATAACACAAGGGTAGTATCCCAACAACGCCTCACTCGAAACTGGCGTCCCGAGGTCATAGGCTCCTACCTATCCTGTACATGTGGTACAGATACTCAATATCAAACTGCAGTAAAGCTCCATGGGGTCTTTCCGTCCTGTCGCGGGTAACCTGCATCTTCACAGGTACTAAAATTTCACCGAGTCTCTCGTTGAGACAGTGCCCAAATCATTACGCCTTTCGTGCGGGTCGGAACTTACCCGACAAGGAATTTCGCTACCTTAGGACCGTTATAGTTACGGCCGCCGTTTACTGGGGCTTCAATTCATACCTTCGCTTACGCTAAGCACTCCTCTTAACCTTCCAGCACCGGGCAGGCGTCACCCCCTATACATCATCTTACGATTTAGCAGAGAGCTGTGTTTTTGATAAACAGTTGCTTGGGCCTATTCACTGCGGCTGACCATCAGTCAGCGCCCCTTCTCCCGAAGTTACGGGGCCATTTTGCCGAGTTCCTTAACGAGAGTTCTCTCGCTCACCTGAGGCTACTCGCCTCGACTACCTGTGTCGGTTTGCGGTACGGGTAGAGTATAATTAACGCTAGAAGCTTTTCTCGGCAGTGTGACATCACTAACTTCGCTACTAAACTTCGCTCCCCATCACAGCTCAATGTTAGAGATATAAGCATTTGACTCATATCACACCTCACTGCTTGGCCAGACACTTCCAATCGTCTGGTTTAGTTAGCCTACTGCGTCCCTCCATCACTATATACTCTAGTACAGGAATATCAACCTGTTGTCCATCGGATACACCTTTCGGTCTCTCCTTAGGTCCCGACTAACCCAGGGCGGACGAGCCTTCCCCTGGAAACCTTAGTCTTACGGTGGACAGGATTCTCACCTGTCTTTCGCTACTCATACCGGCATTCTCACTTCTATGCGCTCCAGCACTCCTCACGGTACACCTTCTTCGCACATAGAACGCTCTCCTACCATACCTATAAAGGTATCCACAGCTTCGGTAATATGTTTTAGCCCCGGTACATTTTCGGCGCAGGGTCACTCGACTAGTGAGCTATTACGCACTCTTTGAATGAATAGCTGCTTCTAAGCTAACATCCTAGTTGTCTGTGCAACCCCACATCCTTTTCCACTTAACATATATTTTGGGACCTTAGCTGGTGGTCTGGGCTGTTTCCCTTTCGACTACGGATCTTAGCACTCGCAGTCTGACTGCCGATTATATCTCATTGGCATTCGGAGTTTATCTGAGATTGGTAATCCGGGATGGACCCCTCACCCAAACAGTGCTCTACCTCCAAGAGACTTAACATCGACGCTAGCCCTAAAGCTATTTCGGAGAGAACCAGCTATCTCCAAGTTCGTTTGGAATTTCTCCGCTACCCACAAGTCATCCAAGCACTTTTCAACGTGCCCTGGTTCGGTCCTCCAGTGAGTTTTACCTCACCTTCAACCTGCTCATGGGTAGGTCACATGGTTTCGGGTCTACGACATGATACTAATGCGCCCTATTAAGACTCGGTTTCCCTACGGCTCCGTCTCTTCAACTTAACCTCGCATCATATCGTAACTCGCCGGTTCATTCTACAAAAGGCACGCTCTCACCCATTAACGGGCTCGAACTTGTTGTAGGCACACGGTTTCAGGTTCTATTTCACTCCCCTCCCGGGGTGCTTTTCACCTTTCCCTCACGGTACTGGTTCACTATCGGTCACTAGAGAGTATTTAGGGTTGGGAGATGGTCCTCCCAGATTCCGACGAGATTTCTCGTGTCTCGCCGTACTCAGGATACTGCTAGGTATAAAGACTATTTCGAATACGAGGCTATTACTCTCTTTGGCCTACCTTCCCAGGTAGTTCTTCTATAATCTTTAAGTCCACGTTGCAGTCCTACAACCCCGAAGAGTAAACTCTTCGGTTTGCCCTCTTGCCGTTTCGCTCGCCGCTACTAAGGCAATCGCTTTTGCTTTCTCTTCCTGCAGCTACTTAGATGTTTCAGTTCACTGCGTCTTCCTCTACATTACCTTAACAGTAATGAGTGACAGGCATTACCTGCCGGGTTCCCCCATTCGGACATCTCTGGATCATTGCTCACTTACAGCTCCCCAAAGCATTTCGTTGTTAGTCACGTCCTTCATCGGCTTCTAGTGCCAAGGCATCCACCGTGCGCCCTTATTAACTTAACCTTATTTTGGCCTTTCGACCTAACTCATTAAATATTCACAGCGTTTCGGTTTATTTTCTTGTTACTATCTATATGTAATTACTTACATATGGAATTTGATATAGATATTCAATTTTCAATGGACAATACTTGAATCTTTCGATTCAATGGAGCCTAGCGGGATCGAACCGCTGACCTCCTGCGTGCAAAGCAGGCGCTCTCCCAGCTGAGCTAAGGCCCCACAAGACCTCTCAAAACTAAATAAGAAACTCAAGTACATTCCGTTTTTCCTTAGAAAGGAGGTGATCCAGCCGCACCTTCCGATACGGCTACCTTGTTACGACTTCACCCCAATCATCTATCCCACCTTAGGCGGCTGGCTCCAAAAGGTTACCTCACCGACTTCGGGTGTTACAAACTCTCGTGGTGTGACGGGCGGTGTGTACAAGGCCCGGGAACGTATTCACCGCGGCGTGCTGATCCGCGATTACTAGCGATTCCGACTTCATGTAGGCGAGTTGCAGCCTACAATCCGAACTGAGATTGGCTTTAAGAGATTAGCTTGCCGTCACCGACTCGCAACTCGTTGTACCAACCATTGTAGCACGTGTGTAGCCCAGGTCATAAGGGGCATGATGATTTGACGTCATCCCCACCTTCCTCCGGTTTATTACCGGCAGTCTCGCTAGAGTGCCCAACTGAATGATGGCAACTAACAATAGGGGTTGCGCTCGTTGCGGGACTTAACCCAACATCTCACGACACGAGCTGACGACAACCATGCACCACCTGTCACCGATGTACCGAAGTAACTTTCTATCTCTAGAAATAGCATCGGGATGTCAAGACCTGGTAAGGTTCTTCGCGTTGCTTCGAATTAAACCACATGCTCCACCGCTTGTGCGGGCCCCCGTCAATTCCTTTGAGTTTCAACCTTGCGGTCGTACTCCCCAGGCGGAGTGCTTAATGCGTTAGCTGCGGCACTGAATCCCGGAAAGGATCCAACACCTAGCACTCATCGTTTACGGCGTGGACTACCAGGGTATCTAATCCTGTTCGCTCCCCACGCTTTCGAGCCTCAGCGTCAGTTACAGACCAGAGAGCCGCTTTCGCCACCGGTGTTCCTCCATATATCTACGCATTTCACCGCTACACATGGAATTCCACTCTCCCCTTCTGCACTCAAGTTTGACAGTTTCCAAAGCGAACTATGGTTGAGCCACAGCCTTTAACTTCAGACTTATCAAACCGCCTGCGCTCGCTTTACGCCCAATAAATCCGGACAACGCTCGGGACCTACGTATTACCGCGGCTGCTGGCACGTAGTTAGCCGTCCCTTTCTGGTAAGCTACCGTCACAGTGTGAACTTTCCACTCTCACACTCGTTCTTGACTTACAACAGAGCTTTACGATCCGAAAACCTTCTTCACTCACGCGGCGTTGCTCGGTCAGGGTTGCCCCCATTGCCGAAGATTCCCTACTGCTGCCTCCCGTAGGAGTCTGGGCCGTGTCTCAGTCCCAGTGTGGCCGATCACCCTCTCAGGTCGGCTATGTATCGTCGCCTAGGTGAGCCGTTACCTCACCTACTAGCTAATACAACGCAGGTCCATCTTGTAGTGGAGCAATTGCCCCTTTCAAATAAATGACATGTGTCACCCATTGTTATGCGGTATTAGCTATCGTTTCCAATAGTTATCCCCCGCTACAAGGCAGGTTACCTACGCGTTACTCACCCGTTCGCAACTCATTCAAGAAGAGCAAGCTCCTCTCTTCAGCGTTCTACTTGCATGTATTAGGCACGCCGCCAGCGTTCGTCCTGAGCCAGGATCAAACTCTCATTAAAATCTTTAATAATTGTTCGAGCGTTAACTCATTACCGTCGTCTGACGATTTATTCTTGTAAATTGACAGGTTATAATTCTTCTATCATAACCCTGCACTTGGTTTCTTATTCAGTTCTCAAAGGTCTTTGTCTCTCTTGAGACAACTTCTATATTCTAGCAAAGATAGAATATCTTGTCAACACCTTTTTTAAAGTTTTTTTCACTTCTTGGCGTTTGCCGTCCCTTTCGAAACAGCTTATTTATAATATCATCTCTGCTTAAACTTGTCAATAACTTTTTTAAAGTTTTGGAACCTTTACGAGTTAGAGACAAATCACTTAAGACAACTTTTATATCTTAGCACCCTTTTGGATAGCTGTCAAGATATTTTTTTAAAAATAATAAGCAGGGTATAAACCTGCTTATTATTTTGCTTCAATCAAGCCATAGTTACCATCTTCACGCTTATACAGTACGTTAGTCATATGATCTTTGCTATCAGTATAGATAAAGAAATCGTGTCCCAACAACTCCATTTGAAGAATTGCTTCTTCAACATCCATTGGTTTCAACTCAATATTTTTAGTTCTTACAACTTCAACAGTTGGTGCTTCTTCAATTTCTTCTTTAGTAAATTCAGCTGAGAACACTTCACCTCTTGAAACTTTCTCACGATGCTTACGTGCAATTTTTGTTTTGTTTTTACGGATTTGTCTTTCAATCTTATCGACCACTAAGTCAATAGAACCATACATATCTTGTGAAACATCTTCTGCACGTAGTGTTACAGAACCTGTAGGGATAGTAACTTCTACTTTAGCTGTCTTTTCGCGATAAACCTTAAGATTTACACGTGCATGTAGTTCTTGGTCTTCGTTGAAGTATTTTTCAACTTTGCTAAGTTTACTTTCAACATAGTCACGAAGTGCTTCAGTTACTTCGATGTTTTCGCCACGGATACTATATTTAATCATAAAAGACCTCTTTCTCGCTTGTTAGCGTTTTCTTTATCTTTATTATATCCTTTTCATGAAAATTTGCAAGGGTTTTATTATCTAGCCAAGGAAAAGGTCAAAACTTCTTTGACATCTAAGTCATCCAATAGTTTGACCATTTGATACAGGGTAGATCCTGTTGTGTAAATATCATCGACTATGATGATCTTACTTGGCAGCTCAATACCTTTCTTCAAACTGAAAGGATTATCTTGACTTAACCTCTCTTCGCGTGTTCTCGAGGATTGCTTCTCGATGTCTCTTTTTTCAAAAATGTTTTTATAGGGGATTCCCTCTAGTAATCCTTTAACTTGATTGAATCCTCTATCTTCCAGCCGTTCTTCCGACAAGGGGACAGGTACTAAGATATAACCTTTCTTTAAAAAAGGCTTTAAATTGGCTTTAATTTCTTGTTGAAATATTTTTCTAAGGCAATAATCTCCCATAAATTTATAGCGACTAAAATACTCTTTCATATTTTCTTCATAACAATAAATGGCAAAATGTTTTGGAATATAGCCTTTTTTCGCCCAAATTTTGCAATCAATGCAACTATTTCCATCTATTATTTTATAACAATTTGAACATCTCGCCTTCCCAAGCTTTTTAAATTGACCTTTACAATCTTCACAAGAATACTCTCTTCTTTGTTTAAACATAATTAAATCACTTAATTGAGCTACTGATTCAATCCATTCATTACATAGTAGACACTTCATTTTCAAAGCCTCCTTTTTTATTCATTGCATTTATTTCTTTCCGACATTGCAACATTGATTTAGATAATCCTTCATGAAAGAAATAGAGTTTCCCTGTAGGTCTCTCGGGCGAACGCCCCACCCTACCACCAATCTGAATAAGACTCGAACTAGTATATAAGTGATGATTTGCCATACAAACAAAAACATCTACTTGTGGAAAGGTAACACCACGTTCGAGAATAGTTGTTGTCACTAAGATTGACAGTTCTTTTTTTCGGAATTTCTCTACGATGGTTGAACGCTCCTCGCTTTTTGATGAAACAAAGGATATGTTTTCAGTAGGGAGGTATTTTTTTAGGGTAATACTAAACTTTTCACCTACTGCTATATTGGGAAAAAAGATTAATAGAGGAAAATTTGATTTACGCTGCTTCTTAATCTGGTGAATTAGAAGGCTTGGGAGCTTGCCGTTCGTCAACGACTTTTGTAACCTTCCTTGCCAAAAGAAACGAGGAAGGACTAAAGGATTTCCATGGAAGCGTCTGGCAAGGTGATGCTTTTCTAAAGCTCCAAGGCGAACTTGCTCCTCTAAAGCTAATGTAGAAGTTGCTGTTAAGTAAATATATCGACCTGTTTCCGTCTTTGCTTGTTTAACAGCATGATTTAACATGACATTCCCTACAAAGGGGAAGGCATCAACTTCGTCAACAATAATCAAGTCAAAGCTATGATAAAATTTTAGTAATTGATGAGTGGTAGCTATAACGAGCGGACTACCATCATATGGTTCACTATCAGCATGAAGCAGAGAAATACTACAAGTAAAATCTTTCTGCATACGTAGAAACAATTCTCGACAAACATCAACTCGGGGACTTGCAATGGCGACACGATTTTTATTTTCAAGAACATAGGCAACAATCTTATAAATCATCTCTGTCTTACCAGCACCAGTCACTGCATGAACAAGACTGTGTTTTTGATTTTTATAAGTCTTTAATAGCTTTTCCGAGACCTCATTTTGATAAGGAGTCAGTTTTCCTAACCATTTCAAGACAGGAAAATCTACTTCTGATTTTTCTGAAGGAAAGTAATAGAGTTCTTTACCTTCTTGGTTTCGACCAAAGACAATACACGCTCTACAATAATACTGACCATTCGGTAATTGCCAATCTTCCTCTATTTGACTATAACATCTTTTACATCTAAGTTTTTTATCAACCTTTATCATACTTTCTAATTTTACAGCCTCTGAGAGATAGTCCACTGGTAACTGTGCTTTCGTAAATAGTCGTCCATAATATTCTTTAGGTATCATATCTTTCTATTCGAAAATATGTTTGAATTTACCTTTTTATGATAAAATTTTTTTATGGACTACAAAACAATTGCCAACGATAGAATCGTTGAAGAAGAAATCAAAAAATCTCGTTTCATTTGTCATTTGAAACGCATTAGTAATGAAGAAGAAGGGAGAGAGTATATCGCCCAGATTAAGAAAAAACATCACAAGGCCAATCACTCTTGCTCTGCAATGATTGTCGGAGACGATGGTCAAATTAAGCGTTCTAGTGATGATGGCGAACCTTCTGGAACCGCTGGGGTGCCCATGCTTACTGTTCTAGAAAAACAAGGACTTACTAATGTCGTAGCAGTTGTGACTCGCTATTTTGGTGGAATCAAACTTGGGGCAGGTGGTCTTATACGCGCTTACTCTGGTAGTGTTGCCCATGCAATCGAAGAAATTGGACGAGTGGAAATCAAAGAGTTAGCGGGCCTAATTGTAAATTTGACCTACTCTCAATACCAAGTTTTCTCTAACTTCCTTGAAAAAGAAGGTCTCCAAGAATTTGATACAACTTTCTTATCAGAAGTTTCTACCACTTTGTTTGTTGAAGAGTCTGAGATTGAAAGACTCGGTCAAGAGCTCACTGAGTTCTATCAGGGAAAAGTTAATTATGAAAAATCTGGAAAGAAAATTGTTGAGATTCCTGTCTGATAGTCAAACATTATCACAGTGATAAAGAAGATGTATTTTACAAGTTAGTTCTACCGTCGTATACTTAAAACCATCAATCAAAGATTAAGAGGATTTTAAATATGGCAATTTACAATTCAATCACTGAACTTGTTGGCAAAACACCTGTTATTAAACTCAATTCTATTGTTCCAGAAGGATCAGCAGATGTTTATGTTAAACTCGAAGCATTTAATCCTGGTTCTTCAGTTAAAGACCGTATTGCTCTTCGTATGATTGAAGATGCTGAAAAAGCTGGTACGATTAAACCTGGTAATACTATTATTGAACCAACTTCAGGTAATACCGGTATCGGTCTCGCTTGGGTTGGTGCTGCTAAAGGTTACAAGGTAGTCATCGTAATGCCTGACACAATGAGTGTTGAACGACGTAAAATCATCCAAGCCTACGGTGCTGAACTTGTTTTGACTCCTGGTAGCGAAGGAATGAAAGGTGCTATCGCTAAGGCTAAAGAAGTTGCTGCTGAGCGCAATGGTTGGGTACCACTCCAATTTGCTAACCCTTCAAATCCAGCTGCCCATGCTGCCACAACCGGTCAAGAAATTCTGGAAGATTTTGGGGCAGATGGTTTGGATGCATTCGTAGCTGGTATCGGTACCGGTGGTACTATTTCGGGTGTTTCTAAAACTCTGAAAGCTGCTAACCCAAACATCAAAGTTTATGGTATTGAAGCTGACGAATCTGCTGTCTTGAACGGTGATAAACCAGGACCACACAAAATCCAAGGTATCTCAACCGGCTTTATCCCTGACACATTGGATACAAAATCATATGATAGCGTTGTACGTATTCCTTCTGATGAGGCTATCTCAACATCACGTACATTGGGTAGCAAGGAAGGTTTCCTAGCTGGTATCTCATCAGGTGCTGCTATTGCTGCTGCTCTTAAAGTTGCTGCTGAACTCGGCGAAGGTAAAAAAGTATTGACACTTTTGCCTGATAATGGTGAACGTTACCTTTCTACAACACTTTATGATTTCCAAAACTAACAAAAAAGAAGCTGAACATTTAATGTTCTAGCTTCTTTTTTGTTGTTAAAAACTTATAGCCAGATGCTGATCGTTCCAATAGAAAAAACAACCTGTTGTTAATATACTGACCTATAGGAGTAGGACACCGAAATAAACTCGTTTAGTCTTGACTCCTTTTCTTATTAGTCTAATTCTTTTGCTTCTGTTTCAGCAATTTCAACAACTGTAAACCCTGCTTCTACAAAAACTTTTTTAAGGTATTCTGGTTCTACATCCCCTTCAACTTGTAGTTCGACGCGAAGCACGGTATCAGTTTTTGGTGCAACAATTGTACGTTCAATGTTGAGATTTTCACTAGAAATGAGGTTGGCAATTTTTTCTAGGATACGTGGTGTGTCTAAGACTTCAAGCCCAATACGGATTCCAGCTTGACCATAACCAGAAATTTCCAAGAAAGCACGAAAGACATCTTTATCTGTAATAATTCCAGAAATTTGGTCATTGTCTACTACTGGAAGAACTCCAACCTTGTTTTGCAGCATAATGTAGATAGCATCCTCAAGGCTAGCATATTTGGAAACAGTAAGGACATTCTTAATCATGATATCTCCTACTTTTGTCTTATTAAGGAGATAGTTCATTTCATAAATGGACAAGCTAGTTGCTTTTGATGGTGAAGCCTCCGCTATTGTACCTTCTGTAATAAGACCAACCAATTTATCGTGTTCAATTACTGGCAAACGGCGCAAACCTTTGTCACGCATAATGTCTGTAGCTGCTGCAACTGTTGTTTCTGGTGAGACATAAACTACACGTTTCGTCATAAAATCTTTTACTGCCATGTTTCATTTTCCTCCGAATGATTTCTTACTTGTATTATACCACACTAATTGAAACCGATTGCATTATTTTGCTGAAAAATTAGTACCTTACAATCAGTATGAGACTATAGAAAAACGCCCTTGGGCGCTTTTTCTTATCCTCCAAGATAGGCTTTACGAACTTCGTCTGATGCAAGAAGTTCTTTACCAGTACCTGAAAGAACCACTTTACCAGTTTCAAGAACGTAACCTCGATCCGCAATTGATAAAGCCTTATTGGCATTTTGTTCAATCAAAAGAACTGTAGTTCCTTGCGCCTTGATATCTTCGATAATATCAAAAATTTCTTGAATAAAGATTGGAGCAAGCCCCATTGAAGGCTCATCCAAAAGCAAAAGTTTCGGACGACTCATAAGGGCACGACCCATAGCCAACATCTGTTGCTCACCACCAGAAAGTGTTGCGGCGTCTTGATTCTTACGCTCTTCTAGACGTGGGAAACGTTGGAAGACTTTTTTCAATAGAGCTGTATTTTCTTCTTTATTTTTATGAAGGAAAGCACCCATTTCAAGATTTTCCATTACGGTTAATCCTGCAAAGACGTGACGTCCTTCAGGCACTTGTGCCAAACCGTCTGCAACAATCTTTCGAGCTGGTGTTTTGTGAATGTCATTTCCAAGGTAAGAAATAATTCCTTCAGTTGGACGAACAAGACCTGAGATTGTACGAAGAATAGATGTTTTACCTGCTCCATTGGCTCCGATAAGAGTTACAACTTCACCTTCATTAACCTCAAAGCTAACGTTTTTAACAGCCTCAATAGAACCATATTTAATTGAGAGATTTTCAACCTTTAACATAGCCATTACGCTTCACCTCCCAAGTAAGCTTCGATAACACGCTTGTTATTCTTAATTTCATCAGGTGTTCCTTCTGCAATCAAGCGTCCATATTCTAAAACATAGATACGCTCAGTGACATCCATAACCAAACTCATATCATGCTCAATCAAGATAATTGTAATACCAAAGTCTTTTTGAATTTGACGAATATGAGCAGTCAACTCAGCTGTTTCTTGTGGGTTCATACCCGCAGCTGGTTCATCAAGGAAAAGAATTTTAGGTTCCGTTGCAAGTGCACGAACAATTTCCAAGTGACGTTGTTGTCCATAAGCCAAGTTTTTCGCAAGTGTATCTGCCTCATCATCCAAGTTAAAGATAGCCAAAAGTTTCATAGCTTTGTCTTTCAACTCGTCCTCACTTGAATAGTACTTAGGCAAACGTAAAAGTGATGCGAAGAAGTTTGAAGGTTGCTTATTTGATAAACCAACAAGAACATTTTCAAGTACAGTCATGTCTTTGAAAAGGCGGATATTTTGGAAAGTACGTGACAAACCGAGTGAAGCGATTTTATAAGGTGCTTTACCGTTGAGAACTGTACCATCAAGCGTTACAGTCCCTTCACTTGGCTCATAGACACCAGTCAAAAGGTTGAACAAGGTTGTTTTACCAGCACCGTTTGGCCCGATAAGCCCAACCAACTCACCTTCATTGAGTTCCATTGAAACGTCACCAACAGCAGTCAAACCACCAAAGTTTTTAGTTAAATTTTTAACTTCAAGAAGTGCCATTGTTATTTGCCCTCCTTAGATTTATTGAAGAATTTTGAGAGATAGAGTTCTTTTGTTCCAAGAAGCCCACCTGGACGGAAGAGCATTACAAGAATCAAAGCCAAGGCGTAAATAATCATACGAAGGTTTGAAACGTTTTGGAGGAACATGTTGATAATACCAAGAACAACAGCAGCAATGATAGTACCTGTAATTGATCCAAGACCTCCAAGAACGGCAATGATAAGGTAATCAATTGACTTCATGATTGTGAAGTCTTTTGGCACGACAGTCCCGATATAGCTGACATAAAGTGAACCAGCAATCGCTGAAATCATGGCACCGATAACGAATATAATAACCTTCATTTTTGTAACATTGACACCCATTGACTCTGCAGCAATTTCATCTTCACGAAGAGTGATTGCTTGGCGACCAGTTGCTGAACGCAAGAAATTGAGTACCAAGATTGTAATGATAACTACAAAGAAATAGATGACAGGCCAGCTTGTATAAGGAAGAATTCCAGTCAAACCAGCGGCACCATTGGTCAATTCACCACCATTAACGATAATGATACGGATAATTTCAGCCATACCGAGAGTTGCAATAGCAAGATAGTCACCTTTCAAACGAAGGGTAGGTATACCAAAAATAAGGGCAACGACAGCTGCGATGATGACACCTACAACCATTGAGAGGTAGAAACCATCATAAGTTGGCATCATGCCAGTGATGATAGCTGATGAGTACGCACCGATTGCCATGAAACCGGCTTGTCCAAGTGTAAATTGTCCGGAGAAACCAAGAACTAAGTTAGTACCAAGTCCCATAAGGATTGAAATCCCAATTCCCATTAAGATTTGGATGTAGTAAAGATTCATAATACCTGAAAGTTCAAGACCTTTCAAGATAAGGAAGAGTCCAATGATAAGACCAAACCAAATAAGGTTTACTTTTAGATTTTTTTTCATGTCTTACACCTTCTCTTTCACATTTTTACCGAGAATACCCGCTGGACGAAGCAAGAGGATAACTATCAAGACACCATAAACAATGGCATCACGGTAACTTGATAAACCAATTGCAGTTGACAAAGTCTCTAAAATACCGATAACAAAACCACCGAGTGCTGCACCAGGAATAATACCGATACCACCAAGAACAGCGGCAACAAAAGCTTTAATACCCGGAGTCATCCCCATAAGAGGTTCAATTGAGTTATAGTAAAGACCAATGAGGACACCGGCAGCCCCTGCAAGTGATGATCCAAGAGCAAAAGTGAAGCTAATCGTATTATTAACATTAATACCCATCAACTCTGCTGCGTCGCTATCTACAGATACAGCACGCATAGCTTTACCCATCTTAGTCTTCTTAACGATCAACTGAAGAGCAACCATAAGTACAAGAGCAACTACCAAAATGAGCAACTGCACATTTGTCACAGAAATTGACCCAAGATGATAAGTATGCATCTTGATTGATTGTGGGAATGAACGTGTATCTGCACCTACAAAGTAAACCATGATGTACTCAAGAAAGAATGACACACCAATGGCCGTTATCAAGGCAGAAATACGTGTTGAATTACGGAGTGGACGATAAGCCAAGAATTCAATAACTACCCCTAAAATTGCACAGACAATCATAGAAAACACAAGGGCAATCCAGAAGTTCATCTTCAAGCTGTTAATCGCATAGTAACCAACGAAGGCACCCATCATATAGATGTCTCCATGGGCAAAGTTAATCAATTTGATAATCCCATAAACCATGGTATATCCAAGGGCAAGTAGGGCATAGATACTACCCAAGATAATACCATTGACTAGTTGTTGGGGAAGTTGTTCAAAAAACATATATAACCAAACTTTCTAGTTCATTTTCAGTATAGATAACAGATTATTTTTCAATTTCAACGGCTTCCGCTGAAACTTCTTCACCATTATCTCTTTTAACCATAAGAGCTGCTTTAATAGGGTTATGATCCTTATCAATCGTCATTTTACCAGTAACCCCGACAAAGTTTTTCAAATGTGCTAAGTTATCGGCAATATCAACTGAAGTTTTCGTATCTTTTGATGCTTCTGCAATCATATAAACAGAATCGTAAGCTAGAGCAGCAAACATATTTGGTTCAGTGTTGTAAGCTTTCTTATATGCTTCAATGAAACCTGATGCCTTGTCAGAAAGAGCAACATTTGTTGAATATCCTGATACATAGTAGACGTTTGAAGCATTCTTTTTACCTGCAAGCTCAGTAAATTTCGCATCACTGAACCCATCAGGTCCAAGGATTGGTTTATCAATTCCAAGGTCACGTGCTTGTTTAGTGATAATACCAGTCTCAGTATAGTAACCAGGCATTACAATCGCATCATAGTCAAGGTCTTTAAATTTAGTCAAAGCTGACTGATAGTCCTTGTCACCTGACGCAAAGGTAGCCTCAGTAACAATTTGCCCCTTATATTCGCGTTTAAACTCGTCTGCAATACCTTTGGCATAGTCTGAGGCATTATCATAGTAGAGAACTACTTTCTTAGCATTCAAATTACTGTAAGAATAAGCTGCCAAAACTTTACCTTGGTAGCTGTCCTTAAAGGTTGTACGGAAAACAAATTTCTTAGCTCCGTTAGTATCTACCGTAAGGTCATCCTGCGTACCTGAAGGTGTCAGCAAAGGAACCCCTGTTTTTTGTGAGACGATGCTAGCCGCAGCGACAGCACCTGATGTCGCTGGACCAACTATAGCATTTACATTACTCTGAATAGCCAAGTTCGTTGAGGATGTTGAAGCTTCAGCGTTTTCAGATTTATTATCTTTTGTGACAAGCTCAAGTTTCTTGCCATCGACGCCACCTGCTTTATTAATTTCATCAACAGCCAACTTAATACCATTCTGCTCTGCCTTACCATAGGCCGCAACAGCACCTGTCAACTCCATGTTAACACCAATTTTGATTGTATCCCCAATCTTAGTACCTTTGGCATTAGCAGTCACATCTGGTGACTTGCCACAGGCAACCAAGAAAATGGAAGCAAAAAAGGCTAACACAATAAGTGTGATCTTTTTAGACATAAGATTTCTCCTTAATATTTTCTTAAAAAAGTCCACCTTATAGATTACAGAATTATCAGACAATTGTCAACCACACATAACTAAGATTCAACTACAGTAATCGTTTCCATTGCTTTTAAAATAACACTTTAAGAATAAAAAAACTTTTCTCCTAGCTAAAGAGAAAAGTTTTTAAAATGTTCAGGGACCGAGGTGTCGTAGCGTTCCAGACTACCTACAAAATCCATATCAATATCAGAATAATAAGAAGGAAGAACTTTTTTGACCGCCTTCATTCCTTCAAGCTCTGTCAAGATGTCCTTAACCCTGTCTTGATCTACATAAAGGTGCACATAACGCATCTTATAAGAATGGTAGATAACATCGCCAAACTTGGCAATCTTACGTAAGTCTCTATTATAGTATAAATAAACAATAATTCCTTGACGCTTAATCATGACTCATCTTCTCCTTTATGTTAGTATCACCCTTTTTATGATGAGGTTTATGAGGTGCAAGAGGTAGCCTAGTATCAATGAAAATTTGATTTGAGATAGCTTGAGCAACCTCCTCGCCAAGTGAAGCTAGTATTATCTGTAAATCGAACTCCGCCTGACGATAGCCTATAACCACCTCGTTGAGATCAATTTGTCGCTTCATTCGCAAAACCTGACGTTTCAAGTCTCTCACATCTGGTCTAAAAGACTCATACTCCTTAGCCTTATCATAGCTTTCCTTTAATTCCTGAAATTCCAAAAGTAGCTCTTGAAGTTCTCTGGTATTTTCTAATTTCTGCCGTTTTAAACGGTAATTTTCTACTTCTGGCAGTCTTAGAAAATGTAAAACAAGACTGTCTATTGCTTGATCAATAGCAAGTAGCTCCTCATTGATTATTAACATGTTTCCTATTATAACACAAAAAGTCAGATGAAACGGTTCTTATATAAACCGATTAGCATCTGACTTTTATCTTAGATAAGCTAGGCTTATTTTAATTGGTTGTTGGTCATGATTTCATCAATGAAGCCATATTCAAGTGTTTCTTGGGCACTCATCCAATTATCACGTTCAGCATCAACATGAACTTTTTCAATTGACTGACCAGAATTATCAGCCAAGATTTGCTCCAAGTTATTACGAGTCTTGAGCAAGTGTTCAGCTGCGATAGCCATATCTGTTTGTTGAGTACCACCACCAGTACCACCCATTGGTTGGTGAATCATGTATTCTGCATTTGGCAACATGAAACGTTTACCTTTAGTACCGCTTGAAGCGATAATTGTACCCATTGATGCTGCCATACCCATAACGATGGTTTGAACATCAGACTTGATGAAGTTCATTGTATCGACAATGGCAAGACCTGCTGAAACTGACCCACCAGGTGTATTAACATAAAGATAGATATCTTTTGTATTGTCTTGGGCATCTAAGAACAAGAGTTGAGCGATAATTGAGTTTGCCATATTATCTTCTACAGGACCTGTTAACATGATAATACGATCCTTGAGCAAACGTGAGTAAATGTCATAAGAACGTTCACCACGTGATGTTTGTTCAATAACTACAGGAATCATATGAATTCTCCTTTTAATATTGTCTTGATGTTATTATATGATTTTAGTCAAATTAGGTCAAATAAAAAACATTTTTCTTAGCACTCATTTAAAAAGAGTGCTAAATAAGTAAAAAAACAGGTTATTATTAAGATTTCCTAAGTCATTACCCTATTAAAAAAAGGGAAATTTTCCCTTTTCAACTTATTTTGTACCAAACAGACGGTCACCTGCATCTCCAAGACCTGGAACAATATAACCATTCTCATTAAGTTTCTCATCCAAAGATGCTGTGTATATATCAATATCTGGGTGAGCATCTTGCAATTTTTTTACACCTTCTGGTGCGGCAACTAAACATACAAACTTGATATTAGCTGCTCCACGTTTTTTTAGTGAATCCACCGCCAAAATTGCTGAACCACCAGTTGCAAGCATTGGGTCCACTACAAAAATCTGACGTTGATCAATATCTTCTGGCAATTTAACCAAGTACTCAACTGGCTCAAGTGTTTCTTCATCACGGTACATACCAATATGACCAACTTTTGCTGCAGGTACGAGGCTAAGCAAACCATCGACCATACCAATACCCGCACGAAGGATTGGAACAATTGCCAATTTTTTACCAGAAAGTTGTTTTTGAGCTGTTTTTGTAATTGGTGTTTGAATTTCAACCTCTTCAAGAGGGAGATCACGCGATACTTCATAACCCATAAGCATAGCGATTTCATCAACCAACTCACGGAAGTCCTTAGTAGAGGTATCCTCACGACGTAAGATTGAGAGTTTGTGTTGAATCAATGGATGTGAAATAACTTGAAATTTACCCATAATAGTTTCTTCCTTTGCTTTATATTCACTCCATTATATCAAAAACACAAAAAAAACGCTTGCTTTAATTACAAACGTTTTTGGAAAGGAGCCAATTTTATTTTTAAATAGATGAATCTTACCTGTTGCTAAACAATAGCCAAGAACTGCTAAGCTACCAATAGCCGCAGTCAAAACCAAACGTTCTCACGGGTGGTTTTGACTAATTTCCAAAGACAGAAACCAAACGTTTCACACCTTCAGCAACAACTTTAGTTGGCGTAGCTACGTTAAATCGGAAATGTTTTTCTCCTTCAGAACCGAAAGTAATACCGTCATTTAGCACTACCTTAGATTCTTCTTTAAGCAAACGTCCAAGTTCATTATGATCTTGATTATAAGCTGAAAAATCAAGCCAGACCAAATAAGTTCCCTCAGGTTTCATAACTTCGATATTAGTCTTTTCACTAAGCTCCTTAGTTAAAAGGTCAATATTAGTTTCAAAAACTGTCTTCAATTCCTCTAGCCAAGGTTGACCGTAGGTAAAGGCAGCTTGGGTTGTAATCAAACCAATGGTTGGAATTTCATGTTGATTATTAGCCAATTGTTTTTGTTTAAAGGACTTACGCAAGTCTTCATTTTCAATGATGGTAAAACTATTCTTGGTACCAGCAATATTAAAGGTTTTTGTCGCTGAACTAAGGACCAAAGTGAAATCCTTATAGGCGTCTGAAATTGTATTTAGAGAGATATGCTTATTGCCATACAAGGCCAAGTCTTGATGGATTTCATCAGATACCAAGAGAACACCATGTTTCTGGCAAAGGTCTGCTACCTTGGTCAATTCTTCCTTAGTCCAGACACGACCACCTGGATTATGTGGACTACAGAAGACATAGAGTTTTACATCATCGCCTACAATATCACGTTCCAATTGCTCAAAATCAATTTCAAAATGCCCGTTAACCTTAACAAGACTATTCTCAATCAACTTGCGATTATTCAAGCGGACAGAACGAGCAAAAGGCGGATAAACTGGTGTATTAATGAGAACAGCATCGCCTTCTTTCGTAAAGGCCTGAATAGCTGTTGAAATAGCTGGGACAACCCCTTCAATAAGCACAATACTCGCCTTATCAACTGAATAGCCATGTTGATTTTTTTCCCAATCTATGATGGATTGGTAAAGCTCATCACTTGGATAAGGGTAACCAAAGATATGCGTTTCAGCATAGTTGATGACCGCATCTCTAATTTCAGGAACAGGTAAGAAGTCCATGTCAGCAACCCAAAGCTCAAGTAGTTCTGGATCACTTTCGGCTTCGTGCCATTTCATAGTGTTTTGATTTAAGCGATCTGGTTGTGTTGTAAAATCATAACGTGTCATAGATAACTCCTTAAAGACTAAGGGCATTTTCCAAGTCAACAATCAAATCTTGTGCTGCTTCAATACCAATTGAAAGACGAAGCAAGTCGTCTGTCAAACCATAGGAAGCACGTACATCACTTGGAATATCTGCGTGGGTTTGTGTCGTTGGGTAGGTAATCAAGCTTTCGACACCACCTAGGCTCTCTGCAAAGGTAAAGACCTTTAGAGAATTGATAATGGTTGGAATCTTGTCTTGATCAGCCACTTTGAAGGAAATCATCCCACCCTTGCCTGGATAGAGAACTTCCTTAACAGCCGGTGACTTTTCTAAGAAAGCTACAACTTCTTGAGCATTAGCTGTCGATGCTTCCATACGAAGTTTTAAGGTCTTAAGACCACGCATGAGCATATAGCTATCAAATGGTGATAAGGTAGGACCCGTAGTATTGAGGTTATAATAAAGTTTATCGTAAAATTCTTGGTTGCTAGTCACAACAACACCAGCCAAAACATCATTATGACCTGATAGGTATTTAGTAGCTGAATGTACAACGATATCAGCACCTTGAGTAATCGGTGTTTGATAGATTGGGCTATAGAAAGTATTATCAACAATAACCACTGCACCCTTATCATGAGCAATTTTTGCCACTTTTTCAATGTCAAACTCAATCATAAGTGGGTTTGTCGGTGTTTCGATGTAGACAATATCAGTATCATCAGTGATGGCCGCAATCATCTCGTCTTCTGTATTAGTGTATTCAAAAAAGAAGCGACCTTCTTTTTCCTTGTCATTAAACCAACGGAAAGAACCTCCGTAAAGGTCACGCGCAGCTACAACCTTACTGCCTACCGGGAAAATTTCAAAGGCCAAAACAATGGCGCTCATCCCTGAACTTGTCGCAATAGCATAATCTGCTTTTTCAATAGCTGCAAGTGTTTTTTCCACTGTTGCGCGTGTTGGGTTTTTAGTTCGTGTATAGTCAAAACCAGTAGAATGGCCAAATTCTGGATGTTGGTAAGTTGTTGAAAAATGAATTGGTGAAGCCAAGGCTCCTGTTGCTTCATCCGAATTGATTCCTGCGTGTGCCAAAATGGTTTCTAATTGATATTCTTGTGTCATAATATGCCCTTTCTACATGGTAAAGTGGATATACTCCATATCTATGACCTCTATTTTATCACTATTTTCTGAAAATAATGGTAAGTTCATCATACGGATTCTTGATAGTTAGTTATAGTTTATTCCTATAACCTAAAAATACAGATAGCTGCTGGCTATAATTTAAAATAAGCCCAATTTTTGAGAATGTCGAAAATAAGTTTTCAAACGTCAAAAAGTGCCTAAAACATTATAGTTTCAAGCACTAGGAAATGATTTAAAAGTCTTTCTTCAATCTAAGGTATGCCACTGACTTACTTTTTATCAAATAAGCGATATCTAATTTCTTCCAAAGCCATAATAACAAACGGACAAGCGAGTAAATAGAGCCAATCATCAAGTCCAATAGGCGCAGTGTTAAATAGCATGTGGAAGAGAGGCACGTAAGACAGGATGATAAAGAGAACAATTTCTAAAACAATCCCTAAGCTAATAATCCGATTAGCAAATGGTTTAATTTGGAAAATAGATCCCCTACCCTTACGGCTATTCATAGCCATACCAATTTGGGTAAAGATAATAGCACCTAAGGTCATTGTGGTTGCCTCTCGGTAGAGAGGACCTGAGCTAGCCAAATGGTTTAAGTTACCTTGATTAACCCAATAATTAAGGAAGAAAGCCCCCATAGCTAAGGCTGCTTCAATCAGTCCATACCAGACAAAAGCCTTAATCAACAATTGTCGATTGAGCAGTCTATCTGATAGGCGTCTTGGTGGCCTATCCATCACGCCTTCTTCAGGTGACTCAACCCCCAATCCCAAAGCAGGTACCATATCTGTTCCTAAGTCAATAGCTAGGATTTGCATAACTGTTAAGGGAAGAGGAATACGTCCCAGAGAAAACAAGAAGAAGGCAGAGGGTACAGCTTCTGGAGTATTGGAATTAAAAATATAGGTCAAGAATTTTTGAATATTTCTATAGACTGCACGACCCTCTTCAACAGCATGAACAATAGAAGCAAAATGATCATCTGTTAAAATCATATCAGCAGATTCCTTAGCTACATCAGTCCCAGATATTCCCATAGCTACTCCGATATCAGCTTTTTTAAGGGCAGGGGCATCATTAACACCATCACCAGTAACAGCGACGACTTCACCAAGTTCCTGAAGTGCATTTACCACACGGTATTTTTGTTCAGGAGCCACACGAGCAAAAACAACCTCCCCTTTAAGCACTTCTTTGAGCTGGTCATCATCCATACCAGCTAGTTCAAGTCCTGAAACAACACGTGCGTCATCCCCTTGTACAATTCCGATTTTCTTGGCAATACTGAGAGCTGTCAAACCATAGTCACCTGTCACCATGATTATACGAATACTAGCTCTGTGACATTTTTCAATGGCTTCACGAACACCCTGACGTGGCGGATCACTCATGGCCACCAAGCCTAGAAAGACCATATTGTCCTCCAAGGTCTGCATATTCCACTTGTCTTCTCCAATATGCTCACTTTCTAAGGGTCTATAAGCGACAGCTAAAACACGCAAGCCGTCACGAGCAAATTGGTCGTTAGCAGCAAGAATAGCTTGACGTTCTGTAGTGGTCATAGATTTGATTGCCCCTTGACCATCAGAATAGTCTGAGCAAAGTTCCATCACTTCTTTAGGTGCACCCTTAGTGATAGAAATATGGTGACTGCCATCCAGACTTTTTTCGAGACTATGTACCGTTGTCATTCGTTTACGATCAGAATCAAAGGGAATTTCTTTGATACGAGGAGCCCAAATGTGATTTTCATTTAAATTAATCCCTGCTTTTTCAGCTAAAACATTAAGACAAGCTTCAGTCGGATCTCCCAAAACCGTATAATTGGGACTGTCAGCACTTGGAGAAACCACTTGAGCATTACTAGCCAAATGAGAAAAGCGAACCAGACGATTCAGAAGGTTATTATCTTTAAGAGGAACGGATTGTCCTTCCTTCTCAATATGCCCTTCTGGTGCGTAACCAAGCCCAGTTACCTCATAATTCCCTGACAAGGTCCATAAATGATTTACTGTCATGGCATTTTGAGTCAAGGTTCCCGTTTTATCTGAACAAATAACAGAGGTCGCTCCAAGAGTCTCAACCGAAGATAATTTCTTCACTAAAGCATGATCCTTAGCCATACGCTGAACAGCCATGGCTAGAGATAGGGTAACTGTGGGAAGAAGCCCCTCAGGAATAAAGGCAACAATCATACCCAGTGCAAAGATAAAAGCTTGGGACAAAGGTTGGTGGACAAATAGAGTCGCTGCCACCATAAAGAAGAGACCCACAGACACCGCAATAACTGAAATCTGTTTAGTTAAATGGTCTAATTCTTTCTGAAGGGGACTCTTTCCCTGAGCAAAATTCTGTGTCAAATCCGCAATCTGTCCAAACTCAGTTTTCATCCCGATAGCAGATACTATAAAATGCCCAGAACCAGAAGAAACTGTAGTTCCAGCAAACACCATATTGTCATATTCTAACTCGGCTTTTTCAGGATCTAAATCCGCTTGATTTGACTTATAAATAGGATTAGACTCACCAGTAAGAGCAGACTGATTAACCCGCAAATCTGTCACGTCAATCAAGCGTCCATCTGCAGAAATACTGTCTCCTTCTTCAATGAAGACCAAGTCCCCTGGCACCAAGTCCTGAGCAAGAATCTTATCTTCTTTCCCATCCCGAAGAACCCGTGTGTAAGATGGAAGAAGCTTATTAAGGGCTGCCGTAGCCTGACTTGCTCTATATTCTTGAATAAAACTAAAGAGACCATTAATAATGTTGACCAACCAGATAGCAATCCCCAACTCCAGGCTATGGGAAAGCATAGCGATAAAGCCACCAACCCACAATAAAAGGGCCATGAGACTGGTAAAATGCCTGAAAAAGGTCAACCAAATAGGTTCTTTCTTACTTTCTTTCAACTGGTTAGGACCATAAGTTGCTTGTCTCTTTTTTACTTCTTGTGAGTTTAACCCTTGGGGACTGGTTTGCAACACCTGATAAACCTGATCAGGGGCACAGGTCCCTAATTTAGTACCTTTCTGTCTAGAATTACTCATAATCCTTTCCTCGATTCTAAATCATTAAAGCGATTTCATATTTTCACACCTATTATACTCCTTTTTTCAAAAAAGGTTGAAAAGAAAAACCAAGCCACATGACTTGGTTTCAAATACTATTTAATATGTAATTTAGCACGTAGGCTAGCTGCTCGTGCGCCAAGCAATTGGTCAGCCATACGTGTCACAAGAGCAAGCACTCCATAGACTAAAACGCCAAGACCTCCTCCAATCACTAAGTGAATCACACTACCCATACGACTTGTTGGAGATAGGACAAATTGGAATAACCAATAGAAAACAGCAACTGGAATAGCCATGAGCATTGTAAGAATACAAATGAGTAAAGCTTTTCTAAAGACTGTCTTACGGCTAAAGTGAGTAACTGTGTGAAGGCGCTTATACATGAGAGCAATGGGAACACCTAAGCCGATAGCTGTTGAAATAACCGGACCGAGGGCTCCTAAGAAAATAATCAATGGTAGCTGTAGAATGGCCTTAACAAGCACCCCAATCGAAAAATAATTGATAGCTTTACGGGTCTCAAAGATAGCTTGAAGCATTGGCGCTAAAACGCTATACAAAGCCAAGAAAATAACTTGAATCAAACTAGCTACAAAGAGCAAATGAGCCTGACTGTCTGGTGCTCCATAAAAGACCGTATATAATGGTTTGGCCAAAATCACTGAACCCGCAATGGCAGGTACAATAAAGAGCAAGAGTAACTGGAGATTATTAATAATGAGTTTGGCTGCTCCCCAAAGGTCCTTTTTAACCATATTTTCTGTCAGTAGTGGGATTCCTACCCCAGCAATAGAAATAGCAACAGCAATCAAAATCATAGTAATCTTACTTGGGTTTGAAGACAAATAAGCATAGAGAACCTGAAGCTGACTATTACTATAGCTTGTAAACTTCTCCATAGTACGGATAAAGGTCCATTGATCAATCAACTGGAAAAGTTGAACCGCTGATCCAGTAATAATGAAGGGAATGGCTTCCTTAAATGTCTCAATAACAATTGCAGTTGGATTGATATCAGGATGAACGGCCTGCTTACCAAAAAGGCTCTTGAGCTTGCCTTCTTTCCAAAGATAGAAGAAAAGTACCCCATAACTAGCCAACATACCGATGAAAGCAGCAAAAGTCGATTGGACAACTGCAGTCACGTAGTCACCTGTACCAATTTTCATGATGAAGAAAGTCGCCAAGAGCATCCAAATAACACGGATAATCTGCTCTGCGATCTGACTTAGGGCATAGGGTTTCATGTTGTTAAAGCCCTGGAAAAAGCCTCGTAAAACAGACATAGATGGGAAAATAACAACCGCCCAAGAAAGGCTGCGCATCACTCGAACCAAGTCTTCATCTCCCCCTGAAAGATAAGACATCCACGGAGAAGCAAAATACATGAAAATACCAAAAATCAGTCCAAGCCCAATCATATAATACAAGATACGTTTGAGCAAGAAGAAACTCGTTTCCATCTTTCCAAGCGTGTTATATTTTGACACCTGCTTGGCAATAGCGACTGGAATCCCTGCTGTCGAAATCAAAAGGAAAAGGGCATAAATATTATACCCCTGACCAAAGAGAGCATTGGCTTGGTCGCCCTGTTTGCCCATCCAAGCATACCAAGGAATAATATAGAGTGCCCCTAAGAGACGACTGATAATATTGGATGCTGTCATCCATGCCGTCCCTCTTAGCATTTGCTGCTGCTGCTTGTCAGTTTTAGTTTCAGTCATAACTTTCTTTCTAGATAATAAAATACAATCTAGTTAATTATAAACTTTTGGCTCTGACTTGTAAAACAAGAACATTAAGACTAAAATAGGAACTATGATTACTATTGAACAAGTTCTAGAGGTTCTTAAAAAGGACCATAATTTTAGAGATATTATCGACCAAGACAACTACTACTATTCATGGACTGGGGTGACCTTTGATCATCTTTCTTACGACAGTCGTGATGTCACACCATCTACCCTATTTTTTGCTAAAGGAGCTGCCTTTAAGCCTGAGTTTTTAGAGAATGCTGTCAAAGCGGGCTTGAGTTGCTACGTGGCTGAAAAAGACTATCAAGTAGGAATCCCCGCTATTATTGTTTCAGATATCAAGCAAGCCATGAGTCTCATTGCACAGGCCTTTTACCAACATCCTCAAGACAAACTAAAATTACTAGCCTTTACTGGGACAAAAGGGAAGACAACAGCGGCTTACTTTGCTTTTAACATACTTAAGCAAAGTCATAAGCCTGCCATGCTCTCAACCATGAACACGACACTTGATGGAAAAAACTTCTTCAAGTCTAACTTAACTACACCTGAGAGTTTGGACCTTTTCCGTATGATGGCTAAAGCTGTTGATAATGGCATGACCCATCTGATTATGGAGGTCTCAAGCCAAGCTTATCTAACCAAGCGTGTCTATGGTTTGACCTTTGATGTTGGTGTCTTTCTTAACATCAGCCCAGACCACATTGGTCCTATTGAACACCCAACCTTTGAAGACTACTTCTACCACAAGCGTCTCCTCTTGGAAAATAGTCGAGCAGTTATTGTCAATAGTGGTATGAATCACTTCGGTTTTGTTGCTGAAGAAGTCGCTGATAAAGACCACGACTTCTATGGTAAGGACTCTGAAAATACCGTTAAACATAGCTCAGGATTTAGCTTTAAAGCCAAAGGTAAACTAGCTGGTGATTACGATATCCAACTCATTGGTGACTTTAATCAGGATAATGCCATGGCTGCTGGTTTATCCTGCCTACGTCTTGGAGCCAGTCTTGAAGACATTAAACAAGGGATTGCTCAAACCTCCGTTCCAGGCCGTATGGAAATTCTCACTCAGGCCAATGGTGCTAAGGTATTCGTCGACTATGCTCACAATGGTGACAGCCTAGACAAGCTCTTGCAAGTCGTAACTGATCACCAAAAAGGTAAGATTAGTTTGATTCTAGGAGCTCCTGGAAATAAAGGTGAAAGTCGTCGTAAAGACTTTGGTCACGTCCTCAACACTTACCCCGAAGTAGATGTCACCTTATCTGCTGATGATCCTAACAAGGAGGATCCCCTTGTGATCTGTCAAGAAATTGCTAGCCATATCAGTCGCAAGGTTCGTATCATTGTTGATCGAGAGGAAGCTATTAAAACAGCTATGGCCGAGACTACAGACTCAGAGGATGCTGTCGTTATTGCCGGTAAAGGTGCTGATGCCTTTCAAATTGTGAATGGTAAACGCACTGATTATGCTGGTGATATTGAAGTCGCTAAAAAATATTTGTAAATAATAACTTAAAAAGCCAATTGAGATGATGCTCTTCATCTCAATTGGCTTTTTTACTATCTAAACACTAGTGTCTACCTAGTGTCTTCTTAAAAATATCGTAGAAGGGATTGAGGGTCTTATCAAATGAGCCAACAAGCGTCTCTAATTGTCCGCCAAACTGACGCTTAAAGTTAAAATTTCCTTTGCCAGAACTAGCTGCCTCAGTTTCAATAGTACCGTAAAAGTTAAAACGCTTTTTAGCCTTACTTTTAGCATATTTTATCATCTCCCAATGAAGCAAAACCGCTCCACCGAAATTAAGGTAAGCTTCATCATTACCCCCGTAAAAGCTGACAATTTCCGGACCATAATCCATGAAAAGATAAGCTGAAAGCGGTAATTTGTCAGTCTTGATTTGGTAAGACTTGAATTGTTCTAACCGCTTATAGTAGCTTCTCAATTGATCCTCCGCATCTGCTATTTGACCTTTGGTACGTTTTTTCTGAGGTCCTTCCTTTAAAACCTGAATCTTGGCTTCAAAAGACTGAATGTTCTTGTCAAGATAAGCTAGATAGGCTGGACAATCTAAATAAGCCAACATAAACTTGGCAGATTCGCCAAAATATTTTTTTAGATTTTGAAAATAAACTAGCGGATGAACAGAAAATCCCTTTCTCTCTGCTGTTCGACTTAAAATATCGTAGAACTGGTCAAGTTGATGCTCATCAAGTTCTTCAGTCTTAACA
The DNA here is from genome assembly GCF_900636445.1 of Streptococcus vestibularis. Classification (NCBI taxonomy): domain Bacteria; kingdom Bacillati; phylum Bacillota; class Bacilli; order Lactobacillales; family Streptococcaceae; genus Streptococcus; species Streptococcus vestibularis. The sequence continues at coordinate 341,488 of NZ_LR134275.1, read as the reverse complement.
TTCATATCAGTGAATTTTTTGAGGTCTCGCTTCAATGATGGAGAAAAGGCAGCATGGATTTCATCAGAACTAGCAAAACTTTCTATTGATTTCACGAACATCTGGTTAACCACAAGAGATTGTTCCGAATCCAGAGAGTGCTCAAAACCTAATGTTTCAAAAACCTCTAGAACATCACTAGCTATATCCACTTCAATATTTTCAAGTTTTTCATTTCTAATAAGATTTGCCAGGTAAGGGTGTATAGAAAGTGTGGCAATATTTTTCTTTCTTAAATAGAGTATTAAAGCCTCGAGTAGCTCTGTCAAACTAGCCAGAGAGTGGTAATCTAACAGGGGACCATGTAACAAGAGGGCCTTTTTAAATATACGAAAGCTCTTCTTATAAACAACTATTGCTTGACCTACCCTTAAGCCATCTCTTTCGAAAACCAGAGCTTCTACTTTTTCTATATAGTCTTGACTTTCCTGAAGTTTGGCCATTTCAGCAGACTGCAGAAAATTGACACACTTTGCAGTTACCTGTGTGTTTTGATAATCCTCAAAACTAACACTTTTAACCCTAATAGACATTACTATCATCCCTTCCGTTTCAACCTATATTCCACATTTTCCTAAAATCATTAACTGCTTTTAATGATTGGGAAAATTTTCCAAACCAAGAGGGGCATCTAGTGATTATGAATGTTACTCACAGATGGAGAGGAAAATTAATTTGATTATTAAAATTACAAGCATCATTATATACTAAATTATCACTTTTGTTAAGCCGTTTGAGATATTTTCTGAAACTTACACGACTTTTCATTTGATTATAAAAAGTCCTTCCACTTGAATGTGGAAGAACCTTTCTTCACTGATGCTTACCTATAACGTCGCAATTGAGGTGGGGTATAAGACTGAACAAAGGCCTCAATTTCAGAAAAATTATCTGTAAAAAGAAATTTTGCAGCCGTTTCAGCTTCTAAAAAATCATGAGCAACCATGGTACCTAACATGGCCTTCATGGCATCGTAATAGCCGTTGAGATTAAAGAAAACACAGGGTTTGTCCAACTTACCCACACGAGCAGCTGCAATAGCTTCTGAGATTTCTTCAAGGGTTCCAAGACCTCCTGGAAGGGCTATAAAGAGCTCGCCTTGCTCTAACATGGCAGTCTTGCGCTCTGCCATCGTTTCTACTATAGTCATTGAGGTCAATCCCTCATAAGCAATTTCTCTATCCTTAAGAAATTGCGGCATAATCCCATGAGCCTGTCCCCCATTTTCTAAAACTGTATCACCTAGAACTCCCATAAGTCCCATCTTACTGCCACCATAGACTAGGATATGCCCATTTTTAGCAATCCATCTCCCCAAGGCAATCGTTGCTTCTTTAAAACTAGGATTGTCCCCCATATTAGCTCCCAAATAGACTGTTACTTTCATCGAAGTCCTCCTCTTACTCTATTATAACGCAAAATTCCTGCCATAACTGACAGGAATTTTTGCTTAGTCTTTACGCTCCAAATTACGAAGCATTTCATCAATTTTATTACCGTATTCGATAGACTCATCTTTAATAAAGGTCAAATCCGGAATCTTATACATAGTCAGACTTTTACCAAGTTCACGCTTGATTGTCCCAGTAGCCTTTTCAAGACCAGTTTGTGCTTTTTGGTTGTCTGACGCTAAAGTAGAGTGAATGGTATAGAAAACCTTAGCCGCCGACAAATCACCAAGCATTTGAACATCTGTGATGGTTACATCTTGAACACGTGGATCACGAACCTTCTTTTGAAGAATTTCGTTGACTTCACGTTTGATTTCCATCCCAACACGATCTACACGAAATGAATTTCCCATAGTCTTATCCTTTCTTTTTATAATGGAACAAAAGCCAGGCCAGATGACCCAGCTTTGTCCCCTAAATAAGCTTCCTTAGAAATCTGATGTGATTAACGTTTGATCTCTTCCATGATGTAAGCTTCGATAACGTCATCAACTTTAATATCGTTATAGTTTTCAATCATCAAACCACCCTCTTGAGCATTTCCGACTTCTTTAACGTCATCTTTATAGTGTTTCAAGCTTGCCAATTTACCATCAAAAATAACCACACCATCACGAATGACACGGGCACTTGAATCACGAGTGATTTTACCATTAGTAACCATGAATCCACCGATTGTTCCGACTTTAGAAACTTTGAAGGTTTCACGGATAACTGCTTCACCAATGATTTTTTCTTCAAATTCAGGATCAAGCATCCCTTTCATGGCATCTTCGATTTCTTCGATAACCTTATAGATGATGCTATGAAGGCGAATTTCAACTTCATCAGTTTCCGCTTGTTGACGCGCCTGTGGTGTAGGACGAACGTTAAATCCGATAACAACAGCATCTGAAGCTTCGGCAAGCGTAATATCAGATTCGTTAATAGCACCTACTGCTGAGTGAACAACATTTACACGAACACCCTCAACATCAATCTTAAGAAGAGATGCTGCCAAGGCTTCAACTGAACCTTGTACATCAGCCTTGATGATAACATTAACAGTCTTCATTTCACCGGCTTTAAGGGTATCAAAGAGGTTATCAAGACTAACACGGTGTGTTTGTTGACGTTGTTTCATAAGAGCACGTTTTGCACGCTCTTCACCAGCAGCACGAGCTGCCTTTTCATCTTCATAAACCGCAAAATGGTCACCAGCCATTGGTGCTTCATTCAAACCAGTAATTGAAACTGGTGTTGACGGTGCTGCAGTCTTAATGCGACGACCAAGGTCATTGGTCATAGCACGAACACGTCCGAAGGTGTTACCAACAACGATTGGATCTTGAACATTCAAAGTACCTTGTTGTACAAGAAGGGTAGCAACCGCACCTTTACCTTTATCCAAGCGAGCTTCGATAACAGTACCGATGGCACGAACTGTTGGATCAGCCTTAAGTTCTTCAACTTCTGCTACAAGAAGAACAGTTTCAAGTAATTCTTCAATGTTTTGACCAAATTTCGCTGAAATCTCAACGAATTCGCTATCACCACCCCAAGCTGTTGAGATAACGCCATGCTCTGCTAATTCACCGATAACACGTTCTGGGTTTGCACCTGGTTTATCAATCTTGTTAATCGCAACAATGATTGGAACACCCGCAGCTTTAGAGTGGTTAATGGCTTCAATCGTTTGTGGCATAACACCATCATCCGCAGCTACAATCAAGATAGTAATATCTGTAACAGAGGCACCGCGAGCACGCATAGATGTAAAGGCCGCGTGTCCAGGGGTATCAAGGAAGGTAATCTTCTTACCACCCTCTTCAATTTGGTAGGCACCAATGTGCTGTGTGATACCACCTGCTTCACCTGTAGCAACACGAGAATTACGAAGAGTATCAAGAAGGGTTGTTTTACCGTGGTCAACGTGCCCCATGATAGTAACAACTGGTGCGCGCTCTACCATAGCATCCTTATTGAGGTAATCTTCATCAACAAAGAAACGTTCGATATCAGCATTATCGACCTCTTCTTTTTTGGTTGCCTCAATACCATAGTCAACCATCAACAACTCAATTGTATCTCCGTCAAGAGATTGGTTTTGAGTTGCCATAACACCCATCATGAAGAGTTTCTTAACGATTTCAGCTGGCTCACGTTTAATACGTTTTGCGATTTCTGCAACCGTCATGCCTTCCGTGTATTCAAATTCTTTTGGTAATTCATGGAATTTACGCTCTGTTACTGGTTTCGGAGCTGAATTACCACGGTTATTTTTACCTTTTTTATTTTTGTTTTTATTCCAGTTACTATTTCGTTGATTTCTCACTTGGTTTTGATTATTCCACTTATTATTTCTTGTTTGCTTAGGTCCATCTTCATTCTCGCGACGATTATCACGTGATTTATCTGGACGTGCTTTTTTACGACGTGTATCTTGTACTTGTGCAGCTGGAGCTGGTTGAGCAGCCGGTGCTGGTTTGGGAGCTGGCTTAGCTTCAGCAACTGCTTTTTGAGCAGCGACTTCCGCCTGTTGTTTTTCTTTTCTTGCCTTTTCCTGTTCTTTCGCACGGCGTTGCTCTGCAGCTTTTTCTTCACGGAAGCGTGTTTCACTTTGACGTGAATATTCTGCATTTTGCTCTGCTTTCAAGGCTGCTGCACGCGCTTTAAAGTCAATACGTGGACCTGCCTGATTGTTACGGGCAGTATCGTTACGTTTATTTCGACCTTGATCATTGCGCTGTTTACCTTGGAAATTACGGTCACGATTACTATTGTTATCGCGGTTTCCATTATTACGGTTCCCTTGACCATTTCCATTTTGGTTGCGACGATCATTATTCTGACGTTTACCTTGATCGTTTCCTTGTTGATTTTGGTTACGATTACGGTTGTCACGGCCTCCGCCATTTTGACGACGCTCTGCCTCTGCCTTGGCACGTGCTTCACGTTCTGCCTTAAAATTACGGCTTTGTGGTTTTTTCGGAGTCGCAGGGGCTTCTTTGACTTCAGCCTTTGATGCCCCTTTAGCTGGAGCTGATTTGGCAACAGGTGCCTTATCAACCTTAGGCGCTACCTTTTCCTCTTTAGGAGTTGGTATCGCTTTAGGAGCTGGCTTACTTTCAGCCTTAGCTGTTCCCCCTTTTAAACTTGAAGCGATACGATTAGCATCAGCTTCTTCAACTGATGAGGAATGGCTCTTCACAGAAAGACCAAGTTCTTGAGCTTTCGCAACAACAACCTTGCTTTCTACACCAACCTCTTTTGCGATTTCATATAATCGTTTCTTTGACACGTGATGTCCTCCTATTCTTTAGTCCATAAGAGTCCTCATTTTCTTTGAAAATCCAGCATCAACTACAGCAACCGTTTTTCTTGGTTTACCAATAGCCATGCTTAATTCCAGTGCGTTAAACACTGTGGAGACTTCTATATTATAGTAGTTACATTTATCAGTCGTCTTTTTAGTCACGTTACTACCAGCATCATTGGCAAGAAAAACTAGTCTCGCCTGCCCTGATTGAACTGCCTTGATGACAAGTTCTTCGCCAGAAATAAGCTTTCCAGCTCTTTGTGCTAGTCCCAACATATTTGACAATTTTTCTGTGTTATTCAAGACCTAACTCTCTTCTTTTGACCTTGTGATCCACATAAGCGATGAGTTCATCATAAAAACTTTCAGGAACATCCATGGAGAAACTATGGTTAAAAGCACGTTTCTTTTTGGCTTGGAGAGCTTCTTCATTATCTAGTTTAATGTAAGCACCTCGGCCATTTTTCTTTCCTGTTGGATCAATGAAAATATCACCATCTTTAGTTTTTACAATGCGGAGCAAATCACGTTTATCAATGATTTCTCCTGAGACAACTGATTTGCGTAAAGGTATTTTTCGTGTTTTAGCCATCAAACACCTCTATGTTCTTCTTATTCTGCTTCTGTTGTTTCAGTTACTTCTTCTGTTGTGACTTCAACAGGTGTAGCCTCTTCTGCAACAATCTCATCAACAACTTCCTCAGTAGCAGCCTCGGATTTTTCAGCTTCGAGTGCTTCGTATTCAGAAGCTGACTTGATGTCAATACGGTAACCAGTCAAATGAGCTGCCAAACGAACGTTTTGCCCACGACGACCAATTGCAAGAGATAATTTGTTATCTGGCACAACTACTGTTGCACGTTTGCTATCATCTTCGTCGAAGAGAACATAGTCCACTTCAGCCGGTGCAATAGCATTGTAGATGAATTCAGCTGGATCTTCAACCCATTGAATAACATCAATATTTTCCTCAACAGGAACCTCAATACCTGTCTTAGCATCCAAACGTGTTGGGTGGAAACGGCTGACAACTTTCTTGATGTTGCTTCCACCACGACCAACGATAGTACCAATAGCATCAACGTTAGGGTTATGACTGCGAACAGCAACTTTCGTACGATCACCAGCTTCACGAGATACGCTCATGATTTCTACAGTTCCATCAAAGACTTCAGGAATTTCTTGTTCCATGATACGTTTGATGAATTCTGGATGGCTACGACTTACAAAGACGTTAACACCTTTAGGGTTGTTTTCAACTTTATAAACATAAACATCGATGACGTCGTGTGACTTAAAGCTTTCACCAGGAATTTGGTCTTGGCGTGACAATTGAGCTTCGAGCGTTCCAAGATTAACATAAATGAAACGTTGGTCAAAGCGTTCAACTGTTCCTTGCATGATTTCACCTTCATGTTGCTTATAGTCATTATAAGTAATCTCACGCATTTGCTTACGCATTTTTTCCATAATCGTTTGTTTAGCAGATTGCGCTGCAACACGACCAAATTCATCGACTGACTCTTCAAAGCGAATCTTGTCGCCAAGCTCGTAAGCTGAGCTAATAGCAAGCGCATCTTTCAAGCTAATTTCCAAACGACTATCGAAGACTTCGTCTACAACTTCACGAACGGTAAAAACTTGAAAATCACCTGTTTTTTCATTGAATTCAACGACTGCTGATTCAGACTGACCATAACGACGCTTGTAAGCTGATTTAAGTGATTCAACCACAGCATCGATGATATCTTCCTTGTTAATGTGTTTTTCTTCTTCCAAGACACGGAAGGCTTCTAGCATTTCTTTGCTCATATTATTTGTCGTTTTAGCCTTTAAGAGCCAAAACTGGCATCCTTTCTTTATTTACACTAAGAGTTTTAGAGTTTGACTGCCAAACGAGCTTTAGCAACTGTTTGATAGGGAATCTCAACAGTCTTATGGCGAGTCTTATCAAGATAATCAATTGTTAGAGTTTCGCCATCGAAGGCCAACAAATCACCTTGAAAAATCTTGATTTTATCAATAGCCTTGTAAAGGCTAACATTGATATACTGACCAACAGCATTCTTCAAAGCTTCTTTAGTCTTCAAAGGACGCTCTAACCCAGGGCTAGACACTTCCAACATGTATTGATCCGGGAAAGGGTCAGGCTGAATAGTATCCAAGAGGGGACTGATAATTTCAGTCAGGTCTGCAGTATCTTCGATAGTAATTCCACCTGGCTTATCAACCAAAACAGACAAAATATAGTCACTGCCAATCTTTTCATACTCGATATCGACCAATTCGTAGGGTTCAGGAATTGCTGGAGCTACGACAGCCGTCACGAGATCAATAATTTTTTGCGACATTATGACCTCCTTACACACACAAGAGACGAAGTTTCTACTCCGCCTCTCTTTCGTTATTTTCCTATATTATAGCATAGCTTGAAAACTATTGCAAGGAATAACCATATGACAGCAAAAAAGGCCGAGAGTCTCCCAACCTTTCTATTGTGCTGCTGGAATCGTGCTATAAGTAGTTACACCTGAACCATTATAATTGTATGTAGGAGCTGTTGCACCTTGGTCCTGAACATAATTACCAGTATTCTCACTGTAGTTATTGCTGTAGGTAGTACCTCCATTGTAGGTACTTACTGATCCTCCACCTGTTGCCTCAGATGGTCCAGCCTCATAACTTCCAGATACTTCACTCGAAGCCAAACTTCCTTTAGAGTTAACGAAATCATCTGAACCATAGCTAGAAGTCCCAAAACCATTGAGTACCAGACTAGTCTTAAGTTTAGATTCAGAAACTCCCTTCTTGCCAACTTCCTTCTTAATACGGTTTTGGACCTTAAGAATATCCTCAGTTGAGGCTACTTGATAGCTTCCACCATTGATCGTCGCATCCGAACCAGCCAACTGGTAAGACTTGATATTTTTAAAGGCCTCACTATAGCCCATCAAACCACGCAGAGTAGTGCTATCACCAAGATCGATACTTGTTTGTACATTTGAACTGACAGCAGACAAAATTTTCTTATAAGAACCTATCGAGCCCATCTTCAAGAGCTTAGCCACAATCTTTTGAATAACCTCACGTTGACGTTTTTGACGACCATAGTCTCCATCGGGATCATCATAACGCATACGTGAATACACTAAGGCCTGTTCTCCATTGATTTTATGGGTTCCAGGCTCTACCTTCGCCTGAAATTCTGGTTCGTTTTCTGCAATCGAAATTGGGAAATCAAAATGGTTCGTTACCTCGATACCACCTACGGCATCCACCAAATCAATCATACCCTGCATATTAATCAGCGCATAGTAGTCGATATCAATATCTAAAACCTTTTGAATGGTTGAAATAGCTAAGTCAGCTCCACCCTCGGCATAGGCTGCGTTTAGTTTTACTTCACCCGATCCCTCAACATCTGTCAAAAGGTCACGTTCCAAACTGGTCATAGTAGTTCTCTTAGTCTTAGGATTCACTGTTACCAAAATCATAGTATCAGAATTTCCCTCCCAGGTTTCCTTACGTCCTTCGGATCCTGTATCCACCCCCATCAACAGAATCGTTATAGGCTTAGTCTGTTGAATGGCCTTACTATTTCCTGACGTTGCCTTTGAAACTCTAAAGGTTTTTGACAATTCGCCTGTAGCATAATTGTAAGTTGTCGTTAGGTAAATTCCAACAGCTACTACTGTGGTGGCAAAAATTGCCAACAACATCAATAAAATTTTTCGTCCAAGTTTCATGTTTTTTCCTAATCTATGAGTTTAGCCATCAGGTAAACATCTAGAAATTCTCCATTTTTAGTTCTGGCACCACGTTTCTTAGTGCCTTCAATATCAAATCCAAATTTTTGATAGAGATGTACTGCCCGTTCATTGCGTGCTTGAACAGTCAACTCTAAGCGACAGATAGCTGGTGTGTTGTTTGCCCAGTCAATCATTATTTCCATAAGAAACTGACCAATACCATTACCCCAATAGGGTTTAGCAACCGCAATGAAAACATCACCAATATGACTGGTCTTCGTGTCTTGATCAGAAGTAACATTACAAACACCAATGACCTCATGATTCAATTTTGCGACTAAACAAATCTCATTTGGGACACTTTGACGGCTATCAATATAGGAGGCTAACTGTTCGGCATTCAGTACAGAGCTCCTAGCATCCTGAGCCAAAAAATCTGACTCTAGAGCTACCGTCTTTAGTAATTTTGCTAAGGATACGGAATCATCTCTTTGGGCTTCCTCAATGACTAATTCGTACTCAGCCATTTGCCATCGCCTCCTGGATTTCTTTACTTCTAGGACCAAAAGATTCCAGAAGCAGTTGACGTCCATCACCATGATGTTTTATCGAAATTAAAAGATAGTCTCCCAGGAGACTGTCATCCAAAAGTTCTCCCCACTCGATAATCGTCACACCGTCACCGTATAGAAAATCATCTAAGTCAATAGAATCTGGATCATCACCAATACGATAAACATCTAAATGGTATAGCGGCAAACGCCCCTCATATTCTCTAACAATAGTATAGGTTGGGCTCTTGATCATCTGTGAAACATCCAAACCTTTAGCAATTCCCTTAGTTAAAGTGGTTTTACCAGCTCCCAGATCACCTGAGAGAACAATTATATCTCCAGAATTGAGCAATCGACCTAACTTTCGGCCTATGCTAATCAATTCCTCTTCATTTTGACTGTAAATCATGTTTTCATTATATCAAAAAATAAAAATCTGGACTATAATCCACTGTCAAAAACCATCAAAAACTTATAAATATTGAGGCAGAAAGAATAATTTAGATATAACAACTCCTCTTAATTTAACACTTACTTACATTAACTCAAACCTCCATAAAGTTAATATTTCTAACAAAATTTCAATCTTAACTTAAAACAGTCGTTAAAGTAAACCTCAAATCATCACTCGTAAAAAAACTAAAAAAGCCTGACAAAAGGACAGACTTTTTTGCTTATAAAATATTAGATATTAGAGCACAGCCATGCTAATGAAATTAAGAATAAACAAGATATCCAAAATCCACATGACAAGATGAACATCTTTTGCTTGACCTTTGATAATTTTGACCAAAGTGTAAGTAAGGAAACCAGCTGCAATACCGTAGGTAATGCTATATGAGAATCCCATAAAAATAGAAGTGAAAAAGGCAGGAATCGCTTCAGACAAATCTTCCCAATCCACACTCTTAAGGTTAGAGAGCATCATAACACCTACAATGATAAGAATAGGTGCAGTTGCTGCACTAGGAACAATTGAGACAAGTGGGCTAAAGAAACTTGAAATCGCAAAGAATACTGCAACCACAAGAGCTGTCAAACCAGTACGTCCACCAGCACCAATACCTGCTGCAGATTCAATGTAAGTTGTAACGTTTGAAGTCCCGGCAATGGCACCAATACTTGTACCAACGAGATCAGAGTAAAGGGCACGGTCAAGAGCTTTAGATTCATTGTTATCACCTGTTGAAGCGATGATACCAACCTTCTCACCAGTACCAATCAAAGTACCGATAGTATCAAAGATATCCGTTAATGAGAAGGCAAGAATAGCCATAAAGACACCTGGCAAACGTGACACGTCTGAGAAGAGAGAACCCAAACCTTTAGAACCCAGAGCTACACCAAAGACTTGCCCCAAATCCTTAATAGAAGCAGTCAAACTAGCAGCATGCCAGTCAATACTACCAAGGTCAACTACACCAGCAAAAATTGCGATAACAGTTGTTACAACAATTGAAAGGAGGACACCTCCACGAATTCCCTTAACAATAAAGAAAATCGCAACTGCAAGCCCAATCAAACCTACAATAACAGTTGGATTATTGAAAGCTACCAAACCAGGTGTAGCAGCTGATGAAGCTGTAATTGAAGCTTGAGCCATATCAGCTCCCTTTCCGCTTACAGTATAAGTACCTGGATCAATTGCAAACTTCAAGAAACCTGCATTTTTAATACCTACATAAGCAAGGAAAATACCAATACCTGCTGAAATGGCAGACTTAAGTGCTGTCGGAATAGATTCAATAATCATCTTACGTACTTTAGTAACTGTGATAATCAAAGAAATAACACCACACAAAAAGACCATAGCCAAGGCTTCTTGCCAAGTGTAGCCCAAAGAAAAGACCACTGTGTAGGTAAAGAAGGCATTGAGACCCATACCAGGCGCTTGAGCGTAAGGTAGGTTAGCATAAAACGCCATCATCAACGTTCCTGCAACCGCACCAATGATGGTAGCCAAGAACACACCTTGAGCAGGCATGCCAGTCTGGGCTAACATAGATGGGTTGACAAAGAGGATATAAGACATGGCAAAGAAGGTTGTCAAACCTGCTGTAACCTCTGTACGAACATCAGTACCATGCTCTTTTAATTTGAAAAACTTTTCCATGAAAGTTTATACTCCTTAATAAAAAATTGTCAAAATCCGAATGATATCGGAACATTCTCACGTAGAATGCTACATCACCATTCTACATGAAATCATTTGATGGTGCAAGGTTTATTTTCTGATAGTTTTATCGCTAAAAACCGAACATTCCACCACCGACCTGGGTCAAACCCCAACAAAGAACTGATTTCTGTTATAATAGAAACATGACAAAAAAATTGATTGCACTAGATCTCGATGGAACGCTTTTGCGACCAGATGGAACTATTTCAGAATTTACAAAAACAACTATTAAAGATGTACAAAACAAAGGTCATCAAGTCGTTATCGCTACCGGTCGTCCTTACCGTATGGCTATTGATCATTACAAAACATTAGGCTTAGAGACACCGCTCATTACCTTTAATGGCTCCTTGACCAATCTCCCAGACCGAGAATGGGCTTACGAGCACTCGGTCAAGTTGGACAAAAAATACCTAGTTAACCTCTTACAACGACACGATGAGTTAGAGATGGATTTTCTTGCTAGTGAATACCGCAAGCACTTTTATATCACTATGGAGCACCCAGAGCGTATTCAACCACAACTCTTTGGGGTTGATAAAATCATTGAGGCTATGCGTTTAGAGCCAGCTAAAATCACACGCAATCCTAACGCTCTTCTTATGCAGACCCGTCACGAAGACAAGTACCAACTAGCCAGAGATATTAAGAAAGATTTCAAAGAAGAAATTGAGGTTGATTCTTGGGGTGGACCACTTAATATCTTGGAGTTTTCACCTAAAGGAATTAATAAAGCTTATGCCCTGAACTACCTACTCAAAGCCATGCGAAAATCTCCAGATGATTTGATTGCCTTTGGGGACGAACACAATGATACAGAGATGTTGGAGCTTGCCAAGACTGGCTATGCCATGAAAAATGCCAGTTCTGTCCTTCTCCCCCACGCTAACGAACAAATTAAGTGGACTAATGAGGAGGACGGCGTTGCCCGTAAACTTCAAGATCTATTTTTATAAACAGGTAAAGACACTGAAGAATTCTTCGGTGTCTTTTCTTATAATCAAGGTAAAATAGCTACTGCACGCACTGGGGAACCTGTCGCCTTGTCCCAGTGAGGAAATGCAATTGAAATCAAAGCACCAACGGCTGGAACTTGATCTAATTGATTCAGGACCTCTACTTGATAAATGTCTTGATCCAAGAGATAGTATTCGTTAACCAATCCATGTTCTGCTGCCGGAATACCGGCATCTGTATCAAAGGTTTCATGGCCTACTGCTTTGACATGGCGTTCATGAATCAAGAATTCTAGGGCTTCACGGCTCCAACCTGGACTTTGCTGAACCCCGTTGTCATCCAGGTTACGCATAGCATCTTGACTTGGCCAACGTTTTGACCAATCACTACGGAAAGCGACAAAGGCCCCTTCAGTAATTTTTCCATGTTCTGCTTCAAAATCTAAGATATCTTGTTTGCTCAAGATAAAGTTTGAATTAGCAGCAACTTCTTTAGACTTGTCGATAACATAAAGTGGCAAGAGAAGGTCTTTAAGGTCAATCTCATCCAACCAACGACCACCTTCTACAAAGTGAATCGGTGCATCGATATGGGTTCCGTATTGACCAACTACTGTAAATTTTTGAACATGGAAACCATCTTTTAATGTGAAAAGGTCTTCTTGTTTCAAAGCTTGAAGGGCCGGAAAGTGTGGGCTTTCCGCATTAATCTTGTGGGTCAAGTCTACCCACTTTTTAGTTTGCAATTCATTGTAAATACTTAGTAAATCTGACATAAGGAGGTCCTCTTTTCTTATAGATTTAACATTAAATAGTTAATTGGAGCTATTATAGTAGTCACAAGCGGACCTTACAAGTGTTTATTATCATTTTACACAATCCCATTCCCTATATTCATATATAGTTATTAACTATATATGATTGTTTTTAGCCTGATTTAAAATAAAAATTGAAAGTTTTTGAAGTTTTTTGGTACTTTTTGCGCAAAACTTATTGACATAGGAATGAAAGCGTTTTATAATTAATCTGTTCTAATTTCGAAGGTTTAAAAAATATTGTTGTCATTTTCATGCTGAGGGATGGTAATACCAATAATTATTTTTCTATTCCTAAGAAACATTATATTAAAGGAGGAAGAACACTAATGGGTATCGGTATTATTATTGCTAGCCATGGTAAATTCGCTGAGGGTATTCACCAATCAGGTTCTATGATTTTTGGTGAACAAGAGAAAGTTCAAGTCGTTACTTTCATGCCAAATGAAGGCCCTGACGACTTGTACGCTCACTTCAACGATGCCATCGCTCAATTTGACACAGACGACGAAATTCTAGTCCTTGCAGACCTTTGGTCTGGGTCACCATTTAATCAGGCAAGCCGAATTAAGGAAGAAAATCCTGATCGCAAGATGGTTATCGTAACAGGGCTCAACTTGCCAATGCTTATCCAAGCATATACGGAACGTATGGTAGCTCCTGATGCAAGCGTTGAGGAGGTTGTCGCAAATATTTATAAGGAAACTAAAGAAGGTGTTAAAGTCCTTCCAGACGGCCTCATTCCTGAAGAAGACGCCAAATCAACTGACGCTAAACCTTCTATTCCTAAAGGCACTATTCCTGAAGGAACAGTTCTTGGTGATGGCAAAATCAAATACGTTTTGGCTCGTGTTGACACACGTCTCCTCCACGGTCAGGTCGCAACTGGTTGGACTCACTCAACTCACCCAGACCGTATCATCGTTGTTTCAGACACTGTTTGTCATGATAAACTTCGTACAAACATGATTAAACAAGCTGCTCCATCTGGTGTTCAAGTTCACGTTATCCCAATTAAAAACATGGTTAAAGCAAACAATGACCCACGTTTTGGCGATACACGCGCTATGCTTCTCTTTGAATCTGTTGAAGATGCTCTTGCTGCTGTTAAAGCTGGTGTTGACGTTACAGAAATCAACCTTGGTTCTTCAGCTTATAAGGAAGGAAAAGTCAACGTTACTAAGGCTCTTTCATTTGACCAAACAGATGTGGATGCTATCAAAGAATTGCAATCATTGGGTGTCAAATTTGACGTCCGCGGGGTACCAAGTGATAGCCCAACAAACGTTGATGCCTTGATTAAGTCAGCTGAAACTAAATTAGCAGAGAAGAAATAATTTTGGAGGATGCATAAATGAGTTTAGTACAAATTATTTTAGTCGTAATTGTTGCTTTCATCATTGGTTGTAGCTCAGTTAACGACCAAATCGAAACTTACCAACCAGTTGTGGCCTGTTCCCTCATTGGTTTGGTTACTGGCCACCTCGAACTCGGCGTTATGTTGGGTGGTAGCTTGCAGTTGATCACTATGGGGTGGGCTAACGTTGGTGCTGCCATGGCACCAGACGCTTCACTTGCCGCAGTAGCTTCTACCATTATCCTTATCTTGGGTGGTCAAGGAGCTAAAGGGATTGGTCCTGCCATCGCCCTTGCAGTTCCATTGGCTGTTGCCGGTCTTGCCTTGACAATGTTTGTCCGTACTGCTACAGTCTTCATCGCTCACGTTATGGATAGTCGTGCTGAAGCAGCTGATATTGCTGGAATTGAAAGATGGCACTTTATTGGTATGGCCCTCCAAGGTCTCCGTGTTGCTATCCCTGCCCTCCTCTTGCTCTTGATTCCCGCACACATCGTCCAAACGGGTCTTGAAGCTATGCCTGAATGGTTAACATCAGGTATGACAATCGGTGGTGGTATGGTTGTAGCCGTTGGTTATGCCATGGTTATCAACATGATGTCTAGTCGTGAAGTTTGGCCATTCTTCTTCCTTGGTTTTGCTTTGGCTGCTCTCAAAGAATTAACCTTAATTAGCTTGGGCGTTATCGGTCTCTGTCTTGCCGTGATGTACCTTGCGCTCGAAGCTAGTGGTTCAAATGGTTCTTCAAATGATGGAGGATCAGGTGATCCCCTCGGTGAAATTCTCGAAGACTTTTAATTAGGAGGAAAGAAAATGGCTGATTCAAAAATTAAATTAACAAAAGCAGATCGTTTTAAAGCTTTCTTGCGCTCATACTTTCTTTTAGCTTCATTCAACTATGAACGTATGCAAAATGGTGGTGTGGCTTACACCCTTATTCCTGCAATCAAAAAACTTTATCAATCAAAAGAAGAACGTGCAGCTGCCCTTAAACGTCACTTGGAATTCTTCAATACACAACCATTCATGGCCAACCCAATCTTTGGGGTTACACTTGCCTTGGAAGAAGAACGTGCCAACGGCGCTGACATTGACGATGCTGCTATCTCAGGGGTTAAGGTCGGTATGATGGGACCTCTTGCAGGTGCCGGTGACCCTCTCTTCTGGTTTACCCTTCGTCCAATCTTCCTCTCACTCGGAGCAGGCTTGGCTGTTTCAGGTAACATCATGGGCCCAATCGTTTTCTTCGTTCTTTGGAACGTTATGGTAGCTGCCGTTAAGTGGTATACTCAAGAATTCGGTTATCGTGCTGGTACTGCGATTACGGACGACTTGTCAGGTAACCTCCTTCAACAAGTCACTCGTGGAGCTTCAATGATGGGGATGTTCGTTATCGGTTCTCTTATTCAACGTTGGGTAAGCATCACCTTTACACCAGTTGTTTCTACTGTTAAACAACAAGATGAAGCATTCATTCATTGGGATAAACTACCAAAAGGGATTGCCGGTGTCAAAGAAGCCTTTCTTCAACAAGCTGCTGGTAAATCACTTGAAGCTAACAAGGTAACAACCTTGCAAGATAACTTAAACCAATTGATTCCTGGTTTAGCTGCCCTTGGATTGACTTTCCTTTGTATGTATCTTCTTAAGAGAAAAGTTTCTCCAATCGTCATCATCTTGGGTATCTTTGTCCTTGCTATCTTGCTCCACATCATTGGTCTACTTTAATCGGAGCAAATCATGGTTAAATCGCTTAATATGGAAATGGCTCACACAACTAAGGGAACTTGGTTCCGTGAAGGGCCAATTTACGGAAATATCATGGTTGGAGATAAGGCTTTCGAGTTTTACAATGACACAAAACTACAAGACTATGTTCAGATTCCTTGGGATGAAATCACTTATGTGATTGCTGATGTTTACTTAGGTGGTAAGTTCATCCCACGCTTTGAAATCCGTACAAAGCAAAATGGACGTTTCCGTTTTGCCAGTCGAAAAAGCAGAACAACCTTAAAAGAAATTCAAAAAAGAATTCCACGTGAAAGCTTAAGAAAGGCTCCTAGCTTTCTAGCTGTTCTTAAGCAAGGCTTTAAAAATCTTTTCCGACACATTGTTAAGAAGAACTAGTCTTCGAATAGCATAAAAAGATTATCAGATTTAATCATCTGATAATCTTTTTATAATTTTTCGCTCATTCCTGACAGCGATTAGTCTGTTTTACATTTTTGTTTCACTAGCTATTGACATTTTAGTGGAAGCCTTTTAGAATATAATTGTTCTTGATTTCTTATGTTCAAAAAGATTGAGAGGCGCTTTTTTTGCCGTCTTAATGAAATCGGAGATAGTCTTTTTAAGCCTAGGAAAAAAATATTTTAAAGGAGGAGAACACGAATGGGTATCGGTATTATTATCGCCAGCCATGGTAAGTTCGCTGAGGGAATCCACCAATCAGGATCTATGATTTTTGGAGACCAAGAGAAGGTTCAAGTCGTTACCTTTATGCCAAGTGAAGGTCCTGATGACCTTTACGCCCACTTCAACGATGCCATTGCACAATTCGATGCTGATGATGAAATTCTTGTTTTGGCTGACCTTTGGAGTGGTTCACCATTTAACCAAGCCAGCCGTATCGCTGGAGAAAATCCAGATCGCAAGATTGCCATCATCACAGGACTTAACTTGCCAATGCTAATCCAAGCATACACAGAACGTATGATGGATGCTAGCGCTACAGCGGAGCAAGTTGCTGGTAATATCATCAAGGAAGCTAAGGGTGGTATTAAAGCACTTCCAGAGGAGCTTAATCCTGCGGAAGAAACTACAGCAGCACCTCAAGAAGCAGCAGCACCTCAAGGAGCTATCCCTGAAGGGACAGTTATTGGAGATGGTAAGCTCAAGATTAACTTGGCACGTTTGGATACACGTCTTTTGCATGGTCAGGTTGCGACTAACTGGACACCTGCATCTAAAGCAGACCGCATCATTGTAGCATCAGATGATGTTGCTAAAGACGAATTGCGTAAGGAATTGATTAAACAAGCAGCACCAAATGGCGTTAAAGCTAACGTAGTTCCAATTCAAAAATTGATTGATGCCTCTAAAGATCCTCGCTTTGGTAACACACACGCGCTTATCTTGTTCGAAACTGTTCAAGACGCACTTCGTGCTATCGAAGGTGGCGTGCCAATCAAAGAACTTAACGTTGGTTCTATGGCTCACTCAACTGGTAAAACAATGGTTAACAACGTTTTGTCTATGGACAAAGACGATGTTGCTTGCTTCGAAAAATTGCGTGACCTTGGCGTTGAATTCGACGTCCGTAAGGTTCCAAATGATTCTAAAAAAGATTTGTTTGACCTTATCAAAAAAGCTAACGTTCAATAACCTTCATTCGGATAAATTAGTTGATAAACTCAGCTAATCACAACTCAATAGAAAAGGAATTATAACCATGTCAGATATGTCAATTATTTCTGCTATTTTGGTCGTAGTTGTTGCCTTCCTTGCTGGTCTTGAAGGTATCCTTGACCAATTCCAATTCCACCAACCACTTGTTGCTTGTACTCTTATTGGTGCTGCTACAGGTAACCTCACTGCAGGTATCATGCTTGGTGGTTCCCTTCAAATGATTGCCCTTGCTTGGGCAAACATCGGTGCTGCCGTAGCTCCTGACGCCGCCCTTGCATCTGTTGCTGCTGCCATCATTTTGGTTAAAGGTGGTAACTTCACAACTGAAGGTATCGGTGTTGCGACTGCAACAGCTATCCCGCTTGCGGTTGCAGGTCTCTTCCTAACTATGCTTGTTCGTACAGCATCTGTTGCCCTTGTTCATGCTGCAGATAAAGCTGCAGAACACGGAAACATCGCTGGTGTTGAACGTGCACACTACCTCGCTCTCCTTCTTCAAGGTTTGCGTATTGCTGTGCCAGCAGCCCTTCTTCTTGCTATTCCGGCCCAATCTGTTCAACATGCCCTTGGCTTGATGCCTGACTGGCTTAACCATGGTATGGTTGTCGGTGGTGGTATGGTCGTAGCTGTTGGTTACGCCATGGTTATCAACATGATGGCTACTCGTGAAGTTTGGCCATTCTTCGCCATCGGTTTTGCTTTCGCAGCAATTAGCCAATTGACACTTATCGCTCTTGGTGCCATTGGTGTTGCAATTGCCTTCATCTACCTCAACCTTTCTAAACAAGGTGGCGGAAATGGTGGCGGAACTTCATCTGGTTCAGGCGACCCAATCGGCGATATCTTGGAAGACTACTAGGAAGGGGTGCTCTCATGGCTGAAAAAATTCACTTATCTCAAGCAGATCGTAAAAAGGTTTGGTGGCGCTCACAATTCTTGCAAGGTTCATGGAACTATGAACGTATGCAAAACTTGGGTTGGGCTTACTCACTCATTCCTGCTATCAAAAAACTTTATACTAACAAAGAAGACCAAGCCGCAGCTCTTAAACGTCACTTGGAATTCTTCAACACTCACCCTTACGTAGCTGCTCCTATCATGGGGGTTACCTTAGCTCTTGAAGAAGAAAAAGCTAATGGTACTGAAATCGAAGATGCGGCTATCCAAGGGGTTAAAATCGGTATGATGGGACCACTTGCCGGTATCGGTGACCCTGTCTTCTGGTTCACAGTTCGTCCAATCCTTGGTGCCCTTGGTGCATCATTGGCACAAGCTGGTAACATCGCTGGTCCACTTATCTTCTTCATCGGTTGGAACCTTATCCGTATGGCCTTCTTGTGGTACACTCAAGAACTTGGTTACAAAGCTGGTTCAGAAATCACTAAAGACATGTCTGGTGGTATCTTGAAAGATATTACTAAAGGGGCATCAATCCTTGGTATGTTCATCTTGGCCGTCCTCGTTGAACGTTGGGTATCTATCGTCTTCACTGTAAATCTTCCAGGTAAAGTTTTGTCTAAAGGTGCCTATATCGAATGGCCTAAAGGCAATGTCAGTGGTGACCAACTAAAAACTATCCTTGGTCAAGCCAACGATAAGCTTAGCTTTGATAAGATTCAAGTTGATACCCTTCAAAAACAATTGGATTCATTGATTCCAGGTTTGATGGGACTTCTCCTTACTTTTGCATGTATGTGGTTGCTTAAGAAGAAAGTTTCACCAATCACAATCATCATCGGTCTCTTTGTAGTTGGTATTGTTGCAAGCTTCTTCGGAATCATGTAAAAAGAGTAAGAGTTTAGCAAAGCTGAACTCTTTTCTTATGCTATAATAAAGGTACTACAATCAAAAAGCGAGATAGATATGGCACAATCACTAAACAAAACAGTTGAACTGCATACAACAGGCGTTTCCTACATGGCTATCGGAGGTAAAGTCGGTAAATTTCTAATTGGAGATGTAGCTCTTGAATTCTACCCTGATGTCAATGTTGAACAATACATTCAAATTCCATGGACTAGCATTACACAAATCGGTGCAAATGTATCAGGAAAGAGAATCAGCCGTCATTTTGAAATATTAACCGACAAGAGTAAATTCCTCTTTGCCTCTAAAGATTCTGGGAAGATTCTAAAGATTGCTAGGGAACATCTTGGCAATGAAAAAGTTGTTAAATTACCTACTCTCATCCAAACCATTGGTGCTCGTATCAAAGGTTTATTTGCCAAAAAATCATAATTTTTGTATAATTGTAAAGGACGGATAAGTAATAGCTAGACCTTTCCAGAAAGCCTGCGGTTGCTGTGAGCAGGTAGGGTTGACCTACGAAATTCTACCGTTTCTAATAATTAAAAACATAAACAAGTGCACTCCTGTGAAGTTGGATGGAACCGTGGCCCATGTCACTCCAACACTTTCACCGGGTGTTTTATTTTTTGGAGGAACTTATGTTAGATGTAAAACGTATTCGTAACGACTTTGATGCCCTTTCCGAGAAATTGGCTACACGTGGTGTCGTTGCTGAGACTTTAAATGAACTAAAAGAGCTTGATGTTAAACGTCGTGAACTTCTTATCAAATCTGAAGAACTCAAAGCTCAACGTAATATTGCTTCAGACGGTATTGCTCAGGCAAAACGTAATAAAGAAGACGCCTCAGAGCAAATTGCAGCCATGCAAAAAGTTTCTGCAGAAATTAAAGAAATTGATTCTGAACTTGCTGCTATCGATGAAAAACTTAACAGTATCGTTGTGACACTTCCAAATACACCACACGAGACTGTACCAGTTGGTACTGACGAGGATGAAAATGTAGAAGTTCGTCGTTGGGGAACACCTCGTGACTTTGATTTTGAGATTAAACCTCACTGGGATCTTGGTGAAGACCTTGGTATTCTTGATTGGGAACGTGGCGCTAAAGTTACTGGTTCTCGCTTCCTCTTCTACAAAGGCTTAGGAGCAAAATTAGAACGTGCGATTTACAACTTCATGTTGGATGAACATGCTAAAGAAGGTTACACTGAAATGATTACACCTTACATGGTTAACCACGACTCTATGTTTGGTACTGGTCAATATCCAAAATTCAAGGAAGATACTTTCGAGCTTGACGGTACTGACTATGTCCTTATCCCAACCGCTGAAGTTCCTTTGACTAACTACTACCGCGGTGAGATTCTTGACGGTAAAGAATTGCCAATCTACTTCACAGCCATGAGCCCTTCATTCCGTTCAGAAGCTGGTTCAGCAGGTCGTGACACACGCGGTTTGATTCGTCTTCACCAATTCCACAAGGTTGAAATGGTCAAATTCTCAAAACCAGAAAGCTCATACGATGAATTGGAAAAAATGGTAGTTAACGCTGAAAATATCCTTCAGAAACTTAACTTGCCATACCGTGTCATCACTTTATGTACTGGCGATATGGGATTCTCAGCTGCGAAAACTTACGACTTGGAAGTTTGGATTCCAGCACAAAACACTTACCGCGAAATTTCTTCATGTTCAAATACAGAAGATTTCCAAGCCCGTCGTGCACAAATCCGTTACCGTGACGAAGCTGATGGTAAAGTAAAACTTCTTCACACTCTCAACGGTTCAGGGCTTGCTGTCGGACGTACAGTAGCCGCTATCCTTGAAAACTACCAAAACGAAGATGGTTCAGTAACTATCCCTGAAGTTCTTCGTCCTTACATGGGTGGTGCTGAAGTGATTTCACCGAAATAAATAAATGAGGTTGAGACAATTGTTCCAACCTCGTTTTTATTTTACTTTATACCAATGATGCAGTAGTAAACCGAACTTTTCGTCCACTTTCTATCTCAGGAGAAACCAAGTTAACCTTGTAGGGCTGTTATTACGAAAGGAATTCCTTTGAGTGCTAACTTAAAGTTCTCATTCAAAAAAGAACCTGACTTTAAGATGATAAGTCAAGTTCCTCGTAACATATTTTTGGAGATATAACCCATCACATTTCAGATTATTATATCTGATAAAAACGCTAGTAATATAAACTTATATAGTTTTACTACTTATGTATCATTATCATCCCCCCATGAACTCCTCTGTTGTCATTACTTGAGCAAATTCACCGTGTAAGGATACTAGATTTATGGTATGCAGGACCTCTGGATCTATCAAATGACCATCTAAATTGGGTAGGGCAAAACTGGCCGTTGCATCTGAAATAAGTAACGTCTTAAACCCTAAATTAGCCGCCATGCGAGTTGTGGTAGACACACAGTGTGGCAAGGTTAAGCCTGCAATAACTAACTTATCAATTCTTTTATCTCTTAAATAGCTTTCTAAATTCGTCCCAATGAAAGCACTATTAACTATCTTTTGGAAAACAGGTTCACCTGGGCATGGTTGAAAGCCATCTTTAAAATCTTGACCTTGAGATACGTGAAAACGTGATTGAGTATTCTCAGATACGTGTTGAACATGCAGTACTGGCCATCCCTTTTCTCTAAAAAAATTGAGTAATTTTTGGGAATTCACTTCAAGCTGAGGGTTATTACGTTCTCCCCATGAACTATTATCAAAGGCTTTTTGCATATCAATCATTAATAATCCTTGCATTTTTACTCTCCTTTTTACACTAATCTTCCAACAACTTATTTGCATCCTGACAACTATCATAATAAGGCCTTAGCAGTTGAAAGCCTTCCATTAGTTGATCTAGCAAGTCATCTATAGTCAAGCTATCCGCCACAGGAACATCATATTTAACCAAGACCTTTCGAACACGACCATCTTTGACTGCTTCTTTAAACATCTGACGGTTCGCTTCAGTCCCTTCCACACGATGACTGTCACCATCTTCTTGAGCAAGATAATAAAGTGGAAAAGTAATCGGTAAGTCTAGGACCTTATGTTGCTTCGCTAGAGTAGTATCTGATTTTTTCCGTTCGACAAAGCTCACTTCAACTGAGATTCCCCAATCTTCAGCTTGACCGTAGAGTCGAATCGCCATAGCAACATCATCTAAACTGTCCTCAGGTGCCCTGTAATAGCACCAAAAGTGTGGCCGACATAATTGTGCCTGATTGGCCCAATTGCTGACACGATCCATTTTCATGGGATCTAGGCGCTCCTCTAGACGTTTTGCTAAAGTCTGCATCTCCTTACGAGCAGCTTGTCCCAAATTTTTGAGCGCTTCCATCTCTTCCTGATGCGGACCCGCTTTTTCAGGTTTGATATACTTAACTCCTTGTTTAGATAAATAAGCTTGAATATTTTCTAACATCGTTTTCTCCTTACAATGATAAAAGACCAACCCATAAAGATTCTATTCTGGTTGGTCTACTTTTTTATTTACGTTTACGGGCAATCAAATGGATTGGTGTTCCCTCAAAACCAAAGGCCTGACGAATTTGATTTTCCAAGAAACGCATGTATGAGAAGTGCATAAGCTCTTCTTCATTGACAAAGACAACAAATGTTGGTGGTTTAACCGAAACTTGTGTGCCGTAGAAAATCTTAAGGCGTTTTCCTTTGTCAGTTGGTGTTGGGTTGATGGCGATGGCATCCATGATAACATCATTCAAGACAGCCGATGAAATACGACGGTTTTGACTCTCACTGATGCGTTTAATCATCTCCGGCAACTTGTTAAGACGTTGTTTCGTCTCAGCCGATACAAAGATAATTGGAGCATAGCTCAAGAATTGGAACTGATCACGGATATCTGCTTCCCAGTTGGAAACAGTATGGTTGTCCTTCTTGATCGTATCCCATTTGTTAACTACAATGATAATCCCTTTACCAGCTTCATGAGCAAAACCAGCAATACGCTTGTCATACTCACGGATACCTTCTTCGGCATTGATAACCATAAGAACAATATCAGAGCGGTCAATGGCACGCATAGAACGCATTACAGAGTATTTTTCTGTGTTTTCATAAACCTTACCAGATTTACGCATTCCAGCAGTGTCAATCATGGTATACTCTTGACCGTCACTGTCCACAAAGTTTGTATCAATGGCATCACGAGTCGTACCAGCAATAGGACTTGCAATCACTCGGTCCTCACCTAAAATGGCGTTAATCAAACTTGATTTTCCGACGTTTGGACGCCCAATCAAACTGAAACGGATGATATCTGGATTTTCCTCTTCAACTTCTGTTGGAAGATTTTCAACGATAGCATCGAGAACGTCCCCCGTACCAATACCGTGTACAGATGAAACTGGGTAGGGATCGCCAAGCCCAAGAGAATAGAAATCATAGATATCTGCACGCATTTCAGGGTTATCCACTTTATTTACCGCCAAGATAACTGGCTTGTTGGTCTTATAGAGAATACGGGCAACGTACTCATCCGCATCTGTCACGCCTTCCTTGCCTGAAACGACAAAGACAATAACATCAGCTTCAGTCATGGCAATGTCAGCTTGGTGCTTAATCTGTTCCATGAATGGAGCATCGACATCATCGATACCACCTGTATCAATCAAGCTAAATTGACGGTTAAGCCACTCAGCAGAGGTATAAATACGGTCACGTGTTACCCCTTCAACGTCTTCGACGATGGAGATACGTTCACCCGCAATTCGGTTAAATAGGGTCGACTTCCCAACATTTGGGCGACCCACGATAGCAACTGTAGGTAATGTCATATATTTAAGTCCCTGATTAAATTAGGGATTCCTTTCTTCATTTAGCAGTCTCACTTCCACCAAGGAAAGCAAACACGCTTGTTCTTTATCATTATTAGGATCACCTTAACGGCGATTAACACCTTTCAAGTGAACCTCTTTAGCTAGAAAACGAATACGTTCCATCACACGTTTGGCCTGCCAAGTCTCGTCTCCTTGACGTCCATTGGATAGCTTAGCTTCTAAATCTGCAAAACTATAGTTGGATGTGAAGAAGGTTGGTAGCTCCTCGATCATGCGATACTGGAGAATGACTTGCAAAACATCATCCCTAATCCAAGAAGAGAATTGCTCTGCACCAATATCATCTAAAACTAGGACTTCTGCTTCTTTGACAGCATCAATTTGTTCCTTCACAGAATTGTCCTTAATCCCATTTCTAACATCAATAGCAAAAGATGGATAATGAATAATGGTCGTTGCAACCTTCTTAGTCTCTGAAAGCTCATGGGCCATAGCTGCCAACATGAAGGATTTCCCAACCCCCATATCCCCGTAGATATAGAGACCTTTCTGGTCTGGACTAGGGTAATTAGCCACAAAATCAATAAGTGTCTCAAAGGTATCAACACGAGCGGCATCATCTAGCGCGATATCAGCAAAGGTAATCTTGCGATAAGACTGAGGCAAACTCACCAAGTTAATCCGCTTAGAAATAGCCTGTTGTTCTTGTTGCTCCTTAAGCTGACGCGTTTCCTTATAGGTCACATCAGCGTAGCCTTCATTCATGGTCAGAATCGGCTCATACCCTTTGGCAATGTAGGTGACATCACCTTCTTTGACCTTACGGCATTCCACCAAGAATTGATTGAACTTTGGAAGACTACGCTTGATTTGGTCCTGACTTAAGCCATGTTCTTGAATAAAGCTAGCCACTCTTGGATCTGCCAAAATTTGCTTGGTTAAATCTGTTGCATTGCCAGACCCATGATGCCCTGTTCGGTTGAGGGTTTGTCCAACTCTTTCCATTGGCTACTCCTTTCCTTTTTCTAGTTTTGCCAAAGCCCGACGTCTAATTTCGTCTAACTTGGCTTGATCGGCCTGACTGGTTTGATTATCGTAATCAGGATCACTCCAGCTAGGTACATTTGTTTTCCTCTTAGAATCATCTTTTGCCCGATGTGATTTTTTGTCGTAACCACTACGCAAAGCCAAAAGCCCTTGTTCAGCAGTAACAATCTTCTTAAAGGCAAAATCGTTGGCAAGTTTAGAGATATACTCTCGGTTCACATTTGTTGAACGTGTCCGTCCCAAACTGTAGGCAACCATGAGGTTAATAACCTCATCCATAAAGCCTCTTTGTGCCAAATCCGTGAGAATCTTCTTCTCAGAATTAGTTACAGTCCCGCCTGGACCCTTAGCACTCTGTAAGTAATCAACAGGTTTTTCAGATTTAACAGCTTTAAGAATCTTTTGCTCCGTCTCCGTCAATGCAGAATCACTACCCAATTTTTGAGCTTGAGCCTGCTCTAATTGCACTTGCATACGCTTAACAATAATCTGGTGGTTCACGGCTGTCTTTTTAGCTAAGAGATAGGTATCATACCAATTCATGTCATAGGTTTCAGACAATTTATAGATTTCTGGAACATCTGTCTTTTCATCTGTAAATACAAGTCCATCAGCCTGCATACGATTCCTGAAACTACTTAAATCAAATGAATTTTTAGGCTTAATTTCAGAAACAGACTTTTGAGCCAAACGCTCATCAGTAAAAACATCCGAAAAACGTTTAGATAAATCTTGTAAACCATGTAAACTCGTCGGTTTTAAAGCATCTACTGCTGGTTCACCAATTTTTTGCTCTAGAAGTGAACTATAGACCGCATGCTTTAGAAACTGCTCGATAGATAGGGGAGACTTAAGCTCTACAACATAAAACCCTTGAGGTGACTGGTAAAAGGCCAAGAGATCTACCGCTGTCAGGACCGCCAGGGATTCCTGAAGAGGCTGCATACCAAAGTTAAGATGATTCAGAATAGCCGCAAACTTATGACGGTGATTACCATTGTCATAAAAAGCCAGGAAATACTGGTAGAGAGCGTATCCCTCACTCCCGATAATGGGATAATAGCAACGCATCAAACTTGCCTGATCGGGAACGATAACCTGATTGCCAACATAGACAAATTCTTCAATAGGTCTCATTTTTTAGACTCTTTTTTCGCACGGACAGTCTTGGTGATTTCTTGAAGTAATTTTTCAATCTCATCAACATCTTTGAAAGAACGGTAGACGCTGGCAAAACGGACATAGGTAATTTCATCAAGGTCTGCTAGTTCTTTCATGACTAAATTCCCAATAACTTCACTATCAACCTCTCCATCATGGTTACGGCGAATGTTTTGCTCTATACGGGTGATGGCATTTTCAATATCCTCACTTGAAACTGGGCGCTTCTGAGCACTCATCAAGATACCATTGAAAATCTTATCTCGAGAGAATTGTTCACGAGTACCGTCTTTTTTGACAACTAAAAGTGGAACTTCTTCCACACGCTCAAATGTAGTAAAACGGGCATGACAAGCATCACACTCTCGACGACGACGAATAGTATTTCCATCCTCTGCCTGACGGCTATCGATAACATTAGATTTATTATGTTGACATTTTGGACAACGCATGCACTTCACCACCAATCTTCGAAATTCAGTACTCTATTTTACCATAAAAACACATAAAAAGCACGTCTTTAACTAGACGTGCTCATGATTGAGCATTAGTATAAATCTCTTGTAAATTGACTTAATCCTCAAGTTGAGGTGTCGTAGTTTCTGACCCTGCAAAAGGAATGTAGAGGTCAAAACGTGTACCCACACCAAGTTCTGAACTGACATCAATATGGCATCGATAAGCTTCCACAATTTGATAGAGGATTGATAAGCCAATACCCACACCAGATTGGGTTGTCGTACGGTTACGCGCCTTATCTGAACGATAGAAGCGTTCAAAGATATGTTCAATATCTTCTTTGGAGATACCCTCACCATTATCCTGTACCTGTACTAACATCTCATCTTCCAGAGCCTTGATAGTAACCTGGATTTCCTTATTAACAGGCGAATACTTGACTGCATTATCAATCAAAATAGTAATAACCTGTTCAAAATGCTGGCTGTAAATCTGTGCCGGACGCTCTGAACTCTCAAAATCATTGAGATAGAATTGGTAGTCTTCATGTAGGACACGGAAATTCCCAATAACCGTACGGATTGAAGAATTCAAATCACATGTATCATTTCTATGATTGTCAAATGACCCTTTAACACGAATAGAATCCAACATATCGTTAATCATAATCGTCATACGGTTGGCTTCGTGACTTGCAGCTTCAAGACTTTCTTCAAGGATTTCAGGATCATTTTTACCCCAACGTTGCAAGAGGTCCATATGTCCCTTAATAACTGCAATTGGAGTACGTAATTCGTGACTGACGTCACTCAAGAAACGCATCTGCATCTGATTATTTTCTTGAATTTTATCCATCATACGGTTAAAGTTAACCGCCAAATCACCAATCTCATCATGACTCTCAATCTTAGAACGAAGCTCCAAGTCACTTGGCGAATCTGTAATAATACCCATCGTTTCGTGCAACTGCCTCATCGGACGAAGAATAGATGTCAAGACAACTACAGTTACTGCAATAACTAAGACAGTTATTCCTACTTCAAGGAATATCAATAGAAAAATTAGACGCTTTTTTAACGCATAGTAGAATTCCAAATCATGGAAAACTTGAGCATACCCAACAATGGTCTTCTTATCCTTGCCATAGATTGGAACTTGTAATAAGAAACCACGTTTACCTTTATAGGAAACCGACTTCAGTTTATTGACCTCAGACATGCCTGGAGGTGAGTCTGTATCCTCCTCAGAAGTAAAGATAAAAGTTCCCTTTTTGTCATAAACATAGACAGACTGATTGGAATATAATTTATTAGAAACCGCAACTTGACCATCTAAGGAATGCTTTTCAGAAAGCACTCCATTAATCATTGATCCATAGATATCTTTCGGTGAATAAAGGGCCGCTAAAAGCGGTTCTGGACTCAACTCTTCATCAGAGTCCCAGTCCTTTTCGATATAAGTAACAACTTTTGAGATTGTATTATTTACATTTTGACGTTCACGTTGCAAAAGAAGCGTATTGGCTGAGAGAACAACAACCAGAGTGAACATCGACAATACAATAAAGAAGACCACAGCAGCTGTTATGGTCAACTTTTTTCTAATAGTTACTTTACCAAATAATTTACTCATTTTTCACGGATAACGTAACCCATCCCTCGTACTGTTTGAATGTATGATTCCTTACCTGGAATGTCGATTTTCCCACGTAAGTAACGAATATAAACATCTACAACGTTTGTTTCAATTACGTCATCATATTTCCAGACTTGAAGCAAGAGTTCCTCACGAGTCATTACTTGGTTCATATTGCTTAAAAGTGTGTTCAACAAATCAAACTCACGTTTTGTCAATGGAATCGCCTCATCACCACGAACAACTGCACGGTTTTGAACATCCAATTTCAAATCGCGATAGGTTGACGCTTTAGCTGGTGCATTCTTAGTAGCTTCGATATCTTGGCGACGGAAGGTTGCACGAATACGTGCCAACAGTTCTTCAATCGCAAATGGTTTTACAATATAGTCATCAGCTCCACGGTCCAAACCGGCAACAATATCCATGATTGAGTCGCGAGCTGTCATCATCATAATATAAGTATTTTTTTCTTGTTGGAGACGACGTGTCACTTCGAAACCGTCCATCTCAGGCAACATAAGGTCCAAGAGAATAAGATCGAAATCTTTCTCAAGTGCCATTTCAAGTCCTTCGCGTCCGTTGTCTGCTGTCACAACGTCATATCCTTCGTGTTGAAGTTCAAGAGAGACAAAACGAGCAAGGTTTCTCTCATCTTCAACAATCAAAATGCGTTTGCTCATAATAACTATTTACCACTTTCATAAAAAATTTTTTGACTTCCATTTTCCCAAAAAGTATTTAGATTTACCCAATGAAAAAATCCGAAAATTAGCTTATAATGATAGAATAATATAGAATTTTAAAATTGTCAAACATTTTTAGTTTGTTTTTTTTGAATCAATTGTCATCAAATAGTCCATTCAATTGAGCAAAAGGATTACTTGCCTCTTTCTTCTCTTGTTTAAGAGCTTCAAAATCCTCTTCTGACAAGACTTCCCAATCATTACCTGAGAGCGAAATTTGTCCTGATTCCTCTTCAGGTGTCAGCACTCTCAAAGGAATATTAAGAAGAATATTATCTAAAATACTCTCATTAAGGTTAATAGTATCGCCATCCAAGATAAGAACTAGATTTTCTTCGACTAATTCCTTTTGAAGAGCAGCATCAGCCTCTTGTATAAAGGTTTCCGAGACTGGGTAATTAAACCCAAGTGTCGTAGGCTCAAGTGAACGGCTAGATGGCAAAGTAATATCATAGCTAAGTTGATAATCTAAAAGATATAAGCCATTATCATAGACTACATGACCACTTGCTTGAAGTTGTTCAAGATTTAAAACTTGGTCATAGCGTTCTTTAATTGACTCCAACAAAGAAGGTGCTTCATTAAAGGCTAGCCCTTCTGGAGACTTTCTAACTTCTGAAAGATAAATCATTTTTAATCCTCAAATTAAATTTTCCCATAGGGATCTATTTTCAATCCACAAGACCATAATCCCCTATATTCACTTTTCATTAAAGCGAGTAATTATGATTTTAGACTTAATTAACATTATATCAGATTTTAAAGAGAAAATAACATCTTTAATATTACATAATTTTAAACTTAGGAATTTTTTTAGCAGCTTATTAAAAACTGGTTCTTACTTAATCTTAAACAATCTTTTGCCATTAGATGAAAGAAATTAATTATGGTAAAATAGGGGCATTGAAACTAGATAAAAGGAATATAAAATGACACCTGAAGATTTTTACAAGGCTCTGAAAGAACTGGGGTTCGATCTCGGCCAAAAACAAAAAGACCAATTCCAACGCTACTTTGAGCTCTTGGTAGAATGGAACGAAAAGATCAACCTTACTGCAATCACAGAAAGAGACGAGGTCTACCTCAAACATTTCTACGATTCCCTAGCTCCTGTTCTCCAAGGACATATTAAAAATCAGACTATTCGACTTCTCGATATCGGAGCTGGAGCTGGATTTCCAAGTCTCCCTATGAAAATCCTTTGTCCTGAACTTGATGTGACTATCATTGACTCTCTTAATAAACGCATCAATTTCCTTAATCTCTTGGCCGATGAACTTGATCTCAGCGGTGTTCACTTCTATCATGGACGTGCAGAGGATTTTGGACAAGACAAGGCCTTCCGTGCTCAGTTTGATATTGTAACTGCCCGTGCTGTTGCACGCATGCAGGTTCTCTCAGAATTGACCATTCCTTTCTTAAAAGTGGGTGGGCAGCTTATTGCACTTAAAGCTGCAGCAGCTGACGAAGAGCTAGCCAATGCTAAAAATGCCTTGAACTTGCTTTTTGCCAAGCCTGTTCTCAACGAGAACTATAAACTGCCAAATGGGGATGGACGTAATATCACCATTGTCAATAAGAAAAAAGAAACCCCAAATAAGTACCCACGTCGTGCTGGGATGCCTAACAAAAAGCCGTTATAACGTTTATCCAAGGATGTTTCTTGCTTCTTGGATTATTATTTATTCTTATGATAACTCGGAGGTTTTCATTGATCAATCGTCTTTCTGTCACGCAAAAGCTTGTGCTCAGCTTTGTCTTTGTCATCATAGTGGGGAGTATTTTACTTAGCCTTCCCATAAGCCACTATGTTAACAGTCCAGAAACAAGCTACCTAGACCATCTCTTCAATACTGTGTCAATGGTCTGTGTAACTGGACTTTCTGTTGTCCCGGTCAGTAAGGCTTACAATGGTCTTGGTCAAATTCTCTCTATGCTTCTCATGCAGACGGGAGGACTTGGACTAGTCTCTCTTGTAGCCTTTAGTACCTATACCCTTAAAAATAAATTAGGACTGAGCGATCAAGATCTCCTTCAATCCGCACTTAGTAGGGATAGCCAAAAAGATTTGAAGTCTTATCTTTTTAAGGTCTATAAAATAACTTTTTCTATTGAAGCTATGGCATCACTTGTGATTATGACTGATTTCATTCCTCGTTTTGGACTTGGTCATGGCATTTTTAATAGTCTCTTTCTAGCTGTCTCTGCCTTTTGTAATGCTGGATTTGATAACTTAGGTTCTAACAGTTTACAGGATTATTCAACCAATCCAACCATTAACCTTGCTGTAGCTTTTCTCATCATGTCTGGAAGCTTGGGATTTGCAGTTTGGATTGATTTGATTCAACTAATGAGACGTTATATTAAAGATCGTCCAAGGAATTGGAAATTAGCTTGGAGACCTTTCAGTAATCAAAGCCGTCTTGTGCTTATAAGTACAGGTTGTCTCCTATTAGGAGGAACACTACTTGCTTGGTTGCTGGAAATGGATAACTCTAAAACCATCGGTACTCTCAATGTCTGGCAGCAACTTCTGGTAAGTTTCTTTCAGACTGTAACCATGCGTACCGCTGGTTTTGCGACTATTTCCTATACCAATGCTGATTTTTCTACAAATCTTCTTTTTATGATTCAGATGATTATTGGGGGTGGTCCTGGAGGAACTGCGGGTGGTATCAAGGTGACAACTGCCTCTATCATGTTCCTACTTTTTAAGTCAGAGCTGTCTGGTAACTCGAGCGTTGTTTTTCGAAACCGTATTATATCTAATAAAACCATTTTGCAAGCATTCACAGTTATACTCTTTTTCCTAACGATGCTCTTTGTCGGCTATGTTATTTTGCTGGAAACTAATCCTACTCTCTCACCACTAGGCCTACTTTTTGAGAGTGTGTCAGCCATTGCGACCGTTGGTGTTTCAATGGATTTGACCCCTAATCTAAATACCCTAGGACGCTTCGTTATCATGGCTCTGATGTTCATTGGTCGTGTCGGACCTATTACTGTTCTCTTGAGCTTGATGACAAAAAAAGAAAAACATGTTTCTTATGCCCCA
This sequence comes from Streptococcus vestibularis, assembly GCF_900636445.1. Taxonomy (NCBI): domain Bacteria; kingdom Bacillati; phylum Bacillota; class Bacilli; order Lactobacillales; family Streptococcaceae; genus Streptococcus; species Streptococcus vestibularis. The sequence goes on along the minus strand of NZ_LR134275.1, from coordinate 308,957 downwards.
ACTGACATTTCAGTCGGCTAAACTATTTTATTAATTGACAATATTCTGAAAGGATTTTATATGAAAACACAAATTATTGGGGTCCTCGGTTTAGGAATTTTTGGACAAACAATTGCAACCGAACTCTCCTCTTTTGGACAAGATGTCATCGCCTTGGACAACAACTCTACAACAATTGATTCCCTTGCTGATCAGGTGACTAAGGCTGCTGTTGGGGACATTACTGACATTGAATTTCTACGTTCTGCTGGTATCGATACTTGCGACTCAGTCATTATTGCAACTGGAGAACACCTAGAATCGTCTGCGCTAGCGCTCCTACAATGTAAAAAACTTGGTATCACAAATATTATCGCCAAAGCTACGAATAACAATTATGAGGAAGTCCTTTACGGAATGGGTGCTAACTGGGTAATCACCCCTGAACGTAGCACAGCAAAAGAATTGGCTTCAAATATCCTCCGCTATAATATATCAAATGTTTTTCATTTAGAGGATGATGTGGCTTTAATTGAGTTGAAAATCCCTAATGAATGGGCCGGAAAGTCCTTGCATACTTTAAATCTAAGACAAACTTATAATGTCAACGTTATTGGTTTTAGAGATGAGGAAAATGGTAGGTTAAACACTCACTTTGACCCAACAAATAAACTACCTACCGAAGGAATTATTCTAGTAGTCGCTGACAATCGAACACTAGAAAAATTCGATTATTTAGGATATTTGAAATAAAATGACTTAGATAGACTAACATTTCTTGAATACCTAGATAGTTATTGATAGCTACTTCAATATCAAAGTCCTTACCATGTTTTGCAAAGTAGTTAGAGAAATGACAGTCTGCACCATGATAGATTGGGCCACCCAGTGTCTCAAATACATCGTTAACAGCCCTAGGTACCCTTTCTTCATTAGACAAAAAACATTGGTCCTTACAACCAATGTTTTTTTGTCTAAGAATTCAAACTATCTTAGTTCATACCTTTTACTGTTTCAACGACATTTTCTACTGTAAAGCCATATTCTTCAATAATTTTAGCAGCTGGAGCTGAGGCACCAAATGTATCAATTCCAATCACAGCACCGTCTAAACCAACATATTTATACCATGGTAGACTTGCTGCCATTTCGATTGCTACACGACGACGAACTGCATTTGGAAGAACTTCCTCTTTGTAGGCTTGATCTTGTGCATCAAAGACATCTGTTGATGGAACACTCACAACACGAACTTTGTAACCTTCTGATTCCAAAGCTTTTGCTGATGCTACTGCAAGATTTACTTCTGAACCAGAAGCAAGGAGAATAGTATCAAAATCTGCTGCTGTTTCATGAACAACATAAGCACCTTTTGAGACTTTATCAAAATCTGTTCCTTCTTCAACAGTCAAGTTTTGACGTGTCAAAACAAGCGCCGTAGGTGTTGATTTAGAAGTTACAGCTTGATACCATGCAGCTTGTGTTTCACGCGCATCTGCCGGACGATAAACATTAAGGTTTGGAATAGCACGAAGTCCAGCTAGATGTTCGATTGGTTCATGAGTCGGTCCATCTTCACCGACTGCAATAGAGTCGTGAGTAAAGACATAAGTAACTGGAAGTCCTTGAAGTGCAGACAAACGAACTGCTGCTTTTACATAGTCTGAGAATACGAAGAAGGTACCACCGTAAACACGAAGTCCACCATGGAGAGACATACCATTCAAGACTGTTCCCATCGTAAACTCACGTACACCAAATTGAATGTTACGGTTAAGACGATGTGCATCATCTTGTAGACCGTCAGATTTAATGTAAGTCATATTTGAGTGAGCCAAATCCGCAGAACCACCTAGGAATGTTGGCACTTTATCAGCAATAACATTCAAAGCATCTTGACTTGAATTACGAGTTGCTTGTGAATAACCATTTTCAAGAGCTGGAAAGTCTGAAGCTTGGAATTCAACTGCATCCTTACCTTCAAGAATGCGTTCAAGTTCAGCACCAAGTTCTGGGTAAGATTGTTTGTACTCATCTACCAAAGCAATCCAAGCGTCATAGGCCTGACGACCACGATCAACTGTATTTTCCTTGAAATCAGCATAAACTTCTTTTGGAACTTCAAATGGAGCATAGTTCCAACCCAAGTTTTCTCTTGCAGCTGCTGTTTCATCTGGTCCAAGAGGAGCACCGTGAACACCGTTGGTTCCTTGTTTATTAGGAGCACCATGACCAATAACAGTCTTAACCTCAATCAAAGATGGTTTACCACTTGCTTTTGCACTTTCAATAGCAGCATTGATAGCTTCAACATCCGTTCCATCTTGAACAAACTCAGTATTCCAACCATAGGCTTCATAACGTGCACGTACGTCTTCAGTAAATGAATCTTTAGTTTCACCGTCAAGGTTGATATCATTTGAATCGTACAAGACAATCAATTTATCCAATTTTTGAAGACCAGCATAAGATGACGCTTCGCCAGAAACGCCTTCCATAAAGCAACCATCCCCCGCAATAACATAAGTATAATGGTCAAAGATTGGGAAACCTTCCTTGTTGTAACGAGAAGCCAAGAAACGCTCCGCTTGTGCCATACCAACAGCTGTAGCAATACCTTGCCCAAGTGGACCTGAGGTAGCATCTACACCAACTGTATGACCAAATTCTGGGTGACCAGGTGTCTTAGAACCCCATTGACGGAATTGTTTAAGCTCTTCAATACTCAAATCTTTAAATCCTGACAAATGAAGGAGCGCATAAAGAAGCATTGAACCATGACCTGCCGACAAAACAAAACGGTCACGATTAATCCAATTTGGAACTTCAGGATTGACATGAATTTGCTTAGTAAACAAAGTGTAACCCATTGGTGCTGCACCCATTACCACACCAGGGTGACCAGAGTTAGCTTGGTTAATCGCATCTACCCCTAGAAAACGGATAGCATTTACTGAAAGGTTAGACATAATTTCCTCCTTAATAATATCAAGACTCTTTTAGTTATATCAATACTCCCTTAATTATATCACAGAAACGTTTTCACAATAAAGTACTTTATTGAAAATTTCATATAAATATCGTTCAAAAATTGGGAATAAAAAACTAAAAAAGCTCTGAGGATGCTATAGACATCTCAGAACTCTTTCGTTTATTTAGAACTCACTGAAAGACAACTTCAAATCCATGGATTGTAAAAACGCCCATGGTTAAGATAAATCAACTCCAGACTAATTCCCAATAAAAGAGTAGCTGATACGATTACAAGATAATCTTGTTTAGTCAAGGATTTGTGCACATACCATGTACGTTTTTTGTATTGACCAAATCGGCGTAATTCCATAGCCGTCGATACAGTATCAATACGTTCGAGTGACGAAAAAATCAGAGGGAGAACGATTTGTAGATTCCCACGAATACGTTTGACCAGTCCCGCCTTTTGTGACAAATCCAAACCACGCGCTTCTTGAGCCTTACGAATAGTAAAGAATTCTTCTTGAATATCTGGAATATAACGCAAGGTCAAACTGACGGAGTAAGCAAATTTGTAGGGAATACCAATCTGATTAAGACTAGCCGCAAACTGACTGGGATGGGTCGTCATAAGAAAAAGAATGGCAAGAGGGACTGTTGAAAAATACTTAAGCAAAAGATTTGCAAGATAAAAGAGCTCCTGACTGGTTAAATAGAAACGCCCCCATCCTTCAATCAGAACTGTCTTAGCTCCATAAATTTCTTCACCATAACTAGGTGCGAAAAGATAGACCATAAGTAGATTAAAAAGGGCAATCGAGCCAATGATCTTCACAACAAAAGAAATATCTCTCCAACAAATGTTGGCCAAGTTAAAGAGATAAATCGAAAGTAGGCCTACTGCTAGGATAAAGCGTGGATCATAGGTAGCCATACAAGCAACTGAAACCAAGATAAAGAATAACATCTTACTCGCCCCAGACAAATCATAGAGGAAACCTCGACCTGGTTGATAACCTATTAAACGATTAGACATAAGGCCCTCCTTTTTCTATATAATACTGGGTTACTTTTACTGGATCACATAACAACTTCTGACCTAAGCTATAAAGAGATGTCTGCTTGAGATTGGCTGACTCAAGTAGATCCTTCTGATTGAGAATGGTAACAGGATTATCATCTGCAATGATTTTACCTTCAAGTACAACGATACAACGATCGCTATATTCCAACATGAGCTGCATATCATGAGTAATCATCACAATGGTATGACCTTGCTTCTGAAGACTGTCCAAGAAATTCATGATATCCGTGTAAGTCTTGTAATCTTGACCAGCCGTTGGCTCATCCAAGATAATGATTTCAGGTTTCAAAACCAAGATAGATGCAATGGTCACGCGCTTTTTCTGACCAAAGGAAAGCGCAGAAATGGGCCATTTACGAAAACTATAGAGGCCACAAGTCTTCAGGACCTCATGAACACGCTCTTCAACCTCAGTCTCTTCAATTCCTCGCAAGCGCAAACCAAGAGCCACCTCATCAAAAATCATAGTTTGGCTAATCATCTGATTTGGGTTTTGCAAAACAAAGCCTATACGTTCTGAACGCTCGGCAATGCTATCCTGACTAATATCCCGACCCTTGTAAATTAATTGCCCTTGACTAGGGACAAAACCACATAGAGCCTTAGCAAGCGTCGACTTCCCAGCCCCATTTTTACCGACAATCGCTAGTCGCTCTCCTTTCTTCAAGCTAAAGGACATATCCTCTATGACTGCTGGATTATCTCCATAGGAAACGCTAAGCCCCTCAACCTTCAAAATAGAATCGGTCGAAGTTTCCGTTTTATCTCTCAAAACGCTATCTGGGATACCTAATCCAGACAAATCCAAAGCATCTAGTTGGCTAAGATTTTGTGCTCTAGTTGTATCAAATCCCAACTGACGTAAAACCGTCAGATACAGGGGGTCTCGAATCCCATTTTCCAACAAAAGTGTACTCGATAAAAGCTCATCTGGCCTACCGTTAAAGAGGAGCTCTCCTTTATTGACCAGTAAAATGCGGTCAACGGGACGATAAAGGACATCTTCTAGACGATGCTCAATAATAATCGTCGTAGCTCCTACCTCCTCGTGAATCTTATCAATGAGGTCAATGGTTCCCTGTCCTGATTTAGGATCTAAATTTGCTAGAGGCTCATCAAATAGAAGAATAGGACTCTCATCAATCAAGACACCAGCTAAACTGACTCGTTGCTTTTGGCCACCTGATAAATCTTGAGGGCGGTGATTCAAAAGAGAGGTTAAGTCTAGACGCTCAGCCCAGAGGGCTACCTTATCTTTCATCTCACTTTGATCAGCACAATCATTCTCCAAAGCAAAAGCCAAATCCTCGGCTACTGTTAGGCCAATAAACTGACCATCTGGATCCTGCAATACCGTAGATACCGACTGTGACTTATCATAGATAGATTGATTGAAAATATCCTGACCATCTATCCTTACCTGGCCTTTTGCCTGACCTTTATGAATATTCGGTATGATACCATTAAGACACTGAGCTAGGGTCGACTTTCCACTACCAGAAGGACCTAAGATTAGGACTTTTTCGCCCTTGGCAATATCAAAGCTGATATCTTTAAGCGTCGCTTCTGCTTGTGCATCATATTGAAATGTAAAGTGATTAAAACTAATGTATTTATCCATATTTCTACTAAAAAAGAGAGGAGGTATCAAAACAAACTGACAGTCCCACTCTCCTATAAGTCATGCTAATCTTTGGTAAGACTACCAGATTGTGTACGTGATCTAGCATAGATTGCAAGAAGGAGTGTTCCTCCAATTGCAATTGTAATAAAGTTAGCTACGCCAGCTACAAAACTTTGTGCATAAAGGTATGACCAGGCTTGTGCAAATTGGAGTCTATCACCAATAGGGGTAACAATACCATAGGCAATAAGGAGGGCCAATGCTTGTGCTAGGTTAAACCAAATCATACTCATCAAAGAAAACTTGCCAGTTGTCACATCATATTTTTTGTTGAATAGACCAATTACAAGTCCTGTAATAGCACTTGCAAGTACCCAAGCCCATGAGATATTTCCGTATTGGATGCCATCTTTAAGCGCATGGCCAATAAAGCCCATAAAGAAACCTGTAATAGGCCCATAAATCACTGAGAATAGGGCTTGAACAGCATACTGAAGTTGGATGCTAGTATTCCCAAAAATAGGGATATTAACAAACATACCAATGATAATAAAGAGTGCTGCACCAATACCTGTCGCAACTACTGTACGAATTGAATTATTTTTCATAATCTTACTTTAATCTCCTAAACGTTTGATTTCAATGTGCCAGTTAGAACCTACACCAACATTATAAGCCTTAGCAAAAGACCCTTGGTTAATGGCTAAGCCAACACGATAGAGGGAATTGATATAAATAATTGGCTGACCAATACGAACATCCGCAAAAGATTTCCCATAGGTAACTTGGTTTTGGTAGACCAACATATCATTGTTAAAGATGGTTACTTCGAATCGATCACCAAAGTTTGGTTCCAACGCGTAAAAGTCATCACGTGTGATAGAGGTCCAAAGAGAGCCGAAACGGACATCCAAAATGTCAATCGCCCCACGAACCAAATTATCCTCTATGATGGTTTCAACCACTGGAAGTTCTAAAATTTTGTCCACAGGTAACTCAGGACCAACTTCTTCAAAACTGATATGACCAGAAGCTAATTTGGCACCTGTATAGGCATAAACATCACGACCATGGAAGGTATAGGAAAGCTCTGTGTTACTACGACGATTCTCAACCTCGGAAATCTCACGAACAGCCACGATACCAACAACCTTCTTGATATAAGAAAGTGTTCCGTTATCTGGTGTGACGATATATTGCCCTGTCTTTGTTAAGGCAACCACACTTTTACGTGAGGAACCTACACCCGGATCAACTACCGAAACAAAGGTTGTCCCCTCTGGCCAGTATTCAACGGTCTGAAACAGACGATAAGAAGCCTCAAAAGTGTTGTAGGGAGTAATATCATGTGTCAGGTGATGAACTCCCAAACTCGCTTCTTCCTGAAGGGCCACACCAATCATGGCCGAAACAGCACCATCAACCAAACCAAAATCCGATTGAAGTACTAATAGGTTATTAGTCATAAATATCTCACCTTTTTCTATTAGAGACGTTTATTTTATCACATTTTATAGATATTTTAAAGATGACAAATTCTTGAGCTAGTTATAGCCTTTACCTATGTTTCCCTCTAAAATCATAACCACCCGTCTAACGGGTGGTTTGATCAAGGGCTATAAGCCCATAATACCAGCCAGCGCCTAAAGACGCTGGCTTTCACTTTGTTCAAGCCTTATTGCTTTTGACTCGTCACAAGCCTCTCAAAGAGGCATTCGCATTACTTACCGTTATCCCTAAAGGGATTTTCATATTCTTTCACGCTTAATTTATCCAAAGCGATATCATGCTTCTCTTGTTCCTGAATATATTTCTTAATTGTGGCTTCATTAAGTCCTACCGTACTTACATAATAACCTTCTGCCCAAAAATGTCTGTTCCCAAATTTATATTTTAAATTGGCGTGTTTATCAAACATCATCAATGCACTTTTACCTTTTAAATATCCCATAAAACTAGCTACACTCATTCGTGGTGGAATACTTACTATGATCTGGCATTAAGTGGCCTTCTATTATTTCAACGCCTTTATATTGGCATAGTCTATGAAAAATCTCTCCCAGACTACTCCTATATTGATTATAGATTATTTTTCGTCTATACTTAGGTGTAAATACAATGTGGTACTTACACATCCATTTTGTATGTGATAAACTGTGAGCTTTTTGCGCCATAGTCTTAACTCCTTCCGCTTTACAATTGGCTTGAACACCTATATTGTAACTCGTTTGGAGTGTTTTTGTTATGACGGTATAACCTTCGATGCGCACCCGCATAGCGGGTGGTTTATCTGTTTCGCACCTTCGGAGCGAAACGGACTTAAAGTCACATAATCAAAAAGTCAGCCCAAGAGGCTGACCATATAGTAGTTATCTAAGATTTCTTCCAACGACTTTTTTCTGCTACTGCTGTAAAAAGAACATCTGTTGACGAGTTGAGAGCTGTTTCACAAGAGTCTTGGATGACACCGACGATAAAGCCGACACCAACAACTTGCATAGCTAAATCATTTGAGATCCCAAAGAGGCTACATGCTACGGGTACCAAGAGAAGGGAACCTCCTGCAATACCTGAGGCACCGCAAGCAGAAATAGCTGAAACCACACTAAGAATAAGGGCTGTTGCAAAATCAACCTCAATTCCCAAAGTAGTCACTGCAGCAAGCGTCAAAACATTGATTGTCACAGCCGCTCCTGCCATGTTAATAGTTGACCCTAGAGGGATAGAAACAGAATAGGTATCAGGATTCAAGCCAAGGTCCTCACACAATTGAAGGTTAACGGGAATATTAGCCGCTGACGAGCGAGTAAAGAAGGCTGTAATCCCTGAATCTTTCAAACAACGGAAAACTAGTGGGAAAGGATTTTTCCCCATCATCATAAAAGCAATGATTGGATTAACAACCAAGGCAACAAAGGCCATTGTTCCCACTAAAACAAGGATTAGGACACCATAATCTGCCAAAACACCGACACCATTCTCAGAAATAGTATTAAAGACTAGACCAAGGATACCAAATGGGGCCAAGTTAATAATCCAACGAACGATTTGCGAAGTCACTTCTGCCAAGGTATTAAGCAAATCTTTCGTGTGATTGCTAGCTGTTCGCATGGCAAAACCAAAGACAACCGCCCATACTAAAACACCAATGTAGTTGGCTTGAGCCAAGGCATTGACAGGGTTATCCACCATCTTAAGCAATAAATCTTTAAAGACTTCTCCCACACCTTGAGGTGCCGTCGCTTTAGTCGCTGCTGCTGCTCCCAACTTCAGAGAAATTGGAAAAATATAGTGAGAAATAACAGCCGTCAATGCTGCCGCAAAGGTCCCAAAGAGATAAAGAACAATCACTGTCTTCATGTTGCTTTGTTGACCTTCTCGCGTTTGGGAAAGGGCATTGGCAACCAGGGCAAAGACTAAAAGTGGAGCAATTGCCTTCAAACCACCAACAAACATGTCTCCCAAGAGACCAATAACCGTAAACTTAGGAATAAATAAACCAAGCACAGCACCCACTACCACACCAATGGCAATGCGCTTAATTAGACTGGTTCTATTCCAAGTTGAAATAAAACGTTTCATAACTCATTAACTCCTTTTTGTGGTTAGCGCAACCACAAAGCATTCGACAGTTTCCATATTATGATAAATTACTGAAATCGTCAAGATATGAAAAAAGTCTGTGGTAAACAGGCTTTCAAATTCTATTTATGACTCAATTTGCGGGTTAAGAAATCACCGAGAAACTGAACAAGGAAAATCAAAATCAAAATCAAGAAGGTTGCCAAGATGGTAACTGATGTACTTGAGCGATTGTATCCATAATATATGGCGATGTAACCAAGACCACCTGCACCGATAGCTCCAGCCATGGCAGTTTCACCCACAAGGGAAATCAAAGTCACTGTTGATACACGAACCAATTCTGGGAGTCCTTCGCCAAGATAAACCTTAATCGTGTCCCAAAGACTTGCACCACTAGCTTGTGCTGCTTCAATAACGCCACGGTCAAGATCTGCAAGTACCACCTGTACTTGACGTGCAAAAAACGGGAAGGTTGCAGCTGACAATGGAACCAAAGCCGCTGTCATACCAAGGTTAGTCCCCACGATAAAGTAAGTGAATCCTTTCAAAATCGCTAAGAGGATGATGAAAGGAATGGCACGGAAGATTGAAGTGATTTTATCCAAGATTTGGAAAATGAATTTATTTTCAATGACTCCACGAGGACCTGTCAATACCAAGAAGAGGCCCATAACAAGACCAAGAAGTCCCCCAATGATGAAGGAAATAACCGTCATGTAGAGTGTCGCATAGATAGCGTCTGGCCAAGAATTAACCCCCTGCATACCGATACGATAAATATCTGGAAAGTTTTGTTGAATCCAATCTGCCATTATTGGGCTCCTTTCTTAAGTACTTGCAAGCTGACACCTGCATTTTCAATCGCTTTTTGAGCAGCAAGAACCTTATCTGCCTCACCATCCAAGACAACGACCAATTCACCAACAGGAGTGTCACCTAGAATCTCAACATTACCATAAAGAATGTTACTTGAAACACCGTAATCTTTGAAAATTTCAGTCAAGAGTGGCTCATCTGTTGAAGAACCTACATATTTAAGCTGAACAAGAAGTGCAGATGCAGGTAAGTTTCTCACCAAAGGTTGTGCATTAATCTTAGCCAAGGCATCCTCGATCCCTGCTGCAGTTTCAATAAATTCTTGTGTCAAATCCTCTTGTGGATTTGAGAAGATATTAAGAACACTTCCTTCTTCCAAAAGTTGACCATTTTGCATAACAGCCACACGGTTACAAATATCTTTGACGATTTGCATTTCGTGAGTAATCATAACCACTGTCAACCCAAGTTTTTTATTCAAATCTTGCAAAAGTGAAAGGATTTGTTTAGTTGTCTTAGGGTCTAGAGCTGATGTAGACTCATCTGAAATCAAGATTTCTGGATCGTTAGCCAAGGCACGCGCAATCGCTACACGTTGTTTTTGACCACCTGACAATTGTGCAGGATAGTTTTCGGCACGATCAGTCAAATCAACCAATTCCAAAAGACTACGAATTTTTTTGTCTTTCTCTTCATTGCTTAGTTTAGAATGACGAAGGGCAAAGGCTACATTTTCATAAGCCGTCTTTTGAGACATAAGGTTAAAGTGTTGGAAAATCATCCCAATCGTTTGACGTTTCTGACGCAATTCTTTTGTCGACAATTGGACCTTACCATCTGCAAAAGTCACATCTTTACCAACAGTGATTTTACCAGCTGTAGGCACTTGCAAAAGATTAATCGCACGCACAAGCGTAGATTTACCAGCCCCTGAATAACCAACGATTCCGTAAATATCACCTTTTTCAATCTGGATAGACACATCCTTAACCGCTTGAATGGTGCGGCGTTTCTGCGTAAAGGTGATATCAATATTTTTCAAATCAATAATGACATTACTCATAACTTGCAATTAACTCCTTAATTAGTTCAATGTGGGTGTAGTAATCTGCTAGGCTAACATTTTCATCCCCACCATGGTCACGACTGTTGGCATTCCCTATACCAAAGGCTGCCATCGGAACACCCAAAGCCTTATGAATCATATGCATAGGCCCTGTACCTGCTGCCGTTGGAAGCACAGCAACACCCTCTTCATAAAAACCTTTTGCTAACTCAATAACATTGACAATAGCAGGATCTGACATATCACTCCGATAACTTTCTTCACCAAGAGTGAAGGTTACCTTGATACGGTCAAACCCCTCTTTTTTGAGGTGAGCCTTGATACAATCCAAAACATACTCAGGTGTCAAACCAGGGACCAAGCGCATCTCCATCTTAGCTTTGGCTTGAGCTGGCAGAATGGTCTTAACACCTTGCCCCTGATAACCTGTCGAAATCCCTTCAATAGAAAGAGCAGGTTCAAAATAGTAAGTTTTTAAGAAAGCTCGGCGGTCACTTTCTAAAATAGGTAGTTTTAAGCCATAAATCTTACGGAGGCTATCTGCATTTTCAATGGCGTAAGTCTCGATAAGATCCATCTCACGTTCATTTGGCTGGATAATTTTTTCATAGATACCATCGATAAGAATACGTCCCTGATCATCACGCATACTTGAAATAGCATTGAGCAAATACCATGAAGCCGATTCAATCACGGCACCAAATTTAGAATGAATATCAACATCAGCACTCTCGACAGACAAGTCAAAGGTAATAATCCCCTTGTTGCCACCTGTGATTTCCAATTGACCTTTACTATTTCGATTTCCTTGCTCCCAAACCAATAGGTCTGCTGGAAGAAGGTCATCTCGGTATTTTTCCAAATATTTTTCAAGGTCGGTTGAAGCAGATTCTTCAGCGCCCTCCATCATAAATGTAATGTTTACAGGAAGGTCACCAACCTCTCGAATATATTTCCGAAGGGCTGTCAGACGAGCTGTAATATGCCCCTTATCATCATCAACACCACGACCATACATGTAGCCCTTACGAACAGTCAGACAGAAAGGGTCATCTGTCCATGGCTGATCATTATCCGCAGGAACCGTATCATAGTGTTGATAGAAAATAATTGTTTTCGCATCTGGATTTGAACTCTTGAATTTTGCCAAGACAAAAGGTGCCGTATGGGTCTCGTCAATTGTCACCTCTGCTCCAACACTAGAGAAAATCTCACCAAGATAAGCAGCCACATCATAGAGACCAATATTTTGAGCAAAAATAGATTTTTTAGAAATCAAAGTCCGCAAAACTTCAAAATAGTGCTGAGCAATTTCATCGTTACGAAATTTTCGTAACTGCTCTTCTTCACTTGAAAATGCCATCAAATCGTCTCCTTCATACACGACAAAACGGCGTGCTCTCACACGCCCTCTGTCCTTAGCTTATTTCTTTGAATTAGCTTTCAATTGATCTTGTGTTGGGGCACCTTTCCATGCTGGAAGGTCAACCTTGTTAGATGCATCATAGATGATTTGCGCTACTTCATCATTTTGATAGGCTTTAATCAAAGTCTTGATAGCATCGGCTTTGTTTGATTTTTTCCAATCTTTATTAGCTGCAATGATGTTAACCCAATCTTTCAAATCTTGACTTGGATCTTCTTGGAAGAGAGTTGTGTCATAGTCAACATTTTGTTGTTGTGCGTATGAGTTGTTAACAACTGCTGCATCTACTGATGAAAGAGTTTGGGCAGCTTGTTCAGCTGCGATTTCTTTAATCTCCAATTTCTTTGGATTTTCAGAAATGTTCTTGATAGTTGCCAATTCACCATCTTTAACATCCAACTTAATCAAACCAGCTGTTTGAAGAAGTGTCAACGCACGGCTTTCGTTTGTACCATCGTTAGGTACTGAGATAGTAGCTCCTTCTGGAAGCTCTTTAACATCTTTATACTTAGCTTTTCCGTTTTCAGTACCTGAGAAAAAGTGGATTGGGCTAAGAAGTGTGTCAGCTGCCGCAACAACATCACCTTTATTTTCTTTGTTCCAGTTGTTCAAGAAATAAATGTGTTGGAAAGCATTAACATCGATTTCACCGTTTTTAAGGGCTTCATTTGGTTGATTGTAGTCTGTGAACTCTTTCAACTCGATAGTAACACCCTTGTCTTTAGCCAATTCTTTAACTTTATCCCACAATGGCTCAGTTGTATCATCCAATGTCATGATACCAACTGTCAAAGTTTTATCATCTTTAGCTGATTTATTACCACCAGCACCACAAGCAGCCAAAGCTACTGTTGAAGCGACTGCCAATCCTGTAATTCCGAGAATTTTTTTAAATTTCATAACGAACTCCCTTTAATTGTTTTAAGTGTAAAAATATTATCCCATAGGATGAGAATTGTAGCAAATTGTTTATAATTGTATATATCTATAGTTTTTAACTATAATGTGTCCTAGATTTTAATTATATGAAAAAGCTGAGAATCACTCCCAGCTCCTTTCTTATTTTTTGCTTGGAACTTTCAAAGCGTCTTTAGTTGGAATATAATCTTTATTTCCAAGGAATTTTTCAGCCAATTTAGCCAAAGTACCATCTTTTTGAAGTTCTTCCAAACGTTTGTTAACAAATTTTTGAAGGTCCTTTTGGTTATCTGCAAACAAGAAGTAGATGTATGGTTGTTGATCAGATTTAAGTTCAATAGTCTTCAAGTTACTCAATTTATTATTTTTAATGATTGCATTAACAGTTGGTGCATCAAAAATCTTGAAGTCGTACTTACCTTCATTCAAGTTTGTCAACATTTGTGTAATGTTTTCATTAGTATAGTTGAGTTCAACTGGCTTATCTGAATGTTTATCATTGAATTCAGTCAATTGAGTAGCTGTTGATGTTCCTTGAACAACCTGTGTTGAGTGTCCAGCAATGTCATCGTATTTCTTGATCTCACTATCTTTTGGAACAGTCAAAACAGCTGGTGTGGTACCAATTGGATATGAGAAGAGGTATTTTTGGTCACGTTCTTCTGAGTAAGAGATGTTGTTCCCGGCCATTTGATATTTAGCAGCGTCAAGACCTGTAAATACTGAAGACCATTCTGTTTTTTGGAATTTCACTTCATATTTATCAGAGTCTTTAAAGACTGCTTTAGCCACTTCCACGTCGTAACCGGTCAATTCACCATTTTCTTCATATGAGAATGGTGCTGTTGTCCCAACAGTAGCAAAGTTAATTGTTTCTTTACCACCTGAAGATTTAGATGCTTCTTTTGATGATTTAGATGAACATGCAGCAAGTAAAGCTACTGAAGCAATGGCTACACCCGTAATTCCAAGAATTTTTTTAAGTTTCATAATATTCTCCTTTGAGATTGATTGTTTTTATTGTAACAGAATTCACTAAGCTTAACTAATACTTAAACATAATCAAGGTGATAAGAAAATACTATCACCTCAAAATTTCAATTGTTTGACAAAGAAAAAGTAGAAAACCAATAACGATTTTCTACTTATCCTTGTTAATAATGCGACAAACGCTCAATCACTTGCTCGTTATTGAGCACTTCCTGGGCAGGAAAGAAATCAGCTTTGCCATCTTCAAAAAGAAGAACATCAGCCTTTTCATGATGAAGGTGCTTGAAGTGGTGAGCAGACATGATAATAGTTTTCCCAGCTGAATGAAGCTCATGTAGAAGTTCCCTAAAAAATTCTTCATATTCTTTAGAAAGATTATTGAAGGGTTCATCAAGAATATACACATCTGGATTCGTTACCATGATACTGGCAAAGGCCACTTTCTTCTTTTCTCCACCAGATAGTTGATAGGGAACGCGATTCCTTAAATCTTCAATTTTCAGCAGGGATAGTGTATCTTGAACCCGCAGTGAGACTTCTTCTTCGGTCAGACCTAGCTGACGAGGTCCAAAAGCAATCTCATCATAGACAGTACTATTAAATAACTGACTATCCACATCCTGAAAGAGGATTCCGAGGCGACTATAAAAATCCCGTTTTTGACGTTTGTCCTTCAACCATTCTTTGAGGTCCTTCCCTAAGAAAAGAATGCGACCAGATTCTTCCTGCTTGAAGCCAGTTAATAAACTGATAAGACTTGATTTCCCAGTCCCATTTTCCCCCATCAACATCACATATTGTCCTTGTCTAATCTCCAAATCAAGACCAGTAAAGACCTTTTTTTGTTCATAGGCACAGGCCACTTGTTTCAATTGAAACATCTCATCCTCCTAACAGAATCTGTCCTAAAATCACTGCTACTAGACTTATCAAGGCCAGCCAATCCTTCCATGTGAATGACTGTGATGACTTGACATACTCACCAACAAAGCAACGTGCTTCCATGGCTTGAGTCAGTTCCTCACCATAACGAATAGCTTTAAGGTATAACATTCCCCAGATATTACTTCCAATTCGAAAACGATGATTGCCACCAAAGCTTCGTGCTTCAATCCCTTTGAGCAAATCCATTAATTGTTTTCCAAAGACATCGATATATTTTATGGTGATATCTAACTGGAGCAGAACAAGATTAGGAAAATGCAACCCTTTTAATGCCGCTAACATCTCACTTATTGTACTGGTCTCTGAATAATAAGCAATGGCTACGGCAATCAAAGGAAGTCTAAAAAGAAAGAGCGATTGACCTCCGCTAAGTAAGAGATGCGGTAGATAAAGAACTAAAGGAAAAATCAACAATACCACAGTCTTTTTCAAGGTTCTTACTAAAACAGAATGTGGTAGAAAAGCCACCCCAGCTCCTAGAAACAAGGCTAGAATCCACAAAACTGTGAGATTTTGGCTAATTCCAACTGAAATAAGTAAGAAAAAGAGAAGTAAAACCTTAGCCGTTGGATGAAAGACTGATGCTACTTTTAAAGGATGCGTTTCAAACTTTTGAAGCAGAGCTTCCAGATGGTGACGATTCCGGATAAGAAAGTTATTCCTACCGACTTTAGTGACTACTGGACGCTCTTCCGACATCCAATCTGGGAGAATCATTTTTCAACCTTTCTACCGAAAATCAAGCGATAGAGGATGAAGAAAATCAAAACAGCAGAGGCAGCGCTCAGGATATAACCCAAGACTTCCGGAATGCCCGCAATACTATAATCTGGGAAGAGGGCATTAAATGAGAAACCATTCAACATTCCTTTTGGGGCTTGGGCTTCCACATGATAGTGGGACAATTTTTCCACCAACTCTTTGACATCCCATTCCGCAAAAGCTGTTCCCGTCGCCAATAAACCAAGTGGCGTTAGGATAATTAAGGCTAGGATAAAGAGCAATAAAGGACGTAGTTTTTTAGTCGTTAGTTCCTGAGTATTATCAATATTCAAACGTTCAATGAATTCTTGGACACCTGCTGTGAAGAATCCTTCTACCAGACCGATGAGGAGGTGAGTCAAGCCCATTACTGGAAGCGTCACTCTCAAAGGGTATGGATTGTAAAGTGGATTACCACTGCCATCTTTAAAGAGAATAGGTTGAATTCCTAGTAAAACTGCAACAGTCAGGGCCGCAGCTACAATCCCAATATAACCTCCAAAAAAGCTAGCAATTATCCTGTTCTTTGTCCACTTGTTCAAGAGTTTATAAACAGCATAACCCACAAATGGCATAACAACGGCCATACAAAAGGCATTAGCACCAAAGGCCAAGATTCCACCATCACCAAAGAGCAAGGCCTGCATAGCCAGGGCTACACTAACTGCTAAACAGGAAGCCCAAGGTCCTAACAATATAGCAATTAACACTGCCCCAACAGCATGGGCGCTCGTTCCACCTGGGGCTGGAAGATTAAACATCATGATAAGGAAGGACAAGGAAGTCCCGATTCCCAACATAGGAATCGTTTTTTTATCAGTATCAACTTTAACCTTTACTTCCTTGACGGCCTTATACCAAATAGGCAACATAACAGCCCCCATTGCCGCACAAGTCGTAGGGCTTAGGTAATTTTCAGGAATATGCATTTTTTATCTCCTCATATCATTTTTTCTCAAATTTAAAGTACTTAATCCATGTATTTCTTGTCTAAAATAGTCTGTACAGGCATAAATGACGCGACGATTATCCTCAGCAGTTTTTCCTAAGATACGTAACACCAGACCTGGGATATCTAAGGATGAAATAGCAAAATCAGACTCTAAATTCAAATCTTCTAAGTGCTTCTGCAAAGCCTTAACAAAAGCCTCGTCAATCGCCGGAGACACCATTACCAAGCTATTGTAATTACGCCATCCTTCAAAATAACCAAGTTTAAACATATCTTGTTTCTGAGGCTCTAAGAGAGTCTGATCGCTATAAACAAGCTCATTATCTTGGTAAATTTGTGTCAAATTACGAAAATAATGGTATTGAAACGGTAAATCCTCATGAGACCAACCTGCCGTTACACCATCTGAATAAATCAAGTGGGCAGACTTATCCATATCAATACGACTTGTTTGGAAATAGCGTGATTTTAAATATGGAATAACTTCATCAGCCATGTACTCCAAATAACTATTTTCTTCAAGTGTGATAGACGTATTCTGTTGTGTCAACTGTCCTTTCTCACACTTGTAAACATAGGTAGGTGTTTGAGTTGTCACCAAGGCATGAGCATCCTTATTAACATCAATGGTCACTTGATACTGCTCACCCTCGACAAAGCCCCCACCCATATTAATGAGGAAATAGTAAGGAACGCCATTGGCATCTGAATTATCGGCCGATACTCGAGAGTTACCTTCTTGATATTTCTTGTGGGAAATTGTACGACCATTTCGATTTGAAAATCCAAGATGGACGAAGCCATCATATGCTTGCGTCATCTTATAAATCCTCTAATAAGAAATTCTTGCGAATCCATTCTTCCACTTCCTTAACATTATCATCATTATTCAAATTTGTGAAAATGAAAGAATCTTCATTACGGAAATGAAGGGTATCTTCACGCATACGGTCTAGGTTGGCTCCAACATAAGGCGCAAGGTCAGTCTTATTAATCAAGAACAAGTCACTCTTAATCATTCCTTGACCAGCCTTACGTGGGATTTTTTCACCCTGAGCAACGTCAATAATATAAATCGTAAAATCAACCAAATCAGGACTGAAGGTCGCAGCCAAGTTGTCACCACCACTTTCAAGGAAAATAACATCCAAGTCATGGTTAAAGCGCTCTTGAAGAGTTTCAATCGCTTCAAAGTTCATAGAGGCATCCTCACGAATCGCAGTATGAGGACATCCGCCAGTTTCTACACCAATGATACGATCTTCATCTAGGCTTGAATTTTTAGCCAAGAAAAGAGCGTCTTCTTTTGTATAGATATCGTTAGTAATAACTGCTAAATTTAAGTCAGACATACGTCGTGTAAGACGCTCGAGCAAAAGAGTTTTACCTGAACCAACAGGTCCACCAACTCCAATAATTACAGTACGTTTTGTCATTATTTTTTCCTCTCAACCTTGTCGATATTTTAAGACATGAATAGGCGGAACACCTGAGTTTCATGTTTCATCTGAGCTAATTCAAGACCAGGCGTATTGGCCCCAAGGTAGGACGCATCCAATTCTTGAATTTCTTGTGTCATTTTTTCTAATTGTGAAAAGCTACGTAAAACAATCTCCTGTCCAGCAAACTGTCCAAGTGGAATGGCACGAACAGCATTTTGAACCATCGTCGAAATCACACTATAGCCATAAAGTGCAATAGCTTCACTACATCCCAAACCCTTGTTAAACACATAGAGTGCAAAGACAATAGCTGGATTGCCGAAAACCTCACCCTTCTGTATTTTGGACTGATAGTCATCCAATACCGGAATAGCATGGAGCCTTTGAATGAGTCGAAGCATTTGCTTAGCAATCATTTTAGTCCCCTGTCTTGTTTCACGCGCTTGCGTTGAAACTGTCAAGACCTTATCATAATGCCAAACCTGCTCTAGATTGTCTGTAGCCATAGCGTCATAAACCAGTTTGATTACAAGACCTTCACCATATTTAAACTGACTAGCTAAATAGGCTTCTTGCCACTCTTCGTAACCTTTATCATCTGTTACAGTGTCTTCGCGCAGATAATTTTCCATCCCAAATGAGTGGTTAAATGATCCAATTGGAAAAGTTGAATCGACAATTTGTACAATTTCAAGATAATCTTGCAAAGACACATTCGCAAAGGGATTAATGTTCATGGGCAGTTAAATTCACATGACGTAGGGGTTTGTCAAGGACCACTTCTTCAATCGTGTAGGCAATCTCTTTTTGAGTCAAGACTTGCTCTACAACTGGGTCAACCTCTAAATAAATCTTGGCATCTTTCACCTCAATCGGTTTATGAGTATTCCCAAGAATATGAGCTGTGATTCCCATTTCATCCATATCTTTAGGTGAAATGACAATCAAATCCTGTGACTCAACACCAATAACTAGGACATGGTGATCATCGATAAAAAAGGCAGAGCCATTTTGCAATTTTTGTCCCTTATCAAGACGAATACCAAATTCATTCCCGTGATCACTCTTCACACGAATAATTTTTTTGTTAAGGTCATCACTCGAAAGAATGACTGTTTCAATATGGTATTTGTCCACATCGATATCTTTAACAAGAGCATCTACTTTTGTAAAAATCATACTTTTTCCTTTTCTATTACATTTTAAAAATCTAGCATCAAACTCATATAGCAACTCAATAAAGTGCTAAAAACGTTATAGCTATAAAATACAAAAGAGGTTGGAGGAAAAATTCCAGCCTCATTTATATATCGTCTTCCTTAGAACAAGAAATAACGTTGAGACAATGATGTCGTATGGATCGGCTCACAAGTAACCAACTCATCATCAATAAAGACATCAAAGGTCTGTGGATCGATACGGATTGTTTTTGGAGCGTAGTCATTAAGCTTCATATCACGCTTAGTCAAGTTACGTGTATTCTTAACAGGAAGAACAATCTTATTCAAACCAATTTCTTCTTTGATACCGTGATCATAAGCGTATTGAGAGACAAATGTAAGATTTGTTTCATGAACCGCTTGACCGTAAGCACCATATAATTTACGCATGATACGTGGTTGAGGTGTTGGAAGACTTGAACCAGCGTCACCCATAACACCATAAGTTAACATACCACCCTTAAGCACCAACTTAGGTTTTGCACCAAATTGTGCTGGTTCCCAGATAACCAAATCTGCAAATTTACCAACTTCTACAGAACCGATATAGTCTGCAATACCGTTAGTGATAGCAGGGTTAATTGTATATTTAGCCACGTAACGTTTGATACGGTTATTATCGTTAAATTCTGAATCGCCTTCAAGCGGACCACGCTGAGCCTTCATCTTATCAGCTAGTTGCCAACAACGCA
Source organism: Streptococcus vestibularis (assembly GCF_900636445.1). NCBI lineage: Bacteria > Bacillati > Bacillota > Bacilli > Lactobacillales > Streptococcaceae > Streptococcus > Streptococcus vestibularis. Next base: position 288,483 of record NZ_LR134275.1, on the reverse strand, counting down.
TTGCTACTTCACCGACACGTCCCATAGCCATGGCATCTGAAGTCATGATACTAAGGGCACCCATATCGTGAAGAACGTCTTCTGCAGCCACTGTTTGTTTACGTACACGTGATTCAGCAAAAGAGACGTCTTCTGGAATTTTTGGATCCAAGTGGTGACAAACCATAACCATATCTAACAACTCACCAATAGCATTAGTAGTGTATGGGTTGGTTGGGTTAGTTGATGATGGCAAAATATTTTCCTTACCAGCAAAGACCATGATATCTGGAGCATGTCCACCACCTGAACCTTCGGTATGGAAGGTATGAACGGTACGACCTTGGAAGGATTCCAAAGTATTTTCCATAAATCCACCCTCATTCAAAGAGTCAGTGTGGACCGCAAAGGAAACATCGTATTTATCCGCAACTTTAAGGGAATTATCAATTCCTGCGTAAGTCGCACCCCAGTCTTCGTGTGTCTTAATTCCTGCTGCACCAGCCTTAATTTGCTCTTCAACCACTTCAGTCTCAGAACCAACACCTTTGGCAAGGAAACCAAAGTTAGCAGGCATATCGTCAACAGCTTGCAACATACGAGTGATGTGAAATTTACCTGGTGTACATGTTGTTGCATTACTTCCGTCAGCTGGACCAGTACCACCACCAAAGAGGGTAGTAATCCCGTTATCCAAACCAAATTCAGGAAGATCAGCAGAAATATAGTGTACGTGAAGGTCAATACCACCAGCAGTTACAATCAAACCTTCTGCCGCAATGGCTTCTGTACTAGCACCCACAACAAAATCCACATTGTCCATTGTATCTGGGTTACCACCGCGACCGATAGCAACAATCTTACCATCACGAATACCGATATCCGCTTTAATAATACCTGTATAGTCAATGATGGTTGCACCTGTAATAATGGTATCAACAACTGATGGATTGTCACGCGTTTCCGTAGCACTAACACCCATACCATCACGCAAAACTTTACCGCCACCGAACTTAGATTCCTGTCCATAAACAGTAAAGTCTTTTTCAATAGCTGCAAAAAGATTGGTATCTCCAAGACGTACGCTATCACCTACAGTTGGTCCGTAGTGTTGAGCATACTCTTCACGATCCATTTTAAAACTCATCGATTTGTCCTCTTTCTAGTCTAAGAAACCATTGACCTTGTTATTGAAACCAAAAATACGGCGTTTCCCTCCAAAGTCAATAAGTTGTACTGTTTTCGTTTCACCTGGTTCAAAACGAATGGCTGTACCTGCTGGAATATCTAGACGTTTGCCTCGCGCCTTTTCACGATCAAATTGAAGACCAGCTTCGTTTGCTTCGTAAAAATGATAGTGAGACCCTACTTGAGCAGCACGGTCACCCACATTTTTCACTTCAATACTAATGGCTTCGTAACCACCATTATAATCAATTGGCTCACTCGCCACATGGTATTCACCTGGAATCATTGCATTTTCTCCTTACTGAATAGGATCATGAACAGTAACCAATTTTGTACTGTCTGTAAAAGTAGCTTCAACTTGAATCATTGGAATCATTTCTGCAATCCCCTCCATAACATCTTCACGTGTTAAAAGATTACGAGCCTCATCCATCAATTGAGCAACCGTCTTACCTTCTCTTGCACCTTCAAGTACATAGTCTGTAATCAAAGCGACTGCTTCCGGGTGATTCAATTTGATTCCTTTATCTTTACGTCGTTGAGCAATCATAGCCGCAAGGCTAATCATCATTTTTTCCTGCTCACGCATTGTCAATTGCATCGTTTTTCCTCCTTAAATCAATGCTTACCACTTGCCCCAAAGCATCAAAAGCCCTGGAATCCAAGCTGTTATAATTCCTTCGAAAATAGCTAGGTAAGGAACAAATTTCCCTAGGTCCTTCTTAAGGTTAATTTCAATAAAGGCAGTTAGCCATAGAATACCCCACAAGAACCAAATAATACCATACCAAGCATTACCACCATATCCAGATGTTAAGCAAAGAATCCCTGCTGGTATCGTATTAATTGCCACAAATAAACTAAACCAGCCGTACAAACGTTGATCAAAATCAAAGATTGTATTGATAGCTGAATAAAGATATGTAAAAGCAAACAAAAGACCTGTGGCACTACCATAAAACCAGTCAGTGCCTTTTCCTGTGCAGGCCCCATAAGCAATGACAATAATATTGAGAATCAATCCCAAACCACCTGTAAAGATATTCATAACAACATTTGATTTGTCGGGAATACCTTCCAAGCGATGAAATCCATTACTCATCAAAACCATACCAACATAGAGTAGGATGACACCTAACATAAGAACCTCCTAAGTTTTTTATGTTAATATCATACTATTTTGACAACACATGTCAACTAATTTCAGAATTTTTGCAACAGCTAAGCGGCCTCTATCTCACATAAAATGTCAAAAATAGCGTCACTTTTGACAATCAAGCTGAATGATCCCTTAAACTATTTCGGATGAAAGTTGACAAACCATTTATAAATTAGGCAAATACTTTTTTCGAATGAGAAAGATATTGGCAGTCATCAGCCAGATTCTATCATCCCGTGTGAGAAAAATTTTTATGGGGGCATTTTATTTCTTTCTCCTTCTCTAGTCCTAAGTCCATAGAGCCATTTTTAGTAATTTTACAATTATCTTCTTTTGATTTAAAACCTAAAGGAGAATTATGATGGAAACAAATAACTACAACACCGATTTACAGATAATCTCTCAGGAGTATCCCTACGAAGAGAAAAGTCTGCAAACCAAAACAAAAAACTCTTTAATCATCTCTCACTGAAAAAGGTCTGGAAAATTAAGGGACTAATTATTACTTGCCTCACAGCCTACTTCCTTTATGTCACTTATCTGACTCATTTTTCTTATGTCTTTCTAGCGATACTTTTATCTTGATAGGTACAATCAAACTCGGTTGTCGCTTATTTGGTGGGAAAGCTAAAGTAATGTGACTTGAATCGGGAATATTCATGGTCACTAGTCTCCTACAGGGATTACAAATTAGCCTATGGGAAATACCTAACAATTAGGACAATGCTCAAATTCTTTGCCTTCATGCTGGCCTATTTCTCTACTTAATGGCTCGCACTGGACAAAGCAGGCAAAAACGGTTGGGGTTTATGGTCTGAGTGACATCATCCATACTAGCTATATCTTCCCACTGAAATATTTCTTTCTGGGAGTCTTGACTTTATTTTATAAAAAGACACTTAACCAAGAGCTTGCTGAAGAAGTCAAACGTGAAGACCAACTCTACAAGCGAATGATTCTCATTAGTATTATCACTGCCTTGGTACTTACTGTATTTGTTGCTAACCAGCTTAGCCAGGTCTTGCCTTCTTTCGTTCAGCTATGGCAACAAGTCTTCCAGACACTTGCTTCCCTACTTAATTTCAATATCAATTTCGAAAACAGTGGATTATTTATATCTCGTTTAGTGACAAACCTCCCACTTGCTCTAGGGCTTTTTTCCAAACTTGTAGCAGTCTATTTGGCAAATGACAAGCCACTCAGCCAAAAGCAGTTTTAGGCCAGTCTCAAAAAGACTCGTCTTTTCCCAAAAACGGCAGCCTATATTGTGCTCGGAAATCTATACTTCACTTATGCACTATTTATGCTAACTGCGACTAGTCAAATGAGTGAACTCCTTTCTCTCAATCAAGCTAACATTCCGACCTATCAAGCCTCACACATTGCTGTTCAAGATTTCTGGCAATTGGTTCGAGTCTCTATCCTTAACTTTGCTGTTCTAGTTGGACTTTACATTTTCTCAAAAGAAGACCTCTTCACCCACAAGGGGCTTCGTTTGATTAGTATGCTACTTTTTACTTTTGCTAGCCTCTTTGCCCTCATCACTGATTGGAAACTCTTTAGTATCTATATCGCACTTTATGGTATTACACCACGACGCTTATTGTCAGGATGGTTTGTGACCGTGCTCTTCGTTTGGTGTATCTTTACGCTCATTCGACTCTATAAACCCACTCAAACAACTCGTTTAGCCATCTTTTATGCGACTCTAGCTAGTCTCTTGAGTAGCTTTATTTTATAAGAAAAAGGAGTGAAACTAGATTTCCTAGTCTCACCCCTTTTTTCATTATAGCTATTTTGAATTTCTTGTGGGAAAGGCATACATCACCCAAAGAGCTACTGTTAATGGAGTTGCTTTTAATACAATCCAAGCAACATTAAAATTGGCATCACGCAGACGACGAATCTGAATAGAAATGGTAGGAAGCGCCGTTGCTGCTATAAATAGAATGAAAGCCGTCAATGTAAATCCAGCAGCTTTTGTTTCTCCAAGTAAGTCCATCAGTAGGAAAATAAGAGTAGCAATAACTCCATTAATCAAGACAACCCACCAATAGTCTGATCGTTTTGTACGACCATAAAAATCGAGATAGCCTAACCAAAAATTTTTATATGCCTCTAACATGTTTACACCTCTTAATAGTATGCTACCAGTATACTATATTAAATAGATAGGTGCAAGATGTGAATATTTAGACTTCTTAAGTTTTCTACATATATAATAGGAAGATTATTTTAAATAAACTGGAATGGATTGAAATTAGGACTGTCTGACTCAATCTGGCCACTTACCATGGTCACTACACGACTAACATGTTGACGGACACTATTGCGGTGAGCAATAAAAATCATTGTTCGTTTAATCTTAGCGAGATTAGCCATGACCCTGCTTTCAGTATCACTATCGAGACCACTGGTAGCTTCGTCAAAAATCAAGATTGGTTGCTTGGACAAGAGGGCCCTCGCTATCGCCAAGCGTTGTTTTTGACCACCAGACAGACCACCATCTTCAGATACTTGGGTCTGAAAACCTAGTGGCATCTTTTGAATATCAGCCAAAATATCAGCTTGTTCACAGGCTCTTAGAATAACCTGCTCATCAACTTCTCCTTCAAGGCCTAATAACAGATTTTCTAATATTGTTCCCGTAAACACATAGGTCTGTTGTGGAACATAGGTCACCAACTGGCGCAACTCTGCTTGGCTAATAGAACCTTTGTCTAGGCTTACATGACCACTAGATTTTGTGTGATAACCTGACAAAACCTTCGCTAAAGTCGTTTTCCCAGAACCACTCTGACCCATGAGGGCGATTTTCTCTCCCTTATTAATCGTCAAATCAATATTGTGAAGTGTCTCCTGCTGGTAGCTAAAACGATGACTAACACCTTTTAAGTCTAATTGTTTAAAGGATAAATCTTTGAGTTGACCTTTTTCTTCCTTATTCACAACATAAACTTCTTGAAGACGATTATTGGCTACCTTGGCTTGCTGAATCTTAGATTGAAGATTGATAATATTAATTAAAGGAGACGTAAAATAATTAAGTAGTATATTATAGGTAATCAACTGACCTGAAGATAATTGTCCTTCCATAACTAATTGTGCCCCGTACCATAAGATAAAGACATTGAAAACTAACTGGACCCCTGTTTTTAAGCCATCCTGGGTTAATTGCCACTTGGCCTTAGATAAGGATTTCTTTAAGTAGTCATGGAATTTCACCTCAATTTCCTGATAACGCCTCTCTTCAACTCTTAAAGATTTTAAAGTTTCAATGCCACGCAAATCATCAATAACAGCGGTATTGACCTGACTATTTGCCTCCATTAATTGATAATTTTCCTTCTCAAAAAGCTTATAAAAGGCCAGAATAATCAAAACATAAAGAGGAACTACAGTTAAGGTCATCAAAAAAAGAGAACGGTTTTGTAAAATAAGAGCCACAGCTAAAGTTATCACAATGGTCACATCTAGGAAAATCGATAAAATCGTTGAAGCTAGAGCATCGATAATAGTGTTAGCATCCCCAAAACGTGACGTGATTTCACCAGTACGACGTGAACTAAAGAAACTAATAGGCAAGGAAAGAACATGCTTGATATAAGGAAGGATGACCGCAATGGACAAGTAATTACCCAATCGATGCAATAGATAATCTTTGAAGAAAGTAAAAACTTGTTGAGCTAGATAAGCGATACACAGGCCTAGAGAAATCATGGTCAGAAGAGCATAGTCTTCTTGAGGAATCAAGCGGTCTATAATAGACTGCAAATAATAAGAACCAATAATATTAACAAGGGTCACCAGAAAGCTCAGCAAAACAATGACTGCTATCAAACTTTTACGACGAAATAAAATTGGTAAAAACGAAAGAAGACCAGGTACCTCTTCCTTATATTTAATGTAGTTTTCTCCTGGTTCAAAAAATAGAGCAACCCCTGTCCATTCCTTGTCAAAATCCTCTAGGGACAGTTTAATGACCTTCTTGCTAGGATCTGGATCACCAATTACAACTTGCCCCTTGTCCTTACCAAACACTGTATAATAATGTTGAAGACCACCATCCTTAACCACATGTACAATAAAAGGGTAAGATAGGTTTTCTTGTTTAAACAAGTCTAAATCTGCACGAATGGCCTGAGTTTCAAACCCCAACTGCTTGCCCGCTTCAACTAAACCAAGCGCAGAAGTTCCTTCACGAGAAGTCTGAGCTAACTCCCGCAAATAAGCCAAACTATAGGATGAATCATAGTGCTTGAGAATCATAGCTAAGGTAGCTACCCCACAATCACGCTGATCAACCTGTGAAATATATGGGTATTTTGACATGATGACTCCTATTTAATAATAAATCATGAAGAATGGTACTGCCGCAATAAGTAAGACTAAAAATTTTTTTAAGTTTTTCAAAATTAAGCTCCTTAATATTTTTATTAACTATATGATAAACGATTAACTATAAAAAAAGTAGTGACATAAATGTCACTACGCAGTTGTTTACAAACCATCTGCCGCTTTCTCTGCTCGAGTCTTTTCTTCCAAAACGGAATCTTCTAAAACCGACGCAAACATTATAGCTTTATCATAGTTTTCAGCAGCTTTTTTCTTGTTCCCATTATGTATAAGCTCATACTTAGCTTCTAAAATATAGACACCTGGTTTATAACTATGAAACTGTGATTTTTCTATGACAGCTAATAGTTTATCTATTACTGTTAAGAAATCTTTAAAGGACTCAAGAGAAATCTTTAACCCAGCTATAGCCATCAAATCATTAAATAAGGCAATATTATAAGCATCATCTGTTGGGATGTTTTGCTTTAATACTCTATCTACTATTCTGTCAAAAATCTTTTTATCATACTGCTTTCTCCCATAAAGATGATAGAAATAATAATCAATAACTAGCAAATCATTAGTTGAAAACTTCTTCTTTCTTTTAACTTGTTCAAACAAATCTTCATAGATTTCTTCGACTTTAGGTCTCTCCTCCCAACTGGTAAAACTCAATATATTTTCGAGAATATCTAGAGTCAATAGTTCCTCTTCTGGAAGAATATCAAAGAATTGATTATACACATCTTCAATAAGATCCAACTTCTGTTTAACTCTCTCCTTATCTCCGTACGTTGGGAACTTTATTAAACGATTTTTCATCTCATAGTAAGTGTCAGGAATTTCAATCCTGTCATGGTCCAATAAGTCAGCCATGCTTTTTCCCAGACGTTTTGCTATGTAGGATAATTTATCCAAAGAAGGGAGAGACTCTCCTTTTTCAATACGAATTAACTGGCGAACAGTCAATTCCGCACCATCTAAACATAGCACTTCACGTGACATCTGTTGGCATTCACGCTCAGTTTTGATTCTTAGTCCAATGCTGTCTTTTATGCTCAAGAGAATCTCCTTTATATCAAAATTTTAAAATCATTATATCACAATTGTAATATATTTAATATGCAGTTGATACGATTTTAACAGAATATTAGTCATAAATATGATATTTTTATACAATAATAACAACAAAATGCAGTTAAGAACTGCATTTTGTTTTATTTCTGTTTACTTTGAAATCGCCATTCAAAGCGAATACGGTCATAAGTTGGATAGATGACATTAAGCAAGCCAAACGCTAGGGTAAAGCCAGCTAAAACATCTGTTGGAAAGTGAACACCCACATAAATACGCGACAGTCCAACAAGAGCAATCAGAAGGCCAGAAATAGCAAAGACTGCTACTTGAGATTCTTTTTTCTCCAAACGCTGAATAAGGACAATAGCAATTGCACCAAGAATCATGAAAGTTCCCAAGGAGTGGCCACTAGGAAATGAATAACCACTAGCATGAACCAAATGTGTAATTAAAGGACGTGGGCGTTGGTAAATATATTTCAGACTTACAATCATAATACTAGCAAGAACACCACTGGTACCTACAAATATAGCTTCTGATTTATACTGACGTAAATAAAGCCAGATTACTGCTACAATTGCAATAATAGCCTGGACTGACGTGTTTCCAAGTATGGTAATCGTTTTAAAGAAGTGTGTCAGTCCCCCTGGTAAGTCTCCTCGAACCCTAGTTTGTATGCTGCTATCAAATTCTGTCAAGGCTTCAGGGTAGAACTTAACCATGTAACCGAGAGCAACAAATAACAAAAAGGCAAAGGAAGCGCAAATATAATGCGTGTGTTTGTGTTTCATATTTATAATTTTACTAGGATAGACTTAAGCGGAGCATAAATAAGAGCAAAAGCTACTGCAAAAATTAAACCTTCAAGTAAGTTAAAAGGTACTACCATAGCGAAAAGGTACTTATAGAGGCCTATGAATTGCGCAATATCAAAGTTAGCAAATTTAGCATAGAGTGGTACGGCATAAATGTAGTTAAGAACAACCATCGCAACTGTAAGCAAAACCGTTCCTAAAACAGAACCAAGAATATAATTCTTGCTTGTTTGATTTTTCTTCCAAAAATAGCTTAGGCCCCAAACAAAAACTCCTAGAGCAACAAAATTCATAGGAAGCCCAATCATTGATCCTGGACCACCATTGTTAAGTAAGAGCTTCAACAATGAGCGAAGCAAGAGAACACCAATGGCACTCCTAAAATCAAAGATAACCAAGGCGATAAGAACAGGAAGAATTGAAAAATCAACCTTCAAAAAGTCTGCTGCTGGAATCAATGGAAATGAAAAATAAAGCAACAAGAATGAAACTGCGGATAAAATGGCAATGTAAGCCAATTTACGTGTGTTTGTCATAAAAAAATTCCTCCAAATTTTAACAATTTGAAAGAAGTTCCCAATGGATTTGCCTATGCCAAAAAAGCCTACGCAAAAAGACTGGTCTTCTTCCATCCAGACTATACTGTCGGTTGAGGAATTACACCTCATCAGCTTGCGCTCGCGGACTTATCCAAAGAATCACCGCCGGTCGGGAGTTTCACCCTGCCCTGAAGACCCTTTAAGGATAACATAAAAAAACCTTGGTGACAAGGTTCTTAATTTATGGATTTCTAATCTATTGATAGTCAATAACTATAATTATTCTTTTGAGACAAAATGAAGTATCTATTTTAATTTATCATGCTGGTAACGGTGACTCAGCTCTAACCCCACAAACTGTTGCTGGCGAAGAGCTTCATAGACAATCATGCAAACCGTATTTGAGACATTAAGACTACGGACATGTTCATCATTCATAGGAATACGAATAGCTTTTTCAGGATGCTCACGCATAAAGTCCTCAGGTAGGCCTGTATCCTCACGACCGAACATAAAATAGTGATCCTCACCATCAGCATAGGCCTCTTCTGAATAAGTCTTATCCGCAAACTTCGTTACTAGATGCAAACGACCAGCATGATTTTTAGACATAAAATCAGCTAAATTGTCATAATAAGTGATATCAAGCTTATCCCAATAGTCCAGACCTGCTCGCTTCATCTTCTTGTCATCAATTGGAAATCCCATGGGTCGAATGATATGGAGGGGGCTATTGGTTGCTGCGCAAGTACGCGCAATATTTCCAGTGTTTTGTGGAATACGAGGTTCAAACAAGACAATATGATTACGTGACATCTGACTTCTCCTAGACATAAAAAATACCATGTCGCCCGGAGTTAAGCTCAGCAGACGACATGGTTGTGGACATTCATTAGCTTAAATCATGACAGGTTAGATTTAAAATAACGAATCGTTGAGTATATTTTAGCACTTTGGCTGTAAAAGTCAACACTACTAGCAGAAAAAATTAATATTTTTGACGTCGTCACCTTTTTTACAGGAATAACCTATAAAGGTAGCTGAAAAGGATGATTTTTCGGCCAAAATAGAGTATCATAGTAGTGATTATTTGGAGGTAACTCATGCGTATTATTGTCGTAGGTGCTGGTAAAGTCGGTACAGCACTCTGTCGTTCTCTTGTTGGTGAGAAACACGACGTTATCTTAATCGAAGAAAAGGAAGAGGTCCTCAAACGCCTCAGTAAACGCTACGATGTTATGGGCTTTGCTGGAAACGGGGCAAATTTCAAGATTTTGGAACAAGCCGAGGTTAGTAACTGCGATGTCTTTATCGCTATGACTGATAAAGATGAAGTAAACATGATATCAGCAGTTCTGGCAAAACAAATGGGTGCTAAAGAAACCATCGTTCGTGTACGTAACCCAGAATATTCTAATGCTTATTTCAAAGACAAAAATTTCCTTGGATTCTCATCAGTAGTTAACCCTGAACTTTTAACAGCTCGCTATATTGCCAACACAGTTGAATTTCCAAACGCCCTATCAGTTGAAACTTTTGCAAATGGACGCGTTATTCTTATGGCATTTAAGGTCACTGAAACAAGCCAATTGTCTGGTATGACTATGGAACAATTTCGTAAGAAATTCGGTAACATCTTAGTTTGTACAATTGATCGTCAAGGAGACCTTATCATTCCCGACGGGAATGCTACCATGCAAGCTGGGGATAAGATTTATGTAACTGGTAAACGTGTTGATATGGCACTTTTCCACAGTTATATCAAACCCAAAAGTATCAAAAAACTTTTGTTGATTGGTGCTGGACGTATCTCCTACTACTTACTGAATATCTTGAAAAACAACCGTATTAAGGTCAAATTGATTGAACATAAAATGGACCGTGCGCAAACTTTTAGTCAAGTATTCCCTGAAGTTTCCGTTATCTTAGGTGATGGTACTGCTAAAGACCTTCTTCTTGAAGAGAGTGCAGCTAGTTATGATGCTGTTGCTACTCTAACTGGAGTAGATGAGGAAAATATTATCACCTCTATGTTCCTTGAAAGTATTGGTATTCACAAAAACATTACCAAGGTCAACCGTACCAGTCTTTTAGAGATTGTCGATACACGTGATACAACAACAATTGTCACACCTAAGAGTATTGCTGTTGATACCGTTATGCACTTTATTCGTGGTCGCTATAACGCCAAAGACTCTAGTCTTGATGCACTTCACCACGTAGCTAATGGCCGTATTGAGACCTTACAATTCCAAATTAAGGAAAACAACAAGATCGCTGGGAAGAAACTTTCTGAACTTAATTTTGCTCATGGTGTCCTTATTGCTGCTATCATCCGTAATGGAAAAGCCATCTTCCCAACTGGAGAAGATACATTAGCAATTGGTGATAAAATCGTGGTCGTTACTCTCTTGCAAAACGTTACCCACATTTACGACCTGTTGAAGAGGTAAGCTGCCATGAATCGATCTATTGTCCGTTTTCTCATTTCTAAACTGCTCCTCATTGAAGCTGGACTCTTAGTTGTTCCACTCATAGTGGCTCTTATTTATCAAGAAGATGCCAAGGTATTTGCCAGCATTTTGGGGACTATGGCGATTCTCCTTTTTATCGGAGTACTTGGTACTCTCTTTAAACCTAAGAACTACCACATTTACACCAAAGAAGGAATGCTCATTGTAGCCCTCTGTTGGGTACTTTGGTCATTCTTTGGGGGATTACCATTTGTTTTTGCGGGGCAAATCCCAAGTGTCATCGATGCCTTCTTCGAGATGAGTTCAGGTTTTACAACCACGGGAGCTACTATTCTCACAGATACTGGAGTGTTGACCCATTCTCTCCTCTTTTGGCGAAGCTTCGCCCACCTAATTGGAGGGATGGGAGTACTGGTCTTTGCTCTAGCCATCATGAACAACAGTAAAAATGGTCACCATGAGGTTATGCGTGCAGAGGTGCCAGGTCCAATCTTTGGTAAGGTCGTTGCCAAGCTCAAAAATACAGCTCAAATTCTTTACATCATCTATTTGACCATGTTTGTTATTTTTGCTGTTATTCTCTGGCTTTGCGGTATGCCGGTCTTTGATAGTATCATCACTGCTATGGGGGGGGCAGGTACCGGTGGATTTGCAGTCTATAATGATTCTATCGCCCACTATAACAGCGATTTGATTACTTATGTGGTTACAGTTGGTACCCTACTATTTGGCGTTAACTTCAACTTATACTTCTATATCCTGTTTCGCAAAATCAGATTATTCTTCCAAGATGAAGAGCTACGTACCTATCTTACGATTGTTGCAGTATCAACAGGTTTAATTATCCTCAATATTTTTGGGATTTACCAAAATTTGGCTGACTCTTTCAAATACTCATTTTTCGAAGTGTCAACGATCATCACAACAACCGGTTTTGGTCTAACGGATATTACCAAATGGCCACTCTTTTCTCAGTATATCCTGCTTCTCCTGATGTTTATCGGGGGGTCAGCAGGTTCTACAGCCGGTGGTTTCAAGGTTATACGTGCTATGATTATTGCTAAAATTGCACGTAATCAGACTTTGGCTAGCCTCTATCCTAACCGTATCCTATCTCTACACATTAATGGAAGTGTTCTTGATAAAGAAACACAGCATAGCGTTCTTAAATATTTGGCTGTATATGTGTTGATCATACTAAGTCTAGTTACAATCCTGTCCTTAGATAATCAAAATTTCTTAATTGTAACAAGTGCTGCTGCTTCAACATTTAACAATATTGGACCTTTACTTGGGACAACTGATAGCTTCGCTATTTTCAGTCCTTTGTCTAAGCTTATCATGGGATTTGCTATGATTGCTGGACGCTTGGAAATTTATCCTTTATTACTCCTATTCCTACCAAAAACTTGGTCAAAAATTTAAGCATAGAAAAACTCCTTTGGATTCATTTATCCAAAGGAGTTTTATTACGTTTTAGGCTAAAATAATCTGGTACTGGGTCATCACCAGTCTCTGATAAGGGATGGCATCTTAAGATACGGGCGATTCCCATAATAATTCCCTTTAAACCATGTTTTTCTATTGCCTGAATCATATAGACTGAGCAAGTTGGACGAAAACGACAAGACGGTGGAAACAGGGGAGAAATCCATCTCTGATAAGCCTTTACTAACGCAATCAGAAACTTCTTCATCATTTAACCTTGTTAACAGCAACGTTATGAAGCTGACTAATTTCTTTTTTGTTTAGACGGCGTGACTCCCCTGGACGTAGCCCTGTCAAATCTAGGGTACCAAAACGGGTACGCGACAACTTATCAACAAGCAAACCTACTGATTCAAACATTTTCTTAACCTGATGGTTACGCCCTTCATGAATCGTCAACTCAACGACTGATCGGTTCTTTTCATGATCCACCTTGATAATATTGTAACGGGCCGGCTGGGTTTTTTTACCATCAAGCACCACACCACGAATCAAAGGACGAAGATTTTCCTTGGTCGCAATACCTTTAACACGCGCCAAATAAACCTTATCAATCTCATTACGTGGGTGAATCATTTTATCGGTAAAGTCGCCATCGTTGGTTAAAATAAGAAGGCCAGTCGTATCCCAATCAAGACGACCAACAGGATAGATACGTTCCTTAACGTGGGGCATTAGGTCAATCACCGTCTTACGATTTTTCTCATCAGATACTGAAGAAATAACCCCGCGTGGTTTATTAAGAAGGTAGTATACCTTTTCTTCATTGTAAATTGGGCTTCCATTTACCTCGACAATGTCGCCACTTTTGACAATTGTTGCCAATTCCGTAACGGTCTTACCATTTAAAGTCACACGGCCTTCTTTAATCAATTCCTCAGCTTTACGACGACTAGCCACACCAGCGTGGGCAATATATTTATTAATTCGCATTCTTTTTCTACAGCTTAAGCTGTATCCTTTCTACCTAGCATCTCTGCTATGTTTCTTTATTTTTTAATGATTAGTTTCAACAAGGTTTACTCTTAATTATCCAAGTCCTCAAGCTCTTCTGAAGCATCTTCCCTAAAGAGACTCGTTTCTTGCTCTTCAAGTTCTAGTTGATTAATGGCCACAAGTTCGTCTAAACTGTTAATTCCCATATAATCTAAGAAATAATCAGTTGTCGCATATAGGTTGGGACGACCCACAGCATCCTTTTTACCAGCCTCTCGAATGAGATCAAAAGCCTGAAGCTTGGCAATAGCGCCGCTGGAATTGACACCTCGAATGTCATCAACTTCAGCTCGAGTAATGGGCTGTTTATAAGCAACTATAGAAAGTACCTCGAGACTCGCTCGGGATAGACTTTGGTTGATTGGCGTTTTGGAATAGTCACGCAGAAGACTTGCAAAATCAGGCTTAGTCACGATCTTATAGGTATTTGACGATTCCAATAAACAAAGAGCCGTATCCTCATCTGCCTCATACTTGGCTTGCAATTTTTCCAAGGACTGAGTCAGTCCAGTCACTGGCATTTCTAAAAGCTGTGCCATAGTACGTAGACTAAGACCATCTTCACCAGCCACAAAAAGTAAAGCTTCTAATCGTGCTAAGTGACTACTCATTCGTCCATTCCTTTCTTAGAGTGATTGTTCCAAAAATTGTTTCCTGCTGTACCGAGATTCGATGTACCTTAATCAATTCAAGAGTTGCCAAAAAGAGGGTGATTACTTGATTCATATCTTTAGCATCGGTAAAAAGTTCATCTAAATGTAGCTCATTTTTTGAGCCAAATGCTTCCTCAATAATCAGCATCATATCTTCAATTTTATAATCGTCACGCGCAATAGTCGTGTGATTTCGGCGAATTTCTTCTTGCTTTTCAGCCATGATTTTTGAAAAAGCCAAGAAAATGTCTTGAATAGTCTTATCCTGATTCAACGTCACATCTTCATAAACCAATTCAACTTTTGGTTTTGAAAAATACTGAGCACGTACCTCATGCTGCTTAGCTAACTCTTGACTAGCTGCTTTGAAGCGTGCATACTCTTCCAATTGACTCAAGAGTTCTAGCTCAGGATCATCTGCTTCAGGCTCAGCCTCCACCACTGTAGGCAGAAGCTTACGACTCTTAATCAGCATAAGCTGACTAGCCATAAGCATATATTCCCCAGCAACTTCAAGCTTCATGGCTTGCAAGGTTGCCAAATAAGCCAAGTATTGCTCGATAACCTCAACAATGGGAACATCGTAAATATCTACCTCATACTTAGAAACCAGATGGAGCAACAAATCCAGTGGCCCCTCAAAATCTTTTAACTTAATATCCATTAGGTTTTATAGTATTTCTCCAAGGTCACTGGACTTTTTAGCCCGAGTAAACGAGCAAGTTCAAAGGCGCCCGTTCCCTTTTCAATCTGTCTAAGAATAAATTGCTGGCGCAAGACTTGGGCAGTTACCCCCGATAAGCCACAGTCACTAACATAAGTCTGGATTTGCTTATACAGCCATTGTCGGGTATAGACCTTACCCAAAAGCAAGCCCTGGCTGTTGATATCTTTAATAGCCAACAAATACTGCTTCACATCTGCTTCAAGTCTGAGAACACGCTTAGTGCTTCCCTTGGCCACAGTTACAACACCAAAATCCAAGTCAATGTCGACCCAGTCCAACTCCAAAATCTCTGAAGGTAAGAGTCCCAGCTCTAGAATCAGCAGACAAGACAGCTTACCAACCCCTTCATGCCCCTCGTAAAGAGATGAAAGATTCAGTATTCGCAACTTATCCTCCTGAGAAGGTAGTATTACTGTCTCTGATAGTTTGAAAAATTTCGTTAATTCACCCTTTTGATAGAGGTATAGCAAAAATTGATTGACCGCAGAGCGCTTACGCTTTTGTACGGATGGCTTCCATTCCTTCAGTTGGTTTTCATAGAGCTTGAGACTAGCTTGATCAATTTGTCCTGAGATCGCCGTTGCAAACTGCTTAAGATCATAAGCATAAGCTTGCTTTGAACTCTCCGAAATGACCTTAGTAGCCAGAAAATCAGTGATCTGAGTTGTCAGTTGTTTTTGGAATGATGATATAGTCATGTGTAAAGTCATGTAAGAGGCTATTAACCGCCTTTAGAATCGATTTTCGTGTAATAATCCCTTTAAAAATACCTTGGCTGTCAACCACAGGAAGGAAAGGATTATTAACTAGCTTATGCATTACCTCATTTAGATTGGCATTATCTTCTACTGTTTCCACGACATCTGATGTCATCGGACCGATATCACGGTTAACCATCTCCCACTCTTGCAAGTTATGTTCATCTTGATAACGTTTAATATCCGTCAAAGATATGGTCCCAAGATAATGCTTATCCTTAGTCAAAACGGGAACGCGCGAATAACCATTGCTTGTCAAAAGCAAAACCACATGATTAGCGTTGTGACTATCAATAAAAATAGCAACCTGATCTGATGGGATCAAATAATTATCTAAGCGAGCCAACAAAAAATCTTCAAATTCTTTAGCAATCATCGTTCAAATTCCTGTGTAAGTTCTGAATAAAGTTCATGGTCACGTGTGTAATATTCCACACGAATCTTTGCATCGTTTATAATCACCTTAGCATAGAGTTTCTCATGGATTGGGCCACGTGGCTGTGAAACAGAACCTGGATTGATATACACTGTCTTACCATTTCGCCAAGCTGCTGCCGCATGTAAATGCCCATATAGACAGATATCAGCATCCTCTTGTTGCGCCCAAAGATCTAACTTGTCCCAGGTAAAATTAATGCCATAGAGATGACCATGGGTTTGTGCAATAATCACATCACCAAGTTTAACGACCAAACGTTCTGGATAACCTGAATCATAATCACAGTTGCCACGAACCACATGGATACCTTCCCAAACAGGATCACTTGATTCTAACTCAGAATCTCCATTATGGAAAATAGCATCTACCTTCCCTTGATAACGATTTTTTATATCTACTACAATGTCACGTTCTCCATGGGAGTCGCTCATTACGATTATTGTTTGTTCTGCCATGCTGGGAAGACCTCCATAAGTTTCTTAACAGCTTGTCCACGGTGAGATTGTTCATTTTTCTCTTCTGCAGAAAGCTCTGCTGCTGTTTTACCCGTATTACCAACTAAGAAAAGGGGATCATAACCAAAACCATTGTCACCTTTAGGTTCTCGTCCAATATAACCCTTCCAGTCGGCGTCAACAACCAAACTATCACGTCCAGGTGCTGCAACAACTAAAGTTGTATGGAACTGGGCTGAGCGTTTGCTATCATCAAGTACCATGGCAAGTTCATGCAGTAACTTAGCATTATTTTCAGCATCGGTAGCTTCTAGACCCGCAAAACGAGCAGACCACACACCTGGCAAACCTCCAAGAACATCTACCTGCAAACCTGAATCATCTGAAAGAACCATCTTACCAGTTAATTCCGAAATAGTTTCCGCCTTCAAGCGTGCATTTTCTTCAAAGGTCATACCCGTTTCAGCAACCTCAGGAAGATCTGGATAATCATTAAGATTTTCTACCTTAATACCAAGCTTTCCAAAGAGTTCCCGAAACTCCTTGGTTTTTCCTTCATTGCGTGTCGCAATCAATAGGACATCACCAAAGTCTGATTTGTTATCAGAACCAAAGAAATCACTCAAGACGACACCCTCTCTAGGCACATGCACATAGACAAGCTTATCTCCTTCACTAACTATCAAAGCTCCTTGATGTTGTGTAACAGCTAAGTCCCGACCAGTTTCCTCTTTCAAGCAATCCAAAATAAAGGATACTAAGCGAAGGTCTGAAGAATGTTTAGCAATATGTAACTGAAAGTCACTGACAGCCAAAACGTTAGTCAAAGCTTGGAAAAAGTCAACAAATTGTTCGTAAGCCTCATCGCCACCAAAACAAGTCAAGTGATTATAGCTTCCAAAACTAGCCAAGTACCAGTCTTGATCATCCTTATATTCAAAAATTGATTTAGTCATTTTCTAACTCCTTGTCCAAATCTACATGTTGGACAGTAACTTCCTCACCCAGCCACTGTTCAGCAATTTCTTTAAAACCAAGCACACTAGCTGTGGTGTAGTATTCTTCCGTCTTGTCTTCGACCTCACGACTACGGTTAATCTCAAAGTAATTGAGCAAGACAGAAACATCACGAACAGTTTCAGCTCCGCTATCAATTAATTTGACACTTGGTCCCATAACATTCTGAATAATCGGTCGTAAAAGTGGGTAGTGGGTGCAACCCAAAACCAAGGTATCTACCTTATCAACTAAAGGAGCCATGCTTTCATAGACAATCTTTTTAGCCACACTTGAATTAATTTCATTGGATTCAACAATTGGGGCAAAACGGGGACAGGACAAACTCAGGACATTCATTTGAGGCGCCAGACGCTTAATTTTTTGCTCATATATATTAGATGCAATTGTCATAGGAGTACCAATGACACCAATTTGACCAGACTGGCTAGACTTAATGGCAGCACTAGAACCAGGCAAAACAACACCTAGTACTGGAATGTCCAAAGCCTCTTTAATTTCCTCCCAAACTACTGCTGTCGCCGTATTGCAAGCAATAACAATCATCTTTACGTCTTTAGTCAGGAGAAATTTAACCAACTGCCATGTATATTCTCTGATTTGTCCTGCTGGTCTAGGACCATATGGGGCCCTAGCAGAATCACCAATATAAACAATAGACTCGTGAGGCAACTGACGTTTAAGCTCACGTACTACCGTCAGGCCTCCGACACCAGAATCCAAAAATCCTATAGGTCGATTATCCATCTTGCCTCCTTATCCCCTTACATTACATGTAAAAAGCTGAGATTCACGTCCCAGCTCCCCACCATTATTTTTTCTTGCTATCTGCAAGTGCTTGTTTTTGTTGTTTAATAATCTGATTATATGTTTGACGCACTTTGGCTTCATTAGGCTTTTGACCTGCTGCTGACATCATTGTACGAACAGCGTCCACATTCAAACGAGGATTTTCAGCTAATTCTTTCTCAATTTGTTTGCGGGCAAAATATGCGCCTCCGTAAAAGCCACCTAAAAGGGCTACAAAAACAAGAATAATCCAAAGGACGGTGTTCATAAATTTAATTCTCCTATAACGTTGATTTACCTTATATTATAGCAAAAATAGGCCTTACTGACAAATAAGACGTTGGTTTCTTAACGAGTCCGCAAAAAAATTACTTTTCTAAAATACTGATAAAATGAGAGCTTCAGCTTCTTTTACTTACAACTGTAAAGGACTTGTAAGATTTCCGGGAAAAAATTAGTTTTTTATATAAGTCTTGAAATTATTATGTTTATATAAAAGGGGGGGATTTATGCTAAAGGAATCAACTATTTCCGAACAAAAAATTGTTAATGCATTTACTGAACTCTTAAAAGAGAGTTCACTCGAACAAATCAGCATCACAGACATTATCAAAAAGGTAAATCTCAGCAGACCAACCTTCTACTACTATTCAAATCAAGATGACTTGGTTGAAACCACCTTCTCTAAAATTTTAGATAAAATTTCAAGTATTCTGCAAAAGGATATAACCTATCAAGAAGGTGTTCTAACCGAGATGCGACGATATCTTAAGGGAAATCATGAGCTCTCTCATATTCATGACACACATTCCAAATATCAATAGATTAATTCGTAAGTTCATTACCGAGACCATCCTTAACTCTGATATCGAAATTATCACAGAACTTATGGAAAAAAACTATCATATCCCAGTCGAGTATTCTTTGGAAGTATACGATTAGTACCATTATCACCATTTTGACACTCTGGCTCAAGGAAGACTGTATTGAATCTCCAGAAGAGATGGCTAATATAATTCTTGAAGCGGTTATCATTAAAGCAAAATAAGCTAGACCTCCTAGGTCTAGCCTATTTGTTAAATTTCAAAATCAAATCCGTCAAGTGTCGCAAAATAATCATTCATAGTCTCTGCACGGCGAATCATTCGCGCTGTTCCATCTTCTTGATAGAGAATTTCTGCCGAACGAAGACGACCATTATAGTTATAACCCATTGAAAAACCATGGGCACCAGTATCATGAATAACCAAGGTATCTCCAATACGAGCCTCAGGCAATTCACGGTTCTTAGCAAACTTGTCATTGTTTTCACAAAGCGAACCTGTGACATCAACCACTTGAATATCACCATTTGGATTAGTCATATTAGTAATGTGGTGGTAGGCATCGTACATTGCTGGGCGAAGCAAGTTAACTGCAGAAGCATCAACACCAACATAACGTCGATAAGTATCCTTAATATGGAGAACCTTAGTAACAACGAGTCCGTGTGGCGCTGTCATGAAACGACCAAGTTCAGTGTAAATACTGATGTCCCCGAGATCATTTGGAACAAGGATTTCATCAAATTTAGTATGAACACCTTCACCAATAACAGCAATATCGTTTTGCTTGTTCGCTGGCGTGTAATCTACCCCAACACCACCTGATAAGTTGATAAAGTCAAGGCTAACACCAAGCTCATTCTTAATTTCTACAGCCAATTCAAAGAGTTGAGCAGCCAAGGTTGGATAGTACTCATTCGTTACTGTATTTGACGCCAAGAAGGCATGCAAACCGAATGATTTCACCCCTTTTTCTTTAAGGTAGGCATAACCTTTGAAAAGTTGCTCCTTAGTCATCCCAAATTTAGATTCTTCAGGATGATCCATAATATCTGTACCAAGTGAAAAGACACCACCTGGGTTAAAGCGTAAAGAAAGCGTTTCAGGAAGCCCTGCAGCCTCTTCCAAGAAGAAGATATCTTCGTAAGCATCAAGGTTAATTGTCGCATTAATATCACGCGCGTAAACAAATTCTTCTGCACGTGTATCATTAGACGTAAAACTAATAGCAGTGCTATCAAAACCAATTTTGTTACTCATGACAAGCTCTGTATCAGTCGCACAATCTACACCGCACCCTTCTTCCTTCAAGATTTTGAGGATTGCTGGATTAGGTGTTGCCTTTACAGCAAAGAATTCTTTAAAACCAGGATTCCATGAAAAGGCTGCATTAACTGCACGCGCTGTTTCACGAATACCTTTTTCATCGTAAAGGTGGAAAGGTGTTGGAAATTCTGCAGTGATTTGATCAAGTTTATCAGCCGTAATAAAGGGTGTTTTTGTCATTTTATTCTCCATTTTTTACAATAGTAACCTTATTATAGCATAAGAAAAGGCTTGAACCCCAAATTTCTAATAATCTCAAGGGATATTTCATAATACAATAGACGCATAACCTTAATAAAATAATGGGGATTATTTATAAAAAAATATCTTTATTCTGGGGCGATTTCTCTAATAGCCGTCTTTACATTGTCAGCATGTGCCAAACCAAAACTCGATGCTAAGCTTCTGTTAACGACATTGTCTATATGTCTAGAAGAGGCCTCAAACTTAAAGCTGATCAAACCTTGGTTGAAGCCTCATTCAAACTTGAGGATATTTCTGAAGATATGAAAAATGAGCTAAAAACATCTGCTAAACAGTTTTACCTCAAAGATGAGGATGGTAAAAAAGTCACAGCAAGTAAGATTGACAAAGATGACCTACCTATTCTCTTCAACAAAAATAATAACGTAGAAAATGCTACAGATGACTTTGGAAAAGTTGAAGCTAATGACTACAAGACTGTCTCTCTCTTTTTCGAAGTGAACAACGATTCAAAATATAAACTCTATTTTGAATCAAAAGATGAAAAGACAAAAGGACAGACTGTTTCTACTAGTCCAAAAAATTTCGATGGTCAAACAACTACCAATGTAAAAAAAGATGTTGATACTTATTTCAACGCAGTTTCTCTAGATGGAGAAAGTAAAAATTACAATAAATTTGTTTCTAATGACTTAGATAAGGCTAAGAGTGAACTTAGTCAATATTTCTCAGATAGTCTTCAATATAGCTATGATGAAACTGATAATATCAAACCAACTGGAGATGAAGTTCCAAAAGTTTCCGGATGTGTTTAAACTGATAATCGTGAACGTGGTAGTTAGTCTGTTGATAACATTATCGTTACTAAATATAAGACGGAGTTTAACGTTGACATGTCAACTATCAGTATGAAAGCTGCAGACGATGCATATGCGGCTAACCATCCAAGTCTTACTGACGATCTAAAAAAACACCTACAAAGCAATATGCTAACGCTGGAAATGTCGACCAATTGACCCAACAATACTATATGGAAACTTACTTACCTAATTCAATTAAAAAAGTAAGTCCATCAGTACCAAAGACAGACGAAACAAATATCTTTAAGGATTACTCAGTTGAACTCACTAAGAAAGACGATAAGTGGGCCTTTTCCGACAAAGATAGCTATGTCGAAAAATGGGATTACTATCTACTCTCCTACACCTATACAGGTTAACAAGAAATAATTACAAAAAACGTTAAACACAAAAAAATCAGCCGTTTGGCTGATTTTTTTTACTAGTCACGACTTGCAAAGATTCGCAAGATATTCAAGAACAAGTTAATAAAATCCAAGTAGAGACTGAGCGCCATAGAAACCGCCCACCCATCTGTGACTTGACCATTAGTACTATAATAAATCTTTTTAATTAACTGATTGTCATAAGCAATTAAGCCAGAGAAAATGAGAACTGATACAATACTAATCACAAAACTCATCGTGCTACTTGCAAAGAAAATATTAACTAAGCTAGCCACAATAATTCCAATCAAAGCTGCCATAAGAAATTTGACTATTCCTGACAAATCACGCTTAATAGAAACTCCGATAAGTGCCATGACAAAAAAGACAATGGCAGTACTAATAAAAGCTTGGAAAACATTAGCCTGAGTGTATTGGACAATGATAAAACTTAATGTAAAACCATTCAAGGCTGAATAAACTAAGAATAAGGGCAGAGCCGCAGGTGTGTTCTTTCGTGCAGCACCACTAGCCAAAAAAACCAAAGCTAACTCAACAAAAATAGCTGCCGTATAAACCCAAGAATAATTCATCAGAATATTAACAAAAAGATGAGAGAGAGGGAATAACATCAGATAAGAAATGACTGCTGAAATCCCTACCCCAATACCAACAAGACCGTAAATCTTCCCGAAAAAGCGATTTAATCCTGCATCACTAGTTGTATAAATTGCATTTGATTCCATAAATATCTCCTAAGTTTAATAAATTAATGGTGGTGACTTTGTAGAGTCTTGCGACGGAAAAACTTACGATTTTTAATGCGATTTCGTAAAGGTGTCACTGCTTCTTTAACAGCCCAGTACTTATCCACCATGGTAACGATATAAGATTCCTTATACTTTGGCGGTGCAATAGTTGCTCCCCACATATGTTTGAGGATGATATCCTCTTCTTTTTTGTTTAAATTAACAAGCTTTCTGGCATTACGAACAGCAATCCGTGGGTGCACCCAAGCATGACTCTTATTAAATTTGGTTACTCGCCAATCATAATAGAAAAAGTCATGCAAGAGACCACCTCGAGCAGTACTCTTAGCATCCCAGCCAAATTTTTTAGCAATTTTGTAGCTAGTATAACTAACATTAACCGAGTGTTCCAAACGTGTCGAATGATGGTGTTGGACAATCCCATCCAATTTTTGAAAACGTGGGTGTGAAATCAAATGTCCAACAACTTCCATGAATTCTTTATCATCTTCTGGTCGCTTCATAATAATACCTCATTAATGTTTCTAACGCTTCTTCATTATACCACTAGAGCTTAAATTTATTTTAAAAGGCGAATATTTTCCAATAAAATCAGCCTTAGGACCTAGAGACTAAACATGATAATCCCTGCAGCAACAGCAACATTGAGACTCTCTGCCTGGCCCGGCATGTTAATATGTACCAGTTGATCCGCAGACTCAGCCATCTCCTTACTGATTCCCTGACCTTCATTTCCCATCACTAGGGCAAAATTACCGTCTGTCTTAACTGCTTTATAGTCAACGGAAACCTCTGAGAGAGTCGTTGCCAAGACTGTTAAATCATGTTTTTTACAAGTTTCAACCATCTCAAGAATCGGTCCACGATAGATTGGCAGATGAAAATGACTTCCCTGCATAGAACGTAAGGTCTTCTGATTATAAATATCAGCGGATTTATCTGATAAAAAGACCCCATCATAACCTGCAGCATCCGCTGTTCGAATCATTGTTCCTACATTACCAGGATCCTGAACATCCTCCAAGAGAAGGTACTTTCCTGAAAGAGACTCTGGCAAGGCTTGAGATTGTTTAGCAACTTCTGCCACAATCCCTTGGGGGGTCTGAGTTTCACAGAGCTCCTTGAGCACCTCTGGACTAACCAACTTAACTTTAGACATATTAGCTACACGGTCAGCCATCTCCTCAAGCACAAAAATTTGAAGAATATCCGCACCACTTGCCTTTGCTTCCTCAAAGAGATGCCACCCCTCTAAAAGATAACTGGTTTTACGGTGCTTGCGTTGCAACAATTTTCTAGCAGTCTTGATACTAGCATTTTGCTTTGATTGAATGATTTCCATACACTCATTATAGCAGAAATTGCTTGATAAATCTTGGACTTGACCGACTTTATAGCAAGGATTATACTGAAAGAAAGAGGTTTCAAAAGGAGGTCATGGGCCATGCAAAAAGTACGATTATTAGTCTCAGGAAGAGTCCAAGGTGTTGGTTTTCGTTATTCAACCTATGCATTAGCACTCGAAATTGGAGATATTTACGGTCGAGTCTGGAACAACGATAATGGAACTGTTGAAATTCTAGCACAATCAGATAAGCCTGCTAAGCTAGCTAAGTTTATCCAAGAAGTTCGAAAAGGGCCTTCAAAATGGTCTAAAGTAACCTATGTCGATGTGACCATGGCTAACTTCCCTAATTACAGCGATTTTCGCATGGCTAATTAAGGTCGGAGCTCCGTTTTTAACTTGTTCTCTTCCTTAAAAAAGGGTAAAATAGACAAGTATAACTAAAAACAAAAGGAATGATATTGTGAATAAAAATCAAAAACGTCTAGCCCTTATGGGGCTTGCTGCCAGCATGCTTCTCTTCCTATCAGGATGTGTGAGCCTTGATAAGTCTGGTAATCCTACTGGTTGGGTTTGGAACCTACTTGGTCGCCCTATGAGCCACGTCATCACCTACTTCGCACATAATTTAAATCTGGGATTTGGTCTTGGTATTATCTTCGTAACTATCATTGTTCGTTTGATTATCTTACCACTTGGTCTTCACCAATCTCGTAGTGCGGCCTACCAATCAGCAAAACGTGAGTACCTTGCTCCTGTCTTAGAACCAATTAACGAACGTTTGCGCAACGCTGAAACTCAAGAAGAAAAAATGGCTGCCCAGTCTGAACTCATGCAAGCTCAGCGTGAAAACGGCCTAAGCTTAATGGGCGGTGTTGGCTGTCTTCCTCTATTGATTCAGTTTCCATTCTTCTCAGCGCTTTACTATGCAGCACGTTACACTCCTGGTGTACTCAAGGATGACTTCCTCTGGTTTAACCTCGGTCATCGTGACTTCCCATTGATTATCATCATTGCCGCTCTGTACTATTTCCAATCTTGGTTGTCTATTCAACAAGTTCCTGAGGAGCAACGTAAGCAAATGGCGGCGACTATGTACAGCATGCCAATCATGATGATTTTCTTTGGTATCAGCTCACCTGCAGCCGTAATCCTTTACTGGTTTGTTGGTGGTATCTTCTCTATTATCCAGCAGTTGATTACTAACTATATCATCAAACCTCGCTTAAAAGAGAAAGTTGCTGAAGAGTTCAAAAAGAACCCTCCAAAAGCCCCTCGTACAACACCAAACAAGCGTAAAGATGTCACTCCAAAAAATACCCAAGCAATTGCAAATAAACCCCAAAAAAATCGTAACGCTGGTAAACAAAATCGTAAATAAGCTACAAAACACTCTTGGAACAATGTACTGATCCCAAAAAGTTAGACAATTAATTTATCCGAAGGATTTAGTTCTGTATTACACAGGACTGAGTCCTTTTAGTTTTACCTTAATTCGTTTATTGTTGTAGTAATCAATATAGCCTACAATAGCTTGTTTCAAATGCTCAATTAACTTAAACATCTTCTCATAACCATAAAACATCTCAGACTTCAGAATGCAAAAGAAAGACTTCATCATGCCGTTGTATGGGCTTGTTCCCTTTACGTGACATGGATGGTTCCTTTGTCTTCTAAAAAATGATGATAGAAATCGTGTTGATATTGCCATCCCTGGTCACTATGAAGAATCGTATTTGTATAATGTTACTCAGTGAAGGTCTGTTCTAGCATAGATTTTATTTATTTCAAGTTGAGCGAAGTAGAAAGATTGTAGGCGATAATTTCGCTGTTAAAACCATCTAAAACTGGCGATAAATAGAGTTTTTGATTGCTTGCTGGAATGGTAAACTCTGTCGCATCTGTGTAGCACTTTCCCATTGGTTTTGATGCTTCAAACTGGCGTTGAATGAGATTCTCTGCTTTCTTGCCAACCTCTCCTTGATATGAAGAGTACTTCCGTTTTTGACGAATTCGAGCACTTAAACCAAGAGCCTTCATCAGACGTTACACTCAGTAAAAATATCTTGAATCTCAGCTTTAAGCTCTTTATCTTTGTCAAGCCCACCCAGTCTCTTCACCTGATAGTAGTAAGTTGAGCGAGCTAAACCATCCGTTTCAAGAAGTAAATCTAGTCGAAATCCTCTTGTGACTATTTCTCTAATTATCTCTGACTTTCTCGCTGTAAGGCTTCGTCCCTGCCTTCTAGCTCTTTTAACTTTTTTAGGTAAGCCACCTCGGTACATAAGCGTTCATTCTCCTCTTGAAGTCGCTCTAGCTCTGGTATTTCTTCCCAAGTTTTCTTACGTTTACGTCCCATTTTAGGTACTCTTCCTCTTGTTTTCTCAATTCATATATTTAAACTTTATCTTCATAAGTCAATTTCATAATAAAACACCCCAAAAGGTAGATTGTTTCTGTCTAACTTTTGGGGTGTAGTTCAAAAAACTTCAAGAGTGTTTTCTTATAGATAAACTCAGACTAACCTAGCTCCTAATATCGCTGGTAACTAAAAAAGGAGTAAGACAGAACAAACGTTCTGCCTCACTCCCACAAGGATCAAACATCTACTACATCATGTAGGTATTTCGATGTTTGTTCAAATACTGGACAATTTTGTCCTAACATTTGCTTAGGCTGTTTTTTCTACACTAAGGATTTCAACAGAGTAGCTACCTGCTGGTGATTCGATGGCTACTTTATCTCCAACTTTCTTACCAATCAAGGCTTGAGCAATTGGGCTTTCATTTGAAATTTTACCTGAGAAAATATCAGCACCGGCTGCACCAACGATATGGTAAGTATCTTTGTCGCTTGTACCAACTTCTTGCACAACAACTGTTTTACCAATCGCAACTTCGTCATTAGCAACAGCATCACTATCAACGATTTCTGCGTAACGAATCTTTGTTTCAAGAATTTGAATTTGACCTTCAACAAAGGCTTGCTCATCTTTAGCCGCCTCATACTCAGAGTTTTCTGAAAGGTCACCATAAGAACGGGCAATCTTGATTCGTTCTACAACTTCTGGACGACGTACGAGTTTGTACTCCTCCAATTCTGCTTCAAGTTGTTCTTTTTCTGCTAGGGTCATTACATATGTTTTTTCTGCCATTTTTTCCTCTTTCCTGTTTTTTAGCCAGTTGGTTTAAAATCAAACTCAGTAGTTAGTTACGGAATTTTAATTAACCAATCAGACTATTTATCTTTTAGTTTGCTATTAATATAAGTTTCAACATTGTGCTGGTGCTCTTCATAGCTCTCAGCAAAATAGACATTACCAGTTGATACATCCGCCACAAAGTACATGTACTTGGTAGAAGATGGATTGATAACCGCTTCTATTGCCGACAGACTAGGACTATCTACAGGACCAGGCATCAACCCTTTATGAACATAATCATTATAAAGGGAGTCAATATTCGTATCAATCGTTGCATCTTCTTTCAAGGTCGTTTCTTGACCAAGTTTTCCAAGAGCATAAAGAACCGCGATATTACTTTGCAAGGCTATGTCTGAATCAAGACGATTATAGAAAACGCTAGCAATGTTTTTACGGTCATCGTCAGTTGCTCCCTCTTTTTCAACAAGAGAAGCTAAAGTCAAGATCTCATTAACATTGTGGTCACTTGATGAAATTGTTGCATAGTATGGTGATAGGTAGGTGTCCATCGTAGAGAGCATTTCCTCTGCCAAAGATTCCACCGTCGTATCGTCATGAATGTTATAAGTCGCTGGGAACAGATAACCCTCTAGGACATACTTAGCATCTGTATCCTTCGGAAGGTTTGCCAACAAGGCTGGGTACTTCGCTTTCATCTTAGTAAGAAAAACATCATCCTTCATAAGTTTCAAGAAGTCTTTTGCCTTAAGTCCAGTAGATGAATGTTTACCTTTTTTAGCTGATGAATTAACTTCAACCGCCTTGGCGATTTGCTCAATGGTGTATCCTTCTTTAACCAAGACTGTACCCAGAGATGGTTCCTGAGGCTTATCACTTCCTTTTTTCTGAAGTGCCTCAATAATTTCATCCATAGTCATACTAGGCTGAAGGTTATAGTAACCACTTTTTAGATTTGAAATGTTCTTAAACTTGGTATAGTAATTAAAGACTTTACCAGATTTAATGACACCAGCTGATTCCAACAACTGACCGATGTAACTGTTACCTGAATTTTCAGGAATTTCAACACTAATAAACTTAGTCGACTTGACATCTTTTGCACCAACTGCATCACTAACATATCGATAACCAAAGAATCCAGCTAATGATAAGATAAGAATCAATAAGACAATTATGTTTCTTGCAATTCGTCCTGCACGACGATTATTTTTATTGCGTTTTTGATTTCGATTGGAGCGTGAAATCGGTTCTTCGTTGATGATTTCGTCCTGTTTAACATCTTTTAGCGAGGACTCTTTCTTCTTCACTTTCTTACGTTTCTTTTTGTTAGCTTTTTCAGAGGCTGCTAAAGCAATACTCTCATCACTCTCATTGTCGTCAGTTACTAGGTCTGACTGAACCCTTACTGGTTCAGAGTGATTACTTGCTGTATGATGTTCCTGCAAAAATGCTTCTTTTTGACGTTCTGATGTCATCTTGGACACCAATTCTTTAGGATTCGTGTAGATAGATTCTTTAGCCTTAGCTTCAATGAGCTCCTTAGCAACATCTGCAGGAATATATTCTTCCTCTGATTCCGCGTTAAGACTAGTTTCCCAAACTGGACGTTTAAAACGACGTTTCAACATTTCAGTCTCCTGAGGAATAATTAAATTTTTCTCCTTATCAACTTGCTCTTTAGGACTTGATATTACGTTTGAATGGACATTAGGGGCTAAAGAATCAGCTTGAGAATTAGAAGACAAGTCAACACTATCTTGAAAATCTCGAGCCGTCTCAGAAGTCATAGTTTTAACTATAGCACTATGAGCAACAGAATGAGAACTCAAATTTTGGTTACTTACTTTATTTGACGCTGATCCAGAATCTATTGCATGGCTATCAGCTGACATTGAAAGTGGTGTCTCGGGCATAGTTGCACTTTTTTTATGCTCCTCCTCACGAAGAGAACGGAGCCGTGTCGCTTCTTGTAAATCTCGAAGAATCTGATTTTTAAAGCTTAGGCTATCTTCAGCAGATTCCGAGTGTTCATTATACTTGTCCGTCAAGGCATACCTCCTCTATAGTAACAAACGCCATTATATCTTAAAAAGTCAGTTAATGCAAATCAATTGGTTCTTTGTCACAGTAACGTAACACTGGCATTACTAGCCTTCTGGGTTCTCCCAGACCATATTATACCAAATGCTACCGCCATGGTTTGATTTGGATTCTCCTTCGTCAATGAAACCATTCATCTCATAGTAGGTAATCAGGTAATCATGACAAGTCAAACTAATCCCTTGACGTTTTTGAGCAATAGCTAGGTCTTTAAGAGCTGCAATCAAGGATGTTCCAACACCTTGCCCTTTAAAGTCTTTGGAGATAGATAAACTAGTAACTGCGATATAGCCTCCTTGACTAACATTAGGAGCCACTTTATGGAACAGGTCATCTGTGAGATAACGTTCCGCAATCACAGGTCCTTCTATATAACCAGCTACAGTGCCATCAATTTCAGCAATTAGGAAGGTATCACAAATTGTCTCTAAACGCTCTGCAATAGCCTCTGGTGTAGCAGCCTCTTCAGGCGAGAAATTATCTTGTTCGATACGAACAACATCAGTCCAATCATTCGTTCTAGCGTGTCGAATAATCATCTAAACTCCCTTTCTATCCAAGAGAAAGAGCTGAGCGAAATCGCTACAGCCCTTAATATATTACATGTGGGTTTGCAAGCTTGCTAGGAGCTCTTCAAATGAACGTTCATAAAGTTGGATGTCTCCAGCTCCCATAAAGACATAGACAGCATTGTCATGGTCAAGGAGAGGTGAAACATTTTCAACTGTAACCACTTTGGCAGGTTTATTGATTTTAGCGGCAAGATCTTCAACCTTTACATCACCGTGGTCAACTTCACGCGCAGAACCATAAATTTGTGCCAAATAGACAGCATCCGCTTCATTTAAAGCCTCAGCAAAGTCATCAAGAAGAGCAATGGTACGGGTAAAAGTATGTGGTTGGAAAATAGCAACAATCTCTTTAGATGGGTATTTTTGACGTGCTGCATCTAGCGTTGCAATAATTTCAGTTGGGTGGTGAGCAAAGTCATCGATGATAACAGTATCACTAATAACTTTCTCTGTGAAACGGCGTTTAACCCCAGAGAAAGTTTTTAGATGTTCAGCAACTAAGGCCATGTCAAAACCAGCTACATACAAGTTAGCAATAACCGCAGTTGCATTCAAGATATTGTGACGACCATAAGCTGGTACATGGAATTTCCCTATGATTTGTCCATCATGTTTCACATTGAAGTTAGACCCCGTCGTTGTACGAACAATCTCTGTTGCCATGAAGTCATCATTTTCTTCAAAACCATAATAATAGATTGGTGCATTGGATGTAATTTTACGGAGGTTAGAATCCTCACCATAAACAAAGAGCCCTTTTTGTACTTGCTTTGCATAATCATCGAATGCTGAGAAAACATCATCAATACTCGTAAAGTAATCTGGATGGTCAAAGTCAATGTTAGTGATAATTGAGTAAGCAGGATGGTACGGCATGAAATGACGTTCGTATTCATCTGCTTCAAAGACAAAGTATTGCGCATTGGCTGAACCACGTCCTGTTCCATCACCGATAAGGTATGACGTATCTGTGATGTTTTTCATAGCGTGTGACAAGAGTCCTGTCGTAGAGGTCTTACCATGTGCACCGGCCACACCAAAGCTAGTGAACTGATTCATGAAATGACCCAAAAATTCATGGTAACGCTTGAACTTATAACCATTTTTAATGGCATAAGCAATTTCAACGTTGTTATCTTCACGAAAAGCATTCCCAGCAATTAATTCAACATCTTCAGTGATGTTTTTTTCATCGAAAGGAAGGATTGGAATACCCGCTTGCTCAAGACCACGTTGGGTGAAGTAGTATTTTTCCACATCAGAACCTTGAACCTTGTGTCCCATTTGATGGAGCATCAAGGCCAAAGCCGACATGCCAGATCCTTTAATTCCAATAAAATGATAAGTTTTTGACATAGTTTCTCCTTGCAATCAAACTGCGATTAATTTGCATCTTCTAAATGCGTCAAATTTAGTTCTTGAGCAATTCGGTGTTCACGGTAAGCTTGACGTTCTGGGTAATTATAAACCTGGCTACGTTTCAAGAAGTCATAGCTATTTTTCTTGACGTTCTTACGAGATGGGTTACTAGGTTGTTGATAAGTTGGAACCACTTCTGCCAAGATATAAGTATCTTGTTTCAGACGATTTGCCAAGTGATGGATTTTTGAGTGCTTCCCATTAGGTGCTAATGTTCTCTTAATAGCACTCACAGGAGCTTCCAAGATAGACGCCGTCACTGGCTCCTTATCCGTTGTTACAGCAACTGCCTCAACAGTAGCCTCAAAGCTTGGTTTATTTTCTACCTTAGGCTTAGCAGCTAGTGAACGGATATTCGTAGATTTAGTTGATTGAACTTCTTGACGTAGGTATTTTTGGCGTTTATCACGTACGTCACGCTTCGCCTTTTCACGGGCTTCTTCAGCATAAGTCATTCCATCCTCTTGTGTTTCAGCTCGGTTTGGAGCCTGCTTACGTTTATGAGCCTTAGCTGACAAGAATTCATGGTTCAGCAAGAAATCGTTATAGTCCTTATCCTGATAAGGACCACGGATATTAGTGATTAAATCTTCATTTTCATATAGACGCATAGAGATAGGTTCTTGCAAGCAAGATTCTCCGTCCGGAATCAGCGGAAATTGTCGTCTTTGGCGATGCATAAAAGACTTCCTTTCGTTTTCGAGATGATGCGTATCTTAATATAAACAATCGGGAATGGGGAGATACGTCTTGCAATATTCTATTATAGCCTAATTCAGAAGATTTGCCTAGTGCCATTTTATATTTTAGTATTCCAATATTAAATATAACAGATTAAGATATTGCAATACCAAGAATTTCTTTAATATCCTCAACTGTCATGCTAGCACGGCTTTCATTGCCATCTAATACTGTTGTAACGAGATTTTTCTTACCTTCTTGAAGCTCAAGAATCTTCTCTTCGATAGTACCTCTTGTAATCAAACGGAAAACTTCGACATTTTGTTCCTGACCGATACGATGAGCACGACTAATAGCCTGCATTTCCACTGCTGGATTCCACCAAAGGTCAATCAGAATAACTGTATCAGCACCAGTCAAGTTGAGCCCTACACCCCCTGCTTTTAAAGAAATCAAAAAGGCATCTCGACTCCCCTGATTAAAGGCTTTGGTCATCTCCTGACGACTATCAGATGGGGTCGACCCTGTTAGCTTATAAGAGGAAATACCTACCTCTTGTAAAAGTTCCTCTGTAATATCTAACATCCCACGAAATTGTGAAAAAATAAGGACACGATGGTCTGATTCCTTAATTTGACTAAGTAGGTCTCTAAGACTATCTAATTTCCCACTATCACCAGCGTAATCCATAAAGAGGGCTGGGGTATCACAAATTTGGCGTAAGCGGGTAATTCCTGACAAGATTTCCACCTTATGACGGTTGATTTCCTGATCACTTGCCGAAATTAATCCTTGTTGCATCTGTTGCAATTGTGCTAAATAGATAGCCTTTTGAGCATCTGACAATTCACTTTGGTGAGTAATTTCAATCAAATCTGGTAGATCAGGAAGAACCTCTTCTTTTTTACGTCTTAGAATAAAGGGAGAAATATACCTAGCCACTTCCTTAGGTGTTAACTTAAGGAAAGTTTTTTTAGCTGGTAAAAGTCCTGGTAGAATAATCTGGAAAATAGACCAAATCTCCAACAAATGATTTTCAATAGGCGTTCCAGATAGTGCTAAGCAATGTGGAACAGAAAAATCACGTAGATATTGGGCAATCTTTGTCTGTGTATTCTTCATGACCTGAGCCTCATCGAGAATGAGATAGTCATATTTGCCAGACTTATAAGCATCAAAATCCTGACGGAAGGAAGCGTAGCTTGTAATGATAATCTGGTGGTCTTCGGCAATGATGTCATCACGTTTTGGCTTGAGTCCATAAGAAACCGCTACATCTAACTGAGGAGCGAACTTTTTAAACTCATCCTGCCAATTGTAAATCAGGCTTGATGGTGACAAAACCAAAACTCGTTGTCCTTCTTCTAAATGTGCAGAGAGATAGGCAATAGTTTGCAAAGTTTTCCCCAACCCCATATCATCGGCTAAGATACCTCCAAAACCATAGTGATGCAACATAGATAGCCACTGAACACCTTTTTCCTGATAGGGACGAAGGCCAGCTTCTACCTTATAGGTTGGCAAATCAAAGGTCTCTGGCTTACTCAAATGTTGCGTTAAGAGTTGGAAATCTTTTGAAAAACGAACAGAATCACTTTCTGAAAGAGCATCCATCAATTGATAGGCAGTTAATTGATGGAGTTCTAGGTGACCTTTTCCTGAATAACGAGCTCTCAGAGTTTTGAGGCTCTCACTAATACGATGCGTCGCTTCGTCAAAAACAATCAACTGACCACTACGATTGATAAAATAGGGCGAGCTTTCCATCAAGGCTGCTAAAGCATGATCCACATCTTCATCGTCAAGGCTTGAAAAATCAAAGGAAATATCTAATAAATTTCCCTGACGCTCTACCTGAACCTGTGGACTCTGCTCAACCCGTAAGTCACGTAACTCCTGTCCAATCAGAACCGTTCCTGCATTTCCAAAATCTGGTAGAGTATTTGTAAAGAAATCATAGAGCTCTTGACTGCTACTTAATCGTTTAAATGACTGAAAATCAGGGGTGAATCCATGCTTAGACATCAAACGAAAAACAGCCTGCTCATGACGATAGTTACTAGTAAATCCCAAACGACTCAACTCTTGGCGATCATGTACCAAAAAACCATCAAAATCAAAGGCTAATGTAAGAACAATCTCACTATCACCTTTCAGATTAAAGCGAAATCTCGGTGTAAAATCCTTGATATTAAAAGCTTTTGGTGCCTTAACCGGCCCCATAGTCTTAAAATCAAAAAGACTAGCAGCCAAGATGGCTTGTTCATCGAGATTAAAGCTGACGTGCTTATTCAAATCGCTTCCGATTGGAAGAGAGCGTAAGCCAACCAAAAGTTTTTGTTGTTTTCTATTCAGACGATAAAAAACACCTTGATAAAAGAGAATACGATTATTAAAAAAGGCCTGACTATTCTTCTCAGAAACAGTCAATTCAATCATCTTGGGCTCGACACAAATATCAAACGAGAAGAGATTGGCATCAGCAGTCAAGTCCTCGACCAAAAGTTGGCGGTATTCAGTTCCTTCCCATTCAAACCTAAAGCCATCCAAATCTTGCATCCGTCTCAGACCTTCCTCAAAAAAACCGTAGGGGAGACAAAGGTGACGTGCATTATTCGGTAAAATAAAGTCTAAATTAGTCTTGGCTTCATCTGGAATCATCCGTCCTAGGTAGTTTAAAAATGCCTGTGAAGCCTGGTCAAATTGAATAAGTGATAGGAGTTCATAGTAGTTCTTACCTATCTGATAATAACCCTCAGCCTCTACAAGTTTGAGAAAGGCAGGAATATCTCGAATAACATAAGAACGTTCATCTGGTAAGCGACGTAAACGTATGCTCCACCAAATCTCTGAACCAAAGGTAGACTCCTCTCCCTCTACCATCAAGCTATATCTAACGGTATCATCTTCATTTAGGGAAAGCCCTTCTAAAAATAAACCACCAAAAGAGTGACCTCGCTCTTGGCCCTGAGAGAGCTCTTGTTCCTCTTCCAGTTCTGCCAAGAGGCGCTGGCCTTCTTTATCATTTTTTAGATAATACTCAACCGCCGCCAAATGGGGACAATAGCCTTTTTGAGCGAAATAATCACAGTCACACGTGATTTCAGAATCATCGAGCGCATAAATTAAATGATGTTGGCCAACTGTCGTGTCCAACTGAGTTTCTGAGACCTGATGAATGGCAATTAGCCCCTTTTCAAAAAGTTTAATCCCCTCATTACGGACTCTACCCGGCATCAATTTCGCCATAGTATTCACCCCTATCTTATCCCTCTATTATAGCACAAAATTCTTATAAACTCGGCCTTCACCACGATAAAACAAAAAAAACACTCCCTAGGGAGTGTCGTCGATTATTATTCATAATCAAGTTTATCTGAGTGACCTGAACCATTACCTACATAGTAACCTGTCTTACAGTTGATACTAAAGAGATAAGTTCCATCTGGAAGGTACATGTTGTAGTAACCATTTCCGTTGATGATGTTGACTGGCTCAAGGATAAAGTTATCTCCTGAGAAGTACCCACGTGAGTGAGATGTTGCAATAATCTTATCAAGAACACCATTAGCCCAAGTCCAAGCTGGATTACTTGTATCCGCTACTACGTTTGCATTATAAGGCACACGAGAGCGATCACGTTGAAGGATAGATGGATTGTAATTTATGATGCCTCGTGTCACAACTGTTGAAGTTGCAGCTGTACCACCAGAAACTCCACCAGTCGCACTTGTTACACCTGAATTAGATGCTCCAGATGTGTTATCTCCCGAAGGAGTAGCAGTATTAACACTTTCAGAAGCTGTCGCTGCAGACGTTGCACTTGCAGCTTTAGCCTTTTCTTCAAGCTGTGTTTTACCGCCCTTAATAGCTTCTTGGATAGTACTATCAAGACTAGCATTGCCAGTATTTGTTACACGTTCTGAAAGATCATTAAAGTTTGCATCAGATTTAACTGAGATAGAGGCATTATAGCTACCGTCTACAAGAGCATCTGATTCATAATTACTATTGACTTTTTCAATAGCTTCGATTTGTTTCTTCAAGTTATCGTATTTGACCTTAGCTGCGTCATAATACTTGGTTTTTTCCAATTTTTTAAGTAGTTTTTCCAAGTCTGATAGCTTACCAAATTGATCATTAGCTAGTTTTGTCTGCTCATCATCTGTGAAGAAATTCTTATACATGTCTTCGAAGGCTTTATTATCAGAAGCTGATGCATCCTTGCTTGATGATGGTATTACTGCTGAAGAAGCAGTGCTTGTAGTTTTCGCAGATTGGCTATGTGTTCCTTTATAAAGAGCATAGCTACCACCAATTATAGCTAGAGCAAGAACCACGAGAGCAACGATAACAACACCCTTACGGCGATAAAGTGGAATATCACCATCAAAGAAACCTTTATGAGATTGAGAAATAGACCCTGAAGAGATTCTATCTTCTGCTGATGGACGATTAACTGTCATAGACACTTTTGGTATCGCTTTTGCTTCATCAGCTTTAACTCCTGTTACACCAGCAACTGTTGTGGCAATAGCTTCTAAGTCGATTGTTTCTGAGACTTCAACATCTTCCAACAGAGGTTTAGAGTCTTGTGGCTCAGAAGCCTTGTCATCAGCAGGTAAGGTACTTTCTGGTTCCGGATCATCAATATTGTCTACCATATCAGCGTTATCAACTTGTTGATTAGTTGATCTAGACGTTGCAGCAAGGGCTTCACCAAGATCGAATTTTTCTGCTTCTGACGTGATAAAACGATCAGCATTAGTTGATGTTATGATAGTTTCAGAGCTTTGACTTTCTGGTTTCACAGTGATTTCAGGTTCAACAGAAGCTTGAGTATCATCTTCCTTAGCGTCAGTTGTGTCCAAACCAAAAGTCATAGGTGTTACTGTTTCATCAGCAGTCGTTGAGTTGGTTGCCTCATTAGCCATTGATTGACCAATCAAACCTGAATCAGCAAATTCCTGACGTTGCTTTTGAATGAAGGCATCCAAGGGTGATGTATCGCCATCTGCTTCAATTTTCTTTGAAAATTTTTGTGAGGTAACTTCCTCACGATGTTGCTTAATATACTTATCCAAAATACTATCTGTTTCGGTTACACCAGCATTAATCTCAGCTTCTTTGCGGACAGCCTCACCGACTGTCATTTCCTTGGCATCTTGGAAATCTAACTCTTGGCTTTCTTCATAGCCATCTTGTGTTTTATCTTCTGACACGTTTAATTTACCTTTCTAGCCTCAGAACGGCGAACACGCTCTCCAAAATATTGATACAAATCAACGCGGAGGGTCCCGTTATAAAGCTTACGTTTTTTATCAGCTTTCATGCCGTATTTACTTTCAAATTGTTCATCACTGGTCAAGATAAACTTGCTCCACGTTTTAAGCGGCGCAAAAGTTTGACCCATTTCATTATACAAGATATCCACAGCCTTGTCATCCAACAAGCGCTCCCCATAAGGAGGATTTGAAATAATGACACCGTTGATTTTATCTGTTTTCAAGTCCTGTAAACGCATTTGTTTCAATTTAACAACATCTTCAAGACCAGCTTCGCGAGCATTAGCCTTAGCAATCTCAACCATACGGCTATCAATATCACAACCCATAATGTCTAATTCAACATCGTAATTTGCCTTGCTATCAGCTTCATCTCGTACTGACTGTACTAAATCTTTATCCACCCAATTCCATGCCTCAAAGGCAAAATCACGATTAAAACCTGGTGCGATATTCATTCCAATCATAGCAGCTTCAATACAAAATGTCCCTGAACCACAAGTTGGGTCAATCAAAGGTTTGTCAGGATACCAGTTACTAAGTTCAAGAATAGCAGCCGCCATATTTTCTTTAATAGGTGCCCCACCTTTATCAGTACGATAGCCACGCTTAAAGAGACTAGCACCTGTAGTATCAATTAAAACAGTAGCCTTATCCTTTAAGATTGAAACTTCAATTTTAAATTCCGCACCTGTTTCTTGAAGAGGCACTCCTTCCGGACGGTGGAAATACTTCTGTAATTTTTTAACAACAGCTTTTTTAGAAATCGCCTGAACAGACGGCTCATTATGGAGCTTTGATTTAACACATTTAGCTTTTGAAATTGGGAACTTTGCACCTAAGGGAAGATAATTTTCCCAGTCCAAGGCATAAACTCCTTGAAAAAGCTCCTCAAAAGTACGTGCTGGAAACTCTCCCACCACAATCTTGATACGGTCTGCAGCTCTCAACCAAAGGTTAGTTTCAGCAATTGCACGAACATCTCCTTGGAAACGCACCTTACCATTTTCAACTTGAGTCTCATACCCCAACTCACGTAGTTCTCGTCCAACCACAGCTTCAAGTCCGGCTGCAGCAGTTGCTACTAATGTAAATGTTTCTTTCATTGTTATCCTGTTACCTAATTATTACGAGTACAAACTCTCCTAAACTATAGCTTATTGTTCACTCTTGCCCTTAGTTGGTAGACGCAAAAGAGACGTTTCTTGCTAAAAGAAGGCTGAGACATTTGCCCCAGCCTCACCTATATGCAATTTTCTATAAGCCATGTTTTGTTCCAGAAGTGACTAGGTACCACTTCCTTCGATAATCATCTGTCTACTGCATAGCAGTCAGAATGGTCCGTTCGTTTCCAGCCATCCCATGCCCCTACCAAAGTTTGGGTTGCTAGCTTGAGGGGTTTACCGCGTTCCACTTTTTAGGTTTCCCTAAAAACTCCGTCACTGTGGCACTTTCAGAGCTACTAAAACCTATCCTAAGACTTAGCTAGTTCGCTCGCCGTAACTTGAAAATCAAGTCCCTAGGCTTATTGATTCACCTAGCACAAACACTACTGGCATCACAGCCAGTGCTAGCATGGACTTTCCTCATGGAAGACTAGCAACCATGCGATTATCCAAAAATTGCACAAAACCATTTTTATTCGACGATTTGTTTTCCAAAGACCTCTTTTTCCAAACGACTGATACGTTTTAAGATATCATAGTTTGAAGCCGAAGCAATATTGGCAGTAGCATATGGTGGTTCACTTGTCGCACTTGCATATGCGGGACGTCTTGCAGGAGCTGATGTCTCCTTGGCCTTCAGTTTTGCATTTTCTTCTTGCAATTCTTTAACTAGAGCAATGTAGACACCGTAATCTTTGATTACATCATCTAAAAACTCATCAACTTCTGTTTTATCGTATCCACGCATGCTTGTTTTAAATTCTTGTTCGTAGATTTTCTTGGGCGTTAAATTAATCTTAGCCATTATTCTTCTCCAATACTTATCTTATCTAACTTACTAATACTTTACAGTCCAATGCTTTCATGATACAGAAAAAAATATAAAAATGCAAGTTTAAAACTCAATTATGTCCTATTCCGACATGACTTCATTGAGGTCATCAAAAGTCAACCGAAATAAGGGATAATCGCTTGCATCTATTATCATATTGTAAAAATATTTCAAATTTGTTTCATTTTCAGGCTCATAAAATAAATAAGCTTGGTCTGTATTATCGATGAGAAACTGGTTAAATTGTTTGAACTGAGCTGGCGATTGATAAGCTGGAAAACTATACTTTACGAAATCAACTTGTTTAAAGGCTGCCAATTTTGCTTGGTTAGCTTCATTCCAATTCTGACCGTGTGTTTCAAATGGAAATAACGTCGCTAACTTCAAAGGATAGTCTTTCTGAAGTTCCTTAGCCACTTCTAGCGCCCAAAATTCAAAACCAAGGTTCCCAGTAAAAATCATCCAATCCACACCTTCATCTAAAAAACGTTTAAGGTCACGTTTGATTGCCTTCTTAATGATGTTTACCTTAGGGTCCTTGTCTTTAAAAACACCAAGTTCAAAGCTCTTATAGCCCGTTATGAGTAGTGATGTCATTTATTGTTTTCCTCCTTCATTTTATGGTATAATGAAGTAGTCTTTATGCATATCTTATTAAAGAAGAAGGGAAAGATATGGTAAACTATCCCCATCAGATATCTCGTAAGATAGCACAAGTACGTACTAAAAAATCTAATAGAGTTGACTTTGCCAATCGGGGGATGAACTTTGAATCTGCTATTAATGCGACTAATGATTACTATTTGTCGCGTGGCTTAGCTGTTATTCATAAGAAACCTACACCTGTTCAGATCGTCAAAGTTGATTATCCAAAACGCTCACGAGCAAAGATTGTAGAAGCTTACTTTAGGCAAGCCTCAACTACCGACTACTCTGGTGTTTACAAAGGATACTATATTGATTTTGAAGCCAAAGAGACACGGCAAAAGACATCTATGCCTATGAAAAACTTTCATGCGCATCAAATTGAGCACATGTCTCAGGTCATCAATCAAGATGGAATCTGCTTCGTGCTACTTCACTTTTCAACGCTTAAGGAAACCTACCTTCTGCCTGCCAAAGACTTGATCGCTTTTTATCGAATTGATAAGGGATCAAAATCAATGCCTCTTGATTATATCAAAAAAAGAGGTTATGCAATCGCAGAGGCAGCTTATCCTCAAGTTCCTTATTTAGAAATCATTGAAAAATTATTAGGTGGTAACACATAATGGCTAAATTTAATTTCAGCAACTTTAAAGAATCACTTAGCGGTTTAACTAAACGTACTAAAAACACACATGTTAAACGTTCAGATTCTTCTCGCTATAGCAAAGGAAAACGCTCATCTGCTTCAGATCAAAGTTTAGGATGGCGTATTGTAAAATACGGTTTTATTGGACTACTGACTTTCTTTGTAATCTGTGTCATTGCTGGTGGTGGACTCTTTGCTTACTATGTTAGCAGTGTTCCTAAACTTACCGAGAATAAGTTGCAATCAACAAACTCAAGTAAGATTTACGATGGTAATGGTAGTCTTATTGCTGACTTGGGGTCCGAAAAACGTGAAAGTGCATCAACAGATGAGATTCCTACAACCCTAGTCAATGCAATTACCTCTATCGAGGATAAGCGTTTCTTTACCCATCGCGGTATTGACGTTTATCGTATTATGGGAGCCGCTGTTAACAACCTTCGTCATAACAGCACTCAAGGGGGATCTACACTTGACCAACAGTTAATTAAGTTAGCTTACTTCTCAACTAACACCTCAGACCAAACCCTTAAACGTAAGTCACAAGAAATATGGTTATCTCTCCAAATGGAGCGTCAATATACTAAACAAGAAATCTTGACCTTCTACGTTAATAAGGTTTATAT
Organism: Streptococcus vestibularis; assembly: GCF_900636445.1. Classification (NCBI taxonomy): domain Bacteria; kingdom Bacillati; phylum Bacillota; class Bacilli; order Lactobacillales; family Streptococcaceae; genus Streptococcus; species Streptococcus vestibularis. The sequence goes on along the minus strand of NZ_LR134275.1, from coordinate 246,760 downwards.
GGGTAATGGTTACTACGGTATGAAGACTGCAGCTAAGTCTTATTTTGGTAAAGAATTAGGTGACCTCTCAGTTGCCCAAGCAGCTCTTCTTGCTGGGATCCCACAAGCACCAACACAATATGATCCTTATACTAATCCGGATGCTGCTAAAGAACGTCGCAACACTGTTCTTAATGAAATGTATGAAGACAAAAATATTTCTAAAGAAGAGTACGAGCAAGCTAAAGCAACGGATGTATCAGATGGTCTTCTTCCACTCACAAAGAAAGCTAGCTACGAACCATACCTAGATAACTACATCAAACAAGTTGTTGAACAAGTCTCTACCGAAGCCAATGCTGATATCTACTCAGCTGGACTCGATGTCTATACAAATCTTGACCCTGATATTCAAAAATACATTTGGAATGTCTACAACTCAAATGATTATATTGCTTATCCTAATGACAAACTTCAAGTAGCTTCTACTATCATTGATGTTACCAATGGACATGTTGTTGCTCAATTGGGATCACGTCACCAAGACGAAAACGTTGCACTTGGTACCAACCAAGCTGTTCAAACAGACCGTGACTGGGGTTCTACAATGAAACCAATCACTGACTATGCTCCTGCTATTGAAAAAGGTGTTTATACAAACACTGGTACGACTGTTTACGATAATCCTTACAATTTCCCAGGTTCTTCAACACCAGTTTACAACTGGGATCGTAAGTATTACGGAAGTATTTCATTGACTTATGCGCTTCAACAGTCACGTAACGTTACAGCCGTTAAAGCTCTCCAAGCTGCTGGTTTGGAATATGCACAATCCTTCTTGAAAGATTTGGGTATCGAGTATCCAGAAATGTACTACTCAAATGCCATCTCATCTTCAACATCATCATCAGATTCTAAGTATGGTGCATCAAGTGAGAAGATGGCCGCAGCTTATGCAGCCTTTGCAAATGGTGGTACTTACTATAAACCATCTTACATTAAATCAATCAAGTTTGAAGACGGTTCAACTAAATCATTTGATTCTAAAGGTGTCGAAGCCATGTCACCACAAACAGCCTACATGATGTCAAGTATGTTGAAACAAGTATTGACAGGTGGTACAGCAACTGAAGCTTATGTTCCTGGTACAATCAATGCTGGTAAGACTGGTACATCTAACTACGATGACGATGAGTACTATAAAGTACAAAAAGAAAGTGGTGTCTATGCTGACCTTATGGTTCCGGATGAAACTTTCGTTGGTTACAATACTAAGTATGCAATGGCGATTTGGACAGGTTACAAAAACCGTAAAACACCAGTTTATGGTTCAGACCTTGATATCGCTAAACAAATCTATGGTGTAACAAGTAGCTACCTTAACCAGATGTATGGTGCAGGTTCTGAAGATTTCGATATGCCTAGCGGTGTTTATAATAATGGTAGCTATGTCTTCCTTACTGGTTCTTCAACATCAAATGTTTACTCTGGATCACTTGGAACATCTAGCTCATCATCAAGTTGGGACTCAAGCCAAAGCAGTGACTCATCAAGTTCACAAGATAGTCAACAGTACGGGCCTGATGCTTCAACAAATCCATCAACATCAGCCTCTAATGGCTCTGAACATTCAAATTCAAACACTGCTACAGCAGAAGAATAAGAACTAAAAAGGGTTATCCGAATGGATAACTCTTTTTTTACCGATAAATTTTAAAGAAGCTATGAAAAACCACTGGAATCATTTTCCAGTGGTTTCATCTATTGTCTTATTTTGAAGCAAGGGCTCCCATTGGATCCCAAGGAGCAAGTACTTGTGGCTCTGCTTCATAGGCTGCTAATTCTTCAGCTGTAAGGAAGTCTTTACGAACAACGATTTGATAAGTGTATTCATCCATCCAGGCATCAGAAGCGACAAAGTAACCTTTTTGTCCAACCTTGTCTCCCCAAGAGTTTTCAACCTTCCATTTAACAGGTTTGCCATCAGCATCCAAATCAACCCCAGTCAATACCATAGCATGAGTCATGAGAGATTCACTGTAGTCCAAACGTCCTGCCTTGTCTTGAGTCAAGTTAATATCCATGCTAGCTGTAAAGTCATAAACATTAGTTGCAAGAATACCTTTTTGGCGGTCTGAAACTTGACCAACATCTGAACCAAACCAAACAGTCTCTCCAGCCTTCATCTGTGCAATGGCAAGCTCTTTGAAACGATCCATTGGGAGGTTAATATAACGCACACTTGGCGCACCTACAACATTACCCAACATCTCAACAGTATAAGATTTTCCGTAAGGTTTATCAGCTGTTGGAGCGTTGATAACTGACACATAATCACTAAGTTTAAGACCCACATATCTTTCAAAGAAAGCTTGTGGTGTGATATTTTTCTCAGATTGATAGTTGTCATCTTTATCTCGGTAGGCAAAATCAAACTGACGTGGTGGTAAACCAAGAGTCATGGCAAGATAATTGAAAATTTCTTGAAGAAGCTCTTCCTTCTTAGCTTGAACAGCAGCTTGATCAGCACCACCAGCAATCAAATCACGCAAGATTTGAGCATCTTGACGAAGAAGCTTATTGAGGTATTGATTAAGCTCACGACTATTGCTTGAAGCTACAGATTCTGGATAAACTGATTTTGGCACAACACCATATTTTTCAAAAAGTGATACGACCATATCCCATTGTCCACCATCTTGTTGTGGGGTATCCAAAAGGAATTTAACCTTACGACTGCCAATCTCTTGATCTGCTGTAGCAATGATTTGTTCCAAGAACCAGTTTGATTTTTCATATTTATCCCAGAAAAATGTGTGGGCTTGAGAAAGCTCGAAACTTTCCAATTTGAAGTCTGAAATCAATTTGTGACGGAAAGTATTAAGAGCCGCAAACATCCAGCAACGACCTGAAGCTTTTTGGTTAGACACCGCATCTTTAGTCAAATCAATTGAGAAAACATGGTCATTTTCAACTTCTGATTGACGTGTCTCGATAGATTTAAGCAAGCCGTTATGAGTTACTGCGTTTTCGATAGCGCCGTACTTGGCATTGGCCTCATAATCTGCAAATAGTTTTTCTGTGAAATCTGTTGATAGTGAAGTCATAAGATTCCTCCTTTTAAGCCTTATTCCTCTCTATTCTATCACTAATTTCTGAAAATTCAATTTAAAAATAACCCTGGGTCTAACCTAGGGTTACAATAATCTTATTCAACTTTATCAAAAATCGTTTCAGGTGTTGGTTTAGTTGGCTGACACGACATGATTATGAGTACAATGCTTCCAATAGGTGATAAGATATTCAAGACTGGTATAAGGCCCATACAACTTAGAAGCCCCCAAGCCGGATGAATACCTGCATCTCGTAAACGACGAAATTGAAGGGACAGTTGTGGGATTAGTATGATTAAACCAAAAATTATTATTGGCGACATATGTTTCAAAATCATTTTTTGTATTTCGGCTGAATCATATAATATAGCTGGGTCATTAGACACACTACTGAAGAAAGGAATGAGAACAAAACCTACTACAAGGATAGTATTAATGATGACATTAATCAAGTAAACCCACCAGTAGTCTGGGCGTGTCGAACGTCCACTAAAGTCAAAAGTACGCTTCCAAAAGTCAATATAAGCTTTAATCATACATTATTTCTCCTTTTTATTTCCAGAAATCGTCAAAGATAGTGATTGGTAAATGACGTTTGTGTTGACCCTTACGCCACCAATTTTCAATGGTTTCTTGAGCCTTAGCTGATACCTCTTTGCCTTCAAGGTAGTCATCAATTTCACGATAGGTCACGCCAAGTGCCACTTCGTCAGCAATTCCTGGTTTGTCCTCTTCCAGATCAGCTGTTGGGACTTTTTCATAGAGAGCCTTGTCAGCACCTAGTTCCGCAAGAAGGGCAGCACCTTGACGCTTGTTTAGGCGAAAAAGCGGTAAGATATCCGCACCACCGTCACCAAATTTTGTGAAGAAACCTGTAAGGTTTTCAGCAGCATGGTCTGTCCCGATAACTGCTCCACTATTTTCACCAGCAACCGCATATTGAGCTATCATGCGTTGGCGGGCCTTGATATTTCCCTTATTAAAGTCAGAAACGGTGACACCTGCCTTTGCAAGTTCAGCAACCTGACCATCAACAGCTTCTTTAATATTGACCGTAAGACTTACATCTGGCTTGATAAAAGCTAGGGCACGTTGGGCATCGTCTTCATCTGCTTGGACTCCGTATGGTAAACGAATGGCGATAAACTGATAGTCTTTTCCTGTCTCTGCACGAAGCTCTTCAACAGCAAGTTGCGCAAGACGACCAGCCAATGTAGAGTCTTGACCTCCTGAGATTCCCAAAACATATGTTTTAAGGAATGGATGTTTGAGCATGTAGGCCTTCAAAAAATCAACGGATTTTCGAATTTCTTCCTTTGGATCAATGCTAGGTTTAACCCCTAGTTGATCAATAATAGTTTCTTGCAAAGTCATAATGTCTCCTTTTACTCTGACAAGTCATGGGCTTTCTTACGGACATTATCAATCAAGGTCATCTTGTTATCCCAGACATCTTTAGCCAAGTCAACTGGATAATCTTGAGGGTTAAGCACGCGCTTGTACTCATTCCAAAGTCCGTCCAATTCCTTAGTCGCATAAGCCTTGATTTCATCAAGACTTGGCAAATCATAGATTAGTTGCCCCTTGTCGTAGATTGGGACCAAGAGTGGCACTGCATCGAAATCACGAACAGTCTTATTAATGTAGGTATATGTTGGGTGGAACATATTAATTTCTTCTAAAGCATTAACATCCGTGTCTGCGAAGGTGATATAGTCACCTTCTGATTTGCCCTTAGCACGACTCGTAATACGCCAGACTTGCTTTTTACCTGGTGTCGAAACCTTCTCAGCATTATTGGACAACTTGATAGTATCATGCATGACTCCCTGATCATCCTCGATTGAAACAATCTTGTAGACAGCACCCAAGGCTGGTTGGTCATAGGCAGTGATAAGCTTAGTACCTACTCCCCAAACATCAATCTTAGCCTTCTGCATCTTCAAGTTAAGGATAGTATTTTCATCAAGGTCGTTTGAAGCGTAAATCTTGGCATCAGGGAATCCAGCTGCATCCAGTTGCTTACGGACCTGCTTCGATAGATAAGCCAAGTCACCTGAATCAAGACGAACACCCAAGAAATTGATCTTATCACCAAGCTCTTTAGCGACACGGATAGCATTCGGAACACCAATCTTAAGGGTGTCGTAGGTATCTACAAGGAATACACAGTCCTTATGAGTAGAGGCATAGGCTTTAAAGGCATCATAATCATTGCCATAGGCTTGAACAAGCGAATGGGCATGAGTACCTGAAACTGGTATACCGAAAATCTTGCCAGCACGTACATTTGAAGTTGCGTCAGCACCACCAATCACGGCTGCACGCGTCCCCCATATTGCTGCATCCATCTCTTGTGCACGACGTGTCCCAAACTCCAATAAAGGAGCATCTTCAATGACAGAGCGAATGCGAGCTGCCTTGGTAGCAATAAGAATCTGGTAATTAAGGATATTTAGCAAGGCAGTCTCTACTAACTGACACTGGGCCAAGGGACCTTCCACTTGGAAAATCGGTTCATTAGCAAATACCAAATCACCCTCAAGGGCTGAATTGATAGTCAACTCGAGTTTTAGGTTGGCTAGATAGCCTAGAAAATCCTCAGGATAACCTAACTCTTTTAGATAAGCAATATCAGTTTCTGAGAAAGTCAGATTGTCAAGATAGTTGACAATACGTTCCAGACCTGCGAACACAGCAAAGCCATTTTTAAACGGAAGTTGACGGAAATAAACTTCGAAAACGGCCTTTTTATTGTGAATACCTTGGTTGAAGTAGACCTGCATCATATTGATTTGATACAAGTCAGTGTGCAAGGTTAAACTGTCATCTTTATACATGGAATTCCTCCAATCGAATAGGTACTTATTTTTTATTACTAATAGCTTGTATATGCTGACTATTATAGCATTTTTGAGCAATTGTCTCCACTTTTCAGAAAGTTAATTATTATTTGGATTTTCCAATTCTTCTAATGTTTGTATACCCAATTTGTAAAATGAAGCTAGACAGAAAAAGCCATCTATGTTAGGCTCAGACAAACACCACATTTGTCTGAAAGGAACTAACATAAATGACCTATACTCATCTTACCACAAACGAGCTTGTGAGCTTGTAATGATAGAGGCTTACTATCAAGAAAACATAAAAGTATCAGCTATTGTGACTTCACTTGGCAGATCAAAACAGACAATCTACAATGTCATCAATTATATGAAAGAGGGGCACTCTGCTATAAAATCAATAAGAAACGCTGTGGCAGGAATAAAACCAGTCTTACGCAAGCAGAAAAAGATTTTATCCAAACTCATTTAGTTCAAAATTGGAGCCTTGAAGCCATTAAAGGAACTTATCCAGATAGGGTTTCTTGTTCTATGAGAACTCTCTATCGACTAGCAGATCGTGGTATTCTAAAGAAAGAGGATCTCCCTTGGAAAGGCAAAAGAAAACCAAATGATCATAGCGAAAAACGAGGAAAACAAGCATTGCGCAGAGATTTACGTGAGAGAGCAGACAGTTATCCTAATTTTAAGACGGAATTCGGTCATCTAGAAGGGGATACAATTGTGGGAGAAAAACACAAAAGTGCAGTCATTACCTTAGTAGAACGCTGCTCAAAAGCCATCATCACACTGAAAACCAATGGACGGAAAGCAAGTGATATTGAGGCATCCATCAATCAATAGTTGTCTCAAGTTCCCAGTCATCTCTTTAAGTTAATAACTTTTGATTGTGGGAAAGAATTTTCTAATTGGAAATCTATTTCGAATGCACATGACATTGATATTTTCTTTACGGATCCAGGATGTCCTGGCCAACGAGGTCTCAATGAACATTCTAATGGCTTATTAAGACGAAATGGACTACCAAAACAAATGGATTTTACTAATATTTCTCAAAATTATGAGAGTGGGACAGAAATCGGTCATTCGTTAGAATTCGATTTCGTCATCCCACCTCCGCACAGTTGAGTAGGGCTGTAAAAGCTGATGAAATCAGCTTAGTAGAGCCCACTCAACCACTGCGTCTTGCTCGACAATCCAAAAACAATTGAGAGGCTAGGACTTTTGTCCCACTCTCAAGAAATAGAATTCCTAGAAAATTATTGAATTATCAATCACCCTACCAAGTTTTTCTGAATTACTTGAAAAGTCTAACTTAATCTGACATTTTAGGAACTTTATTATGTAACTCCTAATAAAAAAAGAGCGATACCCAAGTGTCACTCCTTTTAACTACGATTAACTAACGGCAATGTATCTTCTACTACCACTATAGGCAATGTAAGAAATCCATTGATGTCCATCTGCTGTGAGAACTTTGTCATAATTGACGGAATTTCCTGCATCGTAGTATGCAAGCTCTGGACTGGAAACCTTAGGTTCTGCCTTGATAGAGGAACGGCTTGTAAAGTGGTAAGTACCTCGTTGAGTAAGGCTAGTAGTAGTGCTAGTGTTTGCTGTGCTAGATGACGTTGTATTGGTATAATCGCCACCGTCAAAGTCGAAGTATTCTTCTAAGCTTTTACCAGACTCATAAACTTCTTTGGCTTCTTTTCCAATATAGCGGATGTGCCATGCTTCTGGCATGTAACCAGTCACGGACTCTTTACCTGGTTGGTATCTCACGACAAAACCGTATTTGTAGGCGTTATTGTTGAGCCAGTCAGTTGCTGTTTTATCCTCGAGCAGATTGCCAGACCTGTCGGTCAAGTCGTAAGCAAGACCTGTTTGGTGTTCGCTGTAGCCAGCTCGTGCAGAATAACGATCTGCTGCGGCATATCCGTCTCTATTGGCATAATTTTGATAAAGCGTTTTTTGAGTGTCATAACTTCTAAAACCGCTGTAAGCATGACCAACGTTAAACCCTTGGTTAATCATGTCATTGCGCAGACGGACAAAGGCAGCTTTGGCTGTGGCATCTTCGCCAGGATTATAAGATGGAGATAATGGGTACTTCTTGTTGGCGATGATAATGTCGTCGTATTTACCCTTAATGCTATAGTAAGAGCCATTAGATGTCACTTTGTTTGAAGTCGTTTCAGTTGTAGATTCTCCTGCAACTGTGGTTCTTGTCGCAGCGATACCTTTCAAGCTGCCATCGTTTTGGACATAGTACAAGTGAGCATTGTATTCACCAGTGTTATTTTTGTGGTCACTAATCTTAACCGCCACCTTGTAATCACCAGAGTTTTGCTTAGTCGCATCATACCAAATGATATCATCTTGTCCACCTTGGCTTGACCAGACAGGCACTTTCACTGCTTTGACACCTTGGGTGTCAGAGACATTGCTGACAACAACATCAAAGCCTTTAGCAGTCACATTTTCCACCTTGATGTTTCCTGTTACAACACTAGGTTTACTTGCTGTTGCTTCTGCTTTAGGTGTATCTTGTCCCACTTTGTTAAGCGCTACATAGCGACGAATACCGCTGTAGCTGACGTAAGAAATCCAGCTGTAATCATCAGCAACTAAGGCTTTATCATAGTTGACACTTTCACCCTTTTTAAACTCAAATTGTACTGGACTTGAAAGTTTAGCTTCGTTGTGTACTTCTACAGTATTTGTGAAGGTATACTTACCACTTGATGGGAGGCTTGGTTTAACTTCCTTCATTAAAGTAGTTGATTTTGCCTCTTCTTTTTGGGATGTTTCAGCAGAAGTTTTTTCGACTTTGTTGAGAGCAACATAACGGCGAGTTCCACTGTAGCTGACATAAGAAATCCAATTGTAATCATCGGAAGTTAAAACTTTGTCATAGTTGACTCGATCACCTTTTCGGAATTCAAACTGTACTGGGCTTGAAATCTTAGCATCATTACGTACATCAGCTTTATCAGTGAAAATATAAGTACCATTTGCAGGCAAAGTCGATGCTTCTGACTTGGTAGTAGTTGCTGGTTTACTTTCTTCTTTTTGTGGTGTTTGAGTCTTTGGAGTATCAACTGTTGCCTTTTCTACTTTGTTAAGTGACACATAACGACGGATACCGCTGTAGCTAACATAAGAAATCCAGTTGTAATCATCGAAAGTTAAAACTTTGTCATAGTAGACTCGATCACCTTTTCGGAATTCAAACTGTACTGGACTTGAAAGTTTAGGGTCATTGCGTACTTGTGCTGTATCTTGGAAAACATAGGTTCCAGTAGCAGATTGTGGTTTGCGGTTCTTGCTTGTTTCAGTGCTTTCAGGTTCTGTCACTTCTTCAAGCACCTTAGTTAGTTCTCCTACCTTAGCATAGCGACGAATACCACTGTAGCTGACGTAAGAAATCCAGCGAGCATTCTCAGCGTCTAAGACTTTATCATAGTTAACTTGGTTACCTTTGTTAAAGTAGAAAGAGACGCTACTATTGGTACTTGGTGTGGTATACACGGCTGTCTTTTCAGTGAAAGTGTAGCGACCACTAGCTGGCAATTCTGGACCAGTGATGACTTCTTTAACGACTTTGTCTTTGACTGGTTCTTCGGGAGTTTTGCTTTCTTCCTTAGAAGTGTCGTCTTTTGTAGTCGTTGCAGTTGGTGTTTCAGCCTTCTCAGGTGTTTTTACTGTTTCAGAATCACTTGGTTTAGTAGTTGTTGGAGTAGTTACTGGTGTTTCTGTTGGTTTTGTGCTCGTAGGCGTAGTCGCAGGTGTTTCTGTTTTTAGAGCAGAGTCATCTTTGAAACTATAAGTTGTACCTGCTGGTAAGCTGTCTTTGTTGGTAATAAAGGAGTCTGCAGTTGGTGTTTGTCCTTGACGGACTGTTTGTGTGCGAACAGTTGGTTCATTCTTATCAGCGTCAGTTTGTCCAGCAACAGTATAGTGGACTTGTACTTCATCTGTTGAGCCATCTGGATAAGTAACCACAACAGTCTTGGTGACATCAGTAGATGAGCTTGCAGGCGTCACACTGTCAGACACAGCTGATGCTCGCGGCTGTGTTGAGGTTGTACTTTCTGTAGTTGATGGCGCTGTCTGGGCAACTGTAGAGGGTTGTGATTGAGTGGTAGTATCTACTGTAGTAGCAGGTTGAGTTGGTGCAACATTTGTTGAAGTTGTTGTACTTTCTGCAACTGGTGCCGCTGTTGTTTGGTCAGCATGTGCGACTTGAGCGTTTGCCATATAGGCACAGCCAATCAAGACAGATGCTGCACCAAAAGCGTATTTGCGAATGGAATAGCGTTGTTTTTCATGATGATAATTAACTTTATTCATGATGTTTTTACCTCTTACATTCTTCGATATAAGTATCGTCCTTTTCTTTTTCTATCAATGCCCTACATCTGAATAAGCAATGTAAAATCGAACTTCTTGGTCACGATTTTTTTGAACAAAGCTGTACCAATTGTCACCATTAGCGAAGATGTATTTATCCCATTGTATGTCCCCTTGAGGTTGCACATAAGCAACACCACCGTCTTTGTTAGGTTCAGTATAAACAGGGGTGTCCTGTGTCAGTGTCAAAGTACCAGAAGTGGCTTCCCAACCGCCATAACCTGTTTTCGGATCAGATTCAGAAGTTGTGGTTCCAGCTTGATTAGCACTGTTACCTTGACTTGGAACAGGTTGAGATGGTGTTTGAGCTTGCGCTTGTTTTGGTGCTGTAGTTGTTGCACTAGAAGCGGCACTGGAAGCGACACTAGCTTCACTACTTTTAGCCTCGGTACTAGAGTCTACTTGCGTAGAACTAGAGGAGCTACTTGATTTCTTTGAAGAGCTCTTTGTCAAACTCTTACTGCTAGAGGATGACATTTTGCTGGTCTTTGTATCCTTACTGTAGAAGCCACTTTTATCTACTTTACTACTACCACAACCTTTTAATAATACAAAAGCAAGTAAGATAACCAATACGGCTGCTAGCAAACTTGTAACGATTTTAATTGTTTTTTTCATCATATTCACCTATCTATGCTACTGCTACGCTGATATATCGTCTGTTGCCTGAGAATGAAACGTAGCTAATCCAATAATGGCCATCAGACAAAAGTACCTTGTCGTAATTAACACCGTCTCCGGCATCGTAATAAGCCAGTTCTGGTGAGGACATTTTAGGTTCTGCTTTTATACTAGCATGTCCTGAGAAAGTATATCGCCCTTTATCAGGGATAGAAGGTCTTACAACTGCTTTTACAATAGTCGTGGTACCACCTACTCCAACCATTTTGCCGTCGTTTTGAACATAGTACAAGTGAACATTATATTCTCCTAGAGAATTTTTGTGATCACTTGGATTCACGGAAACTTTGTAAGTTCCATCACCTTGCTTAGCTGCAACATACCAGATAATATCATCTTGTCCATTTTCGCTTGACCAAGTTGGTACTTTTACTTCTTTGACACCATTAGGACTTGAAACATTTGAAATGATAACATCAAATGTACCCGTTTGGTCGTTTTTATTTGTGATGGAAATTGTTCCTGTTGGTTCAGCTCTACTTGGAGCCACTGGGGCCGTAGAGGTTCCACTAGTTGTTGGTTGAGTCGCTACTTGATTGATAGCGATATATCTGCGAGCTCCTGAATAAGAAACATAGGAAATCCATTCATAGTTATCGGCTACTAATGTCTTATCATAGTTAACAGAACTTCCATTGTCGTAGTATGCAATGTCAGCACTGGAAATTTTAGGTTCTGATTTGATCCCTTTTCGGCTAGTAAAACGATAAATACCTGAACTTGGTAAAGAGCTAGTCGCTTGACCACTTGTACTTGGAGTAGTGACTGGAGTCGTTGGTCGGGTCGCTACTTGATTGATGGCAATATATCTGCGGGCACCTGAATAAGAGACATAAGAAATCCATTCGTAATTGTCTGCTATTACAGTCTTATCATAGTTAACAGAGCTTCCATTGTCATAGTAAGCGATATCTGCGCTAGAAATCCTAGGTTCTGACTTAATCCCTTTGCGATTAGTGAATCTATAAGTACCTGAACTTGGCAAAGAACCACCGGTACTTGTTCCTGCTGAAGGTGTTGTACTGATTGGAGTTGAAGGCGTACCACTTAAATCTTTGAAGTGAATAAATCCCGCGGGTTTAGAAGTAGGTTGTGTTTGGGTGTGATATGTGTAGTCCATTCCTCCATTTCTAATCCAGTTATACTCTTCAACAACAATGTTACCTCCAACAATCTCAGCGACCCAAGCTACGTGTCCGTAACCACCATCAGTATAGTAAGCTACAGAACCCACTGCTGGAGTGTTATCTACTCTATATCCTAGGCTTCTTGCAACAGCTCCCCACTGTGCTCCATTTCCCATAGCTCTTGGAACTTCAAAGTGGTTAACATTATGCAAGCGATTAGCTACAAATGAGGTGCAATTTCCTGTGTAATATCCCCAAGAGTCCACAGAGTTGGGATTATTTCTCCAAGAAGCAGGGTAGTCATCACCGATAGCTCGTCCTGATCTTGTATTAGCACCATCAGATAATTTGCTATTTTGATTTTGATTCAAGAAATCTTCAACAGTTGCTAAATCATCATCCAGACTTCCTTCGTCATCTACTTTTGTAGTAGCTTTATCTGTGCTTTGATTATCTGCAGGAGTCGTAGGAGCTTCTACGACTTCAGATACCTTGTCTTCAATATTTTCTGTTTTAACTTCTTTGCTAGACTGATCAACTGATGGTGCAGCTGGGGTAATCTCTTTTGTAGTATGTCCTTCTGCAACACCATTTGAAGTGTTTGTAGATAAATCAGTCCTAGTTGCTTCAGCATTTACATGAGAGTCCTCAGATACAGCAGAACTATTTAAACTGCTCCCTGTTCCTTTGGTAGCCTGCGCTACTTCTTGATTAACAGTTGGTGTTTCTTGAGCAGTAGAAACTGCTTCTGTAGTTATAGATGTTGTCGTGCTACTACTATCATTAGTCACACTTCCAACTACTTCTGTAGTCGTTACATCATTGGTGTTGGTCAACTCATCTGCAGATGCTCCTTTAGGTGTTCCCAATAAGAACATCCCAATGAGCACCGAAGCTACTCCGATAGAATACTTTCTGATTGAGAAACGTTGGCTTCGCGTCATCCAAAATAATTTTTTCATAGTTTTGTACTCCATTTAAAATGTTTAAACGAACGCATTTAGAGTTTATTCAGAAATTTAGCATACAATAAAGCAAATTCAGAACAACTCTTTATTATTGATATGTGATTATACAACTATTGTTATTTATCCCTAGGATGATGCGAGTCAATATCAAAATCATCCTCTATGATAAGCACTTGATTCATATTAATACCTTCATTAATTGATTATTGAACAAAATTTGTAATGTTCAGCATTCTAAATGAATTGCCATTTCCATCATGACTCAGCCAGCTATTGTCATACAAGATCTTGATAGCTTCATCAGGCTGATTTTTCAAGTGATACTTTTCCATAATTAATCCCAAGGCAGCAGATACTTTTGGTGCTGCGATTGATGTTCCATACGCATAAGTGAACTGTCCTTGAAGTGTTGGAACAATAATCCAATCTCTTTCAAATAATCTCTCTGCCATCCATTTGTCGTATCCAACTGCTGACAACTCTTTAGAACCGCCTCCAGTTGCGTAGATATCCACTTCAGAACCTCTGTTTGAGAAACTAGAAATGCGATCATCAGCGTCCACTGACCCCACTGTAACAACATTATCTAATTCAGCAGGAATATCTTTTACTGAACCATTAACCTGAGCGTAGTCCTTGCCGTTTGAGCTACCAAGGTGATATTTCAATTCCGCTTGATTGTCTAGATTTAATCCTTCATCGCCTACAGAAGCAACAACTACTGAACCTTGCTTATGGGCAAAATTAACGGCCCGTTGATAAATGTTAATGAGTGCTGTTTTATCACTTTCATCAGTCGAATTTTCAAGCAGATATTCTCCGAAACTTAAATTGATGACATCAACATCATCTTTAGCCGCTTGAATCAATGCTTTTAAAATCCATTGATCTTGGGCATTTCCCTCGTCAAAAACACGATACATTCTCACCCTCATGCCAGGAGCAATTCCGAGGTAACTACCGTTTGAGGATATCTGACCGACAACAGATGTTGCATGACCTGTTTTGTCTAAAACATTTTGGTCATCGACAAGACCAGTGGTCGCATCAGCTGCGAAGTTTTTCACGGAAATAATATTAGAAGATATTTCGGAGTTATCGTTTGTAATCCCTGAATCAATAACTCCAATCGTCGCTTCACCTGAAGATTTATGAGTAAACTTAGTCCCTGTGCTAATGCTCTTTTGCATATCCCATTGATTTTCCCAAAAATCAGAATTATCATTCGTATAGACTTGACCTTTATAAGAATAGCTAATATTGGGTTTAACAGTTAGCTTATCATCCTCCACAATCTCTTCAATCTTACTGCTATTTTCCTCTTTCACATCCTGCTTACTTTTCTCTGTGGAGATGGTCATGAAATTTATCTCAGGGATCTTGTCAGTAACTGTGATACCTTCTTTTTCAAATGCTTTCTCCATATCGTCAACTGATTGAGTTTCTCTTAATAATACATTGTACCGAGTTGTTTCAATGTCAGTTGCTTGAACACAACTTGGTGAACTACCAACAAACAATAATATTGACAATACCGTGCTAGCTAATAATAAATCTCTTTTTTTCATAATCACCTATTTTTGAAAAACCAGTAGATTTTCATAACCTGTTAAATTAGGATAATATGATGGTTCTTCAATCATCTAACCGATTTGGTTTAAATACTGTTTATTTTTTGTGATGTTTTCACCATTAATAAGTATTTCTCCTGAAGTTGGCATAACTAACGACAAGATCATTTTCATTGTTGTTGTTTTACCTGCACCATTTGGACCAAGAAAACCATAGATTTCGCCCTCTCGAACAGTAAACTTTTCTAGTTCCACGGTAGTAACTTCTACACTTTAGAAAGCTTGTGTAATTCAATAATATTTTTCATTTTTAACCTCATGTAGCCCAATAATAAAAAATCTATCCTTTTAATTCTGTTTCTATACTGTAATTGTAAATTGACCACCTAAAGATAACATTAAGATACAAGAAATTTTCCCTTAAAGTTTCGAATTAATAAATTCTCGATAACTTATATTTTAGTTTTTAATAATACTTCAGGAAAATATCTCTCAATGAATGTTCTAGGAAAGGCGTCAAACTGACTGTACAAAACTTCTTTCTGATTCATAAGCTAACCTCTTTCAATTAGTAACATGTAAAAATTACTTGTAAATTTTTCCAGTGACATTCAGCAGAGATTGTATTTACTCCGTGCCCTTTACCACTGCCTAAAAGACTATCTAATTCTTAAACTTGAAATTCTTATAATGCCTCAATAGCTTTGGTACGAATTTTATTTTCATCTTAACTACCCCACTTTTTAATATTAAATTTAACGCATATCTATGCTACTTTATACAATAATTTTAAAATTACTGGTTAAAGAAAAGTTTAAGAAAAAATAAAGCTCTAATTTTGCTCTCTTATTATCCCTAATACGATAACAATAGAAAAGTACCACCTTTAAAAGAAAAAACAAAAAGAGGTTTCCCTCTTTTTGTTGCAACATCTAAGATAACCAGACTCATAACATTAAGAACAACAAGTGAATAAAATTGGAATGAATTCATACGATATTCGTGTGAAATAGTTTTAAACACTCCATTTTTCCCAGCACCAATAATTTGATCTAGCTCTTCTAGGCTAATTTCTTTAATTGAATCAACAGCTTCATATTTATTTTGCATAATGCCACCTCTTTTTCGAACCTTGATAGACTGGTTATCTTATTTATTACGAGTTCATTGTAAGACAGGAATACAAATTTATGATAAAGAAAACTTAAAATTATTTTTAAGAATTTTAAATGTCTGAATTTTTTCTTCTGTGACATTATAATTACTTAAATTTATGGTATAATTAAGAAAATTTTTGGAGTTAATATATGAATTTTGAAGTTCAATTACTAAAGAAAAGTATACTAATCGTCGATGATGATGAAGCGCTAAGCGAGTCTATAAAAGAAGTTCTTGCTAGTCGTGGTTTTCAAAATATTCATGTCGCTTACAGCATCAGTGAAGGGATTAATGTTTTCTCAGTATCACATATTGATCTTATTATTTTAGATGTTATGTTGCCAGATGGTGAAGGATATTTACTTTCAGAGTATGTTAGAGAAAGTTCCGATGTTCCTATTTTATTTTTAACCGCTAAAAATAATCCTGACGATGAAATTCGAGGACTTAACTCCGGAGGAGATGACTATGTTACGAAACCATTTTTACCTAAATCTTTAACTTATCGAATTATTGCACTATTAAGGAGGGCATATAAAGATGAGTCAGAAATAATTGAGTTAGATAACTGTACTATAGATTTAAGTAGCGCAAGTGTTAAAAAAAATGATGAAATTTTGTCATTGACACCTACAGAGATACAAATTCTCCGAAAATTATATGCTAATAAAAATTATATCGTCTCTATTGAAACAATTTGTGATACTGTTTGGGGACTTGATAGCTATGGCTGTGAAAAATCTCTCATGGTACATATTCGAAATATAAGAGGAAAAATCGAAGACATTCCTTCTAGACCAAATCACCTAATTACCATCAAAGGTCTCGGTTATAAGCTTGTTATATAGATAATTGAGGGATAGCAATGAATATCTTCAAAAAAATTATACTAAAGTTTATTTTTATTATCATAATTGATATCGTACTACTAATTACTGCCTCTAATTATATTCGCAGCCAACAGTCTGCCTCAAATATAGTTGACAAGATATCCAATGGAATTACTTTTTCTAATGGAAACTATGTAGTAAGTTCAGCCGCAAAAAAGTTAATTGATAAAGATAATTTATGGATAATGGTTATTGATAAAAATAGTGGTAAAGAAAAATTCAATGTTAATAAACCTAAAGAAATAGCCAGTCAATTTAATTTTACTGATGCTATTAGATTCTCTAGATGTTATCTAAAAGATTATCCTGTATTTACTCAACTAAAAGACGACAACGATGATATATATATTATCGCATTTCCAAAAGACAGTATTATACAATACGGCAATAATTACTTTGAATTGAATAGAATCCAAATCATTCCGATTATCATCCTATCAATTATATTTGCTAATATTTTATTTTGTCTCTTACTATATTGTCACAGCCTTACTTTCTTTAACCGAAATATCAAACCAATTATTAACGCAATTAACAACTTACCAAGTGGTATAAACACTCAAGTAAAATCTGTAAAAGAGCTAGATAAATTGACTCTTGCTGTTAATTCTGCAAATCAACAATTACGTGAAAACGAAAATTTTAAAGAAAATTGGATTTCAGGAATAGCTCATGACATAAAAACCCCACTCTCAGTTATCATGGCTAATACATCATTAGCCATTGAAAAAACAGACAATGATGACCTATTAAAAAATTTGAAACCTACACTAGTTGAGAGTCACTATATTCAAAATTTGCTAAACGATCTCAACATATTCGCTAGACTAACAAACGGTAATTTTAAATTAAATCAAGAAATAACAGATATTATCCCCTTCTTTAGGGAAATAATCATACAAATTATTAATGAAGAGATTTGGAATAATTTTAATTTTGAGTTTATTCCTGATAATAAATTGTTGGGTAAAAAAATGTACATTGAAAAATCTTTGATGTCTAGAGTTATTCACAATCTCATTTATAATTCTGTATTGCATAACCCTTCTGGTTGTAATATTCAGATTGTCCTTAACTATATTTCTCGTAATAAATTTTCAGTTATTATACGTGATAATGGAATTGGAACCTCTACAGATAGACTTAAAAATATTAATAAAATTGAGGAATTTAATTTTGATATTTCTGGGGCTCGCAGAAGTGGTATGGGACTAAAAATTTCTAACCAAATTGTTGATTTACATGGAGGTAGTATGATTATCACAAGTGAACAAGGAGAATATTTTCAAACAGAAATTATCCTTCCTATTGAATCACCTACCTTATAGTACCCAGTCATTCCATTTTAAATAATTGAGTTTTGGAATTCTGTCAATATTTTGGACACATTTTAGGAGAAAAATTTGAAGGCTAGCGCCCTTCGGTTGCTGGACTCCTTCTACGAGATCATAAAATGAATTTTATAAGCGCGTAGAAGGAGTGCTATTAACTAAGCAATTTGTTTTTAAAATTCATTCGGACAAAGATAGTTCAGTTTGCTGTGGCGCCTCCTCGAATTATAAAAACCTCCGATATACTTAAAAATACTATCGTAACAGGTCTGAAAATCTTTATAACCAATATTAGCTTCGGCGTAAATACACTCCTTTTTGATCGTTGCGTGAAATGACTCTATACAACTATTGTCATATGGGCATCCCTTAGCACTATAGGAATGTTGAATACAGTGGTGTTCAAGAAATCATTACACACGATCCATTCTATCAAAATGAGATTGCCCAATATGATGTCATTGAATTTGAGGCAAGTAAGTATTGTCCTGAATTTGAACCTATCATCAGTAAAACTTTTGACGACAAGTAACCATATTAGGAAACAGTAAAAAACGACGCTTCAATACTAGTAAAACGGCTCCTTTCTACTTAGAAAAGAGCTGTTTCTATAAAGAGAAACACATTAATGTCCTTTATGCTTCTCTCTTCGTTTTTGCTGTTTGCGTTCAAATTTCTCTTGTTTGAGCAATTGTTTTTGGACACTAGATTGATGTTTTGAAATCTTTTTCCTTTCCTCATACTGCAACTGCAATAGTTCTTTCGACTTGGAAGAAACTTTCTGATTTACTTGTTTCTTCACCATTCGCTGTAATCGTTTAGGATTCTTGACTTTTACATGTTGCTTAACTATAGCTTCTGGACTAAAAGATAATTGAGTAAACTGAGTCTGTAAGATCTCTAGAATTTCATCATCTTTTGGCTCCTGACCAAATGTCACACGACAAACTTGATAAGTTTCTAGATACACTTGTTCGAACAAACCATGCCAAAATCCATCTTCAAAATAAACTGTCAATCCAATTGAAATTGTTTCCACGACAGCACCTCCTTAAATCTATCCCTAAGAATGGACAACCAAGGAGGAAGGTTACTGATAGGCTTGCCTACGTCTGGACTACCAACCAGAACTGTGTTTTTATCTTAGTTGGGACTATTATAGCATATTTATAAGCTATTTTTATTGCTTCTTCAAATGCCTATCAAAAAAATGAATCGTAGCCAGCCAAGAGTCCTTACTCTCTTTCATCAATAAACGCCAATCTTTTCGATAACGGTGATTTGGTTGATAAGTCACTGTCAACATGTGACCTGTTTCATGATATTTTTTAAATGTAATGTGGTGTCCTTTATAATGTGAGACAATATCATCAATTGCTGACGAGGCATCCCATATTTCATCAACAGTACTTCCGAGCAATAAAATTGGCGAAGAGAGTTTACTAATGTCTATCCTAGCAGAGCAATCTTTAGGGATAGGTTTTCTAAAAAGTTTACTGAACAGATAATCTCTAAGTCGAAACTTTTGATAGGGAAGTTCTTTTTGCAAATGCGTCCAAGAAGAAGTATGAGAGTTCCATTTCCCTTCTATCCCTTCATACACCACATCAGAGGGTGAATTTAGCACCAAACATTGAACGTCATTAAAAAGGCTCTCCTCAGCTAAAACCAATTCTGCTCCCTTAGACCGTCCATAGATTCCAATTCTTTCACTATCTACTTGAGGATGCTGACGTAGATAATCCTTTGCCTCCGCAAGACACTCTAAAGGAATACGTTCCAAATATTTTGGCAACCCTTCTAAACCAAAGAAGGCAACTGCTAGGCAAATATAACCTCTAGAAGATAAAATCTGAGCTATATTCTGTGCCTTTTCAATCCGTCCTTCACTACCGCTCACAATAATCAATGCTGGTGCTTTTAGTGACTTTTTATCATAAAATAGTCTCCCTTGAAAATGTTCCCCGTAAATATCTTTATGACTAATTTGCGAACTCATGTAATGTCTTGTGAAAGTTCTCTCTTCAATGACAGTATTTCCTTGCATAATTTTGATATCCACAAAAAAATGAGCTAATAAGGGAATTTCAGAAAGAGAGTTTGGAAGTTTCTTTCTCTCATTGGTCAAGGGCTTAGCATTAAAAAATAGTCCCATTGTTGAAATGCCTTCATAAGAGCCAGAACAAGATGGAGTTTGTGACATATCAATAATACCATTCTTATCTGATACAAAAGCCCCTGTTGATCTCCATAAAACATCATGAGCTAAAAGCATGGGAGCATTGATACAATAATAATCAGTTAGGTACATCTCGACTCGATATGTTTCTCTTGGTTTTAAGCCATTGATGACAATATTAAAAGATTCGTCTGCTAACTCAGACTCTGAGATAAGTTCAATTTGTATATTCATATCTTCCTCTTTTTTTGTTAATATAATTAACAATATGGTTTTAAAATTACCGTGACTTTTACCACGGTAACTCTCGCCATACCTGTTCAACATCATCCATCAGTTTCATAACCATTTGAAGGTCCTCTTCACTATAGTTTCTTAAAACTGAAAAAATGGTTTTTTCAATATGTTCTTGCTGCTCTTTATGGACGTTAAAAACGTCAACCCCTTTTTTGGATAATATCAGATATTTATTTTTTTCATTATCCTGTGCAAATTCAAAAGCAACGAGGTCTTTCTTGGTTAAACGTCTAACACTCTGAGTAATAGCGCTCCTTGATACTTCAAGTAACTCAGATAATTTCACTAGATTCACAGGCTGATTCCAACCTATTAAATCAATCAAATGGACTTCATTAATAGTGATTGATTTATCAATACTATTTCTATGCTGATTCTTTTTCAACCGTTCAAAGGCTAAGGCAAAGCTGTTAAAACG
Source organism: Streptococcus vestibularis (assembly GCF_900636445.1). NCBI lineage: Bacteria > Bacillati > Bacillota > Bacilli > Lactobacillales > Streptococcaceae > Streptococcus > Streptococcus vestibularis. The sequence continues at coordinate 225,789 of NZ_LR134275.1, read as the reverse complement.
ATTATTAAACTTATGCAGTTCTTTCTTATTCATAGTTTCCTTCTTTTTGTTAATGATATTAACAAAATATCGTTTTCTTGTCAAGAAGAGTAAAAAATCCTCCAGAGCTTAGCTCCGAAGGATTCATTTTTATTTCACAACGATATTAACGAGTGTATTAGGCTCAAACAGTTTGGGAAACTGTTTGAGGTTGAGCATGAACAAATAAATCGGTTATTTCACAACAATGTTGACAAGTTTGTTCGGCTTCAATAGTCCAGTGGACTGTTGAAGGTAGCAGATAAGGCTAATAAACTCGTTATTTAACGACAATATTAACGAGTTTATTAGGTACACTAATTACTTTCACAATTTCCTTGCCATCGATCTCTGCTTTGACTTTTTCGTTAGCAAGAGCTACTTCTTGCAACTCTTCGCGTGAAAGATCTTTAGCAACCATGAGTTTGGCACGGACTTTACCTTTGATTTGAACGACGATTTCGATTTCGTCTTCAACCAATTTGCTTTCATCCCATGTTGGCCAAGCTACATAAGAGATAGACTCACCTGTTTCTGCGACTGTTTGCCAGATTTCTTCTGCTAAGTGAGGCGCAAATGGAGCGATCAATTGGATAAATCCTTTGGCGTAATCCACATAGAGTTTGTCTTCCTTGTTAGCCGCGTTGACAAAGACCATGAGTTGAGCAATGGCTGTGTTAAATTTCATCAACTCGATTTGCTCAGTAACAGATTTAACGGTTTCGTTATAAACCTTATCAAGAGCACCATTGTTTTCCGCAACGATTTCTTTACTTGTAATCAAACGGTAAACACGGTCAAGGAATTTACGGCTTCCTTCCAATCCTTCTTCAGACCAAGCGATTGAAGCATCGAGTGGTCCCATGAACATTTCATAGACACGAAGGGTATCAGCACCGTATTGTTCCACCACATCGTCTGGGTTGACAACGTTCTTGAGGGATTTAGACATCTTGGCTGGTGCTTGCTCCAATTCTTCTCCTGTTTCCACATGAAAGAAGGAACCGTCACGTTTTTCAACTTTGTCAGTTGCCACAAGAGCTCCACGGTGGTCACGGTAGCTTGTTCCCAAAATCATTCCTTGGTTAAAGAGTTTTTGGAATGGCTCCTTAGTTGGTACAACACCAAGGTCATAGAGGAATTTATGCCAAAAACGAGCGTAAAGCAAGTGAAGCACGGCATGCTCTGCACCACCCACGTAGATATCAACTGGCAACCATTGTTTGAGGAGGTCCTCGTCAGCCAATTTCTCTGTGTTGTGTGGATCGATATAGCGGAGGTAGTACCAGCTTGAACCTGCCCATTGTGGCATAGTATTCGTCTCACGACGACCTTTGACGCCATCTTCACGAGTCACTTCAAGCCAGTCTGTCAAGTTAGCCAATGGGCTTTCACCAGTACCTGAAGGGCGAATGTCCTTGGTTACTGGCAAGACAAGTGGGAGTTCACTTTCTGGAACAGCTGTTGAAGTACCGTCTTCCCAATGAATAATTGGGATTGGTTCACCCCAGTAACGTTGACGGCTAAAGAGCCAGTCACGAAGACGGTAAGTGATTTTTTCTTGACCAAAGCCTTTTTCTTCTAGCCAAGCCACAATTTTAGCAATCGCTTCTTCTTTGTTGAGACCGTTCAAGAAGTCAGAGTTAACGTGAAGGCCATCTTCTGTATAAGCAGCCTCTTCAACATTTCCACCTTCAAGTACTTCTACGATTGGAAGGTCAAACTGTTTTGCAAATTCCCAGTCACGCTCATCGTGGGCAGGTACGGCCATAACAGCACCTGTTCCGTAGCTGGCAAGAACATAGTCAGCAATCCAGATTGGGATTTCTTTACCATTGACAGGGTTGACAGCATAAGCACCAGTCCAAACCCCTGTTTTGTCCTTGGCAAGGTCTGTACGAGCCAAGTCTGATTTAAGGCTGGCTTGATGTTTGTAGTCAGATACAGCCTCAGCTTGTCCAGGTGTTGTGATGGCATCTACCAAGTCATGCTCAGGAGCCAAAACAGTGAAGGTCGCACCAAAAAGAGTATCTGGACGTGTCGTAAAGACTGTGAATTCCTTGTCTGTTCCTTTTACTTTGAAAGTGACATTGGCACCAGTTGATTTCCCAATCCAGTTGCGTTGCATGTCCTTGATAGACTCTGGCCAGTCAAGGTCATCCAAGTCATTGAGCAAGCGCTCAGCATAGGCAGTGATTTTGAGCATCCATTGGCGCATTGGTTTGCGGACAACTGGATAGCCACCACGCTCAGATGTTCCATCTGGAAGAACTTCTTCGTTGGCGATAGCTGTTCCCAATTCTTCAACCCAGTTTACTGGCACTTCAGCTTCATAAGCCAAACCTTTTTCGTAAAGCTTAGTGAAGATCCATTGCGTCCATTTGTAGTAGTTCGGATCTGTAGTATTGACTTCACGGTCCCAGTCGTAAGAGAATCCAAGCGCATTGATTTGGCGTTTGAAGTTGGCAATGTTTTCTGCTGTGAATTCTGCTGGATCATTACCTGTATCCATAGCGTATTGCTCTGCAGGCAAACCAAAGGCATCCCATCCCATTGGGTGAAGGACATTGTAACCTTGCGCACGTTTGAAACGGCTGAGGATATCAGTCGCTGTGTAGCCTTCTGGGTGTCCTACGTGAAGACCCGCTCCAGATGGGTAAGGGAACATGTCAAGCGCATAAAACTTAGGTTTTGAGGCATCTGTTCCTGTCTTAAACGTGTGATTGTCAGCCCAGTATTTTTGCCACTTAGGCTCGATTTCTTTATGATTGTAAAAACTCATGGTTTCTCTCCAATATTCGTAATGCTTCTATTATAGCATTTTTGAGGGATTTTTAAAGATGATAAGGGAAGTTTAAGAGACGAATTAACCTTATTCCAGTTTGCATTTTTTTGCATTTTTGTTTACAAAAAAGGCAAAAAAATGCTATTCTAGTATTAGAAAGTAGGTGACTCATGTATCAAGAACAACGGCTTGAGAGAATTTTGATTCTCTTGGAAGAGAGAGGAAACCTATCTGTCAAGGAAATGGTTGATGAATTAGAAGTTTCCAAAGATACTATCAGAAGAGATTTCGACTGTCTCAGCCAGAGGAATTTGGCTCAGCGTACTCATGGTGGCATTCTTCCAGTAAAAAATACCACTGTTCTTGGCTTCCAGGAACGTCAGAAAGGACTCACTGAAGACAAGAAAAAAATGGCAGATCTAGTGCTTAGCTTGGTCAAAGACCAATCTCTACTCTTCTTCGATGTCTCTACCTTGATGCTTGAAGTCTCACAAAAATTGACTAAGAAGGTCACTATCTACTCCCACTCTTTGGACAACGCCTTGGTCCTAAGTGGTAAAGAAGGCGTCGACTTTCATCTCTTGGGAGGAAGATTTTACAGCAAAAACCGCTTCTACTATTCGCTTCACGAAGCCCAGCTCTTGCAACATCTACAATTTGACTTAGCCTTCTTCGGAGCGGCCAGTCTCAGTCAAGGAGTGGTCAGCTATGAAGATGAAGAGGACGTTGCTGTCAAACAACTAGCCATGCAAGCTGCTCGAACCAAGATTCTTATTGCTGAATCTGATAAATATGAAAAGCATTCCAAATATATATTGGGCAAGATTGAAGACTTTGACTACTGGATTACAGATAAGGAACCTGATCCTGATTTGGTCGAGGCTCTTAAAGATAAAATAACGATTTTATACGATGGAAAGGATAGCGACTATGAGTAATATTCGTTTGATTATCAGTGACATTGATGGCACTATTCTCACTAGTAACCACCAGATGGATGAGCAACTGATTGAGGTAATGCCAGAGCTTGAAAAGGCAAATATTCCCTTTGTTTTAGCTTCTGCCCGTTCGCCACTAGGGATGCAACCAATTGCTCATAAACTGGGACTTCATAACAACCCCATCGCCTGCTACAACGGCGCCTTAGTACTTGAGGGTGATCGTACTATTATCCAACACCCTGTGGATAAAGCTGAGATTCAAGAGCTTCTTAACTACTTATCCACAGATTACCCAAGTGTCTCTGTGAATATCTACTCTGGCAAGGACTGGATTACCAACCAACTAGACAAATGGTCTCAGTTGGAAGGAAGTATCACGGGTGAATCTCCTATCATTAAGGAACTGCAAGACACGGTCTCAGACTCAGAACCACCTATCCACAAGCTATTGTTGATTGATGAGCCTGAAGTTATCCAGGACCTCCACCAAAAACTCCTAAGCATGGATTTTCCACAGACAGCCTTTTACTTGTCCAAAGATAATTATCTTGAAGTCACTGCCAAACACGTTTCTAAAGAACACGCTCTCCTTGAAGTTGCCAAATATTATGACCTTCCTCTTGAAGAAGTCATGACCATCGGAGATAACTTCAACGATAGTCCCATGCTAGCTCTGGCTGGTCTAGGAATTGCCATGGGCAATGCACCTGAAGGGGTTAAGGAAACTGCAAACTTAGTAACGGCCTCAAATGATGAGCATGGTGTCGCTCAAGCCATTACAGAACATGTCCTAAAATAAGCTAACCTCTAATGGTGGGAACAACCTTTAATTGCCAACTCGAATGTTAGAACGAAAGGAAAGGTGCCCTAGAGGTGCCTTTTCTTTTTCAACGAAAAAAGCCTTCCTCTCTCGAAGAAGACCCAAATTTTCTAAAGATAAAGAAGGAGACCTACAAGAATTCCAATAACATAGCCTGCCAAAACATCACTTGGATAGTGAACACCACCTAGCACGCGCAAAAGGGATAGAGCACCAGCCAGAAAAAGCATAGTCCCACCTAGCCAGGGGTTAAGCGTCAATGCCAACATAGCAATGACAGTCGCTGAGAAAACATGCCGACTGGGAAACGACTTACCCAGACTGTCCTTCTTAATAAGTGGCTGAATGTCCCAGGTCTGATATGGGCGTGGGCGATTATAAAAGCTACGACCAAGAGAAAGAAGGAAAAAGCCTCCCCCCATAATAAGCACTGTCGTAGAGAGAACAAACCAGCCATTCCTTAGCCAAACCAAACTAATAAATATCGGAAAAAGCAGGTAAAAAGTCCTTGTGATAGCCTTGTTCAATCCTCCTAAGACCCTAGCATAAGGACGCAATGGACCGCTAATCCTATTGTAAAATTGTTTATAATTCATCATCATCCGTTAGAAAAAGGGAGTGACACAGAACTAAATTTCAAAAATCTAGCTTCTAGCCTCTCCCTCAAGTTTAATGAGATAGTCTTCCAAGGTTGAAGTCTCTTAGCCCAACCTCTTTTTGTCTATCTTAAAGTTCAGCGATTTGGTAAAGTTCAAGTTCAGCAGCTGTTTCTGAACCAAACATATTAATCATGATTTTAACCTTGTTGTTTTCAATTTCTACAACACGGCCTTCTTGACCCATAAAGGCACCATCGATGATTTGAACCACATCTCCAACCTTGATATTAGTATCAAAGACATCAACAGTTTGACCCATTGAAATCAAGATTTGACGGATTTCTTCTTCCAAAAGTGGTGTTGGTTTAGAACGGTTACCGTGAGAACCAACGAAACCAGTAACGTTCGGAGTATTACGGACAACGAACCAGGCTTCGTCTGTCATTACCATCTCAACAAGAACGTAACCAGGGAAGCGGTTTTCTTCCACTTCTTTAACTTTACCGTTTTTCTCAACATTGACCGTTTGAGTTGGGATTTCAACACGCAAGATATTTTCAAGCATGTTATAAGTTTGAGCACGTTGCAAAAGATTTTCTTTAACTTTATTTTCGTATCCTGAATACGTTTGAAGGACGAACCAGCCCTTGTCGAATGAATCTAGCATTTTAGGATTCCTTTCTTTGTTCTAAATGACATTTAAACACCATTGACCATCAATCTTCGAGGCGCAAGCGTTAAATGTAAATGAATGCCTATGTTTTAATTCAAAGCGTAATAAAAAAGCCTGATGGCCCTTGTTCTCGCTTTTATCTACATTTATTATAACAAAAAAGAGCAGGCATGCCCACTCTTTTTATGTTTTCTTTAGAAAAAGTTAATCAGTGCTGACATAGCGCGACTCAACAATTCATCAAACGCATAGATGATGACAGTGAAGAATGCAGTATACTCAAGAACTGAACTAAAATCGTGCCAGCGTTGTTTACGGTCTGGCCAAGTCGTGTCTTTCAAGACTTTGAAAATACTTCCAGTTTGTCTCACGGTGTCTCCTATCTTGTTTCCTTATGCAAGGTGTATTTTTTACAATGTTTACAAAATTTGTTAACTTCTAGTCGTGTTGGTTTGGGAGTACTACTAACATTAATTGAGTAGTTTCGACTCCCACATTCAGCACACGCTAGGCTTGCTTTTTTCTGTGCCATAACGCCTCCGTTTTTTATCTTACCACTTTTAAATGCAATTGACAAGCTATCTGAATAGACCTGATAAGGAGTCTGAAATCTTATCCCATAGACTGCTTGCTTGATCTTTTACATCATTGACAACGTCTGAAGCCTTGTCTGTCCATGACTTGTTACTGCTATTACGAGAGTCATTTGGATCTGCCGTATAGTCTAGTGTTTGACCATCAGCCGCATAGGCATTTTCAACGGTAAACTCATTACCTGGTGTATTTGGCAAAACATCTGCAGCGATATAGCTGAAAATAGTTGAAGCTGTTCCTGAGCTTGCTCCTGTTAAGTAGTGATTCTCGTCAGTCTTATCAAAACCAATCCAAGTCGTCATAACCACATCCGGAGTATAGCCAATAACCCACTGATCACTGGTCAAATCCTTGTTAAATTCAGCCTGAACAGTACCTGTCTTACCTGCCATAGTATAACCTGTGTAGTTGGCATTCACAGCAGAACCATTTGAGAAGGTACCAAGCATCATGCTGGTCATCTGGTTAGCTACTGACTGGCTGATAACACGCTTAGACTTCTTACTATGGGTAGCGATAATGTCACCACTAGCATTTTCAATTTTAGTGATGAAATAAGCCGTATTCATCTCACCACCATTAGCAAAGGTCGCATAAGCCTGAGCCATTTGAAGAGGACTAGCTGTCACACCACCACCAAGTGAAATTCCCAGTTCTTCTGGAACATTGTCAAAGTTAAGACCGAATTTTTGACCGTAACTAATCCCTTTTTGTATACCGATTTGATTAAAGAGGTAAACTGCTGGGATATTGTAGGAGTTGGCCAAAGCTTGATACATGGGCACATCCTCAGTCTCAACACCACCGTAGTTGGTTGGAGTATAGCCGTTATAGTCGATTGGTTTATTTGGAAGGTCCTTATTGATGCTCCATCCTGAAGCCAGAGCTGGGGCATAGACCACTAAAGGTTTAATGGTCGATCCAGGACTACGTTTCCCTTGGGTTGCATAGTTAAAGTTACGGAAGGTTGTATCACTGGTACCACCTACACGACCTACTAGACCACGGACCGCTCCAGTTGTTGGATCAAGCGCCACACTAGCTGACTGAGCTGTACTACCGTCACTTTCTGATGTAGGGAAGAGATAAGTATTTTCATAGGTTTGCTGCATGTTAGCTTGTGAGTTGGCATCCATCTCTGTGTAGATCTTGTAGCCATTTTTAACGATTTCATCCTCACTCAAGCCATAAGTTTTCGTAGCTTCTTCAATGACGGCATCAAAGTAGGACGGATACTTGTAGTCATCGCCAGTCCCTTGATAGGTATCATCTAGGCGACTAGCCATATCAACTCCAGCCGCACTGTCGGCATCTGCCTGACTCAACTTCTTGTCATCAACCATGTTAGAGAGAACAGTGTTTCGACGGTTGGTCGCATTTTGGATATTATCGATTGGGTTATAAATTTCAGGTCCCTTAAGCATACCCGCGAGGGTCGCTGCTTCATCAACAGTTAGATTGGCAGCACTTGTCCCGAAGTATTTTTGGCTAGCATCTTCAACACCCCAAACACCATTCCCGAAGTAGGCATTATTGAGGTACATGGTAAGGATTTCTTGCTTGCTGTATTTCTTGGTTAATTCCAAAGAGAGGAAGAATTCCTTGGCCTTACGAGTGACTGTCTGTTCTTGTGTCAAGAAGGCATTTTTAGCCAACTGTTGGGTAATGGTCGAACCACCACCAAAGCGTCCCATAGATACAATAGCCAGAAGGAATCGCTTGACGTTAACCCCGCTATTTTTATAGAAGGTACGGTCCTCAGTTGCTATGACAGCATTCTCCAAGCTATCACTAATAGCATCTAGTTCCACATAGGTCCCTTTTTGCCCTGACAAAGAACCAGCTTGATTGCCTTCTTTGTCATAGATAACCGTAGTAGCCTTCAAGGCATCTTGAAGGTCTGAAACATTGGTCGTCTTGGCAATATAGAAAAGGTAGGAACCTACTGTCAGAACCAGCACAGCTAGCATGATAAAGAGAATTTTCCCAATATGATAGCGACGCCAGAAACGGCGAATAGGATTTCTTGGCGAAAGCGTAAACTTGCTCAAGAACGCCTGAACCTTACCTAAGGGTTTGGTGGTATCAATAGGTTTCTTTTGCTTAGAACGTTGGTAACGTGACGTCTCTTGACTTTCCTGAGACATATCCAAGTCTTCAACGGCTTGTTCAACCTCATCAGGTTTCTTAGCAAAGAGTCCCTTTATCTTATTTTGTAAATTCTTCGATTTTTCAGCAGGCTGGGAATCCTTACCCTTTCCGCTATTTTCTTCTTTAAAAAGTTTGTTTTTTAGATTATCAAAAAATGTCATAACCTTATTATATCAAGTTTTTACAGGTTCTGTCCTCTTTTAAGTGTTCATGATATAATGAAACCATGACTTTACACGTAGAAATTATCAATCCCTATCCTATAACAACTGTCAAAGAGTTACTAGAAACCAGACTCCTCATTCCTCGTAAGATTCGTCATTTCCTACGCACGAAAAAGCACGTCCTCATCAATGGAGAGACTATTAATTGGCAGAGTCCCGTTAAAGAAGGTGATAGGATTAGCCTGACCTTTGACACAGAGGACTATCCTAATAAAACTATCCCTATGGGAGACGCCAATTTGGTAGAGCCTCTCTATGAGGATTCGCATCTCATCGTGGTCAATAAACCTGAAGGGATGAAGACGCATGGCAATGAACCCACAGAAATCGCTCTTCTGAACCATGTTTCGGCTTATTGTAGACAAACCTGTTACGTCGTTCATCGACTAGATATGGAAACTAGTGGGGCTGTGATTTTCGCTAAAAATCCGTTTATTCTGCCAATCCTCAACCGGCTTTTAGAAGATAAGATGATTCAGCGTCAATATTGGGCATTGACTGAAGGTAAATTCCAAACCAAGGAGACTGTGTACAATGACAAGATTGGACGCGACCGCCATGATCGTAGAAAACGGGTGGTTGATCCTAGAAAAGGGCAGGTTGCCTATACAACCGTCACACGCCTCAAAGCCTTCAAAGGAGCTAGTCTGGTCAATTGCCAACTAAAAACCGGACGGACCCACCAAATTCGGGTGCACCTGGCCCACCATGGGCATGCCATTCTGGGGGACCCTCTTTATAGCCATCGCCCCGCATCTCGACTCATGCTCCACGCACACACCCTTAGTTTCACCCATCCCTTAACACTCGAAAAAGTCACTGTTAAGGCTAAATCAGAAAGTTTCGAACAAGGGTTGAGAAATCACAAATAATAGAAGTAGGCTTATTCTCAAGCATAGTGCGAAAGGATTATCCTAATGATCCTCTAGTTATGACACAGTGGAAGCTTGCAAATAAGTTGCTTTTATTGACTTCGAAAGCCTTGACTACCTTGAATCTCCCTGGACATTATGTTAAGCTTTACATATCATATAAATTAGAGGAGTATTTAATTATGAATCCAGTCGATCAATGGCTAGCAATTAACGTCAAGTATTTCCCAACAGAACAAGTGCAGTACATCCGCCAACGTCTTGAGACACTTCCTGAACAACAACTTTCAATGCTTTACTCAATCAGCTTCCAAGATCCTACAATGATGCTTATTATCTCACTTTTTGGTGGTTCTCTTGGAATCGACCGCTTTATGTTGGGACAAGTTGGTCTTGGTATCGGTAAACTTTTGACATGTGGTGGTTGTGGTATCTGGTCAATCGTTGACTGGTTCCTCATCATGGATGCTACTCGCCAATCAAACGCTCAAAAACTTTTTGCTGTTATTGGGTAATGAAAAACTATTTCACACGCTTGTGGGCCTACCACCAGCGTTTTTTTAGATTATATCTCTTAGTTTTAGTGGCAGTTTATGGAGTCTACCTTTTGCATCTGCCAACACCACTCAGTTTAATCCTAAGACCATTTGGACTTAAGGGTTGGAGCGCAGGCCTAACACGCGCTAGCGTTAGACTACTACACCTAGATTGGCAAGGAGCCTGGGACTATAATCCACTGATATACCCTCTAGTGGTCTACATCTTAACCTATTTCTTTCTCTTTCCCATATTTAGTGATAAGAAGATTATTAGGAAATAAAGCAAACACTCTTATTCGATTCCCATTGCCGTTCCCTTACACTATTGCTATAATTGTAATTATCAAAATTTTTATAATCAAGTTATCTGGAGGTTATACACATGAAGCAACAAGATTGGATCGATTTTTTCCAAGCAGTTAATGGTCGTAATCCAAGTATTCAAGAAATGGCTGAAGCAGCTCAGAAAGGCGAGTTTGTCCGAGAAAGCTCTAAGAAACATAAACAATCTATCGAAGCAAACAAACCTGAAGAAATAGTAGAAACCAAGGAACCCTTGGCACCTGTTGAAGCAACCAAAACTGATGAAACAATAGAAACAACACCCTCTAAAGAAGTCACAGAAAGTGTTGAACCTTCCGTTGAAATCTATGATGTCGCTGAAGAACCCTTAGTTGATTCTAGTATCGATGAAAGACAAACTTTCCAAACTCCTAACCTAGGTCAAGAAGCTCCAACAGCCAACTCTCAAGAACAAATAAATCCAATACAAGACACTACTAATAAGCCTTTAAATTCCTTTGCCGACCAAGCTAATACAAGCTTCCCACAAACAAATACCCCCCTTAACGAGCCTTGGAAAGAGCCAGAAAAGAAATCCCGAACAAACCTCATCATGATAGCCATCGCTACCATCCCAGTTATCCTTTGGGCTCTTGGCTTATTCTTACTTGGAGTTGTTGGAGACGATTTTAGTATGGGCTTGGGTTTGGCATTATGGACTTTGATTGTGGGGCTACCAGTAATCATTATTGACATCCTACCAGCACTTCTAAACAAAACAGACAAGAAATGGCTAATCTTTGTCTTATCTATCCTCCTAAACTGGACTTTCATTGGATGGATCATCTTGCTTATTATTTCTATCAATACGAATAAGGAGGCAGAGCGTATCAAGCAGCAACAAATGATGATGCAGATGTCAGGTAAACAAGGAAGTTCTGATATGTTTAACCCTTTTCACTAATTAACAATAAATAATAGAAAAGAAAACCCAGGAAAAGTTTCTCTCGACTTTTCCTAGGTTTTTTTACTTTCTTAAATCTTAGTAACCCATCATTCCTGGATCCATAGCTGGCGCTGCTGGAGCCTCTGGTTCAGGCTTGTTGGCAACAACTGCTTCAGTTGTCAAGATAAGACTAGCTACTGAGGCGGCATTTTGAAGGGCAGAACGTGTGACCTTAACTGGATCAATGATTCCTGCTCCAACCATATCTACCCACTCACCGTTGGCAGCGTTAAAGCCTGTACCAACTTGGCTGTTCTTCAATTTATCAATGATAACTGAACCTTCATAGCCAGCGTTATAAGCAATTTGGCGAACTGGTTCTTCCAAGGCACGGAGGACAATATTACGTCCTGTAGCGTCGTCACCTTCAAGATCAAGTTCAGCAACCTTAGCAATGACGTTAACAAGGGCTGTACCACCACCTGCTACGATACCTTCTTCAACAGCGGCACGAGTAGCGTTAAGGGCATCTTCGATACGAAGTTTCATTTCTTTAAGGGCTGTTTCAGTGGCTGCACCGACCTTAACAACTGCAACACCACCTGACAATTTAGCCAAACGCTCTTGAAGTTTTTCACGGTCAAATTCAGATGTTGTTGTTTCCAATTGAGATTTAATAAGGTTAACACGGTTAGCAATTGCTTCTGCGCTTCCTGCTCCTTCGACGATAACTGTGCTATCCTTATCCACAGTTACTTTCGAAGCCTGACCAAGTGCTGCCATAGTTGCATCCTTAAGTTCAAGACCAAGATCCTCAGTAATAACAGTTGCTCCAGTCAATATAGCAATGTCTTCCAGCATCGCTTTACGACGGTCACCAAAGCCAGGCGCCTTAACAGCAACAACATTGAAGGTTCCACGAATCTTGTTAAGAACAAGCGTTGGAAGAGCTTCACCATCCACGTCATCAGCAATAATCAAAAGTGGACGGCTGGTCTTAAGCACTTCTTCCAAGAGTGGAAGAACATCTTGGATATTTGAAATTTTCTTGTCAGTCACAAGAATAAATGGATTCTCAAGATCTGCGACCATTTTTTCATTATCAGTAACCATGTACTGAGAAAGATATCCACGGTCAAACTGCATACCTTCAACCACTTCGAGTTCTGTCTCCATACCACGAGACTCTTCAATAGTGATAACACCGTCATTACCAACGCGTTCCATTGCTTCTGAAATGTATTCACCAACTTTTTCAGAGCGAGATGAAACCGCTGCGACTTGAGCAATAGCTTCCTTATTGGCAACTGGTTGAGCAATGGCTTTAAGCTCTTCCACAGCTGTAGCTACAGCTGCCTCAATCCCACGACGGATACCGATTGGATTGGCACCAGCTGTTACATTTTTTAGCCCCTCACGAACAATAGCTTGTGTCAAAACAGTGGCTGTAGTTGTTCCGTCACCGGCAATATCATTAGTTTTTGAAGCCACTTCGCTGACAAGCTTAGCACCCATATTTTCAAAGTGATCCTCGAGTTCAATTTCTTTAGCAATTGTCACACCATCATTAGTGATAAGTGGTGAGCCAAAAGCCTTTTCCAAAACAACGTTACGACCTTTAGGGCCAAGCGTTACCTTAACGGTATCAGCTAAAGTATCAACACCACGAACCATTGCTGCGCGTGCATCTGATGAAAATTTAATATCTTTTGCCATAGTTACTCCTTCTTTATCTTAAATTATATCTGATTAGCGAGGGCCTAAGCTAGGACCGCTAAAATATCTGCTTCACGAATAATTGAAACGGAATCTTCTCCGTCTTTAACGCTGACACCTGCACCATTTTCAACAAGGACCTTGTCGCCTACTGCAACACTAGGTGCAATCAATTCCCCAGTAAGAGTACGGATGCCTTCACCTACTGCCAAGACCTCTGCAGTCTTAGTAGCTTCATGACTAGCTCCCGCCAATACAAAGCCACTAGCTGTTTTTTCTTCTGTTTCTTCAAAACGGACGACAATACGATCGCCCAATGGTTTTAATGCCATACCAATTACCTCCAAATGTTATTTATTATTAGTAACGTGTGAAACGTTATTTTTAGCACTCACGAACAATGAGTGCTAATCCATATATTTATTTTAGCACTTGGTCAAAAATAGTCAAGAAAAAACTACCCAAAATCTGAACTTTGGATAGTTTCTTTTTGCTTATTAACCGAGTACCAAGGCATCGTCATTGAGGACTTGTCCACTATTTTTGTGGAAGAGATCCATAAGTTCTGCAACAGTGAGATTTTTCTTTTCCTCACCTCGCACATCGACGACGATTTTACCATGATAGAGCATGACCAGACGGTTCCCATATTCGATAGCATGCTCCATATTATGGGTAATCATAAGAGTTGTCAACTCTTGTTCTTCAACAATCTTACGTGTCAAATTCATAACCATGTCACTTGTCTTAGGATCCAGTGCTGCTGTGTGTTCATCTAGCAGCAAAATCTTTGGACGAACCAAGGTCGCCATAGCAAGTGTCAAGGCCTGACGTTGTCCACCTGACAAGAAATTAGCATCAGTCTTCATACGATTCTCAAGACCAAGACCAAGATCTACCAAGGCTTCCTTAAATACTTGACGTTCACTTTCAGTAATAGACTTTTTAAAGAAGCTACGTTTCTTACCACGACGATAGGCGATTGCCATATTTTCTTCGATAGAAAGGTTTGTCGCTGTACCCATTCGAGGATCTTGGAAAACACGGCTAATGTCTTTAGAGCGCTCATCTACAGATGCTTTCTTAATAGATTGACCCTCCAACAAGATATCCCCCTCATCAATCCTGAGAACACCAGCAATTGAATTCATCAAGGTTGATTTACCAGCACCATTTCCCCCAATAACAGAGATAAAATCTCCCTGCTCAATGTCGAGATCCAAACCACGAAGGACGTGATTTTCATTGACTGTACCTTTTTCAAAGGTTTTATGAATCTGTTGTAAACTAAGTAAAGCCATTACTTGTCACCTCCTGGAATCAAGGATTTGTTAGGTTTGATTTTCAATTTTTGGCGTACTTCAGGCACATAAAGGATGATAGCAAGCAAGATAGCTGAAGCTAATTTCAGCATTTGAGCATCAACGTTCATGGCAAGGATAATAACCAAGACCAGACGGTAGAGAACAGCTCCTACAACAATTGACCACAGGCGTTTACCAAGTGGTAGATACTTGACGATAACTTCAGCCAAGATAATTGCAGCCAAGCCATTTACGATTGTACCAGTACCCATATTCATATCCGCATAGCCATTATTTTGAGCTAGGAGAGCACCTGATAGGGCAATCAAACCATTGGAAATCATGTAGCCAAGAATCTTCATACGATCAACCTTGATACCATTGGCTTCACCCATGGCAAGGTTATCACCTGTCGCACGAAGGGCCAGACCAACCTGCGTATTAAGGAGGACAACCAACATAAGCACTACCAGACTAACAAAAATCAGTCCTAATAGAATCACACCATTCAGCTTAGATAGACCAAGATCCATCACCATAGTCACCAGCGTGTTATGTCCTGAAAGAGAGACATTGGCACTACCAAGAACCAAAAGGTTAACGGAATAGAGCCCTGTTAAGGTAATAATCCCTGTTAAGAGTGCTGGTATCTTCATTTTCGTATGCATAAAGCCAGACACCGCTCCAGCAAGCATACCAGCAACAAAACCACCTAAAGTCGCAAAGATCGGGTTAATCCCACGGATAATCATGATAGTTGTCGTAGCAGCACCAAGTGGAAAGGCCCCCTCAGCTGTCAAATCAGCAAGGTCCAAAATACGGAAGGTAATGAAGACCCCAATAGCCATAATAGCCCAGAGGAGTCCCTGAGAAATGGCTGTTAACACCACATTTGAAAATCCTTTTTTAGAAGACTTATTGACCTTAAGCTTAATGACACCCTTATCTTTTTTAGCAATTGGTTTGTCATCTTGTGTTGATGCTTTAGATTCCTCGTCACTAATGCTAGAAACATCAATGCCAAGTTCTTTAGCCATGTCATGGTTTACCACAACATTAAGTGTTTTAGGATACTCTGCATCGACATCCTTGACCTTCTCACCTCGGAGAACACGGCCTGCCAACCTACCTGTTTGACGTCCAAGCGCTTCATAGTTGGTTCCGTAAGTGAATAGGACACCTTTTTCTACACTGCCAGCGTCACTACCAACAACTGGAACCTTAGTCTCTTTAGAAAGATCTACCAAGGTATTAATAGCACTAACAATGGTATTATCAGTTGGGATGAAGATGACTTCGGTCTGACTCATCAAGCTCTTGGCTGTATCTTGTATATCATTGGTTGATGAAATTCCTTTGATAACCGTTTCAATACCAGCTTCCTTGAAGTATTTCTTGGCTTCTTCAACCTGAACTTCTGAGTTACGCTCGCTGGTCGTATACATAATCCCAACTTTTTTAGTGTTTGGAAAGACCTTTTTCAACAATTCAACCTGTTTATTGATAGGGGACATGTCACTTGTTCCCGTCACATTTCCTCCAACATTGTCCATAGACTTAACTAGTTTAGCTGAGACTGGATCTGTGACAGCTGTAAAGAGAATTGGCTTGTCCTTTGTCAAACTACTCAAAGACTGAGCTGCTGGGGTTGCGATAGCCAACATGACATCATTATCTTCAATAAGCGACTGAGAAATCGTCTGCAAGTTAGACTGATCCCCTTGTGCATTCTGATAATCGATTTTAATGTTCTTACCATCGACATAGCCTTCCTCTTTGAGTTCTTCAATGAACCCTTTACGTGTCGCTGACAAGGAAGGATGTTCCACATATTGGAGAACACCGACGTGAACTAAATCTTTGTTAGAAGCATTTGAGCATGCAACCAAGATGACAGCTGTTATAACAGCCATCATACCGACCAAGAATTTCTTCATCTTGTATACCTCTATTTTTTTATTCTATCTATTTCCAATTTTCTTTTATGCTTTTTCCGAGACGATAGGGTCAAAAGAAAACTAAAAATAGACCACGGCATGGAAAAACCAGCTAGGACAAGGCCCAACTGGTTCTCTGCATATTGACTAGCACAAACTAGCTTATACCACCGGTTAGACCTATTCATCTAATCGGCTAATCCATCACAAAATGCTTTAGCTTCATAGATACAAACTTATTGACGCCTGTATCTTGAAACACAAACGTCCTATCTAAAGAAACTAAAGTAATAAAAAGCTTTAAGATTTCCCCAGTGGGTGGCTTTGTTAAGCATGTAATGCCTCCGTAGTTAAGATAGATTTAAGTTTACACTATTTAGACAATTCTGTCAAATTGGAATTTATCTCCTTTTTTCTCAATTAATCTTTGTCGTTTAAAAAGAAAAATCTCTTCCCACATCTGCAAGAAAAGATTTTTTAATATTAAGCATCTTGTTCTGTTGTTAAGATAGCAAGTGTTTCAATCAAGTTATCGGCATTAACTTCAATAGTGTCACCAGTTGCCTTGATTTTAACTTCGACAACACCTTCGCTGGCTTTTTTACCAACCGTCACACGAATTGGAAGCCCGATAAGGTCACTATCAGAGAATTTAGAACCAACACGCTCATTACGGTCATCTATCAAAACATCGTAACCTTCAGCTGCAAGAGCAGATTCCAAACGATCTGTCAACGCATTAGCTTCCTCGTCCTTTGTATTAACTGTAATCAAGTGAACATCATAAGGCGCCAATTCTTTAGGGAAGTTAATTCCCCATGCGTAGCGGTATTGACCTTTTGGAGTCTTGTTAACAAAGAGACGTGCATGTTGTTCGATCACAGCTGACAAGATACGGCTAACACCGATACCGTAACATCCCATGATAATTGGAACTGCACGACCATTTTCGTCAAGAACGTTAGCACCCATACTTTCAGAGTAACGTGTACCAAGTTTAAAGATATGACCGATCTCGATACCACGCGCAAATTGAAGGACACCTTGACCGTCTGGCGAAATCTCACCTTCTTTAACTTCACGAATATCCACGTATTCTGCCTTGAAGTCACGCTCTGGGTTAACCCCTGTCAAGTGATAGCCATCTTCATTGGCTCCAACAACAGCATTAGCCACGTCTTGAACCTTACGGTCTGCAATGATACGAACATTTTCAGGAAGGTTAACTGGACCAAGAGAACCGAAGTTAGCACCAAAGACTTGACGCGCTTCATCTTCTGTAGCTGGTTCAAGGAAGTCAACGGCAAGGTAGTTTTTCAACTTCACATCGTTAACTTGATCATTACCAACAAGAAGAGCCACTACTGGTTCGTCATCAGCAGTGAAAAGCAAAGTCTTGATGGTTTGTTCTTCTGGAACATTCAAGAAAGCAGCAACTTCATCAATTGACTTGCAATCTGGCGTTTCAACTCGAGTTACTTCTTCTTGAGTCACAACCTTAGTCGCTGGTGTGTAGGCGTTTGTTGCCATCTCAAGGTTAGCTGCATAGCTTGACTCTGTAGAGTATGCAATCGTATCTTCACCAGATACCAACCACGATGTCAATTCATTCTTGATTTCTTCCATGACATCTTCTGGAATCTCATCCAACGAAGCAATTGACTTGTCAAGAACTACCCAACGGTTGAGGTCTGTACGCTCAGGAGTGACCGCCATGAATTCTTGAGAATCCTTACCACCCATGGCACCACCATCACCGATGATTCCCTTAAATTCAAGGCCAGCACGTGTAAAGATAGCTTCATAAGCCTTACGGTAGTCTTCATAGGTTACATCCAAATCTTCATAGTTTTGGTGGAAACTATAAGCATCCTTCATGATAAATTCACGTGTACGAAGAAGACCGTTACGAGGACGTTTTTCATCACGGTATTTTGATTGGATTTGGTAGAGATTAAGTGGCAATTGTTTGTATGATTTAACCGCATCACGAACCAAGGCTGTAAACGTTTCTTCGTGAGTTGGACCGAGGATAAAGTCAGATTTGTCACGGTTTTTAAGTTTATAAAGGTCTTCACCATAAGTTTCATAACGACCTGATTCACGCCACAAATCTGCTGTCAAAAGCGCTGGCGCAAACATTTCAACCGCACCGATTTTTTCAAACTCCTCACGCATGATGGTTTTAAATTTCTCGATAGCACGATTTGCCAATGGCATATAAGCATAAATACCAGCAGAGACCTGACGCACGTAACCCGCACGTACCATAAGGGCATGACTAATAACTTGAGCATCACTTGGCATTTCACGAAGTGTTGGAATCAACATTTTACTTTGTTTCATTATTTACATACTAAGGAGGCTGGCCCGTGGGTCAAGTCCCTTAGACTTCCTTTCATTTCTTTGTTTCTAATTAAAAGAAAGCACGCATAATATCATTCCAAGTCACTGCAATCATAAGAACAACCATGACCGCAACACCTGCGAGTGTGATATAGCTTTCAATTTCTTGATTAAGTGGTTTACGACGAATAGCTTCAATAATATTCATAACAATTTTACCACCGTCAAGGGCTGGAATTGGAATAAGATTGAAAATCCCTAAGTTGATAGAGAGCATTCCCATAAGGTTAAGAATGGAAATCAAGCCATTTTCTGAAGCCTGGGCAGACATCTGGAACATAGCAACCGGTCCACCAAGTTTATTCAAACTAAAGTTGGTGATAAGCCCCTTAAGTGCCACGAGAATTTTGAAGGCCCCTTCCCAAGCCATTTGGAAACCACCAAAAATCTTATCTTTAAGACCTGTCTTTAAGGCAGGAGAGACACCTAAAAAGTAGCTACCTTGATTCTCCTTAGGTTTAACAGAGACCGTTTCTTCCTGACCGTTACTTCTCTTAACCGTCACAGAAAGGTTGTCACCTTTGGAGAATTTTTGAGTATTCTCTGTCAATGATTCCTTCAAGCTGTCCCAATCCGTAACCTTGTCTTTATTGATAGCCTCGATGGCATCACCATTTTTCAAGCCTGCCACCTGAGCAGCACCTCCATCGGCTACCTGGATACGGTTAGTTGAGGTATCTTGAACACCACCTTGAACAAAGGCTAAGATAATAAAGACAAGCACCCCAAGAATGAAGTTATTCATAGGACCAGCAAAGTTGGTAATTAAACGTCCCCAAATGCTTGCATTTTGATATTGGACATCCTTAGGAGCGATACGAAGTTCTGTACCATCCTCCTCAACGATAGTGGCATCATGGTCAACCTCATAGGTCTTGGTCTCATCTAAGACTAGACCTGTAATGGTTAACTTATCTTCCAAATCATAGGCAGTGACGTTCATAGGCAAAGCCGTCTGGTCAACCTGGCGATCCGAAAGGTTGATACGTCTTACCTTACCATCTGATCCAATCGTTAGACTGGCAGGGCTACCTGTTTTAATCTCAGTTGTATCTTCACCCCAACCAGCCATACGGACATAACCACCCAAAGGGAGGATACGGACAGTATAAACGGTACCATCCTTACCTGTATGTGCAAAAATTTTCGGTCCCATACCAATGGCAAATTCACGCACCAGAATACCTGATCGTTTGGCAAAGAAGAAATGGCCAAACTCATGGAAGACGACAATCACACAGAAAATCAGTAAAAAAGTAATAATAGCTTTCATTTAGACACCACCACCCTTAAAAAAGTCCTAGTAAGTGCATGATTGGGAAAACGAAAATCCAGCTATCACAACGGTCTAATATGCCACCGTGCCCAGGAATAAGGTTACCTGAGTCTTTAACACCAAAGTGTCGTTTAATAGCTGATTCAACCAAGTCACCAAATTGACCGAAAATACTAAAGAGAATCGTACAGATAAGCAACCAGAAGAAACTATGCGGTGCATAGACATTATGATTAATCAACCCAAAGAGTAGTGCTACAATGATTGCTGATAAGATGCCACCAACACTACCTTCAATGGTTTTATTAGGTGATACTTTTGGCAATAACTTGTTTTGACCAAATTGACGACCAAAGAGATAGGCACCAATGTCCGTTGCCCAAACAATGAAGAGGGCAAATAAAACTTTTTCCCAGCTATCCAAACGTGCTGCAATGAGATTTTGGAAACCAAAACCAACATAAAAGGCAGAGGTGATTGGATATACTGCATCATCAAAAGAATAATGGTCGCTATTAAGTACAGTTCCTGCTAAAATCAAAAAAGAAATAATAGCAAAACCTGTCACACTGGCATTTGTCGGAAGACTGATAAAATAATGGTCAATAGGCACTACTAAAATAAAGGCTGCCAACATAGACAAAATACCTTCGATAGAGAAAATCTCCAAGTGCTTCATACGAAGCATCTCAGACACTGCAACCATGGCCATAGCCCCAACCAAAAGCTGGAAAGGAAGACCACCGATAAAGAGTAATGGGAGGAAAATGGCTGCTGCCACACCCCCACCAATTAAACGTTCTTGCATGAGAGGTCCTTTCTAGACACCACCGAAGCGACGGTGACGTTTATTGTAGTCAGAGATGGCTTGACGTAGCCCCTGATGGTCAAAGTCTGGCCAGAAAACATCTGTGAAGTAAAACTCACTATAGGCAGATTGCCAAGGCAAGAAATTACTAAGACGAAGTTCGCCACTCGTACGGATAATTAAATCTGGATCACGATAGAGGTAAGGCAATTTATCAGTCATCAAATGCTTAGCAATGAGATCTTCATCAATAGCTTCAGGACTGAGTTTTCCTGCTTCAACCTCTTTAGCAATCGCTTGAACAGCAGACACAATCTCCGCACGACCACCGTAGTTTAATGCAAAATTGAGTACCAAACCGGAATTGTGTTTCGTCTGCTCTACTGCCTTTTCAAGAGCATCTAAGGTTTCCTTAGGTAGGCGACTATTATCTCCGATTGTCAAAATGCGAACATTGTTTTTATCTAATTCTGGTACATACTTGTTAAAAAATTCGACTGGCAAATTCATGATAAATTTAACTTCATCTTGTGGACGTGACCAGTTTTCAGTTGAGAAGGCATAGACTGTCAATACCTTAACTCCAAGTTGTGACGCTTCGATGGTTACCTTTTGCAAGGCATCCATCCCAGCCTTATGTCCCATCACACGTGGTTGTAGACGCTTTTTAGCCCAACGGCCATTTCCATCCATAATAATACCAATATGGTTAGGAATATTGTCTAGAACCTCTTGATGAGATTTTTTTCTAAATTTAAACATGGAATATCCTCTAAATATAGTTTACCCTTTATTTTACCACATTTTCAGGGGTTCTGAACAGTGTTTAATACCAAGGAGATTAGAAAATGTAAAAAGACCAGGATTTAACCTAGCCTAAAATACACATCTTACTTTTCATCAGCAGACTCAATCGCTGAATCTTCTTCAACAATTGTCTCTTTAACAGTCTCTGCTGTTTCTGTACTTGGTGCTGGTGTGATTACTTTCATGATTGAACGACTCAAATCAAAGGTCAAGAAGACACCTTCTGCATCCAAAACGATACGGTTATTTTCTTTGTCAATCTCATCAACAATAGCAATCAAACCACCGATTGTTTCAACTTCAGCACCCTTATCAAGACCTGCAAAACGATCTTCTTGAGCCTTTGCCTGACGGCGACGGTTGAAAGCCACATAAGCAACAATGGCGACCACATAAATGGCCAAAACTAGCATCATATTCATATTTCGTATTCCTCCAATAATTCACTTGGCTACTACTATATCAGATTAAGTCAGGACAAGCAAGACAAATCCTTAGACAGACCACATAAAAACACTTTCTACAAGACAGAAAGTGTTTAATGAGATTACATATCTGCTACGTTGTGATAAACCTTTTGAACATCATCATCCGCTTCAAGAGCATCAATAAGTCCTTCGAACGTCTCAAGGTCTTCACCTTCAAGAGTAACCTCAGTTTGTGGAATCATTTCAAGTTCTGTCACTTGGAACTCTTCCTGACCGTTAGCACGGAGAGCTTCTAACGCCTTGTGAAGTTCTGTTGGCTCAGTATAAACAGTGATAGCACCATCTTCTGCTTCTACATCTTCAACTTCTACATCAGCTTCAAGCAATTGTTCAAAGATTGCGTCTGCATCTTCACCTGCAAAAACGATAACACCTTTTTTATCAAACATGTATGAAACAGAACCTGATGCACCCATGTTACCGCCATTTTTACCAAAGGCAGTACGTACGTTAGCAGCTGTACGGTTAACGTTTGAAGTCAAAGTATCTACGATAATCATAGAACCATTTGGTCCAAATCCTTCATAACGCCCTTCAACAAAGGTTTCATCGGTGTTACCTTTGGCCTTATCAATGGCCTTATCAATAACATGTTTTGGTACTTGTGCTTGTTTAGCACGTTCCAAAACGAATTTCAAAGCTGAGTTTGACTCTGGATCTGGCTCACCTTGTTTAGCAGCTACATAGATTTCAACACCAAACTTAGCGTAAACCTTTGAGTTGGCACCATCTTTAGCAGTTTTTTTAGCAACGATATTAGCCCATTTACGTCCCATGGGATTCACCTCTTCTAAGAGATGTTCTGACATCTCTGATTTGTTTTTTCTTTTTTGAAAATAGCAGAACTTGCTAAATTCACAGTCCTTTATATTATAGCATTTTGACTGCCGTTAGTAAAATTGAAATAAAGACGAAGTGCTAATAACAGAAAAAAGACCAGCCTAAGCTGGTCTGGTATGAACATTACAAGCGAGCGTTAAGTTCTGCTCCAAGTTCTTCAAATCCTGGTTTTCCAAGAAGAGCAAACATGTTTTTCTTGTAAGCTTCTACACCTGGTTGGTTAAATGGATTAACAGCATTCAAATATCCTGAAAGAGCGATAGCAAGCTCAAAGAAGTAGATGATATATCCCAATGTGAAAGCATCTTGTTCAGGGATAGTGATGAACATGTTAGGCACGTCACCATCTGTATGAGCAAGAAGAACACCGTCTGTTGCTTTTTTGTTAACAAAGTCAACATCTTTACCTTGGAGGTAACCAAGTCCATCAAGGTCTTCAGCCAATTCAGGAATAACAATGTTCTTACGTGGTTTATCTACACGAACAACAGTTTCAAAAAGGTTACGTGTACCTTCTTGAATGAATTGACCAAGAGAGTGCAAGTCTGTTGAGAAGTTTGCTGAAGTTGGGTAGATACCTCTTTGGTCTTTACCTTCTGACTCACCAGCCAATTGTTTCCACCACTCAGCGAAGTATTGAAGTGATGGTTCGTAGTTTGCCAAGATTTCAGTTGTGTAACCTTTACGGTAAAGGATGTTACGAATTGCAGCGTATTGGTAAGCTTCATTTTCAGAGATTTTAGATGAAGAGTACTCTTTACGTGCAGCGTTAGCACCTTCCATAAGGGCTTTGATATCAGCACCTGAAGCTGCAATTGGCAATAGACCTACAGCTGTCAATACTGAGAAACGTCCACCGATGTCATCTGGAACAACGAAAGTTTCCCAACCATTAGCATCTGCTTCAACTTTAACAGCACCTTTTTGGCGGTCAGTTGTTGCGTAGATACGGTTGTTAGCTTCTTCTTGACCGTATTTCTTAACAAGAAGTTCCTTGAACACACGGAAAGCGATAGCTGGTTCAGTTGTTGTTCCTGATTTAGAGATAACGTTAACTGAGAAATCTTTACCTTCAACATACTCAAGCAAGTCAGCAAGGTAAGTTGATGAAATTGAGTTACCAGCATAAACGATTTGTGGTGCTTTACGTTCTTCTTTTGTTTGAAGGTTAGCAAAGTGATTGTTCAAGAAGTCAATAGCTGCTTTGGCACCAAGGTAAGAGCCACCGATACCGATAACAACCAAAACGTCGCTTTCTTCTTTAATTTTTTCAGCAGCTTTCAAGATACGATCAAACTCTTCTCGATCGTAGTTCTCTGGAAGGTCACGCCATCCAAGGAAGTCAGCGCCTGGGCCTGTTCCTTTGCGAACCATTTCGTCTGCTACTGTTACTTGTGCTTGAAGGTTATCTACTTCGTGTGGTGCTACAAATTTATCCAAAACTTTTGAATAGTCAAATGTAATATGAGCCATTAGTCTCTCCTTATAAAAATTCAATTATAGTTTCTAGTTTACTCTTTTATTTATCTTTTGACAATATTTTTTTACCCTTATTAGGTCACGATAGGTTACAGTTACTATTTAAATGTTAGCTCTGCTTCAAGGCCATAATGATCACTTACTAGAGGTTGATTGTTTCCATCAAAAATGACACTAAGGTGATTTACTGCCCACTCCTGGCTTGCAAAAACATAGTCAATACGTAAAGGTTCTTCATTACCTTTCCAACCATCGATACCAGGTCCAACTGTATAGCTTCCATTTGTTTCTTGAGCCACTTGGAAGCTATCCTGAAGTTTGAGCGGACTGGCTAATATTGCTTGGTAACCTTCTCGACCTGCTGGATTATTAAAGTCCCCTGCTAGGATAAGCGGTTTGCCAATAGATTGGAAACGTCCCTCAATACGTGCCCACTCTTCTTGGAAACCTTTATCCCACCATGAAAGATGGACACTAGCAACAGCAACTTCTCGGCCATCTACAGCCGTCTCAGCCACTGCCACACGGCGTGTATGATAGTCTGTTGGATCATCAACATCTGAAACTAAAATTTCGCTAGATGTCAATGGTTGGCGTGACAAGACAGCAACACCTTCATTAAGGTGATCATAACCAATGTGATTATAAGCCCACGTCCAATGATATTGAAGGCCCTCTTCAGCTAATTTTTCCACAAGCAAACGGACAAAGTGATCTTGGTGGATTGGTGTTGCTGATGGTAGCGCATGATAGTAAGCATCCGTTTCTACAGCTGCCGTCTCTATTTCCTGATTAACTTCTTGGAAACAAATGATATCATATTGAGCCTTAAGGATTTGTTCCTTTAGGGTTTGGAATTTTCCTTCTGCATCTTCTTCCATCCAACTATGGGTATTTAAGGTTAGAAATTTCATAATCTTATCCTCTATCTGACTTACATATAGAAATGATAACAAGGTCTTTTACAAACAAAACAGCCCAGGGGCTGTCTGCTTGATTATTATTTAACAAATTAAAGTTCTACTTTTGCAACTGGAGCATTAGCTGCCAATTTTCCTGTATGTTCTACTTTAACTGATTTAATTGCGTCTGTATTAGTAAAGACAACAACTGTAGATGTTTCACGACCTGCTTCACGGATAGCATCAAGGTTTGCTTCAACCAAGAGATCACCTGCAGCAACTGTTTGACCTTCAGTAACTTTAACGTCGAATGGTTTACCTTCAAGACTAACAGTGTCAAGTCCGATGTGAACCAAAACTTCAAGACCATTGTCAGTTACCAAACCAAGAGCGTGTTTAGTTGGGAAGATACTTGCAACTTTACCAGATACCGGAGAAACAATCTTACCGTTTTCTGGTTTCACAGCGAAACCGTCACCCATCATTTTTTGTGAGAATACTGGGTCTTTTACATCTTCAATATTGATAACTTGACCATCTGCAACTGAGTGAACATCTTCAGTTACACCTTTGAATTGAGCTTCTGCTTTTTGAACAGCAGTCATTTGACTTGGAAGTGTTTCAGGAATAACTTCACCTGAATCAAGTACGTCTTGGATATCAGATTTCAATACGTCTGCTTTAGGACCATAGATAGCTTGAACCCCTTGTCCTTTCATGACAAGACCCATAGCTCCTTCAGCTTTCCATTGTTCTTCAGTTCCGACTTTATCAGCTTCTTTAACAGTAACACGGAGACGAGTCATACATGCGTCAACGTCGACGATGTTAGCACGTCCACCAAGAAGGTTGATGATGTTGATAACTTGTGAGCTTGCTGAGCTTGTTCCAGCACTTGCTGAGCCAGCAGATTCTGATGAAGCATCATCACCTTGCTCATAGTTACCGTTACGTCCTGGTGTAGCGTAGTCAAATTTCTTAATCATGAAGTTAGCAATGAAGAACATGATAACACCAAAGAGTACAGTTACCCAAATGAAGTTAATGATATCCATCGCCAAACCTGCGTTAATAGCGAGTGGTGTACGTGTCAAGAATTCGATAGAACCGAATGAGTGAACACGGAGGTGAACGATGTCAGCCATTGCAAAGGCAGCACCTTGTACAAATGCGTAAATGATGTACAGTGGAGTAGCTACGAACATGAACATGTACTCGATAGGTTCTGTTACCCCTGTCAAGAATGTTGCAAGCGCAGTCGCAGTCATCATACCTTTGTATTGATGTTTCTTATCATCATCAACGTTACGGTAGATAGCTACCACCATACCCATCAAGATACCAAATGAACCAATCATTTGACCCACTTTGAAACGAGCTGGTGTATAAGCTTCAAGAAGGTGTTTATATTGATCTGGATGCGCACCTTTAAGGTTAGCAAGGTCAGTAACCCATGCGAGCCAGAGTGGATCTTGACCCAAAACTTTAGTACCTTTTGCAGCACCAGTCAAGACTTCATAAGTACCACCCAATTGAGTATAGTTAATTGGGATAGTCAACATGTGGTGGAGACCAAACGGCAAGAGAAGACGTTCCAATGTACCGAACAAGAACGGTGCCAAAATTGGAGCAGTTTCTTTCGAGTTGGCAATCCACATACCAAAACCATTAATTCCAGATTGGATAACTGGCCATACAATAGCAAGAACGATAGCTGCAATAGCTGAACGAACAATAACTACAAATGGTACGAAACGTTTACCATTGAAGAATGATAAAGCTTCTGGCAATTTACGGAAGTTATAGTATTTGTTAAAGGCAGTAGCCCCGATGAAACCAGAGATGATACCTACGAATACACCCATGTTAAGGGCTGGAGCTTCCAAAACACTGATGAAGTAGTCAGACACCTTGATTGATTGACCAAGAAGTGTGTGAACTGTAGCACCCTTATCAGCAAGAATATCTGAAGTAACACCAAAGATTGAACCAGTCAAACGGTTAATCAGGATAAATGCTAGACCTGCTGCAAAGGCACCGCCTGCACGTTCCTTAGCCCAGCTACCACCAATGGCAAGGGCAAACAAGATGTGAAGGTTACCGATAACCCCCCAACCAATTTGCTCAAGAAATCCACCCGTAATAACGAGAGGTGCCACGTTTGGATTAATCATGGCAATCGTTTTACCGATAGAGATCATAAGACCTGCTGCTGGCATAACCGCGATAACAACCATGAGGGATTTACCGAATTTTTGCCAGAACTCAAAGCCAAATTTTTCTTTTAGCTTATTCATTTCATTTCCTCCTACGTTTCTATGCAAACGCTTGCATAACTTATGTAATTATTATATCATCTTTTGGGGATTTGTAAAGCGTTTTCGTAAACTTTTTTTGATTTTTTTTTACAAAGAGAGTCCCCCCAGCAAAAACTGGAGGGCTCAGACATTTATTAGGCCATCAAAACCATGAGAATTGGGATAACGATCATGGTCGCGAGGGTAGTCTCAGTCACCATGACAGCAGCGTAATCACTATCAGCTCCGTAGAGTTTGGCAACCACAGGTGCATTGGTCATGACAGGCATAGCCGACTGGATGATAAAAACTTGCTTCATCAAAGTTGGGAGAGGTGCCCAGTAAACAATGGTAGCCATCAAGAGAGGAGCAACTACAAAGCGTCCCAACAAAATCAACACCTGGTCCTTTTTAAGAACTAACTGCTTCACACCTGCATTGGATACCGACAAACCGATGAAAATCATAGATAAAGGAGTCGTCAAACTACCCAAATACTGCAAGTCACTGGCTAAAAAGGTTGGTAATTTAATATGAAGGATAACAATAATAAGACCTAACATGAAACCCATTAGAGGGGGAGAGAAGATCTTTTTCAGACTTGTTTTTAAATCAAATTCTGCCTCTCCTTCCCCATCTCGCTGAATAAGGTAAGTTCCCAAGGTCCAGAAAAAGGTCGTATTGCACATATAATAGATAAGAACATAGGGAATACTAGCATCCCCAAAGAGGGCTTGATTGATAGGGAGCCCCACAAAAATGGTGTTCGAATTAAAAAACATGGAAATAAAGAGACCACGACGCTCCTTTTTTACTGCAAAAATGCCAGCCACCGCTGTCGCAATCCCAAGCAAAATCGCCATGGAAAGTGCAGGAAAACGCAACTCTGGCAACATCTTGAGTAGGTCTGTCGCTGTGAAACGCTGTGTGATCGTATAGAGCATGTAACAAGGCAGGGCAATTTGGGTGACTAGCTTAGCTATAAGACCACGTGACTCGTCATCAAACCAGCCTTTTTCGCCCATAACAAATCCCACTAAAATCATACCCAAGATGACTAGTATTCCCGATATACTCGTTAAAAAGATTTCCATGTTTTCTCCTTTTTTGTTACTGTTACAAATGATAGTGGACACCAGAAAAATCTAATCATTTTTCTGCATAGAAATCTACCATTATTGGTTTAACTCAAATCTAAAAAACTACTTTAGTATATCACAAAAAGAGCTCGATTTCTCAAGCTCCTTTTCTATTATTTACTCTGCTTTTAAGAGGGGTTCAAAGATCGATACCAGACCAAAGAAGGCGATGAATATAAGGGTAATAGTTGCACTGGCTGGTGTTTCCCAATAATAGGAAATAAAGATACCAGAGAGCATACCAATCAAACCAATACCAATAGCCCAAAAAATGACAGATTTAAAGGTTTGACCTATTTTCATACCAATAGCTGCTGGAAGAATCATGATGGTGGAAACCAAAAGTGATCCTGCTGCTGGAATCATCAGGGCAATCGCTATCCCTGTCACAATATTGAAGAGGAGAGACATGAGACGAACTGGCAAGCCATCTACATGAGCAGTGTCCTCATCAAAAGTCAAAAGATACATAGGACGAATAAAGAGTAGAGTCAAGACCAGTACAATAGCCGCAATGACAAAGAGGGCACGCACCTGCTCTGGGCTAATCGTGATGATAGAACCAAAAAGATAGCTGTCCAGACTCATGCTACTGCTACCCGCCTTGTTACTAAGAATAAGAGCCACTGCCAATCCCATTGACATGAGGATAGCCGTTGAAATCTCCATATAATGCTTGTAACTAACCCTGAGATATTCCAAAACCAAAGCTGCAATAACCACAACCACTAGGGTCATCCAAGTGATTGATTGTCCCAAGAAAATCCCAACAGCCACCCCAGCTAGGGACACGTGACTCAAGGTATCACTCATCAGACTCTGACGACGAAGAATTAAGAAGAGCCCCAAAATTGGCGAAAAGATACTGATAGCAATCACGGCGAGAATAGCACGCTGCATAAAATCATAGGTTAATAATTCACTAATCATGTTTATGCTCCTCTCCATCCTTTTCATGGACATTGAAACAACGCCAAGGCAATTTCTGGTTACGAACCAGATGAATATTACGGTCTGTGTACTCTTTAACTTCCTCTGGGTCGTGGGTAATCATCAAGACAGACTTGCCATGCTTGTGAGCCGAGTGGTGCATGAGTTCGTAAAAGGTATTGGCTGTTCCTGCATCCATCCCTGTCGTTGGCTCGTCCAAGACAAAGATATCTGGATCTGAGGCAAAAATACGAGCAATGACGGCACGCTGCTTTTGACCACCTGAGAGATGTCCAATCTGCTTGTGACGATTTTCCCACATACCTACAGACTCAAGGGCACGTTGAACATGCTCCAAGTCGTGCTTAGTCAAACGACGGAACCAGCCCTGACGAGGATAACGGCCAGACTTCACAAACTCGTAGACCGTGCTCGGAAAACCTGCATTAAAGCTGGCAATTTGCTGGGGAAGATAGGCCATACGAAGCTTTTTACCATCTTTATTGGTTTCAGAGATGGTTACAGTTCCCTTCTTAGGCTTGAGAATCCCTAGGGTAGCCTTTATAAGCGTTGACTTGGCAGCTCCATTTTCCCCAGTCAGGGTCACAAACTCCCCAGAATCCAAGTGATAGTGAATATTATCCAGAACGGGCTCCGCATCATACTGAAAGCTTAGTCCTTCAACTGTAATATAACGCATCTTATTCCTCGATTCTTTCTTCTAATTTCGTCAAGAAACGCCCTATAATCTGACGTTCTTTACTATCAAACTGCTCCAATACAGTGCGATAGACACCTAAAGTCTCTTGGTGGTGTTCCTCATGCTCCTGGGCAATAGGTTGAGCCTCTTGTGTCAGGACAAAATAGGTTACCCGTCCATCACCTTTGTCCTTCTTGGCCTCCAACATACCTTCCTTGACCAAGGTCTTAACAGCCTTGGTAACAGCAGCCTGACTGACATTTAAGGTCTTTGCCAACTCCGAATTGGTCTTGCGACCCTCGGCCAAAAGCATCAGAATATGTTCCTGAGTATTAGTCAATTTAACTTGACTACGGCACTGCCCAATAAGGAGCTCATGCTGATTTTCAGACTTGAGCACGATTTGATTAATCAATTGATTAACTTGTTCTTCTAGTTCTAGCATCGCTTTCTCCATATACTTAACCAGTTAATTATATCGAAAACACAGAGGTTTGGCAAGAGGAAAGAAAAAGCCCAACCGCAGCTAGACTTAAAAATGATAATAGGTTTAAGATACTGACCGTGTCTTTTCCTTCCAAAAGCAGGTGTAACCTATATTAAATACCTCCAAGAGAACCAAGAACGTCCATGACAAAGTGGCACCCAAGGACTGGTTTAAAGCCAAAATCATAGCTGCACCCAGGGGTACAGTCGCTGTGACAATGGTTGAAAAGATACTAAAGACAGCGTTCTGTCGCTCTTCAACAATGGAGAAGATGACGATGGTATCCGATTTTGGGTTGGAAATGGCTGTCGCATAAGAAGAAAGAAAAAGCAAGGTAAAGAGAACAATGGGATTGTGCCATATAAAGATACTGACAATCATCAACAATGCTAGACTATTCTCAAAAAGCAGGTTGGACCTAATGGACAACTTGCGGTAAAAGTCGAACGGAAAAAGTGATCCTAAAAAGAAAGCAACCAATTCGATAGACTCAAAGACTGTGATAGTCACAGCATAAGACCCCAACTGCAACTCCTTGACCGATAAGAGATAAATCATCAACAGGGTGGCCATGGCTGACGAGAGCAGGTTCATACTAGAGTAAATCATGACCAAATTAAAAATAGAGGACTGGGATTTGAGAAAGGTGAAATTGGTTATGGTGTCCTTGACAAACTGACAAATCAGGGCTTTTAAGGATTCTGCTTGTTGTTCTTTGGACTCAGGTACTGGTTCATTAAGATAGTCAAAAAGTTTTTGCCCTCGTCGCAAGACCAGATAAGAAGCCAAGAAAACCAAAACATTAATCAAGGCAAACAAGAAATAGTTATGAGCCAGCAGGGCAATGAGCATGACACCCACACTCTTTCCCGCTAAGGTGACGATATTAGGCATTCCCTTGCGAAAAGAGATAGCCAAGGAAAAATTCTCCTCATCCACCACCTGACGATTGAGGGAAAGATTGAGATAGGCAGTGTAATTACCAATAATATCACTCATAAAGTTGATGGCTAGGACCAAGACGAAGACCCACCAACTAGGTCTAAGCAAGGTTAACACCCCAAAAAAGACATATAGACTCATCTGCAACCAGCGTACCAATTTCATGGCCTTAAAGCTATTTGACGCTCGATCAGAGACATAACCCACAATAAAATCAAAAACATAGGGAAGCGAGGTAATCAAACTCGCCAACCCCACCGCCAATTCTGGATTAGGGAAGGTAGCCGCATAGAGAACCGAAACCAAGTCAAACAAGGTGGTCCCAAAGATACCTAACAAGATGGACAGGGTCAAAACCCTATAAGGCTTGTGTTGTAAAAAAAGCTGCATTTAAACCTCCTGATGGGTAAGAAATAGATTAAACATAAATTGATACTCATGAGTTACATCTCTCTCCTCATTATTAGGATAATATTCATAGATATGTAATCGATTCTTTTCTCTTAACTTGAATATTGAAGAGTTAGACAGCTGTCTTATCGCTTTATTCGTCAGATTACAAGCAATTTATTATATATGAGCCCTGTTAGAGTATATACTAACAGGGCTCTTTCTATTTTATCGCAAAGTCGCAAAGATTTTTTCAACCTGATCAACAGACTCGGCACGTGAAACTTCGCCACGAACCTTAGCTGCTCCTGCTGTTCCACGAAGATAGTGTGGTGCCAGACCACGGAATTCACGGACAGCAATCTTTTCACCTTTAAGGTCCACCAAACGTTTGAGGTGGTCTTCAGCGATGTCCAGCTTCTTATCAAATGGAAGATCTGGCAACTCTTCTCCTGTTTCGAAGAAGTGGTTAATTTGCGTGAAGATATATGGATTGTTCATAGCTGCACGCCCCACCATAACGGCATCAACACCAAGTTCTTCAATCATGAGCTTAGCGTCTTGAACGCTACGAACATCACCATTTCCGATAAACGGAATCTTAGTGATAGCCTTAGCAACACGGGCCAAAGTCTCGTGGTCACAGTGACCTGTGTACATCTGCTCACGAGTACGGCCGTGCATAGCAAGGGCAGAAACACCTGCAGACTCAGCTGCAAGAGCATTTTCTACAGCCAAATCACTGTCTGACCAACCTGTACGCATCTTAACAGTCAAAGGAATATCAAGTACTGATGTTACTTCCTTGACGATGTGGTAAATCTTGTCTGGATCCTTGAGCCACTTGGCCCCCGCTTCATTTTTGACTACCTTATTGACTGGACAACCCATGTTGATATCAACAATATCAGCCTTGGTATTGGTCTGGATAAAGTCAGCCGCACGCTTCAAGCCCTCAGCATCACCACCGAAAAGTTGGATAGACATTGGATGCTCATTCTCATCGATATGAAGCATGTGGAGGGTTTTCTCATTATTGTAGAGGAGACCCTTTTCAGAGATCATCTCCATCACAACAAGACCAGCACCAAATTCCTTTGCAATAGTACGGAAGGCAGAGTTAGTCACACCCGCCATAGGAGCTAGTACTGTACGATGAGGAATCTCCACATTTCCAATCATGAAGGACGAATTAAGCTTAGTCATTGATGAGTTCCTCCAAGTCAGCTTCTGAAAATTCATACTTGGTTTGGCAGAATTGGCAGACGATCTCAGCCCCATGATCCTCGTCTTTCATGGCTTGAAGTTCATCCTTACCAAGTGTCAAGAGGGCATTTTCAAAACGTTCACGTGAGCAATCACACTCAAAGCTAAGCTCCTCTTCAGACAAACGTTTGAAAGGTTCATCCCCATAAATGGCATTCAAGAGAGCTTCAATATGGTCATCAGATTCCAAAAGCGTTGAAATGGCAGGCATCTCCTGGATGCGTTTTTCGTAACGAGCGATCTCTTCTTCGCTAGCTCCTGGCAAGACCTGAAGCATGAAACCACCAGCAACCTTGACCTTGTCCTCTTCGTCAAGAAGTACATTAAGACCAACAGCAGATGGCGTTTGCTCAGATTCTGTCAAATAGTAGGCAAAGTCTTCGCCGATTTCTCCAGAAATAAGTGGTGTTGATGACGTGTAAGGATTACCAGTTCCATAATCGATGATTGAGACAAACTGCCCTTGCCCCATGAAAGGACCCACCAAAACTTCACCAGTCGCTGTTTTCTTGATATCCACACCTGGATTTTGGATGTAGCCCTTAACATGTCCTTTGGTATCAGCTACAGAGATAATATGACCAAAAGAGCTGTTTCCGATAA
The DNA here is from genome assembly GCF_900636445.1 of Streptococcus vestibularis. Taxonomy (NCBI): domain Bacteria; kingdom Bacillati; phylum Bacillota; class Bacilli; order Lactobacillales; family Streptococcaceae; genus Streptococcus; species Streptococcus vestibularis. Next base: position 191,628 of record NZ_LR134275.1, on the reverse strand, counting down.
CCTTAACCGTAATTTTGCTTTCACCTTTTTGGTTAGCAGCCAAAATTTGGTTAGCAATAAGGGTACGCCCCAAAGCAACTGTAGATGATGATAGAGTATTGTGTTTTTCTTGTGCGGTTCTAACTGTTTCAGTGCTATCAAGAACGTAAGCACGGAAAGAACCTGATTCTGAAATTGTTTTAATTAATTTATCCATAGTGATTCTATTATAACACAAAAAAGAGGGTGGAAAAATCGTAAACGCTCGGCGTTTCTCTTCCACACTCTCTATCAAATTACCATGAAAATTCGGACAGTTTTTCCCTCAAACTTGCTATTTTCTATCATCAAAATGGTGTTTCTGTCTTATTACAGGTGGTAAATTCTCCAAATACTCCATATAGACACTGACAAGGAGATTATAGTCATCAGTCGTCAAACGTTTGAGTTGACTATGAATGAAGGCAGTCGCCTGATCATACTTTTCATGAATTAACAAATCATCAATGTAGTCATTTCCATCAACAGTGTACCCTTGCTCGTCTTCTACCTGACCCCAATTAATATCCAGACTCTCAAACTTAAAAACCTTACTGACGACGTTGGCTGTCCCACGAATCTGATTGAGTAGCCAGTCGTTATTATACTGTTTTGCCTATGTATCGTAAACGCTTACTAATCTAAAAATAAAAAGGAGGTGACTAGGGAATCACCACCTTTTTACAGTTTAATTAGCCTTGGCTTCTTCTTTATAATTTTTAGCCTCTGCTTCTGTAGCATAAACAAAATGCCCTGGTCGGATTTCATACATTTGTCTATTTTCCCCATCATTTTCAATAGAGGAATTGTAAATCAAATGCTGACGCTTACGCTCTCTTTCTGGATCTGGTTCTGGAATTGCAGACAATAGACTCTTTGTATAAGGATGAATTGGATTATGATAAATCTCATCTGCTGGTCCTACTTCAAGGAGTTTACCCCAATGCATCACACCAATGCGATCGGATATATATTTAACCATTGACAGATCATGGGCAATAAACAAATAAGTTAACCCCTGTTCATGTTGCAACTTCTGCATCAAATTAACCACTTGTGCTTGAATAGAAACATCCAAAGCAGAAATCGGTTCGTCTGCTACAATAAAATGAGGATTAACCGCTAAAGCACGCGCAATACCAATCCTTTGACGTTGACCACCAGAAAACTCATGAGGATATCTTGATAGGTGATCTTCATTTAACCCTACCAAATCAATGAGTTCTTTAACCTTAGCTTCACGCTCTTCCTTAGATTTAGCCAATTTATGAATATCAATGCCTTCAGCAATAATATCACGGATTTTCATGCGTCCATTAAGACTAGCTTGAGGATCTTGAAAAATCATCTGAGCTGTCTTACGGAAATCATGAAGATCTTTTCCTTTTAAACTTGATATCTCATTACCTGAAAAGGTAATAGTACCCGAATCAATATCAGAAAGTTTTAAAACAGAACGCCCAATGGTTGTTTTACCTGATCCAGATTCGCCAACTAGGCCAAAAATTTCGCCCTCATAGATATCAAAGCTAACGTCATCAATAGCCTTAACTTCGTTTGATTTTCCTTTATTAAAAGTTAGAGACACATTTTTTAGTTCTACTAACTTTTTACGTTCTTGTGTCATCTTATTTCTCCTTCATCTTTGACCATTTTTCCCATCGTTTCAATATTGGTGAAGGAGGGGTTACTTTAGGAGCTCGTTCATCTAAGAGCCATGTTGCTGCAAAATGCGTATCTGATACTTTAAACATTGGCGGTTCTTCCTGATAATCAATATCTAAAGCAAAGACATTTCGAGTAGCAAAGGCATCACCTTTAGGAGGATAAAGCAAATCTGGAGGAGTTCCTGGAATAGCTTCTAGGCTGCCAGATTCTGTTTCTGTTGTAGGCATAGAGTTAAGAAGTCCCCATGTGTATGGGTGTTGCGGATTATAGAAAACCTCATCCACAGTCCCATATTCCACAATTTTACCAGCATACATAACCGCCACACGATCAGCCATCCCAGCGACAACACCCAAGTCATGAGTAATAAAAATAATGGATGAATCACGCTCTTCTTGGATTTTTTTCATCAGATGAAGAATTTGTGCTTGAATCGTAACATCTAAAGCTGTAGTAGGCTCATCAGCAATCAAAATTTCAGGATCTGCAGCTAGAGCAATGGCAATTACTGCTCTTTGACGCATTCCTCCTGACCATTGGTGAGGGTAGTCATTTATATGTTCTTCGGCATTAGGTATCCCAACATCTTTCATTAATTGTAAAGCCATATCTAAGGCTTCTTTCTGAGATACTTTGGTATGAATCATGATAGGCTCAGCAATTTGGCGCCCAATTTTCATAGTAGGGTCAAGACTGGTCATGGGATCTTGAAAAATCATAGCAATATCATTTCCACGAACTTTAACCCAATCTTCCTCCTTCAAGGCTTGCATATCATGCCCTTTAAAGGTAATGTCTCCAGTTACCTTAGCGTTTTTGTCTGATAGACCCATTAGCGTCCTTGTCGTTACAGATTTTCCTGAACCAGACTCACCAACAATTGCCAGTGTCTCACCTTTTTTCAAGTCAAAATTGACATCACGAATCGCTTTTACTTCTCCAGCGTAAGTATGAAAATTAACATGGAGATTTTTTACACTTAAAATCGTTTCTTTCATCATTATTACGCTCCTATTAGTTTTCTTTGTTAGATTTAGGGTCAAATGCATCACGCAAGCCGTCCCCTAAAAGAATGAAGGCAAGAGAGATAAAAACAAGAGCCAAGGAAGGAATTACCACCTGATAAGGGTAGTATTGAAGATTCTCAGAAGCATCCGTAATCAACGAACCTAAAGAAGCTGTTGGTGGCTTAACCCCCAAATTGATAGCTGATAGAACCGCCTCGTACATAATAGCACTTGGAACGGTCATCATAATTTGAACAATAATGATACCTGAAATATTTGGTAAAACATGTTTAAAAGCTATCTTGAAGTTATTTTCACCCAAAGCACGTGAGGCTAAAACAAATTCACGTTCTCGGTAGGATAGGGTCAAATTACGGACTTGACGCGCCATAGACGTCCATCCGACAATGGCAATTGAGATAATGATTGACAACACACCACTACCCAAGAGAAGCCCTAACATCGTTACTATGACCAAGTTAGGGATAGATGAGATAACCTCAATAACACGTTGCATGAAGAGGTCAATTTTCCCACCTAAGAAACCTGACACCAGACCATAGGTTACTCCAATAATCAAATCAATTAAAGTAGCAACGATGGCAATTAAGAGAGAGATACGTATACCAACAATCACACGTTTCGCTAAGCTACGTCCTAGATTGTCAGTTCCCAAAATAAATTTATCGTCTTTTGGAACTGATTGATCAGAGTACACATCATTAGGCTCCGTATTACCTGAAAAGACAATACTACCATTCCAGAATGGTAAGCTATCTGATAGTTTAGGTGGTAAATTACGATATGTCTTAACTTCACCACCATTAAAACTATTAGCATCCTTGGCATTAACAAAGAAATTTGAGCCAATCGAAAAGACCAGTAGAATGGCTAAAAACCAAAGGGATATGGTCGCCAGTTTATTTTTTTTCAGACGTCTCCAAGCATCTTGTGTAAAAGAGAGAGTCGGTTTTTCAATTTTTTCTTGTGATTCAGTATTTCCAGCACCAACAAGTTTGAATAGTTGTTTTTCTTCCATGATACTCTCCTTACTTCAGACGGACACGTGGATCCACGAAACTAGTAATGATATCTGTCAATAGGATAGCTACCATAAGCATAACGGCATAAACGATAGTGGTTCCCATAATGACAGGATAATCTTTTGTTGGAATAGAGGTAACAAACTGTTGACCAATCCCAGGAATTGAGAAAATCTGCTCTATAAGTGCTGAACCTGTTAGAATATTAGCAGCCATTGGACCGATTAAGGTAAGAATAGGAATCATTGAATTGCGATAGGCGTGTCGATTACTAATTTGACGTGTTGTCAACCCCTTAGCCCTAGCTAGTTGAATATAATCAGTATTCATGGTTTCAATCATTTCACTACGAAAAAAACGGGTGACTTGAGCAAATACTGGAATAGCAAGAGCTAAAGTAGGTAAAATCGTTTGGCTAAATGAGCCCCATCCAGATAAAGGAAGAACTCCCCACTTAAATCCAAGGTAATCCAAAAGCAGAAGACCGATAATAAATGATGGCACTGAAATACCGAGTGTTGATAGCACGCTCAAGATATTATCAATCCAGTTATTTTTATTACGTGCCGACACTGCTCCCACAAAAAGACCAGCCAAAACCCCAACAACAAGGGCTTGAATACCCAATTGCGCTGAAACTGCCAAACGTTGACTAATCATCATGCTAACAGGCTGATTCGCAGACTGATAACTTGTTCCTAAATCACCGTGCAGGACATTCCAAAGATATTGCAAATACTGTTGCCATACAGGCTTATCTAAGCCATATTGCTTATTCATAACCGCAATCATATCATTCGTTAATTTGGGATTATTGAATGGTGACCCCGGCATAACTTGCATTAAGAAGAAAGATAGAGTGACAACCACCCATAAGGTAACTAGCAAAATAGCTATCCTTTTCAATAAATATTTCGTCATAAAATTTCCTTTATGTAACAACGAAAGAAGCTGGGACTAAAGCCGCCAGCTTCTTAGTTCATTTTGTGATAAACGTACATACAGTAGCTGATGAATGTTCTACTTTACTCTGTCATTATAATGATAGCAACTATTTATCTTTATAAGCATAGGTGAAGTCAACATCAAGACCAGTTGAGTTACGTACAAGTCCTTTAATTGAAGGATTTTGTAAACCTTTTGTAAATCGGAAGTAAACCGGATTATACATTGCTTCATCATAAAGTGCTTTTTCAGCAGCTTTATAATCATTTGCAGCAGCTGTTGGATCTAATGCATCAGCCGAAATAGCTTTTTCATAGGCTGCATCGTATGTAGAGCTATTTGCCTTACCATAGTTATAAGATGAATTTGAAGTGAACAAGCCATAGAATGTTGATCCTTCTGGATAGTCACCACCCCAATTGACTAGAGCGACATCAAAGTTTTGATTTTTGGTATCTTCAATACGTTGTTTAAATGTCACAAATTTTTCTTCAACAGTCAAACCAGGAAGAGCTTTTTCCCAAGTTTCTTTAATGTAATCAACTGCAGCTTTAGCAGCAGGTGTATCTGAATCTGCTGTAATTGTCAATTTCAAGTCGCTTAAACCAGCTTCAGCAAGACCTTCTTTAAAGAGCTTAGCTGCTTCTTCCTTGTTATAGCTATAGCCAGGTGCCACATATTTAGATAAATCAGTACCATCAGGTAATTTTTCCAATCCAGTAGGTACAAGACTAGTTGCTGGAACTGAACCCGTATCAACCGCAGCTTCGACAATACCTTTACGGTCAGTAGCAAGGTTGAGAGCTTGACGGATTTTAAGATTATCTAGACCTTTAACTTTACCAGTTTCATTATAGGTCATATAAGCTGTTGTTGCTTCTGGAACTGTAACAACATCTTTGTTCTTTTTATTTGAGTTAAAAATTGCTGACGTATTTGAAATATTTGCAAAGTCAAGTTGACCTTGTTTATACATTTGGACGGCTGTATCAGGTTTTTTAACCGTTTGAATATTGATTGTCTTTGTTTTGACATGCTTAGCATCCCAATAATTGTCATTTTTGACAAGTTTGAAGCTACCACTTGTACCATTCCAATTTTCAACTTTAAAAGGTCCAGAATAAATTTGTTTGTCAGACTTCGTTCCATATTGTTTTCCAGCCTTCTCTACAAATTCCTTATGTTGTGGGACAAAGTTTGAGAATGACAAAAGACTCTTGAATTGTGGAGAAGGATTTGACAAGGTAAAGATAACTTTATTTCCCTCAGCCTTAACACCTAATTCATCAACACTCTTCTTACCAGCAATAATGTCTGCAGCATTAACAAGGTGAGAATCTGAAGTAAGGTAAGCATACTCAGAAGCTGTAGCAGGATCAACCATACGTTGCCAAGTATAGACAAAGTCCTCAGCAGTAATCTTAGTACCATCTGAATACTTCAAGCCATCTCTAAGAGTCGCTGTATAAGTTAAACCATCGGCTGACACATCAACCTTTTTAGCCAAATCAGGTTGCAACTTCCCATCTTTATCAACACGAAGTAAGTTACTTTCTGAGTTCCCAATCGCCAAGGCTGAATAGTGATCTGAATTTTTAGAAATATCAAGGGTCAATATTTCAGTAGGGGTGTACCAATTAATTTCATCTTTACTTGAGGTTGATTTTGAGCCACAAGCAGCAAGAAGTGTTGCAGAAGCCAAAGCAATTACTCCAACAGCTACAATACTCTTAAAGTTACGTTTCTTAATCATAATTATAAGGGCTCTATAATTTCTGTAGTGGGTAAAACCACTGTAGAGATTATGGAGCTTTTTGAATGCAGACAAAAAGTCCCATAAGAACTATAATGAAAAGCAACCAAACCATCATTAGGAAGAACTTATGAGACTTATTAAGAATACCACAGAATTAATCGGAATTAAAGACCAAAATATCATTATTTCACTTGTTTTTGAAACTGACACTCATATAGAGATTCAAGCAAAACTCGATTACCCTGCACCATCATGTCCTCACTGCCATGGAAAGATGATCAAATATGACTTTCAAAAAAACTCTAAAATCCCTCTTCTCGAGCAAGCTGGAACTCCAACTCTACTACGTCTGAAAAAACGTCGTTTCCAGTGCAAAAGTTGTAAGAGAGTAACGGTGGCTGAGACATCTATCGTTGAGAAAAACTGCCAAATCTCTAATCTGGTCCGACAAAAGGTTACACAACTCCTAACTGAGAAGGTGTCACTAACGGATATTGCCAGAAGACTTCGTGTGTCAACGTCCACTGTCTATCGTAAGCTTGACCAGTTCACTTTCAAGAAACATTATGACAAACTTCCAGCTATAATGTCCTGGGATGAGTTTGGGTTCAAGAAAGGTGACTTGGCTTTTGTGGCGCAGAATTATGAGACCAACGAACTCATAACCATCCTTGATAATCGCCGCCAAACCACTATACGAAACTACTTTTTGAAGTATCCATTGAAAGCTCGACAAAAGGTGCAGTTTATCACGATGGATATGTCTGGAGCCTATATCCCACTAGCCCACAGACTCTTTCCAAACGCCAAAATCGTTCTTGATCGTTTCCACATCATCCAGCACCTTGGTCGAGCCTTTTTAAAGACAAGAATTGCCATTATGAACCAGTTCGATAAGAAGTCACTACCCTATCGAGCCTTGAAGAATCACTGGCGACTTTTCCAAAAGGACAGCCGTAAACTATCTCTCAACTCTTTTTATTCAAAGACTTTCCGCCAAACTTTAGCACCACATGAAGTTGTTGAGAAGACATTGAATTTCTCAGAGGAACTCGCTAATTATTATAACCTTTATCAGCTTTTGCTTTTTCACTTTCAGGAGAAGAGAGTAGATGAATTCTTTGAGCTGATAGAGGAAAATAGAAGCAAAGTCAATCACTATTTTCAAACGGTCTTTAGAACTTTTCTTAGACACAAACAATACATCCAAAATGCACTAGAAACAGACTATTCAAACGCAAAACTGGAAGCTACCAACAAGTTGATTAAAGACATCAAACGGTTGGGCTTCGGTTTTAGAAACTTCATCAACTTTAAGAAACGTGTCTTCATCACTCTGAACATAAAAAAAGAGAAGACCTATCAGGTCCTCTCTAGATGTTAGCTTTTCGTCACCCACTACAGTTGACAAAGAGCCATTATAAGAAACCTCCTCCAATCAAAAATTTACTTTCGTGTATAATTATACCTTAAAATAGCCTAAAGTAAAGACCTAATTCTGAATAATTCGACAATTCAGTTATTTTGTCTCGAAAAAGACTCGAAATATCCAAAAAATGACGCATCTATAACTCTTGTCCACTACACATAAACGTTTTACAATCAATCCAAACAAAAAAGGCTAAGAGATATATCTTAACCTTATAGTATTTTGAACCAATTTCTCAGTTTACTCTGTATTTATACACAAGCTTACTTCTTACCCAACTGATCCTTCCATTTCATAACTAATCAAGCGGTTAAGCTCAACAGCATATTCCATTGGAAGTTCTTTGGTAAATGGTTCCACAAATCCCATGACAATCATTTCAGTTGCTTCTTGTTCTGAAAGTCCACGGCTCATGAGGTAGTAGAGCTGTTCTTCAGAAATCTTAGAAACTTTAGCTTCGTGTTCAAGCGCAACTTGTGAATTGTGGATTTCGTTGAATGGGATAGTATCTGATTTAGACAAATCATCCATCAAGATGGTGTCACATTCAATGTGAGATACCGATTTCTTAGAATCTTTGTTGAAGGTTACTTGTCCACGATAGTCAACCTTACCACCATTACGAGCGATTGATTTAGAAACAATAGATGATGATGTATGCGGTGCATTGTGAATCATCTTAGCCCCTGTATCTTGGTGTTGACCAGCATTAGCAAAAGCAATTGAAAGCATGGTACCACGTGCACCTTCTCCATCAAGGTAAACAGATGGATATTTCATAGTTACTTCGGCTCCAAGGTTACCATCAATCCACTCAACAGTCGCATTTTTCTTAGCCGTAGCACGTTTAGTTACCAAGTTGTAGACGCTATCTGACCAGTTTTGGATAGTTGAGTAGCGCATGTAGGCACCATCAAGTGCAAAGATTTCAACGATGGCCGCATGAAGGCTTGCCGTTGTGTAAGTTGGCGCTGTACATCCTTCAACATAGTGAACGCTGGCACCTTCATCAACGATGATAAGAGTACGTTCAAACTGAGCAGTTGCTTCGTTATTGATACGGAAGTAGGTTTGAAGCGGAATATCTACCTTAACGCCTTTAGGTACATAGATAAAGGTACCACCTGACCAGAAGGCTGAGTTAAGGGCAGCAAATTTATTATCTGTTGGTGGAACCAGTTTTGAGAAGTACTTCTTGAAGAGTTCTGGATGCTCTTTAAGGGCTGAGTCTGTATCTGTAAAGATGATACCCAACTTGTCATACTCTTCTTTCATGTTGTGGTAAACCACTTCTGATTCATACTGAGCTGAGGCTCCAGCAAGATAGGCACGCTCTGCTTCTGGGATACCAATACGTTCAAAAGTTTCCTTGATTTTCTCAGGAACATCTTCCCAGTCACGAGCAGGTTTGTCTGATGCCTTTTGGAAATAAGTCAGGTCATCAAAGTTAATACCAGAAAGGTCTGGCCCCCACTCTTGCATAGCCATTTTGTTAAAGGTTTCCAATGATTTTAAGCGGAATTCAAGCATCCACTCAGGTTCCCCCTTTTCAGCAGACATGGCACGGACCACGTCTTCACTGATTCCTTTTCCGGTTGAAAAGACTGGTGTCACATCATCATGGAAACCGTATTTATATTCCCCAAGATCAATGGGTTTTGGTTCTACTTTTTCATTTGTTTCAGTCATAGTATTTTCCTTTATTAAAGGTTTGATTTGTTTTCCTTTTTGCTTGGGCAAGGAGACTGACTGCCCCTTGACTTCCTAAAGCTCACTTCTCTCTATAGCCTTTTTAAGGGCATTCCAAGAGAGAGTTGCACATTTGATACGTTGTGGAAATTTAGAAACCCCCGCCAAGAGCTTGGCTTCGCCTAGCTTATCTTCATCTTTATGATCTCCTTGAATCATAAGAGAGAAAATCTCCGCTAGTTCCAAAGCCTCTGCCTTGGTTTTTCCAATAACAGCATCCGTCATCATACTTGATGACGCTGTAGAAATGGTACAACCATCTCCAGCAAAGGCAATGTCTTCAATCACGTCACCATCAAATTTGACTGACAGATTGATAACATCTCCACAAGTCGGATTATTCAGTTGAAGTTGCTCCACATCAGGTATAACACCATGATGGTGAGGGCTCTTAGAGTGATCGGCCACAACAGCCATATATAAACTATCTAGTCTAGAGAGTGCCATTGAAAAACTCCTTCGTCGCAAGAATTGCCTCTACAAACTTGTCACAATCCTCTTTGGTATTGTAAATATAGAAGCTTGCTCGGGCAGCTGATGAGATTCCTAAATGATTAATTAAAGGCTGAGCACAGTGGTGACCCGCACGTACTGCCACTCCTTCATAGTCAAGAGCTGTCGCCACATCATGAGGATGAAGCCCGTCAATATTAAAGGCAATAACACCTGCATGCTGGCTAGGATCCTCTGGACCGTAGACTGTCAATCCCTCAATCGCTTGAAGTTTAGGCAATACATAGTCTACTAACTCCTGCTCGTAAGCATGAACATTTCCCATACCTAAAGCAGAGAGGTAGTCTACAGCAGCTCCAAGAGCAATAGCCCCCGCAATGTTAGGTGTACCAGCCTCAAATTTCCAAGGTAGTTCCTTCCAAGTGGCTTCTTGTTCATAAACAAAATCAATCATCTCACCACCAAATTCGATAGGATTCATCTGGTTGAGAATTTCTTCTTTGCCATAGAGGACCCCAATCCCTGTTGGACCTAACATCTTATGTCCAGAAAGGGTGAAGAAATCACAATCCAAATCCTGTACATCAATGGCCATGTGGGGCGCCGATTGGGCACCATCCACCACCATATAGGCACCAACTTGGTGGGCAAGCTTGGCAATTTCTTTGACAGGATTGATGCAGCCTAAAACGTTAGAAACCTGAGCTAGGCTGACAAATTTTGTCTTTTCAGTAATCTTGTTGGCCAAATCTTCCATATCCAATTGGCCATCTTTCAAGTAGGCATATACAAGTTTAGCCCTCGCCTTCTTACAAGCTTCCTGCCAAGGTATGATATTAGAGTGGTGTTCCATAATTGAAATAACCACCTCATCTCCTGGCTCAAGAACCTGCTCTGCAAAACGACCAACCCAGTTAAGACCAGTTGTCGTTCCACGTGTAAAGAGGACCTCTTTGGTTGATTTCGCATTGATAAACTGACGAAACTTTTCACGACTAGCTTCGTAAGCAGCTGTTGCACGCTCAGCCAAAGTATGCACACCACGGTGAACATTGGCATTGTCCTCATGATAGTAGGTCATGAGAGCGTCCAAAACTACTTGAGGCTTCTGGGTCGTTGCTGCATTATCCAAGTATACCAAAGGTTCATCATTAACTACCTGATCTAAAATGGCAAAATCTTGTCGAATCTTATAGGCATCTAAAGCTGACATCTTATCTCCCTATCTAGATATATCATAGGTTAGACTATCTGCGTCGATAGTTCCTAACGTTTGTTTAGTTTTGTATCAGTTACAGAAATCATCTCATCACGCACTTCCTTAACTGGGATTTCAGTGATAACTGCTCCCAAGAAACCGCGAATAACCAAGCGTTCTGCAGTGTCTTGATCAAGTCCACGACTCATAAGGTAGTACATATCCTCTGGATCCACCTGACCGATTGAAGCAGCGTGTCCTGCTGTAACTTCATTTTCATCAATCAAAAGGATTGGGTTCGCATCTGAACGGGCTTTATCAGAAAGCATAAGCACACGGCTTTCTTGTTGTGCATCAGCACCCTTAGCACCTTTGACAATGTGACCAATACCATTGAAGGTCAAAGTACCGCGTTCCAAAATAACACCATGTTGTAGGATATGTCCCACAGAGTTGTTACCATAGTTAGTCACACGAGTATCAATCCCTTGCACCTGACGACCTGATGATAGACCAATAACTTTAAGGTTGGCATGACTTCCATTGCCAATCAAGTCGCTATCAAAGTCAGCAATAACATTGCCCTCGTTCATGATGCCGAGAGCCCAGTCAATGCTTGCATCACGACCAATACGGCCACGACGACTAATATAAGTTGTGACATTTTCACCCAAACGGTCAATAGCCGCAAACTTAACTTGTGCACCATCTTGAGCAATAACTTCCACAGAAATGTTGGCACTAGCTTTTTCAGTAGCTTCACCTAGCGTTTCAAAACGCTCAAGGTAAGTCAATTTACTGTTTTTACCAGCTACAATCAAAACGTGCTTGTTAAAGGGCACATTTGAAGTTCCATCTTGGTAAAAATAGCTTTCAACTGGCAAGTCAATTTCAACATTATCTGGTACATAAAGAACCGCTGCACTATTGAAATAGGCATAGTTATAAGCTGCTAATTTATCCTCATCGTAGGCTACAGCCTTACCAAAGAAGGATTCAACGACTTCTGGGATTTCTTCAAGAGCAGTCGTAAGGTCTGTGAAGACCACACCTTGGCTAATCAAGTCAGCTGGCAATTGTTCAAGAACAGTATTTGTTCCTACTTGAACCAACTTAGGATTGTTTCCAAGCGCTGTAAAGTCAGGCACATTTGCTGATGGTTCATTTTCAGCAATCGTTCCATCGCCTAGGTTCCAACGGTGGAATTTAACACGCTCAATTTTCGGAAGAGCCAAGCTGTCAAGCTTATCAAAAGCTGCTTGACGAAGGTCTTGCAACCAGAGTGGCTCTGCTTTTGCTTGTGAAAAAGCGATAATAGATTCTTTTAACATAGGTTACTCCTTTTCTAGTTATTTCGAGTAACAGACTTACGCTTCTTCGTGGTACTCGTAACCGAGCTCTTCAGCGATTTTCGCATAACCTTCTTGCTCAAGACGAGCAGCCAATTCAGGGCCACCTGAAAGAACCACTTTACCTTCCATCATTACGTGTACAACATCTGGAGTGATGTAGTTCAAGAGACGTTGATAGTGAGTGATAATCATAGCACCAAAGCCTTCACCACGCATAGCGTTAACCCCTTTTGAAACCACTTTAAGAGCATCAATATCAAGACCTGAGTCAATCTCGTCAAGAAGAGCAAACTTAGGTTCCAACATAAGCAACTGAAGAATTTCGTTACGTTTCTTCTCACCACCTGAGAAACCTTCGTTAAGGTAACGCTCAGCCATTTCTTCACGCATACCAAGTAATTCCATCTTTTCATCCAATTTAGTGATGAAATCAAGGACAGAAATCTTTTCGTCATCTTCTTTACCAGCATTCATAGCCGCACGGATAAACTCAGCATTTGTAATCCCTGGGATTTCAGCTGGATATTGCATAGCAAGGAAAAGACCTAGGCGTGCACGTTCATCAACTTCCAAGTCAAGGATACTTTCACCATCAAAAAGGATGTCCCCTTCTGTGATTTCATAATTTGGGTTACCCATGATAGCAGCCGAAAGGGTAGATTTACCAGTTCCGTTAGGACCCATAATAGCAGCAATCTCACCAGTTTTAAGAGTCAAATTAAGACCCTTCAAGATTTCTTTATCTTCAACAGAAACATGAAGATTTTTGATTTCAAGTACAGACATTGTATACTCCTTTTTCCATATATACAGCAAGCAGGTGCTCGCTAATTTGCATTATTTTTGAAAATAGTCTTGCTATTTTCTGGAAAATAAAAAGAGAACTTCCATTTTCCTTAATTAGAATCATTATAACAAAAAAGCCATTGCTTGGCTTTTCAAATGTTTATTTTTTTCGACCTTGCTTCCATTTCAACATGATTGCTTGGCGATAATCACTATTCCCGATAAATTTTAGGAAATTGAAGAGAGGTGTTCGACCAACGCCCCAAATCTCAAGCCCTTCAATCAGAATTTCCATTCCCAAAATCAAACTCAGAAGTAAGAGAATACCACCGAGACGACTGGAAACATTTAATAAGAGGGCAATCAATGAAAAGAGGATAGCGATGGCATAAACCACCAGAACTGCTCCTCGATGAGTGAACCCCATAGCTAAAAGACGATGATGCAAATGCATCTTATCAGCTTCCATAGCTGAGCGCCCTGACAACTTACGGCGGACAATAGCCACCACTGTGTCAACAATAGGCACTCCAAGGATAATAACAGGTGACAAAATAGCCACTGCTGTCGCATTTTTCAACCCTTGTAATGACAAGACACCAATCATAAAGCCAATAAAGAGCGCCCCTGTATCACCTAGATAGATAATCGCTGGATGATAATTGTAAGGGAAAAATCCCATAATGGCAGCCACTAAGACAAAGATGGTCATGGTCAAAAAAATATCAGTATCATAGAGGAAGAAATAAGAAATCACCCCCATAGTCATCAGGGAAATGATAGAAACTCCTCCAACCAATCCATCCAAACCATCAATCAGATTAATGGCATTGGTGATAGCCGCAATCCATAACACTGTTAGAATCAAGGTCAAGACTGGTCCAAACTGAATCATGGGCCCGCCAAAAGGTATCTTAAAGCTATCAAATCGAAAATCCGTAAAAGCCCAAACAATGACAGCTCCCATAACAATACCGAGCATCTTAGGCAAAGGTTTTAATTCAAAGATATCATCAATGAAACCTGTCAATGCCACAATAGCACCACCCACAACAACCGGTAGGATGTATCTTAAATAAGAAATATGCCAGACATCCTTCTGAATAATCATAGGCATAAATACCAAGGTCGCCAGTACAAAGGCCAAGAAAATAGCTAGACCACCAGCACTCGGCATTGGCTTTTTATTGATACGTCTTGCATTTGGATGATCAACCGCTCCGACTCGAAAGGCCAAAGAGCGCACCAGTGGAGTTCCCACAATGGCAATCAAAAATGTCCCAATCAAGACAAAGATATAATTAATGGTCCAAGGCATGTCCTAGCTCCATTTCGTTGCTTGTAATACCGATAAGGCGTCCTCTTCCATCAAGATTGTTGCATGCTCTTGTAGATAGGGACGTGTTCGGTCTGCCACATTCGCATATTCAAGAAAACGCGCATACATATTGTTCGCGTAATAGTCAGGCTCATCAGCCAAGTAAAGAAGGATAGTCATATAGTAGATATCACCAAGTTTATAAAGTTCAGAACCTTCCACTGGCACATCCTTCAAACCTTGCGTAAAGGTTACTACTTGATCAAAGTCAGAGAAAGCCAAGACATAGTGAGTATAATCTTCACGAATAGCTTCCTCAGCCACTTCCTTAGCCGGCTCTGTCATAGTCTTATCAACCTCTTCCAAGGCCTTTTCAATCTCTTCGAGCTTATGGTGAGCTTCAATATCTCCCTTGTCCATAAAGTTACCCTCAAGAGCTTTGAGGAATTCTTCTGGAGAAAGTCCTGAATAGTCATCCATATCTGACAAATCATTGAAATCAAGGTCTTCCTTAAGGTCTGATTTAGTCACAAAGACATCCACACGATCCTTGCGTGGCGTGACACGGAAGCTCAGCATCCCACTATTTTTAAAGTTATCAGGCAAGTCCAACTCATCCATGACAGTATAGAAAAATTCCTCTGTTTTTTCCTGGGGAATTAAGAAATCTTTCAGCTCCATACCATGTTCTTCAAGATCTTCCATGGTAATCATGATTTTTAGAGTTGTCTCGCTTATTTGTTTCATTTCCATATGTAAAAACCTCGCACGAGTAGTTATTTCATTATACTAGAAAAGCAAAGAGATAGCAATTTCTGAACAAGTTCAGGTCTTATTTTAGGAAGCTTTTCTAAAAATTCTCTAATGCTAGCAAAGATTTGAATTTTCCTATTTATAGCCGTCAGCTATCCTAGAAAAGAGTAAAATAAAAGTGGATATGTAGTTGGAGGTGACAACCATGACTGCCTATAAAAAAGGATGACTTCGAACTAGCAATACTGCAAGAATAACGAATTTTTTGACGCTCTTTCTCTACTTGTCAGGACAACCTCATCAAGTAAACAAATCTACCTTTCTTACAGGATTAATCTTTGCCATCATACTGGCAACTGCACCCATTTACGACGATGACCATTTGACACTCCGACAACAATCACTCCTCCACTTCTCAATCATGTATGTTACCATCCTTCCAATCCTCTGTTTATCTGGATGGCATCCCTTGCATAATATGGTAGACTTATTGAAAATCCTTTCCGGTTTCTTAACTTGCGGACTGGTCCTTTGGACACTAGCTTAGCTTAGCTTTGGAAAACTTCTCAATAAATAATCTCTAAACCAGATAAAAAGGACTTCAATCGAAATCCTTTCAATTTTTTATCCAAAAATAAGTTTAACAGCTCCATAGAAAAGCACAATGATACCGAGTACGATACGGTATTTTCCAAAAACAGTGAAATCGTGTTTCTTAATATAGTTCATCAAGAAGCGAATCACAAATAGGCTGACAAGAAAGGCTGTCACACTAGCTACCAATAGAATGGCCACTTGTCCACCAGTCAAGGTGTTCCCATCAATAAAATACTTAACTGCCTTAAGCCCACTATAACCAAACATCGTTGGAATACCGAGGAAGAAGGTAAAGTCAGCTGCTACGCTACGACTAGTACCAACGATGATTCCCCCAAGAATAGTAGCACCTGAACGACTAGTCCCTGGAATGATACTCAAGACTTGGAAGAGGCCAATATAGAAAGCGGTCTTGTAAGACATACGTGCCAAATCCGTTACCTTAGGCTCTACACGTCGATTGCGGTCCTCAATCCAAATAAAGGCAATCCCGTAGACCACCAACATGATAGCTACTACAAAGAAATTACTGAGGTGGGCCTCCATCCAATCATCTAAAAGAAGACCAAAGAAGGCTGAAGGAATACAGGCAATGACCACCTTAAGCCAAAGTTGCCAAGTCAACTGCACTTCACGTGCCGTCTTACCAGGTTGGAAGGGATTCAAACGTTTAAAGTAAATGACCATAACCGCAAGAATAGCACCAAGTTGGATAACGATATTAAACATATCGATGAAATCCTTACTTTGTCTCAAGTTCAAGAATTCATTAACCAAAATCAAGTGACCTGTAGATGAAATCGGTAACCACTCTGTGATTCCTTCAACAATCCCAAGAAAGACTGCTTTTAGTAATTCAATAATAAATTGTGCCGTTTGCATAATTATCTCCGTTTTAAAATGCTAGCCCCATCACACCAAAAATGATCAGGGCTCCAAATTGTCCTTCTCATTATATCAAATTACAACTTGTATTTGAAGACAATCCTGATATACAGTTTTTTTCTAGCATCAACTTATTGTCATCAATCTCAATTTCCTGTAAAATAGTAAGGAATGACAATTTTATAGGAGACATTGTTTCAATGAAAAAAATTATTGTAGCCTGCTTTACAGCACTCCTCCTCGTTTTTGGTGGAGTGTCAAGCGCTCAAGCAGACGAGTATCTCCGTGTCGGTATGGAGGCTGCCTATGCACCTTTCAACTGGACGCAGGACGATGACTCAAACGGAGCCGTTCCAATCGAAGGTACTAAACAGTATGCCAACGGTTATGACGTGCAAATCGCTAAAAAAATCGCTGAAGCTCAAGGTAAGAAACCCTTGGTGGTCAAAACAGCCTGGACAGGTTTGATTCCTGCCCTCACTTCCAGCAAGATTGATATGATTATCGCAGGTATGAGTCCAACAGCTGAACGTCGTCAAGAAATTGACTTTTCAGATAGCTACTACCGAAGCGAACCTGTTATGGTTGTTAGCTCTGATGGTGATTATGCCAACGCTAAGAGTCTCAAGGATTTCAAGGATGCTAAAATCACAGCTCAACAAGGAGTTTATCTCTATAACTTGATTGACCAAATCCCAGACGTCAGCAAACAAACAGCTATGGGAGACTTCGGTGCTATGCGCCAAGCCCTTGCATCTGGTATCAT
This sequence comes from Streptococcus vestibularis, assembly GCF_900636445.1. Classification (NCBI taxonomy): domain Bacteria; kingdom Bacillati; phylum Bacillota; class Bacilli; order Lactobacillales; family Streptococcaceae; genus Streptococcus; species Streptococcus vestibularis. Next base: position 173,905 of record NZ_LR134275.1, on the reverse strand, counting down.
CGATGGTTATGTTTCAGAGCGTCCTGAAGCAAAAACTGCCGAAGAAGCTAGCTCAAAATATAAGATGATTACGCTTAAAGATGGTGGTTTCCAGGTTTCAGACGATGACGTCTCCTTGGCCGTCGGTCTTCGTAAAGGAGACAGCCAGCAAATGGAACAAGTCAATAAGGTCCTTGCTGGAATCAGTCAAGAGGAACGTGTTAAACTGATGGATCACATCATTAACATCCAACCTGCAGATAAGACTGATGAGACTAAAAAAGGAAACTTCTTTAGTCAGATGAGCACTATCATCGCTAAGAACTGGCCACAATTCTTACGTGGTACAGGAATCACCCTTCTTATCTCGATTATCGGTACAGTTGTGGGTACTTTCATCGGTCTTATGATTGGTGTTTACCGCACAGCTCCTAAGGCTGCTAATAAATTTGTAGCCTTGCTCCAAAAACTCTTCGGTTGGGTTCTTAATGTCTATATCGAAGTTTTCCGTGGTACGCCAATGATTGTACAATCTATGGTTATCTACTACGGTACTGCCCAGGCCTTTGGTATCAACATTGACCGTACCCTAGCAGCTGTCTTCATCGTTTCTATCAACACCGGAGCCTACATGAGTGAAATCGTACGTGGTGGTATCTTCTCTGTAGATAAAGGACAATTTGAAGCTGCAACTGCTCTTGGATTTACCCACGGTCAAACCATGCGTAAGATTGTTCTTCCACAGGTTATCCGTAACATCTTGCCAGCTACTGGTAATGAGTTCGTTATCAATATCAAGGATACCTCTGTTTTGAACGTTATCTCTGTTGTGGAACTTTACTTCGCAGGTAACACTGTTGCAAGCCAAACTTATCAATACTTCCAAACATTCTTTGTTATCGCAGCAATCTACTTTGTCCTCACCTTCACAGTGACACGCATCTTGCGTTATGTAGAACGCCGTTTGGATCAAGATACTTACACACAAGGAGGGGTTCACTAATGACTGAGACGATTTTAGAAATTAAAAACCTCAAAAAATCATACGGAAAAAATGAAGTCCTCAAAGATATCTCCCTCAGCGTCAAAAAGGGTGAGGTTATCTCAATTATTGGTTCTTCAGGTTCAGGGAAATCAACCTTCCTTCGCTCTATTAACCTACTCGAGTCACCTTCAGGTGGTGAAATCCTCTATCATGGAGACAATGTCCTTGAAAAAGGTTACGACCTCACTACCTATCGTGAAAGACTCGGTATGGTTTTCCAATCTTTCAACCTCTTTGAAAACCTTAATGTTTTGGAAAATGCTATCGTAGCTCAAACAACTGTTCTCAAACGTGACCGTAAAAAAGCTGAAAGTATCGCCAAAGCTAACTTGGAGAAAGTTGGTATGGGGGAACAATACTGGAAAGCTAAACCAAAGCAACTTTCAGGGGGACAAAAACAACGTGTTGCCATTGCTCGTGCCCTCTCTGTTGATCCAGAAGCCATCCTATTTGACGAGCCAACTTCAGCCCTTGACCCAGAAATGGTAGGGGAAGTACTCAAGACTATGCAGGAGCTATCTGAAACTGGTTTGACCATGATTATTGTTACCCATGAAATGGAGTTCGCACGTGATGTTTCTGACCGTGTCATCTTCATGGATAAAGGGGTAATCGCTGAACAAGGTAGCCCAGAACAAATCTTTGAAAATCCTAAAGAAGAACGTACCAAGGAATTCCTCAAACGTTTCTTGGGTTAAAAACGAAAAAGTTAAGGTTTCGACCTTAACTTTTTTAGATTCTCTGTTATAAAAAACGGCAACTGCCGTTTTTTTGTCTCTATTTGCTTAGTTACGACGTGTACGTCTGTCAACGAAACCAAGGAAAGCCAATAGTGTCATGAAGAGACCTACAAGACTGAATCCTGATGCAGTTGACTCACCTGTTTCTGGCAAACTATCTGCTTCTTGTACAGGAGCTTGTTTCTCAGCTTTTGTTTGACCATAATTTACAGGAACTTGAGCTACAGTTTGAGCTGCTTGTTCTTGTGTTGTGAGAGCAACAACTTTACCATCTACATCATAAATTGACACTGGTGTAAGACCTTTAGATGTGATTTTAGCAAACTCTTTAGACAATTGTGTTTGACGTTCTTTGTCTGCCTTAGCTTTCATATAGTTATCAAAGGCAGTTTGAACAGTCGTGTATTCGCTCATTAATTTATCACGCTTAGCTGACAATTCAACAAGTTTCGCACGTTCAGTTGAAAGAGCACCTTTAGCTGCAGTAAGTTTAGCAAAGGCTATTGCACGTTCTGCTTTAGCCTTAGCTAGGTTAGCTGAAGCATTTGTAAGGGCGGCTACACGATTCTTAGCAAAAGCCAAAGCTTGTTTCAAGGCTGCTTGTTTTTCAGAAAGGTTAGTCTGAGCAGCTGCCAACTTGCTTGCAGTTGCTTTAAGAGCTGTAAGTTCTGACTGAGTATTTTTAAGTTTCAGAGTTGCTGATTCAGAAGCAACTTTCTTGCTAGCCAAGTCACTTTGAGCTTGATCGTTAGCTTGCTTAGCAGTTTCATAAGCTACTTTTGCAGCTGCTAGATTTGCATTTAAAGATGGTTGAGATTGGCTACCTACATAAGGGTTAGCAATCTTAGTTGTGTCAAAACTACTATCAAAAGAGATAGAATTTTCATTGATATTGTTTACGTGGACATTAAAGGCACCAGCAACTACACTGAGATCAGTACCAATGTATGTTTCGCCACCATCAGATGTAAGTCCAGCAATAGAACGGGCGTGGTTCCACTCCTGACCATTAAACATGAAGTCAAGCATAGCTTCATAGATATACTCCTTAATCTCGTTAAGAGTGAATGGTCCTGTCAAACCTTGCCAAGTATTAAGATTTTCGCCAATATTTACAGTATTAAATGACTTACCAGCACAGGCAAGAGCAGCACTATCGTGTCTACGGTTACTGATAGATTCCCAACCCCAGTTATCTGCCACATAGCCATCTGTAACGCGGTCTGTGGCCATAACACTACCTTTTGATACAGACGTTTCAGTTGTACCAAAAGCTGAACGGATTTGGTTAATCAAGCTTGAAGTATACAATGACAAATCTGTAATTTGAGCTTCACTAAGCTTGTTCAAGTCGCTGATTGTAATGTTTTTATCCGCTTCATTATCTTGGTATTTATTGTTTTCACGATCACGTTTGTTAACATCCTTCAAGGTTTGTTCAGCTTGATATTTTTCTTCTGCAGTTGATGTTCTTGACTCATAAATCTTAAGAGCACTGATGTACTCTGATGATACTGTGAATCTTTGGAGAATATTAGTTGTTGAAGCTTCTGCTTTTTTCTTAGCTGCTTCAGCAACAGCAAGAGCGACTACCTTTTCATTCGCTACTGTTTGAGCAGTTTCATAGGCTGCTTTAGCTTGGTTAGCAGCATTTTGATCTGCAGTCAATTGCTCTTCTTTAGATGAAATAGCAGTAGCTTTTTCCTTATAAGCGGCCTGAGCGGCTTCCAATTCTTCTTGGGCTTTTTTCTCAGCTGCATGTTCAGCGCTGGTTACTTGACCTTGAGCTACAGCAATGGCTTCTAGACTTGCTTCATCGGTTGCTGTTTGTGCCTTTTGCAAGTTAGCATCTGCAATCGCTAAGTTTGCTTTAGCTTGATTGATAGTCTCTTCGTGATTAGCGACTACTGACTCTTGATGCGATACCGCTTGACTTGCAGCATTTGCTTGTTCCCTAGCCGTTTCTACTTGTGATTGAGTTGGGATAGCTTGTGTAGCTGTCGATGATACTGATGCTGTTGTTGAGACTTGACCATTTGTCGTTACCTCATCAGCTTTAGCAACTGAAGTAGAAACTGCAAGTGCTGCAATTCCAGCTGTCGCCAAAACCTTTTTATTCATAAGACGAACTCCTTTTTTATTAAAAATCACTACCATATCATAATATTTTAACAGTATTAAGACAGGATGCTATCTTCTAATTTTTTAAATTTAATTATTTTATAAGGTTTCATAGCCTGCTTACAAAAATTATTAGTCAAAAGTAGAATTGCTGTTTCAAAGTCCCTTTTTAGCCTTTGATTTTGCCCTACCCACCAATTCTATAAAATCTTCGTTACAGTTTCTTAACTTTCTTTAAACATTTTTTTGATATAATATATACTCATCATATGCAAAAGGAAGGGAAAAGTGGAAAAAGTATTGAGTAACATCCTACTAAGAATCATCTCATTTGGCTTGTCTTACTGGTTTTACAGAGGACATCTGGAACAATATGTTCATTATATCGCCCATTACGGTCCCTACTTCCAAGTTTTCCTAAACCTAGTCATTATTATTTTACTGGGGTACTTCGTCTACGCTTTTTTAAAACTCCTTCTCACTAGGAAAATAAAAAAACAAACACTTCTCCTACTTTACTTCATTTACTTTCTTTCCCTCTTCTACCTACTTTTCTTGAAAAACATCGGCATCCAAGGGCTATCCCTTAATCCTCTTTCCTTCGCTCAGGAACTATACTTGGGCAGCCACTTTGTTCCCATCATGAACCTATTAATGTTCATCCCCCTAGGGCTCCTCTTTTCTTCCCGAATGAGTAATCTCCTACTCTGTCTCATCGCCCTTTTCTCCGTTGAATCCATCCAATACTTCGGACATCTGGGAATATTTGATTTAGGAGATATCGTCTTAAATATGTTAGGTCTACTTGTCGGGACTGCAATTCATCAACTCCCTCAGTTTCAAACATTAATCAAAAAAATTTTAACATAGAAAAACCTACAGAACTTAAATCTGGAGGTTTTATTAGAGCACTTTTTTAGATGAATACAAAAAATTAAACGAAGACGTCTTATATACTCGGAATAAAAGACAAAATAATAGCTCTCTGAATCCAGCGATCTATTTTGAACTCGAGCCAAAATCCTAGTCAAAAATAAAAACTGCTCCATCATAGAGCAGTTTCAATTTCGTGTATTCAAGATATAAGGCCTAAGCACTTGTATCTTGAATTAACGACGAAGTCCAAGTGAGCTGATCAACTCACGGTAACGGTTAACGTCTGTGCGGCGAAGGTATGCCAACAAGTTACGACGGTGACCGATTTTTTTCATCAAACCACGGTAAGTAGCGTGGTCTTTTTTGTGTTGTTTGATGTGGTCGTTAAGGTGGTTGATTTCCCAAGTAAGGACAGCAACTTGAACCTCTACTGAACCAGTGTCACCTTCGTGACGTGCGTATTGTGCAATGAGTTCATTTTTTTTCTCTTTTGAGATTGCCATATTTTTCTCCTTTTTTTGCTCTATCCGAGTCTTAGGATTGGCTCTCCTAAAACCAAGAAAGAGTTGGTTTGTCTTTCCGACTTCTTTATTTTAGCTTATCTACTAATCTTTGTCAATCGTAAGATTCACTGTTTGAGACTTTCTAACTTAGGCTTTTTTAACCACTCTTGAATTCAGAAGAAATCCTAAGAAAAGTAAAAAACTGACTATAGCATAAGCTAGGAAAATCCAACTAAAGCTTGAAGAGACAAGTGCCAGCAATTTCAAAACATAAGGGGATACGGCTGAGCCTAGGTTGCATCCTAAGAGGACATAAGCAGTCGCCTTATTCAGCAAATTTCTAGCAATACATTCAGAAAGACGATGAAAGATAATGGTCAAAATAATACTGTAAAAGAAACCAACACCAACAGAAGACAAAATCAATATCAGCAAGTTGTTAGCCAGAGCTATTCCAAATAGACAGATAGATAGGCAAAACAGGGCCATCGGCAAGAGACGGTTCTTAATGTGAGCTAGTAATGAAGCAAAGCTAAGTCCAGCTACAATCCCAATGCCCTGCTCCAAACTAAGGACCAGAGCTGATTGACCACTTACAATGGTCTTACCATCAACTTGAAAAAGAGGCACGCGCAAACTAATCGATGAATTAATGCAAATCACAAAACCTGCCAAGAGGGCCATGCCTAAAATCATAGCAAAATCTTTTTTATTCAAACCTTGTTTACTTTTTTGTACCTCTTCCTTCTCTACCTGCTCCATCGGTGGTACAAAGAGAAGGTACATAGCTAGGATGATAAAACCAAAACCGTAGATAAGAAAAGCAAGTGTCCAATGAATTTTCAGTAATTGTCCAACCAAAAGGGAACAAGAAGCTCCACCAATCAACTCCATGGAGCCACGAATACCTAACATCTGAACCCGCTCTTTACCTTGATAACGTTGGCTGATGATGGCAATCGCCTTAGCATTGATAAGGCCAATCCCCATCCCAAAAGCAATACGTGACAGTAAGACAAGAGGATAGGCTTGTACAAAAAAAGGAAAAATCCCAGCACTACTAAGTAAAAGCAATCCAGTCACAATTAGCTGTCTATCACTTAGCCATTTGTCAATAAATGAATTAAGCAAGAGCATCGCTACTACGGAAAATGAAGGAACAGATACTAAAAGCTCCACCTGAGCCGCAGAATAGGTTGGACTATAGTAGTCCAACATAGGTGGTAGAGCGGTTGAAATCGAGAAGGCCGAAATCAAAAGCAAAGATAACCCGAGTAGGCTCATTTTTTCTAAAATCTTTGTCATAATCATAATATAGGGATAAGAGCATCCTTTCTTTACTTGTCCGATAGTTATTTTTTCATTATAATCTAAGAAGAGATAAAAAAATAGGACCTAAGTCCTAAAAAGGAGATGTATGCGTAACCACACTATTCACCCTCAACTTGAACAAGTCTTCTCAGCCTCCTATCTCAGCCAATTACAGAAAGTCACCTTTCAAAAAGGCGATTACATTTGCACTCAGGGACAAGCTATCACTGAGCTGACCTACATTTTATCAGGTAGGGTAAAAATTGTTCGCTCCCTGTCCAATGGTAAAGAACACATCCTAGAAATGCCTCAACAACCACAGCTACTGGGAGATATTGAACTCATGACCAATCAATTAGCGGGTTCTTCAGTCATTGCTTTAGAAGAAGTTCAAGCAGTTCAGCTCCCATTAAATAATAAGGAAGCACTCCTCAAAGACCCTGTTTTTCTCTACCAAATTGGACGTAACCTAGCTATGGCACTGCATAAGCAAGGTATCACTGCCTCAACGAATGCTAGTTACTCTGTCAAAGAGCGTCTGGCCACCCATATTTTGAATAGTGAAGAAGAGAATATCTTTCAATTATCGCCTTCCATTTTAGCTTCCCGTTTTGGGACTAGCTATCGTCATGTACAGCGAGTTATCAAACAATTTATCGATCAGGGGACTATCGAAAAAGAGGCTTTTAAGACCTATCGTATTTTAGAGAGACAAACCTTGGAAAAACTGGCTTTTATCGATTAGAAAAAGCCTCACTTTAACCCTTGATGGTTTAATTTTCAACCCTTTTGTGCTATAGTTATAAACAAGTAAATCAAAGAAAATAGAGGTAAACAAATGGATGCTCAAACCAAAATTATCCGCGCCAGCCATATGATTGATATGAATGATATCATTCGCGAAGGAAATCCAACCTTGCGTGCTGTCGCTGAAGATGTAACCTTCCCACTATCAGACGAAGACATTATCCTAGGCGAAAAAATGATGCAGTTTCTTCGTAACTCACAAGATCCTGTTATTGCCGAAAAAATGGGGCTTCGTGGGGGAGTCGGTCTTGCAGCCCCTCAATTAGATATTTCAAAACGCATTATCGCTGTTCTCGTTCCAAACCCTGAAGACGCTGAAGGTAACCCACCAAAAGAAGCATATAGCCTTCAAGAAATCATGTACAACCCTAAAGTAGTTGCCCATTCTGTTCAGGATGCTGCTTTGGGTGATGGAGAAGGGTGTCTCTCAGTTGACCGCGACGTTCCTGGTTACGTGGTTCGTCATGCTCGAGTAACTGTTGAATATTTCAACAAAGAGGGCGAAAAGCAACGTGTTAAACTCCGTGGTTACAACTCAATCGTTGTTCAACATGAAATCGACCATACTAACGGTATTATGTTCTACGACCGCATCAATAAAGACAATCCATTCGCCATTAAAGATGGACTCTTAATTATCGAATAAAGAAAGCCTCAGTAGAAATACTGGGGTTTTAGTTTGAAGATAAAGCCTTAGTGCCACTTTATAGCTAAGTCAAAGTAGAAAAGAACCGACTTTCGTCGATTCTTTTTTCATTATCTGAACCTGTCCTCAGACAAGCATATTGTAAAGTGTTTCATTACCGTGAAGATTAATGTAACTTGGGTCAAAGTCCGAAAGACGTTCCCACTCAACGAGGAGAATTCTTCCGATTATAATCTATTGCATCCTGACAAAATCGTACATCTGCTTGGTTTCCCGCACGTTCCGCACAACGTTTCTGATGCATTAAACCTCTTTCAATACGGTCACGTTCATCCAGAGCCTTGTTTCTTTCATCTTGACGGCGAATATCATTCTGAACAGAAGTATCCATACCACCACCCGAGATCGTGATACTTTCGCTTGGCTCATTCATTGTTTCTGAGAATAAATAACAAATAGCTATAGCTGCAAGAACCAGGAGGGCAATAATTACTGTTGCACTAATACCTAACCAAGAAAGAATAAAAACTACCCAACCATACTTTTCAATGAACTGACCAAGACGAGGAATCAGACCAAGGATGCCAGAAAACCACCAAACAGCAAGTACATAGATACTAGTATGAAAGGTTCCACCTAGGAAATTTGCCAACCAATTAGGAAAAGATAGATGTGTAATCAAAAAATCACTAAATGGCTGAAAAACATTGTAAAGAAAACCATAAGTATATTTCAAAGCTATGATCGTCACTACAACAACCAACAGCCATTTGCCAAATTGCTTCATATTTTAACCTCTAATATATATTAACAAGATTAGTTTACTTTATAATAAAAATAACTATCATCAGTTGTGCCAATTAGCGACTGACCGGTCCATATACGGTCCTTGTTTTTGTCTGATTGGTCATCTACGTTATCATTTGATGAGGTAACAGCACTCGTTAAGGATACACCTATAGGAAGAAATGCCATAGCTGCGCCACCAGGTCCTACGCCTGATTTTGGACCAGTACTTGCAGTGAGGTAGCCATCTGTAAATTTCGCATATTCAGTCGTTACCCTCTCTTTATCACTAACCAGACCGTTATTATCAAAAGTCAAGGTGTCACCTCTACCATTTTTCCAAGTCCCAGCAACACTAGAGAAATCACCTCTTTGAATAGCATTAATATCCATACCGGACTGTTTAGCATCAGATTTACTTGAACTACTCTCTTTACTACTAGAGTCATTCTTAGCTTCATTTGTACTAGTTTGACTGTCATTGGAAACACTAAAATCTTTCCATGACTCTTGACCTAGTTCAAATAAACTAGCACCATTAAGACCAACTAGACTTGTGCCATCTTTTGTATCTGCCATACTAAAGTCAACAGACTGTGTCTGATTGAAAGCTCCATTCTTAATTTCATAAGTTTCTGCCTTAGCTTCTGGTCTCATTCTCTGAAATTGTTGGCAGTAGATGGTACCATCACTATAAATCTTCATATCAGACAAATAACCACCCTTAGCATAAGTCCCAGCACTAATAGCAAACACAGGCTGATCCGTATTATTAAGATAATAAATAGCGTGTACTCTTTCAGGAGACCCAATTAGAAGTTCATCCTTACCATCCTTATTAATATCAGCAAAACTATATTGAATAGTTTCCCCCGCATTAACTGCATCAAAAATAATATTAGTTGCATAAGCTTCATCAGTTGCTAAACTACTAGGAACAGAAGATACACTTTTATTCACAATAATCGGACGATACATATCTAAAACAGATGCATAGAGTTTTTCGTTATCTGCTTTTTTACTAGCACTACTTGAGGTTGAAGGAGTCTCATTTTGTGACTCTTTCACTTGAGAGGTTGTTGAAGTAGAATTTTTTGTTTTCGACTGTGATGTTGGTAGCTTCTGGCAGGCGACAAGTGGCAACAGACTAGACAACAATACAAAACTTAATAATTTCTTTTTCATAATACCCTTTCAAAAGGAACTACCTAGCACAATCTAGGTAGTTCCTCTTTTATTATTTTTCTTTGGTTAATTCAGCTTTCAAACCTTTAGCAGTCAAAGTCAACTTTATCCACGACGTTTACGAGCTGTCACACCCGAAAGTCCAAGCATACCTAGTCCCGCTAAAAGATAGACTGCTGTATCAGATTCACCAGTTTGTGGGAGTGGCGCTTGATAGTCAGTCGTACCACGACGGTTTACGACTGCTTGTGTCGCCTCTGCTGTTGCTACTTGGGCTGCAGAGAATGATGTTGTTTTAACTTCATTTGTTGAAGATATAAATTCCGGAAGTCCAACATGTGTATTTGAGTTCACACGATTAGACTGGGTACCATTCACATCCTGTCTTACTTGTTTAGCTTTAGCATCACTCTCAGCTTGTCGGCGTAGCACTTCTTCTTTTGACTTTCTTTGAGCCTCTTCATAAGCAATACGAGCATCATAGGCAACTTTCAAGTTAGTATACTTAGTGCCACTCAATGCCGTTTGAGCTTTTGCATTCGTTAACACTACCATTGCTTTGTCATAGGCAGCTTGAGCAGCTTCTTGTGCTGTCACCGCTTGGGTATAAGCTTGTCGAGCGGTTTCAAGATTATCTTTAGCTTTCACAAGTTGCTCATAAGTAGCTTTTGCATCTATTACTGCTTGTTCAAGTTCAGCTAGTTTTGCTTTTGCTACTGTTGTTGCTGTTTCACGTTGTGCCAATTCATCATTAGCTGCATCTAATTTGCTTTGTGCGGCTGTCAAAGCGTTTACAGCTTCATCGCGTGATGCTTTTGCCATATCCAAAGCTGCTACTTTATCAGCATATGACGCTGTCACTGTTGCCAATGTGTTTTCAGCTGTTTCAAGCGCTGTTTGGGCATTTGCCAATTCAGCTTTTGCGGTTGCCAATTTAGCTTCTGCGTCAGCTGTTTGACGTGGTGTTGCTACCAATGCATCGTATGTAGCTTTCGCTTGTTCAAAACGTGTTTGTGCTGCTTGTGCTTGCGCTGTTGCTGTTACCAAGGCTGCTTGTGCTGCTCGGTCGGCAACTTCTGCAGCTTGCTTATCTGGGATTTTCAAATCAGGTACATTCTTGCTTTCATCAAGTAATTTCTTATCAAAGTTGACAAGGTCATGCACCGGTGTATATAACACATGGGTTTCAATCATCGGAACTGTACCGAATCCGAAATCAGTATGACTCAATGTGAATGCAATACCTAATGATGGCTGTTTTACTAATGAAATAGCGTGACCATAATGACCATTTGAACTACCTTCATAAATAAAGCCATTTACATTTTCAGCAACTAATTTATATAATTCTGATTTAGTTAACTCAACTTTATCACCAATCTTATATGTACTATTACCATTAGAATCTAAATCATATGCTGAATCTGGGCTGTTACCAGCTAAGTTTTCGTAAGCATTAGATTTATTTTTACGATTATACCAGTATCCCATTTCTTTTGCGGCTTCATTAATAGCTTTGTTATCATGTCCACTAAATGGGTCATGATTTTTATCATATTTTTCAGCTACTAACGTTGCAAATTTAATAGCATCGGTATTTACAACAAGTTTTGGTTGTCCAAGTTGTTGGCGAACATCATTAACCAAATATGCAAAATATTGGCTCAATTCTGTTTGTAATTCAATTGGGAGATTCGTTACATCATACTTTTGACCTGTTGTGTCGTCTGTAAATGTTGATAAGTATGCTGTGTTCAAATCGCGTGACGCTGGTTCTGATGCAATAGCTTTTTCTAAGGCCTCATCAGACATTGACCCAAATGCGTATTGCTTAAAGTGTTGTTTGAATTCATCAGACATTACAACATGTGTTGGGTGATTGAATTCTGCGTCTTTAAGGGCTTGCGCTGTTTCGTCAGCTTTTGCTTTTGCTGTAGCAACTTCACTTTTTGCAACTTGTGCGGCTTGGTCTGCTTTTTCAACATTGATTTCAGCTTCTTTTGTATCAGCGTCAAGGTTGACGTCATTTTGTTTGGCTGTTTCAACGGTCTGTCCAGCTTGTGATACTTTATCGGTCTTCTCAGCCACTGTAGCTTGTGCATCGACGACACCTTGTTTAGCTGTTTCAACTTCTTTAGCACTTGTATCAACCGCGGTTTGTTTCTCAGACTGAATCTGTGTCGCTTCTGCAACTGCTTTCTGAGCTTGATTCACATTACCTTGCGCTTCATTAACGGCTGCTTGGGCTTGCGACTGATTAGCTTCTTTTGTAGTTACATCTGTTTTTGCCGTTTCAACAGTTTCTTTAGCAGGCTGTACTTTAGCTTCAGCTGTTGGGATAGCCTCTTTAGCACTCTGAATATTAACTTCTGTCGCTTGTGCTGTAACTGTTTCTGCTTGTGCAACAGCATCTTGTGCTGCTGTAGTATTTGCTTTAGCAGTCTCTAGAGCCTGCTTTTTACTGTCAACCACAGACTGGGCTTGTGCTTGAGCTTCTTGATTCGTATCATAACTTGCTTTTGCAGATGCAACTTGCTCTGCAGTAACTGGTTGGGACTGTGCCTGACTGACAGTTGTCGTAGTAGTATCAACACTATCAGCATGTGCTTCTTGACTAATGATCCCTGTTGCAAGGATGGCTGTCGTTAAAGACACTGAAGAGATGATTTTCTTAGAATTCATCATAGACTCCTTTTTTTTCATATTAATACCCCATTAATTAAAATACCCCACTAATTATCCCCCCCCCCCCCCGAAAATTTGTCAAGACTTTTTTGGGTATTTTTTTAAAAATTTAATAGCCTTTTTAAGATGTTTTAAACGTTCAAAATGTTCATATTATAACACTTTATCTACTCATGTCTTATTTACAGAAAACAATTATGTTTTTTCTTTCTAATCTAATATTTATATTTAAAAATAAAAAAGGGGTTCTTAAAGTGAATAAAATATGAATAGATAGGACTAAATAACCTTGTTTTGTTAAACCTATTTTTAGCATTCTGTTTTTATTCTTAATAAAAACAAAAAAACCGACTTTCGTCGATTCTTTTTTCATTATCTGAACCTGTCCTCAGACAAGCATATTGTAAAGTGTTTCGTTACCGTGAAGGTTGATATAACTTGGGTCAAAGGAAGAGAGACGCTTGAGAAGTCCATCATAGTCATTCTTGTCACTAAGAGCTATACCAATGAGAACTGGACCTTTTCCTTTATTAGCACGTTTGATGTACTCAAAACGAGTAATATCATCATTTGGTCCCAAGATATCATTTACAAATTCACGAAGGGCACCAGGACGTTGTGGGAAGTTAACCACAAAGTAATGCTTGATACCATCATAGATAAGCGCACGTTCTTCCATCTCTGGCATACGGTTGATGTCATTGTTACCACCTGAAATGATGCAGACGATGGTTTTTCCTTTAATCTCATCTTTGATCACTTCCAAAGCTGCCACTGATGCCGCCCCTGCAGGTTCTGCAATGGTACCAACCTTAGAGTACATATCAATTAGGGTTTCTGAAATCAATCCTTCATCAACCCCCAAGAGGCGGTCAACATATTTACGTGCGACTTCATAGGTCTTGACACCTACCTTTTGAACAGCAATCCCATCCGCAAACTTATCAATTTCTTCAAGTTTAATAGGATAACCACGGTCAAAAGCAGCACGCATACTACGAGCACCACTAGCCTCAACACCGATAACTTCTATAGACGGTGCCACATCCTTGATATAGGTAGCCACACCAGAGATGAGTCCACCCCCACCTACCGGCACTAAGATACTATCAAAAGAAACACCTTCCTCTTGAGCCTGCTCATAAATTTCATAAGCAACAGTTCCTTGACCCGCTTGGACATTATAATCGTCAAATGGATCAATGAAAGTCATGCCTTCAGACTTGGTATATTCCTGTGCTGCTTGAGCAGAAGCATCAAAGGTATCTCCAACCAATTTGATTGTTACAAACTTACCACCAAAGAAACGGACTTGACCAATTTTTTGGTGAGGCGTTGTTACTGGCATAAAGATAGTTGCAGGAATCTTCATTTCATTACAAGTATAAGCAACCCCTTGAGCATGGTTTCCGGCTGATGCACAAACCACACCACGCGCCTTATCCTCGTCACTCAATTGATGGATAGCATAGTAGGCTCCACGCAATTTAAAGGAACGTACCTTTTGCATATTTTCTTTTTTAATATAAATAGTCGCCCCGTATTTTTCAGATAAGTAGCGATCAAAATCTAGTGGTGTGCGTTCCACCACGTTTTTTAAGACTTCATTAGCCTTTACGATATCATTTGCAGTAATCATTGGCTCTCCTTTGACACAATATTCAAACTATTTCTATTGTATCACAATTTTAAGAAAAAATAGCAGCCATTATAAAGAAAACTCCTTGTTTACACAAAGAGTTCTACTTATTATTTATCAACTTTTTTGACATCAAGAAGTTACGAAGAGCTGCAAGGGTTGCTGCACCTGCTAGGACTATAGCTATAAGGATAGAAACAACATGTCCTCCCCACTTATGAGATTTTGCTGTTTTAGCAATGTAGCCTTAAGATTTTTAACAAGGATACTGTTTTGATCAGTTGGTGAACCTGCTACGATACCGTAACGTGGGAATACGTTTCAATCCTTCTCAACAGACAAGACTGCACCTGATTTATCGTTGACACTGATTGTCACCAAGTAACCTGTATTGTTTGTCAACCATCCTGACGCTACTATCAAGTTTGAAACCTTAGCTGAAGCACCTGCTGCCAACGTGATGTCAACATTATCTTGACCGATGATTTCTGAAGCATGTTGAAGTGTCAAGTTGACAGTCATCGTCTTCGTTTCTGATGTCGAATGACGTCCCGCTTCAGTTTATCACTATTTGTATTTGCATGCTGTAAACTAGAGTTATTTTTAGTTTCATAAAATTTGCTTGGTTTTTCTTATGAAACTAATGTCAACTTAATCTTTTTTGTAAAACAAGGGAATTTCCGGAAATCCTCGTAAATAGTAATTTTTTCATCTTGAATGGTAAGGCTTTTCAGAAACTTGAGAAGTGTATTTTCTAATTTAATTAGATATTCAGTTATCTAATTCTATATAAAATGACAAAAATAAGCAGTAAATGATGACATTTCAGCTCCTAAAATACTAAATTTGATGAGAATAAAAAAACATCTCCCACACAAAATGAGAAATGATTTATTTATCTATTTTTAGTATCCAAGATAACGGTAACAGGTCCATCATTGATCAGGCTAACCTGCATATCTGCACCAAAGCGTCCCCTTTCTACAGGAACATGAGCTGACAAGGATTGGTTGAAATCGTCATAGAACTGGCTAGCCACGTCAGGCTTTGCAGCACCCGTAAATGCCGGTCGATTTCCTTTTTTCGTATCTGCAAAAAGCGTAAACTGAGAAACCGACAAAATCTGACCACCAATATCCTTAACAGAGAGATTCATCTTGCCATCTTCATCTGAAAAAATGCGCATATTGACAATCTTACGAACTGCATACTCTAGATCCTCTTTGGTGTCCTCTGGACCAACTCCGACCAAGAGTAAGAGGCCCTGCTTGATAGCACCAACCGTAGAATCCTCAATAACCACAGAGGCACTTTGCACGCGCTGAATTACAATCTTCATCGCAGTAACTCCTTAACCATTCGTACGTTTAACGCTGTAAACGTCAGGGATAATTTTAATCTTATCCACAAGACCAGTCAATTCAATAAGGTTTGCAATTTCAAAGCTAACGTGAATATTGGCAAACTTCATGTCCTTAGTCGGTTGCGCATTGACCGTAGCGATGCTCTTGGTCGTATTTGACAAGATTTGAAGAACATCATTCAACAGACCAGAACGGTTAAGGCCATAGATGTCAATCTCAGCTAAGTAAGATTTATTGGCATTACGTTCATCCCACTCCACTTCGATTAAACGTTGCTCATAACCTTCTTGACTCTTGATATTATTACAATCTGAACGATGAATAGCAATTCCACGGCCCTTGGTGATATAACCTTCAATCTCATCTCCAGGTACTGGATTACAGCACTTAGCAATACGCATTAGGAGACCAGAGGCACCTTGAATGATGACGCCATTTTCACTTTTAACCTTGAGAATTTCTTTCTTCTCAGTTTTGACTTCGCCACCATTCATTAACTCTTCAGCTTCAGCTTTTGCCTTAGCACGCTCTTCCTCACGGCGTTCTTTTTCTGTCAGACGATTGAAAACAGCAGCAGCACTAATTTCCCCAAAGCCAACAGCAGCATAAAGAGCTTCCTCACTACGCACACTCATACGAGGAAGGATCTTCTCTATATGTTTCTTGTCTAGGTACTTATTGGCAATATAGCCATGCTCTTGGAAATAGGCAATCAAAAGCTCACGACCCTTGGTGATTGAAGCTTCCTTGTCTTGATTCTTAAAGAATTGACGAATTTTATTTCTGGCCTTAGTAGTTTTGACCATCTTAATCCAGTCTCGACTAGGACCAAAGGAATTGGCATTGGTGACAATCTCAACCACATCACCCGTCTTGAGTTTGGCAGTCAGAGGCACCATACGACCATTAACCTTGGCACCTGTGGCCTTCTCACCGACTTGGGTATGGATGGCATAGGCAAAGTCAATAGGACCTGAATCTTTAGGCAATTCCTGAACAGCACCATTTGGTGTAAAGACATAAATTCGCTCTGAGAAGATATCTTCTTTTACAGAGTCAACAAATCCCTTAGCATCCCCGTTCGAGGCATCTTGGAGTTCCACAAGATCCTTAATCCAATTCATTCCCAAAGCAGACTCTTTCGAATCTACCTTGCTCTTGATGCCTTTCTTGTAAGCCCAGTGAGCTGCAACCCCGTATTCGGCAACTTGGTGCATCTCCTTAGTACGGATTTGGATTTCAATAGGCCCTTTAGGTCCATAAACCGTCGTATGGATAGACTGATAACCATTGGATTTAGGATTGGCAATATAGTCTTTGAAACGTCCAGGCATCGGACGCCAGAGCTCATGGATGTATCCCAACATGGCATAAACATCACTATGCGTCTCCATAACACAACGAATAGCAATCAAATCATAAATCTGATCAAATCGTTTCTTCTTGTCACGCATCTTACGAAAAATAGAGTAGATGTGTTTTGGACGACCATAAACATCACCGACAAGCCCTTGTTCAGCTGTATAAGTCTTAATTTTATCGACAATCTCGTCCACAAGTGCCTCACGCTCGCGACGCTTTTCCTTCATCATGTGGGAAATCTTATAAAATTCTACCTCGTTAAGGTAACGGAAGGACATATCTTCCAATTCCCATTTGATACGACTAATACCCAGACGGTGGGCCAAAGGAGCATAGATTTCCATAGTTTCACGAGAAATGCGCTCTTGCTTATCCTTACGAAGATGCTTAAGGGTACGCATATTGTGCAAACGATCGGCCAATTTAACCAAGATGACACGGATATCCTTAGACATGGCCATAAGCATCTTACGGTGATTTTCAGCCAACTGCTCCTCGTGAGACTTGTACTCAACCTTACCAAGCTTAGTAACACCGTCCACGATATTTCGTACATCCGTACCAAAATCCGCTTCCAAATCATCGAGCGTTTTTTCGGTGTCTTCAACGACATCGTGTAAGAAACCACAGGCTACTGTCACTGCATCAAGATGGAGATCTGCCAAGATACCTGCCACTTGAATAGGGTGAATAATATAAGGTTCTCCTGACTGACGAAATTGCCCACTATGAGCATCTGTCGCATAATGCCAGGCTTCTTCAACTAATTTCAAATCATCTGCTGACATGTAGGCCGAGCAAATGTCTAAAATTTCTTCTCCTGTTACATTTTTATCTTTAGCCATGATTTCTTCCTTCGCTTCTTTTAATAACCTTTATTTTATCACTTTTACAAGTAAAGAAAAAGAGCTAGATAGGCAATTCTTAAGCGCAAGGAGCTAACTTGAAAACCACAACATCTTGTGTTAGAATGATTGAGAAAACACAAGATATAGATAGAAAGAGGACGCTTATGTCTCAACTTACCCTCGTTTATATTAGTCTAAGCGGTAATACCCAAAGCTTTGTCAAACGTATGTCTGACTACCTATCCCTCAACCACGGGATTGAATGTCGCCAAATCAATATTAAAGAGCTTAATCATGAAACCTTCCAAGTAGATGAACCCTTTGTCGCACTCTTGCCAACCTACCTTGAAGGAGGAAATGGAGTTGACAATGGAGATGTTGAAATCCTAACCAATCCACTGGGTGACTTTATCGCAGCCCATGATAACCACAAACGTTGCTTTGGTATCATCGGTTCTGGTAACCGTAACTTCAATAACCAGTACTGCCTAACCGCCAAACAATACAGTCAACGTTTTGGCTTCCCTATGTTGGGAGACTTTGAGCTTCGTGGCACACAGTCTGATATCGAACGTCTGGCACCTATTATCCTAGAAGCACAAAAGAACTTTAACCAACGCTAAAATTACAGCAAAAAAGCCCTGATAGGGGCTTTTCCTTTGCTTAATTTTTTTCGTGTTTTTTGATTCCAAAGAATCCAGCCAAGGTCATAAGAACCAGACCAGCTAAAGTTGCTGACAAAGATTCATCTGAACCAGTGTTGGGAAAGGCCTTAACTGAACTTAAACCTTGAGTTTCTTGTACTTGAGCTTGAGGCAAGATAACGACTTGAGCGTTTGACAACTGGATAGCTGGGGCAGGTTTAGCCACGCTGGCAACTACAGTAGCTTTTGATATCTCACGCTTAGATTGGTCCGTCGTCTCGACACCTTTTGGTGACTTCTCAGATTCTTTATTAGTCGTATCATCAACTTGATTTGCCTTTTTCTTAACTACCAAACGATACTCTGCAAATCCTGCTTGTGTTGATGTCCCATTGTGGTCATAAACAACCATATCAATTAGATCTTTATCCGCAATATCTGACTTAGTATCATTTTTTTCAAGCTTGGCCTTACTATTGACAACTTTCCATTTGCTGTCCGTATCAGTAAAGGTCTTGTTGACAATCTTATAAGGGTTGTAATAGTAATCACCAGTTTGAGCATTACGCACATTGACATTGATAATATTAATCTTAGCAGCCTTAACCATATGATCCAAAAATTCGAGACCATAGTTAAACTCGTGGTTTCCAAGCGTTTCAGCATCGTAACCAAGCATCTCAAAAGCCTTGTATATAGGGTGAGTCTCACCTTGGGCAACAGGATCAATCAAGGCCTTATAAGTTCCAAAAGGAATTCCCTGAATCGTATCACCTCTGTCCACCAAGACCGTATTGGGATTGGTTTCACGAGCTTTTTTGATAAGGACAGCAGTTTTAGACAGACCAACGGTTTGAGACGGCTTATCTTGATGATAGTCATAGTTAACCAAGTTGGTATGAAGATCTGTTGTTGACAAAATCTGCATATCAACTGTCTGCCCCTCATGAACGGGCTCTGTAACAGTTTCAGTAGAGGTCGTTGGTACTGCTGCCGTTGCCTCATCAGCTTGCCCCTACGACTTGTGGTACAGTCAAGAGAGCAACAAGTCCCAAAACCACAGCAGATTGAATCACATAACGATTCGTTTTCATTAAAAATCTTCCACTTTTATAAAGATAATACAATTATATTTAATCTAAATAAGAGTATAAACTTTTTTAAAAATGCTCAATTTTTCATGCAAAAGAAAAGCCAAGATCAAACCTCAGCCTAAAAGTGTCAAATACAAAAAAGTTGGAACAAAGCCAACTTTCTCTTAGTTATTCAATTCTAGGGCATAACTCACACTGCTCAAAGCGTAGAGGGGAGCTGTTTCCGTCCTCATAATACGCGGTCCAAGGCCAACCTTAACGCCACCAGCTTCTTCAAATGCATCAATCTCAGACGGAGAAATACCACCTTCTGGTCCAAAGATAAAGAGAATTTTCTGACCATTCTCTACCTGAGCCAACTCACGAGCTAGGGTAGCCAACTCGCCTGCTTTGGCTGTTTCCTCATAGGCGATAAAAATCTTATCAAAATTATCTAATTCTGATAGAAATTCTCCCTTCTTCTCAAACAATCTGACTTCTGGAACACGATTACGCTTGGATTGTTCTGCAGCTCCTAAAGCAATCTTGGCAAGCTTATCTTCCTTCTTGGCTAGCTTCTTACCATCCCACTTAACCACAGACCAGTCGGCAGGGAAGCCCCAAATAGCCTGAGCTCCAAGCTCTGTTACCTTTTGTGTCACCAGCTCCAGCTTATCTCCCTTGGGAAAACCAGAAGCAATGGTTACAGATACGGGCATCTCAACATTCTCATTTAAAACTTCAATCACTTCCAAGACATGATTCTCACGGTCAGTCACACGTGCAAGATACTTAATACCGTCTTCAAAAACCAAGACAACCTGATCATCATCTGCTAAGCGCATAACGTTAAACATATGCTTCACAGTATCCTTGTCTTTGATGATTACTGGATTTTCCACTTGCCCCTTTATAAAATATTGTTGCATTTAGCCTCCAATCACACCTGAAATATCATCTGTCTTCTTGAAGACACAAGCATTCCACTCTCCCTGAACCATGTGAGTTTCTAGGAAGAAACCTGCTTTTTCAGCCGATTCACGCACCATATCCCATTTTTCAGAGATAATCCCTGACATAATCAAATAACCTTCGTCCTTAACCAAACGGTAGGCATCTTCCGTCAGATGAATGAGAATGTCCGCCAAAATATTAGCCACGATAACATCAGCTTCTTGCGTCACACCCTTCAAAAGATCTCCCGTAGCAACGTGGATATTTTCCATGCTAGGATTCATATCAATGTTTTCCTGTGCCACTCGAACCGCCACGTCGTCAAGGTCATAGGCATAGATTTCCTTAGCTCCCAGAAGAGAGCTAGCAATCGAGAGGACACCCGATCCAGTTCCCACATCAATCACAGTCTCGCCACCACGAAGCACCTGTTCGAGTGCAAAAAGGCTCATCTTAGTCGTTGGATGTGTCCCTGTTCCAAAGGCCATACCAGGATCCAGTTTGATAATCTTCTCACCCACTGATGCCTCATAATCTGTCCATGACGGTACAATGGTCAAATCATGAGTAATTCGTGCTGGTTCATAGTATTTTTTCCAATTCTCAGCCCAATCTTCTTCAACCAATTCTTGAGTAGCCAAGTGAATATCTCCCGTTTCAAGACCAAAATCCGTCAACTCAGCCAAACGCTCATTGACCTGCTTTGTAATGGCCTCGATATCTGCTGATTCCGGATAATAAGCCGTAATTTTAACCGTCTCAACCTGCTCAACCTCAGGATAAAGTTCCCCAAAACGGTCCGCATTTTCCAAATAATCTGCACTATCATCAATAGCCACACCTTGACTACCAGATTCAATTAAAATATTAGAAGCCGCCTCTTCGACCTCACGATTAACCTCAATCGTTAATTCTTGCCATTTGTCCATTTAATTATCAATTTCCTTTCCTACTAAATAGTCTTTAAAACGTTCCTGCAACTGGGGAATGACACCTTCTACTTTTATAAAATCCGCTACAGGCATTAGCTTAAATGCCTGTCCCTCGTCACCAAAACGAATCTCGCGATACTGCTCTTGGCTAATTTGGCTAACTACAAAAACAGCTAACCTATCTTTATCCAACATACTAGGATAGATTTTCGACCAAATAATTGATTCCTCTTTCAAAGTCAAGCCTAGCTCCTCCCAGACCTCACGTTGAAGACATTCAAGAGGCGTTTCTTGACCTTCTCTTCCACCACCTGGCAACTCCCACATATTGGGCCAAGGAATATCTGGTTTATCATCTCTGAGAATGACCAAAATACTTTGTTCTACGAGTAAGGCAGCCTTAACACCTGTAAAATCAAATTGATCTTTTAAATAAGCATCCATCCCTTTTCGCTCCCTTTAATACCTTGGATAAGCAAAAAATTCCTTCTCTTCAAGTTGAGCTTTCCCTTTTTCAAAAGCATCTTTGTCCCAAACTAAACCAAATTCCTCAGGTCCATCATCAGATAGAAAATCCATCAAGTCACTCAACCCTTCCGTTACCACCTCATTCAAGGTTTCTGCAAAATAAGCTAAAAACTCACGAGATAGACCTTTCTTAGGTTCATATGGGATTGTTACCAGGTAGTCCTCTTCATCAAAACGCGATTTTGCTGGATTGTAAAAGAGCACGTAGTCTTCAAAAATAACATCCTCATCAGACACTTCACCCTTATCATCAATAGTCTTCACATTGCTACTGTTTTGCGCTTCTAGGATAAACGTTACTTCTACAACATGATCCTTTTTATCCCAGTCCATCGCAAAATCATAATCCAGGTGCTTATCTAGTTCTTCTTCTAATACTGACAAAAAGCCGAATTTAGCCATTTGTTTCCCTCGTTCTTTCTTATTATTCCCTTTATTTTAGCATAAAAGGAGCCAATAAAAAACAGAGTAGGCTATCCCACTCTATCTTAGATAATTATTTCGCATTTTCAACCGCTGCTGTTACAAAGGCAGTGTAAAGTTCTTCCGCATGGTTTGGACGGCTATGGTATTCTGGGTGGTATTGCGCTGCCACAAAGAATTTCTTGTCTGGGAGTTCTACAACTTCCATCAAACGATTATCTGGTGACACACCTGAGAATACAAAGCCCTCAGCCTCAAACTGTTCACGGAACTTAGTATTAAATTCATAACGGTGACGGTGACGACGTTGAACAACTTCTTGGTTGCCATAAGCTGCAGCAGCCTTAGAACCTGGTTTCAACTTACATGGGTAAAGACCGAGACGAAGAGTACCACCCATGTCTTCAATGTCAATTTGATCACGCATAATATCGATAATTGGATATTTTGTGTTTGGATCAAGCTCAGCTGAATTAGCGCCATCCAAGTGAAGGACATGACGAGCAAACTCAATACATGTCAATTGCATACCGAGACAGATACCCAACATTGGCACATCATTTTCACGTGCATAACGAATAGCTTGAATCTTACCTTCAGTACCACGTTGACCGAAACCACCAGGAACAATAATACCATCAGCATCAGCCAAACGAGAAGCAACATTTTCAGCAGTCAAATCATTAGCATTGACCCAGTCAATATCAATAGCAGTATCATTTGCCAAACCAGAGTGTTTAAGTGCCTCAACCACTGACAAGTAAGCATCGTGAAGCTCCACATACTTACCGACAAGGGCAATCTTAGTTGTCTTCTTAAGATTAAGTACCTTATCAACCATAGCAGACCATTCTGTCATATCTGCAGCTGGAGCATCCAGTTTCAAATGATCACAAACGATCTGATCCATACCTTGAGCCTGCATATTAAGTGGCACTTGATAGATATGTTCCACGTCGAGTGATTCGATAACAGCCTCAGGTGCAACATCACAGAACTGAGCCAGCTTATTCTTGATTCCTTGACCAGCAGGTTGTTCTGTACGAATAACCAACATATTTGGTTGGATACCCAAACCACGCAATTCCTTAACAGAGTGTTGCGTTGGCTTTGTCTTCATTTCACCAGCAGCCTTCAAATAAGGAAGAAGCGTTGTGTGGATATACATAACGTTGTCAGCACCCACATCAGCCTTCATTTGACGAAGCGCTTCAAGGAATGGGAGACTTTCAATATCACCAACCGTACCACCAACTTCAGTGATAATGACATCTGAATCAGTCGTTGTCGCTGCACGCTTAATCTTGTCTTTCAAAGCATCTGTGATATGAGGAATTACCTGAACAGTCGCACCTAGATACTCACCTTTACGTTCCTTACGCAAAACTTCGCTGTAAATCTTACCAGTAGTAACGTTAGAGTATTTATTAAGATTGATATCAATAAAACGCTCGTAGTGACCAAGGTCAAGGTCAGTTTCAGCACCATCATCAGTGACATAAACTTCACCATGTTGGTAAGGACTCATTGTCCCTGGATCAATATTGATGTAAGGATCGAATTTTTGAATCGTTACCTTAAGACCACGGTTCTTAAGCAAACGTCCAAGACTTGCAGCTACAATCCCTTTACCAATTGAAGATACCACACCACCAGTGACGAAAATATATTTTGTCATATTAACTCCTTTAATATAATGTAAAACCATAAAAAATAGCAAATTGATTACCGTATTCAATAATCAAAATAATCCTTTACCAATGCCCAACATGAGTACTATTCAGTAACTCAATATCAACAAAACCAGTAAATGACTAAAAACAAAAATGACCCCCAAGAGTTTTACTCTGGGAGCCTTAATCACGACCTCTTCAAAAGAGGTGCCCGATAAATAGTCTAAACTATCCAAGACCATTTGTCAATAAAAACTTAGTCGTTTGACTCATCCTCATAGTCATCATCATCATCTTCTTCTGACAACTCAACATCATCCAAATCGTCATCTGGAATAATTTCATTCAACTCAGAGTCATAAGATTCCACTTCGGCTTTCTCATCATCTTCGCTATCGTCGTCATATTCAAGACTATCAGAATCAGGTGTGAAGTTTTCATCTTCTGGATCATCATCATTATAATCGATAGCATCTTCATCGCCATCCATGAAGGCATTAACTTTCTTATTCTTACGTTTTGGTGCATTTTCGTCAGTATCTTCCAATGTGATGACCTCTTCATCGATTTCATCAATTGCGTACCATGAACGCAAGCCCCATTTGTTATCACCTAGTGGAATAAAACTTCCATCCGTATTCAAATCTGAATAAAAGAATGGCAAAGCACTACGGATATCAGCATCCGATTTTTCTAAGTAATTTTGAATTTCATTGACTAAATCGTTGAAATACATTTCATTATCACGACCACGTGTTTCTAAGATAGCACGGGCCACTTCAATCATTGATAATTCACTTTTTTCTTGTCCAGCAAATACGTCTAGTTCCAAAGTGGTTCTCCTTCATTCTTACTCAAGCTACTTTCCATCAGAAATAGCTCAGCAATCAATTTTTCGCTACCTTTTATTTTACGCTAAAAAGAGTCAATAGTCAAAGCATTTATAGAAGAAAAAATCAAGTCTCAACAGAAACTTGATTTTAGTCATATTATTTAACTTTTGCTGTGCTTGTGATAACTTCAACAGCTTTCTTCATAGTGATATCGTGTTTAAGCATTTCAGGTGAAAGAAGTGCAGAAACTTGTGATACTTCCATGTTGTACTCAGCTGCAAGATCGTTGATTTCTTTTTGGATTTCTTCTTCTGTAGCGTCGAATCCTTCAGCAGCAGCAACAGCTTCGATAACAAGGTTAGTTTTCACACGTTTGTCAGCGTCAGCTTCATATTGTTTGTGAAGATCTTCTTGAGTTGTACCAGTGATTTGGAAGTACATTTCAGGAGAGATACCTTGACGTTGCATGTTACCCATGAATTCGTTCATAGCACGGTGAACTTCGTCTTCAACCATTTCTGCTGGCAATTCAACGATTTCAGCGTTTTCAACAGCCAAATCAAGTGCAGCACCTTCAACAGCGTCATCATATGCGATTTCTTTAGCTGCTTCAAGTTCTTTACGATATTTAGCTTTCAACTCATCAAGAGTTTCAACTTCATCGTCAAGATCCTTAGCCAACTCATCATCAAGAGCAGGAACTTCTTTAGCTTTAACTTCGTTAACTTTAGTAACAAATACAGCAGCTTTACCTGCAAGGTCAGAAGCTTGATAGTCTTCTGGGAAAGTAACTTTAACTTCTACTTCATCACCAGCTTTTGCTCCAACCAATTGGTCTTCGAATCCTGGGATAAATTGACCTGAACCAAGTTCAAGAGAGTGGTTTTCACCTTTACCACCGTCAAATTCAACACCATCTACTGAACCAACAAAGTCGATAACAACAGTGTCGCCATTTTCAGCTGCACCTTCTTTAACGACCAATTCAGCCAAGTTTCTGCGTTCGTTTTCAAGCTTAGCATCAACTTCTTCATCAGTAACTTCTTTAGAAGCTTCAACTGAAACTTCAAGATCTTTATATGCACCAAGTTTTACTTCAGGTTTTGTAACAACTTCTGCAGTAAGTGTCCAATCTTGACCTTTTTCAATTGATTTTACATCAATTTTTGGTTGTGCAACAACATCAAGATCAAGTTCAGCAATCGCTGCTTCATAAGCTGATGGAAGAATTGCATTCAAAGCATCGTCGTAAAGAGCTTCTTCACCAAATTTTTGGTTAAATACGGCACGAGGCATGTGTCCTTTTCGGAAACCTGGTACGTTCAAATTCTTTTTAACCTTGTTAAACGCTTGATCCAAAGCTGGTTGAATTTTATCTTGACCGATAGTAAATGTCACCACACCACGGTTAGTGGCTGTGTTTTCAAATGATACAGACATGTAGTCATTCTCCTTAAAATTTTTTATAGATACAGTTTAGTTTACCATATTTCAAAGCCTTTTGAAAGTTTTTTTCTCCAATTTAATATCAAGAAAATCGTTAGAGACTGCTTCTTTTTACAAATTTTGATAAACTAGAGATATGAATATTTTACAAAAGTATATACAGCAATTTAATTTCGAAGAAAGCCTAATGCTACTTATTTCGAAAGGGATTAAACTTCTCATTCTCCTCATCATCTTTCTGCTTAGTAAAAAGATTATCAACTTTTTATTTAAACATACTGTCGGACGTTCACTATCATGGACCATTCAAACATCCGCCCGTAAAAAAACTATTGAACGCCTACTGCACAATTGCATGAACTATATCCTTTACTTTTTCCTTGTATACTGGCTTCTAAGTATTTTGGGTGTTCCCGTATCTAGCCTTCTAGCTGGAGCCGGACTTGCCGGTGTTGCCCTTGGTCTAGGAGCTCAAGGCTTCCTATCAGACGTCGTTAATGGTTTTTTCATCTTATTAGAAAATCAATTTGAAGTTGGTGATTCTGTTGAGGTAGAAGCCATTACAGGTCTTGTTTCTACTGTGGGTATCCGCACTACTCAGATTCGAGGCTTTGATGGAACACTCCATTTTATACCTAATCGTAATATCAAAATCGTTTCCAATAAATCTCGTGGAGATATGAGAGCTCAAATTGACATCCCAGTCTATACTTCTACCGATATCAATAAAGTAACAAGCATTATCCAACAAGTTAATAAAGACAACATTGAAAATTATCCTGAAATTATTGGGACTCCAAATATCATCGGATTAACTTCAAAACCTTCCGGACAACTTGTTTTTCGTGTTGACATTTTTACAAAAAATGGACAACAAGTCCATATCTATGCAGACTTCTTAAAACTTTACCAAGAAGCTATATTTAAAGAAAAGGTTGAACTTCCAAGAATTACTGGAAACACAATAGAAGTAAAATAAACAAACTCATCTTATAATAAGAGTCACTAATAATAAACAAATTAACTGATACGAATAATGTCCATAATTATTGAATAA
This sequence comes from Streptococcus vestibularis, assembly GCF_900636445.1. Lineage (NCBI taxonomy): Bacteria > Bacillati > Bacillota > Bacilli > Lactobacillales > Streptococcaceae > Streptococcus > Streptococcus vestibularis. The sequence goes on along the minus strand of NZ_LR134275.1, from coordinate 146,445 downwards.
AACAAACTAGAGAATAATTTCAACTCAGTCTTCTTCATTACATGGATCAAAGTCAACCATCCAAACTCTTAACTCTCGTATCATCTTTTTCCTTCCCCTAAAGCATTCACCAGCCAACAATCGATCCAACTTAAGAGAATCTTCCGATGATAACTGCTCACGAAAAGCATTAAGCTGCTCATCATAAGCAAGTCTATCAACCGTATCTAGCTCCTTATTGGGAATACAAAAAGCAATATCTGAGATTTCAACATAGCACTGTCTATTAGCTTGACGTTTTACTGACTCCTGCCGCCTCACTTCATCATTAAGTCGATTCCTAAACTTAGTTTTAAAGTAACGACGTAACTTATCATCATCTTTCTCTAAATCAGGAAACTTTTTTAAAAGCTGATACAAAGTCATCATCGCCTCTTGCTCCATGTCAGCTTGATCCCAAAGCTGAATAAAGTATTGCCTAAAAGCCTTAAGTACAATCGGCCTTACAGTTTCATATGCGTGAACAAAAACTTCTTGTTCCATTGAACCTCCAATAATAAATATAAATTTTGTAATTAGATAACTACAGACCTATTATAAAAGAATGTAGAAAAATAAAATAGAGACATATATGTCACTATAAATAACTTGGCTAAAACAATTAGAGGAATGAGTGAGATAGAGTCAAAACCACCCACTATGATATGCCCCCTGTCAAGTAGACAGGTTAACTATCTAAAAAAGTGTCTGTTTTTGAAGGTCAGTCGTACAAAATAAATGTACGGCTGTTTTGTTATGCAGACCACTTAGACTTGTACTTTTCAATTTTGTTATTCTTAGCGATTGAGTATGACAAAGGATGTTCTGATGTTAAGACAGCGCTTCTAACTTCCAAAGGCGTTTTACAGTCATATCTACTTTGTGGACGCTCTTGACAGTATAGTCTTTGATGGCATAATAGTTGACAATCTCTTTGCGTTCATCAATAGTGGTTTTACGTCTTGCTTTTGCCATATAGATCCCCCGTTTTGGAGCGTAATCCTTAAGTTCTATATTCGCATTATACATCCTAATCCACTTTCTTAAAAGTCCTTAAGAAATATCATACTGATGACCTAAATCAATAGATGAAACCTCACCACTAATACATTTTTCTACAAGTTCCATTTTAAATTCTTTTGAATAGGAACGGTTTTTTGTTTTCTTTGTGAATCCTAAAATCCCATATTTTTTATAGATGGCAGCCCAATCTTGAATCGTCCTTGTGGAAATATGGAGACAGTTACATATTTCAGATCTGGAGCGATTACCATTAATATAATCGAGACAAGCTTGTTCTTTCTCGCAGGGGGTGAATCTTTCTCTTCTAGACATAAAAATACCTCTTAAGTAAATTTTAGATATTTACCTTGTCTACTTAAGAGGTATCATATCATTTTCACGGGTGGTTTGCTCTTCGGCTGAAAAGCACCGCTAAAGATCTACCGAATCGTTTTCCTTCATCTCACCTTTTCTCGATAGCCCGACTAACTGGTCTCAATATCAACAAAAAGCCTAAAAACTAAATTTACAGCACTCATATTTATACTTTAAATTAGCGTTTCCGACAAATATCATTAAGCTATTCTTACCCTTTAAATATCCCATAAATGAAGAAACAATTAGTTTATATAGTATACTCACCAACATGTGAATATGATCTATGTATTTCAACATAATCGTAAGATTTGAACTATACTTGTTTTGTATTTTCCATAAATTATCTCACGTCGATATTTTAATGCGAACACAATATGATACTTATAATTCCTTGTAGTATGTACTAAACTATTATTATCCTGTCACATCAAGGATTTTCTTTAGTATATTAGTTAGTGATCAGGAAAACTTATCTAATATAACACTTTAGGGAGATATTATTGATATATCGCTAAAAGCTTTTCAGAACCACTAGCACCGCTAGTGGTTTTCAAGGCTCTATAATTTCTGTAGTTGGTAAAACCACTGTAGAGATTATAGAGCTTTTTTGAATGTACCCAAAAAGTCCCATAAGAACTATAATGAAAAGCAACTAAACCATTCTTAGGAAGAACTCATGAGATTTATTCAGAATACCACAGAATAAAAAACACTAACGTCATTATTTCTCTTGTTTTTGAAAAAGATACCCTCATCAAGGTTCAAGTAAAACTGGAATACCAACACTACTATATCCTTGAAAAGGCTTTCTTCCAGTGTAAAGGGTGTCAGAGAGTCACTGTGGTCGAGACATCAATCGTTGAGAAAAAACACCAAATTACAAATCTAGTCCGACAAAAAGTTACACAACTCCTTACTGAAAAGGGATCACTAATAGATATTGCCAAAAGACTTCATGTCTCAACGTCCACTAACTATCATAAACTTGACCAGTTTACTTTCAAGGAACATAAAGAGCAACTCCCTACTGTTATGTCCTGGGATGAGCAAGATACAGTTTATTACGATGAATATGTCAGAAGCCTATATGCCACTAGCTCGAAGACTTTTTGTCAAACCTTAACTACAGTTGACAAATGAACCAAAAAAGCTAGACAATATCTAGCTTAAAAAACTATACTCCGCCAGTAGGACTCGAACCTACGACATCATGATTAACAGTCATGCGCTACTACCAACTGAGCTATGGCGGATAAAGGCTAAGCAACTACCGTATCTAACAGGGGGCAACCCCCAACTACATCAGGCGTACTAGGGCTTAACTTCTGTGTTCGGCATGGGAACAGGTGTATCTCCTAGGCTATCGTCACTTAACTCTGAGTATTCTCAACTCAAAATTGAATATCTATACTGTATCAAGAAACCAAATCGTTGTCAATATGTCTCAGTTACTTTCTTTGGATAAGTCCTCGAGCTATTAGTATTAGTCCGCTACATGTGTCACCACACTTCCACTTCTAACCTATCAACCTGATCATCTCTCAGGGCTCTTACTGATATAAAATCATGGGAAATCTCATCTTGAGGTGGGCTTCACACTTAGATGCTTTCAGCGTTTATCCCTTCCCTACATAGCTACCCAGCGATGCTCTTGGCAGAACAACTGGTACACCAGCGGTAAGTCCACTCTGGTCCTCTCGTACTAGGAGCAGATCCTCTCAAATTTCCTACGCCCGCGACGGATAGGGACCGAACTGTCTCACGACGTTCTGAACCCAGCTCGCGTGCCGCTTTAATGGGCGAACAGCCCAACCCTTGGGACCGACTACAGCCCCAGGATGCGACGAGCCGACATCGAGGTGCCAAACCTCCCCGTCGATGTGAACTCTTGGGGGAGATAAGCCTGTTATCCCCAGGGTAGCTTTTATCCGTTGAGCGATGGCCCTTCCATACGGAACCACCGGATCACTAAGCCCGACTTTCGTCCCTGCTCGAGTTGTAGCTCTCGCAGTCAAGCTCCCTTATACCTTTACACTCTGCGAATGATTTCCAACCATTCTGAGGGAACCTTTGGGCGCCTCCGTTACCTTTTAGGAGGCGACCGCCCCAGTCAAACTGCCCGTCAGACACTGTCTCCGATAGGGATAACCTATCTGGGTTAGAGTAGCCATAACACAAGGGTAGTATCCCAACAACGCCTCACTCGAAACTGGCGTCCCGAGGTCATAGGCTCCTACCTATCCTGTACATGTGGTACAGATACTCAATATCAAACTGCAGTAAAGCTCCATGGGGTCTTTCCGTCCTGTCGCGGGTAACCTGCATCTTCACAGGTACTAAAATTTCACCGAGTCTCTCGTTGAGACAGTGCCCAAATCATTACGCCTTTCGTGCGGGTCGGAACTTACCCGACAAGGAATTTCGCTACCTTAGGACCGTTATAGTTACGGCCGCCGTTTACTGGGGCTTCAATTCATACCTTCGCTTACGCTAAGCACTCCTCTTAACCTTCCAGCACCGGGCAGGCGTCACCCCCTATACATCATCTTACGATTTAGCAGAGAGCTGTGTTTTTGATAAACAGTTGCTTGGGCCTATTCACTGCGGCTGACCATCAGTCAGCGCCCCTTCTCCCGAAGTTACGGGGCCATTTTGCCGAGTTCCTTAACGAGAGTTCTCTCGCTCACCTGAGGCTACTCGCCTCGACTACCTGTGTCGGTTTGCGGTACGGGTAGAGTATAATTAACGCTAGAAGCTTTTCTCGGCAGTGTGACATCACTAACTTCGCTACTAAACTTCGCTCCCCATCACAGCTCAATGTTAGAGATATAAGCATTTGACTCATATCACACCTCACTGCTTGGCCAGACACTTCCAATCGTCTGGTTTAGTTAGCCTACTGCGTCCCTCCATCACTATATACTCTAGTACAGGAATATCAACCTGTTGTCCATCGGATACACCTTTCGGTCTCTCCTTAGGTCCCGACTAACCCAGGGCGGACGAGCCTTCCCCTGGAAACCTTAGTCTTACGGTGGACAGGATTCTCACCTGTCTTTCGCTACTCATACCGGCATTCTCACTTCTATGCGCTCCAGCACTCCTCACGGTACACCTTCTTCGCACATAGAACGCTCTCCTACCATACCTATAAAGGTATCCACAGCTTCGGTAATATGTTTTAGCCCCGGTACATTTTCGGCGCAGGGTCACTCGACTAGTGAGCTATTACGCACTCTTTGAATGAATAGCTGCTTCTAAGCTAACATCCTAGTTGTCTGTGCAACCCCACATCCTTTTCCACTTAACATATATTTTGGGACCTTAGCTGGTGGTCTGGGCTGTTTCCCTTTCGACTACGGATCTTAGCACTCGCAGTCTGACTGCCGATTATATCTCATTGGCATTCGGAGTTTATCTGAGATTGGTAATCCGGGATGGACCCCTCACCCAAACAGTGCTCTACCTCCAAGAGACTTAACATCGACGCTAGCCCTAAAGCTATTTCGGAGAGAACCAGCTATCTCCAAGTTCGTTTGGAATTTCTCCGCTACCCACAAGTCATCCAAGCACTTTTCAACGTGCCCTGGTTCGGTCCTCCAGTGAGTTTTACCTCACCTTCAACCTGCTCATGGGTAGGTCACATGGTTTCGGGTCTACGACATGATACTAATGCGCCCTATTAAGACTCGGTTTCCCTACGGCTCCGTCTCTTCAACTTAACCTCGCATCATATCGTAACTCGCCGGTTCATTCTACAAAAGGCACGCTCTCACCCATTAACGGGCTCGAACTTGTTGTAGGCACACGGTTTCAGGTTCTATTTCACTCCCCTCCCGGGGTGCTTTTCACCTTTCCCTCACGGTACTGGTTCACTATCGGTCACTAGAGAGTATTTAGGGTTGGGAGATGGTCCTCCCAGATTCCGACGAGATTTCTCGTGTCTCGCCGTACTCAGGATACTGCTAGGTATAAAGACTATTTCGAATACGAGGCTATTACTCTCTTTGGCCTACCTTCCCAGGTAGTTCTTCTATAATCTTTAAGTCCACGTTGCAGTCCTACAACCCCGAAGAGTAAACTCTTCGGTTTGCCCTCTTGCCGTTTCGCTCGCCGCTACTAAGGCAATCGCTTTTGCTTTCTCTTCCTGCAGCTACTTAGATGTTTCAGTTCACTGCGTCTTCCTCTACATTACCTTAACAGTAATGAGTGACAGGCATTACCTGCCGGGTTCCCCCATTCGGACATCTCTGGATCATTGCTCACTTACAGCTCCCCAAAGCATTTCGTTGTTAGTCACGTCCTTCATCGGCTTCTAGTGCCAAGGCATCCACCGTGCGCCCTTATTAACTTAACCTTATTTTGGCCTTTCGACCTAACTCATTAAATATTCACAGCGTTTCGGTTTATTTTCTTGTTACTATCTATATGTAATTACTTACATATGGAATTTGATATAGATATTCAATTTTCAATGGACAATACTTGAATCTTTCGATTCAATGGAGCCTAGCGGGATCGAACCGCTGACCTCCTGCGTGCAAAGCAGGCGCTCTCCCAGCTGAGCTAAGGCCCCACAAGACCTCTCAAAACTAAATAAGAAACTCAAGTACATTCCGTTTTTCCTTAGAAAGGAGGTGATCCAGCCGCACCTTCCGATACGGCTACCTTGTTACGACTTCACCCCAATCATCTATCCCACCTTAGGCGGCTGGCTCCAAAAGGTTACCTCACCGACTTCGGGTGTTACAAACTCTCGTGGTGTGACGGGCGGTGTGTACAAGGCCCGGGAACGTATTCACCGCGGCGTGCTGATCCGCGATTACTAGCGATTCCGACTTCATGTAGGCGAGTTGCAGCCTACAATCCGAACTGAGATTGGCTTTAAGAGATTAGCTTGCCGTCACCGACTCGCAACTCGTTGTACCAACCATTGTAGCACGTGTGTAGCCCAGGTCATAAGGGGCATGATGATTTGACGTCATCCCCACCTTCCTCCGGTTTATTACCGGCAGTCTCGCTAGAGTGCCCAACTGAATGATGGCAACTAACAATAGGGGTTGCGCTCGTTGCGGGACTTAACCCAACATCTCACGACACGAGCTGACGACAACCATGCACCACCTGTCACCGATGTACCGAAGTAACTTTCTATCTCTAGAAATAGCATCGGGATGTCAAGACCTGGTAAGGTTCTTCGCGTTGCTTCGAATTAAACCACATGCTCCACCGCTTGTGCGGGCCCCCGTCAATTCCTTTGAGTTTCAACCTTGCGGTCGTACTCCCCAGGCGGAGTGCTTAATGCGTTAGCTGCGGCACTGAATCCCGGAAAGGATCCAACACCTAGCACTCATCGTTTACGGCGTGGACTACCAGGGTATCTAATCCTGTTCGCTCCCCACGCTTTCGAGCCTCAGCGTCAGTTACAGACCAGAGAGCCGCTTTCGCCACCGGTGTTCCTCCATATATCTACGCATTTCACCGCTACACATGGAATTCCACTCTCCCCTTCTGCACTCAAGTTTGACAGTTTCCAAAGCGAACTATGGTTGAGCCACAGCCTTTAACTTCAGACTTATCAAACCGCCTGCGCTCGCTTTACGCCCAATAAATCCGGACAACGCTCGGGACCTACGTATTACCGCGGCTGCTGGCACGTAGTTAGCCGTCCCTTTCTGGTAAGCTACCGTCACAGTGTGAACTTTCCACTCTCACACTCGTTCTTGACTTACAACAGAGCTTTACGATCCGAAAACCTTCTTCACTCACGCGGCGTTGCTCGGTCAGGGTTGCCCCCATTGCCGAAGATTCCCTACTGCTGCCTCCCGTAGGAGTCTGGGCCGTGTCTCAGTCCCAGTGTGGCCGATCACCCTCTCAGGTCGGCTATGTATCGTCGCCTAGGTGAGCCGTTACCTCACCTACTAGCTAATACAACGCAGGTCCATCTTGTAGTGGAGCAATTGCCCCTTTCAAATAAATGACATGTGTCACCCATTGTTATGCGGTATTAGCTATCGTTTCCAATAGTTATCCCCCGCTACAAGGCAGGTTACCTACGCGTTACTCACCCGTTCGCAACTCATTCAAGAAGAGCAAGCTCCTCTCTTCAGCGTTCTACTTGCATGTATTAGGCACGCCGCCAGCGTTCGTCCTGAGCCAGGATCAAACTCTCATTAAAATCTTTAATAATTGTTCGAGCGTTAACTCATTACCGTCGTCTGACGATTTATTCTTGTAAATTGACAGGTTATAATTCTTCTATCATAACCCTGCACTTGGTTTCTTATTCAGTTCTCAAAGGTCTTAATCGGGAAGACAGGATTCGAACCTGCGACCCCTTGGTCCCAAACCAAGTGCTCTACCAAGCTGAGCTACTTCCCGATAAAATGCACCCTAGAGGAGTCGAACCTCTAACCGCCTGATTCGTAGTCAGGTACTCTATCCAGTTGAGCTAAGGGTGCTTATTATTAAATTATGCCGAGGACCGGAATCGAACCGGTACGAAAGTTTCCTTTCGCAGGATTTTAAGTCCTGTGCGTCTGCCAGTTCCGCCACCCCGGCTCCTCAAGCGAACGACGGGATTCGAACCCGCGACCCCCACCTTGGCAAGGTGATGTTCTACCACTGAACTACGTTCGCGTTTTATGCCGGCTACATGACTTGAACACGCGACCCTCTGATTACAAATCAGATGCTCTACCAACTGAGCTAAGCCGGCTAACTTTTTCTAATGCGGGTGAAGGGACTTGAACCCCCACGCCGTTAAGCGCCAGATCCTAAATCTGGTGCGTCTGCCAATTCCGCCACACCCGCATATATGACCCGTACTGGGCTCGAACCAGTGACCCATTGATTAAAAGTCAATTGCTCTACCAACTGAGCTAACGAGTCTCAAATATTTCTACTTGAACGGTCCCGACGGGAATCGAACCCGCGATCTTCGCCGTGACAGGGCGACGTGATAACCGCTACACCACGGGACCTATGGGAGTTAACGGGATCGAACCGCTGACCCTCTGCTTGTAAGGCAGATGCTCTCCCAGCTGAGCTAAACTCCCTTTGTGCTAAGCAACTACCGTATCTAACAGGGGGCAACCCCCAACTACATCAGGCGTACTAGGGCTTAACTTCTGTGTTCGGCATGGGAACAGGTGTATCTCCTAGGCTATCGTCACTTAACTCTGAGTATTCTCAACTCAAAATTGAATATCTATACTGTATCAAGAAACCAAATCGTTGTCAATATGTCTCAGTTACTTTCTTTGGATAAGTCCTCGAGCTATTAGTATTAGTCCGCTACATGTGTCACCACACTTCCACTTCTAACCTATCAACCTGATCATCTCTCAGGGCTCTTACTGATATAAAATCATGGGAAATCTCATCTTGAGGTGGGCTTCACACTTAGATGCTTTCAGCGTTTATCCCTTCCCTACATAGCTACCCAGCGATGCTCTTGGCAGAACAACTGGTACACCAGCGGTAAGTCCACTCTGGTCCTCTCGTACTAGGAGCAGATCCTCTCAAATTTCCTACGCCCGCGACGGATAGGGACCGAACTGTCTCACGACGTTCTGAACCCAGCTCGCGTGCCGCTTTAATGGGCGAACAGCCCAACCCTTGGGACCGACTACAGCCCCAGGATGCGACGAGCCGACATCGAGGTGCCAAACCTCCCCGTCGATGTGAACTCTTGGGGGAGATAAGCCTGTTATCCCCAGGGTAGCTTTTATCCGTTGAGCGATGGCCCTTCCATACGGAACCACCGGATCACTAAGCCCGACTTTCGTCCCTGCTCGAGTTGTAGCTCTCGCAGTCAAGCTCCCTTATACCTTTACACTCTGCGAATGATTTCCAACCATTCTGAGGGAACCTTTGGGCGCCTCCGTTACCTTTTAGGAGGCGACCGCCCCAGTCAAACTGCCCGTCAGACACTGTCTCCGATAGGGATAACCTATCTGGGTTAGAGTAGCCATAACACAAGGGTAGTATCCCAACAACGCCTCACTCGAAACTGGCGTCCCGAGGTCATAGGCTCCTACCTATCCTGTACATGTGGTACAGATACTCAATATCAAACTGCAGTAAAGCTCCATGGGGTCTTTCCGTCCTGTCGCGGGTAACCTGCATCTTCACAGGTACTAAAATTTCACCGAGTCTCTCGTTGAGACAGTGCCCAAATCATTACGCCTTTCGTGCGGGTCGGAACTTACCCGACAAGGAATTTCGCTACCTTAGGACCGTTATAGTTACGGCCGCCGTTTACTGGGGCTTCAATTCATACCTTCGCTTACGCTAAGCACTCCTCTTAACCTTCCAGCACCGGGCAGGCGTCACCCCCTATACATCATCTTACGATTTAGCAGAGAGCTGTGTTTTTGATAAACAGTTGCTTGGGCCTATTCACTGCGGCTGACCATCAGTCAGCGCCCCTTCTCCCGAAGTTACGGGGCCATTTTGCCGAGTTCCTTAACGAGAGTTCTCTCGCTCACCTGAGGCTACTCGCCTCGACTACCTGTGTCGGTTTGCGGTACGGGTAGAGTATAATTAACGCTAGAAGCTTTTCTCGGCAGTGTGACATCACTAACTTCGCTACTAAACTTCGCTCCCCATCACAGCTCAATGTTAGAGATATAAGCATTTGACTCATATCACACCTCACTGCTTGGCCAGACACTTCCAATCGTCTGGTTTAGTTAGCCTACTGCGTCCCTCCATCACTATATACTCTAGTACAGGAATATCAACCTGTTGTCCATCGGATACACCTTTCGGTCTCTCCTTAGGTCCCGACTAACCCAGGGCGGACGAGCCTTCCCCTGGAAACCTTAGTCTTACGGTGGACAGGATTCTCACCTGTCTTTCGCTACTCATACCGGCATTCTCACTTCTATGCGCTCCAGCACTCCTCACGGTACACCTTCTTCGCACATAGAACGCTCTCCTACCATACCTATAAAGGTATCCACAGCTTCGGTAATATGTTTTAGCCCCGGTACATTTTCGGCGCAGGGTCACTCGACTAGTGAGCTATTACGCACTCTTTGAATGAATAGCTGCTTCTAAGCTAACATCCTAGTTGTCTGTGCAACCCCACATCCTTTTCCACTTAACATATATTTTGGGACCTTAGCTGGTGGTCTGGGCTGTTTCCCTTTCGACTACGGATCTTAGCACTCGCAGTCTGACTGCCGATTATATCTCATTGGCATTCGGAGTTTATCTGAGATTGGTAATCCGGGATGGACCCCTCACCCAAACAGTGCTCTACCTCCAAGAGACTTAACATCGACGCTAGCCCTAAAGCTATTTCGGAGAGAACCAGCTATCTCCAAGTTCGTTTGGAATTTCTCCGCTACCCACAAGTCATCCAAGCACTTTTCAACGTGCCCTGGTTCGGTCCTCCAGTGAGTTTTACCTCACCTTCAACCTGCTCATGGGTAGGTCACATGGTTTCGGGTCTACGACATGATACTAATGCGCCCTATTAAGACTCGGTTTCCCTACGGCTCCGTCTCTTCAACTTAACCTCGCATCATATCGTAACTCGCCGGTTCATTCTACAAAAGGCACGCTCTCACCCATTAACGGGCTCGAACTTGTTGTAGGCACACGGTTTCAGGTTCTATTTCACTCCCCTCCCGGGGTGCTTTTCACCTTTCCCTCACGGTACTGGTTCACTATCGGTCACTAGAGAGTATTTAGGGTTGGGAGATGGTCCTCCCAGATTCCGACGAGATTTCTCGTGTCTCGCCGTACTCAGGATACTGCTAGGTATAAAGACTATTTCGAATACGAGGCTATTACTCTCTTTGGCCTACCTTCCCAGGTAGTTCTTCTATAATCTTTAAGTCCACGTTGCAGTCCTACAACCCCGAAGAGTAAACTCTTCGGTTTGCCCTCTTGCCGTTTCGCTCGCCGCTACTAAGGCAATCGCTTTTGCTTTCTCTTCCTGCAGCTACTTAGATGTTTCAGTTCACTGCGTCTTCCTCTACATTACCTTAACAGTAATGAGTGACAGGCATTACCTGCCGGGTTCCCCCATTCGGACATCTCTGGATCATTGCTCACTTACAGCTCCCCAAAGCATTTCGTTGTTAGTCACGTCCTTCATCGGCTTCTAGTGCCAAGGCATCCACCGTGCGCCCTTATTAACTTAACCTTATTTTGGCCTTTCGACCTAACTCATTAAATATTCACAGCGTTTCGGTTTATTTTCTTGTTACTATCTATATGTAATTACTTACATATGGAATTTGATATAGATATTCAATTTTCAATGGACAATACTTGAATCTTTCGATTCAATGGAGCCTAGCGGGATCGAACCGCTGACCTCCTGCGTGCAAAGCAGGCGCTCTCCCAGCTGAGCTAAGGCCCCACAAGACCTCTCAAAACTAAATAAGAAACTCAAGTACATTCCGTTTTTCCTTAGAAAGGAGGTGATCCAGCCGCACCTTCCGATACGGCTACCTTGTTACGACTTCACCCCAATCATCTATCCCACCTTAGGCGGCTGGCTCCAAAAGGTTACCTCACCGACTTCGGGTGTTACAAACTCTCGTGGTGTGACGGGCGGTGTGTACAAGGCCCGGGAACGTATTCACCGCGGCGTGCTGATCCGCGATTACTAGCGATTCCGACTTCATGTAGGCGAGTTGCAGCCTACAATCCGAACTGAGATTGGCTTTAAGAGATTAGCTTGCCGTCACCGACTCGCAACTCGTTGTACCAACCATTGTAGCACGTGTGTAGCCCAGGTCATAAGGGGCATGATGATTTGACGTCATCCCCACCTTCCTCCGGTTTATTACCGGCAGTCTCGCTAGAGTGCCCAACTGAATGATGGCAACTAACAATAGGGGTTGCGCTCGTTGCGGGACTTAACCCAACATCTCACGACACGAGCTGACGACAACCATGCACCACCTGTCACCGATGTACCGAAGTAACTTTCTATCTCTAGAAATAGCATCGGGATGTCAAGACCTGGTAAGGTTCTTCGCGTTGCTTCGAATTAAACCACATGCTCCACCGCTTGTGCGGGCCCCCGTCAATTCCTTTGAGTTTCAACCTTGCGGTCGTACTCCCCAGGCGGAGTGCTTAATGCGTTAGCTGCGGCACTGAATCCCGGAAAGGATCCAACACCTAGCACTCATCGTTTACGGCGTGGACTACCAGGGTATCTAATCCTGTTCGCTCCCCACGCTTTCGAGCCTCAGCGTCAGTTACAGACCAGAGAGCCGCTTTCGCCACCGGTGTTCCTCCATATATCTACGCATTTCACCGCTACACATGGAATTCCACTCTCCCCTTCTGCACTCAAGTTTGACAGTTTCCAAAGCGAACTATGGTTGAGCCACAGCCTTTAACTTCAGACTTATCAAACCGCCTGCGCTCGCTTTACGCCCAATAAATCCGGACAACGCTCGGGACCTACGTATTACCGCGGCTGCTGGCACGTAGTTAGCCGTCCCTTTCTGGTAAGCTACCGTCACAGTGTGAACTTTCCACTCTCACACTCGTTCTTGACTTACAACAGAGCTTTACGATCCGAAAACCTTCTTCACTCACGCGGCGTTGCTCGGTCAGGGTTGCCCCCATTGCCGAAGATTCCCTACTGCTGCCTCCCGTAGGAGTCTGGGCCGTGTCTCAGTCCCAGTGTGGCCGATCACCCTCTCAGGTCGGCTATGTATCGTCGCCTAGGTGAGCCGTTACCTCACCTACTAGCTAATACAACGCAGGTCCATCTTGTAGTGGAGCAATTGCCCCTTTCAAATAAATGACATGTGTCACCCATTGTTATGCGGTATTAGCTATCGTTTCCAATAGTTATCCCCCGCTACAAGGCAGGTTACCTACGCGTTACTCACCCGTTCGCAACTCATTCAAGAAGAGCAAGCTCCTCTCTTCAGCGTTCTACTTGCATGTATTAGGCACGCCGCCAGCGTTCGTCCTGAGCCAGGATCAAACTCTCATTAAAATCTTTAATAATTGTTCGAGCGTTAACTCATTACCGTCGTCTGACGATTTATTCTTGTAAATTGACAGGTTATAATTCTTCTATCATAACCCTGCACTTGGTTTCTTATTCAGTTCTCAAAGGTCTTTGTCTCTCTTGAGACAACTTCTATATTCTAGCAAAGATAGAATATCTTGTCAACACCTTTTTTAAAGTTTTTTTCACTTCTTGGCGTTTGCCATCCCTTTCGAAACAGCTTATTTATAATATCATCTCTGCTTAAACTTGTCAATAACTTTTTTAAAGTTTTGGAACCTTTACGAGTTAGAGACAAATCACTTAAGACAACTTTTATATCTTAACACCCAATTTAGTTATTGTCAATAGGGTTTTAGTAAATCTATTAACCTTTTTTAGATTGAACTTTTTTGAATCCTTGATACAATACCCATCCAACAACTACGCCAAGGGCATTCTGGCAGAAATTAGGAATTACTTCTGCGATTGAAGCTCCTGTTCCATACATAAATACTGAAGCAAGTGCATAGCCACCCACCATCACAACTGCTGCAATCAGAAGGCCTAGGATACGATAGTTCCCTTTAAAGCCAGCAAAATAACCTTGTGCACCATGGATTAACAAACTGATAAACATCCATTGCGGAGCAGATGATAGCAGATCTATCAGAAAAGCAGACAACCCGCCCACAATTGCCCCCTCTTTCTTCCCAAGATAGAAGGCTGTGAAGTAGATTCCCGCATCTACCAAGGTTAAGAGCCCTGTCGGAGTTGGAATTTTAGCTACGAATCCAAAGGTCACTGATAAAGCTGTTAAGATAGCCAATAATGTTAGCTCTTTTGTTTTCTTATTTTGCATATTGAACTACTCCAAATTCATTTGATTGTTTAATTGATTCATAAACAAAGGCTTTAGCATTTGCCACAGCTTCAGTTTCTGAACATCCTTTAACTAATTCACTAGCTATACTTGAAGCAAATGTACATCCTGCACCGGTATTGTTTTTGTCTAGCACAGCTTCTTCAAACAATTTGTGGTCTCTTCCATCATAAAAGACATCTATCGCTTTATTACCATCCAAGCGGTTTCCACCTTTGACAACGACAGTCTTAGCACCTAATTCATTGAGATAGCTAGCCGCATGCTTCATCTCATCAAGAGTCTTAACCTTCCTATCTATAAGCAGTTCGACTTCAGGTAAATTCGGAGTGATAACCGTGATATAAGGGAAAAATTTAACCAATTCATCACGTAGTTGAGAAACTTCAACGTCATGAGTCTCCTTACATACTAAAACGGGATCCAAGACAATTGGAATATCAGAATGATTTTTAACAAAATCCAACGTTAATTCTGCGATCTCAACGTTAGGCAACAAACCAATTTTAATTGCTGAGAAGGGGACATCTTTTAGTGAATCAAGTTGTTGTTTAAAAACATTAGTATCAACCGGAATGACCTCAAAACCATTCTCAGTCATAGCTGTTAGACAGGTAAGAGCCACAAATCCATGCTGTTTATTTGTGGTGAAGGTCGCTAAATCCGCATGAAGCCCGCCACCACTAAAAATATCATTCCCTGAAATCGCTAAAATCAATTTATCTCTCATATCGTATCTCCTTCAAATATAACCCATTACCTGCTGCGGTTGGCCCCGCAAGATTGCGGTCACAACTTTCCAACACGGTCTTCACTTGCGAAACTGGCATGCGTCCATTTCCAATTTTCAACAATGTTCCAACCATATTTCTAACTTGCTTATAAAGAAAGCCATTCCCAGAAAAAGTAAAGATATAAAACCCAGTTTTCTCATCGATAGATACACTTGCCTGGGTAATTGTACGCACTTTATTTTCTACAGAGGTCCCTGAAGCTGTGAAGCCTGTAAAATCATGTGTGCCAACCAATTCCATAGCAGCCTCTTGCATAGGAGCTAGACTTAGAGGGTAGGGATAGTGGGTAGCATAATTACGCATCATGGGGTTCTTAGGTCGCCCTGCATCTACTAGGAACTCATAGGTTTTACTATGCTTGTTGTATCGCGCATGGAATTCCTCCGATACAAGCTCGATACTAACAATGTCAATATCATCTGGACACTGTGTATCTAAACCGAAACGTAACTTCTCTGGATCTCGCTCCTGAGGTAAATCGAAGTGGATAACTTGTCCATAGGCATGAACACCTGCATCTGTGCGACCCGCTCCATGAACGGTGACAGGAGTACCACTATTTAACCGTAATAGAGTCTTTTCAAGTTCTTCTTGAATAGAACGTGCATTTGGTTGTCTTTGAAAACCTGAGAAAAGTGTACCATCATAGGAAATTGTCGCTTTATATCTAACCATGAAATTATCATATCAGATTTTTTTAAGGATAAAAAGTAGATCGATTGCCAACTGACCCCATACAGTTTCTGGCAAAAAAGAAAAAGACGCATTAAGCGTCCTTCCTTTATAAATCTTCTAAGGCATCCTTTACTTTATTGAAGAAACCTTTTTTCTGTGGTGCGATTTTTTCATCACCACTTGCTTTGGCAAATGCAAGGAGAGCTTCTTTTTGAGCATCATTTAGCTTCGTAGGAGTTACAATCTTAACTGTAACGTGTTGGTCTCCTTGTGAACCTCCACGAAGACGTGGAGCACCCTTTCCTTTTAGACGGAAAGTTTTGCCTGTTTGAGTTCCTGCTGGAATGGTCATCTCAACATTTCCGTGAACTGTTGGTACTTCGACAGTGTCACCAAGGGCTGCTTGGACAAAGGAAATATTAAGTGTATAGTAAATTGTTGATCCATCACGCGTAAATTTATCACTTGGATTAACATTGATGATTACAAAGAGATCTCCATAAGGTCCACCATTGAAACCAGCTTCACCTTGACCAGCAAGACGGATTTGTTGACCTGTTTCAACACCTGCTGGAATCTTGACAGATACTTTATGGCTTTGTTTTTCATGTCCTGTTCCGTGACAAGTTTGACATGGCTCCTTAATTTCTTGACCTGTTCCATGACAGACATCACAGGTTACTTGACGACGCATCATACCAAGTGGTGTTTGCGTATCAACATTGATAACCCCTTGACCATGACAGCGACCACAAGTTACAGGGCTTGTTCCAGGTTTTGCACCAGATCCCGAACATGTCTTACATGTCGCTTCACGATTGTAGTGCACTTCTTTTTCTGCACCAAAAATCGCCTCTTCAAAGCTTAAGTTGACACGGTACTGAAGGTCATCACCTTGACGTGGAGCATTTGGGTTACGAGTAGCACCACCACCAAAGAAGCTAGAGAAGATATCCTCAAAGCCTCCAAAGCCTGCACCACCATCGAAGCCACCAAAACCTCCTTGACCACCAAAACCATTCGCACCATCTGGTCCATATTGGTCATAGGCTGCACGTTTTTGGTCGTCACTTAGAGTTTCGTAAGCCTCTTGGACATCTTTATATTTTTCTTCTGCACCTGGTTCTTTATTAATGTCTGGGTGGTATTTCTTAGACATCTTACGATAGGCACGTTTAATTTCATCTTGAGAGGCATCCTTAGATACCCCAAGACGATCGTAATATTCGGTATTGTTCATAATTTTAGATACAAAGGGCATCTAATGGAGAAAGCCAAAGTAATAGTTTTGAAGATAAACTATCAGTTCCTTGAAACCAACTTTCTTTTTGGCTTAATCCATAGCCCGTGTTCAATGACGAACACTCTTTGTTCCTTTCTATATTTATTTGTTATGATACGAAGTAAAACTATATCTTATATTCACTTATTTTAGCGAAAAACAGAGGCTGGTTTGCAACCTCTGGATTTCTTACTATCATTTACTAATTAGTCAGAATTGAGCACCCCCTAACCTCTTGGTGAAAAAAATAAATCTTCCTAGAAACTAAAGTTTCTGCGTCGAATCTCCTATTTTCACTGTGAGGTTTTAACGGGCTTTGCATCTTATTTTTCAGTAAACTCCCCGTCTACGACGTCGTCGCCTGAGTTATCTGCTGTTTGTGCACCTTCTGCTCCTGCTTGAGCTTGTTGTGCTGCTGCAGCTTGTTCGTAAAGTTTAACTGCAAGAGCTTGAGCTTTTTCATTAAGAGCTTCCAATTTAGCTTTCATGTCATCAAGATTGCCTGATTCTTGAGCTTTCTTAAGATCATCAAGAGCTGATTGAGCAGCATCACGTTCTGTATCGAAGTCTTTACCTTCTGTTTCTTTGATTGTTTTTTCAGTCGCAAAGATAGCTTGGTCAACTTCGTTACGGAGATCTACTTCTTCTTTACGTTTTGCATCTGCTTCAGCATTTGCTTCAGCATCTTTCATCATCTTTTCAATTTCTTCGTCTGTCAAACCAGAGTTAGATTGGATGACAATTGTTTGTTCTTTTTGAGTTCCAAGGTCTTTCGCTTTAACAGATACGATACCGTTCTTATCAATATCGAAAGTAACTTCGATTTGTGGGATACCACGAGGTGCAGCTGGGATATCAGTCAATTGGAAACGTCCAAGAGTCTTGTTATCTGCTGCCATTGGGCGTTCCCCTTGAAGAACGTGGATATCAACGGCTGGTTGGTTGTCTGCTGCAGTTGAGAAGACTTGTGATTTAGATGTTGGAATAGTAGTGTTGCGGTCAATAAGTTTTGTGAACACTCCACCCATTGTTTCGATACCAAGTGACAATGGAGTTACATCAAGAAGGACAACGTCTTTGACATCACCAGTGATAACACCACCTTGGATAGCAGCACCCATGGCAACTACTTCATCAGGGTTAACTGATTTGTTTGGTTCTTTACCAGTTTCAGCTTTAACAGCCTCTACAACAGCAGGAATACGAGTTGAACCACCGACAAGGATAACTTCGTCAATATCTGACAAGCTCAATCCTGCATCTGAAAGGGCTTGACGAACTGGAGTTTTCGTACGTTCGACAAGGTCACGAGTCAAATCATCGAATTTCGCACGAGTCAATGTCATTTCCAAGTGAAGAGGTCCAGCCTCACCAGCAGTGATGAATGGCAAGCTGATTTGTGTTGAAGTGACACCAGAAAGGTCTTTCTTAGCTTTTTCAGCTGCATCTTTCAAACGTTGAAGAGCCATCTTGTCTGTTGACAAGTCGATTCTATTTTCTTTCTTAAATTCTTCAACCATGTGGTCGATGATTTTTTGGTCAAAGTCATCACCACCGAGTTTGTTATCCCCTGCAGTTGCCAATACGTCAAAGACACCGTCACCAAGTTCAAGGATAGATACGTCGAATGTACCACCACCAAGGTCGAATACCAAGATTTTTTCTTCTTTATCAGTCTTATCCAAACCGTAAGCAAGGGCTGCTGCTGTTGGTTCGTTGACGATACGTTCTACTTCAAGACCAGCGATTTTACCAGCGTCTTTTGTTGCTTGACGTTGTGCATCGTTGAAGTAAGCAGGAACTGTGATAACTGCTTTAGTTACTTTTTCACCAAGATAATCTTCAGCATAACCTTTCAAGTATTGAAGAATCATAGCTGAAATCTCTTGTGGTGTGTATTCTTTACCGTTTGCAGAAACTTTTTCAGAAGTACCCATCTTAGATTTGATAGAGATAATTGTATCTGGGTTTGTTACTGCTTGACGTTTTGCAGCGTCACCAACGATGATTTCACCGTTTTTGAATGACACAACAGATGGAGTTGTGCGGTTACCTTCTGGGTTTGCGATAATTTTTGATTCAGTTCCTTCAAGAACTGCTACTGCTGAGTTTGTTGTACCTAAGTCAATACCAATGATTTTAGACATATGTTTTCCCCTTTTTACTTTAATTTCTATTTTGCTTTTTTTATCTTTCATTCATAGTTTTCTGTCATTTCGGACAAGTTTTCAATTAATTATATACAACTACCATAGCTGGGCGTAAAACGCGTTCGTGGAGTTTATAACCTTTTTGGAAAACTTGTGCAATCGTGTCTGCTGGATGTTCATCATCTGCAGGCATTGTTTGAATCGCCATGTGGAAGTTATGATCGAAATCACTATCAGCTGGAATTTCTTCGATTCCTTCCTCTTTAAGAGCATGCACTAAACTTTCTTGCACCATTTCCAAACCTTTTTTGACATCATCAGTCAAACCCTCAACAGCAAGAGCACGTTCAAGGTTATCAAGTGATGGCAAGATTGCTTTTGCTAAATCTTGGCTACGATACTTTTGTAATTGTTGACGTTCTTCATTAGCACGGCGTTGAATATTTTGCATCTCTGCATGGGCACGAAGGTATTTATTTTCAAATTCCTCCGCACGCGCTTGTGCTTCTTCAAGCTCAGAAGTTTCCCTTGTTTCTTCTACAACTTCTTCAGTTGTCTCGGTAGCTTCCTCTTCTTTTACTTCTTCTTTTTTAATATCTTCTGTCAAGGCATTCACCTCTTTCTATACTTTTTAAAACGTTATAGCTTAATTAACTTCATAATGGTTACTATTGAGATAACGGTAATAATCCGTCAACTTCATAACCAAAACTCTACTAATAACATTGACCAAACTAACCATGCGACGATAATCCATTTCAACTGGACCAATCACATGCATGAGTGCCATCCCACGATAAGGAATCAGGAATTTATGACTCATAACTGTGACATTTTCAAGCACTTCTTCAGTTGATTCTGCAACCGAAATCTTGGTCACTTCATCATCGGAGATAGCTGATCGAAGCTCAAGTGCCACATGTTGTGGATTGTCCAAAAATTGATAGGTTTTTAAGTCGGCATAAGTCAGTGATGCAACCTTACCTTCGATGAAAATCAATTCCTTAAAAAGTTGTGAAAAGATATAATCAAACAAATCTAGAACATTATCTGTTATTTTGAAATACTTTTGCACAATCTGAGGAATCTCAGTTCTCAATCGGTAATGGATATCTAAGACAGTGTTTCCCAAAAAACGTTCTTGAACAAGCTTATGAAGAGTTTCCAAATCACTAGACAAGAAATTTTTTGGAATAGCAAATTGAACTGTCACCGGCTTAGATTCATCTAGAGTAAGAACCGCTAAAGCGTCGTGATTGGATAGATGAACAATGTCAAATCCAGTCAGACGTTGTCGTGTCGGTTCCACATCTTGAATCACTGCTGTACATCCTGTCATTTCTGCCAGCAGCTTCGCCGCTGCATCCAAGATATCTTCAAGTTTAAAGGCTTCAAAATCAAAGGCCTTGACCACTTGATAAATATCTTGTTCATCAATCGTATCAAGATTCAAAGAATTAGCAACGAAATACTGGAAACCTGCTCGGCTTGGCATACGCCCACTAGAGGTATGAGCTTTTTCAAGATAGCCCATCTTTTCAAGCTTGGCCATGTCATTACGAATGGTCGCTGAACTCGAATCAATTGATTCTTGTAACGCTTTAGAACCAACCGGTTCATGTGTACGAGTGAACATCTCAACTATCAAATTCAAAATAGCGTTTTGCCTTTGCGTAATCACGATGTCACCTCATTTCTATTTATTAGCACTCTAACACATCGACTGCTAACTTATGATTCTATTATACACCTAAACTTGAACATGTCAACCCAAAAAACCAAAAAATTAGCACTCTTTTTGTAAGAGTGCTAAAAATACATCTTAAGACCTAGAAAAGCAAAAAAAGAGCACCTCAGAGGTACTCTAATCTTATCAATCATATTTTGACAAATGAGAGGTCTCAATAATAGATATGAGGTGTTTGGCATAATCTGGATCACTGCTAAAACCCGCAGCTTGTAGTTTTTCTGCTGCAACTTTATAACTAGTCGTTCCTGCCACCTCTTTATAGGTCGACTCGCCCCACGTTCCTTGGCGAAGTTCTTCTAAATAAGTCATCATAGAACTTGACCAATCCTTAAAAACTGCAAAATCCACCTTTTGGTATTGCCATTCCCCTTTACTGTAGATACTATCCTTTAAACGAATACGTTCTTGACCTGGCTGAGCAGGGAGACTGTAGATGTTATGATATTTAACAGATAAGAGACTACTACCATAATTCGATTCATATGCAGCTTGGCTAAGGAGAATTGACGCAGGGACACCATAGTTTTTAGACATTTTTTGTGCTGTTGGTGCTAAGTTTTCAATAAACCCTTTCTGCGTATAAGCAACCTTTACCGAACGAGCATTATCATCTGTAGAGGCATGAAGAATCAAAGGCAAGAGAATACCTAAAGCGAAAAGAGCAACTAAGCTTATGAAGGCTGTTAGTTTAAAACGTCGTCTCACTTAGTTTTCTCCTTTAATAATGCCAAATATTCTTCCAAAGTAATATTATGTTCAGTCATGTACTCTGCTGATTCTTTACCAACGTAGCGGAAATGCCAATCCTCATAACCCACACCTGTTGACGATGTCTTACCATCTGGGAAACGAAGAACAAAGCCATACTTTGGCGCTAACTTTTTGACCTTAGCCACAGTATCTGGATCTGCTTCATTTAAGCTGTCTACAGTACTCATGTCAATCGCAAGACCTGTCTGATGCTCACTAGCACCTGGTGGCTGTGAATAAGTCTGAACCTTCTTCTCTGCCTGAGACTCTGTCAAAGTCGGATCAGCAGCCATTTCCTGCTGAACATAACTGTTATAAAGTTCTGTCTGATAAGCAACACTACGATAACCTGATATCAAGTGATAACTTGGATCAATTTCTTGAGCAGCTGCTAAAAACTGCTTAACGTTCTTAGCAATTCTTGCATCTACAGAAACACCATCGACATTAGCAAGCTCAGGATTAAGTTCTTTAGACTTATTATCTCGATTTACCAAAAGCAATTCCCAGTCTTTAGGAGATACGTCAGGTAGTCCCTTTGTATCCTTGCTTTGAGTCGCATCGGTAGCTTGCTTACTACTTTTTGTTACTGATAATCCATTGGTTTGTTGGACCGTACGACTGACACCAAATACTGAATAAAGTCCTGCTGCAACTAAAAGAACTGTAATCAAGACACCACTGATAACCAAAAACCAGTTAGTTTGCTTTTTCGCCTTACGGCGACTTGGATAGTTATTTTTTACCATTTTCTTTTTCTATTATCTCTCGCCCAACCTGACGATAGGTCATATCGCCAAGCGCTTCTAATGTAAATTTACCATTTTCATAAGCAACAACAGTAACCGAACCGTTGTCCAATGAAGGATGCTCTACAGAAGGATCAATTAACCAAGCAAAGGTTGCAATGGTCATACCGTGACTAACAACGATAGCATTACCACCACCAGACCTCTCAAGATTTTCTGCAATAGCTGTAAACCCTTCTATAATACGTTTTCTGAGTACTTCCCAAGACTCTGCCCAACCAGCCGTATCCACATCAAGGATACCTTGTGCAAGCTCAGGATAAGTTACCTCATGTAACTCCTTACCTTGAAAAGCATCTGTTCTCGGTAGCACACCATAAAAAAGTTCACCATCATAGCCACCATCTAAACTACCAAAACACCACTCACGGATACGTTTGTCACGTTTATAAGGAATGGTTTCCAAACCCGTCTCACGTAAAATGATATCCATGGTTTGAATCGTTCGACCTGAATCACTAGAATATGCGGCCTTGAAAGAAATACCTGCTGCTTTCAGACCTACCCCCAATTCACGAATACCTTCTTCACCGAACGGAGTCAAAGGGCTATCAGACCAACCTTGTGCACGACCAATGGTGTTAAACATGGTTTTGCCGTGTCTCGCAATATACAACTTAACCTTACTCATAACCCCTCCTTCTTTCCGTCATTTTGAATTCATTATAGCACAAATCCACCCGACTATCTAGCTAGCAAAATCATCAGAAAATGCCTTACCAATTCGGTAAAGCACTTATCATCCGCTTAGTTTTTAAAGCTGTGAACAGGGGCTGGGATTTGGCCACCACGCGCAATGAAGTCAGCCGATGAAGCTTTGTTCACCTTCATTACTGGTGCATAGCCAAGAAGACCTCCAAGTTCCAACATGTCCCCTTCCTTACCATAAGGAATAATACGAACGGCTGTTGTTTTCTGGTTAATGACACCAATAGCTGCTTCATCAGCAATCATGGCAGCAATTGTTGTATCTGGCGTATCAGCAGGAATGGCAATCATATCTAGACCAACAGAACAGATAGCCGTCATGGCTTCTAATTTTTCAAGGTTAATATGCCCAGATTGAACCGCTGCAATCATTCCCTCATCTTCAGAAACTGGGATAAAGGCACCTGACAAACCACCAACCTGATTACATGCCATGATACCACCTTTTTTAACTTGGTCATTAAGAAGAGCTAGAGCCGCAGTAGTACCATGCGTCCCAACAACTTCAAGCCCCATCGCTTCAAGTACACGAGCTACCGAATCACCCACTGCCGGAGTTGGCGCAAGAGACAAGTCTACTATACCAAACTCGACACCTAGACGTTCGCTAGCCATTTGACCAACCAACTGCCCTACACGCGTGATTTTAAAGGCGGTTTTCTTAACTGTTTCAGCTAAAACATCAAAACTTTCACCTGGAACCTTCTCAACAGCACGTTGCACAACACCGGGACCTGAAACCCCAACATTGATTACAACATCAGCCTCACCAACACCGTGGAAGGCGCCTGCCATAAATGGATTATCTTCAACCGCATTAGCAAAGACGACCAATTTACCTGGCCCCATTGGATCTGCCTCAGAAGCCTCTTTGATGATACGTCCCATGTCACGTACCGCTGTCATGTTAATACCAGTCTTTGTTGAACCAATGTTGACAGATGAGCAGACAAAATCAGTCTCAGCAAGCGCACGTGGGATAGAATTAATAAGAATCTCATCACCTTTTTGGTAGCCCTTTTGAACTAATGCAGAGAAACCACCAATAAAGTTAATGCCAATTTCCTTAGCTGCTCGGTCTAGTGCCTTGGCAAAAGGTACATAATCTGTCGCATCTGTCGCCGCACCGATAATTGAAATCGGAGTAACAGAAACACGTTTATTAACAATCGGAATACCAAGTTCAGCAGCAATTTCGTCACCAACAGCTACCAAATTCTTAGCCTTAGATACAATCTTATTATAGACTTTTTCCGCCGCCTTATCGATATCTGAATCGATACAGTCTAGGAGTGAAATCCCCATGGTAATGGTACGAACATCAAAGTTCTGTTCCTCAATCATGGCAATGGTTTCTGTAACCTGTTTAATATCCATTTTAAACTACTCCTATCTTATAAGTTGTGCATGGCATCAAAAATCGCTGAGCTTTGGATGTTGATTTTGACGTTTAATGACTCACCAAAGGCTTCCAATTCAGCACGTAGGTGTGTAAAATCTTGTTTGTCTTCCGATGATACAACCGCCATCATGGTAAAGAATTCATCAAGAACTGTTTGAGAGATATCGTCAATATTCAAACCAAGTTCTGCGACCTTAGTCGCAACACCTGCAACAATACCTGCTTTGTCCTTACCTACAACTGTAATAATCGCTTTCATGAGAAGCCTCCATCATTTAATTTTGTATAATTTTAGCATATTTTGATTAAAAATGCTATTTTTTATGAAAATTGCTTCTTTTTTCTTGAAAAAGACGAATGTTTCCGAGAAATTCACCTAATATCGTTTATGAAAACATCCTCTCCTTGACCTAGCTACTTGTGGATAAACTTGTTCACAACCTAAATAATTTTCTTTTTTTAAAACCTTGAAAAATCAACATTCAACACTATCAACAGACTTTTCCACATCTGTGGATAAGTCTGTTGGTAACTTGTCGATAAAGAAAAATATCGCCAAATTTCAGCGATATCTTAGCCTTATTTCCATTTTAGATTAACATGAGCATTCATTTCTTTATAGGCAGTATCTATACGCTCTTCGGTTTCTTCGTCCAGTTTATTTCTGTATTTTCCACCTTTAATGAAATCCTCTAAAATATAGGTTTGATAAGTATATAAAGGATATCCCTCTGGCGAAGTTGTTCCCTTAGGTGTACGGTTAACCCAGGTTGGATGCGCTTGAGCTGTCTTAATCGCGGTTTGACCATTCTTTTTCTCCAGAGTAACATCCATTAAGACACCCCTCTCTGTCCACTTCGCACTATCCACACCATCCATAGTCTCTATGCGCTGGTTAGAGATGAAATTTCCCATTGAGTAAATAATGAGTTTCTGCTGTCCATCCTTTTTAACCACCTCAGATGGCTCAACCACATGAGGGTGACCTCCAAAGATAATATCTGCACCCCAATCAATCATCTTATGGTAAAGTGTTATCTGTTCATCTGTCGGTTCCAAACGATATTCCACGCCCATCTGTGGCATGATAACCGTAACATCAGCCTCTTTTTCTGCACGCTGAATCTCGGCTTTCATACGTTTTTCATCCAAATTCGATAAGTGGTCTGCAACCTCTTTATCCGTCAAGTTCGACTCTAAGCCATTGTAACCATAAGCATAGGAAAGTATTGCAACCTTGATCCCATTAACATTCTTGATGAGGAGTGGCGCCTTATCACGCACAGGATTTTCATAAACACCAACAGGGTCAATGCCCACCTCTTTAAAAGCATCAGCCGTTGTAAAAGCTCCCTCTAAACCAGAGTCCAAAATATGATTATGGGCCAAATCCATAACATCATAGCCAGCATCCTTAATAGCTGCGGTCACTGATTGAGGAGCATTAAACAAAGGGTAGCCTGACAAAGGATAATCAGGATTGATAGTTCCCTCAAAATCACCCAAGACCAAATCAGCCTGCTTTAACCATGGCTTCACATATGTAAAATTCTCCGTGAAATCATAGCTACCATCTGCCTGTAAGGCACTCATATAGAGACCGTCATGATAAAGTAAGTCCCCATTAGCCATGATACGTGCTGTCTGTACTTGATTCGAAGCACTCTTTTGCTGCTCATTTTTACTATGAATAATCAAAATTTCAAGAAAAAGCAAACCTAAGACAAGAGCAATCAATCCCATCAAAATCTTATTAGTCATCGCATTGTCATGCTTTTTAGCTTGGCTCTGTTTCATCATAATCTCCTTTTTCATACTCCTAGTGTAACAAAAAAATGTTATCCATAGATGATAAAAAAGATTAATAAACGGTTACATCTCAATTCCACGACGATTGAAAAGATCAGTTTTCTTAGACAAGATAAAAACTCTACTTCATAAGAAGTAGAGTTCCCTTAATTATTAACGTGTTGGTTTATATTCCAAATCTTTGCCATGCTTAGCAACAAAATCTGTCATTTCAGAATCTGGAATTTGACGCAAGTAGAGATTAGCACGAATCGTTGCATCCTCCTCACGACAAGTGGACAGAACGAGGTATTTATCTGAAGCACTAACCTTCAAATCCTTGTTTTTAACATCAGCTGTATTATAAATAATATCCAATTGTTCCTTAAAGTCTTTATCATCTTTAAAGGATGTACGATAAAATGCTGTATCCTCCGGCACGATAACCATAGCCAGCGCTTCATAATAATACTTACGTTGAGGGGTTTCTATAACAACATATTTGTGGTTATCAAAGAACGACTGATCACTGTAATAGTTAACATCATTAAACATACGGTGGTCTTCTACCTGACTTCCTCGAGCATGACCAAAGAGCCAAGTCAAACGGTCACTAAAGTCTTTCTTATTGTCCATATCCATAAACACAGTACCAAACAGAGGTTCATTACCTCCTTCAAATGTTTTATCTAAATATGTAGAATTATCTTTAGTTTGTACAACCGGCTCATCCAACTGTGTACCAGGCGCATAAATATAGGCTATGGCGTCAGGGTTAGTTGCAGTAAGACCATCAAATTTGTTCTTTAAATAAGATTTTTCCTCATCTGAAATCTTATAAGTGCTTGCTTTTTTTGTAGTCAAAGCACTCTTAACGCCACTAGAAGATGACGCTTTTGGCGACATGTACTGGAATCCAAGGAAAATCGCCAAAGCAGCAATCACTAAGGCTGAAATCCCAACAATCAGTTTTTTGAGAGATCCAGTAGATTTACGATTATGACTACCCATGAAATATGAAATCCTTTTCTTTATCTATAGAAAAATATCACCGAAGCCTAAGCCCCAGTGATATTCTTTTCAGCAATAACGATTAATTATTTAACAGCTGCTGTGTTTGGAAGAGTTTTAGCTTCTGCTTTAGAACCAGCTTTGTTTTCTTTAGCTGCTTTAGATTTTGCTTCTGCTTTTTTAACTTTTTCTGCTGAAGTTTGAGCTTTTTTCATATCTTCTTTTGATGGAGCAGTTTTAGCTTCTGCTTTATCATTTGCAGCTTTCTTACCATTAGCAATCAAATCATCTTCAATACGTTGATCATTAGTACGGTTAGCTTCTACACCACTCTCATTATAGTAACGTCCTTCAGCTTTAGCTGCATCAACGTAAGTTTGTTGAAATTTTTGAATGTACTTATTACGAACAGCGTTAGTTGCATTAGATAGAGCTTCATCATATTTAGATTGAGCAGCTGCCACATCTGACTCGTGGTTGTGACCTACAGTATCTTGTGCTTGAGCCAATGCATTGGCTGCCGCTTTAACTGTAGGATCATTTTGAGCTTCTGCTGCGATATCTGCTGAATGAGCATCTACTTGAGCATTAGCCTCTGCTGCTGCATCAGCCCAAGAAACATATGATTTTTGAGTTAATTGATTTGAGTTCTTTGGATTTTCACCTTGTGCAAAAACTTGAGTTCCTGCTGCAAAAACCGCAAGAACTGCAGCTGATGTAAGCAATACTTTTTTCATAATTATTTCTCCCCTATTGGATATTATATTCTTTATCAGGACTCCTGATATCTCCTGATATCTCCTGATATCTCCTGATATCTCCTGATATCTCCTGATATCTATAGATTATAACACTATTTATAAATCTGTCAACATTTCTTTAAAACTTTTTTAATATATTCTATAATTCGTATATATAAAGATGAAATACCAGCCTATTCTCACTATTCCTAAACACGAGAGTAAGAAACCTCCCCAAAGCTTAGGCACAAATAGATGAGATTGGTTTACTTTGAGTGATTAACCTCAAAGAGTAAAACTAAACCTATGGTCAAATATTTTAAAAAATTGATATTACCGTAGTTATTAGACTTTGAGTAAACAGCTTCTCCACACAAACTTAGACATACCGGTGCCACACTCGCAAAAGAAGATAAGGTTTCGCTAGAAATAATTTCAGAAACTCTAACTCATAGCGACAAAGAAATTACAAAGACTTATGGCAACACTAATAATCCCCTCAATCATACTGTAAGTGACATCGCATTTCGTAGCCAAAAAATGATGGTGTGAATTTTATTAAAAAACATCAAAAAAACACCCCATGGTGTGAACCATGAAGTGTTGTAAATTCTGTATTGTAGCTGGTTCTTAACGTTTTGAGAACTGGCTAGCTTTACGAGCTTTCTTAAGACCTGGTTGGAACATCTCGTATTTGAATGAATTTCAATATATGCTTAATATCAATGTTTCTCCACGTTTTCAGAAAGAAATATTTCATCTAATTTGAGTAACTTTCAATTGAGTGGTGTGAATTTTACCCTAAAAATACACGAATTGAGCTAGATTTTACCAAAAAGTTCACACCACTATTTAGATGATTTTTTATTTTGCCTATTTTTACCTATGGTCTTACCCACGACAAAAATTATAGAGCCAAAAAACCCTAGTCACACATTTGAACTAGGGTTTTACGTTGCTTTGATTAACAAGGTTACCAAATCTTTCAGAATTACATTTTCTATTTTATAGAAAAATATTAATAATAAATTATGTAAATTCAATCTAATTTCTATAAGTTTGCTCCCATTTTTTCATTTCTTCAACGATACTTCTTAGAGCAATACCTTTTTTTGTCATTTTATATTCAACCTGTGGAGGCGATGTCGGTAAAACTTTTCTTGATAAAACACCTTCTTGCTCGAAATCATGTAACCGTTGAGCTAATATTCTAGGATTAATACCTTCTACACTACGCAAAAGACTACCATAATGTATATTACCATCAATAATTTCAGATAAAATCTCAAGAGTAAATTTACCCTTTAGTAAATTCAAGACCCTTCTTGCTGGACAAATTGATTTTTTCAAAGGTTGCATCTTGCAAGTCTCCATTCATTTCCTCCTTTTTTGATAGTTACTATACTTTTTTTCCCTTCTTGTTTCATAAATAATTACATGATAAGTTAATTATATCACTTGAAGGGAGAAATTACTATGGATATTATAACTAAGTTTGATCGTATTGAAGATATCCTCGGCAGTTCTGATGGAAGATACTTTGGTAATGGATATACACAAGTAAAATATTTTCAGAAAGTTAAACATATTACTTTTGATTGATAAATGAAAATTGGTTTGATGAAATAACGGAGGAAGCTTGATGAAAAAAACAAATACAAAAGCACCAGCTTATCTACTTTTTATTCTTTCGCTAGGATACATTATGGCGGTCCTAGATACAACCGGAGTTGTTCTTGCAGTGCCTCATATTGAAACAGCTATGAGCGTCTCATTAGAGCAATCCATTTGGATTATTAATGCCTATACACTAGCTTTAGGGTCTTTGCTCCTACTTTCAGGAAATTTAACAACAAAATATGGTGCTAAAAGAATTTTATTAATTGGAATGACAATTTTTACACTTGCCTCGTTAGGGTGCTCTTTTTCACCAAATATTGAAACATTAATTATACTTAGATTCATTCAAGGTTTCGGTGCTTCTTTGTTCATGCCAAGTTCATTAGCACTTTTATTCATTTCATACCCCGATTCTACTAAAAGAGCACGTATGTTAGGAATCTGGACAGCAATTATTTCTGTTGCAACCGGTACTGGTTCTTTTATTGGTGGACTAATTATTAACTACTTCGGATGGAGGGGTATTTTCTTGGTCAATATTCCATTTGGAATTTTGACAGTAATTTCGATATTACTTCTCGTGAAAAATAATATTGCCAATCTAAAAACCAGAATTGACATCTTTAGTAATATATTGCTGGTTACAACTATCGGAAGTCTAGTTATTTACCTTGTTGAAGGGAATCAATATGGTTATAGTAACTCAAATCTTTTATTGTTTCTTCTCCTATTTATATTATTTGCTATTGGTTTAGTAGTCCACGATAAAAAAAGTAAAGCACCTATTGTTCCCCACCAACTATTAAAAAATGCTAAGTTTATTGTCTCTAATCTGTTAGGTTTAGTAGTTAACATTTCATTATATGGTATTGTTTTGGTGCTAGGACTTTATTTTCAAACTTATTTAAACCTCTCCTCAATAGTTTCTGGACTACTCATTCTACCAGGAATGATTGTCTTAATTATTGGTAATTTATTTTACGCACGTGCTGTAAAACGATTTTCCGTGGGAAGCCTCGCTACTGTCTCAATTATTTTTGCCATTGTAGGAGCAGCAGGAATTTTTGGAATTGGAGTTCTTTTTCATGAAATTCAACTATACATCCTAATTCCTTTATTTTCTTTAATGAGTCTAGGTATCGGAGTGTTAACTCCAGCAACTACAACCATTCTTATGGAAGCTGCTGGTCAAGAATTATCTGGAATTGCTGGTGCAACTCTAAACGCTAACAAACAGATTGGTGGACTTTTTGGTACGACAATTATGGGGATTGTAACTACTAATTTATCCCATGATTGGAATATAGTCATCGTTGTCGCATTTTTGGTTAACATGATAATGTATATTGCTACTTGGTTAATTGCTAGTCGTTACCTTTATAGAAAAGAATAAAACTAAATCATAACCACCCGTCTAACGGGTGGTTTGACCAAGGGCTATAAGCCCATAATACCAGCCAGCGCCTAAAGACGCTGGCTTTCACTTTGTTCAAGCCTTATTGCTTTTGACTCGTCACAAGCCTCTCAAAGAGGCATTCGCATTACTTACCGTTATCCCTAAAGGGATTTTCATATTCTTTCACGCTTAATTTATCTAAAGCGATATCATGCTTCTCTTGTTCCTGAATATATTTCTTAATTGTGGCTTCATTAAGTCCTACCGTACTTACATAATAACCTTCTGCCCAAAAATGTCTGTTCCCAAATTTATATTTTAAATTGGCGTGTTTATCAAACATCATTAATGCACTTTTACCTTTCAAATATCCCATAAAACTAGCTACACTCATTCGTGGTGGAATACTTACTAACATATGAACATGATCTGGCATTAAGTGGCCTTCTATTATTTCAACGCCTTTATATTGGCATAGTCTATGAAAAATCTCTCCCAGACTACTCCTATATTGATTATAGATTATTTTTCGTCTATACTTAGGTGTAAATACAATGTGGTACTTACACATCCATTTTGTATGTGATAAACTGTGAGCTTTTTGCGCCATAGTCTTAACTCCTTCCGCTTTACAATTGGCTTGAACACCTATATTGTAACTCGTTTGGAGTTTTTTTGTTATGACGGTATAACCTTCGATGCGCACCCGCATAGCGGGTGGTTTATCTGTTTCGCACCTTCGGAGCGAAACGGACTTAAAGTCACATAACAGAACGCAATCAATTTAAAAGTTGATTGCGTTTTATATTATTTATCAGCCCAATTACTCCAATCATCATAATTTGTTTGATAAATAACTCAAAAAAGACAGCTTCAAGGTAATTTCTTTATAAATTTATCTTTTCAAATCGAACAACATCAAGTTCTTTGTCTGATTGGTCTTTATATAACACAATCAGATTGTCAATTTTCTTCTGAATATCTTTTTCATATTTAAGGTTAATAAGCTCTATCTTCTCCTCGTCAGACATAGTATTGTTGCTTCCCAATTTCAATGTTTGATTGAGTTTCTCTTTCATATAAGTTTTTTGTTCTACCTCTCGCTGGAATTTTGAGTAATCAAAAAGACTCTGTAACAGCACCATACGAGCATACTGAAAATCATATACCAAACGTTCCAAATGCTCTTCCCACTTTAAATCCCCTTTCTTTTCTCCAAACTCACTATAAGGAAAGAGTTCATCCACATCTATTTTTATAGCTTTCGCAATATCTTCTAGGCGTTCCCAACTGGGTTCGGTAGTGCCTTTCTCATTGTTAATAATTGTTTGTTTAGTTACACCTAGAATTTTTCCCAATTCTTTTTGTGTCATTCCTGCTTTTAACAAACCGACTTAGTAATAAGATGAAATCAGTCAAACGCTGTAATTAGGAACTTACTCACACCATACCTCACAAATTAAGACACACCGGAGCAACTTTGGCAAAACAGGCTGGAACATCATTAAACGCTATTTCAGAAGCACTTACTCATAGCGACATCCAAATAACGAAGACTTATGTAAATACTACTAAAACAGTAAATCAAACAGCAGGAGAAATAGCCTTTAGGAGTCTCAAAAAGTAATAGGGTGAACTTGGGGTGAACTTTCGTTTTTTGAACAAAAAAAGACATCCAAGAGAAAATTCTTGAATGTCTGTAAACGTTGATATAATCGTATTGATTAACGTTTTGAGAATTGTGAAGCTTTACGAGCTTTCTTAAGACCTGGTTTGGAAAGTATGGGTTTCAGTTGGACTAAAAATAGCGTAATATCAAGGATTTTCAGAACGATATCTACTGATTAATTTCATAAAATTTGAATCAATATTTTTTTAATAGGGGAATATACTACCTTCTTTTATACGATCACTTCCATTATCCCTTCAATCAGCTCCGTAAAACTTTTTGCCACATAGATAATTTCATCAGGGTCATGACTGTAGCAAATAATCTGCCCTTCTTGCCCCTCCTGGTCTGGATTAAAACCAAGCATGAGATAACAAGAATCGCAATATTCCGCAAAAGGAAGCCATTTTTTATTAAGTTGTTTTTTTATAAATTGAATTTGCAGTAAAATACTTTAATGTACTTTCTTTCATCTAAAGAAAAATCTCGTATTCATCAATTTTATTTTGTTATAGGTAAGAAAGAAGAAAAATACGGCATAAAAACCTATTCAGTTCATCGTCCTCACTCCTTGTCTGCTTCATTTTCTTTTACGAGATCGTTTTGTGAATCTTTTTCAGAGAGTCTTTGATCGATATACTTGTCAATGTTTTCGTAAAATTCCTTGGTCGTCTCACTATCTAATTTTGTCGAATTATGGACTTGATTGACTTTCAATTGAACAGATTGAATACCGTAAGAGGCTTGTTTTTGGCGAATGGTTTCTAATTCTTCTTCTGAAATTGGATCTCCAACAACTGTCAAGACCAATTCATTGTTCCTTGACTTGTAGACTTGATTAATAACCGTGTGATTGGCGAACTCTTTTCCTACAAACTGTTTGATCCCTTCTTTTCGTGCTTGATCCATCGTCAGAGTGACTGCTGAATAGCTAGCCGGAACAATCAATAATACAATCAAGGATATCAACCCAATTCTCATTTTAATGTTTAGCTCTTTAAATGAACTTAAAGGAGATTTTCTCATCAAAATTCTTGTTACAACAATATTGGTTATCATGATAAAGACACAGTTGATCAAGAAAAGATAGAGAGCCCCAAATAAATATCGTACATTTCCATTAGCTAAACCATAGCCCGCAGTACAGATAGGTGGCATTAGAGCTGTTGCGATGGCTACTCCTGGCACGATATTGTTTGCTTCTTTTTTCCTTGAACCAATGACACCTGCTATCCCACCAGCAATAGCAATGACAACATCCCAAATGGTTGGAGAGGTTCGTGCAATCAACTCGCTACTTGCATAAGATAAGGGAGAAATCCAGAAATACAGAGTCGATACAAGCAAACTGACCAATACTTGAATAAATAAAACCTCTAGAGATTGTTTGATTAAACGCGTATCAAAAATAGCTAAACCGAATCCCAGTCCAACAATCGGTGTCATAAGAGGGGAAATCAGCATAGCTCCAATAATGACAGCTGTTGAATTCATATTTAGACCTATAGAGGCAATAAAAATCGCACACATCAAAATCACTGTATCTCTTAATCTAACATGAAGATCATCATATAATTTCTCTCGGTATTCACGTGTTGAATAGTTTCCGGTCATTGGTTATTCCTTTTATTTCATATAATTTGTTTCCGCATGGATGATGGTAGAAAGACTTCTGTCCAATCTTACATATTTTTAATTTCCACCTGCAATTCTTTTGAACATTATCTTTTAAATATCTATCAGACCATCCTTGACATTATATCAAAAATTTTACAGTCTTTCTCTGAAGAAATCAATTAATTTAAATGATAGAGAAAAGAAGAAATTTTTGTTTCCTTCTCCGAAGAAGAAAAAACGATATCTCCTCTGAAAGAAGATACCGTTTTAATGCTTAAACATGATGAGTATGTTTAACAATCCATTGCTCCATTTTTATGTTCAACCAGAAGCCATAGATTCCAAACGTGATGATGGTTAGAAGAAACCACTTAATCCAGTTACCGAACAGTTGTGCTCCAGTCCCGTCAAAGTATAGACGTTGACCATCCACTACCGTATGTTTGGTTTTCCAATTTTGTATCATGAAAACCGCCCAAGATGTTGCGATACCAAAGGTAAGTAAGTTAATTAGGGCTGCTAAGATAAAGTATCCAATATAATCTAGGATTCCTCCGTCAAAATAACTTTCTTTCATTTTGTCTCCTTTATTTTTTGACTATATTCTAGTCATTTGCTAGCATAACATTTTTTTACATTTAGACAATCTTACGATAACTTCTTGAAGTAATTATAAAGATTAAAACATAGATAAGGGCAAAGACACCACAAACGGAAAGAGTTACAGTTAACATCATAGCTGTATCCACAACCTCAATGACCTTGAGGATCAAATTTAATATGTGATAAGAAAATGCTAGATGGATAAAGGAAAAGATTACATGAAGGAAAAAGACAGTCAAGACTTGCTTGTTAATAGTTTGCTTGATTTGTTTTTGATCCAAACCAACCTTTTGCAAGATGACAAAGCGTTCACGATCTTCATAACCTTCTGAGATTTGTTTATAGTAGATGACTAATACAGCACCAACTATAAAGATAATGGATAGGAAGATAACGATAAAGAAGAAACCACCAAACATTGCATTGACTTCTTGGCTATTATTTGCTTGACTGGATCCGTTAACAACGCTTTCCTGATTTTCAAAATGAAACGATTATTTATAAGGAGAGAACAAAACTTGTCCTCTCCAGAGTATGACTTTTTAGTAACCCACTACAGTTGACAAAAGAGTCTGAATTTGGTGTGAAAAGTGGTGTGAATTTTGTTAAAAATCATCAAAAAAACACCTCATAGTGTGAACCATGAAGTGTTGTAAATACTGGATTGTAGCTGGTTCTTAACGTTTAGAGAACTGGCTAGCTTTACGAGCTTTCTTAAGACCTGGTTTTTTCTACATTATGATATTTATGGTAAATTATCACTAAAATCAAGTAATTTTAAGAGATAAATCCTCAATATTTACATATATAATCCTTTTGAAAATCGAGAGGTTATCAAAGGGTTATCACATTTTAGTTTTCGGAGCTTATGTAGTTGAGAAATACGAAATACTGTATCATAAAGATGATGTACAGTTTAGCAACAAATATACAGTTTCTTCGTGCCTGGACAATTTCTTTTTCTATCCTGAAGATATTTAAACAGTTCTATATATTATTTCTTGTGAGTAATTTTCATCAAAAAATTTCATAGAGTAGCTCCCTAGAATCATGGAAAAGTAGTAAAAATAGTTGTTATCCTAGTTGATTAAAAAAATCCCTGATTTCCTCATCTTTTATAAAATAATATATAATTTTCCCCTCTCTTCTAGTGCCCAAGATGTTTTGATTGGCTAGTTTACGAAGATGGTGGGAAGTAGATGCCATACTGAGATTTAGTAAACAGGCTATATCACAGACACAGAGTTCTTCAACAGCAAGAAGATAGAAGATGATATTTATCTGTTTATTATCGGTAAATTTTGTTAAAATGCGAAGTGATTTTTGGACTTTTTCCTTTTCAAGGTAGTTCGTTGCGGTTGTAATATTTTGCTGATTTATAACATTCACTTGGCAGATACTATCTTTTTTCATAATATTTTCTCCTAGCCTAATATAGTCCATAGTATGTCAAAACTGTTATTTTCAATCAGGATATATATCCCCAATCCTAAATAAACAACGGCAATAAACCATCTGCTATATTTTTCCAAAATTTCTCCAACAGAAGAGACTTGTGCCAATTTTTGGGCAGAAAAAACCAAGAGATAAATCATGACTAGAAAGGTAAGTAAAGCTACTATCAAATTTGCTAAATTTAAGGTAGTAAAATATGGAACAAAGACACCAATATTGTCAGCACCACAACTTGCAAAAGTAATCATAGCGACTAGAAATATCAGGTTTTTATTATCTTTGCGCAAACCTTCTTTGGCAATAGCTTCTCCATCAGAATCTCCTAAAAGCAAAACTTTGAGACCTAGGAAAATTGGAATCAAACCGAGTAAACCTAAAATCTCTTTACTAGGAATATAATTTAAGACAAATGCAAAAAGCAAACTTAGCAATATTAGACTAACAGAGCCTAGAAATTGTCCTAAATAGATGTTAATGATGTCTTTTCTGCTTTTTCTTTTGGCAAAAAATAACATTAGGATAATAAGTAAGTCTACGGCTGTCCCAGAATACAGGATTATTGAAGTAACAACATTTTGAATCATAAAATACCTCATTCAAATATATTTTTGAATGTATTCTAACATTAAACTTTGTAGATGTCAACTTAAAATCCACCAAAATATAGATAAGAAGTTAGTGTACCAAATATTAAAAAGCCCTGCCATCGAAATGACAGCAGGGCTTAACTTCAATATCCAGATAATATATTTATCTAAAAAAGGTACAGTTTTTATTGATTTGTAGTGCGATATAATGAGTTTCCAAAAATCAAAAATCGCTTAAAATCAATATTTTGACATCTATTGACGTGTACTGAAACCCTTACTTAACCTCTGTAAGGATATAATTACGGTACCAGTATATCATAAATAATAACAAAATCTTGACTTTCCGAAACATAATGATTTTCCCGAAAGAAAGAGATCAACCTAAAAAATTACTGTCTTACTTATGTAATGTTTCTTTAATATAATATAGAAATAAAAAGTATGTAAATGAAAAGATTTATCACATTACTTTTAGTGTCTCTATCTACAATTTTATTAATTGCATGCTCTAACCAATCAAGCAATTCTTTAGATGGCGAATACCGTTGAATAAACGAGAGTAGAAATGAAGTTGCCTTTACCATTTCAGGTAACAAAGGAAATAGCAACAAAGGAGAGGCCGACACCTTTACAATTGATAAAGACAGTGCAACAATCGAACCGACTGGCTCTAATATCATAAACCGAAAAGAGAATTATACCTTCAAGGATGACGTATTCACTGTAGATATTTCAGGAACAAAGCAGGAGTATTACAAAAAGGATAGTGAAGAAATACAGCGACAAGTAAAACCCTCAAACTATTTGATATTCTTTATACAATAAAAACGCTTTTGTACTGACCCCAAAAGTTAGATTTTTTCTGTCTAACTTTTGGGGGTCAGTACACACCCGCATAGCGGGTATTTTTTTGTCTCGCACCTAGCGGAGTGAGACAGGCTAATAGTCACATAATAAAAAATTTACTTAAAGTCAGATTTTAAATACTTTAGAATAGTTCTTTCTAAAACTTACTCCCAAATTTTTTTGCTCGTATAATTCATCAGGGGTTTGGGGATTCCCCAAAATTCAAATCATCCCAAAAAGTACATACACTTTGTGTATACAAATTTTAGGATGATTTTGGGAGTGTGTGTATACAGACTCTGAGCTCGCAAAGTCATATTATGAGAAATCTTTCCTTCTCGATAAAATAATCCCAAAAATCAATTTGACTGTCATTTGTGTGTACAAATATTTTAAGAAGATATATAAAAAACGCTGCAAAATTTTTAACAGCGTTTCCTTATTTTAAAATTCTCATATGTCTTTCTTTTTTATGGTTAGCATCATAGTATTCCAGCATCGCATGATACAAACGAGCCTTCGTTTTATCTTGTTGTTTAATTCCATGAAGAAATAATTCTGCTCGCTTTAATTTCAATATGTATTCACATATCTGATCAAAATCCTTATCCATATTACTTTTGAAAATAAACATCTTTTTCCTCCATCACAGCAACTATTTTTTGCATCAAAATAGACATATCCATTTTGTTTTCATAGCTTATTCTCCCAACTACAGTTGCAAGACGGGCTATAGAATTGATATTCTTTCCGACTTGTTCCAACTCTTCTGTTAAAGGAACTAAACCTTCAAAAGAGACTTTTTGGATGTTCAAATCTGTTCGTATTAATTTTTGTCTAGCAAACTCAGAAAAATTACGAATATTTTCCTTCCTCATACAATCATTTAATTTTTTATTTTCTTCTTCCGTCAAAAACACCTGTTTCAACACAGATTTTATTCTCATGGTCCTATCACCTCGTTTTCTTATTTAGTCGTTTTACAAGTTCTTTCACTTGTTTACTTGTCTTCTTTTCATATTCTATCATCAGCTCAACGCAGTAGTGAAATATCCTTACATTATCCAAATCCTCACTTTGTTCTGCTATTCTTTCTAACTGACGTAAGTTATTGATAATTCTTCTAACTTGAAATATAAAGTCATGATAAGATTCAAAATCAAATTGAAGATAAATAGGCGAGCTCTTAAATAACATTTTTCTGGCATAAGAGGAAAAACTTAGATGATTTGTCATTTCAATCAAGTTATTCACTATTTCATTTTGCTCCTCAGTGATGTAACATTTCTTTAGAACAGTCCTATATCTACTCATTTATCATATACTTCTTTCGGGCATTTTCATGGGCAATAGCTTTGCACTCCAGCATACGTTCCTGCTTTAAATTCTCCATAGACTTAAATAAATACGCCAAAGGAGACGTCGCATCCTCAGGAATCCGTTCAATCATGCTAATGACTTCATCACTAGTTACATACCCACTAGCCAAATACTCGCCTATCTTCATCTTCTGAGCATGTGTTAAAGTGTAATTGTTAGGATACAAAAATCTATCATTGTACTTATAAGAAATGGATTCTAACAAAGAATAATATTTGGGTGGAATATAAGTTTCAGGCTTTCTAGAACTATTATCCAGTATATTCTCAATCTCTTTCTTATTCTTACTCTTGTTCTTAATCTCTTGCGTTACATTATCATTTTCATCCGTTACTGTAACGTTACAGTCTAAAACGAGTTGTGGCTCGCCTGTAATTAGTGCTTTTTGTTTTTGTCTATGACGAGCAACACGTTCCCTAGTTTGTTTTCTAATCTTTTCTAGTCCATCTATATTCTGATGTTTCTCCCATTTTGGAATGGTAATAGCGCCATCTATGATTTCTATCATGCCAAATTCTTCAAACATGCTGAGAGCTAATTTTACAGATGTAGCCTTTCGCCTAAACACTGTTGAAAGCATCTCTTCTGTGTAATAAACCTTGTTCCCTAGACTTAATATGCCACTATTATTTTGCTTTCCTGCAAGCACCAGAATTTTAAACCATATTACAATAAGAGTATCTCCTTCTGGCATTGATTCTATTAGCTGAATTTTTTCATCATCAAATATATCTGTTGTTATCTTGATCCACTGAACACCATTCATACGAGTACCTATCTTTCATATTGCTTCAACCATCGTGTTACTGCTCTTTTATCGTATAAAGTCACTCCATCAATCACCATGGTTGGCATTCCTTCTTTCGTCCATTTTTGGATTGTTGTCGTAGATACATCTAACCACCTAGACAAACCTGACATACGAACCATAGGTTTATAAAGTTCTTTATCTTCAAATACTCTTGCTACAGCATTTGAAATCATCTCATCATAGTGAGCACGTAATTGCTTCTCTAATTCTTTAGGAAGCTGGACAACTAAAGTAGTTTCCGACATAAATTCACACCTCATTTCTAAATTAAATAAGCTCCGAAACCATTTAATTTGTTATTCATTTTGAATTATATATCCTTTTTGAATTTTTGTCAAGCTTTTTTATTCAAAAAGAATAAAATGTGTTATAATGATAAAAAGGAGGTTCTTATGACGAATCATATTACTAAACTGATAGAAAATAGCGGAAAAAAATTGACAGAAATTAGCGAAGCTACAAATATAGCCTATCCTACACTTTCTGGATACAATCAAGGAATCCGCAAACCTAAAAAAGATAATGCTGAAAAATTGGCAAAATACTTTAATGTTTCCGTCGCTTACATTATGGGACTTGATAGCAACCCACACGCTCCATCAAATCTTAAAATTGTTACAGATAGTTTCAAAACATCTAAAATTGGTTCTGTGACACCTTTTAAAAGCGATATGGAGAAGTTAAAGAAGAGCATCGAATTTGGCGAAAGGGCATTAACACTACCACTTGATGATAGTTTTTCAGATGAATTTCGTCATATATTCTCAGAATATCTAGCTGAGAAAAACAAACGTT
This sequence comes from Streptococcus vestibularis, assembly GCF_900636445.1. Classification (NCBI taxonomy): domain Bacteria; kingdom Bacillati; phylum Bacillota; class Bacilli; order Lactobacillales; family Streptococcaceae; genus Streptococcus; species Streptococcus vestibularis. The sequence goes on along the minus strand of NZ_LR134275.1, from coordinate 105,546 downwards.
TTATGTCTGAGTTTATAGATTATATGAATCACCAAAATAAAGATTCTAAAGTTTGGCAGAGCTGGATTAAAACAGACGAATACGCTATCCGCCAAGAAGATAGAAAAAATAGATAGACACTCATTTCTCGATTACATAAGCTCCGAAAACTTAGATACGGAGAAAAAATGTCTATACACAAATACAAAACAAAAAAAGGAATCCTTTACTATGTCAGCTTTTACATTGGCTTAGATGCTTATGGAAAGAAAAAAAGGCACTTAAAGAGAGGGTTCAAAACCAAAAAAGAGGCAAAATTGTACGAAGCTCGTTTAGAAGCTGGTGTCGTTGCCCCCACAGTAAATACCGACAAACCTAACCCCAAAGTCACTTATAAAGAACTTTATCAAGAATGGTTTAAGGCCTATGTTGGTACCGTTGAAGAAACAACTTCTTCCCAAACTAAGAATATCTATCGAATACATATTCTACCAATATTTGGAGATAAATTTGTTGACCAAATCAGTCCTTTAGACTGTCAAAACTTTATTACACAAAAATCTCAGACTTTCAAAAATATCAAACAGATAAAATCCTATACCTCAAAAATTTTTGATTTTGCAATCAACATGAACTACATTGATCGAAATCCAATGAAGAATGTTATCATGCCTAAAATCAAAAAAACTAGATCAGATAATTTTTGGTCTCTGGAGGAATTACATCATTTCCTTGATATAGTGAAAGAAACTGAGCCATTTAAACATTTTGCTTTATTTAGACTGCTTGCATTTAGTGGACTACGAAAAGGGGAGTTATACGCTTTAAAATGGGCTGATATTAACTTTGACAGCAATCTATTAAACATAGATAAAAGTCTAGGAAGAATTGACGGTAAAGCGATTGAAAAGAGCACAAAGAATGAATCTTCAGTTCGTACAATCTATCTTGATGATGAGACAATCGATATTATTAAGCAATGGAGAAATTTCTATCTGAAAGAACAATCTCAGTTTCCTCTTACAAAGCTGAATATTAGTAACGAATATATGTTCTATTACATATCAAGTAATGACAAAATTGAACCTTTGCATGCTGATTACATTAATAACGTACTGAATCGAATTATTAAAAAGCATAAATTAAAACCAATTAGCCCACATGGGTTTAGACATACACATGCAACACTTATGTCTGAAATTGGAATCGATCCTTCTAATACATCAAAACGTCTCGGTCATGCAAGCAGTCAGATGACATTAGATGTCTATACTCACACCACAAAAACTGGTGAGAAAAACTCTATTGACAAATTTGCAGATTATCTCAATAAAGCAAAATAAAATTATGATTTTTAAAATTTTGAAGAGGTTATCAGAAGGTTATCACAAAGCTATTCTAGCTCAAAAATCGACAAAAAAGCACTTTGCAAAATCTTTGCAAAGTGCTTTGAAACGTTGATATAATCGTATTGATTAACGTTTTGAGAATTGTGATGCTTTACGAGCTTTCTTAAGACCTGGTTTCTTACGTTCAACCATACGTGCATCACGAGTAAGAAGTCCAGCGCGTTTCAATGAATCGCGGAAGTCTGGGTCTACTTGAAGAAGTGCACGAGCGATACCGTGACGGATCGCACCTGATTGACCAGCGTATCCACCACCTACAACGTTAACGTGTACGTCGTATGAACCTTCAGTTGAAGTAACTGCAAAAGGTTGGTTGATAACGAGACGAAGGTCTGCGTGTGGGATGTATTCTTCTACATCTTTTTTGTTAACTGTGATTTTACCAGTACCTGGAACCAAACGTACGCGTGCAACGGCGTTTTTACGGCGTCCTGTACCTGCATATTGTGCTTGTGCCATTATATTAGTGCTCCTTTCCTCTTAGAATTAGATAAGTCCTGAGATATCAAGTACTTCTGGTTGTTGTGCAGCGTGAGTGTGCTCACCGCCAACGAAGACTTTCAATTTCATACCTTGTGCGCGTCCAAGAGTGTTGTGTGGAAGCATACCTTTAACTGATTTTTCGATCAAACGAACAGCATTTTTAGAACGAAGTTCACCTGCTGAGATTTGTTTCAATCCACCTGGATACATTGAGTGAGTATAGTAGATCTTATCAGTTGCTTTTTTACCAGTCAATTTAACTTTTTCAGCATTGATAACGATTACGAAATCACCTGTATCAGTGTGTGGTGTGAAAGTTGGTTTGTTTTTTCCGCGAAGTACGCTAGCAACTACTGCAGAAAGACGTCCAAGTGGCACATCAGTTGCGTCAACGACATACCATTTACGTTCAACTTGGCCTGGTTTAGCCATAAATGTTGTTTTGTTCATGATTTCTCCTATATATAGTTCGATTTTTGTTTACGAGTGATGGGTGTTCCTTCCCATCAAAAAGTATTTGGAAGGTTCCGGGGCCTTTCAAATGGGGTAAACAATACCGTCTAACATAATATCAAAAAAACACGTCCAAGGCAAGTCATTTGGAGGTGTTTTTCTTTTATTTTTTTAGCTCCCGTTTTATAAGTTAGGTAATAGAATCCCCCAGCAACCTCTCCTCTAAGGGATGCAAACTAGTCCTCAGCTTCCCAAAAAAAGCTGGTCTAATGTTTTACAGATGGCAATGTACAAATCTATGGTCGGATTGTAGTCTCCCTTTTCAATAGGTGAGATGGTCTGGCGAGAGACTCCTATAGAATCTGCTAAGCCTTGTTGAGTGAGGTCTTTTGCCACACGTGCTGACTTTAATTTTAAATTTTTCATTAAAAAACCCTACGCTTCGTCTTATAGTTCTTCCAGACGGTTTTTTCTGATTTTTTTGATGATAACCAATCCGTCACAAATAAGGATCAAACCCAATGTCAAAAATGCTACACTACTCATAATATTATTATTCATCTCAATAGACTGTACTAAATTTAACAAACCAATTGATGATATAACAATTCCAAAAAGCAACATTACTCAGGATAATACGAACACTTTCTTCTCAATTTTTTGTCCAGTAACCGTGGATGCCCATTTCGTGATATGCTATGCACTACGACCACTCACATAGATCCAAAAAAAGTAATAATTAATAATGACTGAGCTAAGTATACGGAGTGTGTCTTACCAGTAACCATAATCGTTACAAATATATCAATCATGGCTACTCCATAACCTCCAGCAGCAGATGCTGTTACTGATTAACTGAGCACGTTCATCCATCGTGCTAGCTACTTTTTCTTTAACTCCTTCATTTTGTTCCCTCCATTTTATAGATTTATTACAGCATTGTTTTACATCATGTTAAATATACTATTCATTTTGTATGATTTATCTTCTTATTTTCTATTGATACATCATTTCAGACAACGAAAAAATCAGATAGGAAAACCTATCTGATTTTTTCTATCTAGCTTCCTCACCAATCGTAAAGACGGCTAAGGTATCTGGTCCGACATGGGTAGAAATAACTGGTCCAAGTGGCATAATAAGAACTTGTTCAATGCCGTCAACTGCTAACAATCGTTCTTTTAGATTCTTCGCAGCTGCAAAATCATTAGCATAAGCGACAATCGCTGTGCTATGTCCAATATCCTGAGTAGCATTCAGGACCATTTCTTTAATGGCTTTTTTACGTCCACGGATTTTAGCCAAAGGAACCAACTTACCTGAAGCGTCTAGCCAAAGAAGAGGCTTGATATTAATCAAACTACCAATAATTGCTGAGCTCTTAGAAAGACGACCTCCACGCATAAGATGGTAGAGATCATCAACTAAGAAATAGGTCCGTAAACGTGGCAGAATGTCCTCAATCATGGCTTTCGTTTCGGATAAACTCTTACCCTGGTCACGAGCTTCTGCCGCCAAGATAGAAAGATAACCTTCTCCACCTGCTGCCGCCAGGGTATCTACAATCTCAATGACAGCTTCTGGGTACTCATCTAAAATCATGTCACGCGCCATAACAGCACTTTGATAAGTACCTGAAAGCACTGATGAGAAGGCAAGATAAAGAAGAGCATCATCATTTTGAACATGACGACGAAAAACCTCTTCAAATTGACCAACATTCACCTGACTTGTGGTCGGTTGACCTCCTTCTTGCATAGCTTCCAAGAGACGGTCACTCGTTAATCGATTGGGACCAACGGTCTCATAAGTAATATCATCGAGCGTAATGGTCAGACCAATAAGTTCAACATCATTCTCCTGAGCCCATTTTTCATCTAGATCTGCTGTTGAATCTGTCAAAATTTTAAATGTCATATATCCCTCTATTCTATTTCATTTAAAAGGTTCTGTAATTTTCCTAATTGTGTTTCATCCCATGGACGTAACTTGGGGGTTGTTAAGTCAATATGTGCTGACATCTTGTCTAAGTCCGACTTAACGGTATTAACACGCTCCTCCAACTCACGCGCTGAAACACGTAAAGCTCCTTGAGAAAAGATGGCCCACTGTTCATTCAAGTCACTAGTCGCCACTTCAACTAGATTTTGAACAGTATTCATTTCAGCTGCTGAGCGCTCAATATAGCTATCGGCTGTCTCGTCTGCCTCAGTAAAAATAACACTAACACGGTACTGATCATAGCGCTGACGGCTCCCTGGAACAAACTGGGCATCAAACACACAGATGATATCAATATGCTCAAAGTTGGCATAATGATTGAGCTTACGAATCAGTGTTTCACGAGCTTCGTCAAGCTGATTGGCCTTAAAGAGTTGACGGGTTTCTTGCCAAAAGGCAATCATATTATAACCATCAACCAGAAGTATTCTTTTTTTCATAGTTACAATCGGTTTCGATAAACTTCATACATAAGAACTGCAGCTGCCACACTGGCGTTTAGGCTCTGCACATGGCCACTCATAGGAATAGTAATCATCTCGTCAACTTGTTTCTTGATGTTAGCAGAAATTCCCTTACCTTCATTACCAATGATAAGAGCAAGCTTACCAGCTGTGTTCCATTTATGAGATGGTGTACCGTCCATATCTGTACCAAATACCCAAAAGCCTGATTCTTTAAGTTTATCAAGGGTTTGGCTCAGATTAGTCACTCTCGCAATCGGAATATGCTCCACTGCCCCTGTTGATGTCTTGGCAACGACAGGGGTTACCCCTACAGCACGATGCTTGGGAATAATAACTCCTGTCACCTGGGTAGCATCAGCCGTTCGTAGGATAGAACCAAAGTTATGAGGATCATTAAGTCCATCTAAAATGAGAATCAGAGGGTTCTCCTCTTGCTCAGCCTTATCCATAATAACTGAGAGATCAGAGTAAGCGAACTCTGACACACGAAGGACAAAACCTTGATGAACAGCCCCACCTGTCATATCAGACAAGGTCTTCTTCGGTGTCCAAGAGATGGAAACCTTCTTTTCAGCTGCCAAAGCCTTAATAGCATCCACATTTTTCCCTCGAAGATCGTCTTGAATATAGAGTTTGTTTCCAGTATTAGCCTCTAGACTCTCCGTTACAGCATGCACACCATAAACAATATCTAGGCTTGTTTCTTTAGTTGTTTTCATATGCCCATTCTATCATAAAAAAAGCCCTCTTACGAGGGCAAAGCATGTTAAATAAATGTAATTGCTGCTAGATAAAGCACTATAAGAACCAGAACAAGCGTTGCAGCAGCTAAAGCCTGCTTACCAATTGTATCCGGATCTGCAATTGATTCCACAATCTTTCTCTCAGCCTAGGTAATGGTTTTACCTACTGCTTGGAAGATGTCAATTGAGCCTGTGCTTGTTGAACTGTTTCCGGAAATCTCTGAGATAAGTCCGTCTGTAAAGGTTACTTTTGACGAATAGGTCAAACTCTCACTCTGTATTTTTATCCAACTGACTTATTTCTGCAGTTGTCGATGCAAGAGAGCTAGCAGTTTCTTAAGCCACTTCAGATGTTGCGCTTGCATCTCCTCGCTCAGATGCAGCTACCGATCGATCCTCACCAAAATCTTGGACACGAGCCTCTTCTGAATGAGATGTAGTCATAGAAACACTCGTCTCTACAATATCAACTTGAGAATGTACCTCAAGAAGACCCTCATCTGTCTCACTTGAAGAGACAACCACCAATGACGTTGAGGTCCCACTGAGCTGACTTGATTGGTTGGTTCTGCCTTGGCTTCAACTGAAGAAAAATCAACTTACGGAGCTGATGCCTCACTATTAACATAATCTATTATTTTTTCACAATCTAGATTAATTTTAAATAACAAAAAATCCTGCTCTCAGCAGAATTTTTAGATTTCTTTCTCAACTTCATCAATGCACCAAGTAACCAACTCTTCTAGGCGGTCGACATCCTCGGTCATATGAAGATAACCCATAACTGCCTCGAAACCTGTTGACATTTTATAGGTAATAACATCCGTATTTTTAGCCTTGGTATGACTCTTAGCATTACGACCTCGTTTGTATATGTCCAGCTCTTTTTCAGTCAAAAGCTCTCGATCTATCATTTTTTCAATGAGGCTAGCTTGAGCCTTGGCGGAAACATAGCGTGTAGCTAGACGATGCAATTGATTTGGCTTAGTCTGTCCTTGAAAAATCAGGTGACGGCGAATGTATAAGGAATAAACAGCATCTCCCTCAAAGGCGAGAGCAATACCGTTAATAAGGTTTACATCAAGATGTTTAGTCACGTGTCCACCTCACGCCCTCCTTGGTATCAAGAAGTTTGATACCTTGAGCAGCTAACTCATCACGAATGCGGTCTGCTGTCGCAAAGTCCTTGTTAGCACGCGCTGCCTGACGCTCTTCAATGAGTTTTTCGATATCTTCATCAAGAACTTCTTCTTCGAAAACAATACCGAAAACTTGGAGCATTTTTTCAAAAGCATCTTTAACAGTTTCATCATAGTTGCCTGAATTAATCCATTTGGCCATATCAAACAGAACAGTCACACCATTTGCCGTATTAAAGTCATCATCCATAGCCACCTGTAAAGCATCAAGATAAGTTTGCAACTCATCTTGATTCACCTGATCTGTCAAGGGAAGACTGTGCGTATTTTTCAAATACTTGAGATTGACTTCAGCATCATGGATAGCTTTCTCGGTAAAGTTAATTGGTTTACGATACTGTTGTGTCGCTAGGAAGAAGCGAAGCACTTGCCCATCAACCGTCTTAAGCATATCATGAACAGTCACAAAGTTACCCAAGGATTTTGACATTTTCTCATTGTCCACATTAACAAAACCGTTGTGCATCCAATAATTAGCGAAGGTCTTACCCGTTTTGGCTTCTGATTGTGCGATTTCATTAGTATGGTGTGGGAACTCAAGGTCCGCACCTCCACCATGGATATCGATAGTATCCCCAAGGATTTCAGTCGCCATAACAGAACATTCGATGTGCCAGCCTGGACGTCCAGGTCCCCAAGGACTTTCCCAAGAAATCTCTCCTTCTTTGGCAGCTTTCCAAAGGGCAAAATCCAGAGGATTTTCCTTACGATCTGTCTCAGCATCCGTACGTCCGCTAGCACCAATTTCAAGATCTTCCAAGGTCTTATTAGCTAATTTTGCATAATTTTTTGACTTAGCTACTCGGAAGTATACATCACCTTCAGCAACATAAGCAAAACCTTTATCAATCAAGGTTGACACAAATGCAATAATTTCATCCATGTAGTTAATAACACGAGGATTTTGTGTCGCTGGTTTGATTCCAAGTTGTGCGGTATCTTCCATAAAGGCTGTGATAAACTTGTCTGATAATTCTTTGGTCGAAATACCAGCTTCATTGGCTGCCTTAATAATTTTATCATCTACATCCGTAAAGTTGGAAATATAGTTGACTGTATAGCCACAATACTCAAAATAACGACGAATAGTATCAAAAGCTACTGCTGAACGGGCATTTCCGATATGAATATAATTGTAAACTGTTGGTCCGCAGACATACATATTGACAACATTTTCTGTCAAAGGTACAAAATCACGGAGCGAACGTGTCATCGTATCATAAATTTTAATCACTAGAGATTCCTTTCAATTAACTGGAAACTATTTTTTATCCTTGATATGGTTTAGGTACAAACACAAGAGTATAACGAGAATTATAATCCAAATAGCCGCAACTAGCTGACCTTGAGCCAAGAGAGACATAGCTGAAAGAAAACTCCCAACTATATAGAAGACCAAAAAAGGATTGTCCTTGAAGAATTGTTTCATTACTCAAATCTCACTTGTGTCGTTGCTTAAAAACAAGACCGACCCATAACAGAGCAATGCAAAACCATAAGGCGGCCATACTATAATCTGCTCTATGTAAAGCAATGTAGACAAGGGCAAGGGGGCCCACGACCGTCAATCGAGTCACCTTTGAACTAAAGAGTTTCATCTTTTTCTGTCCTTATAGACGTGATGAGTGAAAGCTTGCTGCTTTTAGAAGATCTTCTAGCTTTTCGCTATAGTATTCACGACCTTCCTCAATGTCATGAATCACTTCTTCATCCTTTTTACCGTGAACACGTACGACTTTAGCAGGGACACCAACTACCGTAACATCTTCTGGGACATCGGCAACAACCACAGCTGCTGCACCTACCTTAGCATTTTTCCCAATCTCAATAGGACCAATAACCTGAGCATGGGCTGAAACCAATGCACCCTCACGAACGGTTGGGTGACGTTTTCCGACATCTTTACCAGTACCACCTAAAGTAACACCGTGATAGAGCATAGCTCCTTTTTCAACCACAGCTGTTTCACCAATGACAAGGCCAGAACCGTGATCAATAAAGACACCTTCAGCAATCTGAGCCCCAGGATGAATCTCAATCTGAGTCCAAAATCGCCAAAATTGACTATGCATACGAGCTAACAGTCGACAATGGTGGCGCCAGAGAAAATGTGAGATACGATGAGCGGCCAAAGCCTTTAGACCAGGATAGGTTAAAAGAACCTCCAAACTTGTCCGAGCCGCTGGGTCATTTTTCTTTACAATATCAATACTTTCTTTCCACCACCCCATATAGGTCACTCCTTATATCATTATTGTTTACTGTCGCCTTATTATCTTTTTCAGAGGTTTGATAATACTAGGATTACTTACTATCATTCTCAAAATAAGCCCAATCGATTAACTCAGGCTGGTCATCAAAAGGATTGATGACAATACCTTGAACCTTGTCCAACTCATTTTCGCCTGTTGAAGGCTGGTAAATTTCTGACAGTGGCCATTGCAAAATCGTCCCTTTAGCCTTACGGAAAGGTAGACCAAAAGTCTCGTTACCGTACCATTTTGCAAAGCTCGTTAAGTTCGTAAACACAGGCACATAACTCTGTCCCTCTGCATTCGACATGGTCGCAAAGAGACGGTCATCCTGACCATCTTCCTCGCGCTTGTGAACAAAGGCTGGGACAAGATAAATCTTATCTTTAGAATCTGCCTTTTGATTTTCCTCACCCAAAAGATTATTTAAGGTCTGAGTGAAATAGTTGATAAACTGGATGAGTTCACTGCTTGCAAAAAGAGTGGTATTCGAGACGTCACCATCCTCTTTTAAATTGAAAGCAAGCCCAAAAAGCTCTGCCTGAACCAGTTGTGTTAAAACATCTAAGCTCGAACGTTCTACCCAAGTTTGCTCTCGAGCACTCTCTTGAGTAGCTTTAAAAGATTGTAGGTCCTGTTCACTAGTGAAGACAGGAACAACCTTCTTGCCTTCCACTTCAACTGCGTAGAGGTCTTGGGCAGCCAAGACGGGAGTACGTTGTAGGTGATTAACCAAAGCCAGACTGGTTAAAAAGTGGTCTGGTTCCGTTAAAAACTCTCTCAAGGTTTCATCAAAAGCTTGCAATTCTTGATTTTCTGTCATTCTTCTGTCTGTTCTTTCATTTCTGATTTATCAGGATTTTGCGGTGCTTTACCATTTTCATTATGGTGGCGTGGTTTGTGATGAGAACGACGGCGGTGACGATGCTCTCCTTCATTTTCCTCGTCTTCAATCTTTTCGGGCTTAGGAAGCAAGGTCTTAATTGAGGCATCGATACGTCCTTTTTCATCGATTTTGATAATTTTAACAGTTACCATATCCCCAACCTTAACCACATCTTCGACACGCTCAGTGCGTTCCCAAGCTAGTTCTGAGATGTGGACGAGAGCATCTGTCTTATTAAAGAGATGGACAAAGGCACCGAACTTTTCAATACGCACAACTGGTACAGTGTAGACCTCGCCAACCTTTGCTTCACGTACAAGATCGGAAATAATTGTTTTGGCACGGTTAATAGCATCCTGATCACTAGAGAAAATCTGAACAAGTCCCTCTTCATCGATATCAATAGTGACACCAGTCTCATCAATAATCTTGTCAATTGTTTCGCCACCTTTACCGATGACAACCTTAATCTTGTCAACAGGAATCTGAATACTATCAATCTTAGGCGCTGTTGGAGCCAACTCTGGACGTGGCTCAGCGATTGCTGACTCAATAACATCAAGAATTTCAAAACGAGCTACCTTGGCTTGAGCCAAAGCCTCTTCGAGAATGGCAGGTGTAATACCTGAAATCTTAATATCCATCTGAAGAGCTGTAATACCTCGACGTGTACCAGCCACCTTAAAGTCCATATCACCAAAATGATCTTCCAAACCTTGAATATCGGTTAGAACAGTGTAGTTAGTTCCATCTGAAATAAGGCCCATGGCAATCCCCGCAACAGGTGCCTTAATCGGCACCCCACCGGCCATAAGAGCCAAAGTACCTGCACAAATAGAAGCCTGTGAAGAAGACCCATTTGACTCCAAGACTTCGGCTACCAAACGGATAGCATATGGAAACTCTTCGATACTTGGGAGAACTTGAGCAAGGGCTCGCTCACCCAAGGCTCCGTGACCAATTTCACGACGACCTGGTGCACCGTAACGCCCTGTTTCACCCACCGAATACTGAGGGAAATTGTAGTGGTGAAGGAAACGTTTCTTATACTCTGGATCCAAACCATCAATAAGTTGTGTATCACTCATAGGGGCTAAAGTCAAGACTGATAAGGCCTGGGTTTGTCCACGTGTAAAGAGACCTGATCCATGAACCTTTGGCAGAAAGTCAATTTCAGCATCCAAAGGACGAATTTCATCCACACGACGACCATCAGGACGAACCTTGTCTTCTGTAATCAGACGGCGCACTTCAGCATGTTCCATCTGCTCAAGGATTTCTACCACATCACGTAGAATAGTTTCCTTATCTTCATCTTCTGCGAAGCGTTCTTGATAAGAAGTAAGGACCTCTTCTTTAACAGCCTGGGTTGCTGCTTCACGCGCCAGTTTTTCTTCCACCTGAACAGCCTTAGCTAACTGATCATAATAAGCCGTTTCGATTTCGACTTTCAATTCAGCATCAACTTGGAGCAGTTCAACCTCAGCCTTTTCCTTACCAACAGCCGCAACAATATAATTTTGGAAATCAACCAACTCTTGAATAGCTTCATGTCCCTTCAAAAGTGCTTGCAACATGATGTCCTCTGACAATTCCTGAGCACCTGATTCTACCATATTGATGGCTTCCTTGGTACCGGCCACTGTCAAGTCTAACTGTGAAACGTCTTTATCTGATGCACTTGGGTTGATGATGAAATCTTCCGCTGCATAAGCCACTTGAACCCCAGCAATGGGACCATTGAAAGGGATATCCGAAATAGAAAGTGCTAAAGAACTCCCAAACATAGCTGCCATTGGCGCACTAGCATTTTCATCATAAGAGAGAACAGTATTAATGACTTGAACTTCGTTACGAAACCCCTCCGCAAACATAGGACGAATAGGACGATCAATAAGACGAGCAGTCAAAGTGGCGTCTGTTGAAGGACGGCCTTCGCGCTTATTAAAACCTCCCGGGAACTTACCAGCCGCATACATTTTTTCCTCATAATTAACCTGTAATGGAAAGAAATCTGCAGTTGCCATCTTTTTAGACATAACAGCTGCTGACAATACGGTTGTATCTCCATAACGTACTACAACGGCACCATTAGCCTGCTTGGCTACATGTCCCACTTCCACAACAAGTGGGCGTCCTGCAAAGGTCATCTCAAAAGTTTGTTTAGCCATGTTTGATCCCTCTTTTTATCCATAACCAGCCCCACAAAAACGAACTGGTCAACTTTATATCATTCATTTGATATAACTTCCATTTTACCATATTATAGTTGAAAATGGCAGAGCTTCGGCATAAGTTGCACTCCAAGCTTTTCTCGATTTCAGATATTTAAGTGGTTTTGTGATATAATAAACACTTATGAGAGCCAAAGGAATGACTATGAAAAAATTACAACACATCATTATGATTACCTTAATCTTAATAGGCCTAACAACACCTGCCCTAGCACAAGATCAGACTGATGACTTCAATGTTGCTGCAAAACATGCGATCGCTATCGAAACCACTACAGGAAAAGTGCTCTATGAAAAAGATGCCACCACTCCTGATGGTGTTGCTTCAATGACGAAAATCCTGACAGCCTACATGGTCTATAAAGCTGTTGATCAAGGTAAAATTAATTGGGACACTGAGGTAGGTATCTCAGACTACCCATTCAACCTAACAGTTGATTCAGAAGTTTCAAATATCCCACTAGATTCTCGAAAATATACTGTCAAACAACTCTTAGATGCCACCCTCATTAGTAGTGCCAACAGTGCAGCAATTGCTCTAGCTGAAAAAATCTCAGGAACAGAGAGTGCCTTTGTTGATACTATGACAGCCCAACTTAAAGAATGGGGCATTACAGATGCTAAATTATTTAACGCTTCTGGTCTAAACAATAAACACCTTGGGGATAACCGCTATCCTGGCTCTAAACCAGATGACGAGAACACGATGAGTGCTCTAGATGTTGCCATTATTGCAGACCACCTCATCAAAGACTATCCTCAGGTACTTGAAATCACCAAGCAAACCGAAACTGACTTCGAAGGTGACAACAAATTAACGACACACAACTATATGTTGGAGGGACAAGACAACTACCGTAAAGGCGTTGATGGACTCAAAACTGGAACAACCGAACTTGCAGGGGCATCCTTTGTAGCCCACTCCAATGAAAATGGCATGAGTTTGATTACAGTTGTTATGAATGCGGACAATGGCGGAGAGGATGAAGCTGCCAGATTCACAGCCACAAATGAGTTGCTAGATTATGTGACTCAAAACTGGGAAATCAAAACCCTCAACACCAAAGGACAAATCGTCAAGAAAAATGATATTAAGGTAGCCGATGGAGACAGTCAAACCATCTCTGCTAAGCTCGAGTCAGACCTTATAGTCGTTCAAAAAATAAACAGCAAAAATGATGCTGTTAAAATCAAAGCAAAAACTATAACAGCACCTATCAAAAAAGGCGACACTATTGGAACAGCAACCTTTGATGACAAGGATCTCGTAGGAACAGGTTACATCTCTGATCCCCCTCAAATTTCGGTAACAGCCAACCAATCTATCAAGAAAAGTTTCTTCTTAAAAGTTTGGTGGAACCATATCGTTAATTTCTTTACAGGAAATAAGTAAACACAAAACTACCTTTTAAATATCAAAAGGTAGTTTTATCTTGCCTTCAAAATTGGTCTTGTAAGTAAAAGCCCATTCTCAACACCTTAAGTTCCTCTCAAAATGTGGTATAATAAATATCCAAAACACATGAAGGAACAAACCATGAAAAAACTGATTACGCTTATGATGACCTTCTTACTCTGTCTGGGAAGCGTAGCCCCTGCTTTTGCAGCAGATAAGAAAAAAGGATATGATGCCGCAGCCAAACATGCCGTCGCTGTCGAAGCTAATACTGGCAAAATTTTATACGAAAAAGATGCCACTACCTCTGCTGGAATTGGCTCTATTACCAAGCTCCTAACAGCCTATATGGTTTATAAAGCGGTAGATCAGGGAGACCTCAAATGGAACAGCAAAGTTGATATTTCTGACTATCCCTTTGAACTAACTGTCAGTGCCGGAGTATCTAATATTCCACTAGATGCCCGCAAATACACTGTCAAACAACTTCTTGACGCAACCCTTATTGCCAGTGCCAACAGTGCATCTATTGCTCTAGCCGAGGAAATCGGAGGAACCGAAAGTAAGTTTGTCGACATGATGAAAGCCCAACTTAAAGATTGGGGTATCACTGATGCCAAGATTGTCAATGCCTCTGGTCTCAATAATTCTTACTTAGGTGACAATATCTATCCAGGCTCTAAATCTGACGAAGAAAACACCATGAGTGCTAAGGACGTTGCTGTCATTGCGCAACACGTGGTGAAAGAATATCCTGAAATTCTCGATATCACTAAAAAAACTGAGGCTGACTTTGATGGTGTCAACAAACTCAAAACCTCCAACTATATGCTTAAGGGACAACCTAGTTACCGTAAAGGAGTTGATGGTCTAAAAACAGGTACCACCGACTTGGCTGGTGCTTCCTTCGTGGCCCACTCAAATGAAAGTGGCATGAGCATTATCACAGTCATTTTGAATTCTGATAATACCGATACTGATGATTACGCCCGTTTCACTGCAACTAACGACCTACTTAACTACGTAGTCTATCATTGGGAAAGCAAGACCATTGCCAAAAAAGGACAAGCCATCGGTAAAAGTCAAGCCTCTGTCCTTGATGGTAAATCTAAGCAAGTCACTGCCGTCGCTAAGTCTGACTTTAATATTATCCAAAAAATAGATGCCAACAATAACAAACACATTAAAGTCACTACCAACCAGATGCAAGCCCCTGTCAAGGCAGGAGACAAGGTGGGAACAGCCACCTTTGAAGATAAGGATCTTGTAGGAGAAGGCTACCTACCTAATCAAGGCATGCCAAGCATGGAACTGGTTGCTGGTAAAGAAGTTAAGAAAAGCTTCTTCCTCAAGGTTTGGTGGAATCACTTTGTCACCTTTGTCAACGAGAAACTCTAATACTTACAGTCGAGCGTGGCTCGGCTTTTTCTTTTACACCTACTTTACAGAAAGATGGGCTCTACATTGATTCCTATTGACACAAAAAAAGACAAACTACACCTGTAATCTGTCTTTTTGTTTGATTTTTACACTACTGTAAAGGTTAATTTATCTTTCGAGCAGCCGATTTTAAGAGTTTGTCCACTAACTACTTGGTTACCTAGTAAGAGCTCAGATAATTTATCCTCCACTTGAGTTTGAATCGTACGACGTAATGGACGAGCACCCATCTCAACATCATAGCCATCTTTAGCTAAATGCTTAAGGGCAGCTGGTTGGAATTTCAAGTCAATCCCTTTTTCAGCCAAAGCTGATACCAACGGTTTCACCATAATCTTGACAATCTCACGAAGCTGCTCTTCCTCAAGACTATGGAAGACAACCTTCTCATCAATACGGTTAATAAATTCTGGACGGTAGGCTTTCTTAAGTTCTTCCATAATACGTGACTGCATAGCTTGGTGATTATGAGAAATTTCTTGGGCTCCAAAACCAACGGTCTTATCATCACGAAGAGCAGTCGCTCCCAAGTTTGAGGTCATAATGATGATAGTGTTTGAAAAGTCAACCTTACGACCACGGCTATCTGTCAAAACACCGTCATCCAAAACCTGTAAGAGGATGTTGAAAATATCTGGGTGAGCCTTTTCCACCTCGTCAAAGAGGAGGACTGAGTAAGGCTTATTGCGAACTTTCTCTGTTAATTCACCACCCTCATCATATCCAACATAACCTGGAGGAGCACCGTTAAGTCGGCTAGCCGCAAATTTTTCCATGTATTCTGACATATCAAAACGAAGCAAAGCTGACTCATCATCAAAGAGAACTTCCGCCAAAGCCTTGGCCAATTCTGTCTTACCAACACCAGTAGGTCCAAGGAACATGAAGGAACCAATCGGACGTTTTCCAGTACGAATACCTGACTGGTTACGACGAATAGCACGACTAATCGCCGAAACTGCTTCGTCTTGACCAATAACACGTTTGTGAAGCTCTGCTTCCAGATTCAAGTAACGCTTGCTATCTGCCTGAGTCATCTTCTCAACAGGAATACCTGATAGACGACTAAGGGTTTGCATAATCTGATCTGCATCTACCAAGGCAGGTTTTGGTAATTTTGCTTTTTGGCTAGCTTTATATTGTTTAACAGCAGCCTTCATATCACCAGATAGAAGTGCTTCATCCAAAGATGTTATCTCACGTTTGGCTTCTTTTCTGATACTACCTTGAACAGTTGCACTCGCTTCATCTAAAAGATCAATGGCAGAGTCAGGTAAGTTTTTACTCGTCAAATAACGGTGGGCCGCCTTGACCGCTGTCTCAACTGCCTCATCAGTAATCGTTACACGATGATAGTCTTCATAAGACGAACGTAGGCCTTTTAGAATATCAATCGCCTCAGCTACACTTGGCTCCTCAATTGTAATCTTAGCAAAACGGCGAGAAAGAGCTGCATCTTTCTCAATATGCTTCTGGTACTCAGCTTGAGTAGTTGCTCCAACCATATGAAGGGTCCCACGTGCTAGAGCAGGTTTCAAAATATTCGCCGCATCTAAGGTACTATCAATACCTGAACCAGAACCAATAATCGTATGCAATTCGTCAATAAAGAGAATGATTTTTCCATCAGCTTCAATCTCATCAATGATTTGATTCATACGTTCTTCGAAATCGCCACGGAAACGTGTTCCTGCAACCACACTCATCATATCAAGCTCTAAGATACGCATATCAGCCAACTCAAAAGGTACTTCGCCTGAAGCAATACGTTGTGCCAAGCCAAGCGCAAGTGCCGTCTTACCAACACCTGCTTCACCCACAAGAACTGGGTTATTCTTTGTTTTACGACTCAAAACCTGAATCATGCGTGAAATTTCTTTCTCACGTCCAATAACAGGATCAAGGGCACCTGACTCAGCTACTGCCGTTAAGTCTTTGGTGTAATCTGACAGTTCCCCAGTAGAAGATTGAGGAGGCTGCATCATATTAGCAAAATTTCCTGATGCCTTTGATTTTTTAGGCTTACGAAGGTCATGAATGGCCTTCAAATCTTGCTTACTAAGACCTGCGTAACGCTCCAAAGAACGTCGTAAATCGATAATGCGAGGCTTATCGCTGTCATCCTTATATTGAAAACCAGCAACTTCAAGGAGACGACAAACCATCAAATCCTTATGAAGAAGGAAGGCCATCAATACATGTTCAGACCCTACCTCTACAGCACCAGTCACACTAGCAATTCCCTCTGCCTCTTGCAACATAGCCTCTAAAGCATGTGACTGTGCACGTAAATCGATAATATCTGATTCAGACAAGTCTTTCGGACTTTTCTCCATCGCTAGTACAGCAGCGGTCTCAATCTCTTCCGCACGAATACGGTCCTCAAAATCAGTAAAGGTTAAGTAGGCTACAGATCCTGGAACCTCAACCATAGCCAGAAGCACATGCCAAGTCTCCAAGAAAGGACTTCCAAAACGCTCTGCCTCAAGCTGAGCACGATGGAAAATGGCCTGCATTTTTCTTGAATATGTCGTCATCTAATTTCCTTTTCTATCCAATCTAAGTAATAGCGAGCGTAGAATACGCGAACGAGTAGCAGCCGCATCTGCGCCTAAAACATCATCACTAGCAGTTGCTAAAATCAAATTTCCCTCACGTTCAGTGATGATTTTTTCATCAAAAAGCAACTGAATCAAGTCTGTAAATACCTGCTCGCTGAGCTGATCTGCCAAATTTTGCAGCAAATCATTAATCATATGGTGTTTGTCGGAGAATCTAACTTTGACAATGCGAATATAGCCGCCACCACCACGTTTACTCTCAACAATATACCCACGACTCTCTGTAAAACGAGTCTTGATAACATAGTTAATCTGACTTGGTACTACTTGAAAAGCATCTGCCAAGTTCGACCGTTGAATCTCAGCAGTTCCAGACTGGCCCAGCAATTCTTTAATATATTCTTCTATACTATCTGATGTATTTCTTGCCATCTTAATTCCTCCAGTCTAATTTGACTATAACTGACTATTATTATACCAAAAATGTCAGCTCATGGGAAACTATACTCTCGAAAAGCTTTTTAAAGTTGTCATTAGAGAACATATAAGATACAATAAATAAGACTAAAATATTAGGTAACTTAAAGTGTTTGATTCAAATTTTCTATCCACTTTGACAGGCTGAGACCTATCTAATCCAACAAGTACTTTTTAGCACTTTCGCAGTAGTACTAGTCTTATCACTCTTGATAAAGCTCATCTCACTTTGAGTCTTATCTCTTATTTATTTCCCTATGAAAGGTTACTCATGAAATACATCATTGCACTCTTAATCTCTATGATTCCTTTAGTGGAGCTCCGTGGAGCTGTTCCTGTTGCTATCGCCTCAGGTATTCCTTGGTGGCAGGCCCTCATTCTTTGTGTCATTGGGAACATGATTCCAGTCCCAATTATCTTCTTCTTCGCCCGCCGTGTTCTCGAATGGGGGACAGACAAACCTCTGATTGGTGGCTTCTTTACCTGGTGTCTTAAAAAAGGTCACAGTGGGGGCCAAAAACTTGAAAAGGCCGCTGGAGACAAGGGTGTCTTCTGGTCCCTTCTACTCTTTGTAGGAATTCCACTTCCAGGAACAGGAGCTTGGACTGGTACTCTAGCAGCATCTATCCTAGATTGGGAGTTTAAACGTAGTGTTATTGCTGTTATGCTTGGGGTTATCCTTGCAGGTATCATCATGGGAACACTCTCTCTTCTACTTGGTGTAAATACCTTCGCTCATTAATTACTTTGTTAACGTCTGGGGCATGCTCAGATGTTTTTTAATAACAACAAAAAAGAAGTTACGATTCATTTACGTAACTTCTTTCTTTTTATCTAGCAACTAGAATTAGTTGTTAAGTGCTGCTGCCATTGTAGCTGCAACTTCTGATTCAAAGTCGTTAGATGCTTTTTCGATACCTTCACCAACTTCAAAGCGAATGAATTCTACTACTGAAGCGTTTACTGATTCAAGGTAAGCTTCAACTGTTTTGCTGTCGTCCATGATGTAAACTTGAGCAAGAAGAGTGTAAGCTTGGTCAACTTTAGTGTTGTCAAGCAAGAAGCGGTCCATTTTACCTGGGATGATTTTATCCCAGATTTTTTCTGGTTTACCTTCAGCAGCCAACTCAGCTTTGATATCTTCTTCAGCTTGAGCAAGAACAGCATCAGTCAATTGAGCTTTAGAACCATATTTAAGGTGTGGAAGAGCTGGTTTGTTAACCATTGCACGGCTTTCGTTATCTTGATCGATAGCGTGGTTAAGTTGTGCCAATTCATCTTTAACAAATTGTTCATCCAATTCAGTGTATGAAAGAACAGTTGGTTTCATCGCTGCGATGTGCATTGAGATTTGTTTTGCAAGAGCATCATCTCCACCTTCGATAACTGAAACAACACCGATACGTCCACCGTTGTGTTGGTAAGCTCCGAAGTGTTGTGCATCAGTTTTCTCAACAACTGCAAAACGACGGAATGAAATCTTTTCACCGATAGTAGCTGTAGCAGTTACGTATGCAGCTTCAAGAGTTTCACCTGAAGGCATAGTCAATGCAAGTGCTTCTTCGTTGTTAGCTGGTTTACCTTCAGCAATCACTTTAGCTGTTTCGTTTACCAACTCAACGAATTGAGCGTTCTTCGCAACGAAGTCAGTTTCAGCGTTAACTTCAACAACTGCTGCAACGTTACCGTTAACGTAAACACCAGTCAAACCTTCAGCTGCAACACGGTCAGCTTTCTTAGCTGCTTTAGCCATACCTTTTTCGCGAAGCAATTCAATCGCTTTTTCGATATCACCATCAACTTCAACTAATGCTTTTTTAGCGTCCATGACACCAGCACCAGATTTTTCGCGTAATTCCTTAACAAGTTTAGCTGTAATTTCTGCCATTTTGTTTTTCTCCAAATTTATTTTATAAAATTAAGGGGCTGGGCTGAGCCCCGCCCCTTAGGTATTTGTCGTATCTTTAGTGGGCATCATACCCTAACTAATCCTAAAGATTAGTTATTGTCCCCTTCGACAACTTCAACGATTTCTTCAATTGAATCAGCTGCAGCTGCTTCTTGGAAATCTGCAGAAGCATCTTCCCCTTGGTTACCTTCGATGATAGCGTCAGCCATTTTTGAAGTGATCAATTTAACGGCACGAATAGCGTCATCGTTAGCTGGGATGATTACATCGATCTCATCTGGATCAGCGTTTGTATCAACCATTGCTACAACTGGGATACCAAGTTTTTTAGCTTCTTTAACAGCGATTTGTTCTTTGTGTGGGTCAACGATGTAGATTACATCTGGAATACGAGGCATATCTTCGATACCACCCAAGAATTTTTCAAGACGTGCACGTTGTTTGTTAAGAAGTGCAACTTCTTTCTTAGGAAGAACTTCGAAAGTTCCATCAGCTTCCATTTGTTTGATTTCTTTCAAACGAGCGATACGTTTTTGGATAGTATCCCAGTTTGTAAGAGTACCACCCAACCAACGGTGATTGATGTAGTATTGACCAGCACGAGTTGCTTCTTCAGCAACTGCTTCAGCAGCTTGTTTTTTAGTACCAACGAACAAGATTACTGCATCGTTAGCTGCTGCTTCACGAACGAATTCGTAAGCTGTGTCAGCCATTTTTACAGTTTGTTGCAAGTCGATAACGTGGATTCCGTTACGTTCTGTGAAGATGTATTTAGCCATCTTAGGATTCCAGCGACGAGTTTGGTGACCAAAGTGAACACCAGCCTCAAGAAGTTGTTTCATTGAAATTACTGCCATGAGTATTTCTCCTTAAAAAATTGTTTTTTCCTCTTCTAAGCTTTAGACTTGCAGTCCCACCTTGCGGCAACAAGACCACAATCGGCTTAAAATGAGTATTTGTCACTCTAGGTAACTATAGTAGTTTATCAAAAAAAGTGATATTTGACAAGCTATAAAATCAATAACCTCATTGGAAAAAACATGCTTTCATTAAAAAATAAAATCGTTTTCTTTAAGATTAATAAGTATTTTGTTTATAATTAGGATTTCAAAAATAGAGGATGACATTATTTTGTCATTAGTCGGAAAAGAAATTATAGAATTTTCAGCACAAGCTTCTCAAAATGGGGAATTCATCACTGTAACAGATGAAAATATTAATTGTCCAGATATCGTTCAAGCTTTTAATATTATGGCTGTTTTGAACCTAAATATCACACATACTATGATTGAAGGTGGAATGTATTAGGGTAAAGTCAAAGCGAAAGGTATCTTGTCTGTTCCTACGGTTTATAAAGACCGAGAAGAATTTACATCTGGTCGTGCAAGCATTGAACAGCTTGTAGAAAAACTCGACGGCCCACTTGATGCTGATTCTTTCGCTGATAAAGGTGTCTATGATGTTTTGATTATTGGTGGTGGTCCTGCTGGAAACAGTGCTGCAATTTATGCTACCCGTAAAGGACTAAAAACTGGTCTTTTAGCAGAAACCTTTGGAGGACAAGTTATTGAGACAGTTGGTATTGAAAACATGATTGGTACGCTATATACAGAAGGTACTAAGTTAATGGACCAAGTTGAAGAGTATACTAAATCTTACGACGTTGATATCATCAAAAGTCAATTAGCTACTGGCATTGAAAAGAAAGAACTCATTGAAGTCACACTAGCTAACGGTGCCGTTCTACAGGCTAAAACTGCTATCCTAGCTCTCGGAGCCAAATGGCGTAATATCAACATTCCTGGCTAGGAAGAATTCCGCAACAAAGGTGTTACTTATTGCTCACACTGTGATGGTCCACTATTTGAAGAGAAAAATATTGCCGTTATCGGTGGTGGTAACTCAGGTTTGGAAGCGGCTTTAGATTTAGCCGGTATCACTAAACATGTTACGGTCTTAGAGTTCTTACCTGAATTAAAGTCAGATCAAGTCTTACAAGAACGAGCTGCTAAAACGGATAATCTAACCATTCTTAAGAACGTTGCAACAAAAAAATTCTGGGTCAAGATTATGTGACTGGTTTGAGATACGTTGAGCGTGATACAAATGAAGAAAAACATCTTAACCTTGAGGGTGTCTTTGTTCGAATTGGTCTTGTACCAAGTACTGCTTGGCTCAAAGACAGTGGTATTGAACTCAATGAACGCCAAGATATTATCGTTGATAAATTTGGTTCAACAAATATCTCTGGTATTTTTGCAGCAGGTGACTATACTGACAGCGCCTACAAACAAATCATTATTTCCATGGGGTCTAGTGCTACAAATGCTATCGGAGCCTTTGATTACTTGATTAGACAATAATCAAGACATACGTGTTAGTAATCTATATACAACAGTTATAATTAATACAAAGAAGTTGAATGTCTTTCAGTCTCTTTATGTTTCTTGTAGATGGACAGTTTGAACAATCAATCAGTCAATTTGATGAAAGAGGCTTGACGAATCTTTGTTTTTTCGATAGAATGGTATCTGTTATGGCGGTATAGCCAAGTGGTAAGGCACGGCTCTGCAAAAGCTTGATCGTCGGTTCAAATCCGTCTACCGCCTTCATAATATGAGGACACCTTAGGGTGTCTTTTTTCATTGTTGCATATAAAAATACCCGAAGCTAGAAAGCTCGGGTATTCATTATTCTTATTTAATCGCTTCAATCAAAGCTTCCGCTTGATTCTGAAGGCTTTCAAGAACTTCTTCTGTTGCTACGAATTTTCCATCTACCCAGGCTGTATCATTTACACGTGTCGCTGTAAAATCACCAACTACTTGGGTACGGATAAATGGTAACAATTCTTTGTAGGCATCAAAAAGTTGATTGTGACCACCATTAGCAACTGATGACACGGTTACAATCTTATCTTGAAGAGCTGATGGCCCTGAAGGATCTGATAGGTCAAGGGCGCGGCTTAGCCAGTCAAGCAAATTTTTCACTGGCCCAGGAATTGAGAAATTATAAACCGGTGAGAAAATCCAGATTGCATCTGCTGCCAAGACCTGTTCTCGAACTTCTGCCAAAACAGGAAGAACCGGACTTTCTAAATCCTGATTAAAAACAGGTACTTTACTATAGTCAAGATAAGAAACATTAGCTTTATCAGCTAGCATTTTCTCAGCTTCTTCTGCTAATTGGTGGTTAAATGATCCCTTACGAAGAGAACCAACGATAAATAGGATATTTTTCATGATAAATTTCCTTTGTATTTCTAACAATCATTTTTACTACTACATAGTAATATAATTGATTTTATTATAAATATAAAGAAATATGCTCAGACATTCTTAAATTTTTTCAGAAGCTCTACCAATTGTGACTGTTCGTCAGGAGACAAAACGGAAAAAGTCTCCTCAATCGCTCGCTGATGTGGGGGGATTGCTGCTTTGATAATACGGCGGCCCTCATCCGTCAAATCAATCTCAAAAGCACGCTTATCTGTTTGACAGGCTTTTCGTATCAACCAACCCTTTTTCTCCATGTTTTTAATGACGACAGTCATATTACCCGAGGTAGCAAGCATGCGATCAATTAATTCACCAATCTTCATACGCCCCTTGGCATTAAGCACATCCATAACCCCAAATTGAGTTGGTGTCAAATTAAATTCTTTGAAGGTCTCAGAAACCTTGGCATCGATGGTACGAAAAGCCTTACGCATAACAACCATACTTTTTACAGCTATGTTTTTATCTAAGTCACTCATTCCTAGTCCTTTCCAAATAGATGCTATTTTCACTACTCTACCACAGTTTTTCTAAAAGTGGTATATGGAAATGAAAAAATAAGAAAAAAGGGTCCTTAGATATCTAACCAATATCTCAGAACTCTTTCATTTCTAACTATTACGATTCCAAAAAAGGGCTAATAAGATAACAGCACCTAGTACCGAAGGAACGATAGCAGTATCTGCTAGCATCGGTCCCCAATTTCCAAAAAGAAGCTGACCAACAAAAGCACCTAACCATCCAACAAAGGTCTTACCAATACAGCCCATACGTTCACCCCTATTTGATATAGCAGAGGCAATAAGGCCAATTAGAAAACCAACTATCATACTTCCAATCATAAGAAATCCTCCACGATACTTAAATCACCCAATCCCCATTTCGGAAGATAGGCACACGACTACCATCTTGGCGGATACCATCAATATCCATTTGATTTGAACCAATCATAAAATCTACGTGTACATCAGAACGATTAAGACCAGCTGCTTTAAGCTCCTCTTCTGTCATGTCTGCTCCCCCCTCAACACTGGTAGCATAGGCTGCCCCAATAGCTAGATGGTTGGAGGCATTTTCATCAAAAAGGGTATTAAAGAAGGTAATACCAGACTGCGAAATAGGACTTGGATCTGCTACCAAGGCACATTCACCTAGAGCACGCGCCCCATTATTGTTGAAGACGAGATTCTTCATCACTTCGTCACCTTGGTCTGCTGTAATATCTACAATTTCACCATCTTTGAAGGTTACTTTGATTCCCTCAATAATATTACCATTATAGCTTAGTGGTTTTGTACTTGAGACATAACCATCTGCACGACGAAAATCTGGTGCCGTAAAGACTTCTTCTGTCGGCATATTCGGCAAGAAACCTTCACCTTGGGTATTGATAGCTCCTGCTGACTCCCAAACGTGGTTTTTCGGCAAACCAAGGGTCAAATCTGTTCCTGGTGCTGTGTAATGAAGGGCTGAGAATTGCGCCTCATTGAGTATACGTGCTTTAGCATCTAAACGGTCAGCATGTTCCTTCCAGGCATGTACAGGATCCTCTTCGTAAACACGACAGGTCTTGAAAATTTGGTCCCAAAGTAAATCTACGGCTTCCTCATCACTCGAAGCATCAGGAAAGACCTTCTTAGCCCATTCCTTACCAGCTGCAGCAGCTACAGTCCAACTAACCTTATTAGACTGAGTTGCCACCTGCATAGGTTTAAAGGCTACCCCAGTAGCCTTAGCATGAGCAGATAGACGTTCAGGAGCGACACCATTAAGGGCCCCTGGATCTGAAGAACGAACTCCTAAGCGACTTGCCTTTTTGGCCAACAAATATTCCATCTCAGCTTTTTTATAAGCAGGAACCTCTTCAATGCGGTCCATATCGGCATGTAAGAAGCGCTCGCGATTAATAATATCATCCGACCATTGAACAATTACCTCAGCTGCTCCTAAAGCATAGGCTTCTTTTACTAAAAGATGAGCTAGCTCTGCTTGCTCTACATCTATACTCAAGGCCACCGTATGACCAGGTTGTACATTAATCCCATTGGCAACCAATAATTTAGCATATTTTTCAAGATTTTCTTTAAAATGTGATAAAACCATGATTAACTCCTTGAAACTATAATTTTCTATCAGTATACCATAAGACGAAGAAAAAAGTTTTCTATCAGCTTTGGCTTTTTATCATCACATACAGATACCTAAACAAAAAGAGAACGGAGACTGACTCCATTCTCTCAAAGTTGATGACAATTCACTTTAGCCATTAAAAGAAATCATCAAAAAGACTTAACTGATTATCTTCTGGCATATTTCCTAGAATGCCCATTTCATCCAATTTTTCAACCAAGGTTGATGATAGGCCTCCTCGTTTACGCAATTCTGTTTTGGAGAGAAATTCCCCTTCTTCACGCGCAGCAACTACTTGCTTCGCAACGTTTTCACCCAAACCTTCAAGTGCGATAAACGGAGGAATCAAGGTATCTCCTTCAATCAAAAATTCAGTCGCCTGACTCTTATAAAGATCTAACTGGCCAAAAGTAAAGCCACGTTCTAACATTTCATTGACAATTTCAAGCGTTGTAAACAAGTCATTTTCAACATTAGTCGCTTCATTTCGTTGGCGCTTCTCCTTAATATCTTCCATTCGAGTTTTAACAGCATTGAGCCCTGCAGACATCGTCTTAAGCTCAAATGCTTTGGCTCGAATCGAGAAGTAAGCACAATAGTAATAAATAGGATGGTGCACCTTGAAATAAGCTACACGAAGGGCCATCATAACGTAAGCAGCCGCATGGGCTTTAGGGAACATGTACTTGATTTTACCACAAGATTCAATATACCAGTCCGGAACATTATTTTCACGCATGGCTTGAATATAACCATTTCGCTCTTCTTCAGAAATTTTCAACCACATTCCCTTACGCACACGTTCCATAATGGTAAAGGCCATCTTAGGATCTAACCCTGCATGCATTAGGTATACCATGATATCATCACGACAACCGATAACTGTTTTCAAGGTGGCAATACCTTCCTTAATCAAATCTTGTGCATTACCCAACCACACATCTGTACCATGGGATAAACCAGATAACTGTAAGAGTTCTGCAAAGGTCGTCGGATGCGTCTCATCGACCATACCACGAACAAAGTTAGTCCCAAACTCAGGGATCCCCAACATTCCCGTTGAGGTCCCAATTTGTTCAGGTGTTACCCCTAAAATCTCAGTCCCTGAAAAAAGTTTCATCACATCCGGATCATCTGCTCGAATATCTTTTGGATCAATTCCTGATAGGTCCTGTAACTTACGAATCATAGTCGGATCATCATGCCCCAGAATATCTAGCTTCAACACGTTCTCATCGATATCGTGGAAGTTAAAGTGAGTTGTCTGCCAAGCAGCAGTTACATCATCAGCCGGATATTGAACAGGTGTAAAATCATAGACATCCATATAATTTGGAATAACAACGATACCACCTGGGTGCTGACCTGTATTTCGCTTAACCCCAGCAGCACCCATAGCCAAACGATCAACCTCAGCATCACGATAGAACTTATTGTAATCACGTTCGTAACCCTTGACAAAACCATAAGCTGTCCGATCTGCAACAGTACCTACCGTTCCAGCACGGAAGGCATATTGCTCTCCAAAAATATCACGTACATCCAAGTGAGCCGACGGCTGATCATCTCCTGAAAAGTTCAAATCAATATCAGGAACCTTATCCCCATCAAAACCGAGGAAGGTCTCGAAAGGAATATCCTGACCATCCTTTTTATACTCAGTTCCACATTCTGAACATTCCTTATCAGGCAAATCAAAACCAGAGCCATAAGAACCATCCGTGATAAACTCTGAGTGTTGACATTTAGGACATAAATAATGAGGTGGCATAGGATTTACCTCAGTAATTCCAATCATTGTTGCAACAAAACTAGAGCCAACAGACCCCCGAGAGCCAACCAGGTAGCCACGTTCATTTGAACGGTTTACCAGCATCTGTGATGCCAGATATATTACGGCAAATCCATTACCAAGAATTGAGGACAACTCTTTCTCAATCCGCAAGTCAATAATGTCAGGCAAAGGATTACCATAAAGCTCAAATGCTTTAGCATAAGTCATCTCTGCAACCTGTTCTTCTGCACGATCAATGAAAGGTGTGTACAAGTCTTTTTTGACAACCTCAACCTCTTCAATTTGGTCCGCCATAGCCTGCGTATTAGTTACAACAATTTTATAGGCTAAGTCTTTTCCTAAAAAGGCAAAGTCATCTAGCATCTCGTTAGTTGTCCTAAAATGCGCTTCAGGTAAAGGAGCAGGTTTCGCATTTTCTCCCTTACCGATTGGCCTATTAATCATGGCTCCTTGTCCCAAAGCACGAACAATAATTTCACGATAAATGGCATCTTCAGGATTGATATAATGTACATTTCCCGTAGCCAGCACAGGTTTGTCCAGACGATTAGCAACTTCAATCAAATCTCGAATCAGTTGTTCTATAGCCGCCTCATCCTTGATTAAATCCTTTGCAATCAAGGGAGCATAAATTGCCGGTGGCATAACTTCAATAAAGTCATAATATTTAGCAACTTCAACCGCCTTATCAATACCGTGAGATAGAAGCGTATCAAAAACCTCACCATCAGCACAAGCAGAACCTACAATAATTCCCTCACGATACTCATCTAAGACCGTACGAGGAATACGTGCTACTCCCTCAAAGTATGAAACATTTGATAAACTTACCAACTTAAAGATATTCTTCAAGCCAGTTTGATTCTGAACATATAGCGTTGCATGTTTGACACGAGACTTTTTATACGAATCTTCAGAAACCAACTCCGTGTTCAACTGTTCCAGATTAGTCAAACCGTGCTTATCAAACACATCTTTTATAAAGATAAACAACAGACGGCCCGTAGCTTCCGCATCATAATTGGCCATATGGTGGTGGTCCAACGCCACACCAAACCGCTTCGTCAAAGGACCCAAACCATGACGCTTATACTCAGGATAAAGATTTCGTGCAAATTCTAAAGTATCAATAACCGGTTGTGAAATTGTTGGTAACTGATGTCTTTCGTAATTGGCATTCATAAAACCAACGTCAAAGGTCGCATTATGAGCCACTAGCACAGTTCCTTGACAGAATTCTTGAAACTCCTGTAAAACTTGGACTAAAGGTTTAGCACCTTTTACATGATTATCAGTAATACCCGTCAACTCAGTAGTAAAAGCAGAAAGAGGATGCCCTGGGTCTATAAATTCATCAAATTGCTCAACAATATTACCTTTATGCATTTTTGATGCCGCAATCTGAATCAAATCATTATGAACAGCAGACAAGCCCGTTGTCTCAACGTCAAATACAACATAAGTTGCTTCTTTTAATTCCAAATTCTGGGAATTATAAACAATAGGAACTTTATCCTCAACAAGATTGGCTTCAAGACCAAAAATAGCCTTAATACCAGCTTTCTTAGCCCTATGGTAGCCATGAGGAAAACTCTGAACATTAGCGTGATCAGTTATAGCAACAGCTGGATGCCCCCAAGAAGCAGCAGTATCAATAAGCTCTTCCACAGTTGGCATGGCATCCATAGTCGACATGTTAGTATGTGCATGAAATTCCACACGCTTTTGTCCCTCAGGCATCAAATCCTTGCGAGGTGTGTGCGAAATCTCTTTGATATCTTGTACATTCATTGTCAGACTATGAGTGAAAGGATTATTCTCGATACGACCACGAACCCTAACCCAGTTCGCCTTTTTTATCATATCGAACTTAGCGAGCTCATCACTATCTTTTACCCATCGTTGCATAACAAAACTAGAGGTATAATCAGTTACCTTGAAATTAATAATAATTCTACCAGTCTTAGTTTCACGTTGCTCTACATCAAAAATATATCCTTCAAAAACAACACGATTCTCTTCAGAATTAATATCAACCATTGGCGTTATTTCAGCCTTATCAAAACTAGCTTGACGTTGACTTTGTTTCTCAGCAAAATTTTGGGACGGTTCGCTCACGGGTTTCGGTGCTGGGACACTTTCAAGAATAGATTGAAGCGCTTGTCTTGCTTGAGACTCAGCTTGTTCTTGTAAAAAAACCTT
Source organism: Streptococcus vestibularis (assembly GCF_900636445.1). Lineage (NCBI taxonomy): Bacteria > Bacillati > Bacillota > Bacilli > Lactobacillales > Streptococcaceae > Streptococcus > Streptococcus vestibularis. The sequence goes on along the minus strand of NZ_LR134275.1, from coordinate 76,252 downwards.
ATTTGTTTGGTAAGCCTCTTCAAAAGAAGATGAAGCTACCTTATCTTCGACAACAGAAATGGATACATCAGATAAACCAACTTGAGAAAGAGATTTAGATATCAAAGAAATAAATCTATCCTGTAAATTTTCCTTTATAATATGCTCTGGAGCCTTAACAATAATACTATTATTCGAAATCTCAACATCTAGATTTGAGAATAAAGAATAAATAGAAAAGTGAGACACTTTTAAACTATCTAAAGCATATGAAAAATAATCCCCAAGTAATGAATCATCGCAAGCAGTAGTAACTAAACGAATCTCAAAAAAAGCTTTGGCACCTAAAGAATTGAAGGAAGAATGAAGTAAACTATCAAAAAGAGTAAAAGACTCATAAGACAGAACACTAGGAAAAGAAAAAACAAAAAACCACTGGCGCTTTGATTTAAATAGCTTTACTGTTTCGATAGAACCATCTTTAATTTCTTTAAAAGCATCGTGATCCTCAGGAAAACGAATTTGTTTTAAGAGAAGCTGAAATTTATTAAACATAAAAAATAAACTCCTATAGACAAAAAAACACTCCTTAAGGAGTGTAACATATACCGGCGGCCGGGGTCGAACCGGCACGTCCTTGCGGACACTGGATTTTGAGTCCAGCGCGTCTGCCAATTCCGCCACGCCGGCAAAGTATAACTGGGGTAGCTGGATTCGAACCAACGCATGAGGGAGTCAAAGTCCCTTGCCTTACCGCTTGGCTATACCCCAAAAATATAGGCGAATGAGGGGAATCGAACCCCCGAATGTCAGAGCCACAATCTGATGTGTTAACCACTTCACCACATTCGCCACTTTACTAACACGGGCAGTAGGAATTGAACCCACACTGAAGGTTTTGGAGACCTTAGTTCTACCTTTAAACTATGCCCGTAACTATGGAAGGGGAGGGATTCGAACCCCCGAACCCGAAGGAGCGGATTTACAGTCCGCCGCGTTTAGCCTCTTCGCTACCCTTCCAAAATATAAACAAATGGCGCGAGACGGAATCGAACCGCCGACACATGGAGCTTCAATCCATTGCTCTACCAACTGAGCTACCGAGCCAAATTGCGGGAGCAGGATTTGAACCTACGACCTTCGGGTTATGAGCCCGACGAGCTACCGAGCTGCTCCATCCCGCGTTAATTATAAGGAGGATGTGGGATTCGAACCCACGCACGCTTTTACACGCCTGACGGTTTTCAAGACCGTTCCCTTCAGCCGGACTTGGGTAATCCTCCATAAAATATAGTCCGTACGGGATTCGAACCCGTGTTACCGCCGTGAAAAGGCGGTGTCTTAACCCCTTGACCAACGGACCATATGATGGGCACGAGTGGAATCGAACCACCGACCTCACGCTTATCAGGCGTGCGCTCTAACCATCTGAGCTACGCGCCCAAGCTAAATGCTTGGATATTTGTTTCCAAATAAAGCGGGTGACGAGAATCGAACTCGCGACAACAGCTTGGAAGGCTGTAGTTTTACCACTAAACTACACCCGCTAAATGGGAGTTAACGGGATCGAACCGCTGACCCTCTGCTTGTAAGGCAGATGCTCTCCCAGCTGAGCTAAACTCCCTTTGTGCTAAGCAACTACCGTATCTAACAGGGGGCAACCCCCAACTACATCAGGCGTACTAGGGCTTAACTTCTGTGTTCGGCATGGGAACAGGTGTATCTCCTAGGCTATCGTCACTTAACTCTGAGTATTCTCAACTCAAAATTGAATATCTATACTGTATCAAGAAACCAAATCGTTGTCAATATGTCTCAGTTACTTTCTTTGGATAAGTCCTCGAGCTATTAGTATTAGTCCGCTACATGTGTCACCACACTTCCACTTCTAACCTATCAACCTGATCATCTCTCAGGGCTCTTACTGATATAAAATCATGGGAAATCTCATCTTGAGGTGGGCTTCACACTTAGATGCTTTCAGCGTTTATCCCTTCCCTACATAGCTACCCAGCGATGCTCTTGGCAGAACAACTGGTACACCAGCGGTAAGTCCACTCTGGTCCTCTCGTACTAGGAGCAGATCCTCTCAAATTTCCTACGCCCGCGACGGATAGGGACCGAACTGTCTCACGACGTTCTGAACCCAGCTCGCGTGCCGCTTTAATGGGCGAACAGCCCAACCCTTGGGACCGACTACAGCCCCAGGATGCGACGAGCCGACATCGAGGTGCCAAACCTCCCCGTCGATGTGAACTCTTGGGGGAGATAAGCCTGTTATCCCCAGGGTAGCTTTTATCCGTTGAGCGATGGCCCTTCCATACGGAACCACCGGATCACTAAGCCCGACTTTCGTCCCTGCTCGAGTTGTAGCTCTCGCAGTCAAGCTCCCTTATACCTTTACACTCTGCGAATGATTTCCAACCATTCTGAGGGAACCTTTGGGCGCCTCCGTTACCTTTTAGGAGGCGACCGCCCCAGTCAAACTGCCCGTCAGACACTGTCTCCGATAGGGATAACCTATCTGGGTTAGAGTAGCCATAACACAAGGGTAGTATCCCAACAACGCCTCACTCGAAACTGGCGTCCCGAGGTCATAGGCTCCTACCTATCCTGTACATGTGGTACAGATACTCAATATCAAACTGCAGTAAAGCTCCATGGGGTCTTTCCGTCCTGTCGCGGGTAACCTGCATCTTCACAGGTACTAAAATTTCACCGAGTCTCTCGTTGAGACAGTGCCCAAATCATTACGCCTTTCGTGCGGGTCGGAACTTACCCGACAAGGAATTTCGCTACCTTAGGACCGTTATAGTTACGGCCGCCGTTTACTGGGGCTTCAATTCATACCTTCGCTTACGCTAAGCACTCCTCTTAACCTTCCAGCACCGGGCAGGCGTCACCCCCTATACATCATCTTACGATTTAGCAGAGAGCTGTGTTTTTGATAAACAGTTGCTTGGGCCTATTCACTGCGGCTGACCATCAGTCAGCGCCCCTTCTCCCGAAGTTACGGGGCCATTTTGCCGAGTTCCTTAACGAGAGTTCTCTCGCTCACCTGAGGCTACTCGCCTCGACTACCTGTGTCGGTTTGCGGTACGGGTAGAGTATAATTAACGCTAGAAGCTTTTCTCGGCAGTGTGACATCACTAACTTCGCTACTAAACTTCGCTCCCCATCACAGCTCAATGTTAGAGATATAAGCATTTGACTCATATCACACCTCACTGCTTGGCCAGACACTTCCAATCGTCTGGTTTAGTTAGCCTACTGCGTCCCTCCATCACTATATACTCTAGTACAGGAATATCAACCTGTTGTCCATCGGATACACCTTTCGGTCTCTCCTTAGGTCCCGACTAACCCAGGGCGGACGAGCCTTCCCCTGGAAACCTTAGTCTTACGGTGGACAGGATTCTCACCTGTCTTTCGCTACTCATACCGGCATTCTCACTTCTATGCGCTCCAGCACTCCTCACGGTACACCTTCTTCGCACATAGAACGCTCTCCTACCATACCTATAAAGGTATCCACAGCTTCGGTAATATGTTTTAGCCCCGGTACATTTTCGGCGCAGGGTCACTCGACTAGTGAGCTATTACGCACTCTTTGAATGAATAGCTGCTTCTAAGCTAACATCCTAGTTGTCTGTGCAACCCCACATCCTTTTCCACTTAACATATATTTTGGGACCTTAGCTGGTGGTCTGGGCTGTTTCCCTTTCGACTACGGATCTTAGCACTCGCAGTCTGACTGCCGATTATATCTCATTGGCATTCGGAGTTTATCTGAGATTGGTAATCCGGGATGGACCCCTCACCCAAACAGTGCTCTACCTCCAAGAGACTTAACATCGACGCTAGCCCTAAAGCTATTTCGGAGAGAACCAGCTATCTCCAAGTTCGTTTGGAATTTCTCCGCTACCCACAAGTCATCCAAGCACTTTTCAACGTGCCCTGGTTCGGTCCTCCAGTGAGTTTTACCTCACCTTCAACCTGCTCATGGGTAGGTCACATGGTTTCGGGTCTACGACATGATACTAATGCGCCCTATTAAGACTCGGTTTCCCTACGGCTCCGTCTCTTCAACTTAACCTCGCATCATATCGTAACTCGCCGGTTCATTCTACAAAAGGCACGCTCTCACCCATTAACGGGCTCGAACTTGTTGTAGGCACACGGTTTCAGGTTCTATTTCACTCCCCTCCCGGGGTGCTTTTCACCTTTCCCTCACGGTACTGGTTCACTATCGGTCACTAGAGAGTATTTAGGGTTGGGAGATGGTCCTCCCAGATTCCGACGAGATTTCTCGTGTCTCGCCGTACTCAGGATACTGCTAGGTATAAAGACTATTTCGAATACGAGGCTATTACTCTCTTTGGCCTACCTTCCCAGGTAGTTCTTCTATAATCTTTAAGTCCACGTTGCAGTCCTACAACCCCGAAGAGTAAACTCTTCGGTTTGCCCTCTTGCCGTTTCGCTCGCCGCTACTAAGGCAATCGCTTTTGCTTTCTCTTCCTGCAGCTACTTAGATGTTTCAGTTCACTGCGTCTTCCTCTACATTACCTTAACAGTAATGAGTGACAGGCATTACCTGCCGGGTTCCCCCATTCGGACATCTCTGGATCATTGCTCACTTACAGCTCCCCAAAGCATTTCGTTGTTAGTCACGTCCTTCATCGGCTTCTAGTGCCAAGGCATCCACCGTGCGCCCTTATTAACTTAACCTTATTTTGGCCTTTCGACCTAACTCATTAAATATTCACAGCGTTTCGGTTTATTTTCTTGTTACTATCTATATGTAATTACTTACATATGGAATTTGATATAGATATTCAATTTTCAATGGACAATACTTGAATCTTTCGATTCAATGGAGCCTAGCGGGATCGAACCGCTGACCTCCTGCGTGCAAAGCAGGCGCTCTCCCAGCTGAGCTAAGGCCCCACAAGACCTCTCAAAACTAAATAAGAAACTCAAGTACATTCCGTTTTTCCTTAGAAAGGAGGTGATCCAGCCGCACCTTCCGATACGGCTACCTTGTTACGACTTCACCCCAATCATCTATCCCACCTTAGGCGGCTGGCTCCAAAAGGTTACCTCACCGACTTCGGGTGTTACAAACTCTCGTGGTGTGACGGGCGGTGTGTACAAGGCCCGGGAACGTATTCACCGCGGCGTGCTGATCCGCGATTACTAGCGATTCCGACTTCATGTAGGCGAGTTGCAGCCTACAATCCGAACTGAGATTGGCTTTAAGAGATTAGCTTGCCGTCACCGACTCGCAACTCGTTGTACCAACCATTGTAGCACGTGTGTAGCCCAGGTCATAAGGGGCATGATGATTTGACGTCATCCCCACCTTCCTCCGGTTTATTACCGGCAGTCTCGCTAGAGTGCCCAACTGAATGATGGCAACTAACAATAGGGGTTGCGCTCGTTGCGGGACTTAACCCAACATCTCACGACACGAGCTGACGACAACCATGCACCACCTGTCACCGATGTACCGAAGTAACTTTCTATCTCTAGAAATAGCATCGGGATGTCAAGACCTGGTAAGGTTCTTCGCGTTGCTTCGAATTAAACCACATGCTCCACCGCTTGTGCGGGCCCCCGTCAATTCCTTTGAGTTTCAACCTTGCGGTCGTACTCCCCAGGCGGAGTGCTTAATGCGTTAGCTGCGGCACTGAATCCCGGAAAGGATCCAACACCTAGCACTCATCGTTTACGGCGTGGACTACCAGGGTATCTAATCCTGTTCGCTCCCCACGCTTTCGAGCCTCAGCGTCAGTTACAGACCAGAGAGCCGCTTTCGCCACCGGTGTTCCTCCATATATCTACGCATTTCACCGCTACACATGGAATTCCACTCTCCCCTTCTGCACTCAAGTTTGACAGTTTCCAAAGCGAACTATGGTTGAGCCACAGCCTTTAACTTCAGACTTATCAAACCGCCTGCGCTCGCTTTACGCCCAATAAATCCGGACAACGCTCGGGACCTACGTATTACCGCGGCTGCTGGCACGTAGTTAGCCGTCCCTTTCTGGTAAGCTACCGTCACAGTGTGAACTTTCCACTCTCACACTCGTTCTTGACTTACAACAGAGCTTTACGATCCGAAAACCTTCTTCACTCACGCGGCGTTGCTCGGTCAGGGTTGCCCCCATTGCCGAAGATTCCCTACTGCTGCCTCCCGTAGGAGTCTGGGCCGTGTCTCAGTCCCAGTGTGGCCGATCACCCTCTCAGGTCGGCTATGTATCGTCGCCTAGGTGAGCCGTTACCTCACCTACTAGCTAATACAACGCAGGTCCATCTTGTAGTGGAGCAATTGCCCCTTTCAAATAAATGACATGTGTCACCCATTGTTATGCGGTATTAGCTATCGTTTCCAATAGTTATCCCCCGCTACAAGGCAGGTTACCTACGCGTTACTCACCCGTTCGCAACTCATTCAAGAAGAGCAAGCTCCTCTCTTCAGCGTTCTACTTGCATGTATTAGGCACGCCGCCAGCGTTCGTCCTGAGCCAGGATCAAACTCTCATTAAAATCTTTAATAATTGTTCGAGCGTTAACTCATTACCGTCGTCTGACGATTTATTCTTGTAAATTGACAGGTTATAATTCTTCTATCATAACCCTGCACTTGGTTTCTTATTCAGTTCTCAAAGGTCTTTGTCTCTCTTGAGACAACTTCTATATTCTAGCAAAGATAGAATATCTTGTCAACACCTTTTTTAAAGTTTTTTTCACTTCTTGGCGTTTGCCGTCCCTTTCGAAACAGCTTATTTATAATATCATCTCTGCTTAAACTTGTCAATAACTTTTTTAAAGTTTTTTACCTTTTTTATTACTGAACAAGTTGTTTAGGACTTTATTAGTTTATCAAGTTTAATAAATAAAGTCAACAAATTCTTCTTTTTGAAAAACAAAAAGAAGATACTAGTGACCTTCTTTTAGAATTTTATAGTGCTGCACGCATGCGTGCTTGTGAATTTTCGACATTACGAATTGAACGTGGTAAGAAAGCACGAATATCATCTTCTTTATAACCCACTTGCAATCTCTTATCATCAATCAAGATTGGACTCTTCAAAATTCTAGGATTGTCTTGAATCAAATCAATTACTTCACTGACGCTAAGCTCATCAATATCACAATTTAAAGCTTTAGCATAGCGATTTTTTGATGAAACGATGCTCTCAACACCATTCTCTGTCTTTGAAAGGATAGTAAGGATTTCTTCTTTTGTAAGTGGTTCTTTACCAAGATTTTGTTCTTTATAAGGAAGTTGATGGTTGTTCAACCATGTTTTTGCTTTTTTACAACTTGTACAACTTGAAATTGTATAAATCTTAATCATGTTAATTCTCTCTTTCTGTCACATGATACTATTATCTTATCACCGTCTTTGATTTATTAAATCGGTCTAGCGACCTATTTTGAGTCTGGAGTGTATCCGCTTTTTTAACTTGTATTGCTCTTGTTTTCTTCTTAATTCAAAGCAAAAAGAAAAGAACCTTTTGGGCTCTTTAACACTTATTCTTCAATTTCAATGGTTGAATCAAGATCTAGAACGAGATCATCAGCCGTGTCTTCAACTTGTGTACCTTCAACAACATCGTCTTCATCTGTCTCAATCAAACCGTAGTGTACGCGTACTTTATGATCGATTTCTTCAAAAATCTCTGGGTGATCTGCTAAATATTTCTTAGCATTTTCAGATCCTTGACCAATTTTCTCCCCATTATATGAGAACCAAGCCCCGGCTTTTTGAATAATACCTAAATCACTTGCAATTTTTACAAGTTCACCAGTTTGTGAAATTCCTTCGCCGTACATAATTTCAACAAAAGCTTCTTTAAATGGTGGAGCAACTTTGTTTTTAACAACCTTAATCTTGGTTTCCTTACCTACATTTTGGTCCTTTTTGTCACCGGTTCCTTTAATTTGTGTATTACCACGTACATCAAGGCGTACTGATGCATAGAATTTTAAAGCACGTCCACCTGGGGTAGTCTCTGGGTTACCAAACATGATGCCAACTTTTTCACGCAACTGGTTAATAAAGATGGCGATCGTTTTTGTTTTATTAATAGATGCAGAAAGTTTACGCATGGCTTGACTCATCATACGTGCTTGAAGTCCTACATGACTGTCACCAATATCTCCATCAATTTCTGCACGTGGTACCAAGGCCGCAACTGAGTCAACAACAACCAAATCCACTGCACCAGAGTCAATCAGCTTACCTGCAATTTCCAGACCTTGCTCACCAGAATCAGGTTGTGACAAAAGAAGCTCATCGATATTAACACCTAGAGCTGCTGCATAAGCAGGGTCAAGAGCATGCTCGGCATCGATAAAAGCTGCGATGCCACCTTCTTTTTGAGTCTGAGCAACTGCATGAAGAGCAACGGTTGTTTTACCTGATGATTCCGGTCCGTAAATTTCAATAATACGACCTTTAGGATAACCACCCGCACCAAGAGCAATATCCAAAGCTAGCGAGCCTGAGCTCATAACCTGAACTTTTTGCTCTGCACGCTCACCAAGACGCATAACTGCACCCTTACCAAAATCTTTTTCAATATTTTTTAATGCATCGTCGAGTGCTTTGCGACGCTCATCACCGAACTTCTTTGTGATTTCTTCTGTTTTCTTTGTTTTCTTAGCCACTTAATTTCCTCTTCTTCCTATGATAAATAACAAACTTAAATCAAGTTGTCTTCTTGTAATAAAGCTTGGCGAACTAGGTTAAAGGCATAGAGTGTACTGATATATCTGACATCAGATCGACTCCTTTCACCTATAACAACCTTAATTGACCGCACTTGGTTTCTATCGGCAATACCAATAAAGACTGTACCTGCTTGATGCCCTTCCAATGTATCTGGTCCTGCCACTCCAGTAAGCGCAATTCCGTAATCACTATCTGTCTTAGCTCGGGCACCCTCAGCCATTTTTTCTGCTGTAAAATGACTAACAACACCATTCTCTTCTAATTTAGATAAGGGAATATCTAACATTTTAGCTTTTTCTTCAATGCTATAGGTAACAAAACCACCCTTGAATACTTGTGAAGCTCCAGAAAAATCAGCAACACTAGCTTGAAATAAGCCAGCTGTTAAACTTTCAGCTGCAGTAATAGTTTTGCCATATTTCTTAAGCAAATAGAACACTTCATAAGCTAAGCTGTTTGATTCTCCATATCCATATATGAGGTCAGACAAGCTTTTTCCATCTAGAGTTTTAGTAGAACGAATTTGTTCTTCTAAAACATCTAGTTTTCGATCCGCTTCTTCTTGCGACGATGCCTTTGTTGATAAGCGAAGGGTCACTTCTCCCACTTTAGCATAGGGCGCAATGGTTGGGTCCGTTTGGTTAACAATGAGATCTTTAAGAATAGTCACCAATTGACTTTCTCCAACACCAAAAAACCTTAGGACTCTAGAATAAAGAGTAGTATGATTCTCTGTAAGAGCTGGAATAAGCTCTTGGTTCACCATAGATTTGAGTTCACTTGGTGGACCAGGCAAGACGACATAGGTCACCCCTTGAGCAGTAATAATCCCCCCAACTGCTAGACCGGTGAGATTTTGCAAGGGTACAGATCCCTCAACAATTTGCGCTTGGCGATCATTATTAGGTGTTCGTGTGTGTTTAGGACGAGTAGCAAAGAAACTATCCAGTTTTTTACTAGCCTCCTCATCAAAAACGAGTTCTTTTCCTAAAAATTTAGCCAGTGTTTGCTTGGTTAAGTCGTCCTCAGTAGGGCCAAGTCCACCACAAAGTATGACTAAATCGCTACGTTGACTAGCCTGATCAAGAACTGAAAGTAGGCGGTTTTCATTGTCTCCTACTGCTGTGTGAAAATACACGTCAATTCCTAGTTCAGCTAGTTTCTCAGATAAAAATTGGGCATTGGTATTGGTGATTTGCCCAGTTAGGATTTCAGTTCCTACTGCAATCAATTCAGCTTTCATTGGTTCACCTATATTACTATTCGTAAAATAATCTCAAAAACATGTTCGTTTATAAACTAACATGTTTTGCTCGTCTTGTCAATCAAATCCACTCATTTATTTGAAGTCACAGTTATTTTCATGATCATTCACAAATCCTGCGGCTTGTAAAAATGAATATATAGTTGTCGGTCCTAAAAATTTGAACCCTCTCTTTTTTAGATTGTTGGCAATCTGTTGGGATAAAGCAGTTGATGATGGGACGTCCTTATATGTGGGTACATTATTTATCAAGGGCTTTCCGTCAAAGAAATGCCAAAAATAATGGGACAGGGAGCCAAATTCATCTTGGATTTTTAGTACTTGTTTGGCATTATTTACGGTTGCTTCTAGCTTAAGTTTGTGCCTAATGATGTCTGGATTTTGAAGCGCATCTTCAAGTTCACTTAGGCTAAACTGGGCAACACGCTCAATATTATAGTCATGAAAAACACGATTAAAGGCCTGTCTTTTATTTAAAACGGTTAACCAAGAAAGCCCTGACTGATAACTTTCTAAGCAAAGCAGCTCAAAAAGTTTTTGGTCGTCACCAATAGGCTTTCCCCACTCCTTGTCATGATAATCACAATATAATTTATTGTTTGTTGGAACCCAACGACAACGATTGACCATTGCTTACCTCATTTCATCAACATTTTAAGAGCCGATTTAATGTATTGCTCTGCCGTTTCATTAGTTCCTTCGAAGAAGGCCTTGATTTTCTTAAGTTCTGTGGCTTTATAACCAAGAGCAATCAAGGCTTCCATAGCCTCATCCAATTGATGATTCCCTTCAGGTTGACTTGGTGTCGTCTTGGTCGTTTCTGTTGGTAACTCTGCAAATTTCCCTGCCAAATCCAGAACCATTTGTTGAGCTGTCTTTTTACCAATCTTTGGAAACTTCATCAAGTACTTGATGTCACTATTATCAACAGCAGCAACCAAGCCTTGATTATCATCTACAGCAACAATGGCTAGGGCAGTCGTCGGACCTATTCCAGAAACTGAAATAAGCTTAAGGAAGACCTCTTTTTCATCTTCAGTATGGAAACCAAAAAGAAGGTGGGCATCGTCTCTAATAACCTGATGAAGATAGACTTGGATAGTCTGATTCATTTGGTCAGAAAAACTATATGGATTCGCTACAGTGACAATATAACCTAAGCCGTTTGCTTCTATAACAATATACTTGGCGGTAATTTTCACTAGAGTTCCCTTGATGTAATCATACATGGCGTGTGATTTCCTTTCTCGTTCGTTTCTTCAATGGTTTGCTTTATCATTTTATACTTGTAAGATAATTGTCTTGAGTGTTTATTTTGTCATCTCAAGCACTGCTGTACTATTGTAACAAAAAATCCACTCGAAAGTGGATTCTGTTTGCTCTATTTTAAGGATGACTACTCGTCTTTAAAGTATCTGTAATCATCTTTAGACCTAATAGAATATATGTTACAACGCCTAAAGTAAAGGCAATGCTAGAAACATTTACGAGAGTATTCTCCAAACTTGGTTGACCTAACCAGGCCAAAATATAGAAAATCAAGCTAGTCGCTAAAAATGTTAAGCCAACAAGTAAAAAGTGTTTATTAGTTTTTGTTAGGTGTCTCATCACTCTACCTCCTAACTTAAAAATCAGGCAATCATCCTACAATGATATGCTAAAACATTAGAAGATTCCTTATCTTCACCACTATTATAAATCTAACATTCCTATTCGTAAAGCAAGACCAAAAAAAGTTTTAATACTTCCCTAGGTCACGTAGACTTGTATGATTTTCTTGGATACGACGGAACATTTTTTCCATATCAGACTTGGTAAAGTTGACAAGTACTGGACGTCCGTGAGGGCAATTGTAGGGATTTTTACACTGTGCAAGCTGTACTAGGAGGTCACGCGCAGAGTAATCATCAAGTGCATGATTAGCCTTGATTGAACGTTTACAACTCATCATGATGGCTAGCTCAGCACGGTAGGTCTTGACAGACACTTCATTCGTCAAAAGAAGCATGTCACACATTTCATAGACCGCTGATTCAATCTCTTCTTCCTTCATCCAGATAGGATGTTCACGAAGAATGAAGGTGTTATTCCCATAAGGCTCTAAATAGATACCAACCTGGTTCAGAAGGGACATTTTTTCTTGTAAACTAATGTAATCTGAACCTGAAAATTCAAAGAGATAGGGAACCAAGAGCTGTTGTAGACTGCTGTCAACCTCACCGATCTTTTCACGATAGTACTCATACTTGACACGTTCTTGAGCAGCATGTTGGTCAATGATGTAAAGTCCACCTTGTCCTTGCGCAAAGAGATAGGTTCCATGCATTTGACCAAAAAACTCCAACTCAGGGAAGGTTGATGTTTCCTCATTATCCAAAGTTTCAAGCATGCGCTTCATTTTCGACTTGTTTTTATAATCAAGTTTTTCGTGTTCGTCATCACTTTCATCTACTGAACGTTGTGCCTGTTTAACAGAAGGTTGTGGTTTGTTTTCTACCGATGAAACTGGAGACTCTGACTCCGATATAAGAGGTTTGATATCCTCTTGGACGGTCTCTGGTTTGACAAAAAAATCATTACGACTGCTATCATAGTAAAGATTGGTTTGTTTGAGTGGAAGACTGGTTTGAACTGGCTTAGCTGCACCTCTGGTACTAGACTTGGCCAAATTTTCAAGGGCATCAGGAATCAAATCCTGCTCTCTAAGGCTTTGAGCAATGGCTGAGCTGATAAGGGCCATGAGCTCTTTTTCTTTAGAGATACGTACTTCCTGCTTTGTTGGGTGAACATTGACATCGGCCAAGTAGGGATCAATCTGAATATCAATAACTGCAATAGGGAAGCGTCCTACCATGAGTTTAGAACCATAACCATCAAAAATGGCACGGTTAAGCAGGAAGTTTTTTATATAGCGTCCATTAATGAGAATCGTGATGTAGTTACGATTCGCACGGGTTAACTCAGGGAGACTAACATATCCAGAAACTTCAAAATCAAGGTCAGAATTTGAAATCTCCACCATTTTTTTAGCCGTTGTCAAACCATAAATACCAGCAATAGCTTGACGGAGGTCTCCAGTACCTGATGTCTGTGTCAACTGACGACCATCATTAAGCAAGGTAAAGGCAACCTCGGGATGAGCTAGACTCAGACGATTAACAACATCAACAATATGAGCCAACTCAGCCTGTAAACTCTTCATATACTTGAGACGAGCTGGGGTGTTATAAAATAGATTTTCAACGGTAATCTTTGTTCCAACTGGTGTTGAAATAGGATCCTGACTCTCAATTTCTCCAGCTTTAGCAACCAGTTTAGTCCCATAGGCTTCTCCATCCGCTGCTGTCACAATAGTTAGATGACTGATAGAAGCTATAGAGGGCAGAGCCTCACCTCGAAAACCAAGGGTCCGAATACGAAAGAGATCTCCTTGATTTTTGATTTTACTTGTTGCATGACGGCGCAAACTCATGGCCACATCAGCTTGAGCCATTCCTTCGCCATTGTCTGTGATTTGAATTTTTGAGAGACCTGATTCTTCAACTTCAATGGTAATCTGAGTGCTACCGGCATCAATAGCATTTTCCACCAACTCTTTGACAACACTGGCTGGGCGCTCTACGACCTCACCAGCAGCAATCTGGTTGGCTAACACCTCAGGCAATTCGATGATTTTTGTCATAATTATTATTTTCCCTTCTAAAAGGTTGAGAGATCACTGTTTCTAACTGTTACTGATGCTTCCTATAAAGCCATAACTCACACACAACTGTTAGCCAAGATAAGGCTGTGGCTATAATAATCATATCCCCATGACGAAAGTTGAACCAAATGAGCCCAGAAAAAATCAAGAGGTAGACGATTTGGAAAATCCATTGGTAGGTTTTGGGTGAGCTTGTCAAATCCATAAACTGCTTAACAAAGAAATAAAGCAAGAGCAAATTCAGTGTTAGTGCCTTCTCAAAAGGTGTAAAAAAGCTCAAAATCAGACTGCAGGCAAGAAAAATTCCTGCTAGCCATTTCATTATAGATTTCATGTGATTACCTCGTCAGTACGTTTTCATTAAGTATAGGGGTTTTCTAAAATATTTTCAACCACTTAAACACTATATAGGACCACATAGACGAGCGCTATTGCTGTGGACTAGTAAATAGTGTTTAATAAGGGTGTGAAAGGGAGGAGGCCTCCTCAATTACAAATAAGAAAGGATAGTTATGAAAATAAAAGTTCAGATTGACCCGGTATTTCAAGAAGAAATGTTGCAGATTCAGGCACCTAGTCGGACGCCAAAGATTCAGCAAGTCGTCGAGTTTGTTGAAAGTTTGGATGACAACCAGCGACTCAAAGGAAAAAAAGATGGCGAAACTTATCTTATTGAACCCAAAGCTATTTCCAGAATTTACATCGAAAATCGGCAGGTTCTAGCTGAAACTATTCAAGGAGAGTACCATTTAGGCTTACGTCTCTATCAAGTTTTAGAAAAACTGCCATCTTACTTTATCAAAATCTCACAATCAGAGATTGTCAACCTCAAAGAAATTGAACGCTTCAACATTACCCCTAACGGCCTCGTTGAAATTCACCTTAAAAATAAGGAAACCACCTACTCATCACGCCGTTACCTCAAAGCAATAAAGGAGAAATTACAATGAAAAAGCAACTTTTTAAATCAGGCACAAAGGGCATCCTTATCGGACTTGCCGTATCCATGATTATGTCTCTTATCTGGGCACCAAGCTACATGCCTCTTAATCCTCATTCAGCTATTGGACAATGGATGACGTCACATCAGGTTCACGGATCTTTGGTATTGGCCTACTGTATCATTACTTGGTTTGCAATCGGTATCCTCTTTGAAGTCGCCAGTTATATTTTCCGTAAGGCTGAGTGGAGTTTACTTCGTGCAACCCTCACTCACTACGCCTTGACCTGTCTAGGTTTCATTCCACTAGCTACCCTCAGCGGGTGGTTCCCTCTACGTTTGACTTTCTACTTGGAGCTAGTCATTGAATTCAGCCTTATCTATCTGCTCGTTTGGGTCTTCTCTTATTGGAAAATGAAAAAGGATATTGAAGAACTCAACCAAGAATTGAAACATCTGTAAAAGACAAGAAGCCTGTCAATTGACAAGCTTCTTTTATAGTTTCTGTTTTAAATCTGCTACAACCATCATGACCTGCATCGGTGTCATATTGTAAATGTCCAAGTCTCGTAACTCTTGAAGAACTGGATTTTCAGTAAAATCATCAAAGAGAGAGATTTGCTCATTAATATGCGTTTCAGTGACAGGCTTCTCTTGAGGCGATACCTTTTCCTGAGGTTGGATAGTAACTGTCTCGCCCTCTAATTGTGTCAAGATGGTGTCAGCACGTTCCAGTAAATCTGCTGGTAAACCTGCAATCTTAGCCACATGAATACCATAAGATTTATCGGCTGGGCCATCAACAATCTTGTGAAGGAAGGTCACCTCGCCATCCTTTTCAAGTGTTGCTACATGGACATTGACAAGGTGTGTCAATGTATTTGACAGGGCTGTCAACTCATGATAATGGGTAGCAAACATGGTTTTAGCCCCCACCTTGTCATGAATAAACTCAATGATAGACTGGGCCAAAGCCATACCATCATAGGTGGCCGTCCCACGTCCCAACTCATCAAAAATAATCAAGGAATTAGGTGTTGCCCGCTTAATGGCCTGATTAGCCTCCATCATCTCAACCATGAAGGTCGACTGACCTGAAATCAAGTCATCTGCAGCACCAATACGTGTATAAATGGCGTCAAAAACTGGCAAATCAATACTATCTGCTGGTACGTAAGACCCCATCTGAGCCATAACGACTGACAAAGCTAACTGACGCATATAGGTAGATTTACCACTCATATTTGGTCCTGTGATGAGCTGAACATTGGTCTGACTGTCAAAGGTAATCGTGTTTGGAATGTATTCCTGAACGCCCATAACCTTCTCAACCACCGCATGACGACCTTGATCAATAACAATACGATGCTCATCATTGAACACAGGACGAACATAATGATTAGTCTCTGCTGTAACTGCCAAACTCTGAAGCACATCGACTGTCGCAATGGCCTTAGCCAAAGATTGCAAACGGTCAATATAGCGTTCAACCTGCTCACGGACACGCATGAAAATATCATATTCGAGCGTTGATGACTTTTCACGTGCCTCGAGCATCTCACCTTCAATCTTAGCCAACTCAGCAGTTCCAAAACGCTCCGAATTTTTCAGGGTTGCCTTGCGGAAGAAATGATCAGGAACCAAGCTAAGGTTAGAGTTGGTCACATGGAAGTAATAACCATCTTTACGGTTATAATCAATTTTTAGTGTTGTAATACCAGACGCTTCACGTTCCTTGGCTTCGATGTCTGCGATCCATGACGTTCCTTCACTCATCACCTTGCGATACTTGTCCAAGGTCTCATCAAAACCAGCACGGATAATGCCACCTTCTGTAATGGTTGCAGGAGCATCTGGGTCAATAGCCGAACGAATCAGACTTTCTAATTCTGGCAGGGTATCTAACTCTTGTAAAAGACGTGACAAGGCCTCGTCATCAAAAGACTCCAAAATTGCCTTAATAACTGGAACCTGAGCCAGGGTATGACCTAGCTGAATCAAATCTTTAGGATTAGCCTTGCCAAAGGAAACTCGACTGGCTAAGCGCTCAATATCGTAAACACCTTTAAGACTCTCAGTCAGGTCACTACGCTCAAAGAAATTGTCCAAGAAAACTTGGATAATATTCTGACGCTCTATGATTGCAGCCTGATTCACTAAAGGACGATCAATCCAAGTGCGCAAAAGACGCATTCCCATAGCTGTCTTGGTTTCATCCAAGAGCCAGAAAAGAGAACCGTGTTTCTTGCCCGTTCTAGCATTTTCCAGCAAATCCAAACTTGACTTGGTCGCATAAGACATCTGCAAGTAATCCTTAATCTCATAGTGCTGAGCCTTTTGTAAATGACTGAGCTCACGCATCTGAGTACGGTGCACATACTGAAGAAGTTTACCCGCTACACTGCTTTCCAAGTCTGTCAAGCCAGTGTCAATCAAGTGGACATCATCGTAAACCTCTGTTTCCTTGGAGAGAAGCAGGTTGAGCTGCTTCACCAAAACTTGTTCATCAGCTTCGGGTAAATCATAACCAACCACTACTTCACGTGCCTTAAGGTTCTGAATTTCACTATAAACTGAACTGAAATCGTCCAACTCTGTCGCAAAAAATTCACCCGTTGACACATCCATATAGGCCAGGCCGAATCGACTTCCAGCCTTGTCAATAGCTACCAAGAAATTATTGGCATTATCAGGTTTAGAACTGTCAACCACTGTTCCTGGGGTGATAACCTGAACAACCTCACGCTTAACCACACCAACAGCCTGTTTAGGATCCTCCATCTGCTCAGCAATGGCTACCTTGTACCCCATCTCAACCAAGACATCAATATAGGCTTGAGCTGAATGATAAGGAACACCAGCCATAGGAATGGGATTATCGGCGTTCTTATTACGACTGGTTAGGCTAATTTCCAAAATCTGGGCAGCCTTAACGGCATCCTCGTAAAAAAGTTCATAAAAATCCCCCATACGGAAGAGCAAAAAAGCATCTGGATAATTTTCCTTGATATCCAAATACTGCTGCATTCCTGGAGATATTTTTTCCTTAGCCATGTCTTAACTCCTCGTTAATCCTTTCTTCGATAGACTTGGTCACATATTGGATCAAGTCACTGGCATCTTGCATTTTTTGACGGTAGTCCTGAACAATAGGCAAATTTTCCAACTCATGCTGAATCAAATCTGCTTGTTCCCCTGCCTCCTCATAGGCACGTTGTTTCTCAATTTTTTGAAAAAGTACGGCTTCTTGTTGATAAGCCTTCATCTGTCCAGCCAGATGACTGATTTGAGGTACCTGTCCAATGGCCTTCTCAGCCTCTTGAAAAGCAAGAACCGCCTCATGGTGTTTGAGGAGGTCGATTAACTCTTCTTTGGCTTTTTGGAGATCCTGATGAGGAGTGTTCATCAGTGAAACTCGCTTTCCAGTTTTTCAGCAACCACAGCATCCTTACAGATTACCAATAGAGTATCTGCCCCAGCAACAGTTCCTAAAATTTCAGGGTTGCCATCACTGTCAATTAGATTGGCCAAAACATCAGCCTCACCCAACTCCGTGTGAAGGACCAGCATAAACTGGGCACGGGAAACTGATTTGACATAGTCCTTAACCGTAGGATCCAAACTTGGAAGCACATGTTCAGACAAACTGTAGTAGAGTCTGCCTTCTTCATCACGAAGCTTCAAAAGTCCAATCTCACGCAAATCACGTGACAAGGTCGCTTGTGTAACCGTGATACCTTCCGCCTCTAGGCGTTGCTTAATTTCCTCTTGTGTCCCAATCTTATCTCTTGAAATCATCTGTTTGATAACAGCTTGACGATCTCTCTTCATTATCTTTCCTCTTTTTATGTATATTCCTTGCATATTATAACAGAATTTTTGTATTTTTTCATGAAATACTTCCTAATAGATGCTTTCTTGTCCCTACCCTATTAACTAAAATAATGGTAAAATAGGTATGAATGACAAGATTTGAAATGGAGTACCTATGAATACTAAAGAACTCATTGCAGCAGAAATTGCCAAAGTTGTTCCTGAATTGGAACAAGAAAACATTCAAAATCTGCTTGAAACCCCTAAAAATGCTGACATGGGGGACCTCGCCTTTCCTGCCTTCTCATTGGCTAAAGTCTTGCGCAAGGCTCCTCAAATGATTGCAGCAGACATCGCTGAAAAAATCGATGCCTCAAACTTTGAAAAAGTTGAAGCTGTTGGTCCTTACATCAACTTCTTCCTTGATAAATCAAAAATCTCAGCGGACGTTCTTGGACAAGTCATCGCTCAAGGCAGCCACTACGCTGACCAAAACATCGGTCACGGACGTAACATCGCCTTTGATATGTCTAGTCCTAACATCGCTAAACCTTTCTCTATCGGTCACTTACGTTCAACAGTTATCGCTGACGCTCTTGCCAACATCGTAGCTAAACAAGGCTACAAACCAGTCCGCATCAACCACTTGGGTGACTGGGGTAAACAGTTTGGTATGTTGATTGTTGCCTATAAGAAATGGGGTAGCGAGGAAGCTGTCAAAGCCAACCCTATCAATGAACTCCTTCAACTTTATGTGCGTATCAATGCCGAAGCTGAAAAAGACCCATCTGTAGATGAAGAAGCTCGTGAATGGTTCCGTAAATTGGAAGCTGGTGACGAGGAAGCAACTGCCCTCTGGCAATGGTTCCGTGACGAAAGCTTAGTAGAATTCAACCGTCTCTATGATGAACTTGGTGTTTCATTTGATAGCTACAACGGTGAAGCTTTCTACAATGATAAGATGGATGAAGTCGTTGACATCTTGACAGAAAAAGGACTTCTCCAAGAATCTCAAGGTGCCCAAGTGGTTAACCTTGAAAAATACGGTATCGAACACCCAGCCCTCATCAAAAAATCAGATGGTGCAACACTCTACATCACACGTGACTTGGCTGCTGCCCTCTACCGTAAACGTACTTACGACTTTGCCAAAGCCATCTATGTGGTTGGTAATGAACAATCTGCTCACTTCAAACAGTTGAAAGCTGTCCTTAAAGAAATGGGCTACGACTGGTCTGACGACATGACTCACGTTGCCTTTGGTCTAGTAACTAAGAACGGTAAGAAATTGTCAACTCGTAAGGGTAACGTTATCTTACTTGAGCCAACTATCGCTGAAGCTGTTAACCGTGCTCAAGCTCAAATCGAAGCTAAGAATCCAAACTTGCCTAACAAGGAAGCTGTTGCTCATGCTGTTGGTGTCGGAGCTATCAAGTTCTACGACCTTAAGACAGACCGTATGAATGGTTACGACTTCGACCTTGATGCTATGGTATCCTTCGAGGGAGAAACTGGACCTTACGTTCAATATGCACACGCTCGCATCCAATCTATCTTGCGTAAGGCCGACTTCACGCCATCTGAAGATGCTACATACAGCCTAAACGACGTTGAAAGCTGGGAAATCATCAAACTCATCCAAGACTTCCCACGTATCATCAACCGTGCTTCAGACAACTTTGAACCATCTATCGTTGCTAAATTTGCTATCAGCTTGGCCCAAGCCTTCAACAAATACTATGCGCACACACGTATCTTGGACGAAAGCCCAGAACGTGACAGCCGTTTAGCTCTTTGCTACGCAACAGCAACAGTCCTCAAAGAAGCCCTTCGCCTTCTCGGTGTTGAAGCTCCAGACGAGATGTAAGCCATATTTAAAACGTCTAAGGGCGTTTTTTTAGTGACCAAAAAAAGAACCCAACACATCATATTGAGCTCTTTTGGAGATTATGAAAAAGAAAAGTTCGTTGTTCTACAAAAAGTGCAAGCCAACGAGACTTACTGAACAGCGTTCAGTAAAAGTTATTTAGGAGACTTATAGTATAACCTCCCTACCTTAAAGAAACCTTAAATCGCAGCAAAAAAATCCCCAAAGGGATTTTCACAGCAGTCCAAAGACCACTGAAAAGATACGATTGTACAGGCTTCCCAACCTCTTCTTCCTAATCCTCCAAGGTGACCGCTTGTCCAATAGAATCTTTATATAACTATATCACCTTGTTTTGGAAGGGTTTTCAAGTGTTTTCTTAAAATATCCTAATAAAGCCTCAAAAAAATAAGAAAAAAGCCTAGATTTCTAGACTTTCTTCGGGGAGATTTGTTATGAAAAAATTATGTTTACCTCTAGCTCACAAAAGCTAGCCACTTTATTAGGATGGTTATAATATATCCTCATAAACTTAAAAGTAGCTTAAAAATTTATTCTCTATCTTCACTTTTTAAAACAATAAGTAAAATAAGTAATAGTAAGCACCCATTAAGAATATCCATATCTAAAAACCAAGAGGGGGCTTTGATACTTCCAAGATCATTCATGATGCGGATGATATTATAAGCAATGCTTACTATTAAGAGACTAAGTTCCGGTAAACAGTTAAATCGTCCTTTTAAGATTACTAACTTCTCCTTCCTGACAGTTTTCTAGCGATGACTCTATTATAAGTCTGAAAAGAGCACAAAACTGGTGACATAAATGTCACCATCAAAAAAAGCAGGTCTAACCTGCTTTTTTACTGTATTGCTTCAATTAGTCACCCAAACCGATGCGTTCGAAGATCTCATCCACACGTTTAGTGTAGTAAACAGGGTTGAAAATCTCGTCGATCTCTTCTTGGGTGAGACGAGAAGTTACCTCTGGATCTGACTCAAGAAGTGGTTTGAAGTCTACTTGGTTATCCCATGATTGAGCAGTCTTTGGTTGAACAAGGTCGTAAGCTTGCTCACGTGTCATACCTTTTTCAATCAAAGTAAGCATCGCACGTTGGCTGAAGATCAAACCAAATGTAGAGTTCATGTTGCGGATCATGTTTTCTGGGAAGACTGTCAAGTTCTTAACGATGTTTCCGAAACGGTTGAGCATGTAGTCAATCAAGATTGTTGTATCTGGTGTGATGATACGCTCAGCTGATGAGTGAGAGATATCACGTTCATGCCAGAGTGACACATTTTCATAAGCTGTTACCATGTGACCACGGATAACACGTGCAAGACCTGTCATATTTTCAGAACCGATAGGGTTACGTTTGTGAGGCATTGCTGAAGACCCTTTTTGTCCTTTGGCAAAGAACTCTTCCACTTCACGTTGTTCTGATTTTTGAAGACCACGGATCTCAGTCGCCATACGCTCGATAGAAGTTGCGATGCTAGCAAGAACTGCAAAGTACTCAGCATGAAGGTCACGAGGAAGTACCTGTGTAGAGATTTCTTGAGCACGGATACCAAGCTTGTCGCAGACGTATTTTTCAACGAATGGTGGGATGTTGGCAAAGTTACCAACCGCACCAGAAATCTTACCAGCTTCCACACCAGCAGCCGCATGCTCGAAACGCTCGATATTGCGCTTCATTTCGCTGTACCAAGTTGCCAATTTAAGACCAAAAGTTGTTGGCTCAGCGTGCACACCGTGGGTACG
Organism: Streptococcus vestibularis; assembly: GCF_900636445.1. NCBI lineage: Bacteria > Bacillati > Bacillota > Bacilli > Lactobacillales > Streptococcaceae > Streptococcus > Streptococcus vestibularis. The sequence continues at coordinate 54,179 of NZ_LR134275.1, read as the reverse complement.
ACCCATCATGATCGTGAACTTGTGTTCTTTCGCTTTGTCAGCGATGATATTAAGGAAGTTTTCAAGGTCCTTGCGGATGATATCGTTGGCTTGTTTGTAGAGATAACCATAGGCAGTATCTACCACGTCAGTAGAAGTCAAACCATAGTGAACCCACTTACGCTCTTCACCAAGCGTTTCAGAAACCGCACGTGTGAAGGCAACCACATCGTGACGCGTTTGCTGCTCGATTTCAAGAATACGGTCGATGTCAAAGTCCGCTTTTTCACGAATCAAAGCCACATCTTCCTTAGGAATTTCTCCCAACTCAGCCCATGCTTCATCCGCCAAGATTTCCACCTCAAGCCAAGCACGGTATTTATTTTCTTCAGTCCAAATGTTCGCCATCTCAGGGCGTGAATAACGTTCGATCATGTTTTTTCTCCTTTAATTCTATCATTAATAGTTTCGACGTATATATTCAGCTTGTCTAATATCTCCAACTTGTTTACATGCTTCAATATACATTAATCTCGATTTTTCGCTCATATACATTATGCTTTCATTAAAATATACTATAGCATCATTGAATTGCCCTAATTTAAATAAGACTATTGCATATATTTCAGATAACTCTGGCAAGCGTATATTTTGTCCTTCTAATTCAAGTATATTGGACAGTCTTTCTTTTAAATATTTCAAAGAATCCGCATCATCAAAAGTTGTTTCATCAAAAGTTAGGAAAAATATATTTCCTTCTACAAATTGACGATAGTTTTGAAACTCTCTGTTCTTATAAATATCCGATAATTTTAGGACTTCTTGGTCGAAACCCAGTTTAATCCTAATAGCAATTTGTTTTACCAACTCTAATTCAGTCACGTCTACTTTGTGTAAAATATCAATATTTATTAGTTCTTTTATTAAGAGTAATTTGTCTATAGTTTCGTATTCATAATAATACAATATACTTTTTTCAGCAATTATTTCCTTCATTTCTTTTGACAATACAATAATCCGATCTAACGCAAAGAATAAGGTAATAAATAATACTGGCACTTTTAAAACATCAGAACCAAGTTCTAAATTCCCAACTAAAGTAAATCCAAAAAATATACTATAAATAAATATTTTTTTTAATAATTTTATTTCTTTGCTAGCACTTCCAGTATAGACCCATATTATAAATACTACTAATAAAGTTAGAAGTAAAGAAAAGCCTACCCCTACTGGAAATAATCTAAATAGACAATAACTCATAGTTATAAAAAGAATAATTAAAAATATGATTTTCTTTCTACTCTTTTTATTTTTTGTCCGATTCCCCCACCAATTGTAAAGAATATCTTCAAAATAATTTAAATATTGCACAACAGTATAATATTTATCATCTCCAATAGGATGAAAAATAGTTAAAATGCTAAATAAAATAATGATTAATATTACCTGGAAATAAACTTTGAAGATAATGGTGTAAATTATAATTGTTAAGATTGCAATAATTACTTTCGACCAAAAATTTTGTTTCTTAAAAATTAATATTGTAACTAGTGATATTATCATTGGAAACAACATCTTAGAAAGCAAAACTAACTCATCAAAAATTATTTCAGAAAGTGATATGGGAGAATGTGCATTCTGGGTCGATGGTACATATTGTAGAAATTCACTCTTTCCTGAAAATATTGCATCTATTATAAAGTATAAATTAGCAAATGCTACTGCTGTGTGTAAAATAAACGGTTTTATCTGATGATAAACTACAACTACAAATATACATGTAAATATTAAAAAAAGAATTCCATATAAAATACTTAAAAAATCTCTTTTTTTCAAATCTTTTTTAGATACATAATTAATTGACGGCAGCAACAAATTATTTATCAATCTAAACTCTAAAAAATTATTTTTCATTAAAAATCTATTCCCTATATCTTTTCTTTATAAAAGCAATTCTCAATTTTTAGACCAATCTATTCACTAATGAAAACAAGACTATAAAATGAGATGGGATAATAACCAAATTAGAGAATTGTGCGCTTCAAAATTGATAGATTTATTCTTCATCCTTCTCTTCACTCTCAGGTTCATTAAGGGTGTTTGGTAAACCTAAATGCCCAATAGTATCAGATAGCCCTTGAATAGACTTTAATATTCCAGAATCTATTTTAGGTACTTGAATATTATGGAACACCTCCATCATAGATTTAATCGCATTATTAAAATCAAGATTGTTAGCATAAAACCTATCCATTGCTGGCCTTATTACTTCTGATACTGTTTTAGATAAAGATGATAAGCTAGCCAGAAACTCCTGATCAAAAATATCATTTGTAAGTTTTCTAGTTGCTTCAAAATCCCATTTCTCGATCATACTATATTCAAGCTCTTCTAGTTCTTTAATTACATCTGACAACAACAAATCTATTTTTTTGTAACGCCTATAGGTTAGTGTGTGAAAATGCATAACGTCATTTCTGTACTCTCTTATTCTATCGTAGTTATTTTTGAGTACATCAACTTTTTCACTATTAGTGAATGGTGTAAAATGTTTTTCCCATATAGTGATTGGAAGCGAATTTCTTATCATTTCTTTCAGAGTATATTCATTTTTATTTTGAAAATCTTTAAAATGAATAATTAAGTCATTAACTGGATTTATATTTATTTCAAATATTAATGCATGGAGTTCAGCTATCTGCAGTCTTTCAATATGCTCTATTGTATTAATTTTTGATAAATCTAATTTATCATTAGTCTGTTCCTTGATAATTCTTACGATATCCTCGTCCTCGAGCGGAGACAAAGCTAATACAAAAATTTTCCGTAATAATGACTCATAAACTTGAAATTTAGGATAAAGCCTATTCGAAAAATACATAGACAAACTATTAGATAGAATTGAATACTTCAAATGATTTTTTCCTAAAAATTCTCTAAACTTTGAAAGAAACTTATCAATTTTTTTGCCGACTTCAATTTATAATTACTATATTCATAACTAAGTGAAATTTCGACTATTCCACTTCTAAATTGTTGGGTATTTATCGTAAATTCGTTATTTTCGTAAGAACACTTATAGTCAATCGAATACTCCGCTACATTCTTATCACCAAATTCACCGTGGTTACTAGAAATAATACTAATTATCTCTGAATTAAGAAATAATTCATCAAGTTTGACAATGCTAATATTTTTAGTTAATAACTCCACCTCAAATTTCATATTTATCTCTAAAAATCAATCCCTTCCCCAAACTCTTCAACTTCATCTGGCTCATCACTAAACAAAGTCACATGCCCCATTTTGCGGTTGTGCTTCGCTTCTAGTTTACCATACATGTGGAGGTGGGCGCTTGGATTTTCTGTGACATAACGCTCAGCTGCTTCGATGTGTTGGCCGAGGACGTTGAGCATGATAGCAGGTGCATGGAGGTGAATTGCTGGAAGTGGTGCTCCGAGAACACCCAAGATATGCGTATCAAATTGTGAAAAGTCACAGGCTTCGATTGAGTAGTGCCCTGAATTGTGTGGGCGTGGCGCGATTTCGTTGACAATGATGTCATCAGCTGTCGCAAACATTTCTACACAGAGAGTACCAGAGAGGTTAAGTTGCTCAGCAATCTTCACAGCCATAGCTTTAGCTTTCTCAGCTAGACTATCAGAAATACGGGCAGGCACAATAGTTTTAGAGAGGATGTTGTTGCGGTGGATATTTTCCTGTACTGGGAAAACTGCCACATCCTTGCCATTACCAGACACGATGACTGAAATTTCAAGGTCGAAGTTGACGAACTCTTCCAAGACACACTCAGCTGAGTTAGCAAGGGCATTTGCCTCTTCCAAATCGTCGGCTGATGTGATGACCTTTTGACCGTGGCCATCGTAACCGCCTGTCGCTGTCTTGAGGACGTATTTTTTAGAAAGGTCAATATCTTCCAAATCAAGGCTAGATGTCACAACCTTGTAAGGAGCAACTGTCACTTTAGCCTTATTTGAGAGGAAGTCTTTCTCAAAGATACGGTTTTGTGAAATGCGAAGCAGGTCTGTTCCTTGTGGAAGTTGACCGTCTTTGATAACAGCATCAAGGCCGTCAGCGTCGACATTTTCAAATTCATAAGTGAGAACATCACAGCGGTCCGCCAACTGGCGAAGGGCGTCCACATCGTCATAAGGTGCCACGATAACCTCAGACACACGAGAAGATGGACAATCTGCTGCTGGATCAAGGGTGATAACCTTGTGGCCCATGTAGATAGCTGAGATAGCCATCATCTGACCGAGCTGGCCACCACCGATGATACCAATGGTTTTAGTTGAGCTCATTTGTAGACTCCTCTGCGATTTTTCCTTGTTCTTCAGCAAAGTTAGCAAGCGCATCTGCAATGGCCTTGTCTTCTACTGAGAGGAGACGGAGGGCAAAGAGGGCAGCGTTAGTCGCACCAGCTTCACCGATAGCCATGGTTGCGACAGGTACACCACCCGGCATCTGAACGATAGAATAGAGCGAATCTACACCGCTAAGGGCACGTGATTTGACTGGCACACCGATGACTGGAAGGGTTGTTTTAGCAGCGACCATCCCTGGCAAGTGAGCAGCGCCACCTGCACCAGCGATGATGACCTTGATGCCACGACTACGTGCTTCTTCGGCATGTTTGAACATGAGGTCTGGTGTACGGTGTGCAGAAACAACTTTCTTTTCGTAAGCGACGCCGAAGTTGTCGAGGACTTCAGCGGTTTTTTGCATGGTTGCCCAGTCGGATTTTGAGCCCATGATGATGGAAATTACTGGTTTAGTCATAATTTTTCCTTTTCTTTTTTGATAATAGTCTTAGGTGGTGGGGACGGAAGCAAACCTTCGGTTTCATTTCTAAACTTTGAGCCTAAAGTCTCAAAGTTTCCCCGACCAGAACAGATGCTGTTCTGGTCTTTTCACCACGGCGACCATTATCTTAGTTTGGCTCGCTTTCGCTCGCCTTTTACGACCTACGGTCGCTGATTATTTGTTAGCCTTGCTACCGATATCCGTACGGTAGAAGAGGCCTTCTGTGTTTTGTTTGTTGAGTTCGTTGTAGATGATGTTTTGGCCGTCTTTGACGGTGTCTGCTGTTGTGACCAACATGTAAACACGTCCTCCGTTTGAGAGGAGGTCTTGGCCATTTTCAGCGAATTTGGCACCGGCATAGTAAGTGATGATGTCACCCTCTGTCTTGGCCGGCAACTTAACACCTTTTTCATAATCCAATGGGTAGCCGTTTGAGGCTACTACCACACCAAGTGTCACACCCTTATCCGTCCAAGTGATAGTTGGCTCTTTACCATCCAAAATGTCAGTGATATTTTGCGCAAAATCAGAAGTCAAACGAGGCAAGATGATTTGCGTTTCAGGATCGCCAAAGCGAGAGTTGAACTCGATGACTTTAGGGCCGTCAGCTGTCAAGATAAGACCAGCGTAAAGGACACCAGTGTAAGGACGATCTTCTTTAATCATACCTTCAAGGACTGGCTTGACAATAGTGTCAACCGCTGTGTCAACCACGCTCTGTGGCAAGTGAGGAACCGGCGCATAAGCCCCCATCCCACCAGTGTTAGGACCCTTGTCACCATCATAGGCACGTTTGTGATCTTGAGCTGTTGGCATGATGTAGAACTTGTCCCCATTGACAAAGGCAAATAGAGAAAACTCCTCTCCATCAAGGAATTCCTCGATGACCACTCGCGCACCTGAATCACCGAATTTATTGTCCAAGAGCATCTCATGAGCAGCTTCGACAGCTTGCTCAACCGTTTCAGCTACGATAACACCCTTTCCAAGCGCCAAACCATCTGCCTTAACGACGATTGGAGCGCCTTTTTCCTCGATATAGGCCTTGGCTTCCTCAAAATCTGAAAATGTGCCATAGGCTGCTGTTGGAACATCATATTTGACCATGATTTCCTTAGCAAAATCCTTAGACCACTCCAGCTCAGCCGCAGCCTTGGTCGGACCAAATGCTTTGAGTCCTGCCGTATTGAAATCATCCACGATCCCAGCCGCAAGGGCATCGTCTGGACCAATAAAGGTCCAAGCAATATCGTTCGCTTTTGCGAAGTCAATCAGCTTAGAATGTTCGGAAATTCCGATATTGATCAAATCAAGACCGTCCAATGTCATCCCGTCATTACCAGGAGCCACGAAAACTTGCTCAACGTCCTTAGACTCCAATAATTTCTTGGCAATCGCATGTTCACGACCACCAGAACCAACAACCAAAAGTTTCATTTGAAAGATACCTCAATATCAAATAAGACCAGGGGCAAATGCCCGTTAACGACAATCATTCGGAAAAAATTAGCTATTTTTACGAATTATATATAACCATTATAACATATTTGTTCGGAAATATGGGTATGTATCCAAATTTGGACATAAAAAAGGTGGCCACTTGGACCGCCTCTTGGGAGATTATGAAAATGAAAAAAGTTAATTAGGATTGATGATAGTATATCTTGAGCAGCTTAAGGGAGGCTTAAACGCAAAAATATCCTCATTTTCCTGAAAAACTGCGAATAGGTAGGTGGAGGTTAAAATGAAGAAAAAATTACTAAATTGTCTCTTACCGCTAGCTTGTCTAGCGACTATTTCGGTTTCGTGTGGCAGTTCCGCTCAGGCGGCTGTCCTCGGAGATGACTATCCTTCCTCTTGGAAATACGGTGGCATCGGTGTCGATCCATGGACCATGTACTGGCGTCAGTGCACATCCTTTGCGGCCTATCGCCTCAGTAACTCCAACGGTTTCACTCTGCCTGTAGGTTATGGAAATGCCATCACTTGGGGACCAATTGCACGAGCGAATGGACATCGTGTAGATATGAATCCTGCTGTTAGAAGTATCGCTTGGTTTTCAAACGGTGTCAACGGAGCTGGATACATGGGACATGTTGCTTGGGTAGCTGAGGTAAATGGTGATCAGGTGACTATTGAAGAATACAACTATAATGCGGGACAAGGGCCTGAGAAATACCATAAACGCAGTTTCCATAAGAGTCAGGTGTCTGGTTATATCCACTTTAAAGACCTCGAACCAGGAGCTCAAATTGGAAATTCTACTAACTCTTCTATCAAAGTTGGTGATACGGTCCGCTTCTCAGGAACTTTTCGTGTTACATCTGTATCAGGAAATACCATCACTAGCCAAGATTTAGCTGGAGGTACACCAACCAAACACAATATCGTTGACCCTGGACCCGTTCTTGAAGTTGATGCACAAGGCAATCCAACATCAGACCAATACCTCAATCCTGGTGAGACCTTTACTATTCCAGGTAACTTCAAAGTACTAGCCATTGACCCACCTAGCGATGGCGTCCTCGTTCAAATCGGAAATCGCAAGACTTGGGTAACTCAGTCTGTCCTTGAAAAGGCTTAAATCTATTGAACAATCGTGCGAACGGTTGTTTTTTTGATGTGCTGAAATAAAAAAGCCCAGCGGGTGCCGAGCTCTTAGGAGATTTATGAAAAAGAAAAGTTTTTTAGGATGGTATTAGTATAACTTGGAGAGCTTAAAGGAAACTTAAGGTATCTAAAAAAACATCCAACTTCTTGGATGTTTTGTAAATTCTTAATGACGGAAATGACGAACGCCTGTAAAGATCATTGTCAAACCATGTTTATCAGCCGCTTCGATTGACTCTTGGTCACGGACTGATCCACCCGGTTGGATGATTGCTTTAATACCTGCTTTAGCGATTTCTTCCACGTTATCTGCAAATGGGAAGAAGGCATCTGAAGCAAGAACAGCACCATCAAGACGATCTTTAGCTTGCTCAATGGCGATACGGACTGAAGCCACACGGTTAGTTTGACCAGGGCCAACACCAAGTGTCATGTGGTCGTTAGTCACGATGATACCATTTGATTTGACATACTTGATAGCTTTCCAAGCAAACTCCAGAGCTGTCGCTTCTGTTTCAGTTGGTTGGCGTTTCGTAACCACTTGCCAGTCAGCTGGGCTTTCTTTAACAACGTCTTGGTTTTGAACGAGAAGTCCACCGACAACGCCAGTGTATTCTGCTTCCGCTTCGCTAGCATCTTGAGCGTCAAATGGCAACTCAAGGATACGCAAATTTTTCTTCTTGGTAGTCAAGATTTCAAGTGCTTCATCTGTGTAGCTTGGTGCAATGATGATTTCAAGGAAGACACCGTGCATTTTCTTAGCCGTCGTAGCATCAACTTCACGGTTGAGGACTACAATACCACCAAAGATTGATACTGGGTCAGCTTCATAAGCGTAGTCCCAAGCTGTTTCAATGTCGTCAGCTTGACCGATACCACATGGGTTCATGTGTTTGAGAGCCACGACTGTTGGACGGTCTTTGAAATCACGGATGATACGGATAGCAGCATCAGCATCACGGATATTATTGAATGACAATTCTTTACCGTTAAGCTGTTTAGCTGAAGCAATTGAGTAAGCCGTTGGCAAACCTTTTTGGTAGAAGTCTGCGTCTTGTTGGGGGTTTTCACCGTAACGCATAGGTTGCTTGAGGTCATAAGTCAAAGTGAGTTTTTCAGGTTTTGTTTCACCCACTTGAGCTGTGAAGTATTCTGCAATCAAAGCGTCATATGAAGCTGTGTGACGGTATACTTTCGCTGCCAAACGTTGGCGAGTTTCGTAGCTTGTTTCGCCGTTCGCTGACAATTCGTCAAGCACAACCGCATAGTCAGCAGGGTCTGCCACAACTGTTACGCTAGCGTGGTTTTTAGCTGCTGAACGAAGCATTGATGGACCACCAATATCGATGTTTTCAACTGCGTCAGCATAAGTCACGTCTGGTTTGAGAATAGTCTCCTTGAATGGGTAAAGGTTCACCACAACAAGGTCGATCAATTCGATATTATTGTCCTTAGCCGCTTGAAGGTGGCTGTCGAGGTCACGACGAGCGAGGAGACCACCGTGGATAATTGGGTGAAGGGTCTTCACACGACCATCCATCATTTCTGGGAAACCAGTCACATCGTCAATGGCAATGGTATCTACCCCAGCATTATCAAGGGCAACTTTGGTACCACCTGTTGAGATGATGTCCCAACCAAGTTTTTTGAGTTCTTGGGCAAATTCAACAATGCCTGCTTTATCTGAGACTGAAATAAGTGCTCGTTTAGTCATTTGTTCTCCTTATAAATCAATTTGAGAAAAATTTTCATCTAGACTTTTAAAAAATTGTTTAATTAACTGTTCATCAAATTCATTTTCAGATTTAAGTTTAGCTTTGAATTTATTAATTTTAGGAGCTAATTCCTCCATCCGTTTATTAAATTGTTCAATCTGTTCTTTATAATTTAATTTAGCAAATTCTTGTAATTTTTGAGTGAACTGCTCAGTCAATTTACCGTTACTCTCATGACCTGTAAATGGGTCCAGAATTTTAGGTAAGTATACAATATTCCAAGGTGCTGTAAATGCATAACAATTTAATGTTTTTCCAAAAATATGAGATACTTGGTAATTAAACAATATATTTTTAGATTTATGATTTTTAGTTTTTGTGTACTCTGTATATCTATTTAAAGTAGATGATGGAGCTGAATTATTTGAACGATCAATAGAAATAACTTCTTTTTCAGAATAATCAAAAATATACTCATAAAAACTTATTAGAAGAGCTTTCGTATTTTCTTTCCCTTTATCTCCAAAAGTTCTAACATATACTTTAGAAATGTTATTATCTTTTATATACTTCTCTGACTTCTTAAGTCTTTTATCTATTCTAAAATTAAGAGATTCCCACGCCTCGACTTTCTTTTTCTTATCGTCTATCATATACATATTATTTTTAGTAAATTTCCAAATTTCTTCGATTAAATTATCATTCTTGTTATCATCAAAAAAATATTCGAAAAATCTTTTGTAACCATCTATTTCTTTGTATTTTTTACTCATTATAATCTCTCCACTCCCAAACTATCCAAGACTTCTGGATAGAGCTTGTACTCTGTTTCGTGGATGCGAGTTTCGAAAGTGTCAAGGGTATCACCTTCAAGGCGTGGCACACGGACTTGTTTGATAACCTTACCGGTATCAACACCAGAATCCACCCAGTGAATGGTCACACCAGACTGGTTAACGCCTGCATTCCAAGCATCTTCAATACCATGAGCCCCTGGAAATTCAGGGAGATAAGCCGGGTGAATATTGATGATACGACCCTCATAAGCTGCTAGCAAGGTTGGGCCAACGATTTTCATATAACCGGCCAAACAAACCAAGTCAATCTGGTGATCATCCAAGAGTTTGACGATAGCCTCTTCATAAGCTGCTTTATTGTCAAATTCCTTGAGTTCAAAGGCATGGCTAACCACATTAAGATTCTTGGCACGTTCCAAGACATAGGTATTACGGTGATCTGAAAAAACAAATTCTACTGGAAATTGTTCCGCAATCACCTGAAAGTTTGAGCCGTTGCCAGAGGCAAAAACAGCAATCTTCATATTCGATACAAAGGGACGTTTCGGCTAGCCGAACAGTTTCGCAGAAAAATAGGAAATCATTGTTGGGTGCTTGCACACAAAATGATTTCTCTTTTTTCCTAGAAAATGAGTCCCGTGTTCAGTTAGGCTTGCTAACTAAACACTCCTTTCTACAATTTCTCTGTACAAAATGGTGATATCACCATTATTTAATCACCACACTTGCGCCATCTTTCTTCACAATACGACCGATTTCATAAACAGGTTCGTCAAGAAGTTCTTTGACACGTTCAACATTTTCTGGTTTAACCGCAAGCATGAGACCAATACCCATGTTGAAGATTTCAAACATTTCTTCGTGTTTGATTTCACCATACTTTTCAAGGGCTTTGAAAATTGGAAGGACTGGCACTTTGCTTTCGTTAATTTCAGCAGCCAAGTCATCTGAGAACATACGTGGTACATTTTCAATGAAACCACCACCTGTGATGTGAGCAATTCCATTCACCAATTCTTCTTTGATGAGTGGCAAAGCCGCTTTGACGTAGATACGAGTTGGTTCAAGAAGAACGTCTTTAAGTTTTTTGCCTTCAAGTTCTGGGAGAACTTCTTCACCTGTGTAATCAGCAAAGACACGGCGAACGAGTGAGTAACCATTTGAGTGGATACCGCTTGAGGCAAGTCCAAGAAGCACGTCACCTTCAGCCACTTTTGAACCATCGATGATTTGTGATTTTTCTGCGATACCTACCGCGAAACCAGCCAAATCATAGTCGTCTTCACCGTACATACCAGGCATTTCAGCAGTTTCACCACCGATGAGGGCTGCACCAGATTGCACACAACCTTCAGCCACACCAGCAACGACCTGTTCCAATTTCGCTGGTTCATTTTTACCAGTCGCTACATAGTCAAGGAAGTAAAGGGGCTCAGCACCTGCAGCAATGATATCGTTAACACACATAGCGACACAATCTTGACCGATAGTGTCGTGTTTGTCGTACTTAATAGCAAGCATGAGTTTAGTACCGACACCATCTGTACCTGAAATCAAAACGGGCTCTTTGACACCTGTTTTTGAAAGGTCAAACATCCCACCAAAGCCACCAAGAGCTCCCATGACACCTGCACGCTCTGTACGGGCAACGTGTTTTTTGATACGTTCAACAACTTCATAACCTGCTTCAACGTCCACACCCGATTGGGCATACGCATTTTTATTTGTCATTTGTTTATTCCTTTTCTTTTTTCGAGAAAAATTGCGACGTATTTTTAGATAAACCACCTTTTTATCTAAAAATACTAGTCAGGTCTCTAGCTTTGGCCCCATAGGGCAAAGCGTCTACTGACAAATGCTTTAGCTTTTAGTCAGTAGTGAGACGTGGCGCGTAAGCATTTTTAGACATAATTTTTTCCTCTTTTTTTCTTCTGCACTGCTCTTAATAGAAAGAAGTGTGTTCTTTCAAACTTTCCAAATAGCGTTCTTCGTAGTCATACAATGGTGTTGGATATTTGCCATCGAAGTAGGCCACACAAAGGCCACCATTTGGTGCATCTGTGTCAATTCCAATGGAATCAATCAAGCCATCGATAGACAAGTAAGTCAAGCTATCCGCACCAATGATTTCGCGTGTTTCCTCAACTGTATGGTTGGCGGCAATCAATTCTTTACGTGTTTGAATATCGATACCGTAAAAACATGGGTAGGCAAGAGCTGGGCTACCGATTGCCACGTGAACCTCAGTCGCCCCTGCTTCTTTCAAGAGTTGAACGATACGACGGGACGTTGTTCCACGAACAATGGAATCGTCAATCATGACCACACGTTTTCCTTTAACAACCCCTGATACGGCAGAGAGTTTCATACGAACTCCTTGCTCACGCAATTCTTGTGTTGGTTGAATAAAGGTACGTTGGGTGTATTGATTTTTAATCAAGCCCATTTCATTTGGCAAACCTGATTCTTCAGCAAATCCCATGGCCGCACTAAGTGATGAATTAGGCACACCAACCACAATATCCGCTTCATGCTTGAACTCACGTGCTAATTGAGCTCCCATACGTTTACGAGCCGTATGGACATTCACACCTTGAATATTTGAATCAGGACGAGCAAAGTATATATACTCCATCGAACAAACAGCCAATTGCGTATCTGTAGTATAGGTATCGTAAGTGATGCCATTATCATCGATGATAACAACCTCACCCGGATTTACATCACGAATCCATTCTGCACCAACCACTTCAAAAGCGCAGGTTTCAGATGAAACCACGATAGCACCGTTGGCCATCTTACCAAGAGAAAGTGGACGGAAGCCATTTGGATCCAAGGCTGCAATAAGCTTGTCCTCAAGCATGAGGAGGTAAGCAAATCCACCTTTAACAGTGTTCAAAGCTTCTTTCAACTTTCCCATGAAGGATGGGTTGTGGCTACGACGAATCAAGTGAGCTAATATTTCTGAATCAGAAGTTGAGCTAAAAATGGCCCCATTCTTCTCCAACTCATGTCTTAGTGACTCTGCATTAGTCAAATTCCCATTATGAGCAAGACCAAGCTGTCCATCGTGAAACTTAAACATGAATGGTTGAATATTGTCTACAGAAGCCTCACCAGCAGTCGCATAACGAACATGACCGATAGCAGCCGTACCAGTCAGCTTGTCTAAGTTGGCTGGATCACGGAAAACTTCTGAGAGAAGCCCCATATCACGATGACGCTTCAATTGACCCGCATCATTTGAGAGAATTCCTGCACCCTCTTGACCACGGTGTTGAAGACTGTGAAGTCCGAAATAAGTTAATTTGGCAGCATCCGGGTGACCCCAGATACCAAAAACACCACATTCTTCATTAAGAGATTTAACTTCGTATGTCATTTTATATACCTTTTATTTGTGATATTTTCCTTAGGTAACAAGAATGAGTGTAGCTATCCCTAGCGTCTCATTCTTCCAATTTGATCTCGATTTTGCAAAATTCTCAAGTTATCTAGGAATATCGCTACAGCGAAAAATATCATTACTAAGCGCGCTAAACTCGCTCTATTATTTTCCAGTGAAGTATTTAACCGCTGACGCAAAGAGGTGCTGATCTTTATTTCCTGGAATATTTTGGAAGAGACCATCTTCGAAACGTTCTGAGTGACCCATCTTACCAATAATTTGACCGTTCTTGCTTGTGATACCTTCAATAGCATTGACAGAACCATTTGGATTATATTTAGAATCCATGCTAGGTTTGCCTTCGAAGTCAACATATTGGGTAAAGATTTGACCATTGTCACGAAGCTCTGCAAATTCCTCAGCTGTCACGACAAATTTACCTTCACCATGTGATACTGGGATGGCATGGATGTCACCAACTTCTACTCCAGCAAGCCATGGTGAGTTCGTGTTGGCAATACGTGTTTCAACCATCTTAGCCACGTGTTGGTTGGCATCATTGTAGAAGAGGGTTGGACTCGTACTGCTTGCATCTTCAAAGCTACCATATGGAAGCAGACCTGATTTGACAAGAGCTTGGAACCCGTTACAGATACCGATAATCAAACCACCACGTTCTATAAAGCTATCAATGGCTGCACGTACTTTTTCATTGAGCAAGATGTTAACGATAAATTTAGCTGATCCATCTGGTTCATCCGCTGCTGAGAAGCCACCTGCAAAGAAGATAATGTTAGCTTTTTCGATATTGTCAACCATAGTGTCAACAGACTTGACAATAGCTTCTTCATTCAGTGTTACAAATGGTACCAAGTTGACTTTGGCACCTTCTTTTTCAAAGGCCTTAGCAGAGTCATACTCAGAGTTAGTCCCTGGGAATACTGGGATGTAAACCACTGGTGTCTCAACTGTTTCTTTAGCTTTGATCACAGCATCGGATGCTACAGCAGGTACTTCTTCTAGCTCAGTTGCTTGTGCAAATTCCGTTGGGTAAACCTCTTCCAATTTACCTTGGAAGGCACTGTCAAGTTTGTGTCCATCAAGCGTTACACCATTGACAGTAAGTGTAAAGTCAGCTGCTGTTTGTCCAATCTTGGCAACACCTGAAATTTCTTCCGGAGATGTGAAGACGAATCCACCCAATTGAGCTGTCAAAGCAGTCTCAAGATTTTCAAGGGTTACAGTGGCACCAATATGGTTACCAAATGTTGCAAGGGCAAGAGCTTCAACAACACCACCGTATTTGACAGCTGATGCAGATGTGACTTTATAATCAGCTTGGATGGCTTCAAACTTAGCAAAGTTAGACTTGATAAGATCAAAGTCAATTTCTTGTGCCAAAGCTTGACCTGGGATGTAATAGATATTTTCACCAGCAGCTTTAAATTCTGGAGAAAGGACCTTACGGCTGTCTGCTGTTGTCACACCAAAAGCAACCAAGGTTGGTGGTACCGTCAATTCTTCAAAGGTACCGGACATAGAGTCTTTACCACCGATAGATGGCAAACCAAGTTGAATCTGAGCTTCGATTGATCCAAGTAGAGCTGATACTGGTTGACCAAAACGCTCTGCTTGTTTATCCATACGCTCGAAGTATTCTTGATAAGAGAAACGAGCCTTAGACCAGTTTGCACCAGTAGCAACCAAACGAGCTGTTGCTTCGATTACTGCATAGGCAGCACCATGATATGGAGACCATTCTGCTACATAAGGGTTGAATCCTTGTGCCATAACAGAAGCAGTTGTTGTCACGCCGTATTGGACTGGCAATTTCTGTACAGAAGCTTCTGTTGGTGTAATTTGGTAGCGACCACCGAGTGGGTGATTAACTGTTGAACGACCAACTGAGCTATCAAAGATGGTTTGTAAACCTTTTTGACTGGCATGGTTAAGGTCAGCCAAGACTTCAAGAGTATCAGCCTCAAGGGTTTCAGCAGATGTTTGACGTTCTTCTGGAAGCTTGACATCCTTGTCAACCACCTTAGCATCTACAACCACACGTACACCGTTTGTATCAAGGAAACGACGTTCCAAATCAACGATGGTTTCGCCATTCCAGTGCATAACAAGATTTGGTTTTTCAGTCACTGTCGCAACGACAACAGCATCAATATTTTCTTTATTACATTCAGCAACGAAGGCGTCTACATCATCTGGACGAACCACTACAGCCATACGTTCCTGAGATTCAGAAATGGCAATTTCTGTACCGTTCAAGCCTTGGTATTTCAATGGCACTTTGTCTAGATCAATTTCAAGACCATCTGCCAATTCACCAATAGCCACGCAGACACCACCAGCACCAAAGTCATTTGATTTCTTGATAAGACGTGTTACTTCACCATTACGGAAAAGACGTTGAATCTTACGTTCTTCGATGGCATTCCCTTTTTGGACCTCAGCACCAGCTGTTTCAACAGATTCAACTGTTTGAACTTTAGAAGAACCTGTCGCACCACCGACACCGTCACGTCCAGTCTTACCACCGAGCAAGATAATCACATCACCTGCTTCAGGTTTTTCACGGACAACATTTTCCTTAGGAGCCGCACCGACAACGGCACCTAGCTCCATACGCTTAGCAACGAAACCTGGGTGGAAGTATTCACGAACATAAGTTGTTGCAAGACCAATTTGGTTGCCGTATGAAGAATAACCGTGAGCTGCTGTTTTAGAAATCACTTGTTGTGGCAATTTACCAGCACGTGTTTCAGCGATTGGTGTTGTAATATCACCAGCACCTGAGATACGCATGGCTTGGTAAACGTATGAACGACCTGACAATGGGTCACGAATGGCACCACCAATACAAGTAGCTGCTCCACCAAATGGTTCGATTTCAGTTGGGTGGTTGTGAGTTTCATTCTTGAACATGAGAAGCCATGGTTCTTTCACACCATCGACATCCACTTCAATTTCAACAGAGCAAGCATTGATTTCATCAGACACTTCCATGTCATCTAAACGGCCATTGGCACGCTCATAACGACCAAAAATAGTCGCCATATCCATCAAGGTTTGAGGTTTTTCCGTACGTCCCAACTCATCACGCATGGAGATATATTTGTCATAAGTCGCCTGCAATTGTTTTTGAAATTTAGAAGCTGAAAAGTCAATATTCTTCAACTCAGTCTCGAAAGTTGTGTGACGGCAGTGATCAGACCAGTAAGTATCCAAAACCTTAAGCTCAGTCTCAGTTGGCACACGACCAATAGACTTGAAGTAATCTTGAATGAATAGAAGGTCATCCACTTCCATTGCCAATCCTTGCTCTGCCTTATACTTAGCAAAATCTTCTGCCATATAAGTCTCAAAGAAATCCAAGCTTGGAATAGTCTTGTCAGACTCAGAGAAATCCTGTTTCGCAATGCCAACAGTGATATCTTTGAAACGAGAATCCACTGGGTTCAAGAGGTAGTTTTTGACAGCTTCCAACTCATTCGAATCAATATCCTTGTTAACCAAGTAAAGTTGTGCTGTGTTCACTGTTACATCGTTTGAACTACCAAGCAAAAGCAAAGCTTCTTGTGAAGATGCCGCACGTTGGTCAAATTGACCAGGCAAGCTTTCGATAGCAAAGAAAGCATACTTCTCAAGATCAGTCTTAACCACAGCTTCATCCCAAACAGTATCGGTTACTTGTTCAGAAAAGATATGTTTTTCCGCACGTGCAAACAAATCCTCTGCTAAATTAAAGACATCGTAAACTTGAACAATACGAAGATCATTCAAAGTTTTCAACTGAAGATTATGCTTTAATTCTTTTACTAAAGAGTGAGATTTCACACGAAAATCAGCTTTTTTCTCAACGAAAATACGTTTATCCATTTTATTTCCTTTATCTATTTCTACTTAAAGATTGTAGTGACGACCAAGTAAAACTTTACTTCAAGCTTTGCAATTTTTCCAATACAACTTCATACACATCTGTCAAGCTACCGAGATCACGACGGAAAACATCCTTGTCCATATGGTGTCCTTCCGCATCCCAAAGACGGCAGTTATCTGGTGAAAATTCATCTGCCAAGATAATCTTGCCATCCTTATCAAAACCAAACTCCAATTTGAAGTCAATCAAACGAAGACCAATTTGTGCAAACCAATCTTTCAGCAATTCATTGATACGGCGTGTTTCTTCCTTGATATAAGCAATTTGCTCATCATTGGCAATATCCAAAAACTTCACATGCTCATCATTGATGAATGGATCATCCAAATCATCGTTTTTGTAGTAAAATTCAACGATTGGAGTTTTCAATTCCAAACCTTCTTCAACACCGAATCGTTTTGAGAAAGAACCTGCAGTCACGTTACGAAGCACAACCTCCAAAGGAATGATAGTAACCTTCTTGTTGAGTTGTTCGGTGTCAGAAATACGTTCAATAAAGTGAGTAGCTACACCCGCAGCATTCAATTTTTCAAAAATAAGAGACGAAATCTGATTATTTAGCACACCTTTACCCTTAATAGTCTCCTTACGAGCACCATTAAGCATGGTTGCCTGGTCCTTATAGACCGACTTAATCACATTTTCGTCTTCTGTATTATAAATATCTTTAGCTTTCCCAGTATAAATCAGTTGGTTTGACATGGTATTGTTCGCCTTTCAAGTTTATTCATCTTAATTATACCACACGAAAAACCAAAAACAAACATATAGCAAACTTTATTTATCAATTAAATAAATAATGTTCGGTTTTATAGTGTTGCTTGGAGTTTTTTAATAAAAATGTATAGAAAAAAAGAGTGAGATAGTGCTAAATCAATGTAACTTTTAGCTTTTTATCTCACTCCAATAAAATGATAACCATGCAACATATGGTTGCTTCATTATTATATTCCTCTAGAATCTAACAACTAGAGTCTAATTTTCTTATTTATTATTCAATTACTCAGACAAATAGTCTAACAAATCTGATACCTTATCCATATGATCAATGGTATTATCAGAAATCTCTAGGGCAAACTCATCCTCCAAATTAATAATGAATTCCATAAGCTCTATTGAATCTACACCCAGGTCCTCTAATTTGGTAGCTTCGGTTAAAACAATATCCTCTCTACCCAATTGCTCTTGAATAACGAGCTGCATTTTCTGAAGAATTTCTACTCTACTCATCAGTTAGTCTCCTCTTCCGGGTCGAAAGCGTCAACTAGTTGCTCTACCACCTTAGTATCGAGCATCGTACGAACCTGCTTAATGGTATAGTAGACTGCTTTAGCATCACTAGATCCATGACATTTTACTACAGGAGCCTTGAGACCAAAAAGAACAGCCCCACCGGCACTTGAGTAATCCATCGTCTCTTTCATGCCTTTAAGTCTATCCTTCAAGAGGAAGGCACCTAATTTAGCTTTGAGACCACCATTCATTATGGCTGACTTAAGAGTCTTCATTGTGCCAAGTCCAGTTCCTTCAATTGCCTTAAGAACCGCATTTCCTGTAAAACCATCAGCCACTACCACATCAGCAGCTCCAGACATGATTTCACGCGCCTCGACATTACCAATGAAGTTAATGCTTGCTTCCTTGGATAAAAGCTCAAAAGCCTCCTTACGAAGACTATCCCCCTTTGTTTTCTCAGTCCCATTATTAAGTAGGCCTACACGAGGGTTGGCAATTCCACGTACATTTTTAGCATAGAAAGAGCCTAAAATAGCATATTGATGTAAGTGATTAGCTGTATTTTCAGCATTAGCTCCTAGATCAAGCATATCAAAGGGTTGACCAGTAAAACTTGGCATCGTTGACATAAGACCTGGTCGTTCAACTCCCTTAATACGTCCAACAACAAAAAGACCGGCAGCCAAAAGAGCACCTGTATTCCCTGCAGAGATTACAGCATCCGCTGCTTTATCCTTAACAGCTTGTGCACCCAAAACCATCGAAGCTTTCTTTTTCTTTCGAATTGCTTTAACGGGCTCATCATCCGAATTTATCTTTTCATCAGTATGAACAATGCTCACACGTTCATTCGCTGTCAAATAGTTTTTGATTTTAGCTTCGTCACCATAAAGCTGGATTTCAATATCTTTGAACTCTGCTAAAGCTTGGTTAACTCCCTCTACAATCGCTTGTGGCGCATTATCGCCACCCATAGCATCCACTGCAATTACATGCATAGCATTCTCCCTCTCATCCTCTGCTCTTAAACAATAGACATCCCTCGGTCACTATCCCTAGCAGAGTTTTTCAGCTTATTGTCCTCTTATTATAGCACGAACTGACCTGCATTTTAACCCCGGAAACTGAAAACCTCTACATTCCTGTTTCACGTGAAACAAAAAAAGATAATGCTTAATCAGCACTATCTTCTTTACTCATAATGTGACCCCAAGAATTTAGATTATCAATAAACTTCTTGCTTTTAAGATGAATCCCAACATAATTATCATAAAGCTCATCAATAAATTGTCGCAACCTTCGTTTCATATCATCCTTAACAGATATGCTTCTCAATTCTTCAAACGAAAGACCCTGAAAACGATCTAAAAGATAAGGCACATTAGGGTCCAAATGACTACGCCTTTCATCTTCTTCGTAATGATTGGGACAAAGTAAACCTGAGAACTTATACGAGAAATCAAAAGGAAGACCAACACGATGACAAAAGACACATTCATGAAAGTTCAATCGTACGCCAAAACGGTCCAAAACTTGAATCTCAAAGATATTAGTCAATATTTCATAATCTAAGCCCTCTTCCATTAACTCAAGGGTTTTCTCTAAAAATGCAAATAGTTGCGCATCTACCACACCGTCAGCAATAGCAGCATCAGTCAAGGCAGCTAAATAGGTCGCGTAAGACAGCTTAAAAATATCACTTGTAATTTCCTTAAAAGACTCTGCCTGACTATAATCCTCTATGAAAGATAAACCTTCATCATTTACAGTCATCATAAATTCAGCGATGTTTAAAGGTTGAATCACAGCACTCAATTTACCTGACCCACCACCTCTAACAAAAAACATCTGTTTACCAGCTTGTTCAGTAAAAATCTTAACCAGCTTATCATTCTCACGATAATTACGATTGAAGAGGACGAGCCCCCTACTCTCAAGCTTCTGCATGTTCTTCCATAAACTCTTTCAAACGAGTCATAGCTGTTTCAATAGTGTCCATGCTAGCTGCATACGACAAGCGAACATAGCCTTCGCCATATTTCCCAAAAGCAACGCCAGGAATAATAGCAATAGCTTTTTCACGAGCAAAGTCTTGACAGAACTTAAAGGAGTCTTGATTATATCCTTCTGGAATCTTAGCAAAGATGTAAAAGGCACCATCAGGTTTAATAATTTTGAAACCAAGTTCAGTCATTTTTTCAAGAATATAATCACGACGTTTCAAATACTCAACTTTCATTGGTTGTGCATCATCCTTACCAGCAGATAATGCTTCGATAGCTGCAAATTGTGCCATAGTAGCTGCAGCCGTCACCAAATACTGGTGACTCTTAATCAACTGAGCCGTCAAACTTGCTGGTGCAAAAATCAAACCAATACGCCATCCTGTCATCGCATGAGATTTCGACAAGCCGTTGATTAAAATAGTTTGCTCAGGCAAATATTCAGCAATAGAAACATGTTGATCTACATAAGTTAGTTCTGAATATACTTCATCACTAACAACAAAAATATCATATTTTTTCAGAACTTCAGCAAGATCTTCAATCTGTTGGCGTGAATAAGTCACACCTGTTGGGTTGGTTGGGTAGTTAAGTAAAACAGCCTTAAGCTTATTCCCTTGCTCTAAAATTGCCTTTTCTAACATCTCCGGTGTCAAAACAAAATCATTAGCTGTTGTATCAATTTCAACAATCTCAGCCCCAACTAGATTTGCAATTGGCTCATATCCTGGATAGGCTGGTGCAGGCAAAAGAATCGTATCACCTGGCTCCAAAATAGCTGTTAAAGTCGCAGAAAGAGCTTCTGTGGCCCCAATAGTTACCAAAATTTCATTATCTGGGTTATAAGTTAGATTGTATTTTTCCTTAACAAAATTCGCAGCAGCTTGACGCAAATCAGGAAGTCCAGCCATACCTGTATAGTGTGACTGGTTCGCATCAATCGCAGTTTTAGCTGCTTCTTTCACATGATCTGGAGTCGTAAAATCAGGTTCTCCAAGCGTCAACTTTTTAATACCTGGAACATCTGAAATTGATTGGTCAAACTGACGAATCATTGAGACTTCAATCTTATCTAAATTTTTATTAAAACGTTGTGTTAAATCCATCACAGTCACCTCTTTGCAATTATGCCTAACATTATATCAAAAACTCAAACGCATTTAAACACCAAAAAACTAGCCTAGGCTAGCTTTAAAGGCTCTATAATTTCTGTAGTGGGTAAAACCACTGTAGAGATTATAGAGCTTTTTAAGTGTACACAAAAAGTCCCATAAGAACTATAATGAAAAGCAACCAAACCATCATTAGGAAGAACTTATGAGACTTATTAAGAATACCACAGAACTAATCGGAATTAAAGACCAA
Source organism: Streptococcus vestibularis (assembly GCF_900636445.1). NCBI lineage: Bacteria > Bacillati > Bacillota > Bacilli > Lactobacillales > Streptococcaceae > Streptococcus > Streptococcus vestibularis. The sequence goes on along the minus strand of NZ_LR134275.1, from coordinate 32,310 downwards.
AATATCAAGATTTCACTTGTTTTTGAAACTAACACTCATATCGAGATTCAAGCAAAACTTGATTACCCTGCACCATCATGCCCTCATTGCCATGGAATGATGATCAAGTACGACTTTCAAAGACCTTCTAAAATTCCTCTTCTCGAACAAGCGGGAACGCCGACACTGCTACGTCTGAAGAAACGTCGGTTTCAGTGTAAAAGTTGTAGGAGAATCACGGTGGCTAAGACATCAATCGTTGAGAAAAACTGCCAAATCTCAAATCTAGTCCGTCAAAAGGTCTCACAACTCCTAACTGAGAAGATGTCACTAACGGATATTGCCAGAATACTTCGTGTGTCGACATCCACTGTCTATCGTAAGCTTGACCAGTTTACTTTCAAGGAGCATTATGACAAGCTCCCAGCTGTTATGTCTTGGGATGAGTTTGGGTTCAAGAAAGGTGAGTTGGCTTTTGTGGCGCAAAACTATGAGACCAACAAACTCATAACCATCCTTGATAATCGCCGTCAAACCACGATTCGAAACCACTTTTTGAAGTACCCATTGAAAGTTCGACAAAAGGTACAGTTTATTACAATGGATATGTCAGGAGCCTATATCCCACTAGCTCGCAGACTTTTCCCAAACGCCGAAATCATTATTGATCGTTTCCACATCATCCAGCACCTTGGTCGAGCCTTTTTAAAGACAAGAATTGCGATTATGAACCAGTTTGATAAGAAGTCACTACCTTATCGAGCTTTAAAAAATCACTGGAGACTCAGCCGTAAGTTATCTTGTAAATCATTTCACTCAAAGACCTTTGGTCAAACCTTAATTCCACATGAAGTCGTTAAGAAGACACTGAATTTCTCAGAAGAACTCGCTAATTATTATAACCTCTATCAGCTCTTGCTGTTTCACTTTCAGGAGAAGAGGGGGGATGATTTTTTTGAACTCATAGAGGAGAATATAAGCAAGGCCAATCATTACTTCAAAACAGTCTTTAGGACTTTTCTTAAACATAAACAATACATCAAAAACGCACTAGAAACGGACTATTCAAACGCAAAACTGGAGGCAACTAATAAATTGATCAAAGACATCAAACGGTTGGGCTTCGGTTTTAGAAACTTCATCAACTTTAAGAAACGTGTCTTCATCACTCTAAACATACATAAAAAGAGGACCTATCCGGTCCTCTCAAGATGTTAGCTTTTCGTCGCCCACTACAGTTGACAAAAAACCGCTTTAATCTATTTATGACTCATTTCGAACAATGGTGACAATGGGCGTTTTTCATGAATACGAATGATTGCTTCAGAAATCAAATCAGCAATAGAAATTTGTTCAATCTTATCAATCAAACGCTCTTCTGGAAGATAAATCGTGTCAAGCACAACAAGCTTTTCAATAGCAGATTTTTGAATATTATCAAGAGCTGGACCTGACAATACAGGGTGAGTACACGATGCAAAGACATGAGTTGCACCAGCTTCAGCAAGTGCATCCGCTGCATGACAGATGGTACCCGCAGTATCAATCATATCATCAATCAAGATACATGTTTTCCCTTCAACATTACCAATGATATTCATAACCTCAGAAGTGTTCATTTTATCAACACTACGACGTTTATCAATGATAGCGATTGGTGTTTTCAAACATTGAGCAAGTTTACGCGCACGAGTAACACCACCATGATCTGGAGAAACAACAACCACATCATCACCCATAAGACCAGCACGATCAAAATAATCTGCGATAAGAGGCGCTCCCATCAAATGATCTACTGGGATATCAAAGAATCCTTGGATTTGAGAAGCATGAAGGTCAACTGTCAAAAGACGGTCAACACCTGCAACCTCGAGCATATTAGCAACCAACTTAGATGTGATTGGTTCACGTGAACGTGCCTTTCGATCTTGACGTGCATATCCATAATAAGGCATAACAACACTGATTGTCTCAGCGCTAGCACGTTTTAGCGCATCAACCATAATCAAGATTTCCATCAAGTTATCATTTACAGGAGAGCTTGTAGATTGAAGAATAAAAACGTGATGACCACGAATAGACTCTTCAATATTAACTTGAATCTCGCCATCTGAAAATTCACGAACACTTGATTTTCCAAGTTCAATACCAATTTTATCAGCAACTTTTGCTGCTAATTCTTGGTTAGACGACAAAGCAAATAACTTTAAATTCGTATAAGACATGATTTCCTCCAAAATATCTACTAAACCATTCTACCTTTTTTTAAGTTGATTTTCAACGCCAAATAAATGGTGTCACATGAACTTAACAAGGATAAAAATATTTCCCCTTAGTCTAGATTTTTTTCATACACCATTATTTTCCCAGGCTGAAGATATTATTTATACCTTGAATATACAATATAAGTGCACAATAAAAACTCATAAGATTTTCTAGTAAAATAGAATTGAACGAACTAGTTACGAAAGGAAATCTTATGAGCTATCATCATTTTTTCATAGACGAGCGTGAAAGTATTCTCATTTACCGTACGCAAGGCCTAAATTTTTCTCAAATTGCTAAGTTATTTCATCGTCATCCGTCTAGTATTAGTCGTGAATGGAAGCGACATCTAAAAGAAGGAAGCTATTCTCCAAGTCATGCACAGAAATCCTACTATATTGCTAAATCACACTATGGGCGGAAACGCATGCTTGAAATAGATCACAATTTAAGCAATACCGTCAAACATTTATTTCTCGATTACCAATAGTCTCCTGAAGAAATAGAAGGTCAGTTGAGATTAGAGTATGGGAAAACTGTTATTAGTTATCAAACAATCTATAGATCCATTTACAGAGGGCATTTTGATGATAACTCACTATCTCATGTAAAAATTGAAGTCTATTTTCCTGATCCCCATACTCCATGGCAACGAGGGACTAATGAGAATACGTATGGACTACTAAGAGAATATTTTCCAAAAGGAAGTGATTTAACATTGGTTGATGTGCAGGCTATTCAGCTGTGGGAGAACAAACTTAATAATAGGGCACGAAAATGTTTTAACAGGAAGACACCTTATGAAGTATTCTATGGGGAAAGTATACACTTAATTTGACAATTCAAGATAAAATAAAAGGCTCTATAATTTCTGTAGTGGGTAAAACCACTGTAGAGATTATGGAGCTTTTTGAATGCAGACAAAAAGTCCCATAAGAACTATAATGAAAAGCAACCAAACCATCATTAGGAAGAACTTATGAGACTTATTAAGAATACCACAGAATTAATCGGAATTAAAGACCCTAACATCATTATTTCTCTTGTTTTTGAAACGGATACTCATATCGAGGTTCAAGCAAAACTGGATTATCCTGCACCACCATGCCCTCATTGCCATGGAAAGATGATCAAGTACGACTTTCAAAAAACTTCTAAAATTCCTCTTCTCGAACAAGCGGGAACGCCGACACTACTATGTCTGAAAAAACGTCGTTTCCAGTGCAAAAGTTGTAAGAGAGTAACGGTGGCTGAGACATCAATCGTTGAGAAAAACTGCCAAATCTCCAATCTAGTCCGACAAAAGGTTACACAACTCCTAACTGAGAAGGTGTCACTAACTGATATTGCCAGAAGACTTCATGTGTCGACGTCCACTGTCTATCGTAAGCTTGACCAGTTCACTTTCAAGAAACATTATGACAAACTCCCAGCTATAATGTCCTGGGATGAGTTTGGGTTCAAGAAAGGGGAATTAGCTTTTGTTGCTCAGAACTATGAGACAAACAAACTCATAACTATCCTTGATAATCGCCGTCAAACCACTATACGAAACTACTTTTTGAAGTATCCATTGAAAGCTCGACAAAAGGTGCAGTTTATCACGATGGATATGTCTGGGGCTTATATTCCACTAGCCAAAAAACTTTTCCCAAACGCTAAAATCGTTCTTGATCGTTTCCACATTATCCAGCACCTTGGTAGAGCATTTTTAAAGACTAGAATTGCAACCATGAACCAGTTCGATAAGAAGTCACTACCTTATCGAGCTTTAAAAAATCACTGGAAACTCTTCCAAAAGGACAGCCGTAAGTTATATTGTAAATCATTTCACTAGAAGACCTTTGGTCAAACCTTAACTCCACATGAAGTTGTTGAGAAGACATTGAATTTCTCAGAGAAACTCGCTAATTATTATAACCTCTATCAGCTCTTGCTTTTTCACTTTCAGGAGAAGAGAGTAGATGAGTTCTTTGAGCTGATAGAGGAAAATAGAAGCAAAGTCAATCACTATTTTCAAACGGTCTTTAGAACTTTTCTTAGACACAAACAATACATCCAAAATGCACTAGAAACAGACTATTCAAACGCAAAACTGGAAGCTACCAACAAGTTGATTAAAGACATCAAACGGTTGGGCTTCGGTTTTAGAAACTTTATTAACTTTAGGAAGCGTGTTTTCATCACTCTGAACATACAAAAAGAGAAAACCTATCAGGTTCTCTCTAGATGTTAGCTTTTCGTCACCCACTACAGTTGACAAACATACTAAGATTAGTAGTGAAGAAATCTCCGACGGGAGAGAGTACTCACTACTTTTTCTTTATGTTAAAGTAGTGGTGTCTTGTAAAGTCGTAGGGCTCTATGGCGCTAGACGTCGCTTGACAAACTGGCAAGACACCTTGTTTTAGGTGGAGTTTGATCAAAGTATGTAGGACGCTAAACGTCGCGTATTGAAAATAAAATCACTAAAACATGGAATTATTCAAGACAAAAGAGGTAATGTCATGCGTGCAGTATTTGGAATTGATGTCAGTAAAACAAGTTCTGAGGTGGCCATTTTAGTCAATGGTGAGAAGGTTCATGGCTACACCATACTCAATGATACCATTGGATTCAATCGCCTGTTGGGCGACTTGAAAACTGTTCATAACCCTGAGATTATATTTGAGGCTACAGGCGTCTATTCTCGACGTCTTCAAGCCTTTCTTGAGGAATATAGTTACGCTTACACACGGCTAAATCCACTGGAAGCTAAGAAGCAATTGGACAGTCTGCGAGTTCGTAAAACAGATAAAATTGACGCTGAAAAGCTGGCTAAATCTCAGCTTGTGCACAATCGTAAACCAACTTACGTGCAGGAAGAAGTTTATCAACACCTGCGTGATTTAAGCCGTTTCTATCAAAATATGACAGAAGATCTTGTTCGAACTAAAAACCGTCTGCACAAGGTCCTACAAGTCACATTTCCTGAATTGGAAAATCTATTATCCACACCTACTGGAGAGCAATATTGGAACTTAGTGATGGCTTTTCCATGCAAAGAGTTTGTATTAAGCCTATCTCAAAGTAACTTGTGTGAGATTATCCGTCAATCTACCTCCAAACGCATCTCTGAAAAGCGTATTGCTTACCTAACTGATAAACTTATAAAACTCGCTAAACAATCTTTTTGTGCGGTCAAGAAAACCTCTCCAATGCTTGAAGAGGTTCGTTACTATGCTCAAGAGTTGCTTCGTCTTTCTGAACGCAGACAAGTTGTCTTAAACGACATGGTAGCTCTAGCTCAGCCTTTACCAGAGTATGACATCTTACGGTCAATTCCTGGCATCGCAGAAACCACAGCGACATCTATCATTGGCAAATTGGGAGATATTCGTCGCCTTCAGTCTACCAATCAAATCAACGCTTTTATTGGCATTGACCTGAGACACTATGAATCTGGGAACTTTCTCGCCAAGGAACACATCACTAAACGAGGGAATCCCTATGCCAGAAAAATCTTGTTCAAGTGCATTCACAACATCGCTTCAGCTAGTCATACCAATCCCTGCCATATCGCTGACTTTTATGAGAAACGAAAAAGACAATCGACAATAGCTTCAACTAAGCCACATACGATTGCCTCTATACATCGTCTCATTCGAACAATGTATTACCTCATTACGCATAACAAACTTTATGATTACTCTTTGGCCTAAAATCGATAAGGCTGTCTATGCCGTATTATTGTAACACCTTGTTTCAAAAAATACCAGATGAGGTGTTTTTTTAGCATGCCCATTTATAGATCAAAAAGTGTTAAAAATAAGACAGTAACCTCAGAATAGATACTGTCTTATCTCTTTTTTTACTTAAAGCCTTGATAGACTTGACAAATGGTAGAAAAGAGCCAAATAAAAACGATTCGAGAATAGCCGAATCGCCTTTTTGTATTCATTATGGGTAAATATAGTATACAGAACCACCATGAGCTGAAGATGTTGGATCAAATGTACCACGGTAGTTACCGATTGACATGTTACCAGCATAGTTTGATTCCATAACTTGAATTGAATTTGCACCTGATGCTGATGTTACGTAAGCTACGTGACCATAACCACCACCATCATTTGGCCAAACTGCAATTGCTCCGGCTACAGGAGTTGTACCAACTGAGTGGCCAGCTGCTTGTGCGCTAGCAATCCAGTTTTTAGCATTACCCCAGTAATTACCAACCCATGAAGCTAATGATTTAGCACCCCAAGTACATTGACCAACAGGATATGTATTAGGAGTTGAGGCAGCTGATACTTTAGGCGTTTCAGCTGCTGGAGCTGGTGCTTCTGAAGCTGCAGGTGCTTGACTTGCTGGTGCTTCTGAAGTTGCTACAGGTGCTTCGCTAGCAGGAGCTGGTGCTTCTGAAGCTACTGGAGCAGCTGATTCTAGTTGTGCTTCAGATGTTGCTGGAGCAGTAGGCGCTTGAGTAGTTTCTGAAGTTGCTGATGAAACAGGTTCTTGTGCTGCTTCTGAGGATGTTGCTGTTTCTGAAACAGTAGCTTCTGAAGTTGCTGCCGCCTCTGATTGAGCTACAAATGCTGCCGCTTCTGAAGAAGCTACTGCTTGTGCTGCTGCCTCTGATTCTGCAATTGCTTGAGACTGAGCAACTGATGCTGCAGTTGAAGCTGCCACTGCTTCTGCAGTTGATTTAGCAGAAACAAGTGATGTTTTTTCATCTTGAGCTGTAGCCAATTCTGCAGCCAAAGCAACTTGTGCTGCTTCTAGTTCTGCTTGTTGAGTTGTCAAACCAGCTTCTGTAGTTTCAAGTTCTGCTTTATTAGTTGCAATCTCATTAATAGCAGCTTGGTTTTCTTCTTGTTTTGCAGCAAGCTCTTTTTGATCAGACTCTTGTTTTGTCAACATGTCATTATTAGCTGTAACAACTTTTGAAATAGCTGTGATACGAGTAATAGCTTCAGAGATTGACTTAGAGTTCAAGATAGAGTTGATGTAGCTAGTCGCAGTATTATTTTGTTGAGCACTACGAGCTTGTTTCGCCAAAGAATCTTGACGAGCTACAATTTTACTTGATAATTCTTGAATTTCAGATTCCAAATCTGCTGATACTTTTTCAAGTTCAGCATTTTTAGTTTCCAATTCTGATTTTTGTGTTCTAAGTGTAGATACTTGAGATTGGATTGTAGCAACTTGCGCTTGTGCAGTCTCTTGTTGAGAAGCAAGGTTACTAATTGCGTTATCTGCAGCAACGATTTGTGAATCATAATCCTCTGCATGTACTGATGCAGCTGCTGATAAGGTTACACCACTTACCAACACTGCTGAAAGAATACGTTTTTTCATAATATAAAATACTACTCCTTTTCGATAAGACTCATTAATTGTATCAAAAAATGGCACAAAATTTGTTACGCTAATATTACAGTTTTATTTAAATCTATCAACTGACAGATACAAAAATAATTTTTCGACAATAGGTTTGATCAAAATAAAAATTAAAAGATTAAACACTAGACTAGGACTGAGTTGATAGATAATAAAATCACTAATAGACTCATTTGTGAAGCCATAATATAAGGCAAAACCAAAATTTATAGTATCAAAGAAAAATAAGAATAAAAAGGCCAGTAAACAATCAACATAAGCATTTCTCTTAACAAACCGCAATAGTTGAGCTAATAGATAAGATAAAAGTGGGAGAGTTATAATTACTATACCGACTGTTTTGAAATAATATGTATCATATAGAAATCCTAAACAAACAAGGTATAGAAATGAAAAATTATTAGGACGGCTAAGAGTTAAGATGGACATATAGATAATAAAGAGATGGGACGATAGAAATAATTCTGGAGAAAAATAATGGTTAAGTAGCATCGAAATATGACCATCCCATAGAAAAGGAATAATACTCAACAAGAATGGAATAGCAGAAAACTTGAAAAACTTCATATTACTTACCATCTCCAACAAGAGTAACATAAGAAATTTTATCAAAATCAGCATAAGGTTTAACTAAAATCGTACGATTCCCTTCATAATCAATCACAGATTCAACCGTACCAATTGGGACATTTTTTACTGAAACTTCATCCAGGCCGCTTGTTACCACTTCAGAACCAACCTTAACATCAGAAGATGAATTTAGCTGACTCATTTCCAAAAGCTTCTTTTTATTATCATAACTTGATATAATTCCAAAAATCTGACTTTCATCCTCACCTTTTACACTAGAAGCAATATAAGAATCATTTGAGCTATTAGAGAGTAAAGAAATAGTTGTGCTATGATCATAAATTTTAGTTATAAAACCAATTACTCCACCATTAGAAGTTGCCAACATAGACTTACTAACATTCTTAGACTTTCCAACATTAATCGTTAATTCCTTCAACCAAGTAACAGATGGGCGCATTGAAACCTCAGCAGTAATTACATTATTACGACTAAGTTTATCTGAAAGATTTAAAGAAGCTCTCAAAGAGTCATTTTCTTCTTGTAAATTAGAGATGACAGCAGATTGATTTTCTACAGTAGATAATGATTTCTTTAAATCTCGATTCTCAGAATAGGTTGACAAAAAATCAGAAATAACATCATGAGATTTTTCTAATGCAATAAATGGAAGAGAAATAACAGAATCTACTTTAGACACAACACCCGAGACATTAGAAGAAACATCCTTGGACAATTTATTATTTGTAAAAACAAAAGAAAAAAGCATTACAAAAAATAGAATAAGAAGAAACGCGTATAGAAGAAATCGATAAAAACTATTTTTCATTTTGCCACCTCTATAAAAAAGAAAACGAATTATCTAAAAGATAATTCGTCATAATACGGAGAATGGGGGATTCGAACCCCCGCGCCAGTTACCCGACCTAACGATTTAGCAAACCGTCCTCTTCAGCCTCTTGAGTAATTCTCCAATATGGGCACGAGTGGAATCGAACCACCGACCTCACGCTTATCAGGCGTGCGCTCTAACCATCTGAGCTACGCGCCCAAGCTAAATGCTTGGATATTTGTTTCCAAATAAAGCGGGTGACGAGAATCGAACTCGCGACAACAGCTTGGAAGGCTGTAGTTTTACCACTAAACTACACCCGCTTAACAACAAAATGGCGCGAGACGGAATCGAACCGCCGACACATGGAGCTTCAATCCATTGCTCTACCAACTGAGCTACCGAGCCAAATTGCGGGAGCAGGATTTGAACCTACGACCTTCGGGTTATGAGCCCGACGAGCTACCTAGCTGCTCCATCCCGCGTTAATTATAAGGAGGATGTGGGATTCGAACCCACGCACGCTTTTACACGCCTGACGGTTTTCAAGACCGTTCCCTTCAACCGGACTTGGGTAATCCTCCAAATATTATTAAATAATATATGGACCTTGTAGGACTCGAACCTACGACCGCTCGGTTATGAGCCGAGTGCTCTAACCAGTTGAGCTAAAGGTCCAAGTAATCCATATATAGCGGCGAAGGGGATCGAACCCCCGACCTCCCGGGTATGAACCGGACGCTCTAGCCAGCTGAGCTACACCGCCATAAATCGGGAAGACAGGATTCGAACCTGCGACCCCTTGGTCCCAAACCAAGTGCTCTACCAAGCTGAGCTACTTCCCGATAAAATGCACCCTAGAGGAGTCGAACCTCTAACCGCCTGATTCGTAGTCAGGTACTCTATCCAGTTGAGCTAAGGGTGCTTATTATTAAATTATGCCGAGGACCGGAATCGAACCGGTACGAAAGTTTCCTTTCGCAGGATTTTAAGTCCTGTGCGTCTGCCAGTTCCGCCACCCCGGCTCCTCAAGCGAACGACGGGATTCGAACCCGCGACCCCCACCTTGGCAAGGTGATGTTCTACCACTGAACTACGTTCGCGTTTTATGCCGGCTACATGACTTGAACACGCGACCCTCTGATTACAAATCAGATGCTCTACCAACTGAGCTAAGCCGGCTAACTTTTTCTAATGCGGGTGAAGGGACTTGAACCCCCACGCCGTTAAGCGCCAGATCCTAAATCTGGTGCGTCTGCCAATTCCGCCACACCCGCATATATGACCCGTACTGGGCTCGAACCAGTGACCCATTGATTAAAAGTCAATTGCTCTACCAACTGAGCTAACGAGTCTCAAATATTTCTACTTGAACGGTCCCGACGGGAATCGAACCCGCGATCTTCGCCGTGACAGGGCGACGTGATAACCGCTACACCACGGGACCTATGGGAGTTAACGGGATCGAACCGCTGACCCTCTGCTTGTAAGGCAGATGCTCTCCCAGCTGAGCTAAACTCCCTTTGTGCTAAGCAACTACCGTATCTAACAGGGGGCAACCCCCAACTACATCAGGCGTACTAGGGCTTAACTTCTGTGTTCGGCATGGGAACAGGTGTATCTCCTAGGCTATCGTCACTTAACTCTGAGTATTCTCAACTCAAAATTGAATATCTATACTGTATCAAGAAACCAAATCGTTGTCAATATGTCTCAGTTACTTTCTTTGGATAAGTCCTCGAGCTATTAGTATTAGTCCGCTACATGTGTCACCACACTTCCACTTCTAACCTATCAACCTGATCATCTCTCAGGGCTCTTACTGATATAAAATCATGGGAAATCTCATCTTGAGGTGGGCTTCACACTTAGATGCTTTCAGCGTTTATCCCTTCCCTACATAGCTACCCAGCGATGCTCTTGGCAGAACAACTGGTACACCAGCGGTAAGTCCACTCTGGTCCTCTCGTACTAGGAGCAGATCCTCTCAAATTTCCTACGCCCGCGACGGATAGGGACCGAACTGTCTCACGACGTTCTGAACCCAGCTCGCGTGCCGCTTTAATGGGCGAACAGCCCAACCCTTGGGACCGACTACAGCCCCAGGATGCGACGAGCCGACATCGAGGTGCCAAACCTCCCCGTCGATGTGAACTCTTGGGGGAGATAAGCCTGTTATCCCCAGGGTAGCTTTTATCCGTTGAGCGATGGCCCTTCCATACGGAACCACCGGATCACTAAGCCCGACTTTCGTCCCTGCTCGAGTTGTAGCTCTCGCAGTCAAGCTCCCTTATACCTTTACACTCTGCGAATGATTTCCAACCATTCTGAGGGAACCTTTGGGCGCCTCCGTTACCTTTTAGGAGGCGACCGCCCCAGTCAAACTGCCCGTCAGACACTGTCTCCGATAGGGATAACCTATCTGGGTTAGAGTAGCCATAACACAAGGGTAGTATCCCAACAACGCCTCACTCGAAACTGGCGTCCCGAGGTCATAGGCTCCTACCTATCCTGTACATGTGGTACAGATACTCAATATCAAACTGCAGTAAAGCTCCATGGGGTCTTTCCGTCCTGTCGCGGGTAACCTGCATCTTCACAGGTACTAAAATTTCACCGAGTCTCTCGTTGAGACAGTGCCCAAATCATTACGCCTTTCGTGCGGGTCGGAACTTACCCGACAAGGAATTTCGCTACCTTAGGACCGTTATAGTTACGGCCGCCGTTTACTGGGGCTTCAATTCATACCTTCGCTTACGCTAAGCACTCCTCTTAACCTTCCAGCACCGGGCAGGCGTCACCCCCTATACATCATCTTACGATTTAGCAGAGAGCTGTGTTTTTGATAAACAGTTGCTTGGGCCTATTCACTGCGGCTGACCATCAGTCAGCGCCCCTTCTCCCGAAGTTACGGGGCCATTTTGCCGAGTTCCTTAACGAGAGTTCTCTCGCTCACCTGAGGCTACTCGCCTCGACTACCTGTGTCGGTTTGCGGTACGGGTAGAGTATAATTAACGCTAGAAGCTTTTCTCGGCAGTGTGACATCACTAACTTCGCTACTAAACTTCGCTCCCCATCACAGCTCAATGTTAGAGATATAAGCATTTGACTCATATCACACCTCACTGCTTGGCCAGACACTTCCAATCGTCTGGTTTAGTTAGCCTACTGCGTCCCTCCATCACTATATACTCTAGTACAGGAATATCAACCTGTTGTCCATCGGATACACCTTTCGGTCTCTCCTTAGGTCCCGACTAACCCAGGGCGGACGAGCCTTCCCCTGGAAACCTTAGTCTTACGGTGGACAGGATTCTCACCTGTCTTTCGCTACTCATACCGGCATTCTCACTTCTATGCGCTCCAGCACTCCTCACGGTACACCTTCTTCGCACATAGAACGCTCTCCTACCATACCTATAAAGGTATCCACAGCTTCGGTAATATGTTTTAGCCCCGGTACATTTTCGGCGCAGGGTCACTCGACTAGTGAGCTATTACGCACTCTTTGAATGAATAGCTGCTTCTAAGCTAACATCCTAGTTGTCTGTGCAACCCCACATCCTTTTCCACTTAACATATATTTTGGGACCTTAGCTGGTGGTCTGGGCTGTTTCCCTTTCGACTACGGATCTTAGCACTCGCAGTCTGACTGCCGATTATATCTCATTGGCATTCGGAGTTTATCTGAGATTGGTAATCCGGGATGGACCCCTCACCCAAACAGTGCTCTACCTCCAAGAGACTTAACATCGACGCTAGCCCTAAAGCTATTTCGGAGAGAACCAGCTATCTCCAAGTTCGTTTGGAATTTCTCCGCTACCCACAAGTCATCCAAGCACTTTTCAACGTGCCCTGGTTCGGTCCTCCAGTGAGTTTTACCTCACCTTCAACCTGCTCATGGGTAGGTCACATGGTTTCGGGTCTACGACATGATACTAATGCGCCCTATTAAGACTCGGTTTCCCTACGGCTCCGTCTCTTCAACTTAACCTCGCATCATATCGTAACTCGCCGGTTCATTCTACAAAAGGCACGCTCTCACCCATTAACGGGCTCGAACTTGTTGTAGGCACACGGTTTCAGGTTCTATTTCACTCCCCTCCCGGGGTGCTTTTCACCTTTCCCTCACGGTACTGGTTCACTATCGGTCACTAGAGAGTATTTAGGGTTGGGAGATGGTCCTCCCAGATTCCGACGAGATTTCTCGTGTCTCGCCGTACTCAGGATACTGCTAGGTATAAAGACTATTTCGAATACGAGGCTATTACTCTCTTTGGCCTACCTTCCCAGGTAGTTCTTCTATAATCTTTAAGTCCACGTTGCAGTCCTACAACCCCGAAGAGTAAACTCTTCGGTTTGCCCTCTTGCCGTTTCGCTCGCCGCTACTAAGGCAATCGCTTTTGCTTTCTCTTCCTGCAGCTACTTAGATGTTTCAGTTCACTGCGTCTTCCTCTACATTACCTTAACAGTAATGAGTGACAGGCATTACCTGCCGGGTTCCCCCATTCGGACATCTCTGGATCATTGCTCACTTACAGCTCCCCAAAGCATTTCGTTGTTAGTCACGTCCTTCATCGGCTTCTAGTGCCAAGGCATCCACCGTGCGCCCTTATTAACTTAACCTTATTTTGGCCTTTCGACCTAACTCATTAAATATTCACAGCGTTTCGGTTTATTTTCTTGTTACTATCTATATGTAATTACTTACATATGGAATTTGATATAGATATTCAATTTTCAATGGACAATACTTGAATCTTTCGATTCAATGGAGCCTAGCGGGATCGAACCGCTGACCTCCTGCGTGCAAAGCAGGCGCTCTCCCAGCTGAGCTAAGGCCCCACAAGACCTCTCAAAACTAAATAAGAAACTCAAGTACATTCCGTTTTTCCTTAGAAAGGAGGTGATCCAGCCGCACCTTCCGATACGGCTACCTTGTTACGACTTCACCCCAATCATCTATCCCACCTTAGGCGGCTGGCTCCAAAAGGTTACCTCACCGACTTCGGGTGTTACAAACTCTCGTGGTGTGACGGGCGGTGTGTACAAGGCCCGGGAACGTATTCACCGCGGCGTGCTGATCCGCGATTACTAGCGATTCCGACTTCATGTAGGCGAGTTGCAGCCTACAATCCGAACTGAGATTGGCTTTAAGAGATTAGCTTGCCGTCACCGACTCGCAACTCGTTGTACCAACCATTGTAGCACGTGTGTAGCCCAGGTCATAAGGGGCATGATGATTTGACGTCATCCCCACCTTCCTCCGGTTTATTACCGGCAGTCTCGCTAGAGTGCCCAACTGAATGATGGCAACTAACAATAGGGGTTGCGCTCGTTGCGGGACTTAACCCAACATCTCACGACACGAGCTGACGACAACCATGCACCACCTGTCACCGATGTACCGAAGTAACTTTCTATCTCTAGAAATAGCATCGGGATGTCAAGACCTGGTAAGGTTCTTCGCGTTGCTTCGAATTAAACCACATGCTCCACCGCTTGTGCGGGCCCCCGTCAATTCCTTTGAGTTTCAACCTTGCGGTCGTACTCCCCAGGCGGAGTGCTTAATGCGTTAGCTGCGGCACTGAATCCCGGAAAGGATCCAACACCTAGCACTCATCGTTTACGGCGTGGACTACCAGGGTATCTAATCCTGTTCGCTCCCCACGCTTTCGAGCCTCAGCGTCAGTTACAGACCAGAGAGCCGCTTTCGCCACCGGTGTTCCTCCATATATCTACGCATTTCACCGCTACACATGGAATTCCACTCTCCCCTTCTGCACTCAAGTTTGACAGTTTCCAAAGCGAACTATGGTTGAGCCACAGCCTTTAACTTCAGACTTATCAAACCGCCTGCGCTCGCTTTACGCCCAATAAATCCGGACAACGCTCGGGACCTACGTATTACCGCGGCTGCTGGCACGTAGTTAGCCGTCCCTTTCTGGTAAGCTACCGTCACAGTGTGAACTTTCCACTCTCACACTCGTTCTTGACTTACAACAGAGCTTTACGATCCGAAAACCTTCTTCACTCACGCGGCGTTGCTCGGTCAGGGTTGCCCCCATTGCCGAAGATTCCCTACTGCTGCCTCCCGTAGGAGTCTGGGCCGTGTCTCAGTCCCAGTGTGGCCGATCACCCTCTCAGGTCGGCTATGTATCGTCGCCTAGGTGAGCCGTTACCTCACCTACTAGCTAATACAACGCAGGTCCATCTTGTAGTGGAGCAATTGCCCCTTTCAAATAAATGACATGTGTCACCCATTGTTATGCGGTATTAGCTATCGTTTCCAATAGTTATCCCCCGCTACAAGGCAGGTTACCTACGCGTTACTCACCCGTTCGCAACTCATTCAAGAAGAGCAAGCTCCTCTCTTCAGCGTTCTACTTGCATGTATTAGGCACGCCGCCAGCGTTCGTCCTGAGCCAGGATCAAACTCTCATTAAAATCTTTAATAATTGTTCGAGCGTTAACTCATTACCGTCGTCTGACGATTTATTCTTGTAAATTGACAGGTTATAATTCTTCTATCATAACCCTGCACTTGGTTTCTTATTCAGTTCTCAAAGGTCTTTGTCTCTCTTGAGACAACTTCTATATTCTAGCAAAGATAGAATATCTTGTCAACACCTTTTTTAAAGTTTTTTTCACTTCTTGGCGTTTGCCGTCCCTTTCGAAACAGCTTATTTATAATATCATCTCTGCTTAAACTTGTCAATAACTTACCGCTATTTTTATTTTATTTTTTACCCCTAATTGTCAAGTCAAGTGCAACAAAGTTGTTACTCTGATTAAGTGAGTATCTTTCAAGCTGTTTGAGTTAGCTCAAACAGCTTTTTTGCAGACTGATAGCCATGAATTCGTATAGGCCTTTTTTCATTGATAGCCTTTGTATAGTCCTCTAAAAGATTCTGATTTAGTTCTTTTAACGAACACCCCTTCGGAATGAACTCTCTTAGTGATCCATTGAAATTCTCATTTGTACCTCGTTCATAAGATGAATAGGCATGTGCAAAATAAACATCTAATCCCTCTATCTTACTCAATGATGAAAATTCGTTTCCATTATCTGCAGTTATGGACTTAATGGGATAAAGTTTCATACACTCTAAGACTGCTTGATTGACATACTCTGCTTTCTTTTCCACGAGTTTCTTTGTGACTGTCGTTCTACCAAGTTCAGAATAGAAGGCGCTCCTATTGTCTTTCCACCCAGAACAGAATCGATTTCCGAATCTCCAAAACGGGAACAATTATTGATTTCTTCTGGCCTTTCTTCAATTGACTTTCCTAGATGTTTATTGGTAGAGGGGCGCTTGGTAATTTTCTTACGGATCCGCACTGCTCTCGGCAAATCAATGACCTTAATCTCTAACAATCCTTGATGAATATAGTTATAGAGCGTCTTGGTTGAAGGAACAACTTTATCTACATGTTGGAGTCTATAGGTATGAACAAAGGTATCCACGCTATGCACCCTTGGTTTCTCTCTCATTGCTTCTGTAAATGCTCTCAGAAAGTCATCCGATACACAATCCAGTTTCAGATAATAGCTGGCTTCTCTAGCATGACGATAACGGTTATGAGCAACATCTGCATAATAGTGGTGGTAATAGACCTTCTGCCCATTTACTTTTTTCACTTGTGTTATGGAACTACGATTAATTTCACGAGTAATAGTAGAGCGATTTCTCCCTAGTCTACGAGTAATCTCAGCAGGTTTGAGTCCTACGCTTAAATAAGCTTCAATTTCCCCTCGCTCAGCTTCAGATAAGTGCTTGTATGATTGATTTGTGGTAGAATAATTAGTGGACATGTTCATCTTCCTTTATACTGTTTTTCGCAACTCTAGTATATCAGATGAACATGTCTTTTTTGTTGCACTTCATTTTACAACAGGGCTAGTTTATTTTTTAGAGACCTTTTTACTGAAAATAGAAAGAAGAGTAGAAAATTCTACTCTTCTTCATCTTTATTTTTGTTTTCCAATCTCTCTTTCACTTCATCAAAAGATAAAGCGTGGTTATCTTCTTCTGAATCTTCAAGAGAATCTACTGGCATCTTACCAGTCTCATAAATTGATTTGATTTGTGCAGCGTCAAGTGTTTCATACTTAAGCAAAGCTTCTGCAATAAGAGCATGTGTGTCTCGGTTTTCATTGATAATTTCGGCTGCTCTGTCGTGTGCCTCAACTAAAAGTGATCGAATTTCTTCGTCAATAAGTTGAGCTGTATGAGCTGAGTAAGACTTGTCTGGCGTAAATTGTCCTGGATTCATCGCATGATTACCTTCATATTGGACTGGTCCAAGTTTTTCGCTCATACCATATTCAGTAACCATTGCACGTGCCAACTGTGTCGCTTGCTCAAAGTCATTTGAAGCACCTGATGTTTGAACGTTGAAAATAATTTCTTCTGCAACACGTCCACCCATAAGACCTGCCAATTGTTCTTTTAGCTCATCTTTAGATGACAACATCTGATCCTCTTTTGGTAGAGAAATCATATAACCACCTGCGCGACCTCGTGGAACAATAGTAACCTTGTGAACATCACGAGCGCTAGAAAGTGTTAAACCAACAATTGTATGACCCGCTTCATGGTAAGCCACAACTTTACGTTCGTGTTCTGAAACTTGGCGGTCTTTCTTAG
The DNA here is from genome assembly GCF_900636445.1 of Streptococcus vestibularis. Taxonomy (NCBI): domain Bacteria; kingdom Bacillati; phylum Bacillota; class Bacilli; order Lactobacillales; family Streptococcaceae; genus Streptococcus; species Streptococcus vestibularis. The sequence continues at coordinate 14,631 of NZ_LR134275.1, read as the reverse complement.
ATGGTCCAGCAATAACACGATCCTCTGCTTCGTCGATATCACTAGCATCAATTCTAGTCTTACTACGTCGTGCAGCAACTAGAGCTGCTTCATTCAAGACATTCTCCAAGTCTGCTCCAACAAAACCTGGAGTTTGTTGAGCAACAACTTTAAGGTCAACATCTTCAGCCAATGGTTTATTCTTGGCATGGACTTTCAAGATAGCCTCTCGGCCTTTTACATCTGGGCGACCAACAAGAACTTTACGGTCAAAACGTCCTGGACGTAGGAGGGCTGGATCAAGAACATCACTACGGTTGGTTGCAGCAATGACAATGATATTCTCATTTCCATCAAAACCATCCATTTCAATCAATAGTTGGTTAAGGGTTTGTTCGCGTTCGTCGTTACCACCGCCCATTCCAGTACCACGACGACGCCCAACCGCATCGATTTCATCAATAAAAATAATAGCACGTTCTGCCTTTTTAGCATCTTCAAACAGACTACGGACACGACTAGCTCCAACACCGACAAACATTTCTACAAAATCAGAACCTGAGATGCTAAAGAATGGTACATCAGCTTCACCAGCCACTGCTTTAGCAAGGAGGGTTTTACCTGTTCCTGGAGGGCCTTCGAGGAGGACTCCTTTAGGAATACGTGCACCCAGAGCTTTATATTTACGTGGATTTTTGAGGAAATCTACTACTTCTACAAGTTCTTCTTTTTCTTCTTCTGCACCGGCTACATCTGTAAAGCGAACTTTAATATTTTCTTTTGACTGGGTTTTAGCACGATTACGGCCAAAGTTCATGGCACCGCGGTTACCACCTTGATTCATCATGAAAAGGAAGAAAATAGCAATCCCAATCAAAGGTAGGTAACTAAAAAGATATGAAATCCAAGCACCACTTGAACTTTCACGTATCATTTTAACATTAACATTAGCTGCTTCTGATGCTGACTGCAATTTCTGCATAGTTGTTTCATTCTGCAGCACAGTCGATGTAAAGCTACGTGTCTCTGATGATGCACTACCTAAAAATGGTAGACTAAGGTCAGTATCAATCTTTTCAGCCTTTTTGTAGCTACCTTTAATTTCAATGATACTACCGTCTGGCTGATAAGTGATAGATTTTACCTTACCATCTTCAATTTTCTTAACCAACTGTGTGTAAGACAATTGTTGACTTGAGCTTTGGCTTCCTCCTGCAAAGTATTGTACTCCGGTTACAACCGCAATAATAACTATGATGTAGAGAAAAGCGTTCCGTAAGAAGCCATTATTATTTTTATTATTCATAAATTAATTAGACCTTTACTTATTTTGTATAAATTTCTTCTTTTAAGACACCGACATAAGGAAGGTTACGGTATTTTTCATCATAGTCTAGTCCGAAACCAACGATAAATTCATTAGGAACATCGTAACATACGTAATCTGCCTCAATATCAACAACACGACCTTCTGGTTTATCAAAAAGAGTTGCGATTTTGACTGAATTGGCTTTACGGTACTTGAACATATCTCGAAGATAAAGGAGCGTACGACCTGTATCAATGATATCTTCAATAAAGATGATGTCTCGTCCTTCAACATTAGTATCAACATCTTTAAGAATCTTTACTTCACCACTGCTGACAGTTCCGCCACCATAACTTGAAACGACCATAAAGTCCATCTCAATATGGGTGTCGATATGTTTGATAAGTTCTGCCATAAATGGAACAGCACCTTTTAAAACACCGACTAAAAGGGGATTTTTTCCTGCATAATCCTTTGTCAGTTGTTGACCTAGCTCTTTAGTTTTAGTTACGATATCCTCTTGGGAAAAGAGGATTTTTTTAATGTCTTTCTCTAACATTTGGTTTCCCTTTCTCGAAGTCAATATTCTCTTATTATAACACTTTTACTTCAATCGTCGTTATTTAAACATGGCATTTGATTAGAAATTCTTATAAATCACCACAGTGCCATAAAGTATAGCATTTTCGGGCTTTTTTTTCAAATAGAGACGCCCGGAGACATAAAGAAAGATAATCTGACCATCTTGTTCTCCTATAATAGCTTTTTGTCGCTCCTTATATGAAATTTTATTGTCTATGAATAATCGTCTTATTTTTTTGTGGTGAGTACCCAAGTCAATCATATCACCTTCATGTCTATGACGAATCAGTATCGGGGCATCTGACCAAATATTAATAGTATTCACGTTAGAAACAATATATGGTTCAGAAAAAATTAATGTGTGTTCCTCAAACACAATAGATTTTCCAAATTCTAGGAGACTTGGAGGAGATAGGAGGATAGACTCTTCTTTGGTTATTAAAAAATCCGTCTGTGTTTTGACTAACACGTAACCATTTTTTAGTGGCATTTTTCCTGAAGTTTTTTTTCTTAGGTAACTCATCAATTGATTGAACTGACCTTTTGAAAGCTGTAAATCAGGAAAGGATTCTAAATAACTCTGAATAAGAAGGTATTGGACAGCATCTGTCTGTTGTTGAAAAACAGACAAATCGGTTATAGTAATATCCTTCGTTAACTCCTCTAATGCTTTTCCCATAAGGGCAATCTCATCTGCTAGAAGACAAAGATGCTCCTTAAATTTAGGATTTTCCTGAGATAGAGTAGGGATATAGGTCAGTCTAATGCGATTTCGGAGATAGGCTAAAGAAGAATTACTCTTATCTTCAAAATGAAAGGTTATGGGAAGTTGCGCTTTCGGAATATGCAAAAAAGGACGAATAATCTGACCAGTGCCAAATGATCTTACATCACAAATCCCACTCAGATGTCTTAAACGACTTCCTCTCAAGAGTCTCATAAAAATCGTCTCGGCCTGATCATCAGCATGATGGGCCGTGACAAGAGCAGAGTAGTCAGCTTCTTTCATAATCTGCTTAAAAAAATCATAGCGAAAAGTACGGGCGGCATTTTCTGAAAACTTTCCTGAGAATGCGCTATAGTGAAAAGGTATCTTATGTTCCTTTGCCCAATGACGTAAATAATCTTCTTCGTACTCCGATTCTTGCCGTTGCTTATGGTTAACGTGAGCAATGCCCAGCTGAATATCCAAATCTTTTTGATGGTTATACAAAAAGTGCAACAAACTCATCGAGTCTGCTCCACCTGATACTGCTACTAAAATTTTCTTGTGTTGGTTAAAATAACCTTTTGCTTGTATCATTTGCAACAATTTTTCTGTCATTATTTTAAAATTCCATAAACATCATCTGCAATTGAGGTGATTTTGTCATAGCCTTCTTTATCCGTAAAAATCGATAGAATAAAGGGAGAATCTGTATAGACAATAGCGACATCATGTTTAAAGTCGTAGGCATCCCCTATTTTATGCGCAACAGGGACATCAATATTTTTTGAAATACGTTCGCCATCATAGTCTGTACTTGAAAGATAATTAATAATATCCCCATTTTGCCTATAAACAGCCTCCATCAAAGTACCTGCTGCTTTGGCAGTCAACTCTTTTTTATCCATATTCCAAGAGGTTGCTGCAGCTTTATCTACTGATTTTTGGAAGGCTTTATCATACTGATTGGCTGCATAATAACCTAAGATATTTGTCGCCACATTATCTGAATTTTGAGCTACAGCCTTTAACAAGTTTTCCAAGCTATAATTCTTGTCATCAGGCATCTTACTAATCTTTCCTGAGCCATCTGGATCATAAGCACCTGGAAAACCATTCACAGCAGAGGTATATTGATACTCATCTGATAATGATAATTTCTTTTGAGACAGACGTTCCTGTGCATAATAGAGTACACCTAGCTTGGCTACACTAGCTGCATACATGCTTTTTTCGTCATTGATAGCTGCTATACGGTCTGTATCAAGCTGCTTAACATAAACTGAGATGCTCTCTTGATTGTTATACTTCTCGTTTAGTACTTTTTGAACAGCCTCGATGCGATTATCAGTAGTTGACAAGTCAGAGGCATTGATCCAACCTTCTCCATCTGCAAAATAATAAGTACCAGCATGCGTCTGGGCAGCTCGGCTAACCTTTATCGGTTTGAAACTAGCTAGTTTAGAGTCAGCTTTGTCAGTACCTGAAACGTAGGGTTCTTTGTAAACTGTTAAGCCATCTTTAGTCCATAAGGTCATGTCTACTGGTTTTTGATCATAGACACTATCATCAATAATTGATTTCTGACTAGCTGCTACATAATCACCATCTTGAAGTTGGAAAACAGGTTCACCTTTAGCATTCCAAGAAATAGCAGAAATTGATAGTTTGGTATCTGCTTGAATATTGGTCTTAAAATCTGTTAATTCCTTGTTCTTATAAGTTAAGATACTTGTTACTGTTCGTGGATTTTTAGGAATCTGTTTAAACTGACTCAGACTAACTGTAGTATTTTGAGCCAACTTTTGAACCTGTTTTGAGGTCAGAGTTAGCTCTTTCTCCATAGGAAGTAGGATTAAAGGGCTGGAAGAAACAAGCACAGCAGTTGCAGCTATTAAGAGCTTTTTCATGCTTGTTTCTTCACCTCCTCCTTCCTCTGTACATCCGTTTTAAGTTGCTGATTTTTTTCTGATAGTTCCTCTAACTTGGCTTCCGAATAGGTTAAAAAAGTTTCTACAGTTTTAAGTAAATCTTTCATTAGGGTAATAAGCTTGGTACAGGATAGATAGACTCTCCTTCACGTGAATAGTAATACTTAGCACGCGCATATTTCTCAGCGAAAGTATCATCCTTAAGTTTTTTAGCCAAATCCTTTCGTTCCTTTGTCTGATCTGACAATTTATCATAGTCTTTCTGGAATGACAAGACTTCCTTCTCTTGCTGTTTAATATTCATATAAGTTTCAACTAGATTATACGTTGGCAAGATAAAGAGTAAAACAACCACAAAGAGAATCCACCCCATGAAGCGATTTCTTTGTTCATGTTCGGCACGCTCTAATCGTTGCTCTTGATTGGCATTATCAATGTAATCGTTCGTAAGCTGTACAATATTAGGCTTCTTGCTCATCTGCTTCAATCCTTGTTTCACTTATAATCTCGTACATTTTTGCCGCATCTTCTTTTTTCGTACTATCTTTCATTTCTAGAACACGGACTGTCAATAGTTTATTTCCAAAACGAACTTCCACTTGGTCACCAATTTTTAAATCTGTAGATGACTTAGCGAGTACACCATTTACTTTAATACGTCCTTTATCAGCTACTTCTTTAGCCACTGGACGACGTTTGATAATTCGTGATACTTTTAAATATTTGTCTAATCTCAATATTACTGTTTCCTTTTCGTTAGGATATCTCTTCTATGATAGCATTTTTTTTAGAAAATAGGTGACTAAAGCCTTTTCAAACACAAAAATAAGAGGAGCGACACTAGTCGACCCTCTCAGGAGATTTATGAAAAAGAAAAGTTTTAGGATGTTTTATAGTATATAGAGACTTACTTAAACTTTCCTTAAGCTTCTTTTTTTTCTTTACGTTTTTTAATTTCCATAAATGTCTGACCAAAAATCTTTAATTCTTCAAGGATTTCATAGTCTTTCTTGTTACGAACATCAAAAATAATCTCTACTTTCCCCTGGTTATCACTGATTTTTGCTTTTAAATGCGTTTTAGAGATGGCTTCGAAATAGTCTTGAGTCAAGAAGAATTTAAGAGAGGATTTTTCGAAACGAACAGTGATAGTATCGTTCTTACGCTCAACTAATTCTGCAAAGGCAGCATCTAAATATGCCTTAACCAGACCAATCTCAATGAGATAGGCAACTTGGTCTGGATATTCTCCAAAACGGTCAATAATCTCATCCTGAAGGTCCTGATAGTCTTTCTGATTCTCGATTTCACGAATACGCTTATAAATTTCAATTTTTTGGCGCTCGTCAGAAATGTAGTCATAAGGGAGGTAAGCATCAATCTGAAGATTGAACTCTGCATTTCCTTTTCGACGAACCTGAGTTTTACCTTGACGCTTATTGATAGCCTCTTCCAATAGTTGCGAGTACATTTCAAATCCGACTGAGTCAATGAAACCGCTTTGAGAAGAACCGAGAATATTCCCTGCACCGCGAATCGATAAATCACGCATAGCAATTTTGAAACCTGATCCCAGTTCTGTAAACCCCTTAATAGCATCCAAACGCTTCTCTGAGACTTCTGTCAACACTTTGTCAGGACGATACATGAGGTAGGCATAAGCAATTCGATTACTACGTCCCACGCGACCTCTTAGCTGATAAAGAGTAGACAAGCCCATATGATCTGCATTCTCAATGAAAAGTGTATTAACATTGGAGATATCAATTCCTGTTTCGATAATGGTCGTTGCTACCAAAACATCGTAATCGCCATTCAAAAAATCCAAGAGGGTATTCTCCAACATAACCTCACTCATCTGACCATGAACAAATCCGATACGTGCTTCAGGGACTATCTCATGCAGTTCAGAAACTTTTTGATCAATGGTTTCAACACGATTATAAATATAAAAAATCTGGCCACCTCGGTCCATCTCCCTTAATATCGCTTCTCGAATAAGACCAGGATTGGTTTCCATAACATAAGTTTGAACTGGATAACGGTTGGTAGGTGCTGTCTCAATAATCGACAAATCACGAATACCCAACATAGACATATGGAGTGTACGAGGAATAGGGGTCGCAGTTAGAGTAAGGACATCAACTTTAGCTTTCAACTCCTTAAGTTTCTCTTTATGCTTCACGCCAAAACGTTGTTCTTCATCAATTACTAGCAAGCCTAAATCAGAAAACTTAACATCTTTAGACAACAAGCGGTGGGTACCAATAATAATATCAATACGTCCTTTAGCTAGATTTTCAATAGTCTCATTTTGCTCTTTTTTACTTCTAAAACGACTGAGTTCATCTACTTCAACGGCATGATTTTCAAAACGCTCTTTAAAATTCAAATAATGCTGATGGGCAAGAACTGTTGTAGGCACTAGGATAGCAACTTGCTTTCCATCATTAACCGCCTTGAAAGCAGCACGCATGGCTACCTCTGTCTTACCAAAACCAACATCACCAACCAAGAGACGATCCATAGGCTTGTCTGACTCCATGTCTGCCTTAATTTCCTTGATAGAACGCAATTGATCTTCTGTCTCAGCATAGGCGAAATCATCTTCGAAATCTCTTTGATTATCATCATCTGGTGAAAATGCAAAACCTTTAAGTTGACTACGCTCTGCATAGAGTTTTAGGAGGTCATCAGCAATATCCTCTACTTGCTTACTTACTTTTTGTTTAGTCTTTTGGAAACGCCCATCATTGAGTTTATTAATTTTGGGCTCTTTCCCGTCCGCTGATACATACTTAGAGAGACTCTCAATCTGCTCAACAGGTAGAGAAATTGTTGCAGCATCCTGATATTGGATGGTCAAGTAGTCACGATGCACCCCTTTAATCTCAATAGTCTCGATACCTTTAAATTGCCCGATACCATGAGTCTGATGTACAACATAATCACCTTTTTCAAGCTCATTGTAATCTTTTAGACGCTCAGCATTGGAAACGTGACTGGCACGCGCACGACGTTTTACTTTTTTATGGAAAATCTCACGTTCAGTGACCAGAACAAGCTTTTCATCAGCAAAGTAAAAACCATTGGATAAGTTTCCTAGAACTAATTGAGGCTTATAAGGAATCAAATCTCCAAACCTACTAAGAGGTAAATCTAAATCATATTCTTCCAAGGTTTCCTTCAAAGATTTGAGTTGCTTTTCAGACCCCACTTGTAAAATAACCGTTGCCTTATTCTTAGTATAACGATGAATTTCGTCAACCAGTAGCGGAAATTGGTTGAAAAACTCCTGCATAGGGTATTGAGTGAATTGATACAACTTATCAAATTTAAGATTTCCTAATCCCTTATGAAAATTAGAAAAGAAGCTAGCTGGCTGATAGTTACGTAAAGTCTTAAATGAATCCACGAAGTAGTTTAGATAACTCAGAGACTTGCCCTGATGAAGATCCTCAGTTAAAAGATTAGCTACTTCTAATTCAAGACGTCCGTGGCGGTCCACTATCTTTTGAAAATCATCAACGAATACAGGAGTCCCCTTTGGAAGATAGTCAAACAAGGTATAAGCTTTGTCATAAAAGAGAGACAAAAACTTACGTAAATCTTTATGACGGTAACCATCAATCGTCACTGATAGAACTTCCTCAAGATAAGCCTTATGAGGACCCTCTGCTTTTGAAACTGCACTTTCTAGGGCCTTCTCAGCACGTTGGTAATCTTCTCTTGTTAAGATAATATCATCCGCCGGTGATATAACAACATGATCTAAATTGTTTAAAGATTTCTGACTATCGCTATCAAACTGACGAATACCATCAATCTCGTCTCCAAAAAATTCTAAACGGTAAGGGAGTTCTGCAGTCAGTTCATAAATATCTAAAATATCGCCTCTACGACTGAACTCACCAGGTGAGAGAACCTGCTCTACCCTTTGGTATCCAATATGAGTCAGATGCTTACTGAGAGCCTCTAAATCATGTTCCTCCCCTAGTGTTAAGTCAATACGGGAGTCTTTATAAACCTCAGGATTAGGCAAATGTAACTTAGTACCAACTAAACTCGTAACTAAGATTCCACTTGTCTCTTTATCTATTAAAAAATTAAGACTTTCGAGACGAGAATGGGTCTTTTCTGGAGAAGCGAAGATAAACTCTGCAGCTGATACATCATCCGCAAAAAAAGAATAAACCTTATCCTCTCCTAAGATAGCTGACAAATCTCCTGTCAGTTGCTCAGCTTCATTTTGTGTTGAAGTAACTATTAAAATCTTAGGAACCTGCTCAGAAAGAGCAGATGCCATGACAACTGCCTTGCTGGAACCAGAAAATCCCATGACCAACTGCCTACTCAATAAACTTATCTTATCACGCCACTCAAGCAATTGATGATTCTTCTCAAAAAGATCTAATAGGGTATTAGCCATTATAACGCCTCATGGTATCTTCGAAATCATTTGTTTTAAGGTAATGATTGAGGGCCGTCTCTACCTTGTCTAAAGTCAGTAAAATTGTGGCATAATCGTCTTCACTAAATTTTCCAAGGACATGATTAACGACCGTCATTCCTTTCTGTGGGCGGCCAATACCAATTTTTATACGGTCAAATTCTTGAGTGCCAGTTTCAGCAATGATAGATTTAATACCATTATGACCACCTGCTGAGCCTTTTTGACGAAAGCGCAATTTCCCAACTTCCATATCTAAATCATCGTAAATGACGATAAAATCCTCCATGGGAATATTGTAATAAGCTAGCAGTGCTCTCACAGCCAGACCAGATAGATTCATAAAAGTTGTTGGTTTAACAAAATAAACTTTCTCACCGTTTAAAAAGGTTGAAGCTACTTCAGCCTTAAAAGTCTTTTCCTCAGAAAAGGTTAATCCTAATTTTTTAGCTATTAGGTCGATAGCCATAAAACCAACATTGTGACGTGTTTCATGGTATTTTGAACCAGGATTTCCCAAGCCAACTACTAATTTTGTCATTATTTCTCCTCTTTGATAAACAGCAAAAGGACTGAAAAATACTTTTCAGCCTTGTGCACTATTTTTTATTTTCTAAACGTTGAAACGGAATTCCATGATGTCACCATCTTGGACAACATACTCTTTTCCTTCTTCTCGAAGGCGTCCAGCTTCTTTAACAGCTTTCTCAGAGCCATATTTAATCAAATCGTCATACGACATTGTTACAGCGCGAATAAATCCTTTCTCGAAGTCAGAGTGGATAATTCCAGCTGCTTGTGGAGCCTTGATCCCTCGTTTAAAGGTCCAAGCGCGGACCTCTTTTTCACCGGCAGTGAAATAAGTTCCAAGACCAAGCAAATGATATGCTGCGCGTGTTAGTTTATCGACTCCTGACTCTGTCAAACCAAGATCTTCCAAGAACATCTCCTTATCTTCATCATCCAACTCAGAAATTTCTTCCTCAACACGAGCCGAAATAACAACTACTTCTGCATTTTCAGTCGCTGCAAACTCGCGAATTTGCTTCACATAATCAATATCATCAGGATTTGCAACCTGGTCTTCATCAACGTTAGCCACATAAAGCACTGGTTTTGTTGTCAAGAGGAAAAGTCCCTTAACAATTTTTTGTTCTTCCTCAGTAAAATCAATTGTACGGGCAGACTTACCATCTTCTAGAACGGGTTTAATCTTTTGAAGAATATTAAACTCTGCCACAGAATCTTTATCTTTTTGTGTACGCGCAATTTTTTCGACACGCGCATAACGTTTGTTAATTGATTCAAGGTCAGCCAAAATCAATTCTAGGTTGATTGTATCGATATCAGCCATCGGATCTACAAAGGCATCCTCACGCCCTTGTTCACGCATAACATTTTCATCATCGAAAGCACGAACGACATGAACAATAGCATCTACTTCACGAATGTTCGCCAAGAACTTATTTCCAAGACCTTCACCCTTTGATGCTCCTTTTACGATACCCGCAATATCTGTGAACTCAAAGGTAGTTGGAACTGTCTTTTTAGGTGTGATAAGTTCAGTCAATTTTGTCAAACGTTCATCTGGTACTTCAACCATACCAACATTTGGATCAATTGTTGCGAAAGGATAGTTTGCAGCTTCCGCACCTGCTTTTGTAATTGCATTGAAAAGAGTTGATTTACCAACATTCGGCAAACCAACAATACCTGCTGTTAAAGCCATTAATTTATTTCTCCATTAAAAAGTAATTTAGTTAATTATAACACAAAAATTGTTAAAAATAGGCAACTTTCCTTTGAGAATCAGAAAAAGGAAAGTAAGAAAAAATGCTATAAGGAGAACGATTAGGGGCCCTAGATACTTTTTATTTTGCCAGAGTGTTATAGCTTTCTAATATAAGAATCTAGTAGTAAGTGACGTTCATAATAGCTGTTATAAAACTTTCTTAAGTTTCTTTTCGAAATCATGACGACCCATCATAACTACATGATCACAATTCGTACAACGAATCTTAATGTCAGCTCCAAGACGGGTCACTTCCCATTCGTTAGCTTTTTTTCCTGTTGCTTTGATGGTACAAGCATGTGGTTTTTTCATTTCAACTAAACTTCCAATTTGGTACATAAACTTCCTCCCTAGTAAAAAAGTTATCCACAGTGGATAACTTTTTCGATATCAGCCATCGGATCTACAAAGGCATCCTCACGCCCTTGTTCACGCATAACATTTTCATCATCGAAAGCACGAACGACATGAACAATAGCATCTACTTCACGAATGTTCGCCAAGAACTTATTTCCAAGACCTTCACCCTTTGATGCTCCTTTTACGATACCCGCAATATCTGTGAACTCAAAGGTAGTTGGAACTGTCTTTTTAGGTGTGATAAGTTCAGTCAATTTTGTCAAACGTTCATCTGGTACTTCAACCATACCAACATTTGGATCAATTGTTGCGAAAGGATAGTTTGCAGCTTCCGCACCTGCTTTTGTAATTGCATTGAAAAGAGTTGATTTACCAACATTCGGCAAACCAACAATACCTGCTGTTAAAGCCATTAATTTATTTCTCCATTAAAAAGTAATTTAGTTAATTATAACACAAAAATTGTTAAAAATAGGCAACTTTCCTTTGAGAATCAGAAAAAGGAAAGTAAGAAAAAATGCTATAAGGAGAACGATTAGGGGCCCTAGATACTTTTTATTTTGCCAGAGTGTTATAGCTTTCTAATATAAGAATCTAGTAGTAAGTGACGTTCATAATAGCTGTTATAAAACTTTCTTAAGTTTCTTTTCGAAATCATGACGACCCATCATAACTACATGATCACAATTCGTACAACGAATCTTAATGTCAGCTCCAAGACGGGTCACTTCCCATTCGTTAGCTTTTTTTCCTGTTGCTTTGATGGTACAAGCATGTGGTTTTTTCATTTCAACTAAACTTCCAATTTGGTACATAAACTTCCTCCCTAGTAAAAAAGTTATCCACAGTGGATAACTTTTTCGATTTTAGTTTGTTCTTACAGGTGTAATCAATTGAATAAAATTCTCACTGTCATCTGCTGGCGTCAAAGTAAATGGACGCACTGGTGAAATGAAACGTACACGGACAGTCTCACTCTTAAGAGCTTTCAAAGCATCTATTAGGTAGGTTGGATTGAAACTAATGACCAAATCACTTCCTGAAACGTCTTGCACATCAATATCTTCATTCACCTTTCCGACTTCAGGTGAATTAACATGAGCACTAACATTACCATTGATGATTTCGAGTTTCACCGTGCCACTTTGACTTGAATTTGAAATCAAATAGGAACGTTCCATAGCAGAACGAAGGCTAGCTGTCTCAAACACAACCTCTGTTTCAAATGAATCTGACAAGAGACGATTAGTATCTGGATAATTTCCTTCTAGTAGACGTGTGTAAAAAGAGATTGTCTCACTACGGAATAGAATTTGATTTGCGGAGAAGAAAATTTCCAAATTTTCAATACCATCACTAAAGACTGCTGATAACTCTTTAAGTGATCGGCTTGGGATTACTACATCAAAATTATCTGAAGAATGTTCCAAAACAAGTTGACGTTGACTCATACGATGAGAATCAGTGGCAACAGCTTTAAGATCTTTGTGATTTGAAAGAACAAAGTGAACTCCAGTTAAAATTGGACGACTTTCTTGCGTGCTTGCTGCAAATGACGTTTCAGCAATGATAGATTTTAACACTTTAGTGTCCATAACTAGTGGTGTCAAGCTGTCAACTTCTTGAATACGAGGATATTGTTCAACATCCTTTCCTTTTAGAGTAATCTCTGATTTACCACTCTTTAGCAATACTTGGTATTGTTCTATTTCTTCAAATGTAAGAGTAACATCAGGTAAGCTTGAGACAACGTTGATGAAAAAGTTCGCTTCTAAAAGGATACTACCTGGTCGTGTAATTAATAGACCTGCATTTTCTTCTGAAGCAGAGATACTATTCTCTATTGAGATTTGTCCATTTGAACCTGTTAAATAGATACTATCACTAGTAACTTCGATTTTTATAGTTGATAGAATGGGAATAGCATTTTTTGAAGAAATAGCACGTCGAGTTGTATGAAGGGCTTGTAGGAAATAAGCTTTATTAATCGCAAATTGAATCATGATGCTCCTTTATTTTATTAATATTATGTTAGTAGCAGTAGTAGGTCTTGTGGATATTGTGCATAAGTATCTAAATCATAGTTTTATCAAGATTTTAGACTTGTGCACATCTTGTGGAAAAGTGTGTATAATTTTTAGTAGTTATCCACAGGTGTTATTTTATCTTGTTTTTGATGGTATCAATTTCAATGCGTAAACTGTCATCTTGAGCAAGCATATTTTTGATTTTATTGTAAGCATGTAGAACAGTTGAGTGATCTCTTCCTCCAAATTCTTTTCCAATTTTTGGGAGGGAGTTATCAGTCATTTCACGCGCAAGATACATAGCAACCTGACGAGCTAAGACAATATTTTGTGTTCGCTTAGTTGCCTTAATCTCTTTAACCGTGACATTATAAAATTTCCCAACCTCACTTTGGATGTCTTCAATCGGAATGAGCGTTAACTTAGGGCCATCTATTTTACGTGCACGAATAGCTTCGGCAGCTACTTCAACTGTGATCGTATCTAACTGGCGGACATTTGCAACTAAGCTAATATCTTTCAAAGCTCCCTCTAAGTCGCGGACATTTGAGTCGAATTGGCCAGCTAAATACTCAATTGTTTCAGGTGGAAAATGGTAATCATAGTCCATAATCTTATTGGTAAGAATAGCAACTCGGGTTTCAAAGTCAGGCGGTGTAATATTTACAGTCAAGCCCCATTTGAAGCGCGTGACAAGACGCTCTTCCATTTCATTCAATTGATCTGGATTTCGGTCGCTAGTCAAGACAATTTGTTTATTATTATCGTGAAGGACATTGAAAGTATTGAAAAATTCCTCTTGAGTGGCTTGCGTAGACTTTTTAGCCAACGATTGTATATCATCAATTAAAAGCACGTCTAGATGGCGGTATTTGAGCTTTAGTTCATCCATTTTATCTAAACGGATATGTAAAACAAACTCGTTAATAAAATTTTCGGCAGTTATGTATTTGATTCGTGCTTGGGGATTATCATGTAAGACCTTATTACCAATGGCATTGAGCAAGTGAGTTTTTCCGAGACCAGGTCCCCCATAAATGAATAAAGGGTTATAAGTCGCTCCTGGTGAATCAGCTACAGCTAGAGAGGCTGCTACAGACCAGCGGTTTTCATCTCCTTGAATAAAATTATCAAAGGTATACTTACTATTTAAGTCCGAGTTCAAAGTGGGAAGAGCAGGTGTTTGTTGTTCCCTTTTATTGCTGAAGTCATTGCTTGATAAAGTTGGTTTTATTTCGCTAACGAGAGCCTCGTCAAAGACATATTCAACTTTTATTTCACTATTGTAGACTTCAAATCCAGTCATCAAAATGAAAGATTGCATGTTCTTTTCCCAGAACAGTTTCTTGACTTCTTCAAGCAGAATTGTAGCAACGTTATCTTGAATTTTGATGAGCTTGGTATCTAGGACATAATAATCAAAAGTAGCTTGTGTTAGTTCCTCTTTGGCCAGCTCTAAGAGCTTATTCCAAAAAAAATGCTCTTTTTCGGTCAT